>NZ_VEDO01000009.1 GCF_007677875.1 Variovorax boronicumulans | reverse complement strand
CAAGATGAGAAGCGCCCCCTCGGGGGGCAGCGGACCTCGCGCAGCGGGGGAGCGTGGGGGCTTTTCTCATCGCCGGGCCGCCCCAAGATGAGAAGCGCCCCCTCGGGGGGCAGCGGACCTCGCGCAGCGGGGGAGCGTGGGGGCTTCTTTTCTCATGGCGAGGGAGCCTGGCGTTGCAGCAGTTCGCGCGCGGTCAGGAATTCGGCGAAGGCCGCCAGATCCTGGTGCACGATGGTGTGGGCGGGGAAGTCGCTGGGCAACGGCGGTGCCGTGCCCTGGTCGCGCCAGGCCGCGGCCTTGCCGGTCAGCACCACGTGCGGTTCGCAGCCGGCCGCGACGCCGGCCTGCAGGTCGCGCGCGCTGTCGCCAACCGTGGGCACGTCCTTGAGGTCCACGCCCAGGCGCTCGCCGATCTGCTGGAACAGGCCGGGCTGCGGCTTGCGGCAGGCGCAGTGGTCGTCGGGTGTGTGCGGGCAGTAGAACACCGCGTCGATGCGGCCGCCCAGTGCCGCGAGGGCCTTGTGCATCTTGGTGTGGATGGCGTTGAGCGACACCACGTCGAACAGTCCGCGGCCCAGGCCCGACTGGTTGGTGGCGATCACCACATGCCAGCCGGCGTGGTTGAGCTTGGCGATGGCCTCGAGTGCGCCCGGCAAGGGCTCCCATTCCTCGGGCGACTTGATGAACTCGTCGCTGTCGACGTTGATCGTGCCGTCGCGGTCCAGGATGACCAGTTTCATGGCGGAATTAGGCAAGGCGCGACAGATCGGCAACCCGGTTCATGGCCGCGTGCAGAGACTTGAGCAGGCCCTGGCGGTTCAGCCGCAGGTCGGCCTGCTCGGCGTTCACCATCACGCCGTCGAAGAAGGCGTCCACGGGCGCGCGTAGCGCGGCCAGGGTCTGCAGCGAGGCGGTGTAGTCGCCAGTCTCGAACTGCGCATCGGCCGCGGGCGCGATGCGCTGCAGCGCGCCGTAGAGGTCCTTCTCGGCTTGCTCCTGCAGCAGTACGTCGCTGACATGGGCGTCGACCTCGCCGGCCTTCTTGAGGATGTTGGACACGCGCTTGTTGGCGGCGGCCAGCGCGGCAGCTTCCGGCAGCGCGGCGAAGGCGCGCACCGCGGCCAGGCGTCTGGGCACCTCGCCCAGGCGCGCGGGGCGCAGCGCCAGAACGGCGTCAACTTCCTGGGCGCTGTAGCCCTGCTCGCGCAGGCTGCCGGCCAGGCGTTCGTCGAAGAAGTTCAGCAGGGCCTCGGTCGGGTCCTGGATCCTGTCGCCGAAGGCCGGCACGGCCGCGCGCACCAGCGCCTCGGGGGCCAGCGGCAGGTTCTTCTCGGACAGCATGCGCAGAACGCCCAGCGCATGGCGGCGCAGCGCGAAGGGGTCGCGGTCGCCCGTGGGCAGGTTGCCGATGCCGAACATGCCGACCAGGGTTTCCAGCTTGTCGGCCAGGGCGACCACCAGGCCCACGTCGTTGCGCGGCAGTGCGTCGCCCGCGAAGCGCGGCTTGTAGTGGTCCTCGATGGCGTCGGCCACGGCCTCGGGCAGGCCGTCGTTGAGCGCGTAGTAGCGGCCCATGGTGCCCTGCAGCTCGGGGAACTCGCCGACCATGTCGGTCACGAGATCGCTCTTGGCCAGTTGCGCGGCCTGGTCGGCCTGGGCCGCCAGCTCTGCGCCGCCGATCTCTTGCGCAATGGCAGCAGCGATGGCCCGCACGCGCGCGATGCGCTCGCCCTGGCTGCCCAGCTTGTTGTGGTAGACAACCTTCTCCAGCCCGGGCACGCGCGCGGCCAGCGTCTTCTTGCGGTCCTGGTCGTAGAAGAACTTGGCGTCGGCCAGGCGCGGGCGCACCACGCGCTCGTTGCCGCCGATGACGGCGCTCGCATCGTCCGGGCGGATGTTGCTGACGACCAGGAAGCGGTTGGTCAGCTTGCCGGCCGCGTCCAGCAGCGGGAAGTACTTCTGGTTGGCCTTCATCGTGAGGATCAGGCACTCCTGCGGCACGCCCAGGAACTGCTCCTCGAAGGCGCAGACCAGCACGTTGGGGCGTTCCACCAGGGCCGTCACCTCGTCGAGCAGGGCCTCGTCCTCGATGGGCCGGGCGCCGCCGCCGACCTCGGCTGCCGCGGCGGCCAGCTGGCGCGCGATCTCGGCGCGGCGCGCGTCGAAGCCGGCGATCACGGCACCGTCCTGGGCCAGTGTCTCGGCGTAGCGGTCGGCATGGGCGATCACCACGGGCGACTTGGCCGCCTCGAAGCGGTGGCCCTGCGTGCTGTTGCCGGCCTTCAGGCCCAGGGCCGTGACGGGCACGACCTCACTGCCGTGCAGCGCCACCAGGCCGTGGGCCGGGCGCACGAAGCTCACGCTGGTCCAGCCCGGCAGTTCGCAGCCTTCTTCCAGCTGGTAGCTCATGACCTTGGGGATCGGCAGTTTCGCGATGGCTTCGAGCAAGGCCTTTTGCAGGCCGTCGGCCAGGGCGCTGCCTGCCTGCACGCTGTCGAAAAACAAGGCCTCGGCCTTGCCGTCGGGCGCGCGCCTGAGCTGCGGCACGGCGGCGGCGTCGGCGCCCAGCGCCGCCAGGCGCTTGAGCAGCGCGGGCGTGGGCTGGCCCTCGGCCGTGAGGCCCACGGCCACGGGCATGAGCTTGGTCGATTGCGGCTTGTCGGCCGCGCGCGCCAGCACGCCCGTGATGTGGGCGGCCAAGCGGCGCGGCGATGCGAACGTGGTCAGCTGCGCGTCGGCGCCGGCCAGGCCCTGGGCACGGAGCTGCTCCAGCAGCTGGCCACCGAAGGCGTCGCCGAGCTTACGCAGGGCCTTGGGCGGGAGTTCTTCGACGAACAGTTCAACGAGAAGGTTCTGGGCAGTCATAGGGTTCTCAGGCCGCCTTCTTCGGGGGAATCTGCGCGACCCATTCGCGCGGTGCCATGGGATAGCCGAGGCGCTCGCGGCTGTCGACGTAACTCTGCGCCACGGCGCGGGCCAAGTTGCGGATGCGGCCGATGTAGGCGGCGCGCTCGGTCACGCTGATGGCTCCACGGGCGTCCAGCAGGTTGAAGCTGTGCGCGGCCTTGAGCACCTGCTCGTAGGCCGGCAGCGCGAGCTGCTGCTCCATGAGGT
Organism: Variovorax boronicumulans; assembly: GCF_007677875.1. GTDB lineage: Bacteria > Pseudomonadota > Gammaproteobacteria > Burkholderiales > Burkholderiaceae_C > Pseudorhodoferax > Pseudorhodoferax boronicumulans_A. The sequence continues at coordinate 246,818 of NZ_VEDO01000009.1, read as the reverse complement.
GTTTGGCCTGCTTCTCGTGCGCGTTGAAGGCGGTGAACAGGAAGTCGGCGTCGGAGTGCTCGAAGTTGTAGGTGGACTGCTCCACCTCGTTCTGCTTGTAGACGTCGCCGTAGCTGAGGCCGTCGGTCCACTGCAGGTTGTAGACGTTGTCCACGCCCTGCAGGTACATGGCCAGGCGCTCCAGGCCGTAGGTGATCTCGCCCGTGATGGGCTTGCAGTCGATGCCGCCGACCTGCTGGAAGTAGGTGAACTGCGTCACCTCCATGCCGTTGAGCCAGACCTCCCAGCCCAGGCCCCAGGCGCCCAGCGTGGGGTTTTCCCAGTCGTCTTCGACGAAGCGGATGTCATTTTTCTTGAGGTCGAAGCCCAGCGCCTCGAGCGAGCCCAGGTACAGCTCCAGGATGTTGCTGGGCGCCGGCTTGAGCACCACTTGGTACTGGTAGTAGTGCTGCAGGCGGTTCGGGTTCTCGCCGTAACGGCCGTCCTTGGGGCGGCGGCTGGGCTGCACGTAGGCGGCCTTCCATGGCTCGGGGCCCAGGGCGCGCAGGAAGGTGGCGGTGTGCGACGTGCCGGCGCCCACCTCCATGTCGTAGGGTTGCAGCAGCGCGCAACCCTGCTCGGCCCAGTACGCCTGCAGCTTGAGGATGATTTGTTGGAATGACAGCATCGATGCGGGGCCGGGCCGCAGGCCGGCAATGTGGTCGAACGCAGCGCGCCGTGGGCGCGCAAACCGCGGATTCTACGGGCGCCTTTTGCGCCGTCCGCTCCAGAGCGCCAGCGCCACGACGGCCAGCGCCGGCCCCCACAGCGGCGCCAGGCCGAAGCGCCCGGCCCACCAGGCAAACGGCGTGATGTCGGTGCGGCCGTAGACCTCGCCCGTCAGCACGTCGCGTGTGAGGCGCGGCAGCGCATGCGTGACCTTGCCCTGCGCATCGACGATGGCGGTGGCGCCGGTGTTGGTGGCACGCAGCATGGGCCGGCGGAACTCCAGCGCACGCATGCGGGAGATGGACAGATGCTGGTCGATCGCGATGCTGTCGCCGAACCAGGCGATGTTGCTCATGTTCACGAAGATGGTGGGCGCCTCGGCCGGGTCGACGAAGCGCGCCGCGAGTTCCTCGCCGAACAAGTCTTCGTAACAGATGTTGGGGGCCAGCCGCTGCGCGCCCATCGCCATCGACGGCTGGCCCACGTCGCCGCGGCGGAAGTCGCCAAGCGGGATGTGCATCATCTCGGTGAACCAGCGGAAGAAGGGCGGGATGAACTCGCCGAAGGGCACCAGGTGGTGCTTGGCGTATTCGTAAGGGGCCGCGCGGCCGGGGATGAACCCGACGGCCGCGTTGATGTAGCCGCTGCGCATGTCGCCCATGGGCATGCCGATCAGCGCGGTCTGCCCGCCGGACGCGAAGCGCGCCTGCAGGGCCTGCCAATAACCGATCGGCAACTGCTCGGGCAGCAGCGGGAGCGCGGTCTCCGGCGCCACCACCAGCGGCGCCGAGGCCAGGTTGAGTTGCTGGCCATACCACTGCAGCGACTGCTCGATGCCGACGCCGGGCTCGAACTTCACGTCCTGCGGGATGTTGCCTTGCAACAGGCTCACGCGCAGCGGCTCGGCGATCACCGCGCTCTCGGCCGCCGGCTGGACGCGGCCCAGGCCGAAGGACAGCGCGGCCACGGCCACCAGCGCCAGCGCGGCCGGCAGGCGGCCCTGCGCCGAGGCGGCGACCGAAGCCAGCAGCGCGGCCGACAGCGCGGCGATGGCCGTGATGCCGTAGACGCCCACCCAGGGCGCGAAGGCGGCCAGCGGGCCGTCCACGTGCGCATAGCCGGCGGCGCCCCAGGGGAAACCCGTGAACAGCAGGCCGCGCGCGAGCTCGGCCAGTGTCCAGAGCGCGGCCCACAGCAGCGCGCGGCCGAGCGGGTTGAGGATGTTGCAGTGGCGTGCGATGCCGGCGGCCAGCGCGTAGTACACCGCGAGCAGAGCGGCCAGTGCCGCCACCGACAAAACCGCGAGCACGGAGGGCAGCCCGCCGTAGACATGCAGCGAGATGAACAGCCACCAGAAGGTGCCCGCCAACCAGGCCAGCGCGAACAGGAAACCGCGCAGCGCTGCGGCGCGCGCACTGGGCGCGCCATCGACCAGGCGCACCAGCACCTCGAGCGCGAACAGCTGCAGCCACCATTGCGGCTGGCCGTCCCAGGGCGCGGCGATGGACAAGGCATGGGCCCCGCCGGCCAGCAGCGCACCCGCCATGGCCATCCAGGCGCCTGGCAGGGCGCGGACGTTCATGCGGTGGAGTCGCCGGTTTCGGTCGCGGGGAACACCTTGAACCAGCGCACCGCGCCGCCCTTGGTGTGCAGCACCAGGAAGCGCAGGCCGGCCAGGTCGTGGCTCTCGCCGCGGCGCGGCACATGGCCGACCTCGTGCGCGACGAGGCCGCCGATGGTGTCGAAGCGGTCATCCTCCGGGCCGGTCTGCAGCGTGACGGCGAAGGCCTCCTCGACGCGCTCGACCGGCGTGTCGCCGCTCACGCGGTAGGTGCGGTCTGCGAGGCCGAAGATGTCACCGTGGTCTTCCACGATGTCGAACTCGTCCTCGATCTCGCCGACGATCTGCTCGAGCACATCTTCGATCGTGATGAGCCCGGCCACGCGGCCGAACTCGTCGATGACCACAGCCAGGTGGTTGCGGTTGCCGCGGAATTCGCGCAGCAGGTCGTTGAGGCCTTTGCTCTCGGGCACGAACACGGCCGGGCGCAGCAGTGCGCGCAGGTTCAGTTCGGGCGCGCGCTGCAGCTTGAGCAGGTCCTTGGCGAGCAGGATGCCGATGATGTTCTCGCGCTCGCCTTCGTAGACCGGGAAGCGCGAGTGCGCCGTGTTGATGACCTGGTGCAGCAGTTCTTCGTAAGGGGCGTCGATGTCCAGGCAGTCCATACGCGTGGCCGCCACCATCACGTCGCCGGCCGTCTGGTCGGCCATGCGGATCACGCCTTCGAGCATCACGCGGGCGTCGGGCCCGATGATGTCGTTCTGTTCCGCGTCGTTGAGTGTTTCGATCAGTTCCGCCCGCGAATCCGGGCCGGGATGGATGAATTCGGCCAGGCGTTGCAGGAAGCTGCGCTTGTCTTCGCGCTCGGGGCTACCGGGCGCGGAGCGCCCGGGATAGGGGTCTGACACTGACGGGGGTGCACGGCGTGCGGCTGTGGCGGAACCGCAAGGATAGCGGATCGCCGCCCCGGCACCCGGCCAGGCGGCGGCCCGCCGCGTTCAGCGGCCGGACTTTGCCCGCGCGCCCTGCACGCCCTGGCGCACTTCCTGCAGGCCCGCCAGGAAGCGGCGGAACTGCTGGGCCTGGGCCTTCAGGTGGTAGTCCGTCAGGCCCAGGTGCTGCTGCATGAGTTCGGTCACGCGCGAATCCAGCGTGGCGGCGGGCAGGCGCAGGAAGGCCTCGGTCTCGGAGCCATCGCGCTCTACCTTGGCGCCAGCGTTGCGCGCGATCTTGAGCATGGCCGTGTTCTCGCTGAGGGCGTGGATGAACAGGCTTTGCACGCCCTCATTGCGGGCATGCATGACGGCCCGCTCGAACAGGCGTGCGCCGTAGCCGCGTCCGCGCACATGCTCGGAGACCGACACGCCGAACTCGGCGCAGGAGGTCAGCGAGGGATTGATGGAGAAGGCTAGGTGCGCCATGGCGATCAGTTCGAGCCGGCGGTTGTAAATGCCGAAGATTTCGTCGCGGTCGAAGTCCAGGCTGTCGACATAGCGGCGCACGTGCTCATCGGCCGCCGCGTAGCCGAAGCGCAGGTAGCGGTCGTGCGAACGCAACGCCATCAGGTGGCGGGAAATGCGTTCGCGGTGCTCCGGGCCCAGGGAGCGGATCGGCACGATGACCGGGGCAGTGCGGCGTTTTTCGGCCCCGTCGCGCCCGTGGGCGCGAGAAATACCGTCGACCGCGGACGGTGCAGGGGATCGGGTGTTATGCTGCATTGCAGCAATATACGACCAATGCGCGTTTGTCGCAGGCAGTTCTGCACGAATTTCGGCCCGACCAGCGGGGCGATTGGTATCGCGCAACAAACGAAACAAAGCGCGGCGCGGACTGCAATCTGGCTGTAACCAGCCGTTTGGATACTGCCTCCGTGAAGTTGGTCCGCAGCAGGAGTACCCCGTGCCTTTGACCCCTCTTGGAAACGTTCCGGACGATCGTTCATCTTTCGGGCTGCGTGCCGGACGCCAGGGCTGGCTGCGCTGGCTTTGGTTCCGCCGGGAAGGTCGCCTGGACGAAATCCGGCGTCTGATGCTGGCCCAGCTCGCGACCGTCGCCGATGCGGAGCAACGGGCCGGCCTGGCCGTCCGGATCAAATCGGCCGCCGATCCGGAAGCACTGTGGGCGCTGCGTGGCGACTGGATGGCGGTGCTCGCGGACCATGAGGGACTGCTGCTGGCGCGCCAGCGCATGAGCGACGTCAGCTTCATGTTCGCCGGCCTGCTGGACCGGCAGGAGCACGCGCGAACCGGCCTGGAGGTGCTGCGCACCGACGTGCCGCGCGGCTTGGTCCGCAACGCGGCGCAGATGCGCGCCGACCATTGAGCCACGCTACAGCGGCAGCGCGGTGGTGGCTTTGACGCGGTCCAGCACGAAACTGGTCTTGCAATCCTGCACGCTGGGGTGCTTGAGCAGCGTGCCCATCACGAAGCTGCGGTAGTGCGCCATGTCGCGCACCACCACGCGCAGCAAATAGTCCATGTCGCCCGTCAGGGCCTCGCACTCCACGACCTCCGGCCAGGTCACGACGCTGGCGCGGAACAGGTCCATGGGGTTGCGTTTGTGCGTCTCGGCCAGCTTCTCCAGCCGCACGTTGAGGTAGGCCGTGAGTGCCAGGCCGACGGACTCGGGCCTGACAAGCGCCACGTACCGGTCGATCACGCCAGTGTCTTCCAGCCGCTTGACACGGCGCAGCACGGCGCTGGCGGACAGGCCCACCTGCTCGGCGATCTGCTCGTAGGTGGCGCGCCCGTCCGTCTGCAGCGCGTTCAGGATCTGGCGATCCAGCTTGTCCAGCGTTTCCAAGGCCGCTCCTGCTAAGAAGAAAATGGGGAGCGATTCTGCCGCCGGATTCAGGCGCTGCGGACAGCTTGCAGGCTCTCGTGCACCACGCGTTCGTGGAACGCCAAGGCCACATGCGCCTGGCCCGGGAGGAAGCGGTTGTCGGCACCGTCTCGCGCGGCCGTCGACACCGGGAACACCACGTTGTCGCAATTGGAGTACCAGCAGGTAAAGGGCACTGGCGCGGCATCAGTCTCGTCGCGGGCCAATTGGGCCAGCCAGTGACTGTCGCGCTCCATCTGGCGGGCGTTCTTGCCGTGGCCCAGTCGGGCCATCCAGGTGCCGCTGTGCGGACTCGCGATCGTGACCACATGCGCCACGCGAGCGGCCGCACCGGGCGTGCGCAGCCAGGCACGGGCGGCCAGGCCGCCCATGCTGTGGCACACCAGCACCGGCGGCTGACCGGTCGCTTTGATGAGCCTGGCAACCGCGGCATCGATGGTTGGCACATAGGCATCGATCGAGCCGGTCACCGGTTCCAGGCTCACGGCGACGTGGGGCAGGCCCAATGCTCGGGCGCGCCGCATCCAGGGCGCCCAGAAGCCGCGGTTGCAGAACAGGCCGTGCACGAACACCACGCCGCGCTGCCGCGTGCCGGGTGGCATGTGGTCGGGCTCGGCATGTTCGCGGAAGGGCTGGCGCCAGAAAAACACCTGCGTGCCGATGCGCAACTCGGCCCACCAGGCTCCCAGCAGCTGCGCCGCCGTGGGCCGGGGCGCGGGGTCATCGTGCTGGCGCGCCAGCAGTGCGAACTCGCAGGCCAGCAAAGCGCCGTAGCCGAGCACCGGCAAGGCCAGGCCCGCCAACGCCAGCAGCGGTGACGATGACCAGAAACCGAGCAGCCAGGCCAGGGCCAGCGCGGTGAGAAGCAGGCAAAGCAGTCGTTGCAGGCGTGCAAGCATGGGCGCGGTGCGGTGGAGCGGCCTGCATTGTCGTCCTAGGGCAAGCCCCGCTGGCGATGGCGCAGGTGCTGAGCACAATCCCGCCGCACAAGGAGACGCAGATGGCAAAGCCCTGGTTGGACAGCTACCCCCCGAACGTGCCGCACGACGTGGATGTCGCGCGCTACCGCTCGCTTGCCCAATTGTTGGAAGAGTCGTTCAAGAAGAACGCCGCACAGCCATTCTCGGTCTGCATGGACTGCTGGATGTCCTACCGCGAACTCGACGAGGCCTCGGCCTCCGTCGGCGCCTGGTTGCAGGGCATGGGCCTGGAGGAGGGCGCACGCGTGGCCATCATGCTGCCCAACATCCCGCAGTTCGCGGTGACCATGGCCGGCGTGCTGCGCGCGGGCTACACCTGCGTGAACGTCAACCCGCTCTACACGGCGCGCGAGCTGGCGCACCAGCTCAAGGACTCTGGCGCCAGCGCCATCGTGATCCTGGAAAACTTTGCGCATACGCTGGAGAGCGTGATCGCCGAGACGCCGCTGCGGCACGTGGTCGTGGCCTCGATGGGCGACATGCTGGGCACCTTCTACGGCCCGTGGATCACGTTCGCCGTGCGCCATCTGGCCAAGATGGTGCCGGAGTTCCAGCTGCCCTTGGAGGGAGGGCGCACTGTGACGCCATTCCGCACTGTCTTGGCGGAGGGCGGGCGGCGCAGTCTGCGGCCGGCCCAGGCCACGCTGGAGAGCATTGCCTTCCTGCAATACACCGGCGGGACGACCGGCCTGTCCAAGGGCGCAGTGCTGACGCATGCCAATGTGATCGCTGGCGTGCTCCAGTCCGAGGCCTGGTTCTCGCCGGCGCTTGCGCGCGTGGGCGATCTGCGCAAGGTCAACAGCATCGCGGCGCTGCCGCTGTACCACATCTTCGCGCTGACCCTGTGCATGCTGGTCATCCGGCTGGGCGCGCACCTGACGCTGATTCCAAACCCGCGCGACATCGGCAAGTTCGTCGAGGTGCTCAAGGCGCGGCCCTTCCATCTGCTGCCCGGGGTGAACACCCTGTTCAATGCCCTGCTGCAGCATCCGCAGTTCAAACACCTGGACTTCTCGCAGCTGTGCGTCACGCAGGCCGGCGGCATGGCCGCATCCGAAGGCACAGCGCGGCAGTGGTTCGAGGTGACGGGCTGCCCCATGATCGAAGGTTGGGGCATGAGCGAGACGGTGGCGATCGGCACCAACAACCCTGTGACGGCGACATCCTTCAGCGGCACCATCGGTCTGCCGCTGCCCGGCATCGACATCGCGATCAAGGACGACGACGGCCTGTCGTTGGCGCAGGGCGAGGTCGGCGAGATCTGCATCAAGGGGCCGAATGTGATGCGCGGCTACTACCAGCGTGCCGACGAGACGGCGGCGGCCTTCACGACCGATGGCTACATGCGCACCGGCGACATCGGCACCATGGACGAGCGAGGCTACTTCCGCATCGTCGACCGCAAGAAGGACATGATCCTCGTCAGCGGTTTCAATGTCTTCCCGAACGAACTGGAGAACGTGATCTCGCTGTGTCCAGGCGTGGTGGAGTGTGCGGCCATCGGCATTCCGGACGAGAAGCAGGGCGAGGCCATCAAGGTCTTCGTGGTGCGCAGCGACCCCGCGCTTTCAGAAGAGGATGTCTCTCGCCATTGCCAGGACAACCTGACCGGCTACAAGCGCCCCAAGCACATCGAGTTCCGCGACGAGTTGCCCAAGAGCAACGTCGGCAAGATCCTGCGCCGCGAACTGCGTCGCGAAAGGGCCTGAAGGATGCGCCGGTGCTCGCTATAGTCGTCGGCGTTTTTGCTGTTCGACAACATCGGAGAGACCATGGAGTACGAGACCATCACCTTGCGTGTGGAAGCCGGCAAAGTCGGCGTCGTCACGCTGAACCGCCCCAAGCAGCTCAATGCGCTGAATGACCGGCTCATGAACGAGCTTGGCGATGCACTCAAAAAGCTGGACCGGGACGACAGCATCGGCTGCATCGTGCTGACCGGCAGCGAGAAGGCGTTTGCCGCCGGTGCCGACATCGGCGCCATGGCCAAGTACAGCTTCGCCGACGTCTACAAAGGCGACTACATCACGCGCAACTGGGAGCAGATCCGCAGCATCCGCAAACCCGTCGTCGCAGCCGTCAGCGGCTTTGCGCTGGGCGGCGGTTGCGAGCTGGCGATGATGTGCGACTTCATCATCGCGGCCGACAATGCCAAGTTCGGCCAGCCCGAGATCAAGCTGGGGGTGATTCCCGGTGCCGGCGGCACGCAGCGCCTGCCGCGCGCGGTCGGCAAGGCCAAGGCCATGGACATGGCATTGACGGGGCGCATGATGGACGCGACCGAAGCAGAGCGCTCCGGCCTGGTCAGCCGCGTGGTGCCGCTGGACAAGCTGATGGAGGAAGCCCTGGGTGCTGCGCTGTCAATCTGCGAGTTCTCACAGATCGCGGTGATGGCCGCCAAGGAGTCCGTCAACCGTGCTTTCGAAAGCGGCTTGTCCGATGGCGTCATGTTTGAACGCCGGCTGTTCCACGGCCTGTTCGCCACAGCCGACCAGAAGGAAGGCATGGACGCCTTCATGAACAAGCGCAAGGCCGGCTTCACCAACACTTGAAGGCGGCGTGGAAACCACGCTATAATAAGCGGCTCGGCGCTTTAGCTCAGTCGGTTAGAGCGATGGAATCATAATCCACAGGTCCGCGGTTCGAATCCGTGAAGCGCCACCAACATTCAAAAAGCCTTCGAAACCAACGGTTTCGAAGGCTTTTTTCTTGGAGTTGCGCAGGCCTGCATGTTTGCAATGCGGTTTGAGCGGCTGAGGGGCGTCCCGACCGCCACCGACTATTCGACTGGCGCATTGCATTCGGGCATGCATGCGCGGACGAGCCATCGCGGCAGCGCCTCAAAAATTTGAGCGTTGACCCTGCTGGCTCGCCGACAGGTCCGGTCGCCCCGCTGGCCCAACACTGCACCCTGCGCCGGCAGCGGCAGTTGGAGCGCTCTCGATTGGCAAGCCAATGCCAATGGTCGTGAGCGTCCCGCCCGAGTCTCCTATCGCAGAGGCCTCAGGACGCCTGGCGGAACTCGGCGTTTTCTTGACGTTCTTTGCTGATTTGCTCGAGCCGGATGCCGGCCGCCAGTGCCCCGCGGGCGAGATATGCAATGAAGGCGATGGCTATGAGTGCGGTGAGCGTCATGGAAGCGTCTCAATCGTGGACTACGAAACCAATTGATACCAGCGATCTTCGGCGCCTACGCTCGATTGATGAACAAGTGCAAACCCTGGTGTCGCATCTTTTAGCCAGCTGATGGTCTTACAAGCAACGCAAGCTCAGCGATTTCTTCTGTTGGCGATCAGCACCATTGCGATGATCGCTGCGACCACCGCCCACCCGTCGTCGGCAAACCAACTGGCAGTCAGCAGCGTGGGCTCCTGAGCGGAAGCTTGAAAATCAAGATGTGGCCCGAAGGCTACGACGGCGGAGACGGAGACCGCCGAGACGAGAGCGATCAGGACGCGCTTCATCGACATGTTCTGATGACGTGCACTGCGCAGGTGGCGAGCGTCTGCTGCCTGCGATGCGCTGAGAAGTTGGCCGGCACGGGGCGCGGAGGTGCGGCATGATGCCGAAACTCGTGCAAATCGTTGGCGACTTTCTGCACGGATTTGTTGGCAGCACCGTGACTCCCGGGTTGGTCGCCTGCGTGTCCGGCGGCGCGACCTGCGAGACGGCGTCACTCAGGACGCCGGTGTTGCGCGGTTGGCGGGACGCGCCAGAAAAGATGAAAGCCTCTCCAAGGCATTTACCGGGGAGGCTTCTCCTTGGCTCGTACCACGCCCTTGTGCGTGGTCGACGCTGCCGGCTGCAGCGCTCGGCGCCGTTGTCAACGTCAGGCCGGTGCAGTATGGCGCACGGGGTGCGCGTCCCGAACTTCAACCCAGTGGCTTCCCGCGCCATGCACTTCCAGTGCTTCGGCCAGTCGGTTCTTCAGCAGCCAACGATTCATCAACGAGCCTTCCATCCACTCGCAGACGAAGCGTTGGCCTTGGTTGTGTTGCGCGACTTCGCGCGCGCTTGCAATGCGAATATGTTTCATCGCGCGAGCGTAACCACGGGGCCGTATTTCCGATGTGACATGCCGCACATCTTTCGCATGTCGCGTGCGCACTGCGGGCGCGCACTGCTCGACTGTGGATCAGGTCTTGCCGTTGCGCTTGGCAATCACGGCCATGACGGCAATCGCCGCCGCCACTTCCCACATGCCGCTGTGGTCGCCGCTGAAGGTGGACGTCGCCCACGAAACCGCGGCGCCTGGCAGTGCTTGAACCGACGGGAGGTCGGGGTATGTGCCCAACGCGAACGCTGCTGAGACGGCAAGCAGCGATGCAATGGCAATCAGGAGACGCTTGATCAGCTGAATGGAAGTCATCTGCAAATTCAAGCAAGCAATGTGCCGCCTTTACAATTCAAGCACTTGCAGAAAGGCCTAGGGTATTCCCGGGCGGCGTGTAACGTGGCTCGTCATCGGCCATGTCCTACAAGTTCAACATAGGCAGTGAGGATCTCGCCTTGGTTTGGTGCCGTTGGCGGGGCCGGAGCTGCTTGTGAGATGGGTTCGACGCCAAGCGTTATCCGCGATGACTGTCATCGTTGTTTTGTTAAAGACCGGTGTCAAACAATTGGACTCGTGCGTGGCGCAACGACTAGGGTCTGTCGGTCCGTTTTACAAGCTGGGTGGCCACGCGATTCGCGCAGCCCGTTTCATGTTGATTTCCATTGCAGTCATCCGCTTGGCGCGATAGTTGCGTAGAGAGGCGTTGGCTTCGAGCCTTAGCACGCCGAGGTACACCCGACGCGTGGACAGCACGCCTGCAAACCTGATGACCAACCGGATTCTTCAAGCATGAGCGACCAGACCAGGAGCGACAGTATCAAGCCCGCAGAGCCTGCACCGGCGGCCGTCGAGCCGAGGACCCATGTGAACAGCGCGATGACCGTTCCTTATGTGCCGAGCAAATCGGTGCCGGTCCGCGCTGGCGCCGAAGACCATAAACGGCACGCCACCAAAGGGCTGCCAACCTGAGCCGCGCAGCGGCCGGCATCGTTCCAAGCCCTGCCCGAGCAGGGCTTTTTTGCGTGCGTGCACATGGGCCGAGACCATAGGACGCGCGCATCATGCAAAACGCCAGTCTTCGCAAATCGCAGACTGGCGTTGCAACGACCTCAAGAATTTGGTCGTGGACTCTTACGCGGTCCACGTTTACGGCACTTTCGCATGCAGGACCACTCTGCGTTTTTCGTCGTGAGCGATCTTGTCGACGTGCCGCCGTGAGATTCGGCGTTGCCTGGCCAGGCGGTTTCACTGGTTGCAACACCAGGAGTCCGCGATTGTAGCTCAGTCGGGCTTCGCGCCGGACGCCTTGACCACCTTGGCCCATTTGGCGGTCTCGCTCTGCATGAGCGACATCAGGGCCTCGGGAGTGCCCGGATTCGGCTCCAGGCCCAGTGTGGCGAGCTTCTCCCGAACATCGGGCAGCGCCAGCACACGCGCGACTTCCTGGTTGATGCGCAACTGAACCTCGCGCGGCACCCCGGCCGGCCCGAGCAGCGCGAACCAGGAGGTGGCCTCGAATCCAGGAAGTCCGGCCTCGGCGATCGTCGGGATGTCGGGGGCGGCGGGCGAGCGCTGCGCGCTGGTCACTCCCAGCGCCTTGAGTTCGCCGGACTTCACGAGCGGCAATGCCGACGGCATGTTGTCGAAGATCATCGCGATGCGTCCGCCGAGCAGGTCTGGGATCGCCTGAGCGCGTCCCTTGTACGGCACATGCTGCATCTTCACGCCAGCCAGCGTGTTGAACAGCTCCCCCGACAGGTGGATCGAGGTACCGCTGCCCGAGGAGCCGAAGGCCAGCGGCTCGCGCTTGGCCAGCGCCACCAACTCCTGCACATTGTTGGCTGGCACGGCCTTGTTGACCACCAGCAGGTTGGGCGTACTGGCCAGGAAGCTGATCGGCGTGAAGTCCTTGAGATTGTTGTACGGCATCTTGTCGTACAGCGCGGCGTTGATCGCGTGCGTCCCCACCGTACCTAGCACCAGGGTGGCGCCATCGGCCGGGCTCTTGGCCACTGTGTCGGCACCGATGTTGCCGCCGGCGCCCGGCTTGTTGTCCACCGTCACGGGCTGGCCCAGCGCGCTCCATTTGTCGGCCAGCAGGCGTGCCAGCGTGTCCGGCGCGCCCCCGGGCGGAAAGGTGACAACGATGCGAACCGGCTTGGTCGGCCAGGCCGCCGGCTGCGCCATGGCGGGCAGGCTGCTGGCGACGAGGACGAGCAGTGCGGTGGACAGCAGCAGTCGGCGTGGGGCGGTCTGCATGGTGGCGGGTCTCCTTGTCTTGTGTGCGAAGCCGCCAGCGTAAGCAAGGTACGCCGAGCGAGTGAGCGGGTTTTACCGGCCCAAGCGGCGACGTGGTGTGCGGGAAGCACCTCGGGCTCAGGCATATCCCTTGCTTCCCGACGCATGCCCATTCTCTACACTGCCACCCATCCCCATCCGCCCGCCAAGGAAGCCCATGTCTGCCGTGTTCCGCTTGAGCGCCATCGCCCTATGCTGCGCCAGCCTGTCCGCCGTCCAGGCCGACACCTTGAAGAAGGTGGCCGACAGCAACAAGATCACCGTGGCTTACCGCGAATCGTCGGTACCGTTCAGCTACCTGGCGGGCTCGACCAAGGCCGTGGGATTTGCCGTCGACCTGACCGATGCCGTGGTTGAGGCAGTCAAGAAGAAGCTCAACAAGCCCACCCTGGAGGTCGGCGCCATGGCCGTGACCTCGCAGAACCGCATCCCCTTGCTCACCAACGGCACCATCGACCTGGAATGCGGCTCGACCACCAACAACACTGCGCGCGGCAAGGACGTGGCCTTCGCGATCAACCACTTCTACACCGGCACGCGCCTGCTCGTGAAGAAGAGTTCGGGCATCAGGAACTACGCCGACCTCGCCGGCAAGACCGTGGCCACGACGACCGGGACCACCAATGCGCAGGTCATCCGCAAGTACAACCAGGACAACAACATCGGCATGACGGTCGTGCTGGGCAAGGACCACGACGATTCGCTGCTGCTGGTCGAGAGCGACCGTGCCGTCGCCTTCGCGATGGACGACATCTTGCTGTTCGGCCTGCGCGCGAACTCGAAAATGTCCGAGCAGCTCGAGGTGGTCGGCGATTCGCTGCAGGTCGAGCCCTATGCCTGCATGGTGCGCAAGGACGACCCGGCCTTCAAGGCGCTGGTCGACGGCGTGTTCGCCGATGCGATGAAGTCGGGCGAATTCGAGCGCCTGTACAACAAGTGGTTCCTCTCGCCGATCCCGCCGCGCGGCATCAACCTCGGCCTGCCGATGAGCCAGCAGCTGCGCGACAATCTGAAGGCCCTGAGCGACAAGCCCGCCATGTAGGTCCGCGCAGTGCGGCGCAGGCGGGGCCCTGAACTCCCCTGATGCCTTCCTGCCGCCCTCTTCTTTGCGTTGTCGCCGTGTTATTGGTTCTGTCCGCAAGGGCCCAGACGGCGGCCAGCTTCCACATGGTGCAGCGTATCGACGAGATGCTCGTCGGCGTGGACGCCATCGCGCTCGACGTGGTCGACCGCGACCATGTCGCCGGCACCTACTTCCTCGTGCACGCGCTGCGGCCATCCCCCCTGGTCGGCTATGCCAACTACGTGGTGGATTGCCGCACGCCGCAGCGCATCGCCATCCTCAACTCCGTCATGCCCTCGGGCCGGCTCGAGCCCGAGCAGCCCTTTGTGCAGCCGCCACGACGCAGCGGCCGCACCGACCTCACCAACCTGGTGTTCGAGCCCGTGCACACCATGGACGGCACCGCCATGGTGGCCCAGTTCAGCTGCGAAGCCAGCGGTGCACCGGGCCGGGCCGCACAAATCGCGGCCGAACTGGCAGCGCGCGGCAGCCCGCCCGACAGCCGCAGCCTGTACTGCCGCATGCAGCCCGACGCCGGACAGGCGGAACGCCGCGTGGAGGTGCGCTACAGCGTGGCTGAGAACGCCGTGGCCGTGAATGGGCAGTGGCTCAGTTCGGGTTTCGTGGCGGGCGACGAGGTCGTGTTCGGCACCGGTGCGCAGTGGCGCGTGGACACGCGCAAGCGCCAGGCCCGCTTGCTGCGCGACAACGGCCGCCAGCTGTTCAAGGGCGAGTGCGACACCAGGCCCTGAGCGTCTTCAGCCCAGCAGCGCCTGCGCGAATTCGCGCGCGTCGAAGGTCTCCAGGTCTTCCAGCTTCTCGCCCACGCCGATGAAGTAGACCGGCACCGGCCGCTCCTGCGCGATGGCGGCCAGCACGCCGCCCTTGGCCGTGCCGTCCAGCTTGGTCACGATGAGACCCGTCAGGCCGATCGCGTCGTCGAAGGCCTTGACCTGCATCAGCGCGTTCTGGCCGGTGTTGCCATCGATGACCAGCAGCACCTCGTGGGGCACGCCAGTGCCGGCCGTGTCGGCCTTGACCAGCGTGCGGCGAATCTTCTTGAGCTCCTCCATCAGGTGGAGCTGGGTCGGCAGGCGGCCGGCGGTGTCGACCAGCACCACGTCCTTGCCGCGCGCGCGGCCGGCGTTCACCGCATCGAAGGCCACGGCCGCGGGGTCGCCGCCCTGCTGGCTGATGATCTCCACATAGTTGCGATCGGCCCAGACGGCCAGCTGCTCGCGCGCTGCGGCGCGGAACGTGTCGGCCGCAGCCAGCAGCACCGAGGCCTTGTGCGCGGCCAGATGCCGGGTCAGCTTGCCGATGGAGGTGGTCTTGCCCGCGCCGTTGACGCCAGCCACCATGACCACGGTGGGCTTGTGTTCGCCGATCACCAGCGGCTTTTGCAGCGGCCGCAGCATGTCGGCGATGGCATCGACCAGCAGTTCGCGCACGGCCGCCGGTTCCGTGGCGCGGGCTTCCTTCACGCGCCGGCGCAGATCGTCCAGCAACACCGTCGTGGCTTTCACGCCCGTGTCGGCCATCAGCAGGGCCTCCTCGAGCTCCTCGTACAAGGCCTCGTCGATGCGGGTGCCCGTGAAGACGGTGGTGATGCTGCTGCCGGTCTTGCGCAGGCCCAGCTTGAGCCGGTCCACCCAGCCTGCGCGGGCCACCGGTTCGGGGGCGGCCTCGGCGGGCGGCGGCTCCGGCGCAGCCTCGGGCTTGACCGCGAAGGGGTTGCGCAACCAGCCGCGGCCGGCCGGCTCCGCCGGCTCGGGCGCCGCCAGCGCTGGTGGCGCTTCAGCGGCTGCGGTTTCCGCCGCAGGCGGTTTTTTCTTGAAGAAACTGAACATTTGGGGCGTTCTTAGAATCGGATGATTCTATGAAACGCATTCTTTCTGCGTGCGCCATGGCCTTCGCGCTGGCCTGGGCGGCACCCGGTCTGCAAGCCCAGACCGCACCTCCAGCGCCTTCTGCGGCTGCCGGCGCCACCGCCGCATCCGCCACCCAGCAATTCCAGTTGGCCAACGGCATGACGCTCATCGTCAAGCCGGATCGGCGTGCGCCCACGGCCGTGCACATGGTCTGGCTGCGCGTGGGCAGCATGGACGAGGTGGACGGCACCAGCGGGGTCGCCCACGCCGTGGAACACATGATGTTCAAGGGCACGGAGCAACTCAAGCCCGGGGAATTCTCGCGCCGCGTGGCGGCCATCGGCGGCTCCGAGAACGCCTTCACCTCCTACGACTACACCGGCTACTACCAGCAGATCCCGGCCGGCCGGCTCGAGGAGGTGATGCGGCTGGAGGCCGACCGTTTCGCCCACAACCGCTGGGCCGACGACGAGTTCACGCGCGAGCTGGCCGTCATCAAGGAAGAGCGGCGCATGCGCACCGATGACGCGCCGCGCGCCCGGCTGTACGAGGCGCTCTACGCCATGACCTACCAGGCCGCGCCCTACCGCCGGCCCATCATCGGCTGGATGGGCGACCTGGACAGCCTCACGGCCAACGACGTGCGCCAGTTTTATCGCCAGTGGTATGTGCCGGCCAACGCGGCCGTGGTCATCGTGGGCGACGTGGATGTGGCCCAGGTGCGCGCCCAGGCCGAACGCATCTACGGCGCCATCCCGGCCGCCGCCGTGCCGGGCCGCAAGCCGCGCGAGGAACCTGCGCAGCGCGGCATCCGCCGGCTGGAGCTCAAGGCGCCGGCCGAGCAGTCCTACCTGGCCATGGCCTTCAAGGTGCCCAAGCTCACCACATTGGAAGCCAGCGACGACGCACTGGCCCTGACCGTGCTGTCGGCCGTGCTCGACGGCTACCCTGGCGCGCGCCTGGAGCGCGCGTTGACCCAGGGCCCCGACCGTCTTGCCGACAGCGCCGGCGCCAGCAACGGCCTCATGGGCCGCGGCCCGCAACTCTTCGTGCTCGACGGCGTGCCGGCGCCGGGCAAAACGACGGAGCAGCTCGAGGCGGCGCTGCGCGAGCAGGTCGCCCGCGTGGCGCGCGAGGGCGTCAGTGCCGCCGAGCTCGCCCGTGTCAAGACGCAGTGGGTGGCTGGCCAGGTCTACAAGCGCGATTCGGTGTTCAACCAGGCGCGTGAACTCGGCAGCCAGTGGGCCACCGACTTTGCGCCCGATCTATCAGACCGGCTGATCGAGCGGCTGCGGCAGGTGACGGCCGAGCAGGTGCAGGCGGTGGCGGCGCGCTACTTCGGCGACGACCAGCTCAACGTGGCCGTGCTGCGGCCGCAGCCCGTCGATCCGGCCTCCCGCAAAAAGGCACCTGCCGGTGCCCGCCAAGACCCCCCTACCGAGCCGAGCCGATGAACAAGCTGATGTCCTTAGCGCGGCTGCCGCTGGCCGCAACCCTGCTCGTGGTGTCCGGATGGGCCAGCGCAGCGATTCCGCTGCAGCGCTGGACCCAGGCCAATGGCGCCGAGGTCTACCTCGTGGAAAGCCCGGGCATTCCCATGGTCGACGTGCAACTCGACTTCGATGCGGGCTCGCGCCGCGACCCGCCCGCGCAGGCGGGCCTGGCCGATGCCACGGCCGGGCAGGCCAACAAGGGCATCGCTGCACAAGGCCAGGAGCCGGCGCTGGATGAGAACGCGCTCGGCGAGGCCTGGGCCGATCTGGGCGCCTCGTTCGGTGCCAGTGCGAGCCGCGACCGCATGAGCTTCTCGCTGCGCACGCTGACCTACCCGGACCTGCTGCCCAAGGCCGTGGCGCTGGCGGCGCGCCAACTGGGCACCCCGGCTTTCGATGCCGCGGTGTGGCAGCGCGACCGCGAGCGCATCGGCGCGGCGCTGCGCGAGTCCTACACCCGGCCGGGCCCGGTGGCAGGCCGCGCCTTCCAGGAGCTGGTCTACAGCGGCCATCCCTATGGCCGGGAGACCACGGAGCAGACCCTGGCCGCCATCTCGGTCGACCAGCTGCGTGCCTTTTACGCCCAGAGCATCCTGCCCTGCCGCGCCAAGGTCAGCGTGGTGGGCGCCGTCACGCGCCAGCAGGCCGACCAGCTGGTGCAGGCCTTGCTTTCCCGCCTGCCGCAGACAGCCTGTGCGCCGCTGCCCGCCATTGGCGAGGTGCCGGCGCTGGCCAAGGCCGAGGAGCGCCGCATCCCGTTCGCGTCCAATCAGGCCCAGGTGCTGATCGGCCAGCCCGGCATCCGGCGCGACGACCCGGACTTTTTCGCCGTGCTCGTGGGCAACCACATCCTCGGCGCCGGCGGCTTCACTTCTCGCCTCACGCACGAGGTGCGCGAGAAGCGCGGCTTGACCTACGGCGTGTCCAGCGACTTCTCGCCCGGTCGCCATGCGGGTGCCTTCACGGTCGGCCTGCAGACGCGTGCCGACCAGGCCGACGCCGCCATCGCCGTGGCCCGGGAGACGCTGGCGCGCTTCGTCGCCGAAGGACCGACCGAGGCGGAGCTCAAGGCCGCCAAGGACAACCTGGTCGGCGGCTTCGCGCTGCGGCTCGACAGCAACCGCAAGCTGCTCGGCAACGTGGCCAACATTGCCTGGAACGGCCTGCCGCTGGACTACCTTGACACCTGGACGCAGCGGGTGGAAGCCGTCACCACGGCGCAGATCCGCGCCGCGTTCGCACGCATGCTGCAGCCCGAGCGCATGGTGACGGTCGTGGTCGGCGGCGCCTGAGCGGCTCAGCCGAGCGCCGCACGCGCGGCCGCCAGCACCGCGCGGCCGAGGCCGTCCAGCAGCGCCGAGGCGGCCCGCGCGTGCTGCCAGTAAAGCGGCACGTCCAGCGGCTTGCCCGGCACCAGCTCCACCAACCGGCCCGCCGCCAGCAGCGGCTGCACCAGCGGCAGCGGCTGCATGCCCCAGCCCATGCCGGCCAGCCCGGCCTCGACGAAGGCCTGCGGCGACGGCAGCAGGTGGCAGGGCAGCGCCACCGCCTTGCGGCACTGCCGGCGCACCCAGCGGGCCTGCAACTGGTCCTTGCGGTCGAACAGCAGACTGGGCGCCAGCGCCAGGCTGCGCGCCTGCACGCCTTCGGCGAAATGCCGGACCATGAAGCCGGGACTGGCGACGGCCACGTAGCGCAGCGTGCCCAAGGCCTGGCTGTTGCAGCCGGCCGCGGGCTTGGCCAGCGCTGTCACTGCCGCCAGCACGGCGCCGCTGCGCAGGCGCTCGGCCGTGTGGTCCTGGTCGTCCACCGTCAACTCCAGCAGCACCGGCGCCGTAGCCGCGTAGTGCGCTGCGGCCGGCGCGAACCAGCTCGCCAGACTGTCCGCGTTCACGGCCACGGGCAGGCGCGCGCGCTCGGCGGTCGGCGCGGCCACGGGCAGCATTTCCTGCAGGTCGTGCTCCAGCAGCCGCACCTGGGCCAGGTGCCGGCACAGATGCTGGCCGACCTCGGTGGCGCGGCAGGGCTGGCCGCGGATCACCAGCGCGCAGCCCACGCGTTCCTCGAGCAGGCGCACGCGCTGCGAGACGGCAGAGGGCGTCACGTGCAGGGCCCGGGCGGCGCGTTCGAAGCTGCCTTCGCGGACCACGGCGGCCAGCGCGGCAAGGGCGGCATAGTCCAGCACGGTGTCTCCTGGCGATGAAGCAGAACTGAACCGAGTTTAGAAGTTTGCGCTGGCCCGCACGGCGCCGCACCGGCATGCTCCGCAGCCATGTCCGCATTCCTCCAAGGCTTCTCGCTGAGCCTCGCGCTGATCGTCGCCATCGGCGCGCAGAACGCCTTCGTGCTGCGCCAGGGCCTGCACCGCGCCCATGTGCCGCAGGTGGTGCTGTTCTGCGCGCTGGCCGACGCGCTGCTGGTGGGCGCCGGCGTTTACGGCATGGCCGGCCTGCTGGGCGCGCAGCCGCTGCTGGCGCGCGTGCTGGCGGCGCTGGGCGCGGTGTTCCTGGCCGGCTACGGCATGCGCGCGCTGTGGCGCAGCCGGCAGTCGGCCGTGCTGCAGGCCGCTGCCACCAGCGCCAGCGGCCGGGCGGCCGTGCTGGCCCAGGCCGCGGCGTTCACGCTCCTGAACCCCCACGTGTACCTGGACACGGTGCTGCTGGTGGGCTCGGTCGGCGCCCAGCACGCACCGCTGGGGCGTGCGGCTTTCGTGGCGGGTGCGGCGCTGGCCAGTGCCGGCTGGTTCGCGGCGCTGGGCTTCGGCGCGCGCTGGCTGGCCCCGGTGTTCGCGCGGCCGCGCGCCTGGCAGTGGCTGGACCGCATCATCGGCGCCACCATGCTGGCGCTGGCGGGCGGGCTGGCGCTGCGCGCCGCTGGCGTCGCGTAAGCTCGCCGCATGCCCCGTCCCCCTGCCCAAAAAAGCCCCAAGAGCACCGCCGCCCCCGCCCGCCCGCACGAAGTCCGCATCATCGGCGGCCAGTGGAAGCGCACCAAGCTGCCCGTGGCCGACACGCCCGGCCTGCGCCCCACGCCCGACCGCGTGCGCGAAACCCTGTTCAACTGGCTCGGCCAGGACCTCACGGGCTGGCGTTGCCTGGACATGTTCGCGGGCACCGGTGCGCTGGGCGTGGAGGCAGCGTCGCGCGGTGCCGCCGAGGTCCATCTGTTCGAGACCGACGCGGCTCTGGTGGCCCAATTGCAGCAGCTCAAGACCCGGCTCGATGCCGCGTCGCTCCAGATCGTGCGCGGTGACGGCGTCGCCCTGGCGGGCCGTCTGGCCGCCGGCAGCATCGACCTAGTGATGCTGGACCCTCCGTTCGACACGACGCAGTACGCCGCCGCCGTGGCCGCCGCGCTGCGCGTGCTGACGCCTGCGGGGCGCTTGTACCTGGAAGCGCCCGAGCATTGGGCGGCCGACCGGCTCGCCAGCCAGGGCCTGGCGGAACTGCGCCACCTCAAGGCCGGTGCCGTCCATGCGCACCTGCTGGCCCGCGCATAATCGCGCCGCACGAGACAAGCCGAGAGGAGCACGCCGCCCATGCGCCACCCTGTGATTGCCGTCTATCCCGGCACCTTCGACCCCATGACCCTGGGCCACGAAGACGTGGTGCGTCGCGCGGCCCAGCTGTTCGACACCGTGGTCGTGGCAGTCGCGGCCGGCCACCACAAGAAGACGCTGTTCTCGCTCGACGAGCGCATCGAGATGGTGCGCGAATCGGTCAAGCCCTATCCGCAGGTGCAGGTCGAGAGCTTCTCCGGCCTGGTGCGCGACTTCGTCGTGGCCAAGGGTGGCAAGGCCATGGTGCGGGGCCTGCGCGCCGTGACCGACTTCGATTACGAATTCCAGCTGGCCGGCATGAACCGCACGCTGATGCCCGATGTGGAGACGGTGTTCCTCACGCCGGGCGACAAGTACCAGTTCATCTCCAGCACCTTTGTGCGCGAGATCGCCACGCTGGGCGGCGAGGTCGAGAAGTTCGTCTCGCCCTATGTGCTGCGCTGCCTGCTGGCCAAGGTGGGCCGCGCGGCCTGAAGCTTCACGGCAGCCGCGCCAGCCAGTCCAGCAGCAACGCGTTGACGGCGGCCGGCTGCTCCATCGTCAGCATGTGGCCGCACAGCGGCAGCAAATGCAGTTCGGCCTGCGGCACCAGTGCCGCGATCTCGCGCGCGCAGTCCGGCGGCGTCAGGCTGTCGGATTCGCCGCTGGCCACCAGCACCGGGCAGCGCAACGCGGGCAGGTGGATGCGTGCGTCGGGCCGGGCCATCACGGCGCGGTTCTGGCGCACCAGCTGCGCGGCGCCCACACGCAGCACCATCTCGAGGTAGTCCTTGGCCAGCGCCTTGAGCCCGGGATGGCGCCGGTCGAAGGCGAAGGGCACGTTGGCGCGCAGCACTTCGTCGGCACGGCCGCTCTCGAACAGGCCAATGGCCTGCTCGCGCAGCTGGCGCATGTCCGGCGTCTCCGGCCGGGCCGAGGTGCCCAGCAAGGCCAGGCCACACACGCGCGCCGGCGCCTGGCGCGCGGCTTCCATGGCGACCATGCCACCCATGGAGGCGCCGCACAGCACCAGCGCGCCGGCGTGTTCGGACAGTAGGCGCCGGGCCATCTCCTCGATGCTGGCGCTGCGCTCGGCCACGTCGGTGACGCGCGCGTTCCAGCGCGCGGGAACGGCTTGCAGCTGCGCATGCCAGAGCCCGGCGTCACAAGCCAGGCCGGGGATCAGAATCAATTTGTCCATTTATGCTCAGAATAAACGACGAAACTCGTGCACTACCTGAGCTTATCCGCGGACGGCTTTCGGATAATCCCGGCATGACCCGTCTGATTCTCGTGCGCCATGGTGAAACCGAATGGAACCGCCAGCTGCGTTTTCAGGGTCAGGTGGACGTGCCACTCAACGCCACGGGCCATGAGCAGGCGCTGCGCGTGGCGCGGCGGCTGGCAGAGGCCGAGGTTCACCGTGTGGTCAGCAGCGACCTCGCGCGTGCGCGCCAGACCGCTGCACCGCTGGCCGAGCTGCTGGCACGGCGCGGCGGCGCCGATCCCATCGAAAGCGCGGCGCTGCGCGAGCAGAGTTTTGGCCTGGTGGACGGCATGAGCGTGGACGAGATCAAGCGCCTGTACCCGGCGGCCTGGAACGGCTGGGTCGACTTCCAGGCCGACTACGCCTTCGAAGGCGGCGAGAGCACGCGCCGCTTCCATGCCCGTGTGCTGCAGGGTCTGCGCGACCTGGTCCAGGCCCATGCCGGCCAGACGCTGGTGGTGGTGACGCATGGCGGCGTGCTGGACATGGTCTGGCGCAGCGCCCGTGCGCTCTCGCTCGACGGACCACGCCAGGCCCACATTCCCAACGCCGGTGTGAGCCAGGTGCAGGTGCTGCACGAGGACGACAGCCACCGCCTGGACATCCTCGATTGGGCCGACATTGCCCATCTGGACGGCATGCCGCCACAGCCGGTCTACGACCAGGCCCGGCTGGCGGAGATCCGCCGGCGGGTCTGACCTGCGGGCCCGGCCGGGTCGATCATTCGCAAAAGCAATGATCCGAGCCGAAAGACCAATTGGACTCGAATGCTTGGGATGGGGAAGATGCGCTCGCGTTGCATTCCCACCATGCCAATCAAGGAGACAACCCATGCGGATTTCCCGCCGTACCGCCGTTGCGCTGGCCCTGGCCGCCAGCCTGTCCGCCGTCCAGGCCCAGAACGCCCAGCCCCTGACCCTGGTCGTGCCCTTCGCGGCCGGCAGCGGTACCGATGCCGTGGCCCGCACCGTGGGCCAGAAGCTGGCCGAGAAGCTGGGCCAGACCGTGGTCATCGACAACAAGCCCGGCGCCAACGCCCAGGTGGCGGCCCAGTACGTCGCCAAGGCCAAGCCCGACGGGCTCACGCTGTTCATGACCACGAACACCTCGCACTCGGCCAATCCGGCCCTGTACAAGGAGTTGCGTTACGACCCGATCAAGGACTTCACGCCGATCGCGCGCGTCGGCGAACTGCCGTTCGCGCTGGCCGTGCACCCCTCGGTTCCGGCAAAGACGCTGGCCGAGTTCATCGCCTATGCCAAGGCCAACCCCGGCAAGCTCTCGTACGCCACGCCCAACAGCACCTCGCTGGTGGCCATGGAGACCATCAAGCGCATCGCCGGCATCGACGTCGCTCAGATCCCCTACAAGAGCAGCCCGCAGGCCATGACCGACCTGGTCGGCGGCCAGGTGCAGGTCTACGTGGCTGACCTGGGCTCGGGCATGGCCATGCTCAAGACCGACAAGATCCGCACGCTGGCCATCACCACGGCGCGCGAGTCGCAGATCCTGCCCGGCGTGCCGCCCGTGGGGGCCACGGTCAAGGGCTTCGACCTGACCTCCTGGAACGGGATCTTCGGCCCGGCCGGCTTGCCCAAGCCGGCCGTGGACCGTGTCAACGCTGCGCTGCAGCAGGTGCTGGCCGAGCCCGACACGCAGGACAAGCTGCGGCAGCTGGGCTTCGAGGTCTGGCCGTCCAGGACACCCGAGGAGTTCACCCAATACGTGGCCGACCAACTCGCGCACTGGGGCCAACTGATCCGCCAGGCCGGGGTGAAGCCGGAATGAGCGCCAGGACGAGGGGCCCCGCTTGCGGGGATCGGCCCAGCGAACCCGGCAGGGGCGCCGACCACCGACGGTGGATTCCTCGCGACCGCACGGAGGCGCCGGAATGAGCGCCAGGACGAGGGGCCCCGCTTGCGGGGATCGGCCCAGCGAACCCGGCAGGGGCGCCGACCGCGCAACGGCGGACGCTTCGCGACCGCACGAAGGCGCCGGAATGAAGGGCCCGCTCGCGGGCGTCAAGGTGCTGGATCTGAGCTCGGTCATCATGGGCCCGTTCGCGACCCAGATCCTGGCCTCGCTGGGCGCCGAGGTGACCAAGCTCGAAAGCCCGGAAGGCGACAACATGCGCCATGTAGGCCCCATGCGCAACCCCGGCATGGGCCACATCTTCCTCCAGGCCAACCAGGGCAAGCGCAGCATCGTGCTCGACCTGAAGCAGCGGCAAGGCCGGGCCGCCGCGCTGCGCCTGGCCGGGCAAAGCGATGTGCTGATTAGCAACATGCGCCCGCAGGCGCTGGCACGGCTGGGCCTGGACGCACCCAGCCTGCGCGTTGCGCACCCGCGGCTTATCCACGTGAGCTGCTGCGGCTTCGACCAGGGTGGCCCCTACGCCGCGCGGCCGGCCTATGACGACCTGATCCAGGGCGCCACCGGCATCCCCTGGCTCACGCAGGCCTACGCGGGCGGTGAGCCGGCCTATGCGCCCATCACGCTGGCCGACCGCGTGACCGGCCTGCATGTGGTCTACGCCGTGACGGCCGCACTCTATGCGCGCGAGAAGACGGGCCAGGGCCAGGCCGTGGTCGTGCCCATGTTCGAGGCCATGACGCAGTTCGTGCTGGGCGACCACCTGGCCGGCCTGGCCTTCGACCCGCCGCTGGGCGATGCCGGTTACGCGCGGCTGCTCACGGCGCACCGCCGGCCCTACCGCACGCGCGACGGCCATCTGTGCGTGCTGATCTACAACGACAAGCACTGGCGCAGCTTCTTCGCCGCCATCGGCGCGCCCGCGCTGGCGCAGGACCCGCGCTTCGCCACCCACAGCGCCCGCGCGGCGCACATCGACGCGGTCTATGCCGAGGTGGCCCGCCTGATGCGTGCGCGCAGCACGGCCGAGTGGCAGGCGCTGCTGGACGCAGCCGACGTGCCCAACATGCCGATGCTGGGCCCGGCCGAACTGCTGGCCGACCCGCACCATGCGGCCACCGGTTTCGTGCGCCGGTTCGAGCACCCCAGCGAAGGCCGGCTGGTCGGCACCGGCGTGCCCACGCGCTGGAGCGGCACGCCGCCGGCCGACCAGCCCGGCCCCGCGCCGCGGCTGGGCCAGGATTCACACGCGGTGCTGCGGGAGGCCGGCTTCACCGAAACCGAGATCACCGCCTTGCTGCGCAGCGGCGCCTGCCACCAAGCCCCCGAGGAGACCTGCCCATGAGATCACCCCTGTTCGTACGCGGCAGCGAGGTGCCGAGCTACAGCCCGGCCAACCACGACCACACCCACAACAGGCGCCTGATCGGCCCGGCCAACGGTGCGCGGCATCTGGAAGTGGTGCTGGGCACCATCGGTGCCGGCGGCGGCGCGCTGCCCCATGCGCACCCGGGCGTGGAGCAGGTCTGCTACCTGATGGAAGGCACGGCGCGCGCCGAGGTCGGCGGCGAGGTGTTCGAGATGCAGCCCGGCGATTGCTGCCTGTTCCCGGCCGACGCCATGCATGTCTTCACCGTCACGAGCGAACAGCCCGCGCGCCTGCTCGTCATCTACAGCCCCCCCTACGGCGAGAACCCGGCCCTGGTCCGCCGCCCCTGAGAGCCCCCATGGACTTCAACCTGAGCGAACAACAGCAGCAGATCGTCGACGCCGTGCAGCGTGTCTGCGCGCCCTTCGATGCCGACTACTGGCTGCGCCGCGACCGCGAGGGCGGCTTTCCCGACGACTTCCACCAGGCCATGGCGCAGGCCGGCTGGCTCGGCATCGCCATGCCCGAAGCCTATGGCGGGGCCGGCCTGGGCATCACCGAGGCCGCACTCATGATGCACACCATCAGCGCCACGGGTGCCGGCCTGTCGGGCGCCTCGGCCGTGCACATGAACATCTTCGGTCTGCATCCGGCCGTGGTCTTCGGCAGCGACGCGCAGAAGCAGCGCTGGCTGCCGCCCTTGATCGCCGGGCGCGACAAGGCCTGCTTCGGCGTGACCGAGCCCAACACGGGCCTGAACACGCTGCGCCTGAAGACGCGCGCCGTGCGCCAGGGCGACCACTACCGGGTCTCGGGCCAGAAGGTCTGGATCTCCACGGCCCAGGTGGCCAACAAGATCCTGCTGCTGGCGCGCACCACGCCGGTGGAGGAGGCGCGCGGCACCGAGGGCCTGAGCCTGTTCTACACCGACCTGGACCGCAGCACGGTGGAGGTGCGCGAGATCGAGAAGATGGGCCGCAAGGCGGTGGACTCCAACCAGGTCTTCATCGACGGACTGCGCATTCCGGTGGAGGACCGCATCGGCGAGGAAGGCAAGGGCTTCAGCTACATCCTGCACGGCCTGAACCCCGAGCGCATCCTGATCGCGGCCGAGGCCATCGGCCTGGGCCGTGCGGCACTGGCGCGTGGTGCGCAGTACGCCAAGGAGCGCGTGGTGTTCGACCGGCCCATCGGCCAGAACCAGGGCATCCAGCATCCGCTGGCGAAGTCGTGGATGGAACTGGAGGCGGCCCACCTCATGGTGCACAAGGCCGCGAGCCTCTACGACGCCCACCAGCCCTGCGGTGCCGAGGCCAATGCCGCCAAGTACCTGGGCGCCGAGGCCTGCTTCCATGCATGCGAGAACGCCATCCTCACGCATGGCGGCATGGGCTACGCCAAGGAATACCACGTGGAGCGCTACATGCGCGAGGCCTGGATTCCGCGGCTGGCGCCGGTCAGCCCCCAGCTGATCCTGTGCTTCATCGCGGAAAAGGTGCTGGGTCTGCCGAAGTCGTATTGAGTTCGGCCAGCGCCTGCAGCAGCCGCTCGGGCTGCACGGGCTTGAACAGCACCGGCACGCCCGAGTCGTTCACGCGCTGCAGGCGCTCGGGCGCGGTCTCGCCCGTGATCAGCAAGAGGTGCGGCGTGCCGCCTGCGTGCGCCTGCAGACGCAGCGCCGCGTCCAGGCCGTCGGCACCGTCGGCCAGGCGGTAGTCGCACAGCAGTGCGTCGAAGGGCTGTCCTGCGGCCGTGGCCCGCTCAAACTGCTGCATGGCCTCGTGCTCGTCGCGCGCGCTGGCGGTGGCGATGCCCTTGCCGCGCAGGAAGGCGGCCAGCGCATCGGTGATGTCGGCCTCGTCGTCCAGCAGCAGCACATGGCAGGGCAGGGCGGCAGTGGGCACGCTGCCTGCCGGTACCGGGGCCGGCGTGGGCAACTCGTCCGGCGCGTTGGCGAGCGGCAGGCGCACGCGGAAGCGGCTGCCGCGGCCCGGCCGCGAGCGCAGCTCCACCGGGTGGTCCAGCAGGCGCGAAAGCCGGCGCACGATGGACAGGCCGATGCCCAGGCCCTGGGCGCGGTCGCGGCCCGGGTTGTGGACCTGGTAGAACTCCTGGAACACGCGCTCGTGGTGCTCGGGCGCGATGCCCACGCCGGTGTCCACCACGTCCAGCCAGACCTCGGCGCCGCGCGCACGCGCGACGACCAGCACGCCGCCGGCGGGCGTGTACTTGATGGCGTTTTCCACCAGGTTGGCCAGCAGACGCTGCAGCAGCTGCGGATCCGTGCGCACCCACAGCGCCGTGGTGCGCACGCGCAGCTGCAGCGCGCGCGCCTCGGCGCGCGTGGCAAGCAGGGCCTGCACGGCCAGCAGCACGCTGCGCAGTGGCACGGGCTGCGGCTGCGCGGGCACCATGCCGGCGTCCAGCTGCGAGACATCCAGCATGGTGTCCAGCGAGCCGCTCAGTGCGTTGACAGCGCGCATGAGGCGCTGCGCATGCGGCTGGCTCGCGTGGCCTTGCAGCTCGCGCTCGAGCACCATGCCGAACAGCGCGATCGCGTGCAGCGGCTGGCGCAGGTCGTGGCTGGCGGCCGCCAGGAAGCGCGTCTTCTCCTCGCTGGCCTGCTGGGTGATCTGCACCTGGTGCGCCAGGGCGTCGGCCAGCGCCTCCTTCTCGAAGCGCGTGGTCAGTGCCGTGGTCAGCAGGCGGTGCTGGGCATGGGCGAAGTGCAGCGTGGCACCCACGTGCAGCACGGCACAGGCCGCCAGGAACAGGTGGATGGTGTCGGCGCGCCAGGCCAGGGCTGTGATGAGCCCCACCGTCATCGGCACCACGAAGGCCAGCACCGAGGGCCAGCGCGGTGCGACCGAGGGAACGCCGCCGCTGCACAGCCCCAGCATGGTGAGCATCATCAGCGCGGTCAGCGGCAGGCTGTCGGCCGGCAGGAACAGCCAGGGCGCCAGGCCCCAGGTGATGCTGTAGTAGAGCAGCTCGCGCCAGTGGCGCCGGGCCCAGAAGGCGCTGCGCTCGGCGGCCTGTGGGTCGCGGAAGTAGGCGTGGATCAGGGGGTAACGCAGCACCTGGATGAAATGCAGGCCCAGCCAGACGAGGATGCCGCCATCGCGCGTCTGCCAGTACAGCAGGGCGCAGAGGCCCCAGGCCAGCAGCACGTCGATGGCGGTGGAAGCCGGCATGGTGGCGTACAGCGCTGCCACCTGCTCGCGCAGCACGCGCGCATCGGTGCTGGCGGCGGTGGGCGGGGCGGAGGGCATGGGGCGACATGTTAGGGCGCACTGGCGGCGCGCACGATACTGCCGGCCCGTCCCACCGCGCCGACCTTGCCGTGAAACTGCACCTGCTGCGCTACTTCGTCGTCCTTGCCGAGGAACTGCACTTCGGCCGCGCCGCCCAGCGCCTGGCCATCACCCAGCCGCCGCTGAGTTCGGCCATCAAGGCGCTGGAGGACGAACTGGGCGTCCGCCTGCTCGAGCGCAACAGCAAGCAGGTGGCGCTGACGCCGGCCGGCGCGGCTTACCTGGCCCAGGCGCGGCTGGTGCTCGAGCGTGTGGCCGCGGCGCGCGAGGCGGCCCAGGCCGTGGCGGCCGGCATGCGCGGTCGCCTGGAGTTGGGCATGACCGGCTCCATGGTCTACCGCGAGGTGCCGCGCATCGTCGAGACCTTCGGCGCGCGCCGGCCCAACATCGAGGTCCATTTGCGCGAGATGTCCTCGGCCGAGCAACTCGAGGCACTGCGCCACGGGCAGCTGCATGCGGGCTTCCTCAACGCCAAGGCGTTTCCTGCCGCGCTGGCCAGCCTGCCATTGGCCGACGACCGGCTGGTCTGCTGTCTGCCCGAGGCGCACCCGCTGGCGGGCGAGAAAAGCATCGACCTCAAGCGCCTGGCCGACGAGAACTTCGTGATGTTCGCGCGCGATGTGGCGCCGGCCAACTACGACAACGTGATCGCGGTGTTCAACCGCGCCGGCATCCACCCGCGCACGCGCCATGCGGCGCGCCAGTGGCTGACCGTGGTCGCCATGGTCGCGGCCGGTCTGGGCGTGGCGCTGGTGCCGGCCTCCCTGGCACAGGCCGGCATGCGTGGGGCACGGCTGGTGCCCGTGCGCGGCCTGGTGCCGCTGACGGTGGGCGCGCTGGCCTGGCGCAAAGAGGACGCCGGCCTGGCCGTGCTGGCCTCCTTCGTGGCCGTGGCGCGCGAGGTGCTGGCCACAGCGCCTTGAGGCGCGTGCCAGGGTGTGCGCGTATAGGTGAAGCGCGGCGACGCGGCATACGCGATGGCGTATCGCGTGCGAACTGGAAGTCAGATGTCCGGCGTGGCAGCCATGGCTACGATCGTTCGCGCAGTGCATGGCACGTTGGTTGCTGTAAGCACTGTGCGATGACCACTGAAACCTTCCCCATGCACCAAAACCATTACATCTTGCGTTGCGCGGCTGCCGCCGCGCTGACCTGCGCCGCCATCGGCGCCCAGGCCGCCGACTGGAGCGACACCTCCATGGGCGTGCGCTGGGGCACCAAATTCGCCGAGCCCTACAACCCGCAGGACATCGAGAAGACCATCGTCAACTTCACGCATGCCAGCGGCTACAAGTACGGCAGCAACTTCCTCAACGTCGACTTCCTGATGTCCGATGGCAAGGACAGCAATGCGCAGGAGATCTACGTGGTCTACCGCCACACCCTGGACCTGGGCAAGGTCACGGGCAAGTCCTTCGCCTTCGGCCCGGTCAAGGGCCTGGGCCTGACGGCCGGTTTCGACGTCAACACCAAGAACGACGACAACTATGCGTCCAAGAAGCGCATGGTGGTGGCCGGCCCGACCTTCATGATCGACGTGCCCGCCGGCTTCCTGAACGTCGGCGTGTACGCGCTGTGGGAGAGCAACAAGCCGCGCGGCATCACCGAGCGCTACAGCTACGACACCCATCCCATGCTGAACCTGGCCTGGGGCATCCCGGTGGGCAGCACCGGCCTGTCGTTCGAGGGCTACCTCAACTACATCGGCGACAAGGGCAAGAACGAATTCGGCGGCCCGACCTCGCCCGAGACCAACCTGGACATGACGCTGTTCTACGACATATCGCCGCACATCGGCGCCGGCAAGAACGCGTTCCGTGTGGGCGTGGGTTACCAGTACTGGCGCAACAAGTTCGGCAACCCGCACGCCGTGCCGGGTTCGCTGGCCAAGACCCCGATGCTGCGCGCCGACTTCCACTTCTGATCTGCGGCCGCGCGCCGCGGCCTGCTCCGTCGCGCTTCAGCCGCCCTGTGTCTCCAGCACGTGGGCGGCGTTCTGGTCCTGCGCAAGCAACTCGGCCAGCAACGGCAGCACCTGCTCCAGCGCCGGCTTGAGCGTGTAGGGCGGGTTCACGACGAAGACACCGCTGGCCGGCAGGCCGGGCCGGCGTTCGCCTGCCACCGCCTGCTTGGCACCCTTCACCGTCAGCGTGGCATGCAGCCAGGGTTTGCCCGCGCGCGTGGCCACGCTCTTGAGCTTGCGCGGCAGGATGTGGGCCTCGTTGCGCGCGATCAGCGGATACCAGACCATGCTGGTACCCGTGGGAAAGCGTTGCAGCGCCATGGTCTGCAGATCGACCACGCGGCCGTAGTCGCTCTTGAGCTCGTAGCTCGGGTCGCACAACAACAGGGCACGGCGCGAGGGCGGCGGTAGAAAGCGGCGCACGCCCTCGAAACCGTCCTCGCGGAACACCGCGACCTGGCGTCCGGCTTCCAGCTGGTCGATGTTGGCCTGCAGCGTCTTGGCGTCCGTGGGATGCATCTCGAACAGCTTGAGACGGTCCTGCGGGCGGGCGAGCCGGTGCATCACGAAGGGTGAGCCGGGGTAGATGCGGTGGCCGCCGCTTGGATTGAAGCCGGCCAGCAGCGCCAAGTAGTCGGTCAGCGCGGCGGGCCAATCCTTGCGCTGGGCGGCAGGCACCTGCAGCAGCCGCAGCACGCCGTCGGCGGCCTCGCCGCTGGTGGCGGCGTAGTCGCCATCGAGCCGGTACAGGCCGGCGCCGGCGTGCGAATCCAGCAGGGCCAGCGCGGTCTCCTTCTCGGCAAGATGGCGCAGGATGGCGACCAGCACCAGGTGCTTGAGCACGTCGGCGTGGTTGCCCGCATGGAAGGCGTGGCGGTAACTGAACATTGGCCAATGGTAGCGGCGCCGTTGCCGGCGGCCCTCTACACTGGCCGGCTCGCGCCCGCCGTCCTGCCCGTGAACGCCGCCGTCCGCCATCCCTCTCAGGGCTTGCCGCCCGGCACGCGGCTGGGCGAGTTCGAGCTGCACGGCCTGCTCGGCGCGGGCGGCTTCGGCATGGTCTACCGCGCCTACGACCATTCGCTGCACCGCACGGTGGCGATCAAGGAATACCTGCCGGGTGGCCTGGCCGACCGTGCCGGCCAGGCCGTGACCTTGCGCACCGGGGCCGATGCTCGGCGCTTCAACGAGGGCCTGCGCTCGTTCATGAACGAGGCCCGCCTGCTCGCGCAGTTCGACCACCCTGCGCTGGTCAAGGTGCTGCGCGTCTGGGAGCAGAACCGCACGGCCTACATGGCGATGCCGCTGTACCAGGGCGTGACGCTCAAGGAGGCTTGCGCGCAGATGCGCACGCCGCCGCCTGAACCGTGGTTGCGCAAGCTGCTGTGGTCGGTGCTGCAGGCGCTCGAACTGCTGCACCGGCGCGGCACACTGCACCGCGACATCTCGCCAGACAACATCTTCCTGCAGGACATTGGTCCACCGGTGCTGCTGGACCTGGGCGCGGCACGGCAGGCGCTGGGCCAGGACGCGCCGCAGCACACGGCCATCCTGAAGGTCAACTACGCGCCGATCGAGCAGTACGCCGATGTCCAGGACATGCGCCAGGGGCCCTGGAGCGATGTGTATTCGCTCGCGGCTGTGGTCTATGGCTGTCTGCACCGCGCGCCGCCCGTGCCGGCCAGCGTACGTGCGGTGCGCGACAGCCTGCGACCACCGGCCGAGCTGGCGGAGCATCTGCGCAGCGTCCATGGCCTGGCGTACACGCCGGCGCTTGTCGCAGCGCTGACAGCCGGGCTCACGCTCGACCCTGCGCAGCGGCCGCGCGACCTGGCTGCGTTCCGCGCG
The DNA here is from genome assembly GCF_007677875.1 of Variovorax boronicumulans. Classification (GTDB taxonomy): domain Bacteria; phylum Pseudomonadota; class Gammaproteobacteria; order Burkholderiales; family Burkholderiaceae_C; genus Pseudorhodoferax; species Pseudorhodoferax boronicumulans_A. Next base: position 214,778 of record NZ_VEDO01000009.1, on the reverse strand, counting down.
CTGCTGCAGTTGCAGCCGGTCCCGGGCATGGAGCGCTTCGACTGGCGCGCCGAACTCGGCTCCGACTGGCAGGCGCCGCACGCCGCGAGCGACGCGCAGCACGAGGACGACGACATGTCCACGCTGTGGCAGGCGCCGCCGTCGCACAGCACCGTTGACCTGGCCGTGGCACCGCCGGCCGCGGTCCAGGCAGGCAGGCGCCAGTGGTGGCCCAAGGCCGGGGTGGCTGTGCTGATCGTGGGCTTGCTGGCGGCAGTCGGCATCGTGGCTTCGCCCGGCGATCCGCCGGCGACGGCTGCGGCACCGGTCCTGCCCAGAGCGCCGGCCAAGCCCGCAGTCCCGGTGACGGTCATCGTGCCAGCGGCGGCACCTGCGCCGGGCCCGCAGGAGCTGCCAGCCCCGCTGGAGGTGCCGATGCAGCCCGCACCGCCCCCGGCCGTGCGCCGCCTGCCGCCGCCGGCCGCGCCGCGTGCGCTGTCGGCCGAGCAGATCTGCCCCGACAGCAATTTCCTCACGCGGCCCATGTGCCTGTTCCGCGCCTGCCAGCAGGCGCCCTATGCGGCCATGCCGGTGTGCCTGGAAAACACGCGCCGCTTGCGCGAGAACCAGCGGCCCTACGGCCCCTAGTTGCCGCCCTCGGCGGGTTCTGCCTATAATGCGCGGTTTCGCAGCGACTGGCTGGCTCCGCGGCGAAGAACATCCTTCCACCTAAGAGGTTTCCTTCAGAGAAACACCGACCGTGGAAAAGAGCTGCCCAAACCCCACTTCTCAGAGAGAGAAACATGACTACTTTCAGCGCAAAGCCCGCTGAGGTCGTGCATGAGTGGTTTGTGATTGACGCGACCGACAAGGTCCTCGGACGAGTAGCCAGCGAAGTTGCTCTCCGTCTGCGCGGCAAACACAAGGCCATTTACACGCCTCACGTCGACACCGGCGATTTCATCGTGATCGTCAACGCAGCCAAGCTGCGCGTGACCGGTGCCAAGACCCTGGACAAGGTGTACTACCGCCACTCCGGTTTCCCCGGTGGCATCACGGCGACCAACTTCCGCGACATGCAGGCCAAGCACCCCGGCCGCGCGCTCGAGAAGGCCGTCAAGGGCATGCTGCCCAAGGGCCCCCTGGGCTACGCCATGATCAAGAAGCTGAAGGTCTACGGTGGCGCCGAGCATCCGCACGCCGCCCAGCAGCCCAAAGCCCTGGAAATCTGAGGAGCCGCGCAATGATTGGTGATTGGAACAATGGCACCGGCCGTCGCAAATCCAGCGTCGCCCGTGTGTTCCTGAAGAAGGGCAGCGGCAACATCACGGTCAATGGCAAGGACATCAAGGCCTACTTCGGCCGCGAGACCTCCATCATGATCGCGAAGCAACCCCTGGTGCTGACCAACCATGTCGAGACCTTCGACATCCAGGTCAACGTCCATGGCGGCGGCGAATCCGGCCAGGCCGGCGCCACGCGCCACGGCATCACCCGCGCGCTGCTGGACTGGGACGCGACGCTGAAGCCGCAACTGAGCGCTGCCGGCTTCGTGACCCGCGACGCCCGCGAAGTCGAGCGCAAGAAGGTCGGTCTGCACTCCGCACGCCGCCGCAAGCAGTTCTCCAAGCGCTGATCGCGCCCTGGCGAACCCGAGAAGAACCGCCCGCTGGGCGGTTTTTCTTTGGTGAATGACCGCATTGCAAGCAACGTCAAGACGATTCGCTTAGCATTGCCCGTACTTTTTCCGGAGCACAACCCCATGAGCGCAGTTGCCGACAACGTCGAAGTCCAGATGCCCGACCCGATCCTCTTCACCGACGCCGCAGCGGCGAAGGTGGCCGACCTGATCGCCGAAGAGGGCAACCCCGACCTCAAGCTGCGCGTGTTCGTGCAGGGCGGCGGCTGCTCGGGCTTCTCGTACGGCTTCACCTTCGACGAGATCAGCAACGAGGACGACACGACCATGACCAAGAACGGCGTGTCGCTGCTGATCGACGCGATGAGCTACCAGTACCTGGTCGGCGCCGAGATCGACTACAAGGAAGATCTGCAGGGCGCCCAGTTCGTGATCAAGAACCCGAACGCCACGACCACCTGCGGCTGCGGCTCGAGCTTCTCGGTCTGATCCTTCGCTGCTCCCTGTCCTGAACCGCCGGCCTCGCCCGGCGGTTTTGCTTTTGGAGGCCTGCATGCAACTCGAAGGTTCCTGCCATTGCGGCAGCGTCCGCTTCTCGGTGGCGTCGTCTTCGCCGGTGCCGTTCATGCGTTGCTACTGCTCGATCTGCCGCAAGACGGCCGGCGGTGGCGGCTACGCGATCAACCTGGGTGCCGATGCCGGCACGCTGAAGGTGCGCGGCAAGCGCTACCTGCGCAAGTACCAGGCCATCATGCGCGAGGAGGGCAAGCCGGACCGCCAGAGCAGCGGCCAGCGGCATTTCTGCGGGCGCTGCGGCAGCGCGCTGTGGCTGTGGGATCCACAGTGGCCCGAACTCGTGCACCCACATGCGAGCGCCATCGACACGCCGCTGCCGGTGCCGCCCGAGAACGCGCACATCCTGCTCGATTCCAAGGCCAACTGGGTGGCCGTGGAGGGCAGGCGCGGCGACCCGCGCTTCGACGGTTATCCCGACTTCTCGCTGGCCGAATGGCATGAACGCCATGCCACCCGCAAGAAGAAGTAGCTAGGAGCGCGCGCGGCGTTCCTGCTGTACGAGGTACAGCCCGCTGGCCACGACGATGGCCGCGCCCATGAGCGTCGCAGCATCGGGCAGCGTGCGCCACAGCAGCCAGTCCAGGCCCACGGCCCAGGCCAGCGCTGCGTACTCGAAGGGCGCGACCACCGCGGCCTGCCCATGGCGGAAGGCCTCGGTGATGCACATCTGGCCGATGAAGCCGGTCACGGCCAGGGCCACGATGGTCCAGCCATGCTCGGCCCGCAGCGGCACCCAGCCGCGCGCGGCCAGCGCGCCGGCGCCCACGGCCACCAGCAGCGTCATCCAGAACACCAGGCTCCCGTTGGAGTCGGTGCGCGTGAGCACGCGGCCCGTGATGGCCGAGACCGCATAACAGCATGCGGCCGCCAGCACGGCCAGCGCGCCCCAGCTCAGCAGCGCATCCTGGTCCGGTCGCAGCGCCACCAGCACGCCCAGCATGCCGGCCGCCAGTGCGAACCAGTGCGCAGCGCGCACGCGCTCCTTGAGCACCGGCACCGAGAGCAGCGCGATCAGGATGGGGCCGATGAAGAACAGCGTGTAGGCCACCGCCATGGGCAGGCTTTGCAGGCCATAGGCGAACAGCGAGAGCATGGCCACGCCCAGCACGCCGCGCAGCAGGTGCAGCGGAAATCGCACCTGCAGCACGCGGACGGCCTCGCCGCGCCACCACAGGTACAGACAGACCAGCGGCAGGCCCGCGATGCCGCGCAGGGCCGCGACCTGCACGGCAGGGTAGTGGGCGGCCAGCAGTTTCATGACCGCGTCCATCCAGGCGAAGGAGCTGATCGCGCCGAGCATGGCGAGAATGCCGCGCGTGTTGTCGTGGGAGCGAATGGCCGGTCTCCGGTGCGCCGTCGCGGCGCGAAAGCCCGCGATTGTCCACGTTGCACCAGAACTGTGCGTGCGGTGCGGCAGCGGCCCTGTCTGACATGCGGCCATGCAGCGCACTGCTAAGCTGCCCGCCCGTGAACACAGCTGCCACCGTCGCCGCCGATCCCCCCGCCTTCGCGGCCGACGGTCCCTTGGTCATCGTGCTCAATGCCGGTTCTGGACGCAGTGATGCCGATGAAACCGAGCGCACCATCCGCGAGATCCTGGATGCGGCCGGCCGCGCGCACGAGGTACTGCGGATCGAACGCGGCATGGATGTCGCCCAGGTCGCGGCCGAGGCCGTGCGCCGCGCGCGGACCTGCCAGGGCGCGGTGGTCGCAGCCGGTGGAGACGGCACGCTCAACGCCGTGGCCCAGGTCGTGCTGCCGGCCGGGCTGCCATTCGGCGTGCTGCCGCAGGGCACCTTCAACTACTTCAGCCGCACCCACGGCATCAGCTCGGACACGGCGCAAGCCACACGCGCCCTGTTGCGCGCCCGAGCCGCGCCGGTGCAGGTGGGCGTGGTCAACGAGCGGCTGTTCCTCGTCAACGCCAGTGTGGGCCTGTACCCGCAGCTGCTGGAGGACCGTGAGGCCTACAAGCAGCGTTATGGCCGCAGCCGGCTCGTGGCGCTGTGGTCGGCGCTGGTCACGCTGCTGCACGCGCACCGGCCGCTGCGCCTGCAACTCGAATGCCAGGGACGCCTGCAGTCCGTGCGCACCTCCACGCTGTTCGTCGGCAACAACGGCCTGCAGCTGCAGCAGATCGGCATGCCGGAAGCCGGCCTGCTGGCGCAGGGACAACTGGTGGCATTGATGCTGCGTCCGGTCGGCACGTTGTCCATGCTGGGCCTGATGCTGCGCGGCGCTTTCGGCCGGCTCGGCGAGGCCGAGGACGTGCTGCGCTTCGGCTTCGAGCGCCTGGCCATGCGGCCGGCTGCGCCGCGCCGCACGGCGCGCGTCAAGGTGGCGACCGATGGCGAGATCTGCTGGTTGCGCGCGCCGCTGCACTTTCGCGTCTCGCCGCAGCCGCTGTGGCTGCTGACGCCCATGCCGCAGGATCGCGTGGAGCCCGCGTGAGCAACGACGGGTGGTCCCACGTTGCTCGGCACCGCAGCGCGCAGACCGAAGGCTGTCGATGAGCGTCCTGCTGCAGATCTCGGACACGCATTTCGGCACCGAGCGGGCGCCCGTGGTCGAGGCGCTCCTGGCCTTGGCCGAGGACCTCGCGCCCGAACGTGTGCTGCTGTCCGGCGACATCACGCAGCGCGCCACTGCGGCGCAGTTCGCGGCCGCCCGGGCGTTCTGCACGCGGCTGGGGCGGCCCGTGCTCGCGATCCCGGGCAACCACGACATCCCGCTCGTCAACCTCGCGGCGCGGCTGCTGTGGCCCTATGCGCGGCACCGGCGGGCCTTCGGCGCCGGCCTGGAACCGGTGCATGACAGCGCTGACTGGCTGGTGGTCTGCGTGAAGACCACGCGCCGCTGGCGCCACCAGCATGGCCAGGTCTCGCCTGAGCAGATCGCACACGTGGCGGCGCGGCTGCGCCAGGCCGCGCCTGGCCAGGTGCGTGTGGTGGTGGTGCACCAGCCCGTGGCCGTGCCGACGCCGCGCGATGCGCGCGACCTTCTCCGGGGCCATGAGGCCGCCGTGCGCGCCTGGGCCGCGGCTGGCGCCGACGTGGTGGCCGGCGGCCACATCCACCTGCCCTACGTGCTGCCTCTGCATGCGCTGCACGCCGGCCTGGCCCGGCGCATGTGGTGCGTGCAGGCCGGCACGGCCCTGTCCTCGCGTCTGCGTCGTGAGGCCAACAACTCGGTCAACGTGCTGCACCGGGGCGAGGGCGTGGCGCGTGTGGAGCGCTGGGATTTCGACGAAGCCACGCAGCGCTTCGCTTGTGTGACCCGCCATGCACTCGACCTGGACCGGAGCGTTCATGGCTGAGGACGCGCTGCGCGCCCAGGCGCTGGCCGAATGGCTGGGCCAGCATGCGCTTGTGGCGGCTGGCGGTGGGCTGCTGGCCACTCTGGTGTGCGCGGGCCTGCTGTTCGCAGGGCTGCGCCATCTGCACCTGCGTGCGCCCCGCGCCTGGCTGCCGCCCTGGGCCTGGCTGGGCATGTGGCTCGCGCTGGGCGGCGGCTTCATGCTGGCCACGGCAGCGCTGTTCGCCGAGGCCATGGAGGCCATGGACGCCGACCAGGAACTGGGCCTGTTCGACCAGCGCCTGGCCGAGGCGCTGTCCCAGCGCTTGCCCGCAGCCGCCTTGCGCCTGGTCGGCACGGCCACGCACTTCGGCGATCCGCTGACCCTGGTCGCGCTCGTGGTGCTGGTGGCCGGCGCGCTGCTGTGGCGCGGCCACCGCTGGCTGGCGCTGGGCTGGGTCGTCGCCTGCGCCGGCAACGGCCTGCTGAACCAGGGCCTCAAGCGCGTCTTCGCGCGCGTGCGCCCGCTGCACGAGCACGGCTTCGCCGTCGCCGAGGGCTACAGCTTCCCGAGTGGCCACACCTCGGGCTCGGTGGTGGTCTACGGCATGCTGGCCTATCTCTGCGTGCGCCTGTTGCCCGTGCGCTGGCATCTGCCGGCGGTGCTGCTCGCGGCACTGCTGGCCTACTGCATGGGCGTGAGCCGGGTGCTGCTGCAGGTGCACTGGGCCAGCGACGTGCTGGCCGGCTTCGCTTCGGGCCTGACCTGGCTGGTGGTGTGCATCGCCGCCATCGAACTGCGGCGGCGCTATGTGCGCGGCGTGTCGACCACGTAGCGCGTCACGCGCGGCGGCGCTTCCTCCAGGTGGAAGGCGAGCTTGCGCTCGCGCAGCGCGATGTCGGCCGCGGTCACGCGGTCGAAGCGGCGCAGGTGCTCGGTCCACGATTCGTCGACGATCTGCTCGGTGTAGTGGCCGGGGTCGCTGATGTCGCGGAGCAGGTGCCACTCCAGCGCGCCCTGGGCCAGGCGGCTGCGCCGGCTGTCCTGCATCACGCGCTCGAAATCGGCCGCGCGCGCGGGGTCGATGCGGTAGTCGATGCTGACCAGCACGTGGCCTGTGGCCGGCGGTTGTTTCGCCACCGGCACCGGCAGCACATGCGAGGGCGTGAGGTCTTCCTCGATCTGCAGATCGACCACGAAGCGCGTCGCCAGCCACATGGCGGTGCCGCCCGTCACGGCCGCCACCAGCAGGCTCAGCTGCACCGTGCTGAGCGCCGCCACCTGGCCCCACAAGCCGGCGCCGAAGGCGCTCGCGCCCATGATGGCCATCTGGTAGATCGCCATGCCGCGGGCGCGCACCCAGTCCGGCAGCGCGAGCTGGGCCGAGACCGACAGCGAATTGGCCGTGGCGATCCAGGCCATGCCGGCCACGAACATGGCCGGCACGGCCACCGCCACGTTGGAGGCGAAGGCCATCACCAGCGTGGCGCCGGACTGCAGCAGCGTGCCGTACAGCACGACCTGGTCGCGTGCCAGCCACTGGCGCAGCCGCGGCATCAGGAAGGCCGTGGCGATGGCGCCCATGCCCATCGAGGCCAGCAGCACCGTGAAGGTGGCGGCGTCGCCGCCCTGCAGGCCACGCGCGACCAGCGGCAGCAGCGCGATCAGCGCCGTGGAGTGAAAAAAGAACAGCGCGATGCGCAGCAGCACAGCCTTGAGCCGCGGCGACTGCCGCACGAACTGCACGCCCACGCGCATGGCGCTCCACAGCCGCTGGCGGCCCAAGGGATCGGGCTTGTGCTCGCGCTGCCAGCGCATGAGCATGAAGGCCGAGGTGAGCGACAGCACGGCGTTGAGCACGAACACCGCGGCGCTGCCGATGCTGGCGATCAGCGCACCGGCCAGCAGCGGGCCGACGATGCGCGAAGCGTTCATGGTGATGCCGTTGAGGGCCAACGCGGCAGGCAGTTGCGCGCGGGGGATCAGCTCGGGCACCACGGCCGAGTAGACCGGCCAGCGCATCGCCAGGCCGATGCCGTTGGCGAAGGTCAGCAGCAGCAATAGCGGTGGCGTGACCGTGCCGGTGAGCACCGTGGCGCACAGCACCAGCGCCACGCTGGCGACCCAGAACTGGGTCGTGATGTAGAAGCGGCGACGGTCCACGATGTCGGCCAGCGCGCCGCTGGGCAGGCCGAACAGGAACACCGGCATGGTGGCGGCGGTCTGCACCAGCGCCACCCAGACCGGCGAGGTCGTCAGCGAGGTCATGAGCCAGGCTGCCGCCACGTCGTTCATCCACATGCAGATGTTGGAGGCCAGCCACACCAGCCACAGCATGCGGAACACCGGCCAGCGCAGCGGGGCCAGTGTGGAAAGGTCGGCGTCGGGGGACGAGGCCTCGTCGGGCGTCAGGACGGAAGGCCGGTCGTCGGGCATCCGCTCACTTCACCGGCAGCGGCGTCGCACGGTCCACCGGCACCGCCGTGATGGCGTTCTGCGGCGAGCCCTCGACCAGCCTGTCGGAGTAGGTCAGGTAGACCAGTGTGTGGCGCTGGGTGTCCACCATGCGCACGATGCGCAGGCGCTTGAACAGCACCGACATGCGCTCGCTGAACACCTCTTCCTGGGCTGGCAGGGGTTGCGGCACGTTGATGGGGCCGACCTGGCGGCAGGCGATGGAGGCCTCGGCCTTGTCCTCGGCCAGTCCGACGGCGCCCTTGAGGCCGCCCGTGCGGGCGCGCGAGACATAGCATGTCACGCCCTGCACGCGCGGATCGTCGTAGGCATCGACGACGATCTTGTGGTTGGGCCCCAGCCACTGAAAGGCCGTGTCGACCTCGCCGACCTTCTGGGCGTCGGCGCGCGTGCAGGCCAGCACCAGCACCGTGGTGAGCAGCAACCAGGCCCGCATGGCGTCAGCGGCCCTCGGGCAGCTCGATCTTGACCTCGAGCACTTCCAGCGTGTCCTGGCGTTCCAGGTTGACCTTGATGTGCTCCTGGTTCACCGCGACGTACTTGGAGATCACGGCCACGAGTTCGCGCTGCAGTTCCTGGAGCATGTCGGGCTTCAAACCGCCACGGCTGCCGCGCTCGTGCGCCAGGATGATCTGCAGCCGCTCCTTGGCGACGTTGGCGGTCTTCTTCTTCTCCCCGAGCAGAAAGGACAGAAAGGACATCGGCCTTACCTCCCGAACAGGCGCTTGAAGAAGCCGGGCTTCTCGGCATCGACGAAGCGCATCGGCCTGTCCTCGCCGAGGAAGCGGGCCACCACGTCCTTGTAGGCCTCGGACACGTCGGTGTCCTTGCCGTGGATGGCCGGCACGCCCTGGTTGGAGGCCTGCAGCACGGCCTCGGACTCCGGGATCACGCCGATCAGCGGGATGCGCAGGATGTCCTGGATGTCTTCGAGCGACAGCATCTGGCCGTCGGCCACGCGGTTGGGGTTGTAGCGCGTGATCAACAGGTGTTCCTTGATCGGCTCGCCGCCTTCCATGGCGCGCTTGGTCTTGGAGCCCAGCATGCCCAGGATGCGGTCGGAGTCGCGCACCGAGGAGACCTCGGGGTTGGTCACCACGAGCGCGTAGTCGGCGAAGTGCATGGCCATCAGCGCACCGGTCTCGATGCCGGCCGGCGAATCGCAGACGATGTACTCGAAGCCCATCTCGGCCAGGTCCTTGAGCACCTTTTCCACGCCGTCCTGCGTCAGCGCGTCCTTGTCGCGCGTCTGCGAGGCCGCCAGCACGAACAGGTTCTCGCACTGCTTGTCCTTGATCAGCGCCTGGTTCAGGTTGGCCTCGTTGTGGATCACGTTGATCAGGTCGTAGACCACACGGCGCTCGCAGCCCATGATCAGGTCGAGGTTGCGCAGGCCGACGTCGAAGTCGATGACCACCGTCTTGTGGCCCTTCAGGGCCAGGCCGGACGAAAAACTGGCGCTGGTGGTGGTCTTGCCCACACCTCCCTTGCCGGAGGTGACCACGATGATCTTGCTCATGGAATGGAGGTCCTTTTTTTAAGGGATGGGTTCAGATGGGGTCGAGCACCAGGCTCTCGCCGACCAGGCGCACCTGGGCGGGCTTGCCCAGCACTTCGGCGGGCAGGGCGACTTCGCTGGTGCGGTAGATGCCGGCGATGGAGATCAACTGCGCTTCCATGCAGGTGCTGAAGATGCGGGCCTCGGTGTTGCCACGCGCGCCGGCGATGGCCCGGCCGCGCAGCGGCGCGTACACGTGGATGTTGCCGTCGGCGATGATCTCGGCGCCGAAGTTCACGGCCTGCAGCACGATGAGGTCGCAACCGCGCGCATAGACCTGCTGGCCCGAGCGCAAGGGGCGGTCGATCACCATGGTGCCGTTGGCCTGCGTCACCGCATCCGCGGGCGCCGGGGCGGCGGTCACCGGGGCCGGCGCAGGCGCTGGTGCATCGCCCGACACCGCCACGGCCGACGAGGAGATCTCGGGCAAATCCATCAGGCCGACGGCGGCTGCCGTCTCCTTGTGGGCCTGGCTGCCACCATGGATGCCGAAGGGGCGCAGGCGGTAGTGCTTGAGCAGCGTCAGCAGCACCGAAAAGCTCAACGGGGTCGGATCCTGGGCGATCTGCGTCAGCACGATCACGGCCGGGTCCTGGTCGAAAAAGTCGGGCGTATCGCCGAAGCGGGCCTGCAGTTCCTGCGACAGCACCGCGAGATTCGGGGTCTTGAGCACCACCGAGATCAGCGGCAGGCTGGCGCTCTTGAAGTCGAAGCTGGCACGGGCGTGCCCTGCAGGTGCAGCGGACATGGAGGACGGTTTCGACAAATGGCGGATTTTAGCCTGCAGGCTGTGCCTGCAGGCCGCGCCGTAACCGTATCGAAACGCGTCAGGCCGGGACGGCGGATGCTTCCTCGACGCAGCGCGCCAGGTGGGCCAGTGCCTCCTCGACCTGGTCGACCAGCACCAGGCACAGGTCGCCCGGCTGCAGCGCCGCCAGGGCCTGGTCGATGGCCTTGAACTCGCCGTGCACCTCGTCGACCTGGCGCGCGCGGCTGGCCTGGGCCAGGCCCTGGCGCAGCAGCGCCAGCACCTCGCCGTCGGCGCGGCCGCGCTGGCAAGCGTCCTGGTACAGGATCACGTGGTCGAAGGCATTGCCCAGGATGGCAGTCTGTTCGCGGATGTCCTCGTCGCGCCGGTCGCCTGCGCCGCTGATGACCACGGTGCGCCGGCGCGCCGGCATCGCATCCACGGCGGCGACCAGGGCGCGCATGGCGTCCGGGTTGTGGCCGTAGTCGGCGATCACGGTGGCGCCGCGGTAGTCCATCACGTTGAAGCGGCCCGGTGCGTTGTCGGCATCGTTGGCGAAGCTGGCCAGGCCGCGGCGCACCGCGTCCCAGGACAGGCCGGCGGCCCAGGCCGCGGCGACCGAGGCCATGGCGTTCTCGACCTGAAAGCCGATGGTGCCGCCCCGCGTGATCGGGATGTCGCGCAGCGCGATGGTCTCGCGCCACGAGCCCACGGCGGCGACGAGGTGGTCGCCATCCACGTGCACGGTGCGCCGGCCCTGGGCGCGGTGCGTGGCCATCACCGGATGGTGCCGGTCCGCCGCGAAGAAGATCACCTGGCCCGGGCAGGTCGCGGCCATGGCCGCGACATTGGGGTCGGCGGCATTGAGCACGGCGTAGCCGCTGGTCGCCACGTTCTGCACGATCACACGCTTGAGCACGGCGAGGTCTTCCACCGTGGTGATGTAGTTCAGTCCCAGGTGGTCGCCCGCGCCGATGTTGGTGACGACGGCCACCTGGCACTGGTCGAAGCCCAGGCCTTCGCGCAGCATGCCGCCGCGCGCGGTCTCGAACACGGCCGCGTCCACGTCAGGATGCATCAGCACGTTGCGCGCGCTGCGCGGGCCGCTGCAGTCGCCGCTGTCGATCTGGCGGCCTTCCACGTAGACGCCGTCGGTGTTGGTCATGCCCACGCGCAGGCCGGCGGCCGTGAACAGGTGGGCGATCAGCCGCGTGGTCGTGGTCTTGCCGTTGGTGCCGGTCACGGCCACGACCGGGATGCGGCCGTCCTCGCCCGCGCCGTACAGCGTGTCGACGATGGCCTGGCCGACGTTGCGGGCCTTGCCGTACGAGGGCGACAGGTGCATGCGCAGGCCTGGCGCGGCGTTCACTTCCACGATGCCGCCGCGCTGCTGCTCCAGCGGCTTGAGCACGGTCTCGCTGACCAGGTCCACACCGCAGATGTCCAGGCCCACCATCTGGGCGGCTGCCACGGCGTGGGCGGCGATGGCCGGGTGCACGTCGTCGGTCACGTCGGTGGCGGTGCCGCCGGTGGACAGGTTGGCGTTGTTGCGCAGGATCACGCGCTGGCCCTTCTTGGGCACGGAGTCGGGCTCCAGGCCCTGCACGCCCAGGCGCGCGATGGCGATGTCGTCGAAGCGGATCTTGGTCAGCGCGGTGGCGTGGCCGTCGCCGCGGCGGGGGTCGGCATTGACCATGTCCACGAGTTCGCGCACCGTGTGCTCGCCGTCGCCCGTGACCTGGGGCGGGTCGCGCCGCGAGGCTGCCACGAGCTTGTCGCCGACCACCAGCAGGCGGAAATCGCTGCCGGGCAGGTACTGCTCGACCATGACTTCGCCGTATTCGGCCGCGGCGGCGTACGCGCCGTCCAGGTGTGCGCGGTCGACGATGTTGACCGTCACCCCCTTGCCCTGGTTGCCGTCCTGCGGCTTGACCACCACCGGCAGGCCGATCTGCTGGGCCACGGCCCAGGCGTCATCGGGGCTGCTGACTGGGCGGCCATGCGGCACCGGCACGCCTGCGGCGTGCAGCAGTTTCTTGGTCAGGTCCTTGTCCTGGGCGATGGACTCGGAGACGGCGCTGGTTGCGTCCAGTTCGGCGGCCTGGATGCGGCGCTGCCGCGAGCCCCAGCCGAACTGCACCATGGAGCCGCGCGTGAGCCGGCGGTAGGGGATGCCGCGCGCCACGGCGGCCTCGACGATGCAGCCCGTGCTCGGGCCCAGGCGCTCGTCTTCATCCAGCGCGCGCAATTCGGCGATCGCGGCGTCGACATCGAAGGGTTGGCCCTGCAGCGTGGCCTGGATGAGCGCCTCGGCCTGCTCGAGCGCGCGGCGGCCCACGGCTTCCTCGCTGTAGCCGACCACGACCTGGTAGATGCCGGGCTCCAGCGTGGCCGCCGTGCGGCTGAAGGTGACGGGGCAGCCGGCCTGGGCCTGCAGCGCCAGAGCGGCGCTTTCCAGCACGTGGGCCAGCGCCACGGGGCCGGTGTTGGGGCCCGAACGCAGCGTGCCGATGGTCGGAAAGCGCGCGCGCACGGCGATCTCGAAGCCTGGCAGCTCGACGATGGAGCGCTCGGGCGGCGCGCAGGAGACGATGGCCTCGAGCGCCGTGTGCCGGCTCCACAGATTCGGGCCGCGCAGGGCCCGCACGCGAGAGATGTTCATGGTGTTGTCTCGTGCTTGCACGAAGCTGTTGTCGTCGTTGGAGGGCATCAGCGTGCGGCCAGGGTCTTGGCAGTGCGGGTGGTCGATCCGGGATCGAGTTCGAAGGTCTTGAGGCCGGCGGAGATCAGGTCCGGCGAGATCTGCAGCGCCCAGGCCGCGGCGACGGCTGCGAGCACGCTGCACACCAGCTTGTCGTCGCGCATGGCCTTGCCGCGGCGCGCCGTCAGCTGCTGTATGCCGGCCACGGCTGTCACGCTGGTACCGGTCGCCAGCACCAGCTGGCCCTGCTGCAGCAACACGGCACGGCCGCCATTGGCACGGTGGGCCATGATGGCCGGCAGCTCGGCCTCCTTGCCGTACAGGATGACCTGGCCGTCGCACAGGGCGGCCAGTGCGGCCACGCGGGGGTCGCTGGCATTGAGCACGGCCACGCCGTCGGACAGCACGACATCGACCTGGGTGCGCAGCACGCGGGCCAGTTGGTCGCTCTCCTGGATGTCGAACTCTGCCAGCTGGCTGGCGCCGCCCATGTCGGTCACGATGCCAACCTGGCAGCGGTCATAGGCCAGGCCGTCGCGCAGGATGGAGGCGGGGCCGTTTTCGAGCACGGCGGCGTTGATGGCGCGGTTCATCAGCAGCCGGTGGCCGCTTTCCCAGCCGGCGCAGTCGCCGGCGTCCACGCGGCGGCTGTCCAGGAACAGGCCGTCGCTGCAGGCCAGGCCCACGCGGCGGCCCGACAGGTGCAGCAGCCAGGCGACCAGGCGCGCGATGGTGGCCGTGCCCAGCGTGCCGGCCACGCCGACGATGGGGATGCGACCGTCCTCGTCCTCGGCGAAGAGATGGTCGACGATGGCCTGGCCAACCGGGCGCGGCGCGCCTTCGGCGGGCTTGAGGTGCATCAGCAGGCCGGGGCCGGCGTTGACCTCGACGATGGCGCCGCCCTGGGCCTGCAGCGGCTTGCCGATGTCTTCGGCCACGAGGTCGATGCCGGCGATGTCCAGGCCGACCACGCGCGCGGCCAGCGCCGCCGCGTGGGCGACCTCGGGGTGCACCTCGTCCGTGCAGTCGATCGCCACGTTGCCGGTGCGCTGCACCAGCACGCGCCGGCCCTTGGCCGGCACCGCCGCGCCGTCCAGGCCCTGACGCTCGAGCAGCAGGCGCATCACGCCGTCTTTTTCCAGGTCGATGGTTTCGAGCGGAAACTCCTCGGCATCGCCACGGCGCGGGTCGCTGTTGAGCTGGCTGTCGATCAGCTGGGCCACTGTCTGGCGGCCGTCGCCCGTGATGGACAGGCTCTCGCCGCGCGCGGCGGCCACGACCTTGCCACCGACCACGAGCAGGCGGTGCTCATCGCCGCGGATGAAGCGCTCGACGATGACTTCGCTGCCCTCGGCATCGGCGACGCCGAAGGCCTTCTCGATGTCGGCCTGCTCGGACAGATCCAGGCTCACGCCGCGGCCGTGGTTGGCGTCCGAGGGCTTGACGACCACGGGCAGGCCGATGTCCTGCGCGGCTTCCCAGGCCGCTGCCGGGCTGTCGACCACCTGGCCTTCGGGTACCGGCACGCCGCAGGAGGCCAGCAGGGTCTTGGTCAGGTCCTTGTCGCTGGCGATGCCTTCGGCGATCGCGCTGGTCCGGTCGGTTTCGGCGGTCCAGATGCGGCGCTGCCTTGCGCCATGGCCCAGCTGCACGAGGTTGCCCTCGTTGAGGCGGATGTGCGGGATGCCGCGGTCGGCCGCGGCGGCCACGATGCAGGCCGTGCTGGGGCCCAGGTAGCAGTCGTCGACCTTGGCGCGGATCTGGGCCACGGCCACGGGTACGGCGAAGGTTTCGCCGTGGATGGCGGCCGTCAGCAGCCGGTGGCCGCAGGCCAGGGCCGTGCGCGCGACCTGCTCGTCACGCGCGCGGAACACCATGCGGTAGACGCCGCGCTGCGAGGTGCTGCGGGTTTGCCCGAAGCCGGTCGGCATGCCGGCCAGGTTCAGCAGCTCGATCACCACGTGCTCCAGCACATGGCCGGCCCAGGTGCCCTCGACCAGACGCTGCAGGAAGCCGCCGCGCTCGCCCACGCCGCAATGGTGCTCGACGAGTGCGGGCAGCATGGCCACCAGGCGTTCGGTGAGGCCGGGGATCAGGTTCGAGGGGAAGTCTTCGAGCTCGCCCAGGTCCAGCCAGACTTCCAGGGCGGAGCGGTAGGTCCAGATGTTGGGGCCGCGCAGGTAGCGGATGCGCAACAGCTGGATGTCGGCGGCGCGCGAGGGTGCCGCCGGAGTGTTTGTCGTCATGCGGGCCGCCTGGCGCGTTGTGGGTGGCCGCCAGGCTGGGCCGGACGGGCTTCGGCGAGAATTTCGCGCCTCATTTGTTCAACATGCATCATCCACATCAGGTCGACCTTTCCAGTTCTTCGACGCTCCAGTCGGCCCTCAAGGCCGAACTGGCAGGCGGTGAAAACGTAACAGCCAGCGTGGCGGTTGACCTGGATGCGCAGCTGCGTTTTGCAGCCGGCCTCCTGGCATTGACGGAGCGTCGCCTCGTGTTTGTCACCTTGGCGACAGAGGGACCCCATGTTCAGAGCTGGCCGCTGACGCCCGCGCTCGCGCTGCGCCATTCCGACCATGCCGGCGTCGGCCAGCTCGCGCTGCACGACGGGCAACAGCGGCTCGCGCAGTGGCGCTTCACGCTGGCGGTTGACCCCCAGGCGCTGCGCCTGCTGCGCCAGTTCGAACACCGCGCCAGCCGGGAGTCTCCTGATGAAGAGGAGGGCAGCACTTGCCCGACGTGCCACGCGCCTCTGCCTGCGGACAGCGAGACGTGCAGCGTCTGTTTCCGTGAGTTGCATACGCCACCTTCCACTTGGGTGCTGTTGCGCCTGTGGCGTTTCGCGCATCCTTACCGCATGCAGTTGCTGCTGGGCTTTCTGCTGACGCTGGCGTCCACCGCCGCGACGCTGGTGCCGCCCTACCTGACCATCCCGCTCATGGACGAGGTGCTGATCCCATTCCAGAATGGCCAGCAGATCGCCCCGGGCACCGTGGCGATGTACCTGGGCGGCCTGCTTGCTGCGGCGCTGCTGGGCTGGGGTTTGAACTGGTGGCGCACTTACCTGCTCGCCCTGGTCTCCGAACGCATCGGCGCCGACCTGCGCACGGCCACTTTCGACCACCTGCTGCAGCTCTCGCTCGATTACTTTGGCGGCAAGCGCACGGGCGACCTCATGTCGCGGATCGGTTCGGAAACCGACCGCATCTGCGTTTTTCTCTCCTTGCATGCGCTCGATTTCGCGACCGACGTGCTCATGATCGCGATGACAGCGGCCGTGCTGTTCTCCATCCACCCCGGTCTGGCCGTGGTGACGCTGGTGCCGCTGCCCTTCATCGGCTGGATGATCCACGTGGTGCGCGACCGGCTGCGCACTGGCTTCGAGAAGATCGACCGCGTCTGGTCCGATGTCACCAGCGTGCTGGCCGACACCATTCCTGGCATCCGCGTGGTCAAGGCGTTCGCCCAGGAAGGGCGCGAGGCGCAGCGCTTCCGCGACGCCAACCGGCGCAACCTGGAGGTCAACGACCGGCTCAACCGGGTCTGGTCGCTGTTCACGCCCACGGTTTCGCTGCTGACCGAGATCGGTCTGCTCGTGGTCTGGGCGTTTGGCATCTGGCTGGTGGCGCACCAGCAGGTGACGGTCGGCGTGCTGACCGCCTTCCTGGCCTACATCGGCCGCTTCTACACGCGGCTCGATTCCATGAGTCGCATCGTCTCGGTCACGCAGAAGGCCGCATCGGGCGCCAAGCGCATCTTCGACATCCTGGACCACCGCTCCAACGTGCCCGAGCCGGCGGAACCCGTGGCACTGCCGGCCGGTGGCCTGCGCGGCGGGCTGCAGATGGACGGCATCGCCTTCCGCTACGGCAACCGGTCGGTGATCCGCGACCTGTCGTTGGACATCCGGCCCGGCGAGATGATCGGCCTGGTCGGACACAGCGGCTCGGGCAAGAGCACGCTCGTCAACCTGATCTGCCGCTTCTACGACGTGAGCGAGGGCGCGATCCGCGTCGATGGCCTGGACCTGCGCCGCCTGCGCGTGGCCGACTACCGGCGCCACATCGGCCTGGTGCTGCAGGAGCCCTTCCTGTTCTTCGGCACCATCGCCGAGAACATCGCCTACGGCCGGCCCGACGCCACGCGCGCCGAGATCGTGGCCGCAGCGCGCGCCGCCCACGCGCACGAGTTCATACTGCGGTTGCCGCAGGGCTACGACTCGCTGGTCGGCGAGCGCGGCCAGGGCCTGTCGGGCGGCGAGCGCCAGCGCATCTCGATCGCGCGCGCGTTGCTGATCGATCCCAAGATCCTGATCCTGGACGAAGCCACCTCGGCCGTGGACACCGAGACCGAGAAGGAGATCCAGAAGGCGCTCGACAACCTTGTGCAGGGCCGCACCACCATCGCCATCGCGCACCGGCTGTCGACGCTGCGCAAGGCCGACCGCCTGGTGGTGATGGACCGCGGCCAGGTCGTCGAGGTCGGCCCGCATGACGAACTCATGGCGCGTCAGGGCGCCTACTGGCGTCTGTACGAGGCCCAGGTGCGGCGCGTGGATGCCGACGGCGACGCGCTGCCACCGGTGTTGCCGGTCAGCCACCCGGCCCACCCCGCAGGAGAGGTGTGATGGACTTTGAATTGCAACGCCATCCCACGGGCCAGCTCGTGCTGCGCAGGGGCGGTAGCGAACACCTGGGCGTCGTGCCGGTGCGCGCCTTTCCGCTGTCGGCGCCCGCCGACGGGCTGTCGCTGGTTGGCAGCGACGGCCGCGAACTGGTCTGGATCGACAAGCTGGATGCATTGCCAGAGGCGCAGCGCGCATTGCTCGCCGAGGAGATCGCGGCGCGCGAGTTCCAGCCCGAGGTGCGGCGGCTCGTGAGCGTGTCCACCTTCTCGACGCCCAGCATCTGGCGCGTGGAGACCGACCGCGGCACCAGCGATTTCGTGCTCAAGAGCGAAGAGGACATCCGCCGCCTGTCCGATGGCGGCCTGCTGATCGCCAGCGGCCAGGGGGTGCACTACCGGGTGCGTGACCGCCAGGCACTCGACCGGCCATCGCGCCGGCTGCTGGAACGCTTTCTGTGAGCGGCGCGGGCACCGTGTGAAGAATTTTGGGTTTTTCGAAGAAATAGGCCTAAATTCCAGTTCAGTTCTGCCGTTAAGACATTCGAGGCCAGGGAAAACCTTTCCCTTGCCCATCGTCCAGTCCTTTGGTGAGCGCCATGCAACTGCCTTCTGTTGATCGCACTGTGAACGGGCCGGCCGCTGCCGGCGCCGATTCGCAGCCGGCCGCCGGCAGCGCAGCCGCGCCCGCCGGAACCGTTGCGCGGGCCACGCGCGAAGAAACCCGGGTGCTGCAGGAACGCGCGGCCGCGCAGCAGCCCGAGCCTTCCATCCGGGTGGAACTGTCTGCCCAGGCCGATGCGCTGATCCGTTCCGGCCGTGTCGGCGAGGACGAAGCCGCCACCGCGGCCGGTGCCGTCATGGTGGCGGCGTCCGCTGCGGGAACGCCGGGCGCTCCGGCCGCGCAGGCCGGTGCCATGCCGCCCAAGTCCAGCATCGAGGCGGCGACCGAGGCCTTCGAGCAGCGGCTGCAGGCGGATCCCGCGCCGACCGCCGAGACGGCCGGGGCGCTGGGCCGCTACCAGGCCACCGGCCAGAAGCCGGGACCGGACCAGCCTTCGGGTCCGGACGATGCCGCGCCCAAGAACTGGACCGAAAAGCCCAAGGTCGAGGAAGAAAAGCCGCCCGAGCCGCCCAAGGAGCCCATCTCCAAGAAGCTGCTGGACTTCCTGCAGAGCCTGTGGCGCGCCGGTGGCAATGCCATCGACGTCGCGCAGACGGGCAACCTCACGCTCAATCCGCCCAAGGAAGCCGACAGCCCGGTCACCTACGCCGATCCTTCGGCCAAGAAGACCACCGGCTTGTGAGTCACAGCGGCTGCTGCGCCAGCCGGTAGCGGGCGCCCAGGCCATCGCCCGGCACCAGTTCCCACACCTTGTCATGGAAACCGGCCACGCCCGGTCGGTGCGCGATGGACAGCAGGCTGCCCGCGCCCTGGCGTGCACGCCCGGCCAGCTTGCCATAGAGGTCTTGCTCCGCTGCCGGATCGAGTGCGCTGGTGGCCTCGTCGGCAAGAATCCATCCGGGCTTCCTGAGCAGCACCCGGGCGATGGCCAGCCGCTGCTGCTCGCCGCCCGACAGCTTCTGGCTCCATGCGTCGGCCTCGTCCAGGCGCTCTTGCAACTGGGGCAGCAGCGCCTCGCGCAGCGCGGCGCGCAGCGCCTCGTCCGTGTAGTGCGTCGCCGGTTCCGGATACGCCAGCGCATCGCGCAGGGGGCCATCGGGGAAGTAGGGACGCTGCGGGATGAACATGGCGTCTGCCGGCAGTGCGACCTGGCCGCTGGCATGGGGCCAGATGCCCGCCAGGGCACGCAGCAGGGTCGACTTGCCGCTGCCCGAAGGACCTTTGATGAGCACCCGTTCCCCCGTTCCCACGGCCAGATTTAGGTCCTGCAGCAACGGCGTGCCGTCCGGCAATGCCACCGACAGACCGTGCGTCTGCAACGGCCCTTCCACGCGCACGGGTGCTTGTGCGTCGCGGTGCGCGGCGTGGGCGGCCAGATGCGCCTCGAAGCTGGTCAGCCGGTCGGTGGTGGCGCGCCAGACTGCCAGCTGCTGGTAGTTGTCGACGAACCACGCCAGCGAATCCTGCACACGGCCGAACGCCGACGAGATCTGCATCAGGTCGCCGAGCTGGATGGCGCCGCTGAAAAACCGGGGAGCGGCCACGAGGAACGGGAACACCACCGCGGCCTGCCCGAAAAAGCTGTTGAACCAGATCAGGCGCTTTTGCGCCCGCAGCAAGTCCAGGTAGTTCGCCAGCACCCTGGAAAAGCGCAGCCCGAGCTGCGCACGTTCCACGGGTTCGCCGCGGTCCAGCGCGATCGCTTCGCTGTACTCGCGCACGCGCACCATGTGGTGGCGAAAGTCGGCCTCCAGGCGCTGCTGCCGGAAGTTCAGGCCGATCTGCGGCTTGCCGATCCAGTGCGTGATGAAGCTGCCGGCCAGGCAGTAGAGGACGGCCGCCCAGACCATGAAACCAGGGATCTCGTAGTGCTGCCCGCCGAAACTGAATCCAAAGGCGCCCGACAGTCCCCAGAGCACGCCGACAAAGCTCACCAGCGTCACGAAGGCATTGAAGGCGCCCATCGTGAGCGACACCGTGTAGGTGGTGAACAGGTTCAGGTCTTCCTGGATGCGCTGGTCCGGGTTGTCGGGCGGTGCACTGCCGTTTTCCTGGCCATAGCGCGCCAGTTCCATGCGGTAGAAGGCGTGGTCGGCCATCCAGCGCTGCAGGTAACTGCCCGTCATCCAGGCGCGCCAGCGCATCTCCAGCAGTTGCGTGAGGTAGAAGCGGTAGACCGCCAGCACGATGAGGCCGAAGGCGATCAGCGTGAAGCGTCCCAGCTGCTGCCAGAACACGGCCTGGTCGCGCTTTTCCAGCGCGTCGTAGAACACCCGGTACCAGTCGTTGTACTGCACCAGCAGCCAAACGCCGGCCAGGTTGAGCAGCACGATCGCCGCCAGCAGGCCGCGGGCACGCCACTTTTCTTCGGACTGAAAGTAAGGAAGGGACAGGCGCCAGATGCGCCCGGCCTGCTGGCGCGTGCGCGCGAGCCGTTCTTGGAGTTGCATGTCGTAGCGGCCTGTCGTGGGGGCGCGCAGATGCTAGCGCGGACGGCACGGCCAGACTTATGCAGGCCTTAGCGGCAACCCTGCCGCACTGAGCGTGGCCGGCCTCAGCCCGGCCGTGCGAGATTGGCCACGCCGTGGCTCACATGGCCAGCGGGCACGTGGCGTGCGGCCGAGCGCACGTGCGTGGTCTGGTCGTCGAAGAAAAAGTCGGGTTCGAACTCGCGCAGGAACTCGCCCTTGGGCAGGCCGCCCAGGAACATGGCCTCGTCGACCTCGATGTTCCAGTTCATGAGCGTGCGGATGGCGCGCTCGTGCGCCGGCGCGCTGCGCGCCGTGACCAGCGCAGTGCGGATGCGCATGCCGGCCTGCGACGCCTGCTGCAGCCGGTGCAGCGCGGCCAGCAGTGGCTTGAATGGGCCGTCGGGCAGCGGCAGCGCGGCCTTGTCGGTCTCGTGCAACTGGAAAGCGTCCAGGCCCTGGGCCTGGAACACCTGCTCGGCCTCGTCGGAGAACAGCACGGCGTCGCCGTCGAAGGCGATGCGCACCTCGTCCGGGTGATTGATGCCGGCCTGGGCCGATTCGGTCAGCACACGGGCGGCCGGGAAGCCCTGGGCCAGTGCCTCGCGCACGTCGGCCTCGTTGGCCGACAGAAACAAGTGGGCGCGCAGCGGGCGCAGGTAGCCGAAGGGGTCGCGGCCCTGCGTGAAGACCCCTCGCTCGAGCTTGATCCCGGCTTCGCGCACCGAGCGGAAGATGCGCATGCCGCTGACCGGGTCGTTGCGCGAGAGCACGACGACCTCGACGCGCTGCTGCGCGGGGTCGTTGAAGGCCAGCAGCTTGCGCACCAGGGAGAAGGCCACGCCAGGCTTGGCGGGCACCTCCAGCCTGGAGAGTTGCAGCTGCATGTAGGCGCGCGCATCGCCGGTCTCGAACAACCGGTTCTCTTCTTCCAGGTCGAACAGTGCGCGCGAAGAGATGGCCACCACCAGCTTGTCGTCGAGCGTCACGGGCATGGCATCACCTCGCGAATTGGTTGAGCTGGATGATGGGCATCAGCACCGCCAGCACGATCAGCATGACGATCAGGCCCATGGCCACGATCAAGAGCGGCTCCAGAATGGTGGCCAGCGCCATGGCGCGGCGCTGCACCTCGCTGCCGATCTGGCGCGCGGCGCGCTGCAGCATGGTGGGCAGCTCGCCGGTCTGCTCGCCCAGGCGCGCAAACATCGACACCAGGCCCGGGAAGCGCTTCTTCTGCGCGATCGCCGAGGCCAGCGGCGCCCCCTCGCGCACGGCCACCAGCGCGTCGAGCGCGTCGGCGCGCATGGCGCGGTTGTTGAGCGTCTCGGCCGCGGCCTGCAGCGCGCGCAGGATGGGCACGCCGGCCGCGGCCAGCATGGCCAGCGTGCTCGTGAAACGGGCCGCGTTGTAGCCCGCGGCCAGCCGGCCGATCAGTGGCAGGCGCAGCACGATGGCGTCGAAGCGCAGGCGCATGGCTTCGGCGCGCAACGACAGCTTCAGGCCGACACCGCCGGCCAGCAGCAGCAGCGCGATCCACCAGCCGTGGTGGCGCACCACGTCGCTGATGGCCAGCATGACAACGGTCAGGATGGGCAGCGCGCGCTTGGTGCCGGCGAATACGTTGGCCACCTGCGGCACCACGTAGCCGACCAGGAACATCACGATGACGATGGCCACCAGGCTCACAATGGCCGGGTACAGCGCGGCGCCGATCAGCTTGGACTTGAGTTCCTGCTGCGTCTCCATGTCCTCGGCCAGCCGGTCCAGCACCAGACCCAGGTGGCCGCTCTGTTCGCCCGCGCCGATGACGGCGGTGTAGATCGGCGTGAACTCGCGCGGGTGCCGGGCCAGCGCCTTGGCGAAGGAGGAGCCGGCATTGACCTCCGAGCGCAGGCCCGCCAGCAGGTGGCGCTGGCGTTCGTCCTCGGCCTCTTCGGTCAGCGCGGTCAGTGCGCGCTCGAGCGGCAGGCCGGCCGAGACCAGGCCGGAGAGCTGGCGCGTCCACACGGCCAGCGCCGTGCCGCGAAAGACGCGGCCCGCGAACAACGCGCGCGAGCGCGGCGCTTCCTCGCCCGCGCCCTGGCCGGCGCCGACGGGCTCGACGGCCAGCGGCACCAGCGCCTGCGCGCGCAGCATGGTGCGCGCCGAGCGCGCGGTGTCGGCCTCCAGCACGCCCTTGCGGGTCGCGCCTTCGGCATCGACGGCTTCGAATGCGTAGGCTGGCATCTGTCAGTGCCGCCCGGCCGCCCGAAGGCTCTGACGCGCCCCCTCGGGGGGCAGCGATACGCGCAGCGATGAGCGTGGGGGCTGCATGTCAGTCTCGCGTCACGCGCAGCAGTTCCTCGCGCGAGGTGATGCCGGCGGCCACCAGGCGCTCGCCGTCCTCGCGCATCAGCAGCATGCCGTTGCGCTGCGCGGCGGCGCGAATGTCGGCCTCCGAGGCGCGGTTGTGCACCTGGGCGCGGATCGCGTCGTCGGCCACCAGCAGCTCGAACACGCCCGTGCGGCCCTGGTAGCCGGTGTGGCCGCAGGCCTCGCAGCCTGGGCCGCGGCAGGCCGGGCACAGCTTGCGCACCAGGCGCTGGGCCTGCACGCCCAACAGCGAGGAACTCAGCAGGAAGGGCTCCACGCCCATGTCGATCAGGCGCGTGACGGCGCTGGCGGCGTCGTTGGTGTGCAGCGTGGCCAGCACCAGGTGGCCGGTCAGTGAGGCCTGGATCGCGATCTGCGCGGTCTCGAAGTCGCGGATCTCGCCGATCATGATCACGTCCGGGTCCTGGCGCAGGATGGCGCGCAGCGCCTTGGCGAAGGTCAGGTCGATCTTGGCGTTGACCTGGGTCTGGCCGATGCCGGGCAGCTCGTACTCGATCGGGTCTTCCACCGTCATGATGTTGCTGCGGCTGGCGTCGAGTTCAGACAGCGCGGCGTAAAGCGTGGTGGTCTTGCCCGAGCCCGTGGGCCCGGTCACGAGGATGATGCCGTGCGGCTGGGCAATCAGTTCCTGCAGCTGGCGCAGCACCGTGCCCTGCATGCCGACCGAGGCCAGGCTGATGCGCTCGCTCGACTTGTCCAGGAGGCGCAGCACGGCGCGCTCGCCGTGCGCGCTGGGCAGCGTGGAGACGCGCACGTCCACCGCGCGCGTGCCGATGCGCAGGCTGATGCGGCCGTCCTGCGGCAGCCGCTTCTCGGAGATGTCGAGCTCGGCCATGATCTTGAGGCGCGAGATCAACGCGGCGTGCAGCGCGCGGTTGGGCTGCACCACCTCGCGCAGCGTGCCATCCACGCGGAAGCGCACGCTGGAATGGCGCTCGTAGGGCTCGATGTGGATGTCGCTGGCGCCGTCGCGCGCTGCCTGTGTGAGCAGCGCGTTGAGCATGCGGATGATGGGCGCATCGTCCGAGGTCTCCAGCAGGTCTTCCACCGCCGGCAGCTCCTGCATCATGCGCGAGAGGTCGGCGTCGCTCTCGACCTCGCTGACCACGGCCGCGGCGTTGGATTCGCCCTGGGCGTAGGCCGCGCTGATGCGCTGGGCCAGCGCGGCCTGTGGCAGCGACTGCACGTGGCGCACAGGGTGCTTGCGCATGACCTCGGCCACGGCGGTCGGCGCCGTGGCCGGATGCAGCCACAGCGTGAGTTCGCCAAGGTTGTCTTCCAGCAGCAGCTGCTGGCTGCGGGCGAAGGCGTAGGGCAGCGGATGGCGCATCACTGCGGCGAGGTGACGGACTGCGAGGGCGCGCCCGGCGTCTGGGTCTGCAGGTTGGTGGAGGGCTGCATCAGCGGCGCGGGCACCGGCGCGGCCGGGCGGCGCAGCGGCTGCTCGGGCATCACGGGCGCCTCGTTCACGCGCACGAGCGAGCTTTCCTGCGGCTGGGCCTGCTGCTGGCCCACGCGCATGAGGTCGTAGCGGTCCATGGACAGGGTTTCGGCGGATTGGTTGTCGCGCACCACCACCGGGCGCAGGAACACCATCAGGTTGGTCTTGCGGCGCGAGCGCGCTTCGCTCTTGAACAGGTTGCCGAAGAACGGGATGTCGCCGACGCCGGGCACCTTCTCCTGGTTGCCGCCGTACTGGTCCTGCAGCAGGCCGCCTAGCACCACGATGGAGCCGTCGTCCACCAGCACCGTGGACTCGATCGCGCGCTTGGTCGTGGTCGGGCCGCTGGCCGCCGTCTCGGTGCCCGACTTCACGGCCGAACTTTCCTGGTAGATCACCATCTTGACCGTGCCGTTCTCGTTGATCTGCGGACGCACGCGCAGCGTGAGGCCCACATCCTGACGCTCGTAGGTCTGGAATGGGTTGACGGTGCCCGACCCGGTGCTCGTGGCATTGGTGTAGGAGCCGGTCACGAAGGGCACGTTCTCGCCGATGATGATGCGGGCCTCCTCGTTGTCCAGCGTCAGCAGGTTGGGCGTGGACAGGATGTTGCCGTCGGTGTTGGTCTCCAGGAAGCGCGCCAGGAACCCCAGCACGTTGTTGCCGTTCTTCTGGTAGATGTAGCCCAGGTTGCCGCCTGTGGAGGGCAAGGCGGTCTGCCCCGTGGTCGTGGTGCCGGAGCCGTTGAGCAGGCCGGGCGCGATGCTGAAGATGTTGCGGCCGCCCACGCTGAAGTTGGTGCCCAGGGCCGCCAGGTTCTTGCCGCCCAGCAGCGCCGACCACTGGATGCCGAACTCGGCCGCCTTCTCGGCGTTGACTTCCACGATCAGGCTTTCCACGAGCACCTGGGCGCGCCGGCCGTCGAGCCGGTCGATGACGGCGCGCAGCTGGCGGTACTGCGGCTCGGGCGCCGAGATGATCAGCGAGTTGGTCGAGGGGTCGGCCTGGATCTGCCCACCGGTGGACGGCTGGTTGCTGTTGCCCTGGTTCAGACTGCCGCCGCCGGTGCCGCTGCTGCCGAAGCCCGAGATGCTGCTGCTGCCGCTGCCGCTCGTTCCGCTGCTGCTGGCGCTGGAGCCGAACGAGGTCTGCAGCGTGCCCAGGCTCGACGATCCGCTGCCCGGCTGGCTGCCGCCGCCCTGCGTGCCGGTGCCACCCACGTTGCCCGCGGCGATGGCCGCGCGCAGCGTGGCCGCCAGCTTCACGGCGTCGGCATTCTTGAGGTAGACGACGTGGATGTTGCCCGTCGCGGCGCTGGAGCCCGGCGCTGGCGGCTGGTCCAGCCGCGCCACCAGCGAGCGGATCAGGTTCATGCGCGCCGCGTTGCTGGCGCGCACCACCAGCGCATTGCTGCGCGGCTCGGCCATCAGCGTGGTGCGGTACGAGGTGTCGGCCGCCTGGCCCGCGGCCGGCGCGGCCGCGCCGCCCGCGCTGCTGCCTGGCTCGACGAGCCGCGAGACCAGCGGAGCCAGGTCGCTGGCGATGGCGTGGCGCAGCGGGATCACCTCCACGTCGGTGGCGTTGGACACGTCCATGGCCGCGATCACGCGGGCCAGCCGGCGCAGGTTGTCGGCGTAGTCGGTGATGACCAGCGAGTTGGTGCCGGGGTTGGCGTTGATCGTGTTGTTCGGGCTGATCAGCGGGCGCAGCACCGGCACCAGGTTGTTGGCGCTTTCGTGGTTGAGCCGGAAGATCTGCGTGACGATCTGGCTGCCACTGGGCAGGCCGCCGTCGCCGCCTTCGCTCACGCTGACCGGGCTGCTCTGCAGCTTGGCGTCGGCCTCGGGCACGACCTTGTCCAGGCCGGCGGCATCCACCACGGTGAAGCCCTGCATGCGCAGCGCCGCGATGAACTGGCTGTAGGCCACCGAGGGCGGCACGGGCTGGTCCGTCGACAGGTTCATCGTGCCCTTCACGCGCGGGTCCACCACCACGTTGCGGCCCGTGATGGTGGCCATGGTGCGTGCCACGGCCTCGATGTCGGCATTCATGAAGTTCAGCGTGACCGGGTCGCCGCGGCGCGGGCCGCTGGGCACCAGGCTCACGGTGCTGGGGCCGCCCGGCGCCTGCGCGGCGCCGGCCGCCATGCCGGTCTGTGGCACCGGCGGTGCCGGCGGGATCTGGGCCAGGGCCGGCAGGGCATGGCACAGCAGCGCGGCGGCGAGCGCGCAGGCGCGGCGGGTCGGCGGGGCAGGGCGGCGGTTCGGGAAAGAGTGCATCGGGCTAGCCCACTTGGATGATGGAACGCAGGCCATTGCGTCGGCCAATGATGTTCAGGAGATTGGAAAGCGCGTCGACCCGTTCGGGGTCGGCGCTGGCTTCACCGGAAAAGCGCAGGCGCGAGCCCACCCATTGTCCGCTGCCGCTCAAAGTAAGGCTGCCCGAGAGCGTCTCCAGGCGCAGGCTGGCCGGTGCGTCGCCGCCCCCGCCGGCCAGGGTCAGCCGGTAGCTGCCCATGGGCTTGAGCGTGGACAGGCGCGAGGACAGGTCGATGGCCTCCAGCTGCAATGTGCCGTTCACCAGCATGCGGCCGGAGACCCATTCGAGCGAGAGACCCTGCGCGGCCAGTGCCAACGTGCCTTCGGGCTGAACCGTGTTCCAGGGCGTGCCCAGGCCGGCCAGCACCGTGGCGGGCCAGTGTGACTGGCCATCGCCGATCTGCACGCGGGCGCCGGTCCAGCGCGGCTGGGCGTGCACCTGCCAGGGCTGCGGCATGCAGCAGCGCGCGCGCATTGCCAGCTTCAAGCCTGTCAGCGCGGGGCGCAGCTGCCATTCGAAACGGCCGGGCAGGGCGGTGGCGTCGCGGCTGTCCACGCCGCCGGCCAGCACCAGCTGGGCCGAGCCGTTCCACAGGCTGCCGCGCGGCGCGCGCAGCAGCACATGCTGGTCGCTGCCTTGTTCCACGGCCCAGGCCAGCCAGCGCGCCGGCGCGAACACCAGCACGCCGGCCAGCAGGCCCACGGCGCCACCCAGCACCGCCCAGCCCCAGGGGGCGCGCGTGGTCATGGTGGTACGGGCGGCGCGGGCCACGGTCAGCGGGCCGGCAGCGTGAGGACCAGCGCGCCGTCCCAGCGGGCCGGGGCATTGGCCGGGCCGGCCGCGCGGGTCAGGCGTGCTTCGGCGGGCAGCGCACGCGCGTTGACACGGGCCTGCGTGAGCCAGCGCGCCAGCGCGTCGGCCTCTGCGGCCTTCAGCGTGAGCGTGGCGCGTTCCCCGGCCACGCTGAGCTGGGCCGTGTTGCCCAGGCGCTGGCGCACAGAGGCCTCCAGCGCGCGCAGCGCGTCGTCGTAGGGCAGGCGCGGCTGGTTCTGCAGCGCCATGGCATCGGCCTGCAGGCTGCGCATGGTCTGCAACTGCGCATCCAGGTCGTGGTGCTGGGCTTCGGCATGGCGCAGCGTGGCGATGGCCGGGCCGAGCAAAACCCACCAGACCAATGCCACCAGCACGATGGCGCCGGCCAGCGCGACGGCGCCGCGCTCGCGCGGTGCGAGCAGATCCCAGCGGGTGCGCAGCTGTTGCTGCAGGTCGGCGAACTTCATGGCGTGGCTCCGACGTCGGGCAGGGGGCGCAACAGCAGCCGCTCGCCTTCGGACTGGGCGGCCAGGCCGTGGGCACGCAGGCGGCCGTTCAACGCGGTGAGGGCTTCGGGGGTGTTGGCCAGGCCGCGCAGCCGGGCTTCGCCGTTGCCGAAGTCGATCGCTTGCGGCACCTGGCCGGGCGGCAGCGTGGTGCCCAGCGCGCCCAGCATGGCTTCAAGGTCGCGCGGGCCGTAGGCGCCGGAGGCCTGGCGCAGCAGTTCGACCTCGCGCGCCATCTGCACGGGCGCATCGACAACCACGCGCACCGACGGGAAACTGCTGGAGAGCACGCCGCGCACGGCGGCGCGCTTGTCGGCCAGGGCGGTGGACTCTTTCCAGGCCCAGGCGTTCACGCCGACCAGGTGGGCGGCCACCAGCAGGCCAAGGCCCCAGCGCGCGGGGCGCCACTGCGGGCCGCGGGCGATGGCGGCCACGCGGCGCAGCGTACCCTGCACGGCGCGGCGGCGGTCGGAGCTGGCCAGGTCGAACTGCGCCAGGTCCCAGCTGCCGGCGCCGGCCTGCAGCCAGCGCTCGATGGCGGGGCGCAGCTGCACCTGGCGCGCGCCGCTCTGCTCGGCCAGCTGGGCCAGGGCAGGGTCGGCGAACACGGGCACCTCTTCGGCGCTGCCGGCCTGGGCCAGGGCCCAGTCCAGCGCGGGCGCGGCCAGCGGCAGCACGCTGACCCCTTGCGCGCCGCTGTAGGCCAGCCAGGCGGATTCGGGCGTGCCGAGGATTTCGATCTGCTCGCTGCCGGGTGCCAGTTCGGGCACGACGCGGGCGGCCGGGCGGCGCGCCGCCTCCAGCAGGTCCAGACCGGCGCGCAGCCAGGCACGGTCGCAGGTTGCGACCCAGGCCGGGGCCTGGGCGCGGGCGCCGGCTTCGAGCGCGAAATGCACGGCGGCCGGGTCGTCGAGCAGGCGGTCTTCGAGCAGGCCTTCGAGCAGCGCCCGCAGACGCGGCGTGCCGGCGGCGCCGCGCGCCAGCGCGCCCTTGGGCAGCTCCACGCGGTGCCATGACAGCGCCTGCGCCGGCACGAGCGCCACGGTCTCGCGTGCGGCGGGCAGCAACGCCGCGACGGCATGCGCGTGGGCCGCGACGGTGCGACCGTCGGGGCTCAACACGTATTCCAGCGGTGTGGCTGCACCGGGGGTGTCCAGGGGCAGGACGACGATCAGGGTGCTCACGGTTTCTCTCTCGGAGGCGGAGGGACGCGGGCGGGCCGCGCTTGCGGCGCGCGATTGTAGAGAGCGCTGGTGACGGTCACGGCTGGCGCTCTCCGGCGACGCGCTGGCGCCAGACGGTGGTGACGGCATTGTTGTTGCGGCGCACCAGGGAGCGTTCGCTGACCACGGAGCCCTCCATGCGCAGGCGCCCGTTGACCTCGAAGAAGCTGGAGCTCACGCTGTAGTCCGTCCCGGTGAGCGGGCTGTCCAGGCTCAGGACTTTGGCTGCCGAAGCAACGTCCCGCAACGGACTGTTGGTGCGCGCCTGGACCAGCCGCTGTGCCTCGGCCAAGTTCAGTTCTTCGGCAGAGGCGGCGATGACCTGGGCGCTGGCGGTGTTCAGGTTGATCGGGGTGGTCTGCGGCAGCAACGTGACGTAGGGCTCCAGCACACGCAGCGTGGCCGGCGATACGCCCAGCCAGACCAACTGGTCAAAGCGCTCCGGCCGCAGTGGCACGTCAGCGCCGTCGTCGGTCTGCTTCTGGCTGGCACGGCGCAGGTTCTCGGCCATCGCCAGGAGCTCGGCCTGGGGCACGCCCAGCAGATCGAACAGGCGCTTGAACGCCTCCAGCGGCTTGTCGATCAGCTTGCCCTCGGCGTCCACGAGGTTGGCGACGTTCATGCGCGACTGCAGGTCGACGATGCTGCCGGACAGGAAGACCTCGGGCAGGCCTTCGTCGCCGCCCTGGCTCACGCCCTTCTCGGCCGCCAGGAAGGTCGACATGCGGGATTCCTGCAGCGGCACCGCCCAGGGCTCGGCCAGGTGGTCGGTGCGGCTGGCGCGGGCGTCCTCGCGCAGGATCAGCCGGCCCCAATCCAGCGCGCCGACCAGCACCCAGGCCGACTGGCTGCGCGCGCGCTCGGACTGCTCGACCTCGACCGCGCGCCACTGCTGCCACAGCGCGGTGGCGGCGAAGGTCGCCACCAGCGTCACAGTCAGCATGGCCAGCAGCAGGGCCGCGCCGCGTTGGGCGTGGGCGCGCTTCATGAATCGCTGCCTCCGACCGTGGGCCGGACCCAGTCGCGCGTGATGGTCCCCGACACCGCGCCGCCCGGCGGCAGTTCGAGCACGAGGCGCACGCCATCGGGCACATCGGTGCGGCCGCTGCTGCCGGTCTGCGGCGTGTCGGCGCTGGACAGCGGGTTGGTCCAGGTGTTGAGGCGGTAATAGAAGAGGCGCCAGTCCAGCAGGGGCGCGATGGCCACCTCGCGCTGACGCTCGTCGCTGCTGGGCGTCTGGGCCCAGTTGCCGGCGCGCTCCCAGGCCTGCAACAGCTGGCCGCGGCTGTGCAGCACCGGCGACTGCCAGCGCAGCCACTGGCCGCCATCGGCCACGCCGCGGCGCGTCCAGGCCACGACCAGCGGGCCGGTTTCGCCGGGCGTGGTGCTGGCGCGCACGATGCGCATGACGCGGCCGTCCCAGTCCAGTGGCGGGCGTTCGGTCACGTCCAGCATGGCGTCCAGGTCGGCGGTCCATTGGGCCAGGCCGGCCTGCAGCGTCAGCACGGCGTCGGTGTGGGCGCGCGTGGCGGCCTGCGTGCGGGTCATGCCGTCCAGCCCGCGCCAGCTCAGCACGGCGACGATGGCCATGATGGCCAGTGCGATCAGCAACTCGACCAGCGTGAAGCCGCGGTGGGGGCTGCGCATCTAGAAGCGGCCCTGGATGGTGGAGATGCGCAGCACCGGCACGCCGTCTTCCAGCACCTGGGCGTCGATGCGGCGAAAGCTCGGGTTGGGCGTGGGCCGCACGCCCATCTGCACGCGGAACATCCGGCCGGCCTGCTCGCAGGGCTGGTCGGTGTCGCCCACGCCGGGCAGCTGGCGCGCCAGGCGCAGCCCGATCAACGCGTTCTCTGCGCAGATCTGCGCCAGCAACACGTCGCCCTGGCGCGTGGCGTTGCGCGTCAATGCGCTGGTGGCCTGGGTGCCGGCCAGCAGCGCGATGGCGACGATGCCGAGGGCGACCAGCACCTCGACCAGCGTGAAGCCCCGGCTCGGGCGCATCACGGCTGCACGGTCTGCACCGCGAACGGGCGCACGCCGTCGGTTGCCACGCGCAGCGCGAGTTGCGGGTTGGCCACCGAACGCAGCTCCAGCCACTGTGCGCCGATCACGGGCTCGGGCCCCAGCAGGACGCTGGCCTGCGCGGCGACGATGGTGTCGCGGCTCAGCCAGTGCTCGGGCAGCGTGCCGGGCAATGCGCCTTCGAAGCGGAAGCCGCCCTCGAGCGCGCGCCATCGCACCGGCACGCCGTTGGCGCGTGACTGCGCCCGCGCCGCGTCGAACAGCGCCGCCAGGCGCTGGGCCTCGCGCTCGAGCTGGCTGTCGGCGCTGTCGCGGAAGGCGAAGCCGACGCCGGCGCTGGCCAGAGCCACGATGGCCACGACCACCAGCAGTTCGAGCAGCGTGAAGCCGCGCGGGCGCGCGGGCATGGTCGCCGGCCTACTGCCAGCTGCCGATGTCCGCATCTTTGCCCTCGCCGCCCGGCTGGCCGTCGGCGCCGAAGGACATCACGTCGATCTCGCCTTTCACGCCGGGGTTGAGGTACTGGTAGGGGCGGCCCCAGGGGTCGTTCGGCAGCTTCTCCAGGTAGGGCTTCCAGTTCAACGGCACCGGGTTGGTGGTCGGCTTGGTCAGCAAGGCCTGCAGGCCTTGCTCGCCCGTCGGGTAGCGCTGGTTGTCCAGGCGGTACATCCGCAGCGCCTGCATGAGGTTGGTCACGTCGGTCTTGGCAGCGGTGGCGCGGGCGTCGTCGGCGCGGTCCAGCACGTTGGGCACGATCAGCGCGGCCAGCACGCCGATGATGACCAGCACGACCATCAGTTCGATCAGGGTGAAGCCGGCCTGGATGCGGCGGCGGGAACGGGACAGCAGATTCATGGGAGATGTGGAGCGCTGCGGGGGCGAAGCGTTCCATGATAATCCGCGCATGTTGCGAACCGCTCCAGCTTCCTTTCCGTCCGCGCGCGCGGCGAATCCCTGGCCTGTGCGGCTCGTGACCGTGTTGGTGTGGGTGCTGGCCGCCCTCAGCGTGGCATTCTGGGCGCTGCGTCTGGCAGGGCCCCGCGACGAGGGGGCGACGGCGCCCGTGGCCAAGGCCGCCTTGGCGCAGGCCGACGCCACCGCGGTGGGCCGCGCGCTGGGAGCCACGGTCCAGGTGGCCGCGGCCGCCCCGGTCGCGACCAGTAACCGCTATGTGCTGACCGGTGTCGTGGCCGACCGGCGCCAGGGTGGTGCAGCGCTGATCGCCATCGCTGGCCAGCCGCCCAAGCCCTTTCGCGTCGGTGCCGAGATTGAGCCGGGCGTGCGGTTGACCTCGGTCGGCGCGCGCAAGGCGGTGCTGGCGGCGTCGCCCGATGCCGATCCGCTCGCCACGCTGGAATTGCCGCCGATCACGCGCTAGGCGCAGGCAGCTCCAGCACGCACCAGTCGCCGCAGGCCACACTCTCGGTCGGCCACTGGTCCGCGCGCTCGAGCGGTCCCTCGTTCGCCAGCAACCAGCGGACGGCCTTGATGACGCCGGCATGCGTGATCCACAGGGCCTGCGGCTCAGCCGTCGCCGTCACGGTCTGCAGGGCCGACGCCACGCGCGCGACGAAGCCGCCCACCGATTCGCCGTCGCCCGGGCGGTGTTGGGCGAAGTCTTCGGTCCACGCGTTCATGGCGGCGCGGCCGATGCTGTCCCAATGCTGGCCCTCCCAGCGACCGAAGTCCATCTCGGCCAGGCGTGCATCGGTCGGGCAATGCAGGTCAGGGCGCAACGCCGCCAGTGCATCGGCCAGCCCGCGGCAGCGCACCAGCGGCGAGCAGGCGCCGGCGAGACCATGGGGCAACTGCCGGGCCAGCCGCATGGCGCACTGGACGGTGTGGGCCGGATCGGCCGGCACGTCGCTGGCCCCATAGCAGATGCCGGGCGCCAACAGCACCTGCGGGTGGCGCACCAGCCACAGCCGCATCAGCGGCCCAGCGCGCAGGCAGCGCCCAGGTAGAAGGCGATCTCGCAGACCTGCTGCGTCGCACCCAGCGCGTCGCCCGTGAAGCCCTGCAGCCGCTGGCGGAACCAGCGGAACATCCAGGCCGCCGCCAGCACGGCGCCGGTGCAGGCGTACAGCGCAAAGGCCAGGCCCTGCCCGAACGCGACGCCGAGCAGCGCGGGCAGGCACCAGAGCGTGCCCAGGCGCAAGGTGCGCACGTCGATCTGGTCGGCCAGCGGCTTGGCCTTGGAGCGGGCGGTGTCGCCCACGTGCGGCAGCAGCATGGGCAGGGCCAGCGGCAGCAGACGCGACAGCACGTGCCCGCCCAGCAGGGCCCACAGCAGCGGCGCGAGGCCGCCACCGCCCAGCACGGCCAGCAGGGCGATCTTGGAGACCAGGCCCAGCACCAGCGCCATGGCGCCAAAGGCGCCGATGCGCGAGTCCTTCATGATGTCCAGCGCGCGCTCGCGGTCCAGGCTGCCGCCCAGGCCGTCGGCCACGTCGGCCAGGCCGTCCTCGTGGAAGCCCCCGGTCATGAGCACGGTGGCTACGGTGCCCAGCGCGGCCACCGCCAGCGGCGTGAAACCTTGGGCGGGCAACAGCCACCAAAGCACGGCGCTGACGCAGCAGGCACAGCCCGCGACCAGCCAGCCGACGCCCGGGAAGTGCGCCGCGGCCGCCCGCAACATGCCCTGGTCGAAGCCGACCCAGGCCGCCAGCCGGCCCGTCACCGGCACGCGCGTGAAGAATTGCAGCGCGACCAGGTAGTGGCGGACAGCCTGTTGCACGGGCTCAGGCGCGCAGGAACAGGCGGTAGACCGGGTTGGCGGTCTCTTCGACCCAGGGATAGTCCAGCTGGTCCAGGAACTTGCCGAAGGCCTTGGCTTCGGCGGCCGGCACCTGCATGCCGACCAGGATGCGGCCGTAGTCGGCGCCCTGGTTGCGGTAGTGGAACAGGCTGATGTTCCAGTTCGGCTTCATGAGGCTCAGAAACTTGAGCAGCGCGCCGGGGCGCTCGGGGAAGGTGAAGCGCAGCAGGCGTTCGTCGCGTGCCAGCGCCGAGCGGCCGCCCACCATGTGGCGCACGTGCTCCTTGGCCAGCTCGTCGTGCGTGAGGTCGATGGCCTCGAAGCCGCTGCGCACGAAGCGCGTGGCCAGCTTGGCGGACTCGCCCTTGCCATGGGTGGTCAGGCCCACGAACACATGGGCCTGGGCCGCGTCGCTGATGCGGTAGTTGAACTCGGTCACGTTGCGCGGGCCGCCGGGCAGCTGGCCGACCACCTCGCAAAAGCGGCGGAAGCTGCCGCGTTCCTCGGGGATGGTGACTGCGAACAGGGCTTCGCGCTCCTCGCCGACCTCGGCCCGCTCGGCGACGAAGCGCAGCCGGTCGAAGTTCATGTTGGCGCCGCACAGGATGGCGGCGTAGGTCTCGCCGCGCGTTTTATGGGTGGCCACGTACTGCTTGATCGCGGCCACGGCGAGCGCGCCGGCCGGTTCGACGATGCTGCGCGTGTCGACGAAGACGTCCTTGATGGCGGCGCAGACGGCGTCGGTGTCGACCCGCACGAAGTCGTCAACCAGGCCGCGCGCGACGCGGAAGGTCTCCTCGCCGACCAGCTTGACGGCCGTGCCGTCGGAGAACAGGCCCACGTCGTCCAGCGTCACGCGCTTGCCCGCCGCGACGGAGCGGGCCATGGCATCGGAATCGGTCATCTGCACGCCGATGACCTTGGTCTCCGGCCGCACGGCCTTGATGTAGTTGGCCACGCCCGAGATCAGCCCGCCGCCGCCGATGGCGACGAACACGGCGTCCAGGTGCTGCGTCCCCAGGCCTTGGAGCTGGCGCAGGATCTCCATGGCGATGGTGCCCTGGCCGGCGATCACGTCGGGGTCGTCGAAGGGGTGGACGAAGGTCAGGCCTTCCTTCTTCTCGAGCTTGGCGGCGTGCTGGTAGGCGTCGCTGTAGCTGTCGCCGTGCAACACGACCTCGCCACCGAAGCCGCGCACCGCATCGATCTTGAGCTGCGGTGTGGTCGTCGGCATCACCACCACGGCGCGGGTGCCGAGCTTGCGCGCGCTCATGGCAACGCCCTGGGCATGGTTGCCGGCCGAGGCGCAGATCACCCCCTTTTTCAACTGTGCCGGCGTGAGGTGCGCCATCTTGTTGTACGCGCCGCGCAGCTTGAAGCTGAAC
Organism: Variovorax boronicumulans; assembly: GCF_007677875.1. Taxonomy (GTDB): domain Bacteria; phylum Pseudomonadota; class Gammaproteobacteria; order Burkholderiales; family Burkholderiaceae_C; genus Pseudorhodoferax; species Pseudorhodoferax boronicumulans_A. Next base: position 179,245 of record NZ_VEDO01000009.1, on the reverse strand, counting down.
ACCGGCTGCTGGTCCTCGCGCTTGAGCAGCACCGTGTTGTGCAGGCGCTGGCTGAGGCTCTTGGCTGGCTCCAGCGCCGACTCGGTCGCCACGTCGTAGACCCGGGCAGTCAGGATTTTCTTGAGGTAGTCGGCGGGGGACAGGCGCTTGGTCGAAGGCATGGGATGGAGCAGGGCCGGCAGATGCGGGGAGCGCGGATCATAGAGAACCCGCCAACCCGTCCCGCAGCGCCAACCGACGCCACAAAGAAAAAAGCCCCGAACCTTGCGGTTCGGGGCCAATCCACCTTTTCGGAGGGTGGAGGAGACAATCGGTGCGCCGACTTGCGACGCGATGGATGGAGTATAGCCAGTATTTTTGTGCGACGCAGCATTGCGTGACATGTCAGCGGTGAAATTTCGTGAAGAATTCGGCAATTTCGCAACGCTGTTCAGCTTGAACAACACAGGGAGTACCGAGAGATGGAATGCACAGTGAGCTGGACCGGCGCCGCCGGGACGCAGTCGGGCATGGGGTTCGTGGCGGAAACCGGCAGCGGCCACGTGCTGGCGATGGACGGCGCGCCGGACGCGGCCCGGCCCGAGAACGGCGGGCGCAACTTGGCGCCGCGCCCCATGGAGACCGTGCTGGCCGGTGCCGGCGGCTGCACGGCCTACGACGTGGTGCTGATCCTCAAGCGCGGCCGGCACGATGTGCGCGGCTGCTCGGTCAAGCTCAGCGCCGAGCGCGCCGATACCGACCCCAAGGTCTTCACGCGCATCCAGATGCACTTCACAGTCACGGGCAAAGACCTGCCCGCTGCCGCGGTGGAGCGTGCCATCGCCATGAGCCACGACAAGTACTGCTCGGCCACCATCATGCTCGGCAAGACCGCCGAGATCGTGACCAGCTTCGAGCTCAAGGAAGGCTGAGCAACGCTCAGATGCGGTGGGCGGTGGTCGTCATGACCTTTGCCGCCATGCGCATCAGGCCCTTGGCAACCCGCGGGAGCGGGGCGGCGCCCGCCAGCGTCGCATCGTGCGCGTGGCGCAACTCGTCGTCGCGCATCTGGGCCACGATGGCGCGCGACGCGTGGTCGTTCTGCGGCAGGCGGTCCAGGTGCGAATCCAGATGTTCGGCCACCTGCTTTTCGGTCTCGACCACGAAGCCCAGGCTCAGCCTGTCACCGATCTTGCCGGCCACGAAACCGAGCGCGAAGGCGCCGGCGTACCAGACCGGATTGAGCAGCGAAGGGCGCGCGCCCAGTTCCTGCAACCGCTCGGCCGTCCACGCCAGGTGGTCGGTTTCCTCACGGCTGGCTTCCTCGAAATGGGCACGCAGCGCCGGATCGCGCGTGGCCAGGGCCTGGCCCGTGTAGAGCGCCTGGGCGCAGACCTCGCCGACATGGTTGACGCGCATCAGCGCGCCCGACAACTGCTTCTCCTTGGTCTCCAGCGCCGTGGCCTGCGCGGGCAGGGTCGGGCATGGCCGGCTGGCGCGCGCCGGCACGAAGACCGTTCGGAGGGCTGCATCGACGGTGCTGAGCAAGGTGTCCATGGTCGTATTTGGGAAAACCCGAGTATAGAAACCTGGGGCCTGCCGGCGCATGCGGGCCGGGCTTGGCACCTGTCCGTCAGTTGTTGTAATCAAGCGACGAAATACAGTCTTATTCGGCCTTTTCTTTTGCCCAAGGTCACCTGTTCTGGTGCAATACGCCCAACTTCCCAAAAGGAGGTTGGCCCGGGACTCCGGCGAGATCGAACAAAAGTGCTCAAGCACGACGCGGTCTCTTCGAACCGGAGCCCTCTGTTTAACCTTGGAGAATCTCGCAATGAAAAAGAGTCTGATCGCTTTGGCCGTGCTGGCTGCTACGTCCGGCGCTGCCATGGCCCAGTCCTACGTGACCCTGTACGGCGTGCTGGACGTCGGCTTCGGTAAGGTCAAGGACGGCAAGTGGGGCATGAACAACGGTGAAGGTTATTCCGCTGGTCAAGACGGCTTCAACAGCACGTCCGTGATCGGTTTCCGTGGTTCGGAAGACCTGGGCGGCGGTCTGAAGGCCAACTTCAACCTGCAATCCGGTGGTCTGGACCTGTCCAGCGGTGCTGGTGCTTCCAACGGTGCACTCGCCTTCACCCGTGAAGCCTGGGTCGGCCTGGAAGGTGCTGGCTGGGGTGCTATTCAGCTGGGCCGCTCTTCCTCCATTGGTGCCAAGGTGATGGGCGCCTATGACTTCAACGGCACGTCCTACTCGTCCGCTTACGATCGCGCTGGCATTAGCGCTGTGACCTGGTATGGTTCCTCGCGCCGTAGCAGCCAGCTGCAGTACGTGACGCCGAACTTCGGTGGCTTCACGATGCGTGCCGGTTTCACCGCGAAGGGTGACCAAGGTGGCGTGCAAGGTGTTGGCGTTCCTGACACGGCTAAGAACCAGTACAGCCTCGGCGCCACGTTCGCCAATGGCCCGCTGTCTGTCAGCGCTGTGGCCGAAACCAAGGCCCGCGAAGGCCTGCGCACCGCTTATGCAGTCGGCGCTAGCTACGACCTGCAAGTGGTCAAGCTGGCTGCGACCTACAACCGTCGTGAAAGCGAAGGCATTGATGGCTACAACACGTTCACCACGAACGGTGGTCAGCTCTCGGGCGGTAAGGGCTGGACTCTGGCCGCTGTGGCTCCCTTCGGCCCCGCCAACGTGGGCGTTGCCTACGCTCGCAACACCGATGCAGACATCAAGGCTCTGGAACTGTTCGCGAACTACGCCCTGTCCAAGCGCACCCGCCTGTATGTCGATTTCGTGAAGGGCTACGACCAGAACGCCGTGGTTGCTGTGCCGAATGGTCGCGCAGCTGCCTCCGCCAACCCCTACGCCGTCGGCCTGGGCGTTGTCCACACGTTCTAATCCAAGGGCTGCCTGAGCGCAGCTTGACGATTGCAATGTATAAAGCCGCCGCGTCGCAAGACCGGCGGCTTTTTCGTGCGTGCTGTTTTTGATGGGATGTGGACCGATGCGCTTCGTGCTGGTGGCCCTGGTGGCGATTCAATTGCTGGGATGCGCATCCTGGCGTGCGGAGACGGACGTGCCGGCAGCAGTGGCCGCCATCGCCCAGACCCCATGGGGCAAAGCCTCGTTGCCGCAGCTGGATGGCAAGCCATGGCAGCACCTGGCGCTGCCCGGAAAGCGCGAGACGCAGTTCGACCCGGTTCGGACCGATGGCCGCGCGGCCCTTGCCGTGACCGCAGACGCCTCGGCCAGCATGGTGCGCAAGCTGGTGCATGTACCGGCGGACGACTTGGGCCAGCTGGCGTTCTCCTGGAAGGTGCCCGCGCTGATCGCCGGTGCCGACATGGCCGCCCGCGACGCGGATGATGCGCCGGTTCGCCTTGTGCTGGCCTTCGAGGGCGACCGCAGCCGCTTTTCCGCCAAGAACGCGATGCTGTCCGAACTCGCGCGCGCGCTGACGGGCGAGGAGATGCCCTACGCGACGCTGATGTATGTGTGGTGCAACACCCGCGCGCAGAACAGCGTGATCCTGAACCCGCGCACCGACCGCATCCGCAAGATCGTGGTGGAGTCCGGCTCTGGTGGTCTGGGCCAGTGGCGCGACTATGAACGCGATGTGCGTGCCGATTTCGTGCGGGCTTTCGGCGAAGAGCCGGGCGCGCTGCTCGCGGTCGGCATCATGACGGACTCCGACAACACCGGCAGCCGCGTCCAGGCCTGGTACGGACCTTTGGATCTGCGCCCGCGCACGCAAGCCGCGCGCTGAGCGCATCGGGAAACTCCGGCTGCCTGCGCTGGCCCGCTTGTTGCATAGTGGAATCTCTTTTTTTGAGAGTCTGCCCATGCAAAAGATTGCTTTGTTCTGTACCGGTGCATTCGTCGCATTGACCCTCGGAAGTGCTGCGCACGCCAAGACCTTCAAATGGTCCAGTGCCAGCGACATCCCCACGATGGACATCCATTCGCAGAACAACGCGCTCGGCAATGGCGTGCATGCCTCCATGTACGACTCGCTGGTTTACTACAACAGCAAGACCTTCAAGCCCGAGCCGCAACTGGCCACGGAATGGAAGCAGATCAGCCCCACGCAGATGCGCTTCACGCTGCGCAAGGGCGTGAAATTCAGCGACGGCTCGCCCTTCTCCGCCGACGACGTGGTGTTCTCGCTCACGCGCGCCATGGCCAAGACCTCCAACTACGCGGTCTACGCCCAGGGCATCGACAAGGTGGTCAAGGTCGACGACAACACGGTCGACGTGATGCTCAAGGCGCCCACGCCCACGCTGGTCAACCAGCTGACCGAGCTGCGCATCATGAGCAAAGCCTGGGCCGAGAAGAACAAGTCGGTCGAGCCCAAGGACATTAAGACCCAGGACGAGACCTTCGCGCACCGCAACGCCATGGGCACCGGCCCCTACATGCTCAAGGAGTGGCAGCCCGACCAGCGCATGGTGCTCGTGGCCAATCCGCATTACTGGGGCAAGAACGCCAGCAACGTGACCGAGATCGTCTACACGCCGATCAAGGCCCAGGCCACGCGGCTCGCGGCGTTGCTCTCGGGCGAGACCGATTTCGTGCTCGACCCGAGCCCGCAGGACCTGGGCCGGCTGCGCAGCAACCCCGACATGAAGGTCATGGACGGCGTGGAGAACCGCACCCTGTTCCTCGGCATGGACCAGTTCCGCGACGAACTCGTGGGCTCCAGCGTCAAGGGCAAGAACCCGCTCAAGGATGTGCGCGTGCGCAAGGCGCTGTACCAGGCCATCGACATCAGCGCGATCCAGCGCGTGACGCTGCGCGGCCTGGGCGAGAGCACCGGCACGCTGGTGTCGCCGCAGGTCAATGGCTGGACCAAAAAGGCCGACGTGCGCTGGCCCTACGATGCCAAGGCCGCGCAAAAGCTGCTGGCCGACGCCGGCTACCCGCAGGGCTTCGAGGTCGACTTCGCCTGCCCCAACAACCGCTACATCAACGACGAGGCAGTCTGCCAGGCCATCACGGCCATGTGGGCGCGCGTGGGCGTGAAGGCCAAGCTGCGCACGCTGCCCTTGGTCACCTACTTCCCAATGATTCAGCGCTATGAGGCCAGCATCTACATGCTGGGCTGGGGCGTGCCGACCTTCGACGCGCTGTACAGCCTGCAATCGCTGGTGCGCTCGGTCGGCGCAGGCGGCGACGGCAACTACAACGTGGGCCGCTACTCCAACCCGCAGATGGATGCGCTGGTCGAGCGCATCAAGGTCGAGACCGACCTCAAGAACCGCAACGAACTCATCGAGAAGGCGCTGATCCTCTCGCACGAAGACGTCTCGCACCTGCCGCTGTACAACCAGGTCATCCCCTGGGCCATGAAGAAGAACATCGAAGTCGTGCACCGTGCCGACAACCGTCTCGACTGGCGCCTGATCAAGGTCAACTGACCCCCGCGGGCCAGCGGCGCGCGACGCACGCCGCTGGCCCCAGGAGCCTCATCCGATGTTTGCATTCATCCTGCGCCGGCTGTTGCAGGCCGTGGTGGTGATGGTGGCCGTGGCCTTCATCGCCTTCCTGCTGTTCCAGTACGTCGGCGACCCCGTCGTGTTCCTGCTCGGGCAGGACGCCACGCCCGAGCAGATCCGCGAGCTGCGCGAAGCCCTGGGCCTGGACCGTCCGTTCATCGTGCAGTTCTGGCACTTCCTCTACAACGCGGCGCAGGGCGAGTTCGGCCTGTCGCTGCGCCAGGGGGCCAAAGTGTCGCGGCTCATCGCCGAGCGCTTCCCGGCCACACTGGAGCTGGCGCTCGTCGCTGCGCTGATCGCGCTGCTGGTCGGCGTGCCGGCCGGCGTCTACGCCGCGCTGCGCCGCGGCACCTTCATGAGCCAGGTGCTCATGACGCTGTCGCTGCTGGGCGTGTCCCTGCCGACCTTCCTGATCGGCATCCTGCTGATCCTGGTGTTCGCGGTCTGGCTGGGCTGGTTCCCGAGCTTCGGGCGTGGCGAGACGGTGCAGCTGGGCTGGTGGACGACGGGCCTGCTCACGCCCAAGGGCTGGCACCACATCATGCTGCCGGCCATCACGCTGGCGATCTTCCAGCTCACGCTGATCATGCGGCTGGTGCGTGCCGAGATGCTGGAGGTGCTGCGCACCGACTACATCAAGTTCGCGCGTGCGCGGGGCCTGTCGGACCGTGCCATCCACTTCGGCCATGCGCTCAAGAACACGCTGGTGCCCGTGATCACCATCACCGGCCTGCAACTGGGCACGCTGATCGCGTTCTCCATCATCACCGAGACGGTGTTCCAGTGGCCCGGCATGGGACTGCTGTTCATCCAGGCCGTGACCTTCGCCGACATCCCGGTCATGGCGGCCTATCTGTGCCTGATCGCGCTGATCTTCGTGACCATCAACCTGATCGTGGACCTGCTGTACTTCGCGGTCGATCCGCGGCTGCGCCTCGGCAAGTCGGGAGGACATTGATGCTGGCCCCCGTGTTGCGCGCAGGCGGGCGCGCATTCGCCCACATCGCGCAGTTCCATCCCGAGCTCACGGCGCTGCGGCGCGACCTGCACGCCCACCCGGAGCTGGGCTTCGAGGAGTACTACACCGCGGCCCGCGTGGCCGACGCGCTGCGGCTGTGCGGTGTGGACGAGGTCCACACCGGCATTGCCAAGACCGGCGTGGTCGGCGTGATCCGCGGGCGCAGCATGGCCAGCGGCCGCATGCTGGGCCTGCGGGCCGACATGGACGCGCTGCCCATGGCCGAGCAGGGCGAGCGCGACTGGCGCTCCGCGCGCAGCGGCCTCATGCACGGCTGCGGCCACGACGGCCACACCGCCATGCTGGTCGGCGCCGCGCGCTACCTGGCCGAGACACGCCACTTCGACGGCACGGCGGTGCTGATCTTCCAGCCGGGCGAGGAAGGCTTCGCCGGCGCGCGGGCGATGGTCGAGGACGGGCTTTTCGACCGTTTCCCCGTGCAGGCCGTGTTCGCCATGCACAACTGGCCGGCCATGGCGCCCGGCACCGTCGGGCTGAACAGCGGCGCGATGATGGCCGCGGCCGACCGCGTGACGATCCGCGTGGTCGGCAAGGGTGGTCATGGCGCCCACCCCTACCAGACCGTGGACCCGGTGCTGGTCGCCGCGCACATCATCACGGCCGCGCAGAGCATCGTGTCGCGCAACACCCGGCCCATCGACGCCGCGGTGCTGAGCCTGTGCGCCATGCACGCGGGCGACCTTGGCGCCATGAGCGTGGTGCCCGGCGAGGCCACGCTGGTCGGCACCGTGCGCACCTTCGATGCGGGCGTGCAGGCGCTTGTGGAGCGGCGCCTGGCCGAGCTGTGCACCGCGGTGGCCCAGGGCTTCGGCGCCCAGGCCGAGGTGCGTTTCGAGCGCATCTACCCGGCCACCATCAACCACCGCGAACAGGCCCTGTTCGCCGGCGACGTGGCCGAGCGCCTGGTCGGCGCTGAACGGCTGGTGCGCGACATGGAGCCCAGCATGGGTGCAGAAGATTTCTCCTTCATGCTGCAGGCCAAGCCCGGCGCCTACCTGCGCATCGGCCAGGGCGCGCCCGACGGCTGCCACCTGCACAATAGCCGCTACGACTTCAACGACGACATCCTGCCCCTGGGCGCGGCGCTGCATGCCGGCCTCATCGAGCAGGGCATGCCGCTCGCCGCATCCCACCCCACCTGAGTCCTTCACCGGAGCCTACGCCATGCACACCAAGCCCCGCCTCGCTGCCTTGACTGCGTCCCTGCTGCTGGCTGCGTGCCTCTCGGCCCAGGCCGTCACGCTGCGCATCGCCAACCAGGGCGATGCCACTTCGCTCGACCCCCACTCGCTGCAGGAATCGCTGCAACTCACCGTCACGGGCAACGTCTACGAACCACTTGTGACGCGCGGCGCCGACTTCAAGCTGACCGCCGCGCTGGCCACCGACTGGAAGCAGACGGCGCCCACGGTCTGGCGCTTCAACCTGCGCAAGAACGTCCAGTTCCACGACGGCACGCCGTTCACGGCCGACGACGTGATCTTCAGCTACGACCGCGCACGCGGCGAGGGCTCGGACGTCAAAAGCTACGTGGGCCAGATCAAGCAGATCAACAAGATCGACGACCACACGATCGACATCGTGACGACGATGCCGTTCCCGATCCTGCCCGACCTCATCACCAACTGGTACATCATGAGCAAGAAGTGGTGCGAGGCCAACCAGGCCACGCGCCCGGTGGACCGGCGCAAGGGCATCGAGAACGCGGCTTCGTTCCGCACCAATGGCACGGGCCCGTTCCGCGCGCGCGAACGCCAGCCCAACGTGCGCTCGGTGTTCACGCGCAGCCCCAACTACTGGGGCCCGATTGCCAGCAATGTCGACGAGGTGGTCTTCAACGTGGTGGGCAACGACGCCACGCGCGTGGCGGCGCTGCTGTCGGGCGAGGTCGACGTGATGGAGCCCGTGCCCGTGCAGGACGTCGAGCGCATCAAGCGCGACGGCAAGGCCAACGTGCTGCAGGGTCCCGAACTGCGCGTGATCTTCCTGGGCATGGACCAGAAGCGCGACGAACTGCTGTTCTCCAACATCAAGGGCAAGAACCCATTCAAGGACAAGCGCGTGCGCCAGGCCTTCTACCAGGCCATCGACATCGAGGCGATCCGCACGCGTGTGATGCGCAACTCGGCCATCCCGGTCGCGCTCATGATCCCGCCGCAGGTGCGGGGCTACGCCAAGGACCTGGACAAGCGCCTGCCCTACGACACCGAGGCCGCCAAGAAACTGCTGGCCGAGGCCGGCTACCCGAACGGCTTCGAGGTCAAGATGAACTGCCCGAACGACCGCTACGTGAACGACAGCGACATCTGCCAGGCGGTGGCGGCCAACCTGGCGCGCATCGGCGTCAAGATCAACCTGGAGGCCGAGACCAAGGCCAGCTACTTCCCCAAGATCCTGCGCCGCGACACCAGCTTCTACATGCTCGGCTGGACGGCCAGCACCGTGGACGTGCACAACGTGCTGTTCCCCGTCATGGGCACGCCGGGCGAGGGCGGGCGCGGCCAGTTCAACCTGGGCGCCTACAGCAATCCCAAGCTGGACACGCTGACCGACCAGATTGCCTCGGAGATCGACGACACCAAGCGCATGGCCATGATCCATGAGGCCATGAAGCTGCACCAGGACGACATCGGCCACATCCCGCTGCACCAGCAGACCCTGAACTGGGCCGTGCGCAAGGGCGTCACGGTGGTGCAGCTGCCGGACAACTTCATGCCCTGGAAGTTCATCCAGGTCGGCAAGTGATGCAGGCTGCAACGCAGGGCAGCTGGTTTCAGCGCGCCTGGGACAGCGACGTCGGCCACAGCTTCCGCACCTCGCCCACGGCGATCGTGGCGGGCGCGGTGGCCCTGGTCTGCATCTTCTGTGCGTTCTTCGCCCCCTGGGTCGCGCCGCACAACCCGTTCGACCTGGCCACGCTGGAGCTCGGAGATGCGCGGTTGCCTCCGGCCTGGCAAGCCGAGGGCTCGTCCAAGTACCTGCTGGGCACGGACGACCAGGGCCGCGACATCCTCTCGGCCCTCATGTACGGCGCGCGCATCTCGCTGGTCGTGGGGCTGGCGTCTGTGCTGCTGTCGCTGCTGGTGGGCGTGAGCCTGGGCCTCTTGGCCGGCTTCAAGGGCGGCTGGATCGATGCCGCGCTGATGCGCCTGTGCGACGTGATGCTGTCGTTCCCGGCCATTCTCGTGGCCTTGCTGATCGCCGGCGTTGGCCGCGCACTGTTTCCCAATGCGCATGAAGGGCTGGCCTTCGGCGTGCTGATCCTCTCGATCTCGTTGACCGGCTGGGTGCAGTACGCGCGCACGGTGCGCGGCTCCACGCTGGTGGAGCGCAACAAGGAATACGTGCAGGCCGCGCGCGTGACAGGCGTCTCGCCCATGCGCATCATGCGCCGGCATGTGCTGCCCAATGTGACGGGCCCGGTCATGGTGCTGGCGACGATCCAGGTGGCCACGGCCATCATCACCGAGGCCACGCTGTCCTTCCTGGGTGTGGGCGCGCCGCCGACCTCGCCCTCTCTGGGCACGCTGATCCGCGTGGGCAACGACTACCTGTTCTCGGGCGAATGGTGGATCACCGTGTTCCCGGGGCTGATGCTGATCGTCATCGCGCTCAGTGTGAACCTGCTCGGCGATTGGCTGCGCGATGCGCTCAATCCCCGCCTGCGCTGACCCTGCGCCCATCGCCCGCAACACGCCAGCTACAAGCCAGCCGCATGTCCCTGCTAGAAGTCAAAAACCTTGTCGTCGAGTTTCCCGGCCGGCGCGGCACGCTGCGCGCGCTGGACGACATTTCCTTTTCCATCGCGCCCGGCGAGATCCTGGGCGTGGTGGGTGAGTCCGGCGCCGGCAAGTCGCTGACCGGCGCGTCCATCATCGGCCTGCTCGAGCCGCCCGGCCGCGTGGCCGGCGGTCAGATCCTGCTGGAAGGCCAGCGCATCGACAACCTCGACCATGAGGCCATGCGCCGCATCCGCGGCCGCCGCATCGGCGCCATCTTTCAGGACCCACTGACCTCGCTGAACCCGCTGTATTCGGTCGGCCGCCAGCTCGTCGAGACCATCCAGGCGCATCTGCCCGTCACCGCGGCCGAGGCGCGCCAGCGCGCCATCGGCCTGCTGCAGGACACCGGCATCCCGGCGGCCGAGCAGCGCATCGACCACTACCCGCACCAGTTCTCGGGCGGCATGCGCCAGCGCGTGGTGATCGCGCTGGCGCTGGCAGCCGAGCCCAAGCTGATCGTGGCCGACGAACCCACCACGGCGCTGGACGTGTCGATCCAGGCGCAGATCATCACGCTGCTCAAGCGCGTGTGCCAGCAGCATGGCGCGGCCGTGATGCTGATCACGCACGACATGGGCGTGATCGCCGAGACCTGCGACCGCGTGGCCGTGATGTACGCCGGCCGCATTGCCGAGATCGGCCCAGTGCACGAAGTCATCAACCATCCGGCCCACCCGTACTCCGAGGGGCTCATGGCCGCCATTCCCGACATCACCGTCGACCGCGAGATGCTCAACCAGATCGATGGCGCCATGCCGCGTTTGAACGCCATTCCCACCGGCTGTGCCTTCAATCCGCGCTGCCCGCGGGTGTTCGACCGCTGCAAGGTCGAACGGCCCGAACTCATGGACGCGGGCGCCAGCCGGGCGGCCTGCTGGCTGCATGCCGGAGGTGCGCGATGAGCGCGCTGGTGCAGGCGCACGACCTGGCCAAGGTCTTCGACGTCTCGCCGCCCTGGCTCAACCGCGTGATCGAGCGCAAGCCCAAGGCCTTGCTGCATGCCGTCGACGGCGTGAGCTTTTCGATCGAGAAGGGCAAGACGCTCGCACTGGTGGGCGAGTCCGGTTGCGGCAAGAGCACGGTGGCGCGCCTGCTGGTGGGCCTGTATGCGCCCACGCGCGGTGGGCTCACCTTCGACGGGCAGGACGCGCATGCCGCGTTCAAGGCGTCCGAAGGGCGCGCCGGCAGCGAAGGCGCGGCGCTGCGCCGGCGCATCCAGATGATCTTCCAGGACCCCTACGCGAGTCTGAACCCGCGCTGGGTGGTCGAAGACATCATCGCCGAGCCGCTGCTCGAGCATGGCCTCATCAAGGACAAGGCGGCGCGCCGCGCGCGCGTGGGCGAGCTGCTGCAATCCGTCGGCCTGTCGCCGCTGGACATGGCCAAATACCCGCACCAGTTCTCCGGCGGCCAGCGCCAGCGCATCTCGATCGCGCGCGCGCTGGCCACGCAGCCCGACTTTCTGGTCTGCGACGAGCCGACCTCGGCGCTGGACGTGAGCGTGCAGGCCCAGGTGCTCAACATCATGAAGACGCTGCAGCGCGACCGCGGGCTGACCTACCTGTTCATCTCGCACAACCTCGCGGTGGTGCGGCATGTGAGCGATGAGGTCGGCGTGATGTATCTGGGGCGCCTGGTGGAGCTGGCCGACAAGCAGACCTTGTTCGCCGAGCCGCGCCACCCCTACACGCGCATGCTGCTCGACGCCATTCCCAAGATGCACGACACGGGCCGTGCGCGCACGCCGGTGCAGGGTGAGGTCCCCAACCCGCTCAACCCGCCGAGCGGCTGCAGCTTCCATCCGCGCTGCCCGCATGCCAACGCCCGCTGCAAGGCCGAGCGCCCGCTGATGCAGAAGATCGGCGGCGTGACGGTGGCCTGCCACGCGGTCGAGGAAGGCCGGATCTGAGCGCCAGGAGCGTGGGCGGCAGAAACCCGGCCCCGCGTGCGGCCTGCAAGGGGGCGCAGGCTAGGCGCCGGACGAAGCACAGGCTGGCCGCCTGCGCGAGGACGGCAACGACGCATGCGCCCCCCTTGCAGGCCGCACCCTTCGGGCCGGGGCCGGATTTCTGCCGCCCACGCTCCTAGGTATAGCGCTTGCTGCGCAGGTTGTCCTTGATGTCCTGCAGCAGCGGCTGCAGGCGCGCCCCGCCGATGCGCAGCGCCACGCAGGTGGCGAGGATGTCGATCACCATCAGGTGCAGCAAACGCGACACCATGGGGCTGTAGCGGTCGTAGCCTTCGGGATGGTCGGCCGCCAGATGGATGTGGCCGGCGGCGGCCAGCGGCGATCCGCTCGCCGTCAGCACGATTGTGGTGGCACCCTTGCGCCGTGCGATGTCGCAGGCGTCCATGAGATCGCGCGTGCGGCCGGAGTTGGAGATGACCAGCACGCAATCGCCCGCGCGCAGCATGGAGGCCGCCATCACCTGCATGTGGCCGTCGCTGTAGCTGATGGCGTTGACGCCCAGCCGAAAGAACTTGTGCTGCGCGTCCTGGGCCACGATGCCCGAATTGCCCACGCCGTAGAACTCCACACGCCGCCCCGTGGCGTGCGTGGCGGCCAGCGCGGCCGCGGCCTTCTCGATGGCGCCGACCCCGGCGTCGTTGCGGTACTTGAGGAAGGCCGCCACCGTGTTGTCGATGACCTTGACCAGCACGTCGCCGGTCTTGTCGTCCATGTCCACCGACCGGTGGATGAACGGCACGCCCTCGCTCACGCTGCCGGCCAGCTTGAGCTTGAAGTCGACCAGGCCGTCGTAGCCCACGCTGCGGCAGAAGCGGACCACGGTGGGTTTGCTGACATGGGCCATTTCGGCCAGCTCGCCGACCGGCAGCGAGGCGAAGGCGCGGGGGTCGTTCAGCACCAGCTTGGCGACCCGCTGCTCGGCAGGCGCCAGCGAGGGCAGGCAGGCGCGGATGCGCTCGAGCATGGAAGTCAGGCCTCTTCGCTCCAGTAGAAGCCGTCGCGCGCGATCATGGCGCTGGAGGCGCTCGGGCCCCAGGTTCCCGCCGCGTAGCTGCGGGGCGGGCGGCTGTCGTTCTTCCAGTACTCCAGGATGGGCTCGACCCAGCGCCAGGCGGCTTCCTGCTCGTCGCTGCGCACGAACAGGTTGAGCCGGCCGTCCAGCACGTCGAGCAGCAGCCGCTCGTAGGCGCCCACGCGTTCGGTGCCGAAGCGCTTGTCGAAGTCCAGGTCGGCCTGGACCGGCGCCAGCTGCTCGGCGCTGCCGCCGCGCTTGCGGCTGCCCTGGCCTTGGGCCATCAGGTGCAGCTCCAGGCCGTCCCTGGGCTGCAGGTTGATGACCAGGCGGTTGAAGCTGCCTTGCGGCGTGTCGTAGATGGCATGCGGCGTGGGCTTGAAGTTCACCTCGATGCGTGCATCGCGCGAGGACAGCCGCTTGCCCGTGCGGATGTAGAAGGGCACACCGGCCCAGCGCCAGTTCTCGATCTCGGTGCGCAGCGCGACGAAGGTCTCGGTGCGGCTCTCCGGGTCCACGCCCGGCTCGTCCAGGTAGCCTGCGACGCGCTCACCATAGGCCGTGCCCGCGGTGTACTGGCCGCGCACGGTGTGCAGGCCCAGCGTCTCGGGGTTCCAGCGCTTGAGCGAGCGCAGCACCTTGAGCTTCTCGTCGCGGATGGCGTCGGCATGGGCGTTGATGGGCGGCTCCATGGCGATCGCACAGACCAGCTGCAGCGCATGGTTCTGCACCATGTCGCGCAGTGCGCCGGTCTGGTCGTAGAAGGCGCCGCGCTTTTCCACGCCCAGGTCCTCGGCGATCGTGATCTGGATGTTGGCGATGTACTCGCGCCGCCAGACCGGTTCGAACAGCGCATTGCCGAAGCGCATCGCGAACAGGTTCTGCACCGAAGGCTTGCCCAGGTAGTGGTCGATGCGGAAGATCTGGTTCTCCTTGAGCACGCGGCCCACGGCCTGGTTGATCGCGCGGTTCGACGCCAGGTCGTGGCCCAGCGGCTTTTCCAGCACCACGCGGGTCTTCGGTCCGTTGAGCTCGGCCGCGGCGATCTGTTCGACCACCTGCGTGAAGAGGGCCGGCGCCGTGGCCACGTACATCACGAGCGAATCCGCATCGCGTGTCTTCAGCCGCTCGGCCAGCGCTGCGAAGTCCTGCGGCTTGGACAGGTCCACACGCTGGTAGTGCAGCAGCTCGGCGAAGCGCTTGAACTCCTCGTCGTTGGGCCGCTTGTCGCCCTCCACGGCGTCGAAGCGCGCACGGATCAGCGCACGGTAGTCGTCGTCGCTGAGGTCGTCGCGGGCCACGCCGATGATGCGGCCCTGGGCCGGCAGGGTGCCGTGGCGGAACGACTGGAACAGCGCGGGCATCAGCTTGCGCCAGGCCAGATCGCCGGTGCCGCCGAACAGTACAAGGTCGAAGCTCATGGTTGTTACATGAAAAGGTGGTTGAGACTGTAACTTAGTTTCATGCTCGGGCATACTGCGGTCGCTGCGCAATGCGGCCTCCTCTGACCTGGCCCCGCTCGTGCTTGCCGTATCCTTCCGACCACCTTGCCACCCTTGCAATAGCCTTGCCATCCGCCATGAACCAACTCGATGCCCTGAAGGCACTGACGACCGTCGTTGCCGACACCGGTGATTTCAAGCAGCTCGATGCCTACAAGCCCACCGACGCGACGACCAACCCCTCGTTGATCCTCAAGGCCGTGCAGCAGCCGGACTATGCGCCGCTGCTCAAGGACACCGTGGGTCGCTTTCGCGGCAAGCCGCTGGACGAGGTCATGGACCGGCTGCTCGTGCGCTTCGGCAGCGAGATCCTGGCCATCATTCCGGGCCGTGTCTCCACCGAGGTCGATGCACGCCTGAGCTTCGATGCCGCCGCCACCGTGGCCCGCGGCGAGCGCCTGATCGCGCTGTACCAGGCCGAGGGCGTTGCCAGGGAGCGTGTGCTGATCAAGGTGGCGTCCACCTGGGAGGGCATCCAGGCGGCGGCCGAACTCGAGAAGAAGGGCATCCGCACCAATCTCACGCTGCTGTTCTCGTTCTGCCAGGCCGTGGCCTGCGGCGCGGCCAAGGTGCAACTGATCTCGCCCTTCGTGGGCCGCATCTACGACTGGTACAAGAAGTCCGCGGGCAGCGCCTGGGACGAGGCCGCCAACAGCGGTGCCAACGATCCGGGCGTGCGCTCGGTGCGCCAGATCTACGAGTACTACAAGCGCTTCGGCATCGCCACCGAGGTGATGGGCGCAAGCTTTCGCAACACGGGCCAGATCACGGCGCTGGCTGGCTGCGACCTGCTGACCATCAGCCCGGACCTGCTGGCCAAGCTGGCGGCCAGCGACGCGCCGCTCACGCGCGCACTCGACGCCGACGCTGCGCGCAAGCTGGACCTCGCGCCCGTGCAGTACGACGAAGCCGGCTTCCGCTACGCGCTGAACAAGGACGCCATGGCCACCGAGAAGCTGGCCGAGGGCATCCGCGCGTTCGCGGTGGATGCTGTCAAGCTTGAAAAGCTCATGCAGGCGGCTTGAGATGGACTGGGCCGACCGACCCCGTTGCGACCAACTCCCCGCCTGGGGCCAGCTGCGCGCGCTGAGCCAGGCGCTCAAGACCGGCTATGACGTGCGGGCTGCGCTGGCAGGCGATGCCGGTCGCGTGCAGCGCTTCAGCCAGGAAGCGCCGGAATTGTTCGCCGACCTGTCCAAGAACTGGATCGATGCCGGCATCGAAGACACACTCTTCGACCTGGCCGAGCAAGCCGGGGTGCTGGCGCACCGTGACGCCATGTTCGCCGGCGAAACCATCAACAACACCGAGCAGCGCGCCGTGCTGCACACGCTGCTGCGCGCGCCGGCGGATGCGCCGCAGGCCACGCCCGCCCTCGGTGCGGCGCTGGCCGAGGTGCACCAGACGCTGGACGCCATGCTGGGCTATGCCGAGCAGGTGCGCGCCGACGCGCGCATCACCGACATCGTCAACATCGGCATCGGCGGCTCCGACCTCGGCCCGCAGATGGTCGTGCGCGCGCTGGACGCCTATGCCGCGCCGGGGCGGCGCCTGCACTTCGTCAGCAACGTGGACGGCCACGAACTCGACGCCGTGCTGCGTCGCCTCAAGCCCGAAAGCAGCCTGTTCCTCGTCGCCTCCAAGACCTTCACCACGGCCGAGACCATGGCCAATGCCCGTTCGGCACTGGCGTGGTTCCAGCGCGAGGGCGGCACCGACGTGGCACGCCACTTCGCCGCGCTGTCGAGCAACGTGGAGGGGGCGCGTGCCTTCGGCATCGCCAACATCTTTGGCTTTTGGGACTGGGTGGGCGGTCGCTATTCGCTGTGGTCGGCCATCGGCCTGCCGATCGCGATCGCCATCGGCGCCGAACGCTTCCGCGAGCTGCTGGCCGGTGCCCACGCCATGGACACCCATTTCCGCGAGGCGCCGCTGCGCAGCAACCTGCCCATGCGGCTGGGCTTGCTCGATGTCTGGTACCGCAACTTCCTGCACTTCACGAGCCGCAGCATCGCGCCCTACCACAGCGCGCTCGCGCGGCTGCCGGCCTACCTGCAGCAGCTGGAGATGGAAAGCAACGGCAAGCGCGTGGACCGCCACGGCGGAGCCTTGCCCTACGGCACTTCGCCGGTGCTGTGGGGCGAGCCCGGCACCAATGGCCAGCATGCCTACTTCCAGATGCTGCACCAGGGCACGGACGTGGTGCCGGTCGAGTTCGTCGCCGTGCGCGAGGCCGCCCACCGCCTGCCGGGCCACCAGGCCGCGCTGCTGGCCAATGCGCTGGCCCAGGCCCAGGCGCTGATGCAAGGCAAGCCGGACGCCGGCGGCCACCGCGACTTCCCGGGCAATCGGCCCAGCACCTTCCTGCTGCTGCAGCGTCTGACACCGCGCAGCCTGGGTGCGCTGGTCGCGCTGCAGGAGCACCGGGTGTTCACGAGCGGCTCGGTCTGGGGCATCAACAGCTTCGACCAATGGGGCGTGGAACTTGGCAAGGTGCTGGCCAAGGACATCGAGCCCCGCCTGGCGAGCGGCGACGCCGAAGGGCTGGACGCATCGACCGCCGGACTGCTGCGGCGCCTGCGCGGCTGAGACAGGCCATGCCGGCATTGCGCATCAGCATCGAGGGCTCCGCCGATCCCGGCGTGGTCTTCGGGCCGCAGGGCGGCACGCTGGGCCGGGCCAGCCAGAACGACCTGGTGCTGAGCGACGCCGAGCGTTCGGTGTCGCGCCTGCACGCGCGGGTCGACTGGCGTCCGAGCGGCTTCGTGCTCGTCAACATGGGCCTGAACACCATCATCCACAACGGTGGCCTGCTGGCCACGGCCGAAGAGGCCGGGCTGGCGGCCGGCGACGTGCTGCGCATCGGCCGCTTCTCGCTGCTCGTGTCCGACGCGGGCGAGCATGAACTGCCGCTGGACGACGCGGAAGAGGCGCTGTTCGACGACATGACCGGCGAGCCGTTGCCGCGGCGCGTGCCGCCATGGCCGGACCTGCCCCCTTTCGACGATTCCGCGGCCGGCTTCGTCACCTCGGGCCTGGGCACGCCGTCGCGGCCCGGGCCGGCGCAGGGCACGGTGGGCGAGTTGCTGCAGGGCATGGGTTGCGCCTCGGCGCCGCTGCCGGCCACGGTCACGGCAGAGCAGGCCGGCCGGTTCATGCGCAGCGCCATCGAGGACACGCTGCGCACCTGGATCCCGCACTGTTCGCCAGCCGTGCAGCAGGCCTGGTTCACGAGCTTCGAGGAGGCATTGGCCCGTGTGAGCCAGGCGCAGGCGCGCGTGGAGCAGCGCGACACCCCCGCCGGTTGACGCGGAGGCGGAGAAGACAAAGAAAAAGCCCCGCGGCTTGCGCCGCGGGGCTTTTTTCTGAGGGCGGTGCGGCCGGTGGCCGCACCCGGCACATCACATGCCCATGTCGCCCATGCCGCCCATGCCGCCGGGCATGGCCGGAGCAGGTGCGTCTTCCTTCGGAGCCTCGGCGATCATCGCCTCGGTCGTCAGCATCAGCGAGGCCACAGAAGCGGCGTTCTGCAGGGCCGTGCGGGTCACCTTGGTCGGGTCCAGGATGCCCATTTCGATCATGTCGCCATAGGTGTCGTTGGCGGCGTTGAAGCCGTAGTTGCCCTTGCCACCCAGCACAGCGTTCACGACGACGGAGGCTTCGCCACCGGCGTTGTAGACGATCTCGCGCAGCGGCGCTTCGATGGCCTTGAGCACCAGCTTGATGCCGGCGTCCTGGTCGGCGTTGTCGCCCTTGATCTCGCCAGCGGCTTGCTTGGCGCGCAGCAGGGCGACGCCGCCACCGGCCACGATGCCTTCTTCCACGGCAGCACGGGTGGCGTGCAGCGCGTCTTCGACACGGGCCTTCTTTTCCTTCATTTCGACTTCGGTGGCAGCGCCGACCTTGATCACGGCAACACCGCCGGCCAGCTTGGCCACGCGCTCTTGCAGCTTCTCTCGGTCGTAGTCGCTGGTGGCTTCCTCGATCTGCACGCGCACTTGCTTGACGCGGGCTTCGATGTCGGCAGCGGCACCGGCGCCATCGATGATGGTGGTGTTTTCCTTGCCCACTTCGATGCGCTTGGCTTGGCCCAGGTCGGCCAGCGTGACCTTCTCCAGCGTCAGGCCGACTTCTTCAGCGATGACCTTGCCGCCCGTCAGGATGGCGATGTCTTCCAGCATGGCCTTGCGGCGGTCGCCGAAGCCAGGTGCCTTGACGGCCACGACCTTCAGGATGCCGCGGATCGTGTTCACGACCAGGGTCGCCAGGGCTTCGCCCTCGACTTCTTCGGCAATGATCAGCAGCGGACGACCGGCCTTGGCGACGGCTTCCAGCGTGGGCAGCAGTTCGCGGATGTTGCTGATCTTCTTGTCGAACAGCAGCACGAACGGGTTGTCCAGCAGGGCGGCCTGCTTTTCGGGGTTGTTGATGAAGTAGGGCGACAGGTAGCCGCGGTCGAACTGCATGCCTTCGACGACTTCCAGCTCGTTGTCCAGCGACTTGCCGTCTTCGACGGTGATGACGCCTTCCTTGCCGACCTTGTCCATCGCGTCAGCGATGATCTTGCCGATGGACTCGTCGCTGTTGGCCGAGATCGAGCCGACTTGTGCGATTTCCTTGGAGGTCGTGGTGGCCTTGGAGGCGGCCTTCAGCTGGGCGACCAGGGCTTGCACAGCCTTGTCGATGCCGCGCTTGAGGTCCATCGGGTTCATGCCGGCGGCCACGTACTTCATGCCTTCGCGCACGATGGCCTGGGCCAGCACGGTGGCGGTGGTGGTGCCGTCGCCAGCGTTGTCAGAGGTCTTGGAAGCGACTTCCTTGACCATCTGGGCGCCCATGTTCTGGAGCTTGTCCTTCAGTTCGACTTCCTTGGCCACGGACACGCCGTCCTTGGTCACGGTGGGGGCGCCGAACGAGCGCTCGAGCACCACGTTACGACCCTTGGGGCCCAGGGTGACCTTGACCGCGTTGGCCAGGATGTTCACGCCCTCGACCATGCGGGCGCGTGCTTCGCCGCCGAAAACTACGTCTTTAGCTGCCATGTGAATTTCTCCGAATCAATACAGGAAGGGGATGGAGGGGAAGCGAAGTGCTTACTTCTCGACGACCGCGAACAGGTCGTCTTCCTTCATCACCAGCAGTTCGTCGCCGTCGACCTTGACGGTCTGGCCCGAGTACTTGCCGAACAGCACGCGGTCGCCCACGCGGATCGACAGTTCGATGCGCTTGCCGTTGTCGTCCAGCTTGCCCGGGCCCACGGCCAGCACTTCACCCTGGTCGGGCTTCTCGGCGGCGGCGTCGGGGATCACGATGCCCGAGGCAGTCTTGGTTTCGCTGTCAATGCGCTTGACGATCACGCGATCGGCCAAAGGACGAAGTTTCAATTGCATCTCCTGAGAAGGTTGCGTTGCGTTGTGGGGCAGCCAGGGGCTGCAGGCCCGGATGAAACGTGGGGTGGGTGCGTCGTTAGCACTCATCCCCAGCGAGTGCTAATCATAAGCGCGATTCGGCGCCGTTCAAGGGGGGAGCCTGAAAAACTGCGCCCGGCAGCTGTTGCGCCGGGTGCGTTGCCCTCAGCCGTCGGTCCCTGCACCAGCCGCCGCCGGCAGCGTGACCGTGAAGCACAGCCCTGTACCGCCGGAGCGCTCTTGCACCGCGACGGTGGCGCCCTGGCGGGTCGCCAGCGCTTGGACGATGGACAGGCCCAGGCCCGTCCCTTCTCCCACCTTGCCGGGCGCATGCGGAAAGCGCTGGAACGGGTGGGCGCGTTGCGCTTCGGGCAGGCCCGGGCCCTTGTCGCTGACGGACAAGCGCACCTGGTCGGCCACCCGGGCCACCTCCACGCCGATCCAGCCACCCGCCTGCGCGTGGCGCAGCACGTTTTCCACGAGGTTGACGAGGATCTGGCGCATGCGCACGGTGTCCACCACCACGGTCGCGGCGCCCCGCGAGTCCGGCAGCGACAGCGCCAGCACCATGCCGTGCTGGCGGATGCGTTCTGCGTGGCCCGACAGGGTCTCCTGGACCAGCGCAGCCAGATCCTGCTCCTGCAGTTGCAGCGACAGCCGGCCCGCCTCGGCGAGCGACAGCGTATGCAGATCGTCGACCAGCCGGCCCAGGTGCTCGACCTGGTGCAGCAGCAGCCGCGATTCGGCCGCGTCGGCGGCGATCACGCCGTCGCAGATGCCATGCAGCCGCGCCCGCAGCACCGTCAGCGGTGTGCGCAGTTCGTGGGAGATCGAGGCCGCGGTCACGCGGCGTTCGCGTGCGGAGCGGTCCAGCGCCTCGATCATCTGGTTGAAGTGGCCCACCATCTCGGCCATCTCGCCTTTGTCGCTGCCGGCCTGCGCGCGCACGGAGAGATCGCCCGCCGCGACCCGCGTGGCCGCTGCGGCCATGGAACCGAGCGGCTTGGTGAGAGTGCGCGACACGAAGAAGCCCACCGCCAACCCGAACGGCAGGCAAACGACCAGACCCACCAGCAGCGAGACCTTCTCGCCGAACAGCAGGTCGCCCTGCCAGTACTCGCCGTAGATGGCGCGTGCGCGCGGGCTGTCTTGCAGGCCCTGGGCGGCGAGCGCGTCGATCTCGGTCTGCACCGCGGCCGGCAGCTCCCGGTAGAAGCCGCGGTACTGCAGCTCGTTGAAGGCGATCACGCTCACCGTGAGCAGCGCCATGGTGACCAGCACCGTCGCCGCGATATACAGGCCAAAGCGGATCCAGATGCGATCGAACATGGGGGCCGTGTCCTGAGGGCGGCGCTTCACGGTACGGCGGCGTCGCCTGGCAGGAACCGGTAGCCGATGCCCCGCACGGTCTCGATCAGCTCGCCCTGGCCGGCCTGTTGCAGCTTGCGCCGCAGCTTGGACAGGTGGGAATCGATCACCCGGTCCAGCGCGTCGCTTTCCGGCAGGCAGTGCTCGATCAGGTGGCTGCGCGAGAAGCAGCGCCGCGGCTGTGCAGCCAGGCAGGCGAGCAAACGGAACTCCGTCAGCGTGAGCGGTAGCGGCACGGTCCGCCCGTCCGGCTCGCGGCACAGCGCCTCGTGGGCCCGGTGGTCGATCTCGATGCGCCCGACGCGGATCGGCGGCTGCTCCTTGTCGGCCGGCCGCGGCACGGCACGGCGCAGCACGGCGCGCACGCGGGCGACCACCTCCGGCGGGCTGAACGGCTTGACGACGTAGTCGTCGGCGCCCAGGCGCAGGCCCAGCAGCTTGTCCACATCGTCGGCCAGCGCCGTCACCATGATCACCGGGGTCTGCCCGTCGTCGCGGATGGCCCGCAGGATGTCCAGGCCGTCGACACCGGGCAGGTGGATGTCCAGCAGCACGAGG
Source organism: Variovorax boronicumulans (assembly GCF_007677875.1). Lineage (GTDB taxonomy): Bacteria > Pseudomonadota > Gammaproteobacteria > Burkholderiales > Burkholderiaceae_C > Pseudorhodoferax > Pseudorhodoferax boronicumulans_A. The sequence goes on along the minus strand of NZ_VEDO01000009.1, from coordinate 157,129 downwards.
TCGGGCCGCAGCTGGTGGAACAGCTGCAGCGCGGTGGGGCCGTCGCCGGTCTGGCGGGCCCGCAGGCCGTCGCGCTCCAGGTAGGCCGTGAGGATGCTGGCAATGCTGGGTTCGTCCTCGACCACGAGGACAAGGGGGCTGGGCAAGGGCGCGGTGGTGGTCGTCATCGTGGCGGTAGAACGTACGGCGGGCCGGACCGGTGCACGGCAGCGGGCCTGCGGGGCCGCGCCATTGTCCATGGACCCGCACGCCTGTGCGCGGCGGGTGTCTCCACGCAATCTCCACATGGCGTGCATGGCGGCGCAAGTTTGCGCGCGCCCAATCGGCCGGCGCCGACGCCTGCGCCTTGCGCGGCGGGCCTGTCCTCCACCGCCACACGACCCTCGCCTTGAACCGTCCTGCTTCGTGCCTGTCGTTCGCCGCCGCGGCCGCAGCGCTGTTGGCCGGCTGCGCCGCGCCGCCGCCGGACCCCGTGCCCGCGCCGCTGGAGGTGCCGACCGGCTGGACGCAGCCCGCGCCTGCCGGCCCCGCGCCAGCGGACCTGCGCGGCTGGTGGAAGGCGTTCGGTGATCCGGCGCTCAACGCGCTGGTCGACGAGGCCCTGGCGCACAACCTCGACCTGGCGATCGCCGTCGCGCGGCTGCGCGAAGCCCGGCTGCAGGGCAGCCGCGCGGCGGTCGCGTACCGGCCTTCCTTCGCAGCCAACGCGCAGACGCTGCAGGACATCTCGGCCACCGACACCTACTTCCACGCCAGCATCGACATGGTCTGGGAACTGGGGCTGTTCGGCGCCGCCACGAGCACGCGCCAGGCCGCGTCGGCCGACGCAGACGCGGCCGAATCCGAGGCGCAAGGCGTGCGCGTGGCGGTGGTCGCGGATGTCGTGCGCAGCTACCTGGACCTGCAGGCTGCGCGGCGCCAGCTGCGACTGCAGCAGGAGCTGGCCGCGCTCGACGCGCGCGGCATCGCACTGGCCGAGGTGCGCCAGCAGGCGCGGATCGGCCAGGAGGGCGAGCTCGCGCTGGCCCGCGTGCGCGCCGACCAGGCGCGCGCCGCGCAGGCCCTGCCGCGCGAGGCGATGGCCCAGGCCGCGCGCGCGCTGGCCGTGTTGCTCGGGCGGTCTGCGCCCGATCCGGCCTGGAGTGCGCTGCCGGCCGATACCGCTGCCGTGGCCCTGCATCCCGGTGCACTGGCCGAGCTGCCGGCCGACCTGGTGCGCACCCGCCCGGACGTGCGCAGTGCCGAGGCCCAGGTGCGCAAGGCGGCGGCCGAGGTCGGCCTGGCCCGCTCCGAGCTGCATCCGCGCATCGCGATCATGGGTTCGCTGCTGTACGCCTACAACCTGACGAAGAACTTCCGCACCCGCACGGACAACGTGCCGGCCTTCGGCCCCGTGATCGACATTCCGCTGTTCGACTGGGGTCGCCGCAAGCTGCAGGTGCAGGCCCAGCAGGAGGCCTTGAACGCCGCGCTGCTGGGTTACCGCCGGGCCGTGCTCACCGGCGTCGGTGAGGCCGAAGGCGCGCTGGCCGCCTACGCGGCCCAGCAGGCGCGCGCGCAGGCGCTGGAGCAGGTCTGGTCCGGCCTGCGGGCGCAGGCCGCGGCGGGCCAGGTGCGCCAGGATCTGGGCCTGGCCAGCACCTACGACGGCCTGGCCCTGCGCCGGGCCGCGCTGCAGGCCCAGGCCGAATGGCTGACCGCGCAGGACGCGCAGGCGCTGGCCTACGTGGCGCTCTACAAGGCGCTGGGCGGCGCGCCCCTGCCCGCGCCGGACGCTGCACAGGCGGCCGCCAACGACGCGGAGGCAAGCCGATGATCGCGCTGGCGCGCAAGACCCTGGTGCACGAGTGGCGCCGCTTCGTCCCGGCCATCTTCGCCGTCGGCTTCTCGGGGCTGCTGCTGGCCGTGCAGGCGGCGCTGGTGCTGGGCATCTTCGGCAGTGCTGCCGTCTACGTGAACACCTCCCGGGCCGACCTGTGGGTGGGCTACCCCGGCACCCAGAGCGTGAGCTTCGGCCGCAGCATCGGCAACGACGTGGCGGCCCGCCTGCAGATGGACCCGGCGGTCCAGGCGGTCGAGCCTTACCTGTGGGTGGACGCCGACTGGTATGGCAGCGACGCCGCCACCGGCGGTGTGCCGGTCTACGTGTCCGGCATCCGCAGCGCCGCCGACGGCCTCATGTTTGCGCGGCTGCTGGCGCCCTGGCAGCGCGAAGCCCTGCGCGAACCCGGGGCCGTCATCGTCGACAAGGCCGACCTCGGCACGCTGGGCACGCATGTCGGCCAGGCCGCATGGATCAACGGGCACCGCGTGCGCGTGGTGGCCGCCATCGGCGGCCTGCGCGGGCTGGGCGGCGTCAACGTGCTGGCCTCGCTGGACACGGCGCGCCTGCTGGCCGATGCCGATGCGGGTTCCGGCAGCACCTACTGGGTCGCCAGCACGCGCACGCCGGCGGATGCCGATGCCGCCCGCGCACGGCTGGCCGTGTCCACGCCGGCGCTGGGCCCCTTCGAGGTCTGGACGGCGCCACAGTTCTCGCGCCGCTCACAGCGCTACTGGATCCTGGACACCGGCGCCGGCGTGGCCGTGCTGTTCATGGTGGTCGTCGTCTGCGTGGTCGGCGTCGTCGTCACGAGCCAGTCGCTGCTCGCAGTGGTGGCCGGTTCCTCGCGCGAATACGCCGTGCTCAACGCCCTGGGCGTGAGCCACGGCGCGCTGGGCCGGCTGGTGGTCGAGCAGGCCGGCTGGATCGGCGGGCTGGGCCTGGTGCTGGCCGCAGGGGCCAGTGCGGCCCTGCTCGGGGCGGCCGCGGCCTATGGCGTTCCGGTGGCCATGACGCCCGCCGTCGGGCTGTCCTGCGCCGGCATGGTGGTGCTGGTCGCGCTGCTGTCGGGCTTCTTCGCCATGCGCGGCGTCATGCGCGCCGATCCGTCGATGCTTCTGCGCTGACATGCCCGGTCCCCATTCCACCGCCCCGGCGCAGCCCAGCCTGCAGGCGCGCCAGATCCGCAAGTCGTTCCAGTCCGGCGCTGTGCGCGTGCAGGTGCTGTCCGACTTGTCCATCGAGGTGCGTGCTGGCGAACTCACGCTGATCTCCGGGCCCTCGGGCTGCGGCAAGAGCACGCTGCTGTCCATCCTGTCCGGCCTGCAGCATCCCGAGGCCGGCCAGGCCATGGCCCTGGGCCAGGACCTGGGTCGCCTGGGCCGGCGCGCGCTCGAGCGCTTCCGGCTGCAGCACACGGGCTTCGTGTTCCAGGGCTTCAACCTGTTTCCCGCTTTGACGGCCGTGGAGCAGGTGCAGGTGCCGCTGGGCTACCTTGGCATGCGCGACCGCGAGGCCCGGGCCCGGGCCTGCAGGGTGCTGGAGGAGGTCGGCCTGGCCGGCCGCATGGACATGCGCCCCTGGCAGCTGTCGGGCGGGGAAAAGCAGCGCGTGGCGATCGCACGGGCGATGGCCAAGGAGCCGCAGCTGCTGTTCGCCGACGAGCCCACCAGCGCGCTGGACGCCGAGAGCGGCCAGCGTGTCATCGACATCCTGCACCGCGTCGCGCGCACCCACGGCACCACCGTGCTGTGCGTGAGCCACGATCCGCGCCTGGTGCGCCATGCCGACCGGGTGGTGGGCATGGAAGACGGCGCCATCCGCAGCGACTGGCGGCCACCGGTGCCGGTCCTGGAAACCACACCATGAACGAGTCCCCCCGTACGCAGCGCCTGTTGCCGCGCTGGCCCGCCTTGTCCCTGTGTCTGGCGCTGGCCGCGTGCCTGGCCGCCTGCGACAGCGGTGGCGATGCCGCCTTGCCGGCCGCCGTGGCCGCCGCCCCCGTCGCCACCGTCCCGCAGGCCGTGGCCGTGGCGCGCGGCCAGGTCGAGGTGCAGGGCGGCCTGCTCGAGCTGAACTTTGGCCAGGATGGGCTGGTCGCCGCAGTGGCGGTGCAGGAAGGCCAGTCCGTGCGCCGCGGCCAGGTGCTGGCGCAGCTGGCGGACGCCGCCGGCAGCGCGGAGCTGGCCGTGGCGCAGGCGGAGCTGCGGCTGTCGCAGGTCCGCACCGAGGCGCAGGCCCAGCGGCTGCCGGCGCTGCGCCAGACCGCCGGCCGGCTGGCCAGCGCAGTGCGTGCCGGCGCGGTCGAGCCGCAGCGTGCCGACGAGGCCCAGCAGGCCTTGAAAGACCTGGAAGCCGAGATCCAGATCGGCCGGGCCGCGGCGGACGTGGCCCGCAGCCGCGTCGCACTGCTGCAGGCGCAGCGCGCGCGCCTGCAACTGCTGGCGCCCGAGGACGGCACGGTGCTGCGCGTCGCCTCCAAGCCCGGCCAGCACGCCGTGGCCGGTGGCGCCGGCGTTGTGCTGCTGCCGAACCGGCCGCTGCAGGTGCGCGCCGAGGTCAACGAGAGCTTCATCGGCAAGGTCCACCTGGGCCAGCAGGCCGCCATCGCGACCGATGGCGATGCCATGTCCCAATCCCTGCCCGCTGCCCGCGTCGTGCGCATCAGCCCGGTGCTGGGCGTGGGCCGGGTGCAGGACGACAACCGGCGCGGTCCCACGCGGACCGTGGAATGCATCCTGGCGTTCGACAGCGCACCCGAGGCGCGCGTCGGACAGAACGTGAAGGTGAGTTTCCATGAATGACACGACGGCACGCGCTGCGGCGCCCCTGGTCCGTTCGCCGCGCCCGACCGGCGGCTGGATGGTCCAGTGCGACTTCGACGGCACCATCAGCACCGAGGACGTGACCGACACGCTGCTGCAGCGCTTCGGCCGCGACGGCTGGCAGGCGCTGGAGGACGCCTGGGAGCGCGGCGAGATCGGCTCGCGCGAGTGCATGAAGGGTCAGATCGCGCTACTCGACATGGACCGCGCAGCGTTGGACGCGCACCTGCAGAACATCGCCATCGATCCGCACTTCCCGACCTTCGTGCAGACAGCGCAAGCCCTGGGGATGCCGGTGCAGGTGGTGAGCGACGGCATCGACCACAGCATCCACCAGGTCCTGCGGCGCCATGGTCTGGACGACCTGCCGGTGGTGGCCAACCGGCTGGTGCAGACGGGCCCGCGCAGCTGGCAGCTGCAGTCGCCCTGGGCCAGCGCGGCCTGCGTGCGCGCCAGCGGCAATTGCAAGTGCGAGCGTCTGGCCGAGCAGAAGCTGCACCACGGCCGGGTGCTCTACGTGGGCGACGGCAGTTCGGACTTCTGCGTGTCCGGCAAGGCCGACTTCGTGCTGGCCAAGCACCGCCTGATCGACCACTGCCAGGCCCATGGCATCGCCCACGCGGCCTTCACCGGTTTCGACGAAGCGCTGGGCGTGCTGCAGGCCCTGGTCGGCGAACGCAAGCGCCTGGCGGCATGAGGCGGCGCTCCATCGGCCCCGTGCATCCGACCGTCAGCCTGCGAAAAGGAGCGCCGCGATGAGCCTGCAGTCGATCTGCGTCACCCCCCATGAATTCGTGCTGGAGGGCGTGGGCGCGCGCGCACGCACCGGTGTGCTGCTGGTGCACGGCATGACCGGCACGCCCAACGAGATGCGCCTGCTGGCCAAGGGCCTGCACAAGGAAGGCTTCACGGTCTACGCGGTGCAACTGGCCGGCCATTGCGGCAGCGTGGCCGACCTGGTGGCCGCGCGCTGGCCCGACTGGGTCGCCAGCGTGGAGGCGGGCGCCGAGCGGCTGGCCCGGCATGTGGACCGCGTCGTCGTCGGCGGACTGTCGATGGGGGCGGTGCTGTCGCTGGCGCTGGCGCAGCGCCAGCCCGAGCGCATCGCGGGCGTGTGCGCGCTGTCCACCCTGTTCCGCTACGACGGCTGGAGCATTCCCGGCTACACACGGCTGGCCTTCCTGCTGCCGCTGTTCCGTCTGCTGGGCATCGGGCGCGATGCGGTGTTCATGGAACAGCCGCCCTACGGCATCAAGGACGAGGCGCTGCGCAAGCGCATCGTGGCGCAGATGCACAGCGACGACAGCGCGGCCGCGGGCCTGCCCGGCAACCCCTGGTGGACCATCATCGAGATGCGGCGGCTGTCGGCGCATGTGCTGCGCCGGCTCGGTGAGGTGCGTGCGCCATGCCTCGTGGTGCACGCCACCGAGGACGACGTCTCCACGCCGTCCAATGCGCGCGACATCGTCGACGGCGTCACCGCCGCGCCCGTGGAGCTGGTGCTGCTGGAAGACAGCTACCACATGATCACCATCGACCGCGAGCGCCGCACGGTGATCGCCCGCACGGCCGACTTCGTCGCCCGCATCGCGTCCGGTGGCTTGGCGCCGGTGGGCGGAGCGGCCGGTGGCTAGCGCGCTCTCGCCGCTGGTCCTCACGCTGTGGGTGCTGAACGTGCTGGTGGACAGCGGCGGCCAGCTCGCCTTCAAGGCCGCGGCGGCGGGGCCGGGCGCGCGCGACGGGCTGGCACGCTGGAAGTTCATGGCGCGCCAGCCCTGGATCTGGCTGGGCGTGGGCTGCTACGTGGCCGAGTTCGTGCTGTGGCTGGCCTTCCTGTCGCTGGTGCCGCTGTCCGAGGGCGTGCTGCTGGGCTCCATCAACATCGTGGCGATCATGGTCGCGGGCCGCTTCCTGTTCGCAGAGAAGCTGTCGCCGCTGCGCGTGGCCGGCATCCTTCTGGTCTCCGTGGGTGTGGCCGTGGTGGGATGGCAATGAGCGGCAAACGGCGCTTTTACCTGCTCGGCTTCCTGGCACTGATGGCCTTCGACACGCTGGCCCAGCTGAGCTTCAAACAGGCCGGCGCGCAGGCGCTGCCGCTGGAGTTCTCGGCCGCCTGGCTGGCGCGCGTGTTCGGCCAGCCCTGGATCTACGGCGCGCTGCTCGGCTACGTGGGCGCCTTCTTCTGCTGGATGACGCTGCTGCGGCACGCACCCATCGGCCCCGCTTTCGCGGCCTCGCACCTGGAGATCGTCTCGGTCATGGCGATGTCGGCCTGGCTCTTCGGCGAGGCCATCGGCCGGGCGCAGCTCGTGGGGGCAGCCTTCATCGCGGCCGGCATCGTGTGCCTGGCCATCAGCGAGACGGCCGAGGACCAGCCCGGCGGCGCGCCGGGGGCGGGTGCGGCGAGCGCGGGGGCGGCCGGGCTGGCGCACGGGAACGAGCCGGCATGAGGCGCCGGCCCGCCGCATGACCACCGTGCCGCCCACCGCGGGCCTGCCGCTGCGTGCGGCCGACCTCTGGCCCGGCGGCGATGCCGACTTGGCCAGCGCGCTGGCCCGCCACCTGGGGCTGCCGCATGCGCAGCTCGAGTGCTCGGGCACCGCGGCGCTGGTTATGGCGCTCACGGCCCTGCAGCGCCTGGCGCCCGGGCGCTGCGAGGTCATCGTGCCGGCCTACACCTGCCCGCTGGTGGCGCTGGCGGTGGCGCACTGCGGCCTGCAGCTGCGCCTGTGCGACCTGCAGGCCGATGCGTTGGATCTGGATCCGGCGCATCTGGATGCCCTGGCCGGCGCGCGCACGCTGGCCATCGTGCCCACGCACCTGGGCGGGCGCGTCGCCGACGTGCAGGCGGCGCTGGCCTGCGCGCGCCGCGTGGGCGCCTGGGTGGTCGAGGACGCCGCCCAATCCCTGGGCGCGCGCGTGGCTGGCGCGCCCGTGGGGCTGCAGGGCGACCTGGGCTTCTACAGCCTGGCCGTGGGCAAGGGCCTCACGCTCTACGAAGGCGGGCTGCTGTTCGCCCGCGAAGACGCGCTGCGCGCGCCGGTGCACGAGGCCAGCATCGCCCTGGCACCGCCGCGCCTGTGGATGGAACTGCGGCGCAGCTTGGAGCTGCTGGGCTATGCGGCGCTGTACCGGCCCGCGGGGTTGGGCTGGGCCTACGGCGCGCCGCTGCGCCGCGCGCTGGCCCGTGGCGACTGGGAGCAGGCGGCCGGCGACGATTTCGCGCCGACCATCCCGCTGCACCGGCCCGGCCGCTGGCGCCGCGCGGTGGGCGTGCGCGCGCTGGCGCGCCTGGCCGACTTCCAGCGCCAGGCCGCGCTGCGGGCGGCCGAGCGCCTGCCGCGCCTGGCGGCCATCCCCGGCGTGGAGCCGGTCGGCGACAGCCCGGCCGTGGCGCGTGCCGCGGGCGTTTGGCCGGTGCTGCTGGTGCGCCTGCCCACGCGGGCGGTGCGCGACGCGGTCCTCAGGCAGCACTGGGGCCAAGGTTGGGGGCTGGGCGTACCCTTCGTGCAGGCCCTGCCGGACTACCGACGCTACGCCGCGGTGGTGCCGCCTGTGCCGGCGCAGGCGCTGCCCCATGCGCGCGACTGGGCCGGGCGGCTGCTGTCCATCAGCAACAGCCCCTGGCTGGACGAGGCGCACTTCGCCGCGGTGTGCGCTGCGTTGCGTGCTGCGGTGGACCAGGCTCAGCCCGCCGCGCGGACCTGTTCGCGGGCCTGCAGTTCCGCCTCGCGCACGCCGACGTAGTCGCGCGTGAGCGGCACCGCGTCCTGCCGGCGCGCCAGCTGCACCTGGAAGACCGCGATGTCCTGGTAGCGGAAGGCCGTCTCCGACATCGCCAGGTAGAACTCCCACATGCGGCAAAAGCGCTCGTCGTACAACGCGGCGGCCTCGGCACGCCGTGCGAGAAAGCGCTCGCGCCACAGCCGCAGCGTGCGCGCGTAGTGCAGGCGCAGCACCTCGATGTCGGTGACGACCAGGCCGGCGCGCTCGATGGCCGGTGTGAACTCCGACAGCGAGGGGATGTGCCCGCCTGGAAAGATGTAGCGCTCGATCCAGGGGTTGTTGAAGTCGGGCACGTCGCTGTTGCCGATGAAGTGCAGCAGCATCACGCCGTCCTCGGTGAGCAGGTCGCGGCACTGGCGGAAGAAGGCGTCGTGGTGGCCCGTGCCCACGTGCTCGAACATGCCGACCGAGACGATGCGTTCGAAGGCGCCGCGTGTGTCGCGGTAGTCCTCCAGCCGGAACTGCAGGTCGGCGCCGCGTGGCGAGGCCGCGGCCCGCTGCTGCGCGGTGGCGAGCTGCTCGGTCGACAGCGTGACGCCCGTGACCTGGCCGGCCTGCGCCACCTCGGCCAGGTACAGCGCCATGCCGCCCCAGCCGCAGCCGATGTCCAGCACGCGCTGGCCGGGCTCGACCAAGAGCTTGGCGGCGATGTGGCGCTTCTTGGCGAGCTGGGCCTCCTCCAGGCTCTCGTCGCCGCGCGCGAAGTAGGCGCAGGAGTATTGGCGGTCGTCGTCGAGGAACAGGCGGTAGAGCCGGTCGTCCAGGTCGTAGTGGTGGGCCACGTTGGCGCGCGCGCGGCGGCGCTGGTTGTGCTGCAGCAGCGGGCGCAGGCGCATGCGCCAGGCGTCCAGCAGGCGAACGCTGGGGCGCACCGGCACACCGCGCGCGCCGCGCAGCACGAGCTCCAGCACGTCGTACACCGTGCCGTGCTCGACCCGCAGCCGCTCCTGCATGAACAGTTCGCCGAACTGCAGGTCCGGGTCGCGCAGCAGCGCAAACACGGCACGCCGGTCGGTGAGCCGCATGCGCGCCTGCGGCGTGCCGCCGTCGCCGAAGGCGAGCACGCGGCCGGCTGGCGTCACGATCTCCAGCAGGCCCTGGCGGACCAGCGGCGTGAAGGCATGGCGCAGCAGGCGGTCGATGAGGGTGTCGAGCATGGCCGCGGGTCTCCTGCGTGGTTGTCAGTCGTGGGCAGCGGCGATCGCCCCTGCCAGCCGCAGGTTCAGCGCATGCTGGGTCGCCTGCCAATCGGCCAGCGGCTGGGCGGGCAGGGCGGTGTCCTGCCCGTCGCGTGCGCTGAGCCAGCGCTTCCAGGCTGTGGTGTAGCGGTGGGCCGACACATCGCCCGTGATGTCGCTGCCCACCACCTGGCCCTGCAGCGCGCCCACGATCCGCAGCGCCTGCCCCTCGGTCATGCGGCCCTGGTCCCAGTTGGTCTGCACGACCGATGGCGCGAACACGTCCTTGTCGATGCTGAGATAGGTGGGCTGCGGCGTGCTGCGCAGGTGCGCGGCCAGCGCGTCCGCCAGCGCCGCCACGTCGTCGAAGCGGCGCACCGCGCGGGCCACGCCCAGCCAGCGCGCCCAGCCCGTGTCCACGCCCGCCTGCCAGTAGATCAGCTTGCCGGCGCGCAGCGGCGCGAGGTAGTTCTCCCAGGCATGGCCGTTGCCGATGTCGGGCGAGGTGATGCCGCCCACGTGCACCTGCGAGACGGCTGGCAGCAGCGCCACGCGCCGCACCCAGGAGCCGCAGTGCACGCCGAACGGGAAGCGCATGTTGTCCGGGTGGTTATCCAGCACGACCACGCGCAGCGGCTGGGCGGCCGCGTGGGCGCGAGCGGCGATGCAGCGTTCGATGAGCGGCCAGCTCAGGTGGTGGAAGTCACCGCTGCCCATGAATACCGTGCCGTGCGCGGCGAAAGGCGGCAGTGCGCTCTCCAGCGTGGCGGCGAAGGCGCGCAGCGTGCGCAGCCCGCAGCCGAAGCGCAGCCGCTCCTGCCAATCCGCCAGCCCCAGGCGGCGCTCGCCCGGCAGCGGGCGCACCGCGCCGTCCAGGTCCAGCACGACGGGCGAATCGCGCATATCAGTCCCTCACGGCGCGGCGCGCCACCCGCATCGCACGAAACCGGCTCGCAAGCAGCGGAGCAAATGGCCGCGGAGCAGGCCACGCCAGCAGACGCCGCGCAACGGGCTCTGCCCGGGCGCTGGCGGCGCCCCCTGGAGCGGGGATGGGACTTCTACACGAAGTGAGAAGTCCAAACGGGGGTGGTTTCATTTCAGCCCCGCCTGTTCGCGCCACTGCCGGTCGCTCTCGAAACGCCCCGCCAGGCGCCGCCCCAGCGCGCGCAACACCGGCTGGCGCACGTACACCGCATGCTGCGTGAAGGCGAAGCGCGCGCCCAGGCTGCGCTTGACCTCCGGGTCCGTCCAGCCCGCGACGTAGTGGCTCAGGCCCTGCGCCAGCGCGTACTCGAGGTTCTCGATCCAGCTCAGGAAGTACAGGTTGCATTCGCGCGCCGCTGGGTAGGCCAGGCCGATGTACTTGTCCACGAGTCGGCCCGCGTGCACGTAGCACAGGTTCCAGCCCAGCAGCGCGCCGGTCGACCGGCTGCGGTATTCGAAGACGATGCCGTTGGCGCCGGCATCGCGCAGCAGCGCGGCGAAGAAGGGCAGGGTGAGCCGGTCGAAGTGCACCTCGCTTTGCGCATAGACGCCTTCGTACAGCGCGTAGTACGCCGCGATGCGTGCATCGTCGATGGCGGCATCGCCCGTGGCCATCGTTTGCACGGCGACCTCCGCCCGGCTGCGCAGCTTGCGCCGCAGATTCTGCCGGCGGGTGGACGACAGCCGTGCCAGGTAGGCCTCGATGCTGAGGAAATCGATGGGCACGTAGGCCAGCGCCTGGCCTTCGACCAGCACGAAGCCTTGCGCCGCGCAGGCCTGCGCCAGCGCCAGCGCATAGGCGTTGTCGGCCTCGTCCAGCAAGGGCGACTGCTGCGGAATGTCCTTGACGATGGCCAGCGGGAAACGCCTGCCCAGCGTGGTGCGCACCGCGCGCGCGAAGTCGGCAGGTTCCATGGAGGGGGCCGCCGGCAGCGCCGCGTACTCGCTCACCGTCGTGCCGACGAAGGCCGTGCGCACGCGCAGCCAGCGCGACCAGTGCCGGTACAGCGGCAGGGCGCGCAGCCGCGCCTTGAAGGCGGCGTCGGCCGTGGTGAGCAGGTCGAACGGCGCAGCGAAGGCCGGCACCGGCAGGCCGGGCAGGGGCACGAAGCCCTCGGGCGGGTGCGCCTGGAAGTGGTCGAGCAGCGTGGCCGGCTCGACCAGGTTGCGCCAGGCCATCGGCCGCCTCAGGCGCGCTTGGCGCGCGTCAGCAACTGGTCCAGCAGCACCAGGGCTTCGTCGATCTCCGCGCGCGTGATCAGCAGCGAGGGTGCCAGCGTGATCACGTTCTTGTAGTAGCCGCCCACGTCGAGCACGAGGCCGCGCTTTTGGCCCTTGTATTCCAGCGTGCCTTCCAGGCCGATGTCGACCATCTTGTCGAGCAGCGCGCGGTTGGGCGTGAAGCCGTCCTCGGTGCAGATCTCCGCGCGCAGCGCCAGGCCCAGGCCGTCCACGTCGCCGATCTCCTTGTGGCGCTTTTGCAGCTCTTTGAGCCCCTCGAGGAAGTAGGCGCCGCTGTTGCGCACCTGGGCGCCGAAGTCGACCTCGTGCGTCATCTTCATGACCTCCAGGCCCAGCGCCGTGCCCAGCGGGTTGGACGCGAAGGTCGAGTGCGTGGAGCCCGGCGGGAAGATGGTCGGGTTGATGAGTTCCTCGCGCGCCCACAGGCCGGACAGCGCATTGAGCCCATTGGTCAGCGCCTTGGCGAAGACCAGCACGTCGGGCTTGACGCCGAAGTTCTCCACCGACCATAGCGTGCCCGTGCGCCAGAAGCCCATCTGGATCTCGTCCACGACCAGCAGCACGCCGTGCTCGTCCAGCACCTTCTTGAGGCCCTTGAAGAAGTTGGCGGGCGGCACGACGTAGCCGCCCGTGCCCTGGATCGGCTCCACATAGAAGGCCGCGTATTCGCACTGGCGCGTCTTGGGATCCCAGATCGCGTGGTACTCGTTCTCGAACTTGCGCGCGAAATCCTTGACCAGGGATTCGGAATACTCCTCGGCCGTCATGCCTTTGGGCCGGCGGAAAGGGTAGGGGAAGGGCAGGAACTGCGCGCGGTCGCCGAAGTGGCCGAAGCGGCGGCGGTAGCGGTAGCTCGATGTGATGCTGGAGGCGCCCAGCGTGCGCCCGTGGTAGCCGCCCTCGAAGGCAAACATCAGGCTCTTGCCGCCCGTGGCGTTGCGCACCACCTTGAGCGAGTCCTCGATGGCCTGGGCGCCGCCCACGTTGAAGTGCACGCGCCCCTCAAAGCCCCACTTGGCCTTGGCGTCCTCGGCGATGAACTTGGCCAGCTCGATCTTGGTCGGGTGCAGGTACTGGCTGGCGATCTGTGGCAGCGTCTGCAGCTGCTCGATCATCTTTTGCTCCAGCCGCTTGTTCTTGTAGCCGAAGTTCACGGCCGAGTACCACATCTGCAGGTCCAGGTAATGCGTTCCCTCGCCGTCGAACATGTAGCTGCCCTCGCATCCATCGAAGATCTTCGGTGGGTTGACGTAATGCACGGTATCGCCGAAGGAACAGTACTTCGCTTCGTCGGCCAGCAGTTGGGCGTTGTCGCGCATGGAAAGAACTCCTGAGAAATGGATGCGTGCCCGGGCGGCACGCGTGGAATTCTTGGAAGCCAACCTTGCCCGCGCGTCGAGCGATTGTGTGGATCGTGTGGAGGCCACTGGGCGGCCGACGGGCCGGGTACCTTTCGGGACGCCCCGCGTTGGTGCGCGAGCCCTGGTGGGCTCCTGGCTTCCTACAGGCCTGGCCGTGCCCGCCTGCGTGCGGCGCAAGTGGCCGCTGACACAAGACTGGCTGCCGTCCGACAAGCGCCTTGCAGCCCGCAGGCCAGACTGCGGCGAACTGCCAGGAGGTCGCCATGAACGTTCGAGACAAGCTGCACGAGCTGAGCATCTACGTGCCGACCGGCGCGCACCGCTACCGCATGGGCAAGGGCTGCCTGGAATGGTTGCAGGCCGACCATGTGGACGGTGCTGCGGCGCTGTTCCGCATGCCTGTCACGCGCGAGCAGTACGAGTCGATGATGGGTGCGGGTCTGCTGTGCCCCGTGGGTCGCGCCGTCGAGGCGCCGTACGTCGCCCCCATCGCGGTGCTGCCGCGCCGCCGTGCCCGCCGCCCCGCGCCGGCGCTGGCGGCCTGCGGCTGACGTGCGCGTGCCTCAGTGCTGCGCCAGCGCCTCGGCATCGAGCGGCACGCCACGCGGTGCCGTCGCCGTGCCGGCGCGCACGGCCTGGATGTCGGCCGTGTTCGGGTACCGGTGCGCGAGCCAGTAGTCGAACACCCGCCGCGCGATGGGTGCGGCCGCGGCCGCGCCCCAGCCTGCGTTCTCCACGATGACGGCGACGGCGATGGTCGGGTTCTCCACAGGGGCGAAGGCGGCGAACAGCGAGTGGTCGCGCTGGTGCTCCTGCAACACGCGCGCGTCGTACTTCACGCCCTGGCGCAGGCTCACGGCCTGGGCCGTGCCGGTCTTGCCGGCCGCGGTGTAGGCCGCGCCGGCGAAGACCTGCCGGCCCGTGCCCTCCTTGACCACGGCCACGAGCCCGTCGCGCACCACGGCCACGTTGCGCGCAGCCAGATGCAGATCCCTGGCCGGCGGCTGCGCCAGCGGTGTGGTGGTGCCCGTGGTGGGGTCGCGCAGCGCCTGCACCAGGTGCGGCCGGTGCTGGACGCCGCCCGTGGCCAGCGTGGCCTCCGCCATGGCCAGCTGCAGCATGGTGAAGTTGTTGTAGCCCTGGCCGATGCCCAGCGACACCGTCTCGCCCGGGTACCAGCGGCCTTGGTCGGCGCGCCGGTAGGTCCGTCGCTTCCACTCGGTGCTGGGCAGCACGCCACGCACCTCACCAGGCAGGTCGATGCCGGTGATCTGGCCGAAGCCCAGCGGCGCCATGAAGTCGTGGATGGCGTCCACGCCCATGTCCACGGCCAGCGAGAAAAAGTAGGTGTTGGACGAGAGCTGGATCGCGCGGCGCATGTCGACTGCGCCCAGGTTGCCCTCGGGGCTGCCGAAGCGGTGCCCGCCGTAGTTGAAGTAGCCCGGATCGTTGACGATATCGCGCGGGCCACGCAGCCCCTGCTGCAGCGCCGCCAGTGCCATGAAGGGCTTGTAGGTCGAGCCCGGCGGGTAGGTGCCGCGCAGCGCCCGGTTCAGCAGCGGCTTGTCGATGGACTCGCTGAGTTCCTGCCAGCTCTCCGCATCGATGCCTTCGACGAAGGCGTTGGGGTCGAAGGTCGGCTTGGACACCATGGCCAGCACCTCGCCGGTGCGCGGGTCGAGCGCCACCAGCGCGCCGCGGCGCTCGCCGAACAGCTCCTCGACCAGCCGCTGCAGCTGGATGTCCAGCGTGAGCACCACGGTGCTGCCCGGCGTGGCGCCGTGGCTGGCGAGTTCGCGCACGGCACGGCCGCTGGCGGCGGTCTCCAGCAGGTCCACGCCGGTATGCCCGTGCAGCTGCTGCTCGTAGCTCTGCTCGATGCCCAGCTTGCCGATGGTGTCCGTGCCGCGATAGTTGGCCTGCGCGTCCTCGTCCCAGTCCTCCATGGCGGCCTTCTCGCGCTGGGTGATGCGGCCGATGGTGCCCAGCACATGGCTGGCGGTCTCGCCCATGGGGTAACGCCGGACCAGGCGCGCGTTGACCTCCACGCCCGGGAAGCGGTAGTGCTGCGCGGCGAAGCGGGCCACCTCCTCGTCGGTCAGGCGGCTGCGGATGGGCAGGGCCTCGAAGCTGCGTGCGTCCTCGCGCAGGCGCTTGAAGCGGCGCCGGTCGCGCGGCGTGATCTCCACCACCTCGCCCAGGGCGGCGATGGTCTGCTCGAGGTCGCCGGCCTTGGCGGGCGTGATCTCCAGCGTGTAGACCGCTTCGTTCGTGGCCAGCACCACGCCATTGCGGTCCAGGATCAGGCCGCGCTGCGGCACGATGGGCAGCACGGCCGTGCGGTTGCCCTCCGCCTGAGCGGCGAGGTCGTCGTGGCGCGCGATCTGCAAATGCACGAGCCGCGCGCCGAGCAGCCCGAAGGCCGCCAGCACGACGGCGCCGGCCACCAGCACCCGTGTGCGAAAGCGCGCCAGCTGGTGCGCCACATCGGGCATCTCGGGGCTGGTGGGGTGCGGGGACAGCTGCCGCGGTCGGCCGGCAGCGGGCCTGTGGCCCTGCGGAAACATCATGGGGGTGGCGCGGTAGAAGCAAGCGGTGCCGGCGCGGCGGGCCGCATTATGCAAATCGCGCGAAGCCAGGGTCGGGGTGTTGGATTCCGCTGCGTCGCCAATGGAGGAAAATCAAGGGCTTACGAGAGCCCGCCCGCCCCGCGCTGAACCAAATCACGCGCTGGCGACTCTGCCTCGTGGGCATCGCCCCACGTTTTTTTGCGTCACTGCATGGTTTTTTCTTCCCGCCCTCCCGCATCCGTCGATCCGTCCGCACCGCCACCACGTGGGCCGCGCCGCCGCGCCCTCGCCTGGGCGCTGGGCATCTTCCTGGCCCTCGCCGCGGTGGCGACGGTGGGGGTCGGCGTGGCCATCGGCAATGCGTATTCGCAGTTGCCCGACGTGTCCGCGCTGGCCGACTACCAGCCCAAGCTGCCGCTGCGCGTGTACACGCGCGACGGCGTGCTGCTGGGCGAGTTCGGCGAGGAGCGCCGCAACCTCACGCCCATCGCCGAGATCCCGCAGGTCATGAAGGACGCGGTGCTGGCCATTGAGGATCAGCGCTTCTACACGCACGACGGCGTGGACTACACGGGCATGCTGCGCGCGGCCGTGGCCAACCTGGGCCGCGCGCGCAGCCAGGGCGCCTCCACGATCACCATGCAGGTGGCGCGCAACATGTTCCTCTCCTCGGAGAAAACCTATGCGCGCAAGCTGCGCGAGGTGCTGCTGACCTTCAAGCTGGAACGTGCGCTCTCCAAGGACCAGATCCTGGAGATCTACATGAACCAGATCTTCCTGGGCCACCGGGCCTACGGCTTCGCAGCCGCCTCCGAGGTCTACTTCGGCCGCCCACTCAAGGACATCACGGTGGCCCAGGCCGCCATGCTGGCCGGCCTGCCCAAGGCGCCCTCGGCCAACAACCCGATCAGCAACCCGCGCCGCGCGCGCGTACGCCAGCTCTACATCATCGACCGCATGCAGGAGAACGGCTTCATCACCGCAGCCCAGGCGCAGGCGGCGAAAGACGAGTCGCTGGCGGTGCGCAGCGCCGGCGACACCGTGGCCGTGCACGGCGAGTACGTGGCAGAGAGCGTGCGCCAGCAGATGTTCGCGCAGTATGGCGACGCCACCTACACGCGCGGCATCAACGTCTACACCACGCTCGATGCGAAGGACCAGGCAGCAGCCTATGGCGCGCTGCGGCGCGGCATCCTGGCCTACGAGCGGCGCCAGGTCTACCGCGGACCCGAAGCCCAGATCGCGCTGCCGACTGCGGGCGAGGCCCAGGACGACGCCATCGAGGAGGCATCGGACGCCCACCCTGACAACGGAGAACTGGTCTCCGCCGTGGTGCTGGAGGCCGACAGCAGGCGCGTCAAGGCCGTGCGCGGCGATGGCGAGCGGCTGGAAATCACCGGCGAGGGCCTGCAGCCTGCGCAGTCGGGGCTGGCGGCCAATGCGCCCGCTGCCGTGAAGATCCGGCCGGGCTCGGTGATCCGCGTGCTGCGCACCGAGAAGGGGAGCTGGGAGATCACGCAGCAGCCCGAGGTCGAGGGCGCCTTCGTCGCCATGGACCCGCGCGATGGTGCCGTGCGCGCGCTGGTCGGCGGATTCGACTTCGGCAGAAACCAGTTCAACCACGTGACGCAGGCCTGGCGCCAGCCGGGCTCGACCTTCAAGCCCTTCATCTATTCGGCCGCGCTCGAGAAGGGGCTGATGCCTGCCACCATCGTGGATGACGGCCCGCTGTACTTCGACGCCAGCGTCACGGGCAGCAAGCCCTGGGAACCGAAGAACGACAACGGCGCCTTCGACGGCCCGATCCGCCTGGACACGGCGCTGGCCAAGTCCAAGAACGTGGTCGCCATCCGCGTGCTGCAGACCGTGGGCGTGCCGGCCGCGCAGCAATGGGTCACGCGCTTCGGCTTCGAGACCGAGCGCCAGCCGGCCTCGCTCACCATGGCGCTGGGTGCCGGCGCGGTCACGCCGCTGCAGATGGCTTCGGCTTACTCGGTGTTCGCCAACGGCGGCTACCGCGTGCAGCCCCGGCTCATCGACAAGGTGACCGACCAGCGCGGCCAGGTGCTGCAACAGGAAACGGCACCCGTGCTCGACGAGTCGGCCCGCGCCGTGCCTGCGCGCAATGCCTTCCTGATGACACAGCTGCTGGGCGAAGTGGCCACGCGCGGCACGGCCGCGCGCACGCGGGCCACGCTGCAGCGCGCCGACCTGTATGGCAAGACCGGTACCACCAACGACGCCGTCGACGCCTGGTTCGCGGGCTACCAGCCCACTCTCACCGCCATCGCCTGGATCGGCTATGACCAGCCGCAGAACCTGGGCGCGCATGCGAGTGGCGGCGCGCTGGCCATGCCGGTCTGGATCGACTTCATGCGCCAGGCGCTCAAGGGCGTGCCGGTGACGCCGCCTGCCACACCCGAGGGCGTGGTGCGCAACGAGGGCGACTGGTCTTACACCGAGTTCGCCAGCACGGCCGAGCCCGGGATCGCGGCCACCGAAGTGGTGCCGACCGCCCAGCCGATGTCCGGCCCGATGGGCGAAGCCACGCAGGAGCGCACCGAGGAACGCCGCAGCATCCTCGACCTGTTCAAGCGTTGACGAGAAGCAGGCCCGCGCGTTCGAGGCGGTTGCGGCCGCGCGCCTTGGCCTGGTAGAGCGCGGCATCGGCGCGCGCGATCACGTCCTGCTCGGTGGCATCGCCGGTCGACCACTCGGCCAGGCCGATGCTGACCGTGAAGGCCGGCAGGGCCAGGCCATCGGCCTGCACGGCCTCGACCAGGATGCGCTCGGCCACCAGCGCCGCCTCGGGCAGGCGCGTCTGTGGCATCACGACGATGAACTCCTCGCCGCCATAGCGCGCCACCACGTCGTGCGGCCGCACCAGCGCCGCCATGCGGCGGCACAGGTGCACGAGCACGCGGTCGCCCACAGGATGGCCATGGCTGTCGTTGATCTTCTTGAAATGGTCCACGTCCAGCATGGCGACGCAGAAGGGCTTGCCGGTGCGGTCGTGGTTGGCGCGCTCGCGTTCCAGGCATTCGAGCAAGGCCTGACGGTTCAGCGTGCCGGTCAACGGGTCGCGGATGGCCTGCTCTTCGATGCGGGCACGCACGTGGTCCGAGGCCATGGTGGCGAAGCCGATCACGAGCAGCAGGTTGCAGACCGTGAAGCTGGCCGTGTAGACGATCTGGATCGCGTCCTGCGTGAGCAGGCCGCTGCCACCCTGCGGGAACAGCGCCGCGTGCGCGGCCCTGGCGGCGTAGACGGCGGCGAGGATGCCGAGCCAGGACGTGGTCAGCGTGATGCCCAGCGTGCGGCCGAACCGTTCGGCCTGGGGATAGCGCAGCAGAAGCAGCGCATGGTGGGCGTTGATGCAGCAGCACAGGCCGGCCACGACGACCAGTCGCGCGCGGTAGCTGGGCTCGCCGAGGGCGAACCAGGTCACCGCGGCGATCATGCCGAGCCATGCCAGCAGCCACCGCCCCCAACGCATGCGTTCACCCAAATGCTGGCGCGTGCCGGCCAGCCAGACGATGTAAGCCAGCACGAACGCGGCATTGCCCAGCGTGATGGTGGCCAGAGGCGAAATCCAGTCACGCAGGCCGAGCAGCAACAGCCCGGCGAACACCAGCCATGAGCCCGCCACCCAGGTGCGCAGGCCGGGCACCGGAAGCGGCGTCGCGCGGGCCAGCAAGGTCAGCACCAAGGCCATCAGGCCGCTCGTGATGCTGCCGATCAGTACGGTGGTGCGGGGATCCAGCGCGTAAGTGGACATGCTTCCCATGGGTGGGCGCGATGGTGGCACATTCCGGGGCTGCGGTCGGCGGCTGAAATGTGCAGTAATTCTGTGTTGGCGCGGTTGCGGCGCCGCCCCCCGGGGTCAGGCTTGCCGGCCCGCACTGCGGTGCAGATGTGGCCACAACCGCGCGACGACTTCACGCTCGGCCGCGTAGGCGTAGCAGCTGTCGACCTTGGCCTGGCGCTGGTTTTCGCTGCCGGGCAGGTTGATCTGCGCCAGCCGCGCGGGCGCCAGGCCCTGGAACACCGTGGTCGCCATCGGCCCCAGCAGCTCCACGATGTGCGTGCACGAGGCCGCACCGCCCAGGAGTTCGCGCACCTGGCGGTTCCAGCCCTTGCGCATGGACAGGCCCTTGAGCGGCGCCAGCGTGGCCGTGGCGCCCGGGCAGATGCTGAAGGGCGTGGCGTCCATGGAGGCGAAGGCGTCGTGCACCAGCATGGCGTCGTCGACGACCAGGTGCACGGCGATGTCGTGGATCGGGGTGCCGGGCGGCGTATCGGCCGCGGCCAGCTGGCGCCGGAACGGCTGGCGCTTGGTGTCCACGAGCCGGCCGACAACCTCGTACAGGCCGCCGGCGAGCCGGTAGAAGCGCAGGTCGATCTGGCGGTGGTGCAGTTCTTCGCGGTCCATGGGCGGCGATTGTGCGCGGGGGGGCGGGACGGCGCGTCACCTTGGTGTCTTCGCGCGCGGCCGGCGCTTGCTATACACGCCAGCACCAACAGGAGGCAGACATGTACCAACCCTTCAATCTCAGCGGGCGCAACGCCCTCATCACCGGCGGCAACGGCGGCATCGGCCTGGGCATGGCGCGCGCGCTGCTCGCGTCCGGCGCCAAGGTGTCCATCTGGGGCTCCAACCCGGACAAGACCGCCAGCGCGCGCGATGCGCTGGTGCGCGAATGCGGCGACGCGGCGCGCGTGCACAGCGCCGTCTGCGATGTGGGCGACGAGGCCGCCGTCGAGCAGGCCTTCGCCGCCACCGTCGCGGCGCTCGGCCCGCTGCACGCCTGCTTCGCCAACGCCGGCGTGTCGAGCAAGGGCACCGTGCTGACCGAGATGTCGCTGGAGGAGTTCCGGCGCATCCAGCGCATCAACGTCGAGGGCGTGTTCCTGACCTTCCGTGCCGCCGCCCGCCACATGGCCGCGCACGGGGAGGGCGGCTCGCTGGTGGCCACGGCCAGCACGGCGGCGGTGGAGGGCGCGGCGCGCAACAGCCACTACGGCGCCTCCAAGGGCGCCGTCACGGCCATGGTGCGCGCGCTGGCGGTGGAACTGGCGCGCCACAGGATCCGCGTCAATTCCATCCTGCCGGGCTGGATCGAAACCGAGATGACCGAGCGCTCGTTCGCCAATGAGAAGTTCGCAGCCAACGTGCTGCCGCGCGTGCCGGCAAGGCGCTGGGGCACCATCGACGATTTCGGCGGCATCGCGGTGTACCTGGCCAGCGATGCCGCGGCCTACACCACGGGCGAGCAGTTCGTCATCGACGGCGGCTACACCAAGTTCTGAGCCGGCAGCTTCGGGCGCCGCCGGCCTACAGCGCCGGCGTGACGGCTTTCCATACTGGCAGCAACCGCGAAGGAACTGCCATGCAACAGACACCCTTGCGCCACCTGGCGCTGTCCGTCGACGAGCCTGAACCGGGCCTGTTCCACTGGATGATCCTGGAGAGCGAGGACGCCATGAAGACCTGGTTCGTGGTGGAAGCCTCCGACGACGCCTACGACACCTTCAGCGAAGCCTGGGAAGACGGCGCTGCGACGCTGCGCGGCATGGGCGACGGCCAGTACGGCCCGCGCGCCGAGGCGGCGGAAGACGAGAGCGCCGACCCGGTGCTCGAGAGCGGGCCGGGCGTGGACGATTGAGCCTCAGCTGCCGCGCAATAGGCGCGCCGGCGAAAGCCGCAGCTGCGCGAGCAGCCACTGCGCGCCCAGGGCGAGGCTGAGCCCGCTCACGCACGTGGCAGCCAGGGCGCCCGTCCAGTACAGACCTTTCGCGTCCAGATCGAGCCGCCAGTCCAGCAGGGCCGCAGCAAGGGCGCTGCCTGCCACGGTCGCGAACACGATTGTGATGAAGGCCAGCAGCGCGTACTCCCAGCGCAGTGCGCCGCGCAGGCTCGCGAGCCGCGCGCCCAGCGCGTGCAGCACGCTGGCTTCGTAGACCTGCCGCGACCGACTGGCCGCGACCACGCTGGTGAGCACGAGCAGGCTGGCGGCCAGGCAGACGCCCGCGATCACGGCCAGCGCGGCGCTGGCCCGGCCCAGCAGCAGCCGGCTTTCGGACAGCACGGCGTCGGTGCGCACGCTCACGATGTTGGGTGCGGCGGCCGCCAGCCGGTCCTGGGCCGCGATCGCCTGCTCCGGGTCCAGCCAGGCGGCGCCGACATGGCGCGTGATGTAGGGGTCGAGCACGCCGTCGCTGAAGATGCCCTCCAGCCACAGCCGTGCCTGCAGCCGGCGCTGGCCATAGATGGCCGACAGGGTGGCATCGACGGGCTGGCCCTGGATCTCGAAGCGCAGGCGGTCGCCGACCTTCAGGCCCAGCGCATCCGCCTCGCGGTCTTCCATGGCCACGAGCGGCGGGCCCTGGTAGTCGCTCGCCCATAGTGCGCCGCGTTCGACCACCACGTCGTCCAGGTTGCCGGCGCGTGTGGACAGCTTGTGCTCCTTGCGCGCCTCGCGCAGGCGCCCGGCGTCCCCGCTGTCGCGCAGTGCTTCGCCGTTGACGGCGGCCAGGCGGCCCAGCACCAGTGGCGCGGTCTGCAGGCGTTGCACGGCCCCCAGCTGCTCGCGCAGCAGCGGCAGCTGTTCGGTCTGCACGTCGTGCAGCACCAGGCCCGGCGCCGTGCGCGGCACGGTGTCCGCGATGGTGCGCAGCAGCGTGGCGACGACCAGCGTGCAGGCCACCAGCAGCGTCAGCGCGGTGCCCAGTGAGAGCAGGGCCGGGCGCAGCGCCGAGCCGGGCCGCTGCAGGCCGGCCAGCGCCAGACGCAGCGCGAGGCTGGGTTGCCAGCGCGTGGCCAGCAGCCGGCGCGCCAACAGGCGCAACAGGCGTTGCACGCCTTCGAGCAGCAGCAGCACGGCGACGACGGCCAGGAAGGCCCAGCCGATGCGCGCATCGGGCAGGCTGGCGACCAGGAGCGCGGCGATGGCCAGGCCGCAGGCGGCGCTCGCGGCCCAGGTCCAGGCCGGCGTGCGCAGCGCGGCGGCGTCGAGGCCGCGGAACAGCGCGGCCGGCGTGACCGTCAGCGCCCGGCCCAGGGCCGGCAGCGCGAAGGCCAGCGCGGTCAGCACACCGAAGCCCATGGCCAGCGCTGCCGGGCCCGCCATGGCAGCGAGCTGCGGGTCGAGCTGCTGCACCAGTGGCAGGCTGCGCGCGGCCAGTGCCGCGCCGCCCAGCGCCAGTGCGCCGCCGACAAGAACGCCGAGCGCGCTGGCGGCCACGGCCAGCATCAGCACCTGCAGCAGCACCAGGGCGGCCAGCCGCGCATCGCGCAGGCCCAGCGCGCGCAGCGTGGCCAGCGTGGCGAGCTTGCCCTGCAGGTAGGACTGCACGCTGTTGAACACGCCCAGTCCGCCGATGAACAGCGCCGACAGGCCGATCAGCATCAGCGCCGAGCCGACCTGCTCCAGCACCTGGGCCACGCGCTCGCTGCGCTGCTCGACGCTGCGCACTTCGGCGCTGGACTGCGGGAAGGCCGCGATGAAGTTGTCGCGCCACGCTGCAGGCGGCGTGGCGGTGCGCACGCGGTAGTGGTACTGCACGCGGCTCAGGGGCTGCACGAGACCGGTGGCCTGCAAGGCGCCCTCGGCCAGCAGCACGGGCGCGCCGTTCCAGTCGGCACGCGGGCTGCGGTCGGGCTGGCGCGCGATGACTGCGCGCACCTGCAACGTGAGATCGCCGAGCTGCACGGCGCTGCCTGGCGCCAGGCCCAGGCGCCGGGCCAGCACGCCGTCCACGGCCAGGCCCCAGAGTCCACCCTGCTGGGCCAGTGCATCGGCCAGCGGCTGCGCTGGCGCCAGCATGACCTCGCCGTACAGCGGGTAGCGCGCATCGGCGCTTTGCAGCGCGACGAGCTGGGTGCGGCCGTCCGGCGTGCGCAGCATGCTGCGCAGCTCGATGGCGCGCGAGACCTGGCCACGCGCCTGCACCCAGTCCAGTTCGGCCGGCGGCAGGGGAACGCTGCTGCGCACCTGAAGATCACCGCCGAACAGTGCGCGCGCGTCCTCCTGCAACACACCGGCCACGTGGCGGTACAGACCGCCGCTGGCCGCTACCAGGGCCACGCCCAGCGCCAGGCAGGCGCAGAACACCCAGAGCTGGCGGCCGCTCGCCCGCAGGTCGCGCCAGGCCAGGCTAAGCAGCATGGGCATCCTCGTGGCGTTCCTCGTGCAGCTGGCCCTCGTGCAGGCGCAGCACGCGCTGGCAACGGGCGGCGAAGTCCATGTCGTGCGTGACGAGCACCAGCGTGGTGCCGGCTTCCTGGTTCAGTTCGAACAACAGCTCGCGCACGCGCGCGCCGGTCTGGTCGTCCAAGTTGCCGGTGGGCTCGTCGGCCAGCAGCAGGCGCGGCCCGTGCACGAGGGCGCGCGCGATCGCCACGCGCTGCTGCTCGCCGCCCGAGAGCTGGCCCGGGTAATGGTGCTGGCGCGCGGCCAGGCCCACGCGGCGCAGGAAATCGCGCGCCCTGGCGTGGGCATCGCGCCGGCCGGCCAGCTGCAGCGGCAGGGCCACGTTGTCCAGCGCAGTGAGGCTGGGCAAGAGGTGGAAAGACTGGAACACGATGCCGATGCGCTCGCGCCGCAGGTCGGCCAGCGCGTCGCGGTCCAGTGCGTCGAGCGGCTGGCCGTCCAGCAGCACGCGCCCGGCCTGCGGGCGCTCCAGCCCCGCCAGCAACAGCAGCAGCGAGGTCTTGCCCGAACCCGAGGGACCGGCGATGGCCACGCTCTGGCCCGCGGGAATGTGCAGGTTGACGTCGCGCAACACGTCCACGCGCGTCGCGCCCAAGGGATAGTGCAGGGCCAGGTGCTGGAGTTCGATCATGGCCGGGTGGGAGCCCGGCAGGCGCGCCGGGGTTCCCCCCGCCGCGGCGGCTTTACGCGGCGTTCGCGTGGCGGCCGATCTCGGGCCAGCGGTGGTGCAGCCAGATCCAGCACACCAGGCCCACGCCCATCATGAGCAGCGAGGCCAGCGCCAGCAGCACCGTGGAGTGCATGACCAGGGGCGCGATCACCCCGGCCACCACGCCGTTGGCAGTCGAGCCGACCACGGCCTGCAGCGAAGACGCCATGCCGCGCCGCGTGGGGTACAGGTCCAGCACCAGCAGCGTGACCACGGGCACCATCAGCGCCCAGCCGAAGGCGAACACCGCGATCGGCGGCAGCGCCCAGAGCGGGTGCGCGGTCCAGAGCACGTTGGCGGCCAGGTTCAGCACGGCCACCACGGTCATGATCAGGAACCCATGGCGGATCTGGCGCTTGGGCGGGATGCGCCCTGCCAGACGGCCGCTGGCCCAGGCGCCGCCCATGATGCCGGCGATGGTCAGGATGAAGAACCAGTAGAACTGCGTGGGCGACAGACCCAGCAGCGTGCCCAGGAATTCAGGCGCCGACAGCACGTACAGGAACATGCCGTTGAACGGCACCCCGCTGGCGAAGGCCAGCAGCACGAAGCGCGGGTCCGAGAGCAGCTGGCGGTAGCCGCGCAGCAGGTCGGGCACATGGAAGGGTTGGCGCTGCGCGGGCTGCAGCGTCTCGGGCAGCAGCCGCCAGTTGCTGATCCAGAGCAACACGCCCACCCCCGTCAGGAACCAGAACACGCTGTGCCAGCCCAGGTGCACGAACAGCCAGCCGCCCACGATGGGCGCAATCGCCGGTGCCACGCCGAAGTAGATGGTCACCTGGCTCATGACCTTCTGGGCTTCGGCGGGCGGGTAGACGTCGCGGATGACCGCGCGCGAGACCACGATGCCGGCGCCGGTGGACAGGCCCTGCAGCGCGCGGAAGAAGACCAGCTGGCCGATGTTCTGCGACAGCGCGCAACCGGCCGAGGCGATGGTGAACACCGCGATGCCCCACAGCACCACGGGCCGGCGGCCGAAGCTGTCCGACAGCGCGCCGTGGAACAGGTTCATGAACGCGAAGCCGAACAGGTAGGCCGACAGCGTCTGCTGCATCTCCACTGGCGTGGCGCCGAGCGAGCGGGCGATGCCCGAGAAGGCCGGGATGTAGGTGTCGATCGCGAACGGGCCCAGCATGCCGAGCGTGGCCAGCAGCACGGCAAGCGCCCAGCGCGGGCCGCGCCAGGGGGGCGTGGCCTCGGCACTCATGGAGGCGCGCGCTTACAGGCCGGCGGCTGCACGCAGCAGCGCAGCCTTGTCCGTCTGCTCCCAGCTGAACTCGGGCTCTTCGCGGCCGAAGTGGCCGTAGGCGGCGGTCTTCTGGTAGATCGGGCGCAGCAGGTCCAGCATCTGGATGATGCCCTTGGGGCGCAGGTCGAAGTGCTCCTGCACCAGCGCGGCGATCTTGTCGTCGGGGATCACGCCCGTGCCTTCGGTGTAGACCGTCACGTTCATGGGGCGGGCCACGCCGATCGCGTAGGCCACCTGGATCTGGCACTGGCGCGCCAGGCCCGCGGCCACGATGTTCTTGGCCACGTAGCGTGCGGCATAGGCGGCCGAGCGGTCGACCTTGGACGGGTCCTTGCCCGAGAACGCGCCGCCACCGTGCGGGCAGGCGCCGCCGTAGGTGTCGACGATGATCTTGCGGCCGGTGAGGCCGCAGTCGCCCTGCGGGCCGCCGATGACGAAGCGGCCGGTCGGGTTGATCAGGTACTTGGTGTCCTGCAGCCACTCCTTGGGCAGCACCGGCTTGATGATCTCCTCGATGATGGCCTCGGTGAAGCTGGCCTTCATCTTGGTCGGCGTCTCGCTCTGGTCGGGGTGGTGCTGGGTCGAAAGCACCACGGTGTCGATCGAGTGCGGCTTGCCATCCACGTAGCGCATCGTGACCTGGCTCTTGGCGTCGGGGCGCAGGAAAGGCAGGCGCCCGTCCTTGCGCAGCTGGGCCTGGCGCTCCACCAGGCGGTGCGCGTAGTAGATGGGCGCGGGCATCAGCTCGGGCGTCTCGTCGCAGGCGTAGCCGAACATCAGGCCCTGGTCGCCGGCGCCGATGTTCAGGTGGTCGTCGCTGGCATGGTCCACGCCCTGGGCGATGTCGTTGGACTGCTTGTCGTAGCAGACCATGACCGCGCAGCCCTTGTAGTCGATGCCGTAGTCGGTGTTGTCGTAGCCGATGCGCTTGATGGTGTCGCGCGCCACCTGGATGTAGTCGACGTGCGCGTTGGTCGTGATCTCGCCCGCCAGCACCACGAGGCCGGTGTTGGTCAGCGTCTCGGCCGCCACGCGCGAACGGGGGTCCTGCGCGAAGATCGCGTCCAGGATCGCGTCGGAGATCTGGTCGGCCACCTTGTCGGGATGGCCTTCGGAGACGGATTCGGACGTGAAGAGGAAATCGTTCGCCATTTGAATAAACTCCTTCGCTTCGTAAAAGGCTGTTGCGTCGCGCGTTGCCTCTGGCGGGAGCTCGTGGCGAACGCTTTAGCAGATGTGTTTACCGTCGCCCTGCAAGTAGTTCAATAACTCAGCGACCGCGGCGATTCTAGCGTTCCCCATGATCCTCATGTGCGATGGCCGTTTGGCCGGCCGGCTGGCGAGATGACCCGTTTCGCGATTGCGCTGTTGCGCTTGCTCGCTCCGCTGCCGCTGGCCTGGGTGCGGGCGCTGGGCGCGCTGTTGGGCCGCTTGCTCTATGCGCTGGTCGGCAGCCGCCGACGCATCGCGCTGACCAACCTGGCGCTGTGCTTCCCGCAACTGACGCCGCGCGAGCGCGAGGCGCTGGCGCGGCGCCATTTCGTGGTCTTCGTGCAGGCCTGGCTGGACCGCGCCTGGCTCTGGCACGCGCGGCCCGACGTGGTGCGCGCGCGCCTGCGCATGACGGGCGCGCTGCACGAGCTGGCCGGCACGGCGCCCACGCTGTTGTTCGCGCCGCACTTCGTCGGCCTCGATGCAGGTGCGACGGCGCTGTCGCAACAGATCCCCCGGCAGTTCGCGACCATCTTCACGCCGCAGTCCAACCAGACCGTGGACATCTGGGTGGCGCAGGGGCGCCAGCGCTTCGGCAACGCCAAGCTCTACAACCGCATCGATGGCGTCAAGCCGGTGGTGGCGGCGCTGCGCGCAGGCGAGCCGATCTATCTGCTGCCCGACATGGATTTCGGCGCGCGCGACTCGGTATTCGTGCCGTTCTATGGCGTGCCGGCGGCTACCGTGCCCTCGCTGGCCCGCTTCGCGCGGCTGGGCCGCGCGCGGGTGGTGCCCGTGGTCACGCGGCTGACGCCCGAGGGCTACGAGGTGCAGATCCTGCCGGGCTGGGACGGCTTTCCGGGGCCGGATGCCGAGGCCGACACGGCGCTCATGAACCAGCGCCTGCAGGGTTACATCGACACCATGCCCGAGCAGTACTTCTGGGTCCACAAGCGCTTCAAGACCCGCCCGCCCGGGGCGCCTTCGGTCTACTGAGGCGCCGGCTGGTCCGCTTCCGGGTGGGCCCAGCGCCACAGCAGCTGGCTGGCTTCGTCGATGCCCTGGCGCTTGAGCGCCGAGAACAGCATGGCCTGGCCGCCGCCCGCGTTGAGTCTGGCGATGGCCAGCGCCTTGCTGGCCTCCATGCGCGTGAGCTTGTCGGCCTTGGTCAGCAAGAGCAGGAACTGCAGGCCTTCCTCGACACGTGGGCGGATCACTTCGAGCAGCACTTCGTCGAGCTCGGTCAGGCCCAGGCGCGGGTCGCACAGCAGCACCACGCCCTTGAGGTTCTCTCGCGTGACGAGGTAGTTGGCCATCACACGCTGCCAGCGCTCCTTGTCGGCCTTGGGCACGGCGGCATAGCCGTAGCCGGGCAGGTCGGCCAGCACGGCGTCGGTGACACCCTGCTTGCCGAGCGCGAACAGGTTGATGTGCTGGGTGCGGCCCGGCTTCTTGGAGGCGAAGGCCAGCTGCTTTTGCTGCGTGAGCGTGTTGATGCAGGTGGATTTGCCGGCGTTGGAGCGGCCGACGAAGGCGATCTCGGGCACCTCCAGCGCGGGCAGGAACTGCAGCTGCGGTGCCGTGGTCAGGAAGCGGGCGGTGTGCAGCCAGCCCGAGGCGACGGCAGCGGCAGAAGGGGCCGGTGCGGCGGCGGCGGGAGCGGGAGCTGTCATGAATGTGCAGGGATGGCGCGGGGGCGCATTGTAGAATCGCCCGGTTTTGCGTACATAAAA
Source organism: Variovorax boronicumulans (assembly GCF_007677875.1). Classification (GTDB taxonomy): domain Bacteria; phylum Pseudomonadota; class Gammaproteobacteria; order Burkholderiales; family Burkholderiaceae_C; genus Pseudorhodoferax; species Pseudorhodoferax boronicumulans_A. Next base: position 128,245 of record NZ_VEDO01000009.1, on the reverse strand, counting down.
CTACCCTCGATATGAAGTTGCTTGCCACCATGGTTCTGGCTGCAGTGTTCGCAGCGCCTTCGTTCTCCAGCCACGCCGCCGACGCAGCGCCGGCGGCTCCCGCGGCGGCGAAGCCCGATCTGGTCAAGGGCGAGCAGGGCTACACGGCGGTGTGCGCGGCCTGCCACGGTGCAGACGGCAATTCGACCATCGCGGCCAACCCCAAGCTGGCGCACCAGCACCCCGAGTACCTGGTCAAGCAGCTGCACGACTTCAAGGACGGCAAGCGCAACAACCCCATCATGAAGGGCTTCGCCTCGGCGCTCAGCGACGAGGACATGCGCAACATCTCCTACTGGCTCACATCGCAGAAGCCCAAACCCGGTTTCGCCAAGGACAAGGAGCTCGTGCAGCTGGGCGAACGCATCTTCCGCGGCGGCATCCCGGACCGCCAGGTCGCCGCCTGCGCAGGCTGCCACAGCCCGAACGGTGCCGGCATCCCCTCGCAATACCCGCGCCTGTCGGGCCAGCACGCCGACTACACCACCACGCAACTGGTCGAGTTCCGCGACGGCAAGCGCAAGAACAATGCCCAGATGACGGGTGTGGCGGCCAAGATGAACGACCGCGAGATCCGCGCCGTGGCCGACTACATCGCCGGCCTGCGCTGATCCCGCATTGCACACGCCCGCGCGCGGGCGGAACCAAATGCCCGCTTTCCACCCCAAGGAACGGGCGCCACGGCGGGCCGGCTGGTACAGCGGCCCGTTTTGTTTTTGAACGGGGCCTCGCACGATGACCACGACCACCCACGGCCTGCGCGTACGCAGCGGCTCGCAAGCCTGGCGGGCCGCGGTGGAGCTGCTGTCGTCGATGCGCTTCGCCATCGCGCTGCTGACCATCATCTGCATCGCGTCCATCATCGGCACGGTGCTCAAACAGCACGAGCCGGCCAACAACTACGTCAACCAGTTCGGCCCGTTCTGGGCGCTGCTGTTCGAGAAGTTCAGCCTCCACGCGGTCTACAGCGCCTGGTGGTTCCTGCTGATCCTGGCCTTTCTGGTCATCAGCACCACGCTGTGCATCGCACGCAGCACGCCCAAGATCTTCGCGGACCTCAAGGTCTACAAGGAAGGCATCCGCGCGCAGAGCCTGAACGCCTTCCACCACAAGGCGAACGCGACGGTGGCCGGCACGCCCGAGGCCGCGGCCGCGCGCGTGGGCCAGGCCCTGGCCAGGGCCGGCTGGAAGGTCAAGCTGCAGCGCCGCGAGACGCCGGCAGGCGAGGGCTGGATGGTGGCCGCCAAGGCCGGCGCGGCCAACAAGTTCGGCTACATCGCGGCGCACAGCGCCATCGTGCTGGTCTGCATCGGCGGCCTGCTGGACGGCGACCTGGTGGTGCGCGCCCAGACCTGGTTCAACGGCAAGAGCGTCTACAAGGGCGGCGGCATGATCGCCGACGTGGCGCCCGAGCACCGGCTGTCCATGCGCAACCCGACCTTCCGCGGCAACCTCATGGTGGCCGAGGGCACGCAGTCCAGCACCGCCATCCTGGCGCAGTCCGACGGCGTGCTGCTGCAGGACTTGCCCTTCGCGGTCGAGCTCAAGAAATTCATCGTCGAGTATTACTCCACCGGCATGCCCAAGCTGTTCGCCAGCGAGATCGTGGTGCACGACCGCGAGACCGGCGCCCAGACGCCCGCGCGCGTGGAGGTCAACCACCCGTTCAGCTACAAGGGCGTGGAGATCTACCAGTCCAGCTTCGACGACGGCGGCTCCAGTGTCCGACTCAAAGCCGTGCCGCTGCTGCCGGGCGGCAAGACCTTCGAGGTCGAGGGCGTGGTTGGCGGCAGCAGCGAACTGAACCGCGGCGACGAGAAGATGACGCTGGAGTACCAGGCCCTGCGCGTGATCAACGTCGAGAACCTGACCGGCCAGACCGGCAACGCCGTGGACGTGCGCAAGGTCGACCTGCGCGGCGCCATCGATGCCCGTCTGGGCGCGGGCAACAAGACCGTGACGCACCGCGAGCTGCGCAACGTGGGCCCCAGCATCACCTACCGGCTGCGCGACGCAGCCGGCCAGGCCCGCGAGTACCACAACTACATGCTGCCCGTGGACACCGGCGACGGCGTGGCGGCCTTCCTGCTGGGTGTGCGCGAGACCCCGGCCGAGTCCTTCCGTTACCTGCGCGTGCCGGCCGACGAGAACGCCAGCATGGACACCTTCCTGCGCCTGCGCGCCGACCTCATGGACCCTGCGCAGCGCGCGGCCGCCGTGCGCCGCTATGCGACGCGCGCCGTCGATCCGCAGCGGCCCGAGCTGGCCGAGCAGCTGGCCGCCTCGGCCGCCAAGGCGCTGGCCCTGTTCGCCGGCGAAGGCCAGGCTGCCGGTCCGTCGGCCAAGCCGCGCGGCGGCCTGCAGGCCATTGCCGATTTCATGGAAACCAACGTGCCCGAGGCCGAGCGCGGCCGCGCCGGCGAGGTACTGGTGCGCATCCTGAACGGCGTGCTGTTCGAGCTCGTGCAGATGGGCCAGGAACGCGTGGGCGCCCCCCCGCTGGCGAGCAACGAGAAGACCCAGGGCTTCATGACGCAGGCCGTGCTCTCGCTCAGCGATGCATCGCTGTACCCCGCGCCCATGGTGTTCCAGCTGGTCGATTTCAAGCAGGTGCAGGCCAGCGTGTTCCAGGTGGCGCGCGCGCCCGGGCGCAACATCGTCTACCTGGGCTGTCTGCTGCTGATCCTGGGGATTTTCGCGATGCTGTATGTTCGCGAACGCCGCCTGTGGGTCTGGATGGCGCCCCAGGGCGATGCCACCGAGGCCACCATGGCCCTCTCGTCCAACCGCAAGACGCTGGACTTGGACCGCGAATTCGACCTGCTCAAAAGCCGGCTGATCGGCGCCGGGACCGGCGCCAAGGAGTGAGACGATGAACACCATCACACGCAGCCCCAGCGAGACGCTGGTGCTCCACGAGGGCTTCCTGGCCCGCCGCAACGCATTCGACTGGCTGTTCGCCGTGCTGGTGCTGGCCGGCGGCATCTTTGCGTTCTCGCGCTACCACGCGGCCATGGACATCTACGAGAAGTGGATCCTGGCCGGTGCCGTGCCCAGCCTGATCTGGCTGGGCTGGTTCTGGCGACCGCTGCGCATGCTGATGCTGGTTGTGGCGGGGCTGGCGCTGTTGGCCATCGCCTCCTACCAGGTCGATGGCCGCGCCGACCTGGCCCGCGCCGACCAGGTGTTCTGGCTCAAGTACTTCCTGTCCAGCCAGTCGGCCATCCTCTGGATGAGCATGCTGTTCTTCATCAGCACGGTGTTCTACTGGGGCGGCATGGTGGCGCGCAACCCCGCTGCGGCGCTGGAACTGATCGGCTCGCGCATCGCCTGGGCGGCCGTCACCATGGCCCTGGTCGGCACCATGGTGCGCTGGTACGAGAGCCACCAGATCGGGCCGGACATCGGCCACATCCCGGTCAGCAACCTGTACGAGGTCTTCGTGCTGTTCTGCTGGCTCACGGCGGCCTTCTACCTCTACTTCGAAGACCAGTACCGCACGCGCGCGCTGGGTGCCTTCGTGATGCTGGTCATCAGCGCGGCCGTGGGCTTTTTGCTCTGGTACACGGTGGTGCGCGAGGCGCACGAGATCCAGCCGCTGGTGCCGGCCCTCAAGAGCTGGTGGATGAAGCTGCACGTGCCGGCCAACTTCGTCGGCTACGGCACCTTCGCGCTGGCGGCCATGGTGGCCTTCGCTTACCTGATCAAGCAGCAGGCCGGCGAACCCCGCTGGTGGCGGCTGGCGCCGCTGTGGGCGCTGGGCGTGGTGCTGTGCTTCGAGCCCATCGTGTTCCGCCAGGGCGGCGTGGAGGGCGGCAGCAGCTACTGGATGGTGTACTTCGGCGTTTCTGCGTTGATCGTGGCGGCCATCCTGTTCGGCCGGCGCCGCATCGCCGAGCGCTTGCCCGCGCTCGAAGTGCTCGACGACGTGATGTACAAGGCCATCGCGGTCGGTTTCGCCTTCTTCACGATCGCCACCGTGCTGGGCGCGCTGTGGGCGGCGGAGGCCTGGGGCGGCTACTGGAGCTGGGATCCGAAGGAAACCTGGGCGCTGATCGTCTGGCTCAACTACGCGGCCTGGCTGCACATGCGGCTCATGAAGGGCCTGCGCGGCACCGTGGCAGCCTGGTGGGCACTCGTGGGCCTGGCCATCACGACCTTCGCCTTCCTGGGGGTCAACATGTTCCTGTCGGGCCTGCACAGCTACGGAACGTTGTGACGCTGTTTCGTCTCTGACGGCATCCAGCGCGGCGGTTTCTGCGTATGACTTCTCGGAAAGGATGCACGATGCTGATCAAGACGAATGCCGACGGATTTCTCCACCCGCATGCCAGCGAGATCACGCCCCAGAGCGTCTACCAGAGCCGGCGCGAGCTGATGCGCTGGATGGCCGGTGGCGCCGCGGGCGTGGCGCTGGCGGGCTGGGCCCAGCGTGACGCGCTGGCGCAGGCGGCACGGCCGGGCAAGCTGGCGGCGCTACCAGGCGCCAAGTCGGCCGTGGCCGGCGCCGTCACCATGGAGAAGCTGACCTCCTACGAAGACGCCACCAGCTACAACAACTTCTACGAATTCGGCACCGACAAGGCCGACCCGGCGCGCAACGCGCACACGCTCAAGACCGATCCCTGGAGCGTGGAGATCGAGGGCCTGGTCAAGAAGCCGGGCAAGTACGCGTTGGAAGACCTGCTCAAACTTTCGGCCCAGGAGGAACGCATCTACCGCATGCGCTGCGTGGAGGGCTGGTCCATGGTGATTCCCTGGGTCGGCTACTCGCTGTCGGCGCTGATCCAGAAGGTGGAGCCGCAGCCCGGTGCCAAGTACCTCGAGTTCCTGACCCTGGCCGACCCCAAGACCATGCCCTTCGTGGGCTCGCGTGTGCTGAGCTGGCCCTATGCCGAAGGCCTGCGCATGGACGAGGCCATGCACCCACTCACGCTGCTCACCTTCGGCATGTACGGCGAGGTGCTGCCCAAGCAGAACGGCGCGCCCGTGCGCCTGGTCGTGCCCTGGAAGTACGGCTTCAAGAATGCCAAGAGCATCGTCAAGATCCGCTTCGTCGACAAGGAGCCGGCCACGGCCTGGAACAAGGCTGCGGCCAACGAATACGGTTTCTATTCCAACGTGAATCCCAACGTGGACCACCCGCGCTGGAGCCAGGCTACGGAGCGCCGCATCGGCGAGGACGGCCTGTTCGCCAAGAAGCGCAAGACGCTGATGTTCAACGGCTACGAGGCCCAGGTCGGTCAGCTCTACGCCGGCATGGACCTCAAGAAGAACTACTGAAGTGCGCGTCCTGCTGCACCCTGCGGCCAAGCCGCTGGTGTTCGCGCTGTGCCTGCTGCCCTTCGCCTGGCTGACCTGGGGCGCGTTCGCGAACACGCTGGGGGCCAATCCGGCCGAGCACCTGATCCGCGCCACCGGCGACTGGACGCTGCGCTTCCTGTGCGTGGTGCTGGCCGTGACGCCGCTGCGCCAGCTCGCCGGCTGGCCTGCCCTGGCCCGCTTTCGGCGCATGCTGGGCCTGTTCTGCTGGTTCTACGGCGCGCTGCACCTGCTCTGCTACGCCTGGTTCGACATGGGCTTCGAATGGCCCGACATCGCGGCCGACATCGCCAAGCGGCCCTTCATCCTGGTCGGCTTCCTGGGCCTGGTGCTGCTCACGCTGCTGGCCGCAACCTCGTTCAACCGCGCGATCAAGGCCCTGGGGGCCCGGCGCTGGCAGGCGCTGCACCGCGCGGTCTACGCGGTGGCAGGTCTGGCCATCCTGCACTTCTTCTGGATGCGCGCGGGCAAGAACGACTTCGCCGAGGTAGCGCTGTATGCGGCCATCCTCGGCGTGCTGCTGGCCTGGCGGCTGTGGCGCCGCTTCAGTCGGGCAGCAGCGACTCGCCCCGCATCTGCGCCGCAGCGTCCTCGCGCGCGCGGATGAGGTGGGCGGCATGGCCGTCGACCAGCACCTCGGCGGCGCGGCCGCGGGTGTTGTAGTTGCTGGACATGCTCATGCAGTAAGCGCCGGCCGAGAGCACGGCCAGATGGTCGCCAGGCTGCACAGCCAGCTTGCGGTCGCGGCCCAGCCAGTCGCCGCTTTCGCAGACCGGGCCGACCACGTCGTAGACCGCGGGCGCCTGCGCGCGCGGCGCCAGCGGCACGATCTGGTGGAAGGCCTCGTACATGGCCGGGCGCGGCAGGTCGTTCATGGCCGCGTCGACGATGCAGAAGTTCTTCTGCGCGCCGGGCTTGAGGTACAGCACTTCCGTGATGCACAGGCCGGCATTGCCGACCAGCGAGCGGCCGGGCTCGATCATGAGCAACCGGTCGCCATAGCCGCGCGCGTCGAGCTTGGCCAGCAGCTGCTGCCACAGGCCGTCGGCGGCCGGCGGTGCGTCGTCGCCGGGCGCACCGTAGACGATGCCCAGGCCGCCGCCGAAGTCGATGTGCTCGATGCGGATGCCGGCCGCCTCGATCGCGTCCACCAGGTCCAGCACCCGGTCCATCGCATCCACATATGGCGAGGCGTCGGTGATCTGCGAGCCGATGTGGCAATCGATGCCGACCACCTGCAGGCCCGCCAGGCTGGCCGCGTGGCGGTACAGCGCGAGCGCCTCGTCGTGCGCCACGCCGAACTTGTTGCCCTTCAGGCCCGTGGAGATGTAGGGGTGGGTCTTGGCGTCCACGTCGGGGTTCACGCGGATGCTCACGCGCGCGCGGCTGCCATGGGCGCGCGCCACTTCGTCGAGCACGTCGAGCTCGGCCGCGCTCTCCACGTTGAAGCAGGCGATGCCATGGTCCAGCGCGAGGCGCATCTCGGCCCGGGTCTTGCCCACGCCCGAGAAGATCACCTTGGCCGGGTCGCCACCGGCCGCCAGCACGCGCTGCAGCTCGCCGTCCGAGACGATGTCGAACCCGCAGCCCGCGCGCGCGAACAGCTGCAGCACGGCCAGCGTGGAATTGGCCTTCATCGCATAGCAGATCTGCGCGCGCCGGCCCGCGAAGCCGCGCTGGTAGGCGGCCAACGCGTCCAGCATCGATGCCTTGGAGTAGACGAACAGCGGTGTGCCATACGCAGCGGCCAGATCGGCCAGGCGCACGCCTTCGGTGTGCAGCGCGCCGTCGCGCAGGTGGACATGGGGATGGCCGGGCAGGGGCGTGGTGGTCATGGGGCAGGCAGCGAAAAGAGGGAGATGTTATGCAGGCCCCGCCCGCCATGCCATGCGCAAAGCAAGGCCTGCGGCCGGCAGCGGCTTGAATTCAACGGCGCTGGCGCCGCCCGCCCTTCAGTTGCTCGGCAGCGGCAGCGGCTGGGTCGCCGGCGCGACCGGCGGCAGCACCTGGGCCTCGGGCGCGGGTGTGGCGGAGGCTGGCATCGACGGGCGCAGGGCCTGGCCCAGCGAGGCGCGGTTGCGCGCCGCAGCGTCCTTGGAGTAATAGAGATCGCCCTTCTGGCCGCAGGCTGCAGCCAGCAGTGCCAGCAAGGCCGCACCTAGAATCTTTGGCAATGAGGACATCCGCGAAATTATGACCGACCCCGAATTCATGGACTGCGCAGAGCGGCTCCTGGCGGCCGTGGAAGCCAGCTGCGACCGCATCAACGACGAGAGCGATGCCGACGTGGACAACCAGCGCGTGGGCGGCATGGTCACGCTGGCCTTTGCCAACGGAAGCCAGATCATCGTGAATCTGCAAAAGCCGCTGCACGAGGTCTGGCTGGCTGCCCAATCCGGCGGCTACCACTACTGCTTCACCGACGGCCAGTGGCGCGACACCAAGGGCGGTGCCGAGTTCTTCGCGCAGCTCTCGCGCGACGCGAGCGCCCAGGCCGGCCAGGCGCTCGTCTTCAAGGCCTGATCAGTTCCTGAACAGGTCGAGGATGCGGTTGCGCTCCTCCGCCGGCGGCGGTGCCACCACCGTGCCGCCGTTGCCGTTGCCGTTGCTGTTGGGCAGCGGCGTTTCCAGGCCCAGGCTGTTGACGCCGGCGTTGTGGGCGTATTCCTCGTAGAACCACTCGCCGCCGCTGTTGACCACGCCCGGCGGCGGCGTCAGCGCCGCGACCGGCACGCCCTTGAGCGCGGTCTCCATGAAGTTGATCCACACCGGCAGTGACAGGCCGCCGCCGGTCTCGCGCGAACCCAGGTTGCGGGGCTGGTCGTAGCCGATCCAGGTGACGGCAGCCAGCGTGGGCTGGTAGCCGGCGAACCAGGCGTCGATGGCATCGTTGGTGGTGCCGGTCTTGCCGTACACGTCGGGGCGCTTGAGCGTGGCCTGCGCGCGTGCGGCCGTGCCGCGCAGCGTGACCTCGTTCAGCAGGCTGTTCATGACGAAGGCGTTGCGGGCCGGGATGGTGCGCATGGATTCGTCGAGCACCGGCGGCTGGGTTTCCACCAGGACCCGGCCCTTGTGGTCGGTCACCTTGGCGATCAACCAGGGATTGACGCGGTAGCCGCCGTTGGCGAACACCGAGTAGGCCGCCACCATCTGCATGGGCGTGACGGAGCCCGCGCCCAGCGCCATGGTCAGGTAGGCCGGGTGCCGTTCGGCCTCGAAGCCGAAGTGCGTGATCCAGTCCTGCGCGTTCTTGGCGCCCACGGCCTGCAGCACGCGGATGGAGATCATGTTCTTGGACTTCGCCAGGCCCGTGCGCAGCGTCATCGGGCCGTCGAACTTGCCGTCGTAGTTCTTCGGTTCCCAGGGCTGGCCGCCGGTGAAGCCCGCATCGAAGAACAGCGGCGCGTCGTTGACCACGGTGGCGGGCGTGAAGCCCTTCTCCAGCGCCGCCGAATAGATGAAGGGCTTGAAGCTGGAGCCCGGCTGGCGCCAGGCCTGGGTGGCGTGGTTGAACTTGTTTTTCTGGAAGTCGAAGCCGCCCACCAGCGCGCGCACGGCGCCGCTGCGCGGGTCCATGGCCACGAAGGCGCCCTCGACCTCGGGCAGCTGGGTGATCTCCCAGGTGTTCTTGGGCGTCTTGACCGCGCGGATCACGGCACCGCGGCGGATCTTGATGTTGGGCGGAGCGGCGGCGGCCAGACCGGACTGCGCGGGCTTGAGGCCATCGCCCGTGATCTCGACCTCGTCGCCGTTGCCGCGCACCGCGAGGATGCGCTTGGGCGTGGCTTCCAGCACCACGGCCGAGAGCACGTCGCCGTTGTCGGGATGGCTCAGCAGCACGTCGTCGATGGCGTCCTCCAGCTCGGTGCCGCCGGCCGGCAGGGTCACGAACTTCTCGGGGCCGCGGTAGATCTGGCGGCGCTCGAAATCCATGATGCCGCGCCGCAGCGCGTTGTAGGCAGCGATCTGTTCGCTGGCGTTGAGCGTGGTGGTGACGTTCAGGCCGCGCGTGTAGGTGGCGTCGCCGTACTGCGCGTACATCAGCTGGCGCACGGTTTCGGCGACGAACTCGCCGTGCACGCGCGTGCCCTCGTTGCCGGGCCGGATGCGCAGTTCCTCGTTCTTGGCCTGCTGGGCCTGGGCGGCGGTGATGAAGCCGTTCTCCAGCATGCGGTCGATGATGTAGAGCTGGCGCACGCGCGCGCGGTTCGGGTTGCTGATCGGGTTGTAGGCCGAGGGGGCCTTGGGCAGGCCGGCCAGCATGGCGGCCTGTGCGATCGTGATGTCCTTGAGCGGGCGGCCGAAGTAGGTCTCCGAGGCGGCAGCGAAACCGTAGGCCCGGTTGCCCAGGAAGATCTGGTTCATGTAGATCTCCAGGATCTTGTCCTTGGAGAGCAGGTGCTCGAGCTTGAAGGTCAGCAGGATCTCGTAGATCTTGCGGGTGTATGTCTTTTCGGAAGAAAGATAGACGTTGCGCGCGACCTGCATGGTGATCGTGGAGGCGCCCTGGCTCTTCACGTTGCCCAGGTTGGCCAGTGCCGCCCGGGCCACACCCTTGTAGTCGACCCCGCCATGCTCGTAAAAGCGGGCGTCCTCGATGGCCAGCACGGCGTCCTTCATGACCTGGGGGATCTCGGCGATCGGCATGAGATTGCGGCGCTCCTCACCGAACTCACCGAGCAGCAGGTTGTCGGCCGAATACACGCGCAATGGCAGCTTGGGGCGGTAGTCCGCCAGGTCGGAAATGTCCGGCAGGTTCGGGTAGGCCACGGCCAGGGCGATGGCCACCATCAGCGCCAGGGCCGCGACCCCCGCCACTGCGATGCCTACCAGCCAGGCCAGCGCGCGGCCGACCCAGGCCCACGGGCTGCGCGGGGTGGAGGGGGCGGCTTTGGCGGCGTCGCCGGGGGAAGACTTGGAAGGCATAAAGACTCGCGGGATGGCGCCGGTCGGGACCAGGAGCGGGCCGTCATTTTGCCCTGCCACCCGCGCGCCGCGGGATTTCCGCAGGGCGCCTGTCCACGGGCCGTTACAAATCCGGACCGCTGGGGCGGCCAAAGGCGTCTGCTTTTACCAACGTCGCGCGCCCAGCGGCGTACACAAGCGGTTCCCGGCCCAAACTGTTGCTGATAGCATCCATAAAGCTTGTCAGTATTTGTAGCTATTTCTGAGCAATTCAGGGGCCTTGATTGATCTCTTTGGGGACGATGTTCAGCCGTAAACCGGCCCCGCTGCTGGGGATCGACATCAGTTCGTCCAGCATCAAGCTGGTGGAGCTGGACCATGATCCCGCCGGGCGCCTGGTGCTGACGCGTTGCGCCATCGAACCGCTGGAGAGCGGCTGGATCACGGACGGCAACATCGAGAAGTTCGACGAGGTGGCGCAGGCGCTGCGCCGGCTCGTCAAGCGCAGCGGCACGCGCACCAGGAACGTGGCCATGGCGCTGCCGCCTTCGGCCGTCATCACCAAGAAGATCGCACTGCCCGGCGGCCTGACCGAGCAGGAGATGGAGTTCCAGGTCGAGTCCGAGGCCAACCAATACATCCCCTTCTCGCTCGACGAGGTCAGCCTGGACTTCTGCGTGATCGGCCCCAGCAGGGGCGGCACCGGCGACGTGGAGGTGCTGATCGCGGCCTCGCGCAAGGAAAAGGTGCAGGACCGCCAGGGCCTGGCCGAGGCCGCGGGCCTGAACCCGGTGGTGCTGGACATCGAGTCCTTCGCCTCGCGCCTGGCCGTCGGCCGGCTGGTCGCGCAGCTGCCGAACGAAGGCGCGGGCCAGATCGTGGCCCTGTTCGAGATCGGCGCGATGACCACCAGCATGCAGGTGCTGCGCGATGGCGAGGTGCTGTACGACCGCGATCAGGCCTTCGGCGGCGCGCAACTGACCCAACTGATCGTGCGCCAGTACGGCTTCTCGGTGGAGGAGGCCGAGCAGAAGAAGCGCAGCGGCGAGCTGCCGCCCGACTACGCCAGCAGCGTGCTCGCCCCCTTCGTCGAAGGGCTGTCGCAGGAGATCGCGCGGGCGCTGCAGTTCTTCTTCACGAGCACCCCGCACAACACGGTCGACCATGTGATGCTGGCCGGCGGCTCGGCGCCTCTGGCAGGGCTGACGGAAGCCGTCACGCTGCACTCCTCCTTCCCGTGCAGCTTGGCCAATCCCTTCGATGGCATGGAGATGGGCAAGGATGTGCGCACCGCGCGCATGGGGCGCGAGGCGCCTTCCTATCTGACGTCGTGCGGCCTGGCGCTGCGCAGATTCCCATGACGACGGTCCGCATCAACCTGTTGCCGCACCGCGAGGCGGCACGCAAAGCCCGCAAGGAGGCTTTCCAGGTCATGCTGGGCGTGGCCGCCCTGGTGGGCCTGGCCTTGGCCGGCGCGATTTATCTCTGGTTTCAGGCACGCGTCGAAACCCAGCAGGAGCGCAACCGGTTCCTGCAGTCGCAGATCCAGGTGCTGGACGTGCAGATCAAGGAGATCGCCACGATCGAGCAGGAGATCACGGCGCTCACGGCACGCCAGAAGGCGGTGGAAGACCTGCAGGCCGACCGCAACCTGCCCGTGCACCTGCTCAACGAGCTCGTCAAGCAGTTGCCCGACGGGGTCTACATCACCAGCCTCAAGCAGGACGACCAGGCCGTCACGCTGCAGGGCGTGGCCCAGTCCAACGAGCGCATCTCCGAGCTGCTGCGCAACCTGGCCGAGAACACGCCCTGGCTGTCCAAGCCGGACCTGGCCGAGATCGTCGCCGGCAACGTGGCCCTGGGCGCACGCGACAACCGCCGCGTGGCCAATTTCAACCTGCGTGTGCGCCTGGTGCGCGCCAGCGAGGTCGAGGCGGCTGCCAAAGCTGCTTCGGCGCCGGCCCCGGCACCGGCGAAACCCTGAGGAAGCACTGCGCCATGGCGACCCCCTCCAAGAAGGCCCGCTCCCTCGATTTCGCCGCGCTGCAGGCCCAGGTCGCTGCGCAGTTCCGCAACCTGCATCCGTCCGACCCTTCACAGTGGCCGCCGCTGCCGCGCGTGCTGCTGCTGGCCTTCGTGGCCGTGGCCGTGCTGGCCGTGGCCTGGTTCGCCTACCTGAGCAGCTTCGAAGACGAACTGATCGCCGAGCAGAACAAGGAAGCGGAGCTGCGCCAGGCCTATGAGACGCGCCTGGTCAAGGCCGTGAACCTGGATGCGCTCAAGAAGCAGCGCGAGCAGATCCAGCAATACGTCACGCAACTCGAGCGCCAGCTCCCCAGCAAGGCCGAGATGGCGGCGCTGCTGTCCGACGTGAACCAGGCCGGCCTGGGGCGCAGCCTGCAGTTCGACCTGTTCCGGCCGGGCCAGGTCGTGGTGCGCCCCTATTACGCCGAACTGCCGATCGCCCTGCGCGTGACGGGCCGCTTCCACGACATCGGAGCCTTCGCGGCCGACGTGGCCAATCTCTCGCGCATCGTGACCTTGAACAACATCGCCATCGTGCCCGCGCGTGATGGCACGCTGACCATGGACGCCACGGCGCGCACCTTCCGCTACCTGGATGCCGACGAAATCGCCGCCCAGAAGGCGCCGGCCAAGGGGGCGGGCAAGTGATCCGGCGGCCGCGTCTGGCCGGCCGGGCCGCACTGTTGGCTGCGACCGCATTGCTGGCGGCCTGCGCCGGCAGCGACCAGGACGAACTGCAGCAATGGATGGCCGAGCGGCGCAGCCAGGTGCGCACCAAGGTGACGCCGCTGTCGGCGCCCAAGCAGTTCGTGCCGCAGGCGTACACGCAGGAATCCTCCGTCGACCCGTTCAGCCAGCAGCGGCTGGCGTCGGTGCTGCGGCAGGACGCGGCGCCCAGCGCGACCAACAGCGGGCTGATCGGCCCCGAGCTGGCGCGCCGCAAGGAGCCGCTGGAAGCCTATCCACTGGATTCCATGACCATGGTCGGCAGTCTGCGGCGCGCCGGCGCGCCGGTCGCGCTGGTCCGCGTGGACAACCTGCTGTACCAGGTGCGGGTGGGCGAACACCTGGGCCAGAACTACGGAAAAGTCACCAAGATCGACGAAGCGGAGGTGATCCTGCGCGAGATCGTGCAGGACGGCAGCGGTGAGTGGATCGAGCGGGCGGCGAGTCTGCAGCTGCAGGAGAAAGTCAAATGAACAAGCACAACCACCGTTCCGGCATCGTGGCGCGAGGCCTTGCAGCGTTCGGGCTGGCGCTGGCCTGCTGCGGCGCCTGGGCCGTGCCGGCGATCCAGTCGGTCACCGGCGCGGTGCAGAACGGCTCCGAGATCGTGCGCATCGACCTCAGCGAAGCCCCGGCTGCCCTGCCGGCCGGCGTGGCGATCCAGTCGCCGGCGCGCATCGCGCTGGACTTCACAGGCGTGGCCAGCACCATGCCGCGCACGCCCATCGACATCAACCAGGGCAACCTGCGCTCGGCCAGCGTGCTCAGCGTGGGCGACCGGTCGCGCGTGGTGCTCAACCTCAAGCAGGCCACCTCGTACAAGGCCTTGCTGCAGGGCAACTCCGTGCTGATCGTGCTGGACCCGGTGGCCTCGGCGCTGCCGGCCAGCCCTGCGCCGGTGTTCCCCGATGCCGGTGCGCAGGGCCGGGCGGCATTGCGCGATCTCGATTTCCGGCGCGGCAGCGACAACACCGGCCGCGTGATCGTGGGCCTGGGCAACAGCCAGGTCGGCGTGGACGTGCGCCAGCAGGGCCAAAGCCTGGTCGTGGAATTCCTCAATTCCTCGCTGCCCGAAGGCCTGCGGCGCCGGCTGGACGTGGGCGACTTCGGCACGCCGGTGCAGACCATCTCGACCTTCCAGGTCGGCGACCGCGTGCGCATGGTGGTCGAGCCGCGCGGCAACTGGGAACACAGTGCCTACCAGAGCGAAGGCCAGTTCGTGGTCGAGGTGCGGCCGCAGCGCGTCGACCCGAACCGCCTGAGCCAGGGGCCGGGCTTCAGCGGCGAGAAGCTGTCGCTGAACTTCCAGAACATCGAGGTGCGGGCGCTGCTGCAGGTGATCGCCGACTTCACCAACTTCAATGTGGTGACCTCCGACTCGGTCACCGGCGCGGTGACGCTGCGGCTCAAGGACGTGCCCTGGGACCAGGCCCTGCAGATCATCATGGATGCCAAGGGCCTGGGCATGGAAAAGAGCGGCAGCGTGCTGTGGATCGCGCCCAAGGACGAGATCGACGCGCGCAAGAAGAAGGACCTGGAGTCCGCCGCGGCGCTGGAGAACCTGGAGCCGCTGCGCACCCAGTCGTTCCAGATGAACTATGCGCGGGCGACCGACATCGCCGCGCAGATCACCAACGCGGGCGGTGGCGGCACCGGCACCACGGGCAACAGCCGCTTCCTGAGCAGCCGCGGCACGGCGATCCCCGAGCCGCGCACCAACCAGCTCTTCGTGACCGACGTGGCGAGCCGGCTGGAGGCTGTCAACGAACTGATCAAGAAGCTCGACGTGGCCGTGCGCCAGGTGCTGATCGAGGCGCGCATCGTCGAGGCCTCCGACACCTTCGGCAAGTCGCTGGGCGTGCGCCTGGGGGGCGGCAACGGCAACGGCTACAGCATCGGCGGGGGCAACCGCATCGTGGCCGGCACCAGCTACAGCAACGCCACGGCCGCGGCGAACGGCAACGCCATCAACACCAGCAGCAACTTCGTGAACCTGCCGGCCACGGCCCAGGGCAGCGCGACCGAGGCGGCCAGCTTCGCCGTGTCGATCTTCCGCGAAGGTGTCGGCCGCTTCCTCACGCTGGAACTATCGGCCATGGAAGCCGATGGCAAGGGCAAGGTGGTCTCGAGCCCGCGCGTGGTGACGGCCGACCAGACCAAGGCCTTGATCGAGCAGGGCACGGAGCTGCCCTACCAGGTCGCCACCTCGAGCGGCGCGACCTCGATCGCCTTCCGCAAGGCCAACCTCAAGCTGGAGGTGACGCCGCAGATCACGCCCGAGGGCAACATCATTCTGGACCTGGACGTGAACAAGGACAGCGTGGGCCAGAGCACCTCGGCCGGCTTCGCGATCAACACCAAGCACATCAAGACCCAGGTGCTGGTTGAGAACGGCGGCACGGTCGTGATTGGCGGCATCTTCGAGCTGACCGAGAACGACGACGTGACGAAGGTGCCGTTGCTGGGCGACATCCCGATCGCCGGCAACCTGTTCAAGAGCCGCACGCGCACCTCCAACAAGACGGAGATGCTGGTGTTCATCACGCCGAAGATGATCGCCGAGCGGATGGCAGGTCGCTGAGGCGGCGCTCTGCGGTCGACAGAATCACAAGAGGGAAGAGCTATGCGTTGGATGCGATACCTGGCGGCGGTGGCCGTGGCTGGATTGGTGGCGGGTTGTGGGGGGGGCGGAAGCTCGACCGGGAGTTCTGGCGGTGGAACCACGACGCCGACGCCTGCGGTGGCCAGCGTGGAGGTGCTGTCGTCGGCGTCGACTCTGGGCTCGGCCAGCACGAACACCGTGACCATCACTGCCCTGGTGAAGAACGCGGCGAATAACGGCATGCCGGACACGCCGGTGGCCTTCGCGGCCGACTCCGGCGTGCTGCAGGCCGTCGCTGCGCAGACGGACGCGAACGGTAGCGCAACCGCTACCCTGGCCACCGGCTCGAACTTGGCCAACCGCGACATCCGGGTGACTGTTACTGCCGGCACCATCACCGGCTCCATCGTGGTGCCCGTGAGCGGCACGAACCTGTCGGTTCTCGGCGTGGGATCCGTCCTGCTGGGCGGTACGGCCAGCTACACCGTGACCCTGCGTGACAGCGGTGGCAGCCCCGTGTCCGGGGCCACGCTGACCGCGCGGTCGTCGCTCGGCAACACCCTGAGCCCGACCAGCCTGACGACCGATGCCAACGGTGGAGCCAGCTTCAACTACGTGGCCAATGTTGCCGGCAACGACACGCTGACCGTGACGGGAGCCGGCACGTCGACGACGCTGGCAGTGGTCGTGAGTGGCCAGGATTTCGCAGTGTTGAGCCCAGCGGCCGGCACGCAGGTGTTCGTCAACACGCCGCGTGAGGTGCGTGTGCGCTTCCGCTCGAACGGTGCCGGCGTAGCAGGGCAGTTGGTGAACTTCAGCAGCACGCGCGGCACCGTCTCGGCCGGCTCTGTCGCGACCGACGCGAACGGCGAGGCTGCCGTGAACGTGTCCTCTTCCACTGCTGGCCCTGCGACGGTGACCGCACAGATCGCCGGAGGAGCACTGACCAGTGTGCAACTGCTGTTCACGGCTTCGACGCCCGACACGCTGGTGCTGCAGGTCAGCCCGGGCGCTGTCCCGCCGAATGCCGCGGGCAGCTCGGCAAACCAGGTGCAGCTGCTGGCCGTAGTGCGCGACGTGTCCGGCAACCCTGTTGCCGGTCGCACAGTCAACTTCACGCTCGTTTCCGACACCAGCGGCGGGCGGCTCGGCGCCGGCATTGGCACCACGGACGCGAACGGTCAGGTGAGCGACACCTTCATCCCTGGCCCGTCGTCGACGGCGACCGACGGGGTGCAGGTGCGTGCCACCGTGGCCGGCACCGCGGTGCAGAACTCGGCCAACCTCACGGTGAGCGCGCGTGCGCTGTTCATCTCGATCGCCACCAGCAACACGATCGGCAACTTGGACGAGACCACCTACACCAAGCCTTTCTCACTGCAGGTGAACGACGCAACCGGTGCGGCCGTCGCGAACCAGACCGTGGTGCTGTCGATTTGGCCGACCGCCTACCGCAAGGGGACGATGGCCTGGAACGGTAGCAACGCGTGGGTCGTGGCTGCGAACACCGTCTGCGCGAATGAGGACCGCAACCGGAACGGTATCCTGGACCCCGGCGAGGACATCAATGGCAACGGACGGCTCGAGCCGGGTGCACCGATCGTTGTTGCGCCCGGCTCGGTGACCACGGATGCCAACGGGCGTGCCACCTTTGCGTTGAACTATGGCGAGCAGTACGGGCGCTGGGTGGCACTGGAACTTACCGCCCGCGCGCTGGTGGCGGGCACGGAGTCGAACGCGGTCTACCGTGACGAGACTTGGGTGCTCAATTCAGACGTGACCAACGAGACCGTGGCGCCGGCGGGCGCGCGCAGCCCCTTCGGTACCATCTTGTCCTGTACCGACCCCAATTGACGAATTTCCTTGAACATCGCACTCATCGGCCTGCCCGGTTCGGGCAAGTCGACCGTCGGCCGCCAATTGGCGCGCCGGCTCCAACTCCCCTTCGTTGACGCCGACCAGTGGGTCGAGCAGCGTCTTGGCTGCTCGATCCGCGAGTACTTCGAGCGCGAGGGCGAGGGAGGTTTCCGCGACTTCGAGCAGCAGGCACTGGCCGACATCACGGCCACCGGGCCGGCCGTGATCGCCACCGGCGGCGGTGCCGTGCTGCGCGAGGCCAACCGCGTCTGCCTGCGCCAGAACACGCGGGTCTTCTACCTGTTCGCCACGCCCGAGGAGGTCTACCGGCGCCTGCGCCACGACCAGGTGCGGCCGTTGCTGCAGGTGGCGGATCCGCAGGCCCGCCTGCGCGAACTGTTCGCGCAGCGCGACCCGCTGTACCGCGAAACCGCGCACGAGGTCATCACGATCGGCCGTCCCTCCACCGCGGCGCTGGTCAACACCATCGCTGGCCTGGTGCAGCAACAGGCCGGCTAAAGGGCGCGGCTTACACTTGGCGCCCTCATGGACGCCACCCTTTCCGCCCCTCCCACGGCCCAGGTGCAGATCGCGCTGGGCGAACGCAGCTACCCGATCGCCATCGGCGCGGGCCTGTTCGACCAGCCCGGCACCTATGCCGCCGTGCCCAAGGCCGCGGCGGCGTTGATCGTCACCAACACCACCCTGGCGCCGCTCTACGCGCAGCGCCTGCAGCAGGCGCTGGCCGGCCGCTTCCGTGACGTGCACACCGTGGTGCTGCCCGACGGCGAGGCCTACAAGACCTGGGAAACGTTGAACCTGATCTTCGACGCGCTGCTGTCGCGCGGCTGCGACCGCAAGACCGTGCTGTTCGCACTGGGCGGCGGCGTGGTGGGCGACATCACGGGCTTCGCGGCCGCCAGCTACATGCGCGGCGTGCCCTTCGTGCAGGTGCCGACCACGCTGCTGGCCCAGGTGGATTCCTCGGTCGGCGGCAAGACAGCCATCAACCACCCGCTGGGCAAGAACATGGTGGGCGCCTTCTACCAGCCGCAGCTGGTGGTCTGCGACCTCGATGTGCTCAAGACCCTGCCGCCGCGCGAACTCAGCGCGGGCCTGGCCGAGGTCATCAAGTACGGCCCGATCGCCGATGCGCACTTCCTGGACTGGATCGAGGCCAACGTGGATGCGCTGCGCGCGGGCGATCCGGCCGCGCTGGCGCATGCCGTGCAGCGCAGCTGCGAAATCAAGGCCGATGTGGTCGGCCAGGACGAGCGCGAAGGCGGGCTGCGCGCCATCCTGAACTTCGGCCACACCTTCGGCCATGCGATCGAGGCCGGCATGGGCTATGGCGCCTGGCTGCACGGCGAGGGCGTGGGCTGCGGCATGGTCATGGCGGCGCGGCTGTCGCAGCGCCTGGGCCTGCTCGACGCGGCGCAGGTGGAGCGGCTCACGCGCCTGATCGCGCGCGCCGGCCTGCCTACGGTCGGCCCCGTCCTGGATGCGGCCGACAACGCCGGCCGGTACCTCGAACTCATGCGCGTGGACAAGAAGGCCGAGGCCGGCGAGATCAAGTTCGTGCTGATAGCCGGCATCGGCCGCGCCGTGGTGCGCGGCGCGCCCGACGCGCTGGTGCGCGAAGTCATCGCCGCCTCCTGCGCCTGAGCCATGCAGGGCGTGCTGGCTCCTTACGCCTGCGACCCGGCCGCGAGCCGGGGGCGGCGGTATGCCGAGGCGCCAGCGCCGACGCGCACCGAATACCAGCGCGACCGCGACCGCATCGTCCACTCCACGGCATTTCGGCGCCTGGTCTACAAGACCCAGGTGTTCCTGAACCATGAGGGCGATCTGTTCCGCACACGGCTGACGCACTCGCTCGAGGTGGCGCAGCTGGGCCGCTCGATTGCGCGTTCGCTCAAGCTCAACGAAGACCTGGTCGAAGCCATCGCGCTCGCGCACGACCTTGGCCACACGCCGTTTGGCCATGCCGGGCAAGACGCGCTGAACGCCTGCATGGCTTCGTTCGGCGGCTTCGAGCACAACCTGCAGAGCCTGCGCATGGTCGACGAGCTGGAGGAACGTTACCCGCGCTACGACGGGCTGAACCTTTCGTTCGAGACGCGCGAGGGCATCCTCAAGCACTGCTCGCGCGCCAATGCCGAGCGGCTGGAGGCCGCATTTCCGGGCGACGTGGGCCTGCGCTTCCTCGAGCGCACCCAGCCCAGCCTGGAGGCGCAGCTGTGCAACCTGGCCGACGAGATCGCCTACAACGCGCACGACATCGACGACGGCGTGCGCTCGGGTTTGCTGGTCATGGAGCAGCTCGAGGAGGTGCCCTTGTTCGACGACTTCCGCCGTGCCACGCTGCGCGAGCATCCGGATCTGACCGGCCGCCGGCTGCTCTACGAAAGCATCCGCCGCATGCTGAGTGCCCAGGTCTATGACGTGATCGACGCGAGCAA
This sequence comes from Variovorax boronicumulans, assembly GCF_007677875.1. Lineage (GTDB taxonomy): Bacteria > Pseudomonadota > Gammaproteobacteria > Burkholderiales > Burkholderiaceae_C > Pseudorhodoferax > Pseudorhodoferax boronicumulans_A. The sequence continues at coordinate 108,307 of NZ_VEDO01000009.1, read as the reverse complement.
CGCGGCGCTGGCGCAGGCGCAGCCCGGCAGCGCCGACGCGGCCCGCCGTTGCGCGCCGCTGATCGGCTTCGGCGAGGCCATGCGCGATGCCTCGCAGCAGCTCAAGCGCTTCTTGATGCGCAACCTGTACCGGCATGCGCAGGTGGTCGAGGTCACGGGCCGGGCCAAGGCGGTGGTTCAGCAACTGTTCGACGCTTACCAGCAGGCACCGACCGAGATGGCCGGCGGCTTCGCCGAGCGCGCCACCACGCGTTTCGCCGCCATCGGCATGGCCGGCCAGGCCCGCGTCGTGGCCGACTACATCGCCGGCATGACCGACCGCTTCGCTGCGCGCGAACATGAGCGCCTGACCGGACAGCGTTTGCTCGGATGACTTCTGCCGTGCCTTCTGAAGACGTGGTCCGCGCCGACACCCAGCGCTGGCTGGAGCGCGCCGTGATCGGCCTGAACCTGTGCCCCTTCGCCAAGGGCGTCGTGGCCAAGGGCCAGCTGCACGTGGCCGTCAGCGCCGCGCGCGACGACGACGCCGTGGAGGCCCGTCTGCGCGACGAGATCCGCGACCTGCTCGCGCTCGATGCCCAGGTGCGCGAGACGACGCTGCTGGTGCTGCCGCTGGCGCTGCCCGACTTCCTGGACTTCAACGACTTCCTGGACCGCGCCGATGCGATGCTCGACGAACTCGACGCCGTGGGCGAACTGCAGATCGCCAGCTTCCACCCCGACTACCAGTTCGCCGGCACCGCGCCCGACGACGTGACCAACTGCAGCAACCGCGCGCCGTACCCCATGCTGCACCTGCTGCGCGAGGACAGCGTGGAGCGTGCCGTGGAAGCCTTCCCGGACGCCTCCGACATCTTCGAGCGCAACATGGCCACGCTCGAGAAGCTCGGCGCCGAGGGCTGGGCTGCGCTCGGCGTCGGTGCCACCAAGGAATCCCCATGAAACGCCAAGCCAAGGGGCCGGTCGACCCGGCGGCGGCCCTGGCCGACGAGCTGCGGCCCGGCCAGTCCATCGAGCTGCTCAAGGAGTTGCACATCCTCACGCGCGAGGGGCGGCTCAACCAGGACTCGCGCCGCAAGCTCAAGCAGGTCTACCACCTCGTGCAGTTCATCGAGCGTGAGATGCGCGAGGGCTTCGCGCCCGACGCGGCCATCACCCTGGCCGACCACGGCGCTGGCAAGTCTTACCTCGGCTTCATGCTCTACGACCTCGTGTTCGCACAGCGGCCCGGCCATGTCTACGGGGTCGAGACGCGCGCCGAACTCGTCGACAGGTCGCGCGTGCTGGCCGAGCGGCTGGGCTTCGGCCGCATGTCCTTCCTGAACCTCAGCGTGGCCGAGGCCGGGGCGTCGGACCAGCTGCCGCCGCGCATCGACATCGTCACGGCCCTGCACGCCTGCGACACCGCCACCGACGACGCGATCCGCTTCGGCCTGCAAAAGGAGGCCGCCAGCATGGTGCTGGTGCCCTGCTGCCAGGCCGAGGTGGCCGCCAGCCTGCGCCAGCACAAGGCGCTGGCCCTGGCGCGCACGCCGCTGGCCGAACTCTGGCGCCACCCGCTGCACACGCGCGAGATCGGCAGCCAGCTCACCAACGTGCTGCGCTGCCTGTACCTGGAGGCCTGCGGCTACCAGGTCACGGTGACCGAACTCGTGGGCTGGGAGCACAGCCTCAAGAACGAACTCATCGTGGCGCGCAAGGCCGGCCGCGGCAAGCGCAGCGCAGCCGAGCGGCTGGACCAACTGCTCGACGAGTTCGGCCTGCAGGCGCTGCGCGACACCCGTTTCGACCTGCTGCCTGCGTGAGCTGACATGGCCCGCCTGCCCCGCCTGGCCCTGGCCGGCCAGGTGCACCATGTGCTGCAACGCGGCAACAACCGCCAGCCCATCTTCACGGATGCCGACGAGCACCTGGCCATGCTGCAACTGCTGGCGCAGGAATGCCGCGCCGCCGGCGTGGCGGTGCATGCCTACGTGCTGATGCCCAACCACTTCCATCTGCTGCTGACGCCGCCGGAGGAGGGCGCGCTCTCGCACGCCCTGCAGGCGGTCGGTCGCACCTATGTGCGCCGCTTCAATCTGGCGCACGGCCGCAGCGGCACGTTGTGGGAAGGGCGCTACCGCTCGACGGTGCTGCAGCCGGAGCTCCACCTGCTGCCCTGCATGGCTTACTTCGACCTGAACCCGGTGCGCGCAGCCCTGGTGCCGGCGGCACAGGACTATCCCTGGTCCAGCCACGGCCACTATGCCGGCCTGCGCAACAACCCCTGGCTGGCGCCGCCGCCGGCCTACTGGGCGTTGGGCAACACGCCGTTCGCGCGCGAGGCGGCATACGCCAGCATGGTGCACGAGGGCGTCACACCGGCGCAGCAGGATGCACTGACGCGGTCCGTTCTGGGGGGTTGGGTGCTGGGGGATGCCAGCTTCGTCGCGCGGCTGCAGCAATCCGCACCGCGCCGGCTCACGCCCGGCCAGCCTGGCCGCCCGCGCAAAACTGCCTGAATTGCCTTTGCGCGGTGTACACAACAGCGCCACCGACGCCGAAAATGATATGTCCCCAAATAATTTCTGATGGAAAAACTCGGATTTTAATCATGATCTGACCCCAATTGTTCTGCTTGGCATCCTTGTTGCAACGCACTATGCTCCGCTTCCCCGCGATTCAGTGAAAACCCGAAGGAGTGCGTCGATGACCACGGATGCAGAAATCCAACACCTGGCCCAGCACGGCCTGTATTCCGCCGCACACGAGCACGACGCCTGCGGCCTGGGATTCGTGGCCCACATCAAGGGTGAGAAACGCCACGACATCGTGACGCAGGCGCTCAAGATCCTCGAGAACATCGACCACCGCGGCGCCGTGGGTGCCGACAAGCTCATGGGCGACGGTGCCGGCATCCTGATCCAGATCCCCGACGCGCTGTACCGCGAGGAGATGGCCAAGCAGGGCGTCACCCTGCCGCCGGCCGGCGAATACGGCGTGGGCATGATCTTCCTGCCCAAGGAGCATGCCTCTCGCATGGCGTGCGAGCAGGAGATGGAGCGCGCCATCAAGGCCGAAGGCCAGGTGCTGCTGGGCTGGCGCGACGTGCCGGTCAACAAGGACATGCCCATGTCCCCGGCCGTGCGCAAGACCGAGCCCATCCTGCGCCAGGTCTTCATCGGCCGCGGCGCCGACGTGATCGTGCAGGACGCGCTCGAGCGCAAGCTGTACGTGATTCGCAAGACGGCCAGCGCCAACATCCAGAACCTGGAATTGAAGCACTCCAAGGAGTACTACGTTCCCTCCATGTCCAGCCGCACCGTGGTCTACAAAGGCCTGCTGCTGGCCGACCAAGTGGGCGTGTACTACTACGACCTGGCGGACGAGCGCTGCGTCTCGGCCATCGGCCTGGTGCACCAGCGCTTCTCCACCAACACCTTCCCGAAGTGGCCGCTGGCCCACCCGTACCGCTATGTCGCCCACAACGGCGAGATCAACACGGTGCGCGGCAACTACAACTGGATGCTGGCGCGCGAGGGCGTGATGTCCTCGCCCGTGCTGGCGGCAGACCTGGCCAAGCTGTACCCGATCAGCTTCGCCGGCCAGTCCGACACGGCCACCTTCGACAACTGCCTCGAACTCATGACCATGGCGGGCTACCCGATCGCCCAGGCCGTCATGATGATGATTCCCGAGCCCTGGGAGCAGCACGAGAAGATGGACGAGCGCCGTCGCGCGTTCTACGAATACCACGCCGCCATGATGGAGCCCTGGGACGGCCCGGCCTCCATCGTGTTCACGGACGGCCGCCAGATCGGCGCCACGCTGGACCGCAACGGCCTGCGCCCCTCACGCTACATCATGACCGACGACGACATGGTCATCATGGCGTCCGAGTCCGGCGTGCTGCCCATCCCCGAGCACAAGATCATCAAGAAGTGGCGCCTGCAGCCGGGCAAGATGTTCCTGATCGACCTGGAACAGGGCCGCATGATCGAGGACGAGGAGCTCAAGTCCCTCGTCGTCAACACCAAGCCCTACAAGCAGTGGATCGAGAACCTGCGCATCAAGCTGGACGATCTGTCGGAGACCTCCGGCAACCCGCCCGCGAGCGACGTCTCGCTGCTGGACCGCCAGCAGGCCTTCGGCTACACGCAGGAAGACATCAAGTTCCTGATGAGCCCCATGGCGCAGGCCGGCGAGGAGGGCATCGGCTCCATGGGCAACGACAGCCCGCTGGCCGTGTTGTCGAGCAAGAACAAGCTGCTCTACAACTACTTCCGCCAGATGTTCGCGCAGGTCACGAACCCGCCGATCGACCCGATCCGCGAGGCCATCGTGATGTCGCTGAACAGCTTCATCGGCCCCAAGCCGAACCTGCTGGACATCAACCAGGTCAACCCGCCCATGCGGCTGGAGGTCAGCCAGCCCATCCTGGACTTCGCCGACATGGCCAAGCTGCGCGACATCGAGCGCATCACCCAGGGCAAGTTCCGCTCGGCCACGCTGGACATCACCTACCCCGCGACCTGGGGCCGTGAGGGCGTGGAGGCCAAGCTGGCCTCGCTGTGCGCCGAGGCGGTGGATGCGATCAAGGGCGGTGCCAACATCCTGATCGTGTCCGACCGCGCCGTGAGTGCCACCCAGGTCGCGATTCCGGCCCTGCTGGCTTCCAGCGCGATCCACCAGCACCTGGTGCGCGAGGGCCTGCGCACCACGGCCGGCCTGGTCGTGGAGACTGGCAGCGCGCGTGAAGTGCACCACTTCGGCGTGCTGGCCGGTTACGGCGCAGAAGCCATCCACCCCTACCTGGCGATGGAAACGCTGGCGGCCATGCACGCCGACCTGCCCGGCGCGCTGTCGGCCGAGAAGGCCGTCTACAACTACGTCAAGGCGATCGGCAAGGGCCTGTCGAAGATCATGTCCAAGATGGGCGTGTCGACCTACATGTCCTACTGCGGCGCCCAGCTGTTCGAGGTCATCGGGCTGAACAACAGCACGGTCGACAAGTACTTCAGCGGCACCGCCAGCCGTGTGGAGGGCATCGGCGTGTTCGAGATCGCCGAGGAGGCACTGCGCATGCACGCCGCCGCTTTCGGCGACGACCCGGTGCTGGCCAACATGCTGGACGCCGGCGGCGAGTACGCCTGGCGCACGCGCGGCGAAGAGCACATGTGGTCGCCCGACGCGATCGCCAAGCTGCAGCACAGCACGCGCGCCAACAACTGGAACACGTACAAGGAATACGCCCAGATCATCAACGACCAGAGCCGCCGCCACATGACGCTGCGCGGCCTGTTCGAGTTCAAGATCGACCCGTCCAAGGCGATCCCGGTGGACGAGGTGGAGCCGGCCTCCGAAATCGTGAAGCGCTTCGCCACGGGCGCGATGTCTCTGGGCTCGATCTCCACCGAAGCCCATGCCACGCTGGCCGTGGCCATGAACCGCATCGGCGGCAAGAGCAACACGGGCGAAGGCGGTGAAGACCCGGCGCGCTACCGCAATGAGCTCAAGGGCATCCCGATCAAGCAGGGCGACACGCTCAAGAGCATCATCGGCGACAAGGAGGTCGAGGTCGACCTGCCTTTGCGCGACGGTGACTCGCTGCGCTCGCGCATCAAGCAGGTGGCCTCTGGCCGCTTCGGCGTGACGGCGGAATACCTCTCGTCCTCCGACCAGATCCAGATCAAGATGGCCCAGGGCGCCAAGCCCGGTGAGGGTGGCCAGCTGCCCGGCGGCAAGGTCACCGAGTACATCGGCAAGCAGCGCTACGCCGTGCCCGGCGTGGGCCTGATCTCGCCGCCGCCGCACCACGACATCTACTCGATCGAGGACCTGGCCCAGCTGATCCACGACCTGAAGAACGTGGCGCCGCACGCGTCCATCAGCACCAAGCTGGTGTCCGAAGTGGGCGTGGGCACCATCGCCGCGGGCGTGACCAAGTGCAAGAGCGACCACATCGTGATCGCCGGCCACGACGGCGGCACGGGCGCTTCGCCCTGGTCCTCGATCAAGCACGCCGGCAGCCCCTGGGAGATCGGCCTGGCCGAGACCCAGCAGACCCTGGTGCTGAACCGCCTGCGCGGCCGCGTGCGCGTGCAGGCCGACGGCCAGATGAAGACCGGCCGCGACGTCGCCATCGGCGCGCTGCTGGGCGCCGACGAGTTCGGCTTCGCCACCGCGCCGCTGGTGGTGGAGGGCTGCATCATGATGCGCAAGTGCCACCTGAACACCTGCCCGGTGGGCGTGGCCACGCAAGACCCGGTGCTGCGCAAGAAGTTCTCGGGCAAGCCCGAGCACGTGGTGAACTACTTCTTCTTCGTTGCCGAGGAAGTGCGCCAGATCATGGCGCAGCTGGGCATCCGCAAGTTCGACGAGCTGATCGGCCGCGCCGACCTGCTGGACATGAAGAAGGGCATCGCGCACTGGAAGGCCCGGGGCCTGGACTTCTCGCGCCTGTTCGCCCAGCCCGAGGTGCCGGCCGACGTGGCGCGCTACCACGTCGAGAACCAGGAACATGGCCTGGAGCACAACCTGGACACGCGCCTGATCGAGAAGGCCAAGGACGCCATCGAGAAGGGCGAGAAGGTGCGCTTCATCGAGGTGGCCCGCAACGTGAACCGCACCGTGGGCGCCAAGCTCTCGGGCGCCGTCACGCGGGTGCACCCCGAAGGCCTGCCGGACGACACCATCCACATCCAGTTCGAGGGCACGGGCGGCCAGTCCTTCGGCGCCTTCCTGGCCAAGGGGATCACGCTGTACCTGATCGGCGAGGCCAACGACTACACGGGCAAGGGCCTGTCGGGCGGCCGCGTGGTGGTGCGCCCCAGCCTGGACTTCCGCGGCGAGGCCGTGCGCAACATCATCGTGGGCAACACCGTGATGTACGGCGCGACCACGGGCGAGGCCTACTTCTGCGGCGTGGCCGGCGAGCGCTTCGCCGTGCGCCTGTCCGGCGCCACGGCGGTCGTGGAAGGCACGGGCGACCATGGCTGCGAGTACATGACGGGCGGCACCGTCGCCGTGCTGGGCAAGACCGGCCGGAACTTTGCCGCCGGCATGAGCGGCGGCGTGGCCTACGTCTACGACGAGGACGGCCAGTTCGCGACCCGCTGCAACCAATCGATGGTCACGCTGGAGAAGGTGCTGACCACGGCCGAGCAGACCGCCACCGTCAAGCGCGGCCACTGGCACAACGGCGCGACCGACGAGGCCATCCTGCGCAAGCTGCTGGAAGACCACCATCGCTGGACCGGCAGCAAGCGCGCGCGCGACCTGCTGGACGACTGGGCGACCGCGCGTGGCAAGTTCGTGAAGGTGTTCCCGAACGAGTACAAGCGCGCCCTGGGCGAAATCCACGACCGCAAGGTCGAGCTCGCCAGCAGCGGCAACAACGCCCATGTCGGCCTGGAGCCGCACGCCGTGCGCCAGCCGGCCAAGGTCTGAACGCAGCCAGAACAACGAGGTAGAACACGATGGGAAAGATCACCGGCTTCATGGAGCATGAGCGCATCGAAGAGGGCTACAAGCCCGTCGAGGAGCGCCTGAAGCACTACAAGGAATTCGTGGTCGCGCTCACGCCCGAGCAGGCCAAGGTGCAGGGCGCACGCTGCATGGATTGCGGCACCCCGTTCTGCAACAACGGCTGCCCGGTCAACAACATCATTCCGGACTTCAACGACCTGGTCTACCGCCAGGACTGGCAGAACGCGTTTGCGGTGCTGGACTCCACGAACAACTTCCCCGAGTTCACGGGCCGCATCTGCCCGGCGCCCTGCGAGGCCGCCTGCGTGCTCAACGTGAACGACGACGCCGTCGGCATCAAGTCGATCGAGCACGCCATCATCGACAAGGCCTGGGAAGAGGGCTGGGTCACGCCGCGTCCAGCCAAGCACAAGACCGGCAAGAAGGTGGCCGTGGTCGGTTCCGGCCCGGCCGGCCTGGCGTCAGCCCAGCAGCTGGCGCGCGCCGGCCATGAGGTCACGCTGTTCGAAAAGAACGACCGCGTCGGCGGCCTGCTGCGCTACGGCATCCCCGACTTCAAGATGGAAAAGTCGCACATCGACCGCCGGGTGGAGCATCTCAAGGCCGAAGGCGTGACCATCAAGACCAGCACGGTCGTGGGCAACTGGCCCCAGGACTCCAAGGTCACGAACTGGGCCAAGAACGTGGTCGCGTCCGAAGACGTTCTCAAGGAATTCGACGCTGTGTTGCTGACCGGCGGCTCCGAGCAGTCGCGCGACCTGCCGGTGCCGGGCCGCGACCTGGACGGCATCCATTTCGCCATGGAGTTCCTGCCCCAGCAGAACAAGGTCAATGCGGGCGACAAGCTCAAGGGCCAGCTGCGTGCGGACGGCAAGCACGTGATCGTGATCGGCGGTGGCGACACCGGCAGCGACTGCGTGGGCACCAGCAACCGCCATGGGGCCGCCAGCGTGGTGCAGTTCGAAGTGATGCCGCAACCGCCCGAGGAAGAGAACCGCCCGCTGACCTGGCCCTACTGGCCGATCAAGCTGCGCACCAGCTCCAGCCATGAAGAGGGCTGCGAGCGCGAGTTCGCGATCTCGACCAAGGAATTCATCGGCGAGAAGGGCAAGGTCACGGGCCTCAAAACCGTGCGTGTGGAGTTCAAGGACGGCAAGCTCGTGGAGATCGCGGGCACCGAGGTGGTCATGAAGGCCGACCTCGTGCTGCTGGCCATGGGCTTCGTGAACCCTGTGGCTTCGGTGCTGGAGTCCTTCGGCGTGGACAAGGACGCCCGCGGCAATGCCAAGGCCACGACGGATTTCGACGGCGGCTACGCCACCAACGTGCCCAAGGTGTTCGCGGCCGGCGACATGCGCCGTGGCCAGTCGCTCGTGGTCTGGGCGATCCGCGAGGGCCGGCAGGCTGCGCGTGCGGTCGACGAGTTCCTGATGGGCTTCTCGGACCTGCCGCGTTGAGGGGTCTCCGTTAATTCGGTTCTCATCGGCTTCCTTTATCATCGCCGGCGGCCGGGGTCTTCCCGGCCTTCCTGTCGATGGACGCCGTTCTGCCTTTTCCCGACCCCCTGATCGAACTCAAGGATCTCTCCTTTTCTTACGGAGAGCGTCCGATCCTGGATGGCGTTTCTCTGACCGTTCCGCGTGGCAAGGTCACGGCCTTGATGGGCGCCTCCGGCGGCGGCAAGACCACGGTGTTGCGCCTGATCGGCGGACAGATCCGGCCGCAGCAGGGCCGGGTGCTGTTCGATGGCCAGGACGTGGCGGCCCTGGACTCCGCCGGCCTGTACGCGATCCGCCGGCGCATGGGCATGCTGTTCCAGTTCGGTGCGCTGTTCACCGACCTGGACGTGTTTGAAAATGTGGCCTTCCCGCTGCGCGAGCACACCGACCTGTCCGACGCGCTGGTGCGCGACATCGTGCTCATGAAGCTCAATGCCGTGGGCTTGCGCGGTGCGCGCGACCTGATGCCCAGCGAGGTCTCGGGCGGCATGGCGCGCCGCGTGGCGCTGGCACGCGCCATCGTGCTCGACCCTGAACTGGTGATGTACGACGAGCCGTTCGCCGGCCTGGACCCGATCTCGCTGGGCACGGCCGCGCGCCTGATCCGCCAGCTCAACGATGCCATGGGCCTGACCAGCATCGTCGTCTCGCACGATCTGGACGAAACCTTCGCGATCGCCGACCAGGTCATCGTGCTGGCCAACGGCAGGATCGCCGCGCAGGGCACGCCTGAGCAGGTGCGCGCCAGCACCGATCCGCTGGTGCACCAGTTCGTCCGTGCCGAGGCCGAGGGCCCGGTGCATTTCCATTACCCCGGCCCCGGCATCGACCAGGACTTCGGTCCCACGCACGGGCCTTCCGTCGCGGTGCGCAAGAAATGAGCTGGTACAAGCCTGCCGACATCGGCTTTGCCGCGCGTACCGCAATGGCCGACCTGGGCCAGGCCGCGCGCCTGTTCGTGCGCCTGCTCGGCTTGGCGGGCGCCTGCCTGCGCCGCTTCGGCCTGGTGCGCGACCAGATCCACTTCCTGGGCAACTACTCGCTGGCCATCATCATGGTCTCGGGCCTGTTCGTGGGCTTCGTGCTGAGCCTGCAGGGCTACTACACCTTGCAGCGCTACGGCTCGTCCGAGGCGTTGGGCCTGCTGGTGGCACTGAGCCTGGTGCGCGAGCTGGGCCCGGTGGTCACTGCGCTGCTGTTCGCGGGCCGCGCCGGCACGTCGCTGACGGCCGGCATCGGCCTCATGAAGGCCGGCGAGCAACTGACGGCGATGGAGATGATGGCCGTGGACCCGGTCAGCCGGGTGTTGGCGCCGCGCTTCTGGGGTGGCGTGATCGCCATGCCCCTGCTGGCGGCGCTGTTCTCTGCCGTCGGCATCATCGGCGGTTGGCTGGTCGGCGTGGTCATGATCGGCGTGGACGCTGGCGCGTTCTGGAGCCAGATGCAAGGCGGCACCGACTGGCTGGCCGATGTAGGCAACGGCGTGCTCAAGAGCATCGTGTTCGGCTTCACGGTGACCTTCGTCGCGCTGCTGCAGGGCTGGCGCGCCCAGCCCACGCCCGAGGGCGTATCGCGCGCGACCACGCGCACCGTCGTCGTGTCCTCGCTGGCCGTGCTGGCGCTGGATTTCGTGCTGACGGCCGTGATGTTCAATATTTGAAGACCCGGCGGGTCTCTAGGATCGATCGATGCAACGTTCCAAGACGGATGTGTGGGTGGGCTTGTTCGTGCTGCTGGGCGCGGCCGCCATCCTGTTCCTCGCGCTGCGCGCGGCCAACCTGACCAGTCTGAACCTGTCGTCCACCTACCAGATCGCGGCCAAGTTCGACAACATCGGCGGCCTGAAGCCCAAGGCGGCGGTCAAGAGCGCGGGCGTGGTCGTCGGCCGCGTCGACGCCATCGAATTTGATGACAAGAGCTTTCAGGCGCGCGTGACGCTGTCGATGCAGAGTCGCTACACTTTTCCCAAGGACAGTTCGCTCAAGATTCTGACCAGCGGCCTCCTCGGGGAGCAGTACATCGGCATCGAGGCCGGTGCCGACGAAAAGAACCTCGCCGCCGGCGACACGGTGACGACCACACAGTCGGCCGTCGTGCTGGAAAATCTGATCGGCCAGTTCCTCTACAACAAGGCTGCGGATGCTCCACCTGCGCCCGCAGCAAAAAAATGAAGGTAGCCACGCCATGAAGTCTTTTGTCGTCCGTACTCCAGCCATCGCCGTCGGCGTGCTGGCGCTGGCTTTGCTCGGCGGTTGCGCCACCGGCCCCAACGCCGATCCCAGGGATCCGCTGGAGCCATTCAACCGGACCATCTACAGCTTCAATGAGGGCGTGGACCGTGCCGTGCTCAAGCCGGTGGCCCAGGTCTACAACGACACCTTGCCGAGCCCGGTGCGCACTGGGGTGCGCAACTTCTTCAACAACCTGGCCGACGCCTGGAGCGCCGTGAATGCGCTGCTGCAGTTGCGCGGGCAGGCTGCGGTCGAGAGCTTTTTCCGCGTGCAGGTCAACACCGTGTTCGGACTCGGTGGACTCATCGACATCGCCAGCGACGCGGACATCCCGCGCCATCGCGAGGACTTCGGCAAGACGCTCGGTCGTTGGGGGGTTCCGACCGGGCCGTACCTCGTGCTGCCGCTGCTGGGCCCTTCCACTGTCCGCGACACCGCGGCGCTGCCGGTCGACACCTGGGGCAACCCGGTGGCGCACCTGGACGACGAGGGCGCACGCTACGGCCTGTATGGGCTGCGCATCGTCTCCACCCGCGCCCAGCTGCTGCGCGCGAGCAATGTGCTGGAAGAGGCGGCGTTGGACAAATACACGTTCACGCGCGACATCTACCTGCAATGGCGGGGTGCCGACTCCTACAACGGTCAGGTCGATGATCCGAATGTGCCGAGCATGTTGCCGCGCGCACGCTAATCGGCACATTCAGTTGCACCCGTGAGGCCCGCTGCGGAACCCGCACGCCGGCTGTCGCTTCCAACACCCCACGCACACATGAAGGCGCGTGCCTTCTGGAGAGAGAGCATCATGATGAATCGCAGAGATGTGGCCCGTTGGGCCGGCGTGGCCAGCCTGGTGCTGGCCCAGACCATGTCCGGGCTGGCGCTGGCAGCCGACGAGGCGCCGGACGCGTTGATCTCGCGCCTGTCGACCGAGGTGCTGGCCTCGATCAAGGCCGACAAGTCCATCCAGGCAGGTGACGTCAGCAAGATCATCGCTTTGGTCGACACCAAGATCATGCCCAATGTGAACTTCCAGCGCATGACGGCTTCCGCAGTGGGCCCGGCCTGGCGCCAGGCGACGGATGCGCAGAAGCAGAAGCTGCAGGACGAGTTCAAGGTGCTGCTGGTGCGCACGTACTCGGGTGCGCTGGCACAGGTCAGCGACCAGGAAATCTCCGTTCGGCCGCTGCGCGCGAGTCCCGAAGACAAGGAAGTCGTGGTGCGCTCGGAAGTGCGCGGCCGTGGCGATCCGGTGCAACTGGACTACCGGCTCGAGAAGACGCCCGGCGAGGCCAACGGTTGGAAGATCTACAACCTGAACGTGATGGGGATCTGGCTTGTCGAAACGTACCGCAGCCAGTTCGCCCAGGAGATCAACGCCAAGGGCATCGACGGCCTGATCGCGGCGCTCGCCCAGCGCAACAAGTCCAACGACAAGAAGGCCGGCTGATGCTGGTCTTGCCGGCTGCGCTGACGCATGCGGAGGCCTCGGCCTCCTTGCACATGCTGTTGCAAGGGCTGGCCTCGCAGACCGGCCCGGTGCTGGTGGACGCCAGCGCGCTGCAGCGCTTCGATTCCTCCGCGCTGGCCGTGCTGCTGCAATGCCGCCGCGAGAGCATGAGCCAGGGCCGTGGCTTCACGGTACGCGCGCTGCCCGAGCGGCTGCGCGCGCTGGCCAAGCTCTACGGCGTCGACCTGCTGCTGCCCGCTGCGGTCTGAAGCTTCCGCCGCCAGCAGCAAAAGCCGGCGGCCTTTAGAATGCCGGGTTCCCCATGCCCGCCATCTCGTTTCAGTCCGTCAGCAAGACCTATGCAGGTCGCAGCGGCACCTCCCCCTTCCGTGCGCTCGATGGTGTCAGCTTCGACATCGGCGAGGGCGAGTTCTTCGGCCTGCTCGGGCCGAACGGCGCCGGCAAGACCTCGCTGATCAGCATCCTCGCAGGCCTTTCGCGCGCCAGCAGCGGCCGCGTAACCGTGCACGGGCACGACGTGCAGGGCGATTTCGCGCAAGCCCGCCGCAAGCTCGGCGTGGTGCCCCAGGAGTTGGTGTTCGACCCCTTCTTCAACGTGCGCGAGGCGCTGCGGATCCAGTCCGGCTACTTTGGCGTGCGCAACAACGCGGCCTGGATCGACGAGTTGCTCGAAAGCCTGGGGCTGGCCGACAAGGCGAATGCCAACATGCGGCAGCTCTCCGGCGGCATGAAACGGCGCGTGCTCGTGGCTCAGGCCCTGGTGCACCGCCCGCCCGTGATCGTGCTGGACGAGCCCACGGCCGGCGTGGACGTGGAACTGCGCCAGACGCTGTGGCAGTTCATCGCCAGGCTCAACAAGCAGGGCCACACCGTTCTGCTGACCACCCACTATCTCGAAGAAGCCGAAGCCTTGTGCACCCGCATCGGCATGCTCAAACAGGGCCGCATGGTGGCGCTGGCCGAGACCAGTGAACTGCTGCGGTCCGCCTCCAGCAACGTGCTGCGCTTCAAGATCGACCGCGAATTGCCGCCGGCATTGGCCCGCACTGCGCGTGTGACCGGCCGCATCGTGCAGTTGCCGGCACAGGGCGCGCTCGAGATCGAGCAGTACCTGGCGGCCGTGCGCCAGGCCGGCCTCACGGTGGAAGACGTGGAAATCCGCAAGGCCGACCTGGAGGACGTGTTCCTGCAGGTCATGGCCGCCGAACGCAACCCCGAGGCATTGGTGGCCTGATGAGCGGCTGGCAGACCCTGTTCTACAAGGAAGTGTTGCGCTTCTGGAAGGTCGGTTTCCAGACCGTGGCGGCGCCCGTGCTCACGGCCGTGCTCTATCTCTTGATCTTCGGCCATGTGCTGGAGGACAAGGTCAAGGTTTACGACACCATCGGCTACACCGCCTTCCTGGTGCCTGGCTTGGTGATGATGAGCGTGCTGCAGAACGCGTTCGCCAACAGTTCGTCCTCGCTGATCCAGAGCAAGATCATGGGCAGTTTGGTGTTCGTGTTGCTCACGCCGCTGTCGCACTGGAGCTGGTTTGTGGCCTACGTGGGCTCTTCCGTGGTGCGCGGCGTGCTCGTGGGCTTCGGCGTGTTCCTGGTCACGGTGGGCTTCACGGGTGTGCACATGGTCGCGCCGCTGTGGATCCTCGTGTTTGCCGTGCTGGGTGCGGCGCTGCTGGGCGCGCTGGGCGTCATCGCCGGCCTGTGGGCGGAGAAGTTCGACCAGATGGCGGCGTTCCAGAACTTCCTGATCATGCCCATGACCTTTCTGTCGGGCGTGTTCTATTCCATCCACTCGCTGCCCAGCTTCTGGCAGACGGTGAGCCACCTGAATCCGTTCTTCTACATGATCGACGGCTTCCGCTACGGCTTCTTCGGTCTGTCCGACATCTCGCCCTGGACCAGCCTGGCCATCGTGGGCACGGCGCTCGTCGTCGTGAGCGCGATCGCGGTGCACCTGCTGCGCACCGGGTACAAGATCCGAAACTAGACCGCCCACCATGACTGCCGACCAACTCCGCTCCCTGATCGCCGCCGGCCTGGCCTGCGAGCATCTGCACGTGCAGGGCGACGGCCGGCATTGGTACGCCACCATTGTTTCCGCTGCCTTCGCGGGCAAGCGGCCCATCCAGCGCCACCAGATGGTCTACGCGACGCTGGGTGAGAAAATACGCAACGACGAAGTGCATGCGCTGTCGATGAAGACCCTGACGCCCGACGAATGGGCGGCGCAGGGCAGGCCCCAGCACTGAGCGCTTCCCTTCGCCCGCGGCCTCGCGCACGGGCCTGATTTCCTGATCGGCTTCTGATGGACAAACTGTTGATTCGCGGCGGCCGCCGCCTGAGCGGCGAGGTGCGCATTTCCGGCGCCAAGAACGCGGCTCTGCCCGAGCTGTGCGCCGCCCTGCTG
Organism: Variovorax boronicumulans; assembly: GCF_007677875.1. GTDB lineage: Bacteria > Pseudomonadota > Gammaproteobacteria > Burkholderiales > Burkholderiaceae_C > Pseudorhodoferax > Pseudorhodoferax boronicumulans_A. The sequence continues at coordinate 93,233 of NZ_VEDO01000009.1, read as the reverse complement.
ACCGAGGACACGGTCGAGCTGTCCAATGTCCCGCACCTGCAGGACGTGGCCACCATGCTCAAGCTGATCCGCAACATGGGCGTGGGGGTCGAGCAGCACGAGGACGGCCGCGTGGCCGTCAACGCGCGCGCGCTCTCCAGGCCCGAGGCGCCGTACGAGCTGGTCAAGACCATGCGCGCCTCGGTGCTCGCCCTGGGTCCGCTGCTGGCGCGCTTCGGCCACGCCACCGTGTCGTTGCCCGGGGGGTGCGCGATCGGTTCGCGGCCGGTGGACCAACACATCAAGGGCCTGCAGGCCATGGGTGCGCAGATCGTGGTCGAGCACGGCTACATGGTCGCCCGGCTGCCGGAGGGCCGCACCCGGCTGCGCGGCGCCCACATCACGACCGACATGGTCACCGTGACCGGCACCGAGAACTTCCTGATGGCCGCCGCGCTGGCCGAAGGCGAGACGGTGCTCGAGAACGCGGCCCAGGAGCCCGAGATCCCCGACCTCGCCGAGATGCTGATCGCCATGGGCGCGCGCATCCATGGCCACGGCACGCGCCGCATCGTGATCGAGGGCGTGGAGCGGCTGCACGGCTGCCAGCACGCCGTGGTGGCCGACCGCATCGAGGCCGGGACCTTCCTGTGCGCCGTGGCCGCCACGGGCGGCGATGTGCTGCTGCAGGGCGCCCGCGCCGACCACCTGGACGCCGTGATCGAAAAGCTGCGCGACGCCGGTGCCCGCGTGCAAGCGGTGGAGGGCGGGGTGCGCGTGCAGGCCGACGCGCCGGCCTACGAATTCCTGCGTGCGCAGAACTTCCGCACCACCGAGTACCCGGGCTTTCCGACCGACATGCAAGCCCAGTTCATGGCGCTCAACTGCATCTCGCAGGGCGCGAGCAAGGTCACCGAGACGATCTTCGAGAACCGCTTCATGCACGTGAACGAGCTGATGCGCCTGGGCGCGCGCATCCAGATCGACGGCAAGGTCGCGCTGATCGAAGGTGCGCCGCGCCTGTCGGGCGCCACCGTGATGGCGACGGACCTGCGCGCTTCCGCCAGCCTGGTCATCGCCGGCCTGGTGGCCGATGGCGAAACCCTGGTCGACCGCGTCTACCACCTGGACCGCGGTTATGACCGCATGGAAACCAAGCTGCGCGGCATCGGCGCCGACATCGAACGGGTGAAAGCATGATCACGCTGGCCTTGTCCAAGGGACGCATCTTCGACGAGACGCTGCCGCTGCTGCGCGCGGCCGGCATCGAGGTGCTGGAAGACCCCGAGACCTCGCGCAAGCTGATCCTCGCGACCAACCAGCCGGAGCTGCGCGTGGTGCTGGTGCGCGCCACCGACGTGCCGACCTATGTCGAGTACGGCGGCGCCGACCTCGGCATCACGGGCCGCGATACGTTGATCGAGCACGGCGGCCAGGGCCTGTACCAGCCGCTGGACCTGGACATCGCACGCTGCCGCATCAGCGTGGCCGTGCGCAAGGACTTCGACTACGCCTCGGCCGTGCGCCAGGGCTCGCGCCTGCGCGTGGCCACCAAGTACGTGGGCATCGCGCGCGACTTCTTCGCCACCAAGGGTGTGCACGTGGACCTCATCAAGCTCTACGGCAGCATGGAACTGGCGCCGCTGACGGGCCTGGCCGATGCCATCGTCGACCTGGTTTCCACCGGCAACACGCTGCGCGCCAACGGCCTGGTCGAGGTCGAGCGCATCATGGACATCAGCTCGCGTCTGGTTGTGAACCAGGCCGCGCTCAAGCGCAAGCAGGGCCCGCTGCGCGGGATCATCGACGGCTTCGCCGCCGCGGTGCGCGCCTCGGCTGGGAGTCCGGCATGACGTTGACCGCCCGCCCGCTGCGCCTGGCCACGTCCCAGGCCGATTTCGAGACACAGTTCAAGGCGCGGCTGCACTGGTCGGCCGACACCGACGCGGCCATCGAGCAGCGCGTGGCGGAGATCCTGGCCGACGTGCAGCAGCGTGGCGACGCCGCCGTCCTGGAGTCCACGCGCCGCTTCGACGGACTGGACGCGCCCGATCTGCAGGCGCTCACGCTCCAGCCCGAGGAGTTGAAGGCCGCCTTCGACGGCCTGCCTGCCGCCCAGCGCGAGGCCCTGCAGGCCGCCGCGCAACGTGTCCGCGCCTACCACGAGGCACAGAAGAAGGCGAGCGGCGAAAGCTGGAGCTACCGCGATGCCGACGGCACGCTGCTGGGCCAGAAGGTCACGCCGCTGGACCGCGTGGGCATCTACGTGCCGGGCGGCAAGGCGGCTTATCCGTCCAGCGTGCTCATGAACGCGATTCCCGCCCATGTGGCCGGCGTCGGCGAGATCATCATGGTCGTGCCGACCCCGCGCGGCGAGAAGAACATGCTGGTGCTGGCCGCTGCCTATGTCGCCGGCGTGACCCGAGCCTTCACCATTGGCGGCGCCCAGGCCGTGGCCGCGCTGGCCTACGGCACGGCCACGGTGCCGGCCGTGGACAAGATCACGGGCCCTGGCAACGCCTACGTGGCGGCGGCCAAGCGCCGCGTGTTCGGCACGGTGGGCATCGACATGATCGCCGGCCCCAGCGAGATCCTGGTGCTGGCCGACGGCAGCACGCCGGCCGACTGGGTGGCCATGGATCTGTTCAGCCAGGCGGAGCACGACGAGCTGGCGCAAAGCATCCTGCTGTGCCCCGACGCAGCGTACATCGACGCCGTGCAGGAAGCGATCGACCGCCTGCTGCCCACCATGCCGCGCGCCGAGATCATCGCCGCGAGCCTGAACGGCCGTGGCGCGCTGATCCACACGCACGGCATGGAAGAGGCCTGCGCCATCAGCAACCGCATCGCGCCCGAGCACCTGGAAGTCAGCAGCGCGGAGCCGCAGCGCTGGGAGCCGCTGCTCAAGCATGCCGGCGCGATCTTCCTGGGCGCCTACACGAGCGAGAGCCTGGGTGACTACTGCGCCGGCCCCAACCATGTGCTGCCCACCTCGGGCACGGCGCGCTTCTCCAGCCCGCTGGGTGTCTACGACTTCCAGAAGCGCAGCAGCCTGATCGAGGTCAGCGCCGCGGGCGCCCAGGTGCTGGGCCCCATCGCCTCCGTGCTGGCCCACGGCGAGGGCCTGCAGGCCCACGCGCGCGCCGCTGAACTGCGCCTGAATCCATGACCGCCGCCATCGATCCCCGCCTCGCCAAGCTGATCCGCCAGGACGTGCAGTCCATGCACGCCTATGCCGTGCAGGACGCCACCGGCCTGCTCAAGATGGACGCGATGGAGAACCCGTACCGGCTGCCGCCCGCGCTGCAGCAGGCGTTGGGCCAGCGCCTGGGCGCGGTGGAACTCAACCGCTACCCTGGCAGCCGGCTCGAAGACCTGCGCCAGGCGCTGGCGCGCCATGCGCAGCTGCCCGAAGGCTTCGGCCTCATGCTGGGCAATGGCTCGGACGAGCTGATCTCGCTGCTGGCCATGGCCTGCGACCGGCCCGGCGCCACCATCCTCGCGCCCGTGCCCGGCTTCGTGATGTACGCCATGAGTGCGCAGCTGCAGGGCCTGAACTTCGTCGGCGTGCCGCTCACGGCCGACTTCGAACTCGACGAGGCCGCCATGCTGGCCGCGATCGAAGAGCACCAGCCCGCCATCGTCTACCTGGCCTACCCGAACAACCCCACGGCCAACCTGTGGGACGACGCGGTCATCGAGCACATCGTGGCCGCCGCACCTGGCCTCGTGGTCATGGACGAGGCCTACCAGCCCTTTGCGAGCCGCTCCTACATCGACCGCGTGGCGCGCCACGGCCATGTGCTGCTGATGCGCACGCTGAGCAAGTTCGGCCTGGCCGGCGTGCGCCTGGGCTACATGATGGGCCCGTCCGCGCTGATCGCCGAGATCGACAAGGTGCGACCGCCCTACAACATCAGCGTGCTCAACGCCGAGTGCGCGCTGTTCGCGCTGGAGCACGCCGAGGTGTTCGACGCCCAGGCCGCCGATCTGCGGACACAGCGCGATGCCTTGCTGCCGGCGCTGCGCGTCTTGGGCCTCAAGGTCTGGAAGAGCGACGCCAACATGGTGCTCGTGCGCGTGCCGGGCGGGGAGGGCGCTGCCCAGGCCGTGTTCGACGGCATGAAGGCCCGCGGCGTGCTCGTGAAGAACGTTTCTAAAATGCATCCCTTGCTGGCCAACTGCCTGCGCCTGACGGTCGGCAGCGCCGACGACAACGCCCAGATGCTGCGGGCCCTGCAGCAGTCCCTATGAGCAGCCTAGTTCCCACCCCCACCGCGCCGATGGCGCCATTGGCACGCACGGCCGAGATCAGCCGCAACACCGCCGAAACCAAGATCACGGTGCGCGTGAACCTGGACGGCACGGGCCAGGCCAAGCTGGCCACCGGCATCGGCTTCTTCGACCACATGCTCGACCAGATCGCGCGCCATGGCCTGATCGACCTGGACATCGCGGTGGAAGGCGACCTGCACATCGACGGCCACCACACCGTGGAAGACGTGGGCATCACGCTGGGCCAGGCCGTGGCCAAGGCCATCGGCGACAAGAAGGGCATCCGTCGCTACGGCCACGCCTACGTGCCGCTGGACGAAGCGCTGAGCCGGGTCGTGATCGACTTTTCAGGCCGTCCAGGCCTGGTGCTCCATGTGCCGTTCACGAGCGGCATGATCGGCGCGTTCGACACCCAGCTCACGCACGAGTTCTTCCAGGGCTTCGTCAACCACGCTTTCGTGACGCTGCACATCGACAACCTGCGCGGCGTGAACGCGCACCACCAGTGCGAGACCGTGTTCAAGGCCTTCGCACGCGCACTGCGCGGTGCGCTGGAGTTCGACCCGCGCGCGCTGGGCACCATTCCTTCCACCAAGGGTTCGCTGTAATGGCTGGCAACACCGTGGCCGTGGTCGACTACGGCATGGGCAATCTGCGCTCGGTGTCTCAGGCCGTGCAGGCGGCCGCCGCTGGCGAGGGCGTGCATGTGGTCGTGACCAGCGACCCGGCCCAGGTGCGCGCTGCCACGCGCTTGGTGCTCCCGGGCCAGGGCGCCATGCCCGACTGCATGCGCGAGCTGCGCGACTCCGGCCTGATGGAGTCGGTGCTCGAGGCCGCGGCCAGCAAGCCCCTGTTCGGCGTTTGCGTGGGCATGCAGATGCTGCTGGACCGCAGCGCCGAAACGCGTGCCGGCGATGCGGGCGGCTTCACGCTGGGCCTGGGCCTGATCGCCGGCGAGGTGCTGCGCTTCGAGTTGCAGGGGCGCATCCAGCCCGATGGCAGCCGTTACAAGGTACCGCAGATGGGCTGGAACCGCGTGGCGCAGCAGCAGCCCGGCGGGCGCCGCCACCCGGTGTGGGGCGAGGTGCCGGACCAGAGCTGGTTCTACTTCGTGCACAGTTTTTACGCGCGACCGTCGGATCCGAACCACAGTGCGGGCTTGACGGAGTACGGCGAAACCTTTACCTGCGCCATCGCCCGCGATAATATTTTTGCGACCCAGTTCCACCCGGAGAAGAGCGCAGCGCATGGTCTGGCGCTGTACCGCAACTTCCTCCACTGGAATCCCTGACCTCTTTCCCCCACCGCTACGGCTGCCCTCAGCACCATGCTTCTCATTCCTGCGATCGATCTGAAAGACGGTCAATGCGTGCGCCTCAAACAAGGCGATATGGAACAGTCCACCACCTTCAGCGACGACCCAGCCGAAATGGCGCGCAAGTGGGTCGATGAAGGCGCGCGCCGGCTGCACCTGGTCGACCTGAACGGCGCCTTCGCCGGCAAGCCCAAGAACGAGATGGCGATCCGGCGCATCCTCAAGGAAGTCGGCGATGTGGTCGACGTGCAGCTGGGCGGCGGCATCCGGGACCTGGACACCATCGAGCGCTACCTGGACGCCGGCCTGCGCTACGTCATCATCGGCACGGCTGCGGTCAAGAACCCTGGCTTCCTGCACGACGCCTGCACGGCCTTCGGCGGCCACATCATCGTGGGCCTGGACGCCAAGGACGGCAAGGTGGCCACCGACGGCTGGAGCAAGCTGACGGGCCACGAGGTGATCGATCTGGCCAAGAAGTTCGAAGACTACGGCGTCGAGTCCTTCATCTACACGGACATCGGCCGCGACGGCATGCTGACCGGCATCAACATCGATGCCACCGTCAAGCTGGCGCAGGCGCTCAACACGCCCGTGATCGCATCGGGCGGCCTGTCCAACATCGCCGACATCGAGAAGCTCTGCGATGTCGAGAGCGAAGGCATCGAAGGCGTGATCTGCGGTCGCGCCATCTACACCGGCGACCTGGACTTCGCCAGCGCGCAGGAGCGTGCCGACACCTACAACAATGGTTGAGCTGGCGGCCGCGGCCGAATCCTTCCGCGGCCAGCCCTGCCTGCGCCTGAGCTGGGGACCGGACGACAGTGTGCTCGTTGCCTTGCACGGTGCCCACGTGCTGTCCTGGACCGGCGCCGGGAGCGAACGCCTGTACCTGAGTCCCAGAGCGGTCTTCGATGGCCAGGCCGCCATCCGCGGCGGCGTGCCGGTCTGCCTGCCGCAGTTCAACGAACGCGGTCCTCTGCCCAAGCACGGCTTCGCGCGCAACCTGCCCTGGCGCTGCGATGGCGCGCGCGTGGATGCGGCCTCGGGCGATGTGCTGCTGACGCTGGTGCTCGAGAGCGATGCGGCCACACGCGCCAGGTGGCCGGCGGACTTTCGCTTTGCGCTGACGCTGCGGCTCGGCGCGGGCCGGCTGGAGATGCTGCTGGACTTGCACAACCTCGGCGCCGCGCCCTGGACCTTCACGGGCGCGCTGCACACCTATCTGCAGGTGCAGGACATCGCCGCCGTGCGGCTGCAAGGCCTGGACGGCCAGCCCTGCTGGGACGCACTGGCCGACACGCGGTCCGCGCATGCCGGCGAGGTGCGGTTCGACGGAGAGTTCGACCGCGTGTTCCGTGCCGCGCCGACGCCGCTGCGCCTGCTGGACGGCGACACGGTGCTGCACATCGCCCAGAGCGCGAGCTTCGAGGACACGGTTGTGTGGAACCCCGGTGCCGCCAAGTCCGCCACCATGGCCGACATGGCGCCGGACAGCTACGCGCAGATGCTGTGCGTCGAGGCCGCCCAGGTCGAGCGCCCGTTGAGCCTTGCGCCCGGCGCGCAGTGGACGGGCTGGCAGCGGCTGAGCGTCGTCGCCTGATTTCCCTTCTTTTCCGAGCACACACACGCCCATGCTGGCCAAACGCATCATTCCCTGCCTGGACGTCACGGGCGGCCGCGTCGTCAAGGGCGTCAACTTCGTCGAATTGCGCGATGCGGGCGACCCGGTGGAAATCGCCGCGCGCTACAACGAGCAGGGCGCCGACGAGCTGACCTTCCTCGACATCACCGCCACCAGCGACGGTCGCGATCTGATCCTGCCCATCATCGAGGCCGTGGCCTCGCAGGTGTTCATTCCGCTGACCGTGGGCGGCGGCGTGCGCACCGTCGAGGACGTGCGCCGGCTGCTCAATTCGGGGGCCGACAAGACCAGCTTCAACTCGGCCGCGATCGCCAACCCCGACGTGATCAACGAGGCTTCGGACAAGTACGGCGCCCAGTGCATCGTGGTGGCCATCGACGCCAAGCGCCGCAGTCCGGAAGATGCCGCCCGGCGCGGCGCCGGTTGGGACGTCTACAGCCATGGCGGGCGCAAGAACACCGGCCTGGACGCCGTGCAGTGGGCCGCTGAGATGGCGCGCCGCGGCGCCGGCGAGATCCTGCTCACCAGCATGGACCGCGATGGCACCAAGTCCGGTTTCGACCTCGCGCTCACGCGCGCCGTCAGCGACGCCGTGGGCGTGCCCGTCATCGCCTCGGGCGGTGTCGGCAGCCTGGACCACCTGGCCGATGGCGTGCAGTCCGGCGGTGCCGATGCGGTGCTGGCCGCCAGCATCTTCCACTACGGCGAGTTCACCGTGGGCCAGGCGAAAGCCCACATGGCGGCACGCGGCATTCCCGTCCGCGTCTGACGTCATCAGGATCGCCGAGAATCCCGCGATGGACTGGTTGGACGACGTGAAGTGGGATGCGCAGGGCCTGGTGCCCGCGATCGCTCAGGAAGCCGCGAGCGGCGACGTGTTGATGTTCGCGTGGATGAACCGTGAGGCCTTGCAAAAGACCTTCGAACTGCAGCGCGCCGTGTACTTCAGCCGTTCGCGCGGCAAGCTCTGGTTCAAGGGCGAGGAATCCGGCCATGTGCAGACCGTGCACGAGATCCGGCTGGACTGCGACGCCGACGTGGTGCTGCTCAAGGTCACGCAGCTGGGCCACGAGCCCGGCATCGCCTGCCACACGGGCCGGCACAGCTGCTTCTTCAGCAAGCTCGAGGCCGATGGCAGGGCCGGTGCGCGCTGGCAGGCCGTCGACCCGGTCTTGAAAGACCCCGAATCCATCTACAAGTAAGCGGCCATGACCTTGTCCCAGGATGCATTGGGCCGCCTCGCGGCCGTGATCGAGAGCCGCAAGCCCGCGGCCGGCGGCAACCCCGAGGCCAGCTACGTGGCCCGGCTGCTGCACAAGGGCCCGGATGCCTTTCTCAAGAAGATCGGCGAGGAGGCGACCGAGGTTGTCATGGCGGCCAAGGACATCGACGCCGGCCGCGGTGAATCCGATCACCTCAAGGGCAAGTTCGTGGGCGAGGTGGCCGACCTGTGGTTCCACTCGCTGGTGGCCCTGGCGCATTACGGTGCCGGCCCCGAGGACGTGATCGCCGAGCTGCTGCGCCGCGAGGGCACCAGCGGCATCGAGGAAAAGGCCTTGCGCAAGGCCGTTGCGCGCGAAGGAGGTGGCCATGGCTGACGACATCATCGACGTTCAGGTCAAGGACAGCGAACAGGCTCAGCAGCTCAAGACGGTGGGCTGGATCAGCTACCTGCTGCACCTCGTGGTGGCGGTGGCGGCCGTCGTGCCCTCCGCGCAGCCCAGCATCGGCCTGCTGCTCATCGCGCTCGTGATCGACCTCGTCAAGCGCTCCGACGCCGAAGGCACCTGGCAGGCCAGCCACTTCTCATGGCGCATCCGCTCCGTGCTGTGGGCCGGCATTTTGTACGTGGTCACGCTGCCGCTGTTCTTCCTGCTTTACCTGCCCGGCGCGATCGCCTGGCTCGTGATCTCCATCTGGTTCCTGTACCGCATCGTGCGTGGCATGGTGGACATGAACGCCAGCCGCCCGGTCGGCCTTTCCCGTTGAGCGAGCTTCCGATGCACGATCCCGATTGCCTGTTCTGCAAGATCGCCCGAGGGCAGATTCCGTCCCGCAAGGTCCACGAGGACGACGAGTTCTTCGCCTTCCACGACATCCGCCCGGCCGCGCCCATCCATTTCCTGATCATCCCCAAACGCCATGTGGCCTCCATGGCCCAGGTCACGGACGAGCACGCGCCGATGCTGGGTCGCATGCTGACCCTTGCGCCGCGGCTGGCCCTGCAGGAGGGCTGCAACCCCTATCCGGATGGCGGCTTCAGGCTGGTGGTGAATACTGGTACCGAAGGCGGGCAGGAGGTGCACCACCTTCACCTGCACGTACTGGGTGGCCCGCGGCCCTGGGCGCGCGGCTGATTCGTCGATTGGCCCGTCGCGGGAATGGTTCATCCCGCGCACTAAAATTCAACGCAATTCGTTAGGAGTACTTTCATGGGTTCTTTTTCCATCTGGCACTGGCTGATCGTGCTGCTGATCGTCGTCATGGTGTTCGGCACCAAGAAGCTCAAGAACATGGGCAGCGACCTGGGTGGCGCGGTCAAGGGCTTCAAGGACGGCATGAAGGACGGCAGCAGCGCGGACGACAAGCCCGCCGCGCCGAGCGCGCAAGTGGGCAACACGGCCAATGCCGAGAAGTCCACCATCGACGTCGAAGCCAAGACCAAGTCCTGATCGTCCGCCCGTGATCGATCTCGGCATCTCGAAGATGGCGCTGATCGGCGCCGTGGCGCTGATCGTCATCGGGCCCGAAAAGCTGCCGCGCGTGGCCCGCACGGTGGGCACCTTGCTGGGCAAGGCGCAACGCTACGTGGCCGACGTCAAGGCCGAGGTCAACCGCTCCATGGAGCTGGACGAACTCAAGAAGATGAAGGAGACGGTGGAGGGTGCCGCACGCGACGTGCACACCTCCATGCAGACCACCGCCAGCGAGTTCGAGAAGGACTGGGCCGCCACCACGGCCGGGCTGGACGGCAGCACGACGGCGTCTTCCGACAGCACGGCCGCCGAGAGCTTCGTGCGGTACCCGGAGTACAAGCATCCCAAGAAGCACTGGCGCGTGAAACAGGGCGCCGTGCCGCAGTGGTACAAAGCCCGCAACGGCGTTCGCACCAAGGCCTTGTCGGGCGCAGCGCGGGTGGCCCGCTACCGGCCCCAAAAACTCAATTGACCACGGCGCCAGCCGTGTCTGGCCGGCCCCCGCGCCGGCCGCGTCGCCATTTGCACCATGCCTGATCCGAAGACCAAGGAAGACGAACTCGCCGGCACGGAGCAGCCTTTCGTCGAACATCTGATGGAGTTGCGCGACCGGCTTATCAAGGCCGTTGTCGCGATCGCCGTGGTGGCCGCTGTGCTGGCCGTCTACCCCGGCCCCGGTGCGCTGTACGACCTGCTGGCCGCGCCGCTGGTGGCCTCGCTGCCGCAGGGCGCCACCATGATCGCCACCTCGGTGATCTCCCCGTTCCTGGTGCCGCTCAAGATTCTCTTGATGGCAGCCTTCATGATTGCGTTGCCGGTGGTGCTCTACCAGGTCTGGGCCTTCGTCGCGCCGGGCCTGTATTCGCACGAGAAGAAGCTTGTGATGCCGCTGGTGGTCTCCAGCACCATCCTGTTCCTGATCGGCGTGGCGTTCTGCTACTACTTCGTGTTCGGCCAGGTGTTCAAGTTCATCCAGAGCTTCGCACCCAAGAGCATCACGGCGGCGCCGGACATCGAGGCCTACCTGGGTTTCGCGCTGAGCATGTTCCTCGCCTTCGGCCTGGCCTTCGAGGTGCCGATCGCGGTGGTGGTGCTGGCGCGCATCGGTGTCGTGAGCGTGGAGAAGCTCAAGAGCTTCCGCGGCTACTTCATCGTGGTGGCCTTCGTCGTGGCGGCCATCGTGACGCCGCCGGACGTGGTGTCGCAGCTGGCCCTGGCCATTCCGATGTGCATCCTGTACGAGGTGGGCATCTGGGCGGCCCAGCTGTTCATCAAGCACACCAAGGCCCCGGAAGAAACCGAAGCCGAGGCCAGCGGCAACTGATCAGGGCCGCTGTGCGCGCTGCGGCTTGGGCCGCACGCCTGGCGTGACGTGCAGGCGCAGGCGCTCCTCGCGCCGCAGCACCTCGAACTCCGAGGCCTCACCCGGCTTGAGCGCGGCCACCGACGACAGCAGTTCCGTCACGTTGCCGATGGGCTTGCCCGCCACCTGGGCGATCACGTCGCCAGGGCGCACGCCGGCCTGGGCTGCGGGGCCGTTTTGCAGCACGCCGGTGATGATCACGCCGGCCGTGGTCTTTACGCCGAAGGTCTCGGCCAGTTCGGGCGAAAGATCGTTGGGCTCCACGCCGATCCAGCCGCGCCGCACCTGGCCATCGCGCACGATGCCTTCGAGCACCAGCTGGGCCGTGGACACCGGCACCGCGAAGCCGATGCCCATGCTGCCGCCCGAGCGCGAGTAGATCGCCGTGTTGATGCCCAGCAGGTTGCCCGCCGTGTCGACCAGCGCGCCGCCCGAATTGCCGGGGTTGATGGCCGCGTCGGTCTGGATGAACTCCTGCAGCGGGCTCATGCCCAGCTGGTTGCGGCCCAGCGCGCTGACGATGCCGCTGGTGACCGTCTGGCCCACGCCGAAGGGGTTGCCGATGGCCAGCACCTGGTCGCCCACCTGCAGCGCATCGGAACTGCCCAGCACCATGACAGGCAGCTTGTCCAGGTCGATCTTGAGGATGGCCAGATCGGTCTCAGGGTCGGTGCCGATGACCTTGGCCTGGGTGCGCCGGGCGTCGTTGAGGATGACCTCGATCACGTCGGCGCCCTCGACCACGTGGTTGTTGGTCAGCACATAGCCTTCGGCGCTCACGATCACGCCGCTGCCCAGGCCGGCGCGCGCCTCTCCGCCGCGGTCGCCGAAGAAGAAGCGGAACCAGGGATCGTTGCTGTTGGGGTGCGGCTGCGCGGCGGTGCTGGTGTTGATGCTGACCACGGCCGGCGCGGCGCGCTTGGCTGCCGGGGCGAAACTGCCCGCGGCCACGCTGCCCGGCGGTGTGGGCGGCGCCTCGATCACCGAGATGCTGCCGCCCGCGAAGCCGCGCTTGCCCAGCCATTCGGGTTTCAGGGTGGCGACGACGAAATAGGCCGCGAGCAGCACGGTCACGGACTGGGAGAACAGCAGCCAGAAGCGCTTCATGGTGGCGAGGAAAAAATCCGGGAAAGTGCGCATTGTCTGCCATGGCGGCCACGTTCCCGCGGTCCGCCAGGCGGCCCTCGTCGGGCGGAATATCGGGTAAACCCTTAGAATTGCGCCCCTGCGTCAGCCGCTGCGTTCCCCGTCATGCCGCACCGGTCACCCCGGTCGCTTGCATGGGCCAGGCCCCATCCGGACCCTCCCGTCGAACGATCTTCTTCGTGCCGCCCATCCCGCGGCCGCGTCCTGCGCAGACGCGATCCTGCCTGCTGCTTCCGGAAATAGCCTCCATGACCACCACCGTTTCGGCCCCGTCCCTGGCCGACGCCGGCCACCGCCGGCCACTGACCCGCAACGATCTGCGCACCCTGGGCCTGTCGGCCCTGGGCGGCACGCTGGAGTTCTACGACTTCGTCGTCTTCGTGTTCTTCGCCAACGTGCTGGGCGTGCTGTTCTTCCCGGCCGACATGCCCGACTGGCTGCGCCAGCTGCAGACCCTGGGCATCTTCGCGGCCGGTTACCTCGCGCGGCCGGTGGGCGGCATCGTGATCGCGCACTTCGGCGACATCCTGGGCCGCAAGCGCATGTTCACGCTGTCGATCTTCCTGATGTCCGTGCCCACGCTGGTGATCGGCCTGTTGCCCACCTATGGCTCGATCGGCATCGCCGCGCCGCTGCTGCTGCTGGCCATGCGCATCCTGCAGGGCGCGGCCATCGGCGGGGAAATGCCGGGCGCCTGGGTCTTCGTGGCCGAGCATGTGCCCAAGCGGCACTACGGCCTGGCCGTGGGCACGCTGACGGCAGGCATCACGGGCGGCATCTTGCTCGGTTCGCTGATCGCCGTGGCGCTCAACAGCCACTACAGCCCGGCCGAGATCCATGACGGTGCCTGGCGCATTCCGTTCATCCTGGGCGGCGTGTTCGGCCTGGTGTCGGTGTACCTGCGCCGCTTCCTCGAAGAGACGCCGGTGTTCCAGGAACTGGCCGAGCGCAAGAAGGTCGCGCGCGAACTGCCCGTGAAGACCGTGCTGCGCGAGCACCGCGCGGCCATCGTGCTGGTGGCGCTCATGACCTGGGTGCTGTCGACCGCCATCGTCGTGGTGATCCTGTTCACGCCGGCCTACCTGCAGAAGGTCTTCGAGATCCCGGCCAAGCTGTCGCTGCAGGCCAACCTGGCCGCCACCTTCACGTTGACGGTGGGCTGCGCGGTGGTCGGCTGGGCCTCGGACCGCTTCGGCACCAAGGCCGTGATGCTGGTCGGCTGGGGCGGCCTCGTGGCCACGACCTACCTGTTCTACCTGGGCCTGCCGGGCACACCCGAGTCGCTGGTGTGGAGCTATGCGCTGATCGGCTTCTTCGTCGGTTCCATCGCCCTGCTGCCCATCGTGGGTGTGCGTGCCTTCCCGCCTGCCGTGCGCTTCTCCGGTCTCTCGTTCGCCTACAACATGGCCTATGCCGTGTTCGGCGGCCTCACGCCGGTGCTGATCAGCGTCTGGCAGAAGGTCGACGTGATGGCTCCCGCCCACTACGTGGCCGCGGTCGCGGCGCTGGGTTTCCTGATCGGGCTGTGGCCTTTCGCCTCGCGCGGGTGGGAGCCGCGCGCCTGAGACAATCCGGCGATGCACACGACCACGCGCGACGAATTGCTGCAGGCCTGCGATGCGCTACTCCAGCCCGCCAGGTTCAAGGACTACGGGCCGAACGGCCTGCAGGTAGAGGGCAAGGCCCAGATCCGCCGGCTCGTCAGCGGCGTCACGGCCAGCCGGGCTTTGATCGAGGCCGCCATCGCCGACGGTGCCGATGCCATCGTCGTGCACCACGGCCTGTTCTGGCGCGGCCAGAGCGGCACCATCACGGGTTGGATGAAACGGCGCCTGGCATTGCTGCTCGCGCACGACATCAACCTGCTGGCGTACCACCTGCCGCTGGATGCGCACCCCGAACTGGGCAACAACGCGCAGCTGGGCCGCGTGCTGGAACTGCCGCTCGAGGCGCAGCGCTTCGGCGAGCAGGATCTGGGCTTCATAGGTCAGGGCGCGTTTTCCGACGCACAGGCGCTGGCACTGCACGTGGAGCAGCGGCTGGGACGCCGCGTGACGCTGGTCGACCCCGGGCACGCGCGGCCGCTGCGCCGCATCGCCTGGTGTACGGGCGGCGCGCAATCGTACTTCGAGGCCGCCATCGCCGCGGGTGCCGACGCCTTCATCACGGGCGAGATCTCCGAGCCCCAGGCGCACCTGGCGCGCGAGTGCGGCGTGGCCTTCCTGGCTTGCGGCCACCACGCGACCGAGCGCTACGGTGCGCCTGCCGTGGCAGCCCATGTCGCGGCCCAGTTGGGCATAGCGCACCGTTTCATCGAGATCGAGAACCCGGCCTGATGCCTGCGCTGCCCATCGCCATCAGCATGGGCGATGCCGCCGGCATCGGCCCCGAGATCATCGCCAAGGCATTCCAGGCCGAGCCTGCGCTGCTGCAAGGCTGCTTCGTCGTGGGCGACGTGTCGCTGGTGCGGCGCGCGTGCGCGCTGCTGGCGGGCGTCGCGCCAGCGCTGGCGCCCATCGCCACGCCTGCGCAGGCTTGGCAGGCGCCGCCACGTTGCATCCCGGTGCTGCAGCCAGGGCCCGACACGCCGGCGATGCCCTATGGCGTGGTCAGTGCGGCAGCCGGCCGTCTGGCCGCCGACTGCGTCGCGTGGGGCGCGCGTGCCGCCCTGCGTGGCGAGGTGGCGGCATTGGTGACTGCGCCCGTGCACAAGGAAGCGCTGGCTGCCGCGGGCGTGCCGTATCCGGGCCACACGGAACTGCTGCAGGCCGAGGCTGCAGCCCATGCCGGCCGGCCCGTGGCCGAGATGCCCGTACGCATGATGCTGGCCAACCCGGAGCTGCGCACGGTGCTGGTGAGCATCCACGTGGCACTGCGGGCCGCACTGGACGCCGTGACTTACGACAACGTGCTGCAGACGCTGCGCATCACGCATGCGGCATTGCAGGCCGTGCTGGGCCGCGCGCCGCGCATCGGCGTGGCAGGGTTGAATCCGCATGCGGGCGAGGGCGGGCTGTTCGGCCGCGAAGAGATCGACACCATCGCGCCGGCCATGGCGGCTGCGCGTGCCGAGGGCATCGACGCTCAGGGGCCTTATGCGCCGGACACCGTGTTCATGCGTGCGCGCACCGGTGCATTCGACGTGGTCGTGGCCATGTACCACGACCAGGGCCTGATCCCGGTAAAGTACCTCGGCGTGGAGCAGGGCGTGAACGTGACGCTGGGCCTGCCGCTGGTGCGCACCAGCCCAGACCACGGCACGGCCTTTGACATCGCGGGCACGGGCCGGGCCGATGCGCGCAGCCTGGTCGAGGCCTTGCGCATGGCGCGCCAGCTGGCGCGCGTGTGAGGCGGCTTACTTCTTCAGGCTGTCGCGAATCTCGCGCAGCAGGACGATGTCCTCGGGCGTTGCGGGAGCAGCCGGTGCGGGTGCCGGTTCCGAGCGCTTCAGGCGATTGATCTGCTTGACCATCATGAAAATGATGAAGGCCAGGATGACGAAGTTCACCGCGATGGTGATGAAGTTGCCATAAGCCAGCACCGGCACGCCGGCCTTGCGCAGTGCGTCCAGCGTGTTCGGAACCCCGGGCGGCACAGTGCCCAGCACCACGAAGAGGTTGGAGAAATCCAGCTTGCCGAAGACCAGGCCCACGACCGGCATGATGAGGTCGGCGACGACGGAATCGACGATCTTGCCGAAGGCCCCGCCGATGATCACCCCCACGGCCAGATCGATCACGTTGCCCTTGACCGCGAACTCCTTGAACTCCTGAACCATCCCCATGGCAGCCCTCGCTTTGCAGAGTGGAAAAGCGGGGCATTCTCGCTGCAATTGCCTGTCGCTCAGGGCGCACAGCGGCCATCGGCGCGCCTTGAGAGCGAATAACCCCGTCCGCTACAATCTTTTGTTGACTCCAATAAGAGACTATTGAGGAACCCCATGAGTGACATTCCAGTCGATCGTAGCAAACGGACATGGCTCATCGCCTCCGGTTGCGCGGGGGCGGTAGGTGGTGTGGCGACCGCAGTTCCGTTCGTGAGCACCTTCCAGCCTTCCGAGCGCGCCAAGGCAGCCGGGGCCGCGGTCGAGGTCGACATCTCGGCGCTCAAGCCGGGAGAGAAGGTCACCGTGGAGTGGCGTGGCAAGCCGGTGTGGATCATCAAGCGCACGCCCGAACAACTGGCCGAATTGCCCAAGCTCGACGGTCAGCTGGCCGACCCGAAGTCGCTGCGCAAGCCGTCGGAACTGACGCCCGAGTACGCCCGCAACGAAGTCCGCTCGATCAAGCCCGAAGTGCTGGTCGTGGTCGGCATCTGCACCCACCTGGGCTGCTCGCCGGTCGACAAGTTCACGCGCGGCCCGCAACCCTCCTTGCCTGACAACTGGGAGGGCGGTTTCCTGTGCCCCTGCCACGGCTCGACCTTCGATCTGGCCGGCCGGGTGTTTGCCAACAAGCCGGCGCCCGACAACCTCGAGGTGCCGCCGCACATGTACCTGTCCGATACGCGGCTGCTGATCGGCGAAGACAAGAAGGCTTGAGGGGACACAGGCAATGGCTGAATTCAAAGAAATCTCCCCCAACGCGCCGATGAGCGCTCAGCTGACGAACTGGCTGGAGAACCGGTTCCCGACCGCCTTCGACGCGTACCGCGTGCACATGGCGGACTACTACGCGCCGAAGAACTTCAACTTCTGGTACATCTTCGGCTCGCTGGCGCTGCTGGTCCTCGTGATCCAGATCGTCACGGGCATCTTCCTCGTGATGCACTACAAGCCCGATGCGAACCTCGCGTTCGCCTCGGTCGAGTACATCATGCGCGACGTGCCCTGGGGCTGGCTGATCCGCTACATGCACTCCACGGGCGCCTCGGCCTTCTTCGTGGTGGTCTACCTGCACATGTTCCGCGGCCTGATGTATGGCTCGTACCGCAAGCCGCGCGAGCTGGTCTGGATCTTCGGGTGCGCGATCTTCCTGTGCCTGATGGCCGAGGCCTTCATGGGCTACCTGCTGCCCTGGGGCCAGATGTCCTACTGGGGCGCCCAGGTGATCGTGAACCTGTTCGCCGCGATCCCCTTCATCGGCCCGGACCTCGCGCTGCTGATCCGCGGCGACTACGTGGTGGGCGACGCCACGCTGAACCGCTTCTTCAGCTTCCACGTGATCGCCGTGCCGCTGGTGCTGCTGGGCCTGGTCGTCGCGCACTTGCTGGCGCTGCACGACGTGGGCTCCAACAACCCCGACGGCATCGAGATCAAGGCCACCAAGGACACCAAGGGCAAGCCGCTGGACGGCATCCCCTTCCACCCGTACTACACCGTGCACGACATCTTCGGCGTGTGCGTGTTCCTGATGGTGTTCTCGGCGGTGATCTTCTTCGCCCCCGAGTTCGGCGGCTACTTCCTCGAGTACAACAACTTCATCCCGGCCGACCCGCTGAAGACGCCCGCGCACATCGCGCCGGTCTGGTACTTCACGCCGTTCTACTCGATGCTGCGCGCCATCACGAGCGAGATGATGTATGTGCTGATCGCCTGCGTGGTACTCGGTGCCGGCCTCATGGTCGTCAAGCTGCGCCTGCCCAGCTTCGTCAAGGCCTTCATCGTGGCGGCGGCCGTCGTGGCCGTGGTGCTGATGCTCAACATCGACGCCAAGTTCTGGGGTGTGGTCGTCATGGGCGGCGCCGTGATCATCCTGTTCTTCCTGCCCTGGCTGGACCACAGCCCCGTCAAGTCGATCCGCTACCGCCCCGACTGGCACAAGTACGTGTATGGCGTGTTCGTCATCAACTTCATCGTGCTGGCCTACCTGGGCGTGCAGGCACCGTCGCCGATCGGCGAGCGCGTGTCGCAGGTCGGCACCCTGTTCTATTTCGGCTTCTTCCTGCTGATGCCCTGGTGGAGCCGCCTGGGCGAGCCCAAGCCGGTGCCCGCGCGCGTGACCTTCAACCCGCACTGAGTCACGGAACAGACGAAGACCATGAAAAAGAATCTCCACGGTTTCATCGCTGGCCTGCTGCTGTCGCTGGGCCTGGCCGCCGGCAGCGTGCATGCCGCCGAAGGCGGCATCGCCTGGGACAAGGCGCCCGTCAAGACCAACGACATGGCATCGCTGCAAAACGGTGCCAAGCTGTTCGTCAACTACTGCCTGAACTGCCACTCGGCCGCGTTCATGCGCTTCAACCGTCTCAAGGACATCGGCCTGACCGAGCAGCAGATCAAGGACAACCTGCTGTTCACGACCGACAAGGTCGGCGAGACCATGAAGTCGGCGATCGACCCGCGCCAGGCCAAGGAATGGTTCGGCGCCAACCCGCCCGACCTCACGCTGATGACGCGCTCGCGTTCCGGCCACGGCGGCACGGGGGCCGACTACCTCTACACCTACCTGCGCACCTACTACCGCGACGAGACCAAGGCCACGGGCTGGAACAACCTGGCCTTCCCCAGCGTGGGCATGCCGCACGTGCTATGGGAACTGCAGGGCGAGCGCAAGCCCGTCTTTGAGGAAATCCAGAGCCATGGCCATGCCACTGCCGTGTTCAAAGGCTGGGAGCAGGTGAAGCCGGGCACAATGACGCCCCTGCAATACGATCAGGCCGTCGGCGATCTGGTCAGCTTCATGGCCTGGATGGCCGAACCCGCACAGAACACGCGCGTGCGCGTGGGGGTGTGGGTGCTGTTGTTCCTTGCCGTCTTCGCGGTCATCACCTGGCGCCTGAACGCTGCGTTCTGGAAAGACGTCAAGTAAGCAGTCCATGCCCGGCAGCAGCAGGCTGCGGGCGTGATCAGAGTGGGTGCGGCTACCGCACCCACTCTTTTTGGTTTTTTAGGAGTCTTCTCTCATGATGGTCTTGTACTCGGGAACGACCTGCCCCTTCTCCCACCGTTGCCGCTTCGTGTTGTTCGAAAAGGGCATGGATTTCGAAATCCGCGACGTCGATCTCTACAACAAGCCCGAAGACATCAGCGTCATGAACCCGTACGGCCAGGTGCCCATCCTGGTCGAGCGCGACCTGATCCTGTACGAGTCGAACATCATCAACGAGTACATTGACGAGCGCTTCCCGCATCCGCAGCTGATGCCCGGCGACCCGGTCGACCGCGCCCGCGTGCGCCTGTTCCTGCTCAACTTCGAGAAGGAACTGTTCGTGCATGTGAGCCTGCTCGAGAACCGTGCCTCCAAGGGCAACGAAAAGGCGCTGGAAAAGGCCCGTGCCCACATCCGCGACCGCCTGACGCAGCTGGCCCCCGTGTTCCTCAAGAACAAGTACATGCTGGGCGAGAACTTCTCGATGCTGGACGTGGCCATCGCGCCGCTGCTGTGGCGCCTGGACTTCTACGGCATCGACCTCAGCAAGAACGCGGCGCCGCTGCTCAAGTACGCCGAGCGCATCTTCTCGCGCCCGGCCTACATCGAAGCGCTGACGCCGTCCGAAAAGGTCATGCGCAAGTAAGCACGGGAAGCTGGACCGGATGAACGCGCTCGACGCCACTTCCACCCGCCCGTACCTGATCCGGGCGCTCTACGAATGGTGCACCGACAACGGCTTCACGCCCTACATCGCGGTGCTGGTGGACGAGACGGTGCAGGTGCCGCGCGAATACGTGAAGGACGGTGAGATCGTGCTGAACGTGAGCTTCGACGCCACCAGCGCACTCAAGCTCGGCAACGACTTCATCGAGTTCAAGGCGCGCTTCGCGGGCACTGCCCGCGAGATCCTCGTGCCCATCGGCCGCGTGATCGCCATCTACGCCCGCGAAAACGGGCAGGGGATGGCTTTTCCTTCGCCGGTGGCCGCGGCAGCGGCTGCGCCCGAAGCCGCGCCGGCCCCTGGCGGCGCTCCGTTGCAGGCCGAGCCGCCCGAGGACAAGGCGGCGCCCAAGGTGTTGCAACTGACGTCGGTCGAATCCACCGACGAAGGCGGCGAGCTCGAGCCGCCCAAGCCCGGCGGTGGCGCGCCGCGCCCGGCGCTCAAGCGCGTCAAGTGACCGCGTAGAATCACCGCTGGTTTCCGCCGATTTAGCTCAGTTGGTAGAGCACCCGCCTTGTAAGCGGACGGTCGTCAGTTCGATTCCGACAATCGGCACCACTGGACAGTCTCCGGACTTCCCACAACCCGCATGCCTGGTGGCATCGCGGGTTTTTTCTTGGCTTCAGAAGTCCGGTGGCCACCATCAGCACCGCACGGCATCCGCTGCAATTCCCCCATGGCATCCATCGGTTCAAGAGTGAAGTGGGCGCGCGAGCTGCGCGGGCTGACACAGGCAGCGCTCGCCAGGTCCGCTTGCGTGTTGACCAGTTCCATCGTTGACCTGGAGTCCGGCGTGCGCGACAGGCCGCGTGACCTTACGACCCTGGCCGTGGCGCTCGGCGTACGTACGGCCTGGCTCGAGACCGGCGAGGGGGATTGGAAAGACTCCCCGCCACGCAGTGGTTCGGTGGACGCGGCGCTACGGGGCGACGGATCCGCGCCAGCCGCCGCGGCAACGGGGCTGGGCCACGCCATCGCGGAGCTCGGCACGGCGCTGTCCGCGCTGAGCTCGCTGGCCCGGTCCGGCATCGCACCATTGCTGGCCCAGGTCGCCGACGATCCCGCGCTCGCTGCGCAGGTGGCGCAGTTGGCCGACGCCCTTGCACAGGCCGATCGCTCCGGGCCTGGCGACGCTGGCGTGCCGGCATCGTGATCCTGCAACGCGGCTTCGTCCTACAGTCGCATGCGCCTGTGCGTCGCCGAACCGTCACACGGCGCCCGTACCATTTCACCCATTGGCGCTAGCGCCCCTGTCCACTAGGAAGTGTGGGCTGATGGAGATCAGGCTTCTCTCGCCCCACCCGAGCGCATCGGGGAGAACTCCCCAGAGGGTCGTAAACGTGAACCGCGCAAGAGTCCACGGCCAATTCCAAAGCCCGCCGCCGTGCGGGCTTTTTCATGTCCGCGCACGCATCCTTGACCGGTGCAAGGCGCGCGCATTGGGCGCAAAGCAACAGACCCTGATTGCCTGCAAGCGGATCGCATGGAGCGCCGCTATGCTGTGGCATCCGTCCAAGGAGGTTTCGTTGCCCGCTGAATCGCAGAGCCGAATCCCGCGCCTGACGCTGTTCCAGCGCAGGTTGTGCAAGCAACTCGGCATGCCGCCGCTGCAGGTGGCGCGCCTGACCCGGACGGATGTGCGAATACCGACGCGACCCAGCTGAAGCCCGCAGCGCGACCGGTGCCGGCGGTCACCGGGCCGATTCCGCGCGCGCGTCCTCGCCCTCGAAGGTCACCCGCAGCAGCACCCTGGGCCGGTGGTGCTCCAGTGGCGCGTGGGCGCTGTGCACCCAGGCCTTGACCACGCGCAGGCGTCCGGTGTCCATCTTGTGGGCCCAGTGCTGCTCGCCGTCGTGCTCCACAAAGCCGATGTGCGCCCAGGTCTTCCACAGGCCCCAGAAGCGCGGACAGCGCAGCCAGACGCCGATGGCTTCCGGATGTTTGCTCGCGGCTTCACGGCGGAGTTGCACCTCCGCTCCCTGGCGTGCGAAGGCCTTGATCAGGTCGGACCGCCCTCCAAGAGCGGTGCCTGCAACGACTGCCGAGTAGGTCCTGTGGGGCATTTGGTCTCCCGGCACAGAATTTAGCGAGCCGGTGGCGGCATCGGCCGGCGGGTGGTGCAACGGTGCGTTTCAAGCGTCACATCCGTGTACGCGGCACGTTGAGGGCGTCGACTGGAGGCCGCACCGTGCTGGCGCAGGGCCTTGTCCTACACGCGGGTCCGGGATCGGGCGATGGCAGTGGCGGCACGCCAGCGGCAATCTGTGGGCCTCGCCCTTGTCCCTTCCTTCCCGGGCGGCGCGCAGCAGCCGCCAGTCGATCTCCATGTCCCATGCCTGGCAGTTTTTTCGTGCCGGCGGCGTCGATCAGGTCCTGATCGCCCGCGGCACCGACCTCCTTCACCTGCGCGAGCTCGACCAGAAACTCTGGGTCGCGCTGGCCTGTCCCACGCGTGGCCTGCACTTCGACGCGCGCACGCTGGACCTCATCGACACCGACAACGACGGCCGCATCCGCGCGCCCGAGTTGATCGACGCCTGCGAATGGGCCTGCGCCCGCCTGCGCGACCCCGAGCGCCTGCTGCGCGGTGGCGACAGGCTCGCCCTGGCGGATCTGGCCGAAAGCGAGGAGGGGCAGGCGCTGGCCGCCGAGGCACGGCGCACCCTTGCGCTCCATGGCCAGGCGGATGCCGCCGACATCGGTCTGCCCGAACTGGCGGAGCGCCAGAAGCACCTGGCGGGCGAGCGCTTCAACGGCGACGGCATCGTCGTGCCGGCCACGGCTGAGGATGACCAGGCCCTGCGCGCGCTCATCGAGCAGATCGTCGCGACCCAGGGCGGCGTGGCCGATGCCAGTGGCACGCCGGGTGTGGACGAGGCGCGCGTCAAGGCCTTCTTCACGGAGGCCGAGGCCTTGTTCGCATGGCATGCCGAAGGCGAGCGCGATTGCGGCACGCTGCGCGCGGCGGCGCAGGCCGTCGAGGCGGTGTACGCCAAGGTCGAGGATTTCTTCGCACGTTGCCGGCTGGCCAGCTACGACCCGCAGGCGGCTGCCGCGCTGAGCGCGCCCACGCCCGAGCAGCTGCGCAGCCATGCACTGCAGCCGCTGGCGGTGGACGCGGAGCCGCTGGCCAAGATGCCGCTGGCCCCGGTGGCGGCCGGGCGGGCGCTGCCCTTGGACGCGCTGGCCCACCCGGCTTGGCAATCGGCCCTGCGCACGCTGCGCGACACCGCCGTGCAGCCTCTGCTCGGCCCGCAGGCGGGCGATGCGCTGGACGAGGCGGGCTGGCAGCGCCTGAAAACACATGTCGCCCCCTGCCGCGCCTGGCTGCTGCGGCGCCCACCAGGCGCTGTGGCGGCCCTGGGCAGCGAGAAGCTGCGCGCGCTGGTGGGCGAGACGCCGGCCAAGGCCCAGGCGCGCGTGCTCGACCTGATCGCGCAGGACCGCACCGCTGGCGGCCAGCAGGCCCGCGTGAACGCGCTGGAAAAGCTGCTGCGGCTGCAACGCGACCTGCTGGTGCTGGTGCGCAACTTCGTCTCCTTCGAGGCCTTCTACCACCGCGAGGGCGCCGTGTTCCAGGCGGGCCGGCTGTTCCTGGACGGCCGCAGCTGCGAGCTCACGGTGCAGGTGGCCGACGCGGCGAAGCACGCGGTGGTGGCCGGGCTGGCAAAGACCTACCTCGCCTACTGCGAGTGCCAGCGTGGCAAGGACAAGATGACGATCGCCGCCGCCTTCACGGCGGGCGACGTGGATTTCCTGTTCGTGGGCCGCAACGGCCTGTTCTACGACCGCGAAGGGCGCGACTGGGACGCCCGCATCGTCAAGGTCATCGAGAACCCGATCAGCATCGGCCAGGCCTTTCTGTCGCCGTACAAGAAGTTCCTGCGCATGGTCGAGGAGCAGGTCGCCAAGCGCGCCGCTGCCGGCGATGCGCTGCAGCAGAAAAGCCTGGGCAACCTGGCGGGCCAGCTCGCCACGGCGGACAAGGCCGCGCCGACGGCCGCCGTGCCGGGTGCTGCTGCAGCCGCCGGCATGCGCGGCCGCTTCGACGTCGGCACCGTGGCGGCCCTGGGCGTGGCGCTGGGCAGCATCAGCGCGGTCATGGTGGGTCTGTTCACCAAGTTCATCGACCTGGGCTGGTGGATCCCGATGGGTGTGCTGGGCATCGTGCTGTCGATCTCCGGTCCCAGCATGCTGATCGCCTGGCTCAAGCTGCGCCAGCGCAGCCTGGGCCCCATCCTGGACGCCAGCGGCTGGGCCATCAATGGCCGCATGCGGCTCAACGTGCGGCTGGGTGCCTCGCTGTCGCAAACGGCGCAGTTGCCGCCCGGCACGCGCCGGCTGCGTGATCCGTTCGCGCCGCGCAGCGCCACGCCCTGGCTGGCCGTGCTGCTCGTGCTGGTGCTGGGCGTGGCGGCCTGGCGCTGGGGGGTGTTCGCCGCGTGGCTGCCGACGGTCTGAATGCGTCAGCTGCGCCGTTCGTCGCCCGTGTGCCAGGCCGGCAAGGTCCAGCCCGTCCACAGCGCCACCGCGCGCAGCAGCACGGCCGTGCTGGCGCCGGCCACCATGCCGAGCCAGTCGTCCATCGCCAGCCGGTGCCCCAGCACCACCACCCAGGCGCCCATGAAGGCGCAGACGGCGTAGGGCTGGTGGTCGCTGAAAGCGCGCGGGATCTCGTTGCAGACGATGTCTCGCAGCACGCCGCCGAACACCGCCGTCATCGTGCCCATCAGCACCGCCACCACGGCCGGCACATCGGCCTGCAGCGCGATCTGCGTGCCGCTGGCCGCGAACAGGCCCAGGCCGAACGCGTCGGGCCACTGCATGGCGCGTTCGGTGGCGGCGAAGTGGCGCTTGCGCAGGAACAGCATGGCCGCCACGCACAGGGCCAGCAGCGCCCAGAGCCAGCCCGCATGCTCGACCCAGAAGAAGGGCCGGCGGTCCAGCAGCACGTCGCGCAGCGTGCCGCCGCCGAAGGCCGCCAGGCCTGAGACGATGCACACGCCCACGGCGTCCAGCCGCTTGCGCGCTGCCGCCAGCAGGCCCGAGGCCGCAAAGGCGAGCGTGGCCGCGGCCTCGATCACGATCTGCGCGTTCGACAGTGTCAGCACCTGGGCCAGCGGAAGGGCTTGCATGGCCGCGGATGGTAGCGAGCCGTATGCGCATTTGTCCGACACCGCTAGGCGCTAAGGCGGCGCAGCATCCGGCCATGACACATCCAGCCATGCAACTCCTGGTGGAGGAGCCCGTGCCGGGCGCCTTCGTGTGGACCCTCGCCGAGACCGATGCGCGCGGCCGCCCGACCAAGGTGGCGCGCCGCGCACCGGAGCCCAGCGAAAGCTACGAGGCCGCGCTGGCCGCGGGAACGCACGCACTGAACGTGCTGATGCGCGCCCAGCAGGCGCCCGCACCGGCCTGAAACGGCGCGGCGCGGGCCGCCGTCCGCGGGCGCGGGCGCTGGCACGATCTGCAACCCTTGTGGCTGCAATTGCACGGCCGCAGCGGGTACCCTCGGGGTCTCTTCCTGGAGACAAGACCCCCATGCCCGTTCTGGAAACCAAGCTCAACGTCCGCTCTGCGGAGTTCCAGGCCAATGCCGAGGTGCTGCGCGCGGCCGTCGCAGACCTGAACGCCAAGCTGGCGCAAACGGCAGAGGGCGGTGGCCCGGCCGCGCGCGCCAAGCACCAGTCGCGCGGCAAGCTGCTGCCGCGCGAGCGCGTGCAGATGCTGCTGGACCCCGGCACCCCGTTTCTCGAACTCTCGCCGCTGGCCGCGCTGGCCATGTACCCCGACCGCGACGGCAGCGACAGCGCGCCGTGCGCCGGCATCATTTGTGGCATCGGCCGTGTCAGCGGCGTGGACTGCGTGATCGTGTGCAACGACGCCACGGTCAAGGGCGGCACCTACTACCCGATGACGGTCAAGAAGCACCTGCGCGCGCAGGAGATCGCGCAGCAGAACCAGCTGCCCTGCATCTACCTCGTCGATTCGGGCGGCGCCAACCTGCCGAACCAGGACGACGTGTTCCCCGACCGAGAGCACTTCGGCCGCATCTTCTACAACCAGGCCAACATGAGCGCCCAGGGCATCGCCCAGGTGGCCGTGGTGATGGGCTCGTGCACGGCCGGCGGCGCCTACGTGCCGGCCATGAGCGACGAGTCCATCATCGTCAAGGAGCAGGGCACGATCTTCCTGGCCGGCCCGCCGCTCGTGAAGGCGGCCACGGGTGAGGTGGTCTCGGCCGAAGACCTGGGCGGCGGCGACGTGCACACCCGCCTGTCCGGCGTGGCCGATCACCTGGCCCAGGACGACGCCCACGCGCTGGCGCTGGCGCGCCAGGCCGTCGCTCACCTGAACCGCAGCAAGGCGCCGCGGCTGGCGCAGATGGCGCTGCAGGAAAGCCGCCCGCCGCGCTACGCGGCCGAGGAGCTGTACGGCGTGATCCCGGCGGACACGCGCAAGCCCTACGACGTGCGCGAGGTCATCGCGCGCATCGTGGACGACAGCGCCTTCGCCGAATTCAAGGCGCGCTACGGCACCACGCTGGTCTGCGGCTTCGCCCACATCGAAGGCATGCCGGTGGGCATCGTCGCCAACCAGGGCGTGCTGTTCTCCGAGGCCGCGCAGAAGGGCGCGCACTTCATCGAGCTGTGCGGCCAGCGCAAGATTCCGCTGGTGTTCCTGCAGAACATCACGGGCTTCATGGTCGGCAAGAAGTACGAGAACGAGGGCATCGCGCGCCACGGCGCCAAGATGGTCACGGCCGTGGCCACCGTCAACGTGCCCAAGTTCACGGTGGTCATCGGTGGCAGCTTCGGTGCCGGCAACTACGGCATGTGCGGCCGCGCCTATTCGCCGCGCTTTCTGTGGATGTGGCCGAACGCGCGCATCAGCGTGATGGGCGGCGAGCAGGCCGCCAGCGTGCTGGCCACCGTCAAGCGCGACGGCATCGAGGCCAAGGGCGGGCAGTGGAGCGCCGAGGAGGAGGCCGCCTTCAAGGCCCCGATCCGCGCCCAGTACGAGCACCAGGGCCATCCCTACTACGCCACGGCCCGGCTCTGGGACGACGGCGTGATCGACCCGGCCGACACGCGCCGCGTGCTGGCGCTGGGCCTGTCGGCCGCGCTCAACGCGCCCATCCCCGAGCCGAAGTTCGGCGTGTTCCGCATGTAAGGAGGCCCGCCATGGCCATGCTCACCACCACCGTCCAGAACCACGTCGCCACCGTCACGCTCACGCGGGCAGACGTGCGCAACGCCTTCAACGACGAACTCATCGCCGAACTCGCACAGGCCTTCACGGAACTCGGCGCGCGCGCCGACGTGCGCTGCATCGTGCTGGCGGCCGAGGGCAAGTCCTTCTGCGCCGGCGCCGACCTGAACTGGATGCGCCGCATGGCCGACTACACGCGCCCGGAGAACCTGGCCGACGCCGGCAAGCTGGCCGAGATGCTGCGCGTGCTCTACACCTGCCCCAAGCCCACCATCGCGCGCGTGCAGGGCGACGCCTACGCGGGCGGCACGGGCCTGGTGGCGGCCTGCGACATCGCGGTCTCCAGCGACACGGCGGGCTACTGCCTGTCGGAGGTCAAGCTGGGCCTGATCCCGGCCACGATCAGCCCCTACGTCATCCGCGCCATGGGACCGCGTGCCGCGCACCGCTACTTCCTGACGGCCGAGCGCTTCGATGCGGCCGAGGCGCTGCGCATCGGCTTCGTGCACGCCGTCGTGCCGGCCGAGGCGCTGGACGCCAAGGTGGCCGAACTCGCGCAGGCCCTCGTGAACGCCGGCCCCGAAGCCGTCAAGGCCTGCAAGAAGCTCGTGCAGGACGTGGCCGGCAAGGACATCGATGCCGGCCTGATCGCGGCCACGGTGGAAGGCATTGCCGACATCCGCGCCAGCGCCGAGGGGCGCGAGGGCGTGCAGTCCTTCCTGAACAAGCGCGCCCCGGCCTGGCTGCCGGTGCGCTGACGCCCGCCATGGACCTGCTGGCCCACTGGTGGAATGCGCTGGCCGCCTGGCTGGGCGTGGCCGCGGGCCAGGCCGGCAGCGCCGCGCAGGCGGGTGCCAGCGGGCTCGACATGGCGCAGCTGCTGGCCCTGGCCGGCGTGCTGGGCTGGGCCAGCGGCATCCGGCTTTACGCCGTCGTGTTCCTGGTCGGCATGTCGGGCTGGCTGGGCTGGTTGCCGCTGCCCGCAGGCCTGCAGGTGCTGCAGCACCCGGCCATGCTGGCGGCCAGCGGCTTCATGCTGTTCGCGGAGTTCTTCGCCGACAAGATCCCGGGGCTGGATTCGCTGTGGGATCTGCTGCACTCCGTGATCCGCATCCCGGCCGGCGCGGCGCTGGCGGCCGGCGTGTTCGGCGCCGACAGCGGCACCATGGCGGCCGTGGCCGGCCTGCTGGGCGGCTCGCTGGCGGCCACGGCATTCGCCACCAAGGCCACCACGCGCGCAGCCGCCAACACTTCGCCGGAACCCTTCTCCAACCTGGGCCTGAGCCTGCTGGAGGACGGGCTCGTGGTGGCGGCTGTCTGGCTGGCCACCCACCATCCCGTCGCCTTCGGCATCTGCCTGCTGCTCGTGCTCGCGCTGAGCGTGCTGCTGCTGGCCGTGCTGTTCAAGTTCCTGCGCCTCGTGGCGCGCAAGCTGGCCTCCCTGTTGTCGAACACTGCATCACAAGGTACCTGAGACATGTTCCAAAAAATCCTGATCGCCAACCGTGGAGAGATTGCTTGCCGGGTGGCCGCCACCGCGCGCCGCATGGGCGTGCAGACCGTCGCCGTCTATTCCGACGCGGACGCCCATGCCCAGCATGTGCAGGCCTGCGACGAGGCGGTGCACATCGGCGGCAGCGCGCCCAAGGACAGCTACCTGCGCTGGGAGCGCATCCTCGAGGCCGCCAAGGCCACGGGTGCGCAGGCCGTCCACCCGGGCTACGGTTTCCTGAGCGAGAACGAGGAGTTCGCCCAGGCCTGCGCCGCCGCCGGCCTGGTCTTCATCGGCCCGCCGGCCTCGGCGATCCAGGCCATGGGCTTGAAGGCCGAGTCCAAGCAGCTGATGGAGAAGGCCGGCGTGCCGCTGGTGCCGGGCTACCACGGTGCCGACCAGGATGCCGCCTTGCTGGCGCGCGAGGCCGAGCGCATCGGCTATCCCGTGCTGATCAAGGCCAGCGCGGGTGGCGGCGGCAAGGGCATGCGCGCGGTCGACAAGGCCGAGGATTTCGCCGCCGCGCTGGCCTCGTGCAAGCGCGAGGCCATCAACAGCTTCGGCGACGACGCCGTGCTGGTCGAGAAGTACGTGCAGCGCCCGCGCCACATCGAGATCCAGGTGTTCGGCGACACGCAAGGCAACGTGGTCTACCTGTTCGAGCGCGACTGCTCGGTGCAGCGCCGCCACCAGAAGGTGCTGGAGGAGGCGCCCGCGCCCGGCATGCCGCCGGCCATGCGCCAGCAGATGGGCGAGGCCGCCGTGGCCGCGGCGCGTGCCGTCGGCTATGTGGGCGCCGGCACGGTGGAGTTCATCGTCGAGCAGCGGCCCGACGGCACGATGAACTTCTTCTTCATGGAGATGAACACGCGGCTGCAGGTGGAACATCCGGTCACCGAAGCCATCACGGGCCTGGACCTCGTGGAGTGGCAGCTGCGCGTGGCCAGCGGTGAGCCGCTGCCGCTGCGCCAGGACCAGCTGACCATCCAGGGCCATGCCATCGAGGCGCGCATCTGTGCCGAGAACCCCGACAAGCAGTTCCTGCCCGCCACCGGCACGCTGCATGCCTACCAGTTGCCCGACTGCGTGCGCTTCGAGCGCGGCGCCGTGCGCGTGGATTCGGGCGTGCGCGAGGGCGATGCGATCTCGCCGTTCTACGACTCCATGATCGCCAAGCTCATCGTGCACGGCGACACGCGCGAACAGGCGCTGGCGCGGCTGGACCAGGCGCTCGCCGCCATGCGCGTGGTGGGCGTGCAGAACAACGTGCAGTTCCTGCGCCATGTGCTGGCCAGCCGCTCCTTCGCCCAAGCCGACCTGGACACCGCGCTGATCCAGCGCGAGAGCGCCGTGCTGTTCCACCAGGAGCCGCTGGGCCGCGACCTGGCCGTGGCCGGCGCCGTGGCGCAGCTGCTGCAGGCCGAGCAGGCGGCCGCTGCACCGGCGCCTTGCACCTGGGCCGATCCCTGGAGCCGGCGCGACGGCTGGCGGGCCTACACGCCGATGCTGCGGCGCATCGACTACGTCTTCCGCGGCGAGGAAGGCGCGATCGAACTGCGTGTGCTGCACGACGGCGCGCTGCAGCTGCGCGTGGGCGAGACCACGGGCGTGCTGGCCTTCGGCACGCGCGCCGATGGTCGCATCGACCTGCAGTTCGCCGGCCAGCGCCTGGTGCTGGGCAGCGTGCGCCAGGGCGAGACCGTGCACCTGTTCGCGCCGCAGGGCGCCACGCAGGTGCTGCTCCCTGACGCGCTGGCCCATGCCGGCGAACACCAGTCCGAAGGCGGCCGGCTCACGGCGCCGATGCCGGGCAAGGTGGTGTCGTTCTCGGTCAAGGCCGGCGACAAGGTCGCCAAGGGCCAGGCGCTTGCGGTGATGGAGGCCATGAAGATGGAGCACACCATCGCCGCGCCGGCCGACGGCACCGTGGCCGAACTGCTCTACGCGCCGGGCGACCAGGTGGCCGAGGGGGCGGAGCTGCTCAAACTGGCGGCGTAGTTAGCATCGGACCTTTTCACCAGGAAAGGTCCGATCCCGATGCGCATCACCGTCTGCCTCCCCGAAAAGCCCGAGCCCTGGGTCCAGGGCTTGCAACAGGCGCTGCCCGAGGCCGAGGTCCTGGCCTGGGAGCCGGGCCAGCCGGCGGCCGACTACGCTGTGGTCTGGGCGCCGCCGCAGTCCTTCATCGACGCGCAGCCGAAACTGCAGGCGCTGTTCAACATCGGCGCGGGCGTGGACGCGCTCATGCAGCTGCGCATCCCCGCGAGCACGCGCATCGTGCGGCTGGACGATGCCGGCATGTCGGTGCAGATGGCCGAGTACGTCTGCCATGCGCTGATCCGGCATTTCCGCGAGTTCGGCGTCTACGAGGCCGAGGCGCGCGCCGGCCGCTGGGTCTACCGCAAGCCACGTGAGCGTGCCGATTTCCCGGTCGGCATCCTGGGCCTGGGCGTGCTGGGCGAGCGCGTGGCCAAGGCGGTCGCGCAGTTCGAGTTCCCGGTGCTGGGCTGGAGCCGTTCGCGCAAGGAGCTCGCCGGCGTGCGCACCTTCGCGGGCGAGGCCCGGCTGGGCGACTTCCTGGTCGGCACGCGCGTGCTGGTCAACCTGCTGCCGCTGACCGACGCCACGCGGGGCATCCTGAACAAGACCACGCTGTCGGCGCTGCAGCCGGGCGGCTACCTCATCAACATCGCGCGCGGCCGCCATCTGGTCGAAGACGACCTGATCCCCTTGCTCGACAGCGGCAAGCTGGCGGGCGCCACGCTCGATGTGTTCGAGACCGAGCCGCTGCCGGCCGCGCACCCGTTCTGGCAGCACCCCAAGATCAGCATCACGCCGCACGGCTCGGCGCGCACGCTGCGGCGCGAGTCGATCGCGCAGATCGCCGGCAAAATCATGGCGCTGGCGCGCGGCGAGGCCGTTGCCGGTGTGGTGGATCCGGAGCGCGGGTACTGAGCCTGCACAGCGCAAGGACAAGCCGTGGGATCGTCTGGATGTTCGATTTGATGCATGATTGCATCTTTTGAGATGCGAGTTTTGCCATGCGCACCACCGTGACCCTGGACGACGACTTGTACGAGCAGGCGCTGGAGTTGTCTGATCCCACGATGGACAAGGCTGACCTGTTCCGCGAAGCCATGCGCACCTTCGTGCGGGTGCAATCCGCCAAGCGCCTCGCGGCGCTGGGCGGTCAGGCGCCGAAGATGCCGCAGGTGCCCAGGCGTCGCGGCGAATCCACCACGCCATGACGGTGCTGGTCGACACCTCGGTGTGGGTGGCGCATTTTCGGGAGCGCCATGCCGCCCTGGTCGAACTGCTCGAAGCGGACCGCGTGTTGGCGCATCCCATGGTCCTGCTTGAGCTTGCCTGCGGCACGCCGCCGGCGCCGCGCACCCGCACGCTGGCCGCGCTAGGGAGGCTACGCCAGGCCGCGTCGAGCAGCTCGGCGGAGGTCATGGCCTTCGTGGAGCATGAGAGGCTGTATGGCCTGGGCTGCGGCCTTGTCGACATCACGTTGCTGGCGTCCACGCTGATCACCCCCGGTGCCCGGCTATGGACGCTGGACAGGCGCCTGCACGAACTGGCCCAGCGCTTCGGCATAGCGCACGCCGTGCCCATGCACTGAGGGCGTAACCGCGCCGGCTGGCACGATCCGATACCCGCTTGGCCGACCAGGTGCCGCGCGATGCGCTAGGCTTGCGGGCTTGCCCGCAGCAACTCCAAGAGACAGACCATGACGCTCCCCACCCGCGTGAAGATCATCGACGTCGGCCCGCGCGACGGTCTGCAGAACGAGAAGCAGCCGGTGCCGGCCGAGGCCAAGATCGGCCTCGTGCAGTGCCTGCAGGAGGCTGGCCTGCGCGAGATCGAGGTGACGAGCTTCGTGAGCCCCAAGTGGGTGCCGCAGATGGCCGACAACGCGCAGGTCATGCACGGCATCCGGCGCCAGGACGGCGTGCGCTACTCGGTGCTGACGCCCAACCTCAAGGGCCTGGAGGCCGCCATCGCCGCACCGCGCGAAGAGTGGCCCGACGAGATCGTGGTCTTCGGCGCGGCCAGCGAGGCCTTCAGCCAGAAGAACATCAACTGCTCGATCGCCGAGAGCATCGAGCGTTTCGCGCCCGTGGTCGACGCTGCGCTCGCGCGCGGCATCGCCGTGCGCGGCGCGATGTCGTGCACGGTGGGATGCCCCTACGAGGGTGAGATCGCGCCCGAAAAGGTGGGCTACCTGGCGGGGCTCATGAAGGGCATCGGCGTGCAGCGCGTGGACGTGGCCGACACCATCGGCGTGGGCACGCCGCTCAAGGTGCGGCGCGCCATCGAGGCGACGCTGGCGCACTTTGGCATCGACGCCATCTCGGGCCACTTCCACGACACCTACGGCCAGGCCCTGTCGAACACGCTGGCCAGCCTGGAGATGGGTGTCTGGAACTTCCAGTCTTCCGTGGCCGGCCTGGGCGGCTGCCCCTATGCCAAGGGCGCCACCGGCAACGTGGCGACCGAAGACGTGGTCTACCTGCTGCACGGCATGGGCATCGACACCGGCATCGACCTCGACAAGCTCATCGACGCCGGCGTCTACATCAGCGAGGTGCTGGGCCGCGAGCCGCACTCGCGCGTGTCCAAGGCCATCCGCACCAAGCGCTGCGGCTGAACGGGGAGAAGACGATGGAATGGCATGTCTGGCTGGCCTACTTCGTGGCGGCCTGGGTCATCGCGCTGTCGCCGGGCTCGGGCGCCGTGCTGAGCATGAGCCACGGGCTCTCGTACGGCGTGCGCAGCACCACGGCCACCATCGTCGGCCTGCAGATCGGGCTGGCCGTGGTGCTGCTCGTCGCCGGGGCCGGCATCGGTGCCGTGCTGATGGCTTCGGCCGTGGCGTTCACGGTGGTCAAGGTGCTGGGCGCGGGCTACCTGCTGTGGCTGGGCTGGCGCCAGTGGCGCGCGCCGGTGGGCGCCGATGCGGCGACGGGCGTGGTGGCGGGCGAGGCGGCGCTGTCGGTGCGCCAGCGCGTGCTGCGCGGTGCGCTGACCAACATGACCAACCCCAAGGGCATCGTGTTCATGGTGGCCGTGCTGCCGCAGTTCATCGATCCGGCGCGGCCGCTGTGGCTGCAGCTGCTGGTGCTGCTGGCCACCACGGTTGCGGTGGACATGGTGGTCATGCACGGCTACGCCTGGCTGGCCTCGCGGCTGCAGCGCCTGTTGCGCGGCGCACGGGCGCGCAGCGCGCAGAACCGCGTGTTCGGCGGCGTGCTGATGGCCATGGGTGCCAGCCTGTTTTTGGTCAAACGTGTTTCGAACTGAGGAAGCAAGGTGTGTGGAGCTGAATTGACGGCACTGCCCGAGGGCGTGCAGCGCGTGGCGCGTGCCTTGCAGGACAAGGCGCATCCGCATGCGCCGCGCATGCTGGACGATGCCGCGCGCACGGCCCAGCAGGCGGCCGATGCGCTGGGCATCGCGGTCGGGCAGATCGCCAAGAGCATCATCTTTCGGCGCAAGAGCGACGACGCGGCCGTGCTGGTCGTGACCTCGGGCGACCGGCGCGTGGACGAGAAAAAGGTCGACGCGCTGGTCGGCAAGACCGGCCGCGCCGATGCCGAGTTCGTCAAGAGCCGGACCGGCTTTTCCATCGGCGGCGTGGCGCCACTCGCGCACACCACACGGCCGGTCACGCTGATCGACCGCGAGCTGTTCCGCTTCGAGGAAATCTGGGCCGCGGCCGGCCACCCGCATGGGGTGTTCAAGCTGCGGCCGCAAGACCTCGAAGCGCTGACCGGCGCGCCCGTGGCCGACGTGGTGCAAACGCCGTGACGCCCGCCCAGGTCTTGCTGCGGCGCGGCCCGCGCATGCTGGCGGCGGCCGGCGATGTCGCGTCGCCCTGCGTCTCGGTCTGCCGCATGGGAGCCGATGGCCTATGCGAGGGCTGCCTGCGCACGCTCGAGGAAATCGCCGCTTGGTCGCGCATGGACGATGCGGGACGCCGCGCCGTGTGGCGGCTGGTGCTGGAGCGCGCAAGCGAGGCTGTGGCATGACAAGGCCCCCACGCTCATCGCTTCGCGTATCGCTGCCCCCAGAGGGGGCGCATCTGCGCCTTCGGGCGGCCGGGCGGCGCAGATGAAGCGAATCGACTTCTACCTGGACTTCCTGTCCCCTTACGCCTACCTCGCGTTCGACACACTGCCGGTGGCGTTGCAGGGCCTGAGCTACCAGGTGCAGTACAGGCCCGTGCTGCTGGGCGCGGTGCTGCGCGCGCACGGTCTGCGCGGCCCGGCCGAGATCCCGGCCAAGCGCAGCTTCATCTACCGCCAGGTGCTGTGGCTGGCGCACCAGCACGGCGTGCCCATGGAGCTGCCGGCCGAGCACCCGTTCCCACCCCTGCCGCTGCTGCGCCTGGCGCTGGCCTGCGGCGCGGGTCCGCAGCCCAACCGCTACGTCTGCGAGACGGTGTTCCGCCATGTCTGGCGCGGTGGGGCCGATGCCAATGCACCCGAGCGCCTGCAGCGGTTGGCGGCCGAACTGGCGCCCCAGCGCGATCCGGCCGGCGAGGCCGTCAAGGCACAACTGCGCGCCAACACGGAGGCCGCCACGGCGGCCGGCGTGTTCGGCGTGCCGACGTTGGTGGTGGACGGCCGCGTGTTCTGGGGCCTGGATGCGCTGCCCATGCTGCGGGCCTACCTCGAAAGCGATGCCTGGTTCGCGACCAGCGCCTGGGATGACGCGCCCCAGCGGCCCTCGGCGCTCGACCGCCAGCCATAGTCCTGCTGCCCGGCGCGGGCAGAATCGCGCGACGATGCAGCCCTCCACCGCGCTCCACCAGCACCCAGACCGGGCGCTATTGCACAACGAAGTCCATGCCCGGCCGCCCGAGGCCCTGGCGACGCCGCTGGCCATCAGCCACGTGGTGATGCTGGCCGATGCCGCAGGCCGGGCCGCGAGCCGCGCGCACCTGGCGGCGCTGCTGCGCGACCACCACCATCCGCTGCCCGACGAACACACCACGCACCTGCGTGCGAGCCTGGGTCCGTTGCGGCTGCGTTGGGAACTGCACACCGAGTTCGTGACCTGGACCTTCATGTCGCCCATGGTGGCCACGCCGGTGGCTGAGCGCGTGGCCGACAGCGCGACCACCGAGGTGCCACAGGACTGGCTGGCAGCGCTGCCGGGCCAGTGCCTGTCGCACCTGAACCTGTGGATGCTGTCGGCGCGCGACGGCGACATCGAGGCCTTGGCGCGCCATTGGCTGCACGAGGATCCGCAGGTCGGCTCCAGCGTGGCGGGCGGTCTGGCCGAGGTCTACACCGACTTCACGATCCATGCGGACGGCAGCTCGCGCATGCTGCTGGGCGTGGGCGGCCTGTCCACGCGCCGCCTGGGCCGGCTTGTGCAGCGGCTGCTGGAGATCGAAACCTACCGCATGGTCGCCATGTTGGGCCTGCCCGCCGCGCGCCGTGCCAGCGCTGTGCTGGCCAGCGCCGAGGGCGAACTGGCGGCGCTGGCCGAGGCCATCCGCAGCGCCGACCGGGACGCCGAGCCCGTGTTGCTGGACCGCCTGACGCGGCTGGCCGGCCAGGTCGAGAGCCAGCATGCGGCCACGCATTCGCGCTTCTCGGCCAGCACCGCGTACTTCGAGCTCATGGACAGCCGCATTGCCGACATCGCCGAGGTGCGTCGTGCCGGCCTGCAGACGATCGCCGAATTCATGGACCGGCGCTTGACGCCCGCGCGCAAGACCTGCGAGTGGGCGGCGCGCCGGCAGGACGCGCTGTCGCAGCGCGTCTCGCGCATCAGCAACCTGCTGCGCACACGCGTGGAGATCGAGCAGCAGCAAAGCAGCCAGGCCCTGCTGGCGGCCATGAACAAGCGGCAGGACCTGCAGCTCAAGCTGCAGTCCACGGTCGAGGGCCTGTCGGTGGCGGCCATCACCTACTACATCGTCGGCCTGTTCAGCTACTTGGCCAAGGGGGCGCAGAAGCTGGGCTGGCCCTGGTCGGCCGAGAGCACGGCGGCCCTCGCGATTCCGCTCGTGGCGGGCGCGGTCTGGTGGTCGCTGCGCCAGCTGCACCGGCGCATGTTCAGCCATTGAGGTCGTGCAACCCACATGCTGAAACCGGGCCTGCGGGTTAGTACCTGAGTTGTAAGAATCCGTTGGCCCGGTGTCAGAGACGGGTCAGTGCGCCCTCCAAGAATGCGGCCGGGCCCCGTTCCGGGGTCGGCTACAAAACGGAGACAACGCAATGGCAGCCACAATGCAAGGGGGCAAGCCGGTCGCGGCCAGCCGCCCCATGACCAAGGAGGAGCGCAAGGTCATCTTCGCTTCGTCCATTGGCACGGTGTTCGAGTGGTACGACTTCTACCTCTACGGCACGCTCGCCGTGATCATCGGCAACCAGTTCTTCTCGGCACTGGATCCGGCGTCGCGCACCATCTTTTCGCTGCTGGCCTTCGCGGCCGGCTTCATCGTGCGGCCCTTCGGCGCGCTGGTGTTCGGGCGCCTGGGGGACATGATCGGGCGTAAGTACACCTTCCTCGTGACCATCCTCTTGATGGGCCTGTCGACCTTCATCGTCGGCCTGTTGCCCGGCTACGCCAGCATCGGTGTGGCCGCACCCATCATCCTGATCATCCTGCGCATGCTGCAAGGCCTGGCGCTGGGCGGCGAGTACGGCGGCGCGGCCACCTACGTGGCCGAGCATGCGCCGCCAGGCAAGCGCGGCTTCTACACCTCGTGGATCCAGACCACGGCCACGCTGGGCCTGTTCCTGTCGCTGCTGGTGATCCTGGGCGTGCGCACGGCCATCGGCGAGACGGCCTTCGCGGAGTGGGGCTGGCGCATCCCGTTCCTGGTCTCCATCCTGCTGCTGGGCGTGTCGGTCTACATCCGGCTGTCCATGAACGAGTCGCCGGCTTTCCTCAAGATGAAGTCCGAAGGCAAGGTCTCCAAGGCCCCGCTGTCCGAGTCCTTCGGCCAATGGCGCAATCTCAAGATCGTGATCCTGGCGCTGATCGGCCTGACCGCCGGCCAGGCCGTGGTCTGGTACACGGGCCAGTTCTACGCGCTGTTCTTCCTGACGGGCGCGCTCAAGCTGGACGGCGCCACGGCCAACATCCTGATCGCGGTCGCGCTGATCATCGCCACGCCCTTCTTCGTGATCTTCGGCAGCCTGTCGGACAGGATCGGCCGCAAGCCCATCATCATGGCCGGCTGCCTGTTGGCCGTGCTGACCTACTTCCCCGTGTTCAACGCGCTGACCAAAGCCGTCAACCCTGACCTGGCCGCGGCCCAGGCCAAGAACCAGGTGATCGTGACGGCCGACCCCAAGGAATGCTCGTTCCAGTTCAACCCCACCGGCACCTCCAAGTTCACGAGCTCGTGCGACATCGCCAAGCAGGTGCTGTCGGCCAGTTCGGTCAGCTATGAGAACGTGGCCGGACCCGCCGGCGCGCCGGCGACCATCAAGATCGGCGAGCAGGTCATCACGAGCTACAACGCGGCGGGCCTGGCGGCTGATGAGCTCAAGGCCAAGGATTCGGCGCTCAAGAAGGCCGTGGCCGACGACCTCAAGGCCGCGGGCTACCCCGCCAAGGCCGACCCGGCCAAGATGAATACCTTCATGACCATCGTGATCCTGGTCTACCTGGTGATCCTCGTGACCATGGTCTACGGCCCGATCGCCGCCATGCTGGTCGAGATGTTTCCGACCCGCATCCGCTACACCTCGATGAGCCTGCCGTACCACATCGGCAACGGCTGGTTCGGCGGCCTGCTGCCGGCCACCGCACTGGCCATCGTGGCGCAGACCGGCAACATGTACAACGGGCTGTGGTATCCCATCATCATCGCGGCCGTCACGCTGGTCATCGGCACCTTGTTCGTCAAGGAAACCAAGGACAACGACATCTACGCCAACGATTGATGGGCCGCGCAGCCGCCAGTCGCGATCAGCGGCTGTGGTGCGCAGTGCGAAGCCGGCCGAGCCGCAGGCCTGCGAGTGCCGCCAGGCCGGCCAGCATCACGAGTGCCAGCCCTGCGGGTTCTGGCACCTCCGCGGCCGTGACCTCGCCCGTCGTGTCGGGCCCGGTCGGTGTCAGGTAGGGGCCGCTTTCCGGCACGCCGGTGTGTTCGGACACCGGCCATGCTGGTGTGGTCGGCATGTCGGGCAGTTCCGGCCCGCCACCGGTGCCGGGGGCTTGCGGAACGCCAGACAACGCGCCAGGCATGGTCGGTTCGGGCGCGGCGCGCCCCGGCCACGCGCCGGCGCCGGGAGCCGTCAGGTCCTGGTCTGCCTCGCGTGAGCGTGCGGGAATGGCGCCAACCATCCAGCGCGAAGCATGGCCCGGGAAGGAACCGTCGACGGCCGGCTGCAGGGCCACAGCGGCCAGGGGCGGTACGGCCGTGTCGGAGAGCTGTTCAGGCAGGCCCGGCGCAGTTGCTAGTGCTTGGGTCGCTGTGTCGACGCCGCCAGCCATGACCGCCGGAACGCCGTTTAACGGCACCACGAACGGCGGAAGCGCGCTCTGCGGATAGGCCGCTGGCACCGGCGCTCCCACCCATCCCGGTGCAGATGCCAAGGCTGCTGCCGGTGCGGACGCGCACCCCTGACGGGACATCGTGACTGCCGTGGGCGGGGCCCATGCCTTGCGGTTCATCGCGACCGGGCGGATGGCGCGGCCGCCCGCCTGGATAGTCACCTGAGACCTCCTTGGCTTCGCAGAACGTGCTTTGGCGCGCTGGAGGGTGGGTGCGGGAACCGGCGTCGCGCATGGCCTGGGCACGCTTGACATGGGAAGTGCGGCCTGCGTCGAGCCCGACCATGCAAGCAGCAAGCACAGCGCGCCGGCCGGAAGTGCGACCGCACGGCGTGGTCTGCCGAGTGGCCAAAAGCCCTGGGACATGATTGGTGCGCACATTGAAAAGTCGCCTCTTAAAAGTGCATACATTGTGTTTAAGAGAGACTTATTGTTCATGTAACAAATTCACACGTTTCTGACTTTTGCGTTGAGATTTTTGTGTGCAGTCGACCAGGGAGACAGTCGTGCCGGTTTGGCGCGAGTGCGGACCTCTACCGTGGGGACTCTCGGGCGCACGCATGCGCCGTGGCCCGGGCGACTCCTAGAATCGCCGGCTTGCCCAGCGATCCCCACCCCTACATGCCCCATGGAACCATCGCCATCCGTGGCGCGCGCCAGCACAACCTCAAAAACCTGGACCTCGACATCCGCACTGGCGAGCTGACGGTGGTGACCGGCCCCAGCGGCTCGGGCAAATCCAGCCTGGTGTTCGACACGCTGTACGCCGAAGGCCAGCGCCGTTACGTTGAGACGTTCTCGGCCTATGCGCGCCAGTTCCTGGACCGCATGGACAAGCCCGCGGTGGACCGCGTCGAAGGCGTGCCGCCGGCCATCGCCATCGACCAGACCAACCCGGTGCGCTCCTCGCGCTCCACGGTCGGCACGATGACCGAGCTCAACGACCACCTGAAGCTGCTGTTCGCGCGTGCCGGCCAGCTGTTCGACAAGGTGACGGCGCAGCCCGTGCGCCACGATTCGCCCGACAGCATCTACGCGCAGCTGCAGCAGCGCGCGGCGGAGCAGGGCGACCCGCGGCTGGTGCTGACCTTCCCGGTCGAGCTGCCCGCCGGCACCTCGGCCGAGCAGGTGGCCGAGTGGCTGTCGGCCAGCGGCTTCACGCGCATCCAGGCCGAGCGCGAGGTGGCCACACCGGCCGGCCCGCGCAAGCTGCTGGACGTGGTGGCCGACCGCTTCCGCCTGGCCGGCACCGAGCGCGTGCGCGCGGTCGAGGCCATCGAGACCGCGCTCAAGCGCGGTGCCGGCCGGCTCAATGTCTATGCGCTCGCGGCCGATGCGGAGGCCGCGCCCGAGATCTGGCGCTTCTCCACGGGCCTGCATTGCCCCGACAGCGACCTGCGCTATGCGGACCCGATCCCGTCCATGTTCTCGTTCAACTCGCCGGTTGGTGCCTGCGAGGCCTGCCGCGGCTTCGGCCGCGTGATCGGCGTGGACTATGACCTGGTCATCCCGAACGACAAGATGACGCTGCGCGCCGGGGCCATCAAGCCCATGCAGACCCCCGCCTGGCAGGAGGCGCAGGACGACCTCATGCGCCACGCCGAGGCCGCCGGCATTCCGCGCGACACGCCCTACAAGCAGCTCACGCCCGAGCAGAAGCACTGGGTCATCCACGGCTCGCCGCACTGGAACGGCAAGTGGAACCAGCACTGGTTCGGCGTCAAGCGCTTCTTCGAGTACCTGGAGAGCAAGGCCTACAAGATGCACATCCGCGTCTTGCTGTCCAAGTACCGCAGCTACACGCCGTGCGAGACCTGCGGCGGCGCGCGGCTCAAGACCGAGAGCCTGCTCTGGCGCCTCGGCAGTAAGGACGACGCGGACGCCGTGCTCGAACCGGCCAAGCGCTTCATGCCGCAGGGTGTGCAGTGGTCGCGCGCGCAACTCGAGGCGCTGCCAGGCCTGACCGTGCACGACCTCATGCTGTTGCCGATCGACCGGCTGCGCCGCTTCTTCGACCGGCTCTCCGGTAGCACCCAGTCTGCCGACCCCGGCGAGGCCCAGGCCCTGCGCCTGCTGTTCGAGGAAATCACCACGCGGCTGCGCTACCTGTGCGACGTGGGCATCGGCTACCTCACGCTGGACCGCCAGAGCCGCACGCTGTCGGGCGGCGAGGTGCAGCGCATCAACCTGACGACGGCGCTGGGCACCTCGCTGGTCAACACGCTGTTCGTGCTCGACGAGCCCAGCATTGGCCTGCACCCGCGCGACATGCACCGCATCATCGAGGCCATGCAGCGCCTGCGCGATGCGGGCAACACGCTCGTCGTCGTCGAGCACGACCCGGCCGTGATGTTCGCGGCCGACCGCATGATCGACATGGGCCCGGGCCCCGGCGCGCGCGGCGGCAGCATCGTGTTCGACGGCAGCACCGCGCAGCTGCGGCAGGCCGACACGCTGACCGGCCAATACCTGGGTGGGCGCAAGCAGATCGGCATCGGCCAGCGCCGTCCCGTGGGTGACAACACGCCGCGCCTGATCCTCGAAGGCGCGCGCGAGCACAACCTGCGCGATGTCTCGGTCGACATCCCACTCCAGCGCCTGGTCTGCGTCACCGGCGTCAGCGGCTCGGGCAAGTCCACGCTGATCCAGGACGTGCTGGCCCCCGCATTGGTGCGCCATTTCGGCCGCGCCAC
The DNA here is from genome assembly GCF_007677875.1 of Variovorax boronicumulans. Taxonomy (GTDB): domain Bacteria; phylum Pseudomonadota; class Gammaproteobacteria; order Burkholderiales; family Burkholderiaceae_C; genus Pseudorhodoferax; species Pseudorhodoferax boronicumulans_A. Next base: position 51,354 of record NZ_VEDO01000009.1, on the reverse strand, counting down.
CGAGTCGCCCGGCCTGCACGACCGGCTGCTCGGCGCCGACCACCTGGCCGATGTGGTCTACGTGGACCAGTCGCCGATCGGCAAGACCGCGCGTTCCAACCCGGCCAGCTATGTGGGCGCCTGGGACGCGATCCGTTCGCTGTTCGCCGACGCGCCTCTGGCGCGCCAGCGCGGCTACACGGCCTCGAAGTTCAGCTTCAACAGCGGCGACGGGCGCTGCCCGACCTGCGGCGGCTCGGGCTTCGAGCATGTGGAGATGCAGTTCCTGTCGGACGTCTACCTGCGCTGCCCGGATTGCGACGGCAAGCGCTACCGGCCCGAGATCCTCGAAGTGCACATCGAGCGCCGCGACGTGGCGAATGCACGACGCCGCGCCTTCAGCGTGGCCGACGTGCTGGAACTCACCGTGAGCGAGGCCGTGCAGGTGTTCGAGAACGACCGCGACGTGGTGCGCGCGCTGCAGCCCATTCTTGACGTGGGCCTAGAGTACGTGAAGCTCGGCCAGCCCGTGCCCACGCTGTCGGGCGGCGAATCTCAGCGGCTCAAGCTCGCAGGCTTCCTGGCCGAGGCCGCGAAGAACGCCGTGCCCTCGCGCCAGAACCTCGCGCGCAAGGGCACGCTGTTCCTGTTCGACGAGCCGACCACGGGTCTGCACTTCGACGACATCGCCAAGCTCATGCGCGCGCTGCGCAAGCTGCTCGACGCCGGCCACTCGCTGGTCGTGATCGAGCACAACCTGGACGTGATCCGCGCCAGCGACTGGCTCATCGACATGGGCCCCGAAGGCGGCGACGCCGGCGGCCTCGTGGTGGCTACGGGCACGCCCGAGCAGGTGCGCGAGCATCCGACATCGCACACGGGCGCCGCACTGCGCGACTACGAAGCGGCCATGGCCCCGGGCCAGGCTCTGTCCGTGCAGGAACCGGCACCACGCTACGCCGTAGCGGCCCCTGCCGCCATCGAGATCGTCAACGCCAAGGAGCACAACCTCAAATCGCTGTCGGTGCAGATCCCGCGCGGCAGCTTCAACGTGGTCACGGGCGTCAGCGGTTCGGGCAAGTCCACGCTGGCCTTCGACATCCTGTTCAACGAAGGCCAGCGCCGCTACCTCGAATCGCTGAACGCTTATGCGCGCAGCATCGTGCAGCCGGCCGGCCGGCCCGAGGTCGACGCGGTCTACGGCATCCCGCCGACCGTGGCGATCGAGCAGCGCCTGTCGCGCGGGGGCCGCAAGTCCACGGTAGGCACCACCACCGAGGTCTGGCACTTCCTGCGCCTGCTCTACGTCAAGCTCGGCGTGCAGCACTGCGTGAAGGACGACGCGCCCGTGCAGCCGCAGACGCCCGACAGCATCGCGGCCCAGCTGCTGCGCCAGTTCCGCGACCAGCACGTGGGCCTGCTCGCGCCACTGGTGGTCAACCGCAAGGGCGTCTACACCGAACTGGCGGACTGGGCGCGCCCGCGTGGCTACACGCATCTGCGCGTGGACGGCAACTTCCTGCCGACCACGGGCTTCCCGCGCATCGACCGCTTCAAGGAGCACACCATCGAGCTGCCCGTGGCCAGCCTGGACGTGACGCCGGCCAACGAAGGCCGGCTGCGCGAAGCCCTGGCCACCGCACTCGAACACGGCAAGGGCGTGGTCCACGTGCTGAGCCAGCTCGATGGCCTGCGCACCGCGATGGCCGATGGCCAGCCCACGGCCCACATCGGCCAGCTGCTGGTGTTCTCGGCCAGACGCGCCTGCCCGGTCTGCGCGACCTCGTACGCCGAACTCGACCCGCGCCTGTTTTCCTACAACAGCAAGCACGGCTGGTGCCCCGACTGCGTGGGCACGGGCGTCAAGCTGACCCGGGAGCAGCGCGCCGTCTACGACGACTCCGTGCGCATTGAGGACAACAAGGGCCGCGAGCAGACCTTCGCCGAGCCCGAGGCCGAGGACGTGGGCGAGCAGACCTGCCCGAGCTGCGCGGGCACGCGGCTCAACCCCACGGCACGCGCCGTGCGCTTCGACTGCCGCGCGATCTCCGACATCGCGCGCATGTCGGTCCGCGATGTGCGCAGCTGGGTGCAGGCCCTGCTGGCCGCCGGCCGCCTGTCGGCGCGCGAGGCCGACATCGCGCGCGACCTGCTGCCCGAGATCGCGAGCCGGCTGGAGTTCCTCGAAGAGGTGGGCCTGGGCTACCTCACGCTGGACCGCGGCGCACCCACGCTGTCGGGCGGCGAGGCCCAGCGCATCCGCCTGGCCGCGCAGCTGGGCAGCAACCTGCAGGGCGTCTGCTACATCCTCGACGAGCCGACCATCGGCCTGCACGCGCGCGACAACCACATCCTGCTCAACGCGCTGCACAAGCTCGGCGACAAGGGCAACACATTGGTCGTGGTCGAGCACGACGAGGACACCATCCGCCGGGCCGACCACCTGATCGACATCGGCCCCGGCGCCGGCAAGCGCGGCGGCCGCCTCGTGGCCCAGGGCAACGCGCAGGACCTGGCGAATGCCGAGGACTCGGTCACTGGCCGCTACCTGCGCGATGCCATGCGCCATCCGCTCAAGGCCCGCCGGGACACCGCGCCCGGAACCAGCTGGCTCTCGGTGCGCGGCGCGCGCGAGCACAACCTGCAGAACGTGGATGCCGAAGTGCCGCTCAAGCGCCTGGTCGTCGTGACGGGCGTCAGCGGCTCGGGCAAGTCCACGCTGGCGCGCGACGTGCTGCTGTCCAACGTGCAGACCGTGGTGGCGCAGAAGTCCACCCAGGCCGGCCTGGCCGCGCTCACGCTGCACGGCGCCACCTGGACCGGCTGCGACGAGGTGCGCGGCTACGAGCAGATCGACCGCGTGCTCGAGGTCGACCAGACGCCCATCGGCAAGACCCCGCGCAGCTGCCCTGCCACCTACATCGGCTTTTGGGACACCATCCGCAAGCTGTTCGCCGAGACGCTGGAGGCCAAGGCGCGCGGCTACGGCCCCGGCCGCTTCTCGTTCAACACCGGCGATGGCCGCTGCCCGAGCTGCGAGGGCCAGGGCATCCGCACCATCGCGATGAGCTTTTTGCCCGACGTGAAGGTGCCCTGCGAAAGCTGCCACGGCGCGCGCTTCAATCCCGAGACGCTGGCCGTGAGCTGGCGCGGCAAGAGCATCGGCGAGGTGCTGCAGATGGAGGTCGACGAGGCGGTGGAGTTCTTCGCCAGCATGCCCAACATCGCCCATCCCCTGCAGCTGCTCAAGGACGTGGGCCTGGGCTACCTCACGCTGGGCCAGCCTTCGCCCACGCTGTCGGGCGGCGAAGCGCAGCGCATCAAGCTGGTCACCGAGCTCAGCAAGGTGCGCGACGACGTGGGCCGACGCGGCCAGAAGGCGCCGCACACGCTCTACGTGCTGGACGAGCCCACGGTGGGCCTGCACATGGCCGACGTGGAGAAGCTGATCCGCGTGCTGCACCGCCTGGTCGACGGCGGCCACAGCGTGGTCGTGATCGAGCACGACCTGGACCTCATCGCCGAGGCCGACTGGGTGCTGGACCTGGGCCCCGAAGGCGGCGATGGTGGCGGCCGCATCGTCGGTGCAGCGCCGCCGGAGGAGCTGGTGCGCCTGGGCACCGCGACCGGCAAGGCCTTGGCGCCGGTGCTGGCGCGCTGACCGGGACGCAGCGCGCCTCGCCTTGAATGCTGACGGCGGGCGCGGCTGAGCGCCCACTGGCAGCGCGCGCCAAGGGACATCACCGATGCGGGCCGCTGCCATGTGGTGTTGAATGGTCCGCTTTGCACCCGCCACGATGAGAGACCGCTCCATGTTCCGCCGTTCCTTGCTGGGCGCCGCCGCGCTCGCTTCGCTGACCACGCTCGTGGCCCCCGTCACCGCCCAGGCCCAGGCCTGGAAGAACTTCCCCGACAAGCCCATCAAGCTCGTCATCGCGTTTCCGGCAGGAGGCCCCACCGACATCACCATGCGTTCGCTGGCCGACAACGCGGCCAAGGTGCTGGGCCATCCCGTGATCATCGAGAACAAGCCCGGTGCCGGCGGCACGCTGCCCGCGCAGGCGCTGCAGACCGCGCAGCCCGATGGCTACACCATCGCCCAGATCCCGCTGGGCGTGTTCCGCCTGGGCTACACCACCAAGATCAACTGGGACCCGATCAAGGACATCAGCTACGTGATCAACGTCACGGGCTACGCCTTCGGTGTGGTGGTGCCGACCAACAGCCCGTTCAAGACCTGGGCCGACTTCGTGGCCTATGCCAAGGCCAACCCGGGCAAGCTGACCTACGGCTCCACCGGCACGCTGACCAGCCCGCACCTGACGACCGAAATCATCGCCCAGCAGGCCGGCATCGAGTTGCAGCACGTGCCCTACAAGGGCAGCGCGGACCTGATGTTGGCCGTGGTCAGCGGCCAGCTGATGGCCGCCGTGGACTCCACCGGCTTCGCGCCACAGGTCGAGGCCGGCAAGCTGCGCGTGCTCAACACCTGGGGCGAAAAGCGCCTGCCCAAGTTCCCCGATGCGCCCACGCTCAAGGAACTGGGCTACGACATCGTGCAGAACTCGCCCTTCGGCATCGGCGCGCCGCGCGGCACGCCGCCCGAGGTCGTCAAGCGCCTGCACGACGCCTTCAAGAAGGCGATGGAAGAGCCCAGCTACGTGGCCGCACTCGCCAAGTACGACATGCTGCCCGACTACAAGAGCACGGCCGACTACACCAAGTTCGCGCAGGACACCGTGGCGCGCGAGAAGGCCATCATCGAGAAGCTGGGGCTGGCCAAGCCGCAGTGAACGCCGTGGCCTGACGCGGCATCATCGCGTCATGCGCCGATCCGGACCCTCCGAGCAAGCCGACTGGCAGGTCGTGCACGTGCATCCGCGCGCGCCGGCCAAGCCTGCACATGGCGCGCCGTGCAATGGCTGCGGCATGTGCTGTCTGCTGGAGCCCTGTCCGCTGGGCATGCTGCTGTCGCGGCGCCGGCGCGGCGCCTGTGTCGCCGTGCGCTGGGACGAGGCACAGGGCCGCTACCTGTGCGGCGCGCTGAGTGCACCGGCCGAGGTGCTGGGCGCGCGTTGGCTGGCGCCGCTGGCGCGGCGCTGGATCGCGGCGGGCATCGGCTGCGACGCAAGCTTCAGCATCGCCGACGACGCCGATGCGGTCATTCCGGCTCGATCCCCGCCGCCCGGATAATCTGGCCCCAGCGCTCGAGCTCGCCAAGCTGGAATTTCGCCAGCTCCTGCGGCCCCATGAACGCAGCCTCCTGCCCGGTCTTCTCGATGACCTGCTGCACGGCAGGCGCGGCCAGCGCCTCGCGCACCAGTGCGGCGAGCCGCTGCACCACGGGCGCGGGCGTGCCAGCTGGCGCGTAGAGCGCGTTCCAGTAGCCGAACTCGTAGCCCGGCAGCGACTCGTTGATGGCCGGCACCTCGGGCGCCAGCGGCGAGCGCTTCGGACTGCTCATGCCCAGCGCACGCAGCTTGCCGGCCTTCACCTGGGGCAGGCTGGTCGTGAGGTCCACGATCATGAGATCGATCTGCCCGCCCACGAGGTCCAGCACGGCCGGCGGGTTGGCTTTGTAGGGCACGTAGTTGAACTTCGTGCCCGTGGCCTGCTGGAACAGCTCGGTCGCCACCTGAGCCGAGGAACTGCCTGAGCCGTAGTTGAGCTTGCCGGGCTGGGACTTGGCCAGCGCCACGAGTTCGGAAACGTTGTTCGCCTTGATCTGCGGGTTCACCACCAGCGCAAGATAGCCGCGCGCCAGCAGCGAGACGGGCGCGAAGTCCTTGATCGGGTCGTAGGCGATCTTCTTGAGCAGGTGCGGGTTGGCCGACTGCGTGGTGTTGGTCGTCATGAACAGCGTGTAGCCGTCCGGCTGGGCCTTGGCCACGTACTGGGCGGCAATGCTGCCGAAGGCCCCGGCCCGGCTCTCGACGATCACGGGCTGCCCGCTGAGGCGTGTGATTTCGGCGCCCACGGCGCGGGTCAGGCCATCGGTCGCGCTGCCCGGCGTGGAGCCGATGACGATGGTGATGGGCTTGGCCGGGAAGGCCGGTGGCTGGGCCGAGGCCAGCGGGGCGATGGGCAACGTACAGGCGAGCGCGATCAGCGCGCGGCGAATGCGCATGGAATGTCTCCTCGAAGTGGAAAAAGGAAAGGGGCGTGCGTCTCAGCGCAGCAGGTTCCAGCCGTCCAGCAGCGCGCGCAGCTGTTGCTGCTGCTTGTCGCTCAGCGGCCAGGCCGAGGGCGGGCGCGTGGCGCCGCAGTCGTTGCCCATCAGCTGCAGCGCGCTCTTCACCACGGTCACGTTGGTGCCGTTGTTCTCCTGGGCGCGCAGTTCCTCGAAGGGCAGCATCTCTTCGATCAGGCGCATGGCCAGCGGCTGGTCGGCGGCTTCCAGCGCGTTGTAGATCGCGACCGAGCGCTCGGGCAGCACGTTGATGAGGCCCGAGGTAAAGCCGCGCGCGCCGACCGCGTAGAACGGCGGCGCCCAGACCTCGGCCAGGCCGCCGACCCAGGCCAGCTGCCGGTCGGCCGTGCGGCGCATCGCGGCGGCCAGCACCAGCGGCGTGGGCGAGGCCCACTTGATGCCCACCACCTCGGGGATGCGGCACAGCGCCTCGATCGCGTCCAGACCGATGTTCTCGTTGCGCAGGTACAGCACCAGCGGCAGGCCGCCGCCGGCCTCGGCGATGCGCTGCACGTAGGCCAGCACGCCGCGCGGCGCGACGAAGGGGTCCGGCGGCTGGTGCACCATGAGCGCGTCGGCGCCGGCTGCGCGGGAAACGCGGGCCAGCGCGCAGGCCTCGCCCACGCTGCGGCCCACGCCGGCCAGCAGCGGCACGCGGCCGGCCACGCAGTCGGCCGCGATGGCCACGGCGCGCTCGGCCTCGGCGGCCTGCAGGCCGTAGAGCTCGCTGGTGTTGCCGTTGGCCACGAGCACCTGCACACCGGCCTGCACGGCCCGGTCGACCACGGGCTTCAGCGGAGCGGCGACCACGCGGTCCTGCGCGTCGAAGGGTGTGACCAGGATGCCGGAAATGCCGTTCAGCGCCTGACGCAGCGCGGGACCTTGGAACGAGGGCATGGAGACTCCGAGAAAAGGTGGGATGGAACGGGGTGCTACTCTAGAAAGCGCCTGCGCCGCCGTCCAATCCAATCTGGCGATCCCGCCATCCAAGTTCTGAATCGTGTTCCAGCTTTCGCAACTGCGCTGCTTCGTCGCCGTCGCCTCCGAACTGCACTTCGGCCGTGCCGCCGCGCTGCTGCACATGACGCAGCCGCCGCTCACGCGCCAGATCCAGCTGCTGGAGCACGAACTCGGCGTGCAGCTGCTCGAACGCGCGGGCGGCACGGTGCGCCTGACGCCGGCCGGCAGCAGCTTCCTGCGCGAGGCCGAGGACATCCTGCGCCGCAGCCAGGCCGCCATGCAGGCCGCGCGCCGCGCCATGCGCGCCGACGCCGGCACCGTCACGCTGGGCTTCATCGCGGCCGCCAGCTTCGCGCTGCTGCCGCGGGTGCTGGGCGCGATCCGCACGGCGCTGCCCGACGTGGAGGTGGTGCCGCGCGAGCTGCAGACCGTGGACCAGCTCGACGCCCTGGCGGCCGGCCGCGTTGACCTTGGCATCGTGCGGCCGTTCGCGCCGCGCAGCTTCGCGGCCTCCAGCCTGTTGTTGCGCGAACCGCTGCTGCTGGCCGCGCCCACGGGCCATGCGCTGGCCGGCGGCGACGCCATGGCGCTGGCGGAGCTGCAGGGCCAGCCCTTCATCGCCTACTGCCCTTCGGAGACGCGCTACATCTACGAACTCATCGCGGGCCGGCTGCGCGCCGAGGACGTGGCGCCCGACACCGTGCTGACGCTGAGCCACACGCACTCCATCCTGGCCATGGTCGACGCGGGCTGGGGGGTGGCGCTGGTGCCGGCTTCGGCGCAGCGCCTGGGCTATGCGCGGGTGGCGTTCCGGCCGCTGCGCGACCCGGGGGGGCTGCACGCCGAACTGCACCTGGCCTGGCGCGCACAGAGCCGGCATGTGGTGGCCGACACGGTGCGCGGGGTGTTGCAGCGCGGCGTCTAGGCGCGCTGGGCCAGCACCAGGCGGGCGAACTCGGCAAACCCCGCGCCACGCGCGCCCTGGGTCACGTAGCGCGGCAGGTGCGAGAGCTGCGGCACGAAGCGTGCGATGTTTGCCACGCCCACGCTGTTGGCGAAGGCCTGGAACATGCGCGCGTCGTTGGTGGAGTCGCCCACGTAGGCCCAGCGGCCGATCTCGGCGTCCAGGTCGCGCTGCCAGAGCTCGCGCAGCATCCAGCGCGCGCCCTCGAGCTTGTCGTGCGCACCGAACCAGCCGTTCACATGGATGGAGGAAACCGTGGCGTGCAGGCCGGCGCCGCGCAGGGTCTGCACCACCGCATCGATCTGCGCCCGGCCCAGTTGCACGAACTCGCTGTGGTCGATGGCAATGTCGGTCTCACGGCCGTCGGAATCGCCGGCACGCTGCGCGCCTGGGATGCTGTGCTCGACCTGGGCCAGCACCTGCTGCATGCGTGTGAAGTTGACGGCGCGCGTGGCGGCGTCCTGCAGGTAGCGCTTCTCCACGGTGCCGTCGGCCCCGCGCAGCAGCGCCACGGCGCCGTTCTCGGCCACGATGGCATCGATGGGCCACGCGCCCGCGAACGGCAAACTCCAGCCGACCGAACGGCCTGTGACCGCCAGCACCGCCAGGCCCGCGGCGCGCAGATCGGCGAGGGCCTGCAGCGCGTCCGCGGTGATCGCGCCTTCGGTCGTGAGCGTGTCGTCGATGTCGGTGAAGACGCCACGCAGGGCTTTGGAAGCCGCTGCCGGCCAGGCCGCCAGCGGCTTCATCCCGCGTTCTGCAGCGCCAGCCCCGCGTGTTCGCGCAGCGGGTGGAAGTGGATCTTCGGAAAGCGCTCCTGCGCCAGCCGCACGTCGTAGGGCGAGGTGCACAGGTAGGCCAGCGTGTCGGCCGCGTCGCGCGCCATGCGCGCGGGGTACGCGTCGACGAACTGGCGCAGCTCGGCCGGCGTGTCGGCCGTGATCCAGCGCGCACCCGTGTACTGGCAGCCTTCCAGCCGGATGTCGGCGTCGTACTCGGTCTTCAGGCGGTGCTGCACCACCTCGAACTGCAGCTGGCCGACCGCACCCAGCAGCATGGGGCCGCCGGCCTCGGGCTTGAAGACCTGGATCGCGCCTTCCTCGCCGAGCTGGGCCAGGCCCTGCTGCAACTGCTTGGTGCGCAACGGGTTCTTCAGGATCACGGTCATGAACATCTCGGGCGCGAAGAAGGGCAGGCCGGTGAACTGCAGGTTGGCGCCGTCGGTGATGGTGTCGCCCAGCTGCACGCCGCCGTGCGTGGTGAAGCCGATGATGTCGCCCGCATAGGCCTCGTCCACGGCCTCGCGGCGCTGGCTCATGAAGGTCACGACCGAGGTCGGCCGCAGTTCCTTGGATGTGCGCTGCACCTTGAGCTTCATGCCCGGCTGGTACCTGCCAGAGGCCATGCGCACGAAGGCGATGCGGTCGCGGTGGTTGGCGTCCATGTTGGCCTGGACCTTGAACACCACGCCGGCGAAGTCCTTGTCCTCGGGCTGGATCTCCTTGGTCACGGGCTGGCGGTTCACCAGCACGGTGCTGATGCGCTTTTGCGGCGGCGGTGCCAGGTCGACCAGCGCGTCCAGCACCTCCATCACGCCGAAGTTGTTGACGCCGGAACCGAAGAACACAGGGGTCTGCTTGCCGGCCAGGAAGGCGGCATGGTCCCAGGCCGGCGAGGCACCGGTGGCCAGCTCCATGCTCTCCATGGCGGTGTCGAACTCGTGGCCGAACCGGGCCTGCAGCGCCGCGCGGTCCGCCAGCGGCATGGTCTCGAAGTCCTGGGGCCGGCGTTCGCTGCCGGCCTCGAACACCGTCATGGCCTGGGTGCGCAGGTTCACGATGCCGCCGAAGCTCTTGCCCTGGCCCACGGGCCAGGTCATGGGCACGCAGGGCATGCCGAGTTCGCGCTCCACCTCGTCCAGGATGTCGAGCGGCTCGCGCACCTCGCGGTCCATTTTGTTGACGAAGGTGATGATGGGCGTGTCGCGCTGGCGGCAGACCTCGATCAGCCGGCGCGTCTGCGCTTCCACGCCGTTGGCCGCGTCGATGACCATCAGCGCCGAGTCCACGGCCGTCAGCACGCGGTAGGTGTCTTCGGAGAAGTCCTTGTGGCCGGGCGTGTCGAGCAGGTTGACCACATGGTCGCGGTAGGCCATCTGCATGACGGAGCTGGCCACCGAGATGCCGCGCTGCTTCTCGATCTCCATCCAGTCCGAGGTGGCGTGGCGGCTGGCCTTGCGCGCCTTGACCGAGCCGGCGATCTGGATCGCGCCGGAGAACAGCAGCAGCTTTTCGGTCAGCGTCGTTTTACCCGCGTCGGGGTGGGAAATGATGGCGAAGGTGCGGCGACGCCGGGTTTCGGAGGCGAAGGACAAAGCGCGGTTCCAGGTGAGGGGGCGGGCGGCGCGGCAGGGGGCGCGGCCGGGAAAACCGCTATTTTCGGGCAAACCCGGATCAGCGCGGGCAGCGGCCGTCGACGGGCATGGACCCGTCGCGGCATTCGGTCAGGATGGGGGCGCTGCTGCGAGGTGGGGCGTCGCCCTGGACATAGACGATCTTCCTGCTGCCCATGGCGCAGCTGCCGACCACCTGGCCTGGTGCGCTCTGCGCGGTGTCGACCACGGTGACGACGGGGTTGGCGATGCCGCCTGCGCGGATGCGCGCCTCGATGCCGCTGCGGATGGCTTCGCAGTTGTCGGCGGCCTGGGCGCTGCAGACCAGCAGGCAGAGCAGGAGGATCAGCGAGGGTCTCATCATGGCGAGTGTCGCAGCTGCAAGAATGCCGCGCGTGACGAATGTTCCGATGCTGCGGCATGCGGCCGTGTCCTGTCTGCTGACCGTGCTCTCGGCCTGCACGCCGGTGCGTGCGCCGTTGCTCGCCTACACCTGCGAGGGCGGGGTGCGCCTGGACGTGCGCTTCGAGCGCGACCATGCGCTGCTGGCCCTGCCGGGCGGTGGCGAGGCGCGGTTGACGCAGCAGGTCAGCGGCTCGGGCTTCTGGTATGCGGGCGCCGGGCACCAGCTGCGCGGCAAGGGCCAGTCCCTGCAGTGGACCGTGGGTGAGGCCCTGCCCCTGGCCTGCCTCGTGGTCGGCCCCTGATCAGATCAGGTTGCGCATGGCCTGCGCGGTCTCGCGCAGCACGGGCAGCACGCGTGCGACGGCGTCGTCGCTGCTCTCATGGCCCATGGGCATGGTGATGTTGAGCGCGCCCAACACCTCGCCGTTGCGGTCGCGCAGCGGCACGGCGATGCCGCGCGAGTTCAGGTCCAGTTGCTGCTCCGACAGCGACCAGCCCTGCGCGCGGATGCGTGCGAACTCCAGCCGCAGCCGGTCCTTGCTGGCGATGGTGTGCGGCGTGAACACGCGCAGTTCGTGCGTCTGCAGCCAGTGTTCGGCCTCGTCCTCGGGCCGCAGTGCCAGCATCAGCGTGCCCGAGGCCGTCAGCTGCGCGGGCACGCGCGCGCCCAGCACGTAGCCCGTGTTCATGCTGCGGTTGGGGCCGTTGCGGGCGATGTAGACCACGTCGTCGCCATCCAGCACCGCGAGGTAGGCCGTCTCGTGCGTTCCCATGGCCACGCGCTGCAGGAAGGGCTGGACCACGCGCGGCAGCCGTGCGGACTCCAGGTAGGACTGGCCCAGCCGCAGCACGCGCGGCGTGAGCCAGAACAGCTTGCCATCGCCGGCCACATAGCCCAGGTGCTGCAGCGTGAGCAGGTAGCGCCGCGCCGCGGTGCGTGTCATGCCGGTGCGATGGCCGATCTCGCTGGCCGTCATGCGTGGGTGGGCGTCGTCGAAGGCCTCGATCAGGTTCAGGCCCCGGTCCAGGCCGGCAATCCAGTCGCGCCGCTGCAGGCCAGGCGGACGCTTGTCCGGGGCGTGGTTCATTAGTGCAAACCCTTGGTTTGATCGTTAATCGCGCATTTTGGTTCGATTATCGAACTATCGAGCGCCGATGAGCCTGTTCGGTCTGGCCGTGTCCTCTTTAGAGTGCGGTCCATCGCACTTGCCGTGCGATTGTCGAACGACTTCTTGTTCCACCAGGAGACATTGACCATGAGCACCGCACCCGCTGCGCACGAGCCGCAGGGCCGGCACCAGTCCAGGAAGGCCGCCGCCAGCGGCTGGATCGGTTCCGCGCTGGAGTACTACGATTTCTTCATCTACGCCACGGCCGCGGCGCTGATCTTTCCGCAGATCTTCTTTCCCAAGGGCGACCCCGGCATCGCCATCATCGCTTCGCTGGCCACGTACGGCGTGGGCTACGTCGCGCGCCCCATCGGCGCCTTCGTGCTGGGCCACATCGGCGACACGCATGGCCGCAAGAAGGTGCTGGTCTGGTGCATGTTCCTGATGGGCTTTTCCACCATCGCCGTGGGGCTGCTGCCTACCTACGAGCAGATCGGCCTGTGGGCGCCGTTCCTGCTGGTGGTCTGCCGCCTGATCCAGGGCTTCGCCGTGGCCGGCGAAATCTCGGGCGCCAGTTCCATGATCCTGGAGCACGCGCCGTTCGGCCGCCGCGGTTTTTTCGCCAGCTTCACGCTGCAGGGTGTGCAGGCCGGCCAGATCCTGGCCGCCGCCGTATTCCTGCCGCTGGCGCACTACATGCCCGAGGCGTCGTTCAACACCTGGGGCTGGCGCATCCCGTTCCTGCTGTCCTTCATCGTGATCGTGGCCGGCTACATCATCCGCCGCGAGGTCGACGAGACGCCTGCCTTCACCGACAAGACCGAGCAGAAGCAGCGCGCGCGCTCGCCCATCGTCGACGCCTTCAAGTACAGCTGGCGCGACATGCTGCGCGTGGTGCTGATGGCGCTGATGAACGTCATCCCGGTCGTGGCCACGATCTTCGGCGCCGCCTACGCGGTGCAGCCGGCCTATGGTGTGAACTTCGCCAAGGACGTGTACCTCTGGATCCCGGTGATGGGCAACATCCTCGCGGTGCTGGTGATCCCCTTCGTGGGCAACCTGTCGGACAAGATCGGCCGCAAGCCGCCGATCATCGTGGGCTCGCTCGCGGCCGGCCTGCTCGCTTTCGGTTACCTGTACGCCATCAGCATCCACAACGTGGCGCTCGCCATCGTCATGTCCCTCCTGATGTGGGGCGTGGTCTACCAGGGCTACAACGCGGTGTTCCCGAGCTTCTACCCCGAGCTGTTCCCCACGCGCACCCGCGTCTCGGCCATGGCCATTTCGCAGAACGTGGGCACGGCCATCACCGCCATGCTCCCGGCGCTGTTCACGCTGGTGGCGCCGCCCGGCGCGCAGAACATCTGGCTGACGGTGGGCGCCATTGCGTTCGGCATCACGGTCATCGCTGCGCTGGCCGCTGCCAGTGCCCGCGAGACTTACCGCATCCACATGCAGGACCTTGGCCAGCCGGATGCCCAGCCCGTGCCGTTGGCCGAGTACCAGCGCCTGTGTGCCGCGGCCGTGGCACAGGCGCGCGCCGGCAGCTGATGCGCCTGAAAATGGCCCTTTCGTCTCCGAAAGCACCGCACATACCATGATCTCCGGCAAGACCACGCTGATCGCCCACCTGGGCTACCCCACGGCCACCTTCAAGGCGCCGATGATTTACAACCCCTGGTTCGAGCAGCAGGGCATCGACGCTGTGGTCGTGCCCATGGGCGTGCTGCCCGAGGACTATGCGGTTTCGCTGCGCCAGATCATGCGCTTGACCAATCTGCACGGTGCGCTGGTCACGATGCCGCACAAGGTCGTGACGCTGGATCTCGTGGACGAGGCCACGCCCACGGCGCGCATCGCCGGCGCCTGCAACGCCATCCTCAAGCGACCCGACGGCAGCCTGCTGGGCGACATGTTCGACGGCGCGGGCTTCGTCCGCGGCGTGCAGCGCAAGGGCCGCAGCTTCGCAGGTGCCCGTGTGTTGGTCTCGGGCGCGGGGGGTGTCGGCTCGGCCATCGCGGCGTCCATCGCGCAGGCCGGTGCGGCTGAGCTGGCACTCTTCGATGCACGTGCCGAATCGGCCGAGGCGCTGGCCACGCGGCTGCGCCAGCACTATCCCAGCCTCACGGTGCGCACGGGCAGCAAGGATCCGGCGGGCTTCGACGTCGTCGTCAACGCCACGCCCCTCGGCATGCAGGAGGGCGACCCGCTGCCCTTCGACATCGCCCGCATCGCGCCTGGCACCTTCGTTGGTGAAGTGGTCATGAAGAGCGAGTACACGCCGTTGCTGCGTGCCGCCATGGACAAGGGTTGCGCCGTGCAGGTCGGCACCGACATGCTGTTCGAGCAGATTCCGGCCTACCTGGAATTTTTCGGCTTCGGCACCACCACCGCCGAGGCGCTGCGCGCGGTGGCCAGGCTGCAGTACTGAATGCCGCGGCCATGAGCCTGTTCGAGGGCTATCTCTCGACCCCAGAAGCTGTGGCCGCGTTCAGTGGCCGTGGCTTGGTGGCGGGGATGCTGCGCTTCGAGGCGGCGCTGGCCCAGGCCCAGGCCGATGAGGGGCTGATCCCGGCGGCCGCCGCACGCTCCATCGTGGGCACCTGCCGCGTGGAACTGTTCGACGTGGAGAAGATCGTGCGCGACAGTGGCCGTGCCGGCAGTGTCGCCATCCCGCTGATCAAGGCGCTGCGCGAGGCCGTGGGTCTGTTCAACGCCGAGGCCGTGGCCTGGACGCATTTCGGCAGCGCCAGCCAGGATGTGATCGACACCGCCCTGGTGTTGGTCACGCGCGATGCGCTGGCCTTGCTCGACGCCGACCTGCTGCGCTGCATCCAGGCCTTGCTGGCCCTGGCCGAGGCCCATGCCGACACGCCCATGCTGGCCCGCACGCTGATGCAGCCGGCCTCGGTCACGAGCCTTGGATTCAAGTGCGCCGACTGGGCCGCGCCGCTGGTGCGCGGGCGCCAGCGGCTGCAGCAGGCGGCCACCGAAGCGCTGCAGCTGCAGCTGGGCGGGGCCGTCGGCACGCTGGCGCAGATGGGGGTGGACGCCCCGCGCGTGGCCGCCGTGCGCGCACGTGTGGCCGCATCGCTGGGTCTGCGCGATGGCGGCGGAGCCTGGCACACGCAGCGCGACGACTGGGTGGCGCTGGGCTGCGCGCTGGGCCTGCTGGCCGGCAGCCTGGGCAAGCTCGCGGCCGACCTGGCGCTGCTGGGCCAGCACGAGGTCGGCGAACTCATGGAGCCGGCTGAGACCGGGCGCGGCGTCTCCACCGTGATGCCGCACAAGCGCAATCCGGTGGCGTCTATGGTGGCCCTGTCGGCCGCCCAGCGCGTGCCGCAGCGTGTCGCCGCGCTGTTGGCCGGCATGGTGCAGCAGCACGAGCGGGCGCTGGGTGCCTGGCAGGCGGAGCAGGCCGAATGGCTGTCGCTGTGGCAGGCCGCAGCCGGCAGCCTGCGCGCGCTGGCCACGGCTTTGCCGGGCCTGCGGGTGGATGCGGCGCGCATGCAGGCCAACATCGACCGTGTCTGTGCCGAATTGCCGGCGCAGACTGCGCAGGCGTGGTTCGCACCAGGGCTGGCCGAGATGGCCGGCGCGCAGGCGCGCCAGCGCATCGCGGACCTCAGGCGCGTCGCTGGCTGAACCAGGTTTCGAATGCGTCCGCCGGCATGGCGTGGGCGAACAGAAAGCCCTGCGCGTAGTTGCACCCCGCCTCCAGCAGCAGGTCGCGCTGCGCCGGGGTTTCCACGCCTTCGGCGATGACGGCGATGCCGAGCTGGTGTGCCATCACGACCATGGCCTTGCACAGCGCGAGGTCGTTGGAGCTCGGCGCCAGCCCGGCCACGAAGGACTTGTCGATTTTGATGAAGTCGATGTCATAGCGCTGCAGGTAGGCCAGCGAAGAATAGCCCGTGCCGAAGTCGTCCAGCGACACGCCGAGACCGGCCGCGCGCAGCGCCAGCAGGTGGTCGGCCACGTTGGTGCTCGGGTCCAGCAGCAGACTTTCCGTGATCTCCACGGCCATCGCATGGTGCGGCAAGCCCAGCTCGGCGAGTTCACGCAGCCAGTGGGCGCGGTCCGCGTCGGTGCGGTGGAACTGCACGGGCGACTTGTTCACGCTGATCTGGAAGCGAGGATCAAGCCGGGAGCGCCACACCTGCGTCTGCCGCGCGGCCTCGCGGAATGCCCATTCGCCGATCTCCACGATCATGCCGTTGGCTTCGGCGATGGGCACGAAGTCCATCGGCGCCATGCGGCCGCGCCGCGGGTGACGCCAGCGCAGCAGGGCCTCGGCCATGTGCACTGCACCGCTGGCCAGCGCCACGATGGGCTGGTATTCGAGGCTGAGCTGCCCTGCGGGCAATGCGGCGTGCAGGTCGTTGGCCACACGGGCGCGCCGCTGCGCGCCTTCCTGCAGAGCCGGGGTGAAGTAGGCAAAGCGGTTGCGCCCGGCGCCCTTGGCCACGTAGAGCGCCTGGTCGGCCTGGCGGAGCAGGTCGTCCACGCTCTCGCCGTCTCCTGGATAGAAGGTGACGCCGATGCTGGCGCTCACGAAGGCCGGCTCGTCGCCGAGATGGAAGGCGCTTGCCAGTTCGCGCAGGATGGCCTGCACGATGCGCTCGACCTCGCGCGCATCGTGCAGCTCGGGCAGCACCACGGTGAATTCGTCGCCGCCCATGCGGGCCACGGTGTCGGAGGCACGCACGCAGCGGCTGAGCCGGTGAGCGGCCTCGACCAGCAGGCGGTCGCCGCCCTCGTGGCCCAGCGTGTCGTTGACGGTCTTGAAGTGGTCCAGGTCGATGAACAGCACCGCCAGCTGCAGCCGCTCGCGGTCGCAGCGCAGCATGT
This sequence comes from Variovorax boronicumulans, assembly GCF_007677875.1. Taxonomy (GTDB): domain Bacteria; phylum Pseudomonadota; class Gammaproteobacteria; order Burkholderiales; family Burkholderiaceae_C; genus Pseudorhodoferax; species Pseudorhodoferax boronicumulans_A. Next base: position 34,504 of record NZ_VEDO01000009.1, on the reverse strand, counting down.
GCTGGCCGAGCCGGTCGCGCAGCATGCGGCGGTTGGGCAGGCCGGTCAACGCATCGAAGTTGGCCTGGTGCCAGATCAGCGCTTCGGCTTCCTTGCGCTGCGTGATGTCGGTGTGCGTGCCCACCATGCGCAGCGGCTTGCCCTGGGCGTCGCGGCTGATCACCATGCCGCGCGCGAGCACCCATTTCCAGCTGCCGTCCGCGCACAGCACGCGGTGTTCGTTCACGTAGCTTGGCGCATGGCCGTCCAGGTGCGCCTGGCGGTCGCGCAGCATGCGGACCTTGTCGTCCGGATGCGTGCGCTCGTCCATGCTGTGAGGAGAGGGGCGCAGATCGTGTGCCCCCAGGCCGTACATCTCCAGGCAGCGGCGCGACATCTTGGCCACGCCCTCGGCCAGATTCCAGTCCCAGACGCCGTCACCCGTGCTTTCCAGCGCCAGCTTCCAGATCTCATCGCGCCGGCGCAGTTCAGCCTCGGCGCGCACGCGCTCGGTGATGTCCTCCACCGTGCCCTCGTAGAACAGGACGCGGCCCGCGGCATCGCGCACCACGTGGGCGTTCTCGCTGACCCAGATGCGCTCGCCCGTCTTGTGGCGGTAGACCTCGGAGACGAAGCCGCGCACGTAGCCCTCGCGTTCGAGCTGCTCGCGAAACGCCGTGCGCCGAGACGGATCCACGTACCACTGGCGGCCGATGTCCTCCATCACGGCGAGGAGCTCGGCCTCGTCCTGGTATCCATTCAATTTGACCTGGGCCGGGTTGGCCCGAATCTGGCGGCCATCGGGAGAGGAGCGGTAGGCGCCAATGGGCAGGAAGTCGAACAGCGTCGAGAAATCGACGGTCTGCGCTGCAGAGGCGGCGGTCACCAGGGGACTGGGCGGGTCGGCGGTTTCCATGCGCGGCGTATTGTTCCGGGGAATCGTGCAAGTGCGTACACGCATTCGTGCAGTTTTGCACGGTATGAGCCGATGCGTCGGGTGGATGCGACGCCCGTTTCGCCCGTCGCGGCGGCCGCTCACTGGTCGTCCGTCTTCCGGAAGCAAGCCTCCACAGACCCATGGTCCAGGCGGTTGGCGGTGCCAGAACGGGTGGGATTGCCGCCGAGGCGCGCAAACTTATAATCGCGCGCTTCCGAGGAGCGTTGCAGCGCCGGCATGGTGCGAGGCTCGGATTCCATTCGCAACGACGCTCGCCCACGCTCCGTGCGGTGAGTTCCTTCCCCCAAGCGTGGTCGTCTTCAACCTGTCCCTTACCGGGATCACGGAGCCGTCATGAACGCCCCTGCTTCTGCCAAGCAACTGCTGAACACCGATTGCGCCATCGCCGACCTGGGCCTCGCCGCCTGGGGCCGCAAGGAAATTGCGATCGCCGAGACCGAAATGCCCGGCCTGATGGCCATCCGCGACGAGTTCGCCAAGAGCCAGCCGCTCAAGGGCGCGCGCATCACGGGCTCGCTGCACATGACGATCCAGACCGCCGTGCTGATCGAGACGCTCCAGGCGCTGGGCGCCCAGGTGCGCTGGGCATCGTGCAACATCTTCTCGACGCAGGACCACGCCGCGGCCGCCATCGCCGCGGCCGGCACGCCGGTGTTCGCGGTCAAGGGCGAGTCGCTGGTCGACTACTGGGACTACACGCACCGCATCTTCGAATTCACGGGCAAGCACGACGGCCCCAACATGATCCTGGACGACGGCGGCGATGCCACGCTGCTGATGCACCTGGGCGCCAAGGCCGAGAAGGACATCAAGGCCCTGGGCCGCGCCAAGAGCGAAGAAGAAAAGATCCTGCACGCCGCGATCAAGGCCAAGCTCAAGGTCGACCCGACCTGGTACAGCCGCCGCCTGAAGAACATCATCGGCGTGACCGAGGAAACCACCACGGGCGTGCACCGGCTGAACGAAATGTCGGCCAAGGGCGAGCTGATGCTGCGCGCCATCAACGTCAACGACTCGGTGACCAAGAGCAAGTTCGACAACCTGTACGGCTGCCGCGAGTCGCTGGTGGACGGCATCAAGCGCGCCACCGACGTGATGATCGCCGGCAAGGTCGCCGTGGTGGCCGGCTACGGCGACGTGGGCAAGGGCTCGGCCCAGGCCCTGCGCGCGCTGTCGGCGCAAGTGTGGGTGACCGAGATCGACCCGATCAACGCGCTGCAGGCTGCCATGGAAGGCTACAAGGTCGTGACCATGGAATACGCCGCCGACAAGGCCGACATCTTCGTCACCACCACCGGCAACAAGGATGTGATCCGCTACGAGCACATGGTGGCCATGAAGGACCAGGCCATCGTCTGCAACATCGGCCACTTCGACAACGAGATCGACGTCGCGGCGCTGGAGAAGAACTGCCAGTGGGAAGAGATCAAGCCCCAGGTTGACCATGTGATCTTCCCCAAGGTCGGCCGCAAGCCCGCCAAGCGCATCATCCTCCTGGCCAAGGGCCGCCTCGTGAACCTGGGCTGCGGCACGGGCCACCCGAGCTATGTGATGTCGTCCTCGTTCGCCAACCAGACCATCGCCCAGATCGAGCTCTACACCAAGCCCAAGGAGTACAAGGTCGGCCAGGTCTACGTGCTGCCCAAGCACCTGGACGAGAAGGTCGCGCGCCTGCAGCTGTCCAAGCTCGGTGCCGAACTGACGGTGCTGAGCAAGGAGCAGGCCGCCTACATCGGCGTGCCGGTGCAGGGCCCGTACAAGCCCGACACCTACCGCTACTGATGGCGGCGGCGCACACCATGCGCGCCGACCAGCTGCTGGTGGACCGTGGCCTGGCCGCCTCGCGCTCGCAGGCGCAGCGGCTCATTGCCGCGGGCATGGCCTGGCGCGTGGGCAGCGGGAGCTGGAGGACGGTGGCCAAGAACCGCGACGAAGTGCCGCTGGATGCCGAACTGCAGCTGCAGGACGATGCCGAGTCGCGCTATGTCTCGCGCGGCGGGCTCAAGCTCGAAGGCGCGTTGCAGTCCAGCGGCGTGGACCCGACCGGGCTGGTCTGCCTGGACGTGGGCCAGTCCACCGGCGGCTTCACCGACTGCCTGCTGCAGCATGGCGCGACGCGCGTGGTCGGCGTGGACGTGGGCCACGACCAGGTGCATCCGCGCGTACGCGGCGACGAACGCGTGCATTGCATCGAGGGCGTCAATGCGCGGGCACTCGAAGCCGAGGATCTCGGCGACGAATTGCCGGACGCGGGTTTCGGCCTCGTCGTGGGCGATCTGTCTTTCATCTCGCAGACGCTGGTGCTGCCGGCCATCGTGCCGTTCTTGGCCGATGACGGCGCCTTGCTGATGCTGGTCAAGCCGCAGTTCGAACTGCAGCCCGGCCAGGTGGGCAAGGGCGGCATCGTGCGCGACGAGGCCATGTACCCCATCGTGCGCGCGCGCCTCGAGGCCTGCTGCGCCGACCTCGGCCTGACCGTGGCCGGCTGGTGGGACAGCGCGATCAGCGGGGGCGACGGCAACCGCGAGTTTTGGATCCTGGGGAGAAAGAAGACATGAACACGGAGTCCAAGCCGGCCTTGCCGGTCAGCTACGAGTTCTTTCCGCCGAAGACGCCCGAGGGGGTGGCCAAGCTGCGCGGCGTGCGCCAAGCGCTGTACGCGCGCAAGCCAAGCTTCTGCTCGGTGACCTACGGCGCCGGAGGCTCGACGCAGCAGGGCACCTTCGGGACGGTGGGCGAGATCCTGGCCGAGGGCGTGGACGCGGCCTCGCACTTCTCGTGCATCGGCGCCACCCGGGACAGTGTGCGCCAGCAGCTGGCCGAACTGCGTGCCATGGGCGTCAAGCGCCTCGTGGCGCTGCGCGGCGACCTCCCCAGCGGCTATGGTGCCGGCGGTGAGTTCCAGTACGCGAGCGACCTGGTGGCCTTCATCCGCGCCGAAACCGGTGACGCCTTTCACATCGAGGTGGCGGCCTACCCGGAAGTGCATCCCCAGGCGCGATCGCCCGAGGCCGACCTGCAGGCCTACGCCGCCAAGGTGCGCGCCGGGGCCGACGCGGCCATCACGCAGTACTTCTACAACGCGGATGCCTACTTCCGCTTCGTCGATGAAAGCCAGCGCCTGGGCTTGGCCGTCCCGGTGGTGCCCGGCATCATGCCGATCGGCAGCTCCACGCAGCTCATGCGCTTCTCGGACGCCTGCGGTGCCGAGATTCCGCGCTGGATTCGGCTGCGGCTGCAGGCCTTCGGCGACGACACGGCGTCCATCAAGTCCTTCGGGCTGGATGTGGTCAGCACCTTGTGCGAGCAGCTGCTGCGCGGCGGTGCGCCGGGCCTGCACTTCTACACGATGAACCAGTCGGCGGCCACGCTGGAGCTGTGCCGGCGCCTGGGCTTGTAGAGCCCTTGACATAGCGCAAGCCGGCGACCCCTGCGGCTCCGGCGCCGCCGCAAGGGTTGAGGCGCATCAAGCCGCGCGCGCCATGGTCCTCCTGTAATCGGTACCGGGAGTGTTCCCGGACCGAAGACAGAGAAAAGACCATGAACAAGCAAATGATCGCTGCGGCCGTGCTGGGCCTGGCGGTGGCCGCCCCGGCATTCGCGCAGAGCGCGGGCACCGGACCCTGGCAAGTGCACGTGCGCGCCGTGCACCTGAACAGCGACAACGGCGACAGCACGGGCCTCGCTTTGTCCATCAACGACAAGACCATCCCCGAAGTCGACATCAGCTACTTCTTCACGCCCAACATCGCGGCCGAACTCGTGCTGACGATCCCGCAGAAGCACGACCTGCGCGCAGGCGGCGCGACCATCGGCACGCTGCGCCATCTGCCGCCCACGCTGACTGCGCAATACCACTTCAACCCCACGGGCAGCGTGCGGCCCTACGTGGGTGCCGGCGTGAACTACACGCGCTTCAGCTCGGTGCACCTGCCGGCCGGCGTGGGCATCGACAGGAGCAGTTTCGGCGGCGCCTTGCAGGCCGGCGTGGACATTCCGCTGCCCTACAAGAACCTGGTGCTCAACTTCGACATCAAGAAGGTCTGGCTCGGCACAGACGTAAGGGTTGCAGGCAGCAAGGTCGGCAAGTTCGACGTGGACCCGGTGCTGTTCGGCGTGGGCCTGGGCTGGCGCTTCTAGGCGATGCCCAGGGCCCGTGCCAGGGAACGGCCCTGGCGCTCCAGCCGGCGCGAGGCAGGCAGCAGCCGCGCCTGCTGCTGCACAAGGTGCTGCGCCTCGGCCAGCTGGCCGCTGCGCGCGAGCGCATCGATGTAAATCTGCTGGAACAGGTCGCGCTGCGCGTGGCTGCCGCCGATCTCGCGCAGACGCGGCAGGGCCAGGGCGAGCGCGCGTGCCGCCTCGGCATGCTCGCCGCGTGCATGGCCCATGAGCCCCTGCGCGGCGGGCAGGGCGACCTCGCGCCAGGTGCGGTCGCCGTCGGCATGCCGTGCCATGTTGGCCAGCAGCCGCTCGGCCTCGGGCCGGCCCGCGCGCGCAAGTCCGTAGAGGTACTGCAGGTCCAGGAAGGCCAGCACCTGGTCGGCCACGCGCGGCGCCAGCCAGGGCGCCAAGTCCTGCCAGCGCGGCCCCACCTGCGCACCTGCGAGCTCCAGCCGTGCCAGCAGCGAGACGGCGTTGATCTGGTCCTGCGAACAGGCGGGCAGCACGCCCCAGACCTGCTCGTCGTAGAGCCGCAAGGCATCGTCGACCCGCTCCAGCTCGATCGCGAACAGCGCCGCGTGCCACCAGTTGTGCGTGCGCATGAAGGAGTTGAGGGCGGCCCAGTGCGGCGCCATGTCGGCCAGGAACTGCTGGCCTTCTTCGAGCCGGCCCTCGGTCAGCATCACATGCGCAAGCGCGTGGTGGGCCCATGGCTCGCCGGGTTCGCCGGCCAGCGCATGCCGCGCGGCAGCCTCGGCCTCGCGCAGGTAGTGGCATTGTTCCCAGCCGAAGGCGAGCATGCCGTGCAGCTGCGGTACCTCGCCCGCGGCCGGCAGCACGGTGCGCGCAAGACGCAGCATGGCGGGCGCATCGCCGCGGTTGAACAGGTGGTACTCGCCGAGCTTGACGGAGACCAGGTCGCGCGGAAACTCTGACGACTGCTCTGCGTGCAGCGCGATGGCGCGGTCGATGTCGCCGGCGACCCAGGCCGCGATGGCCGCGACGAAGCGTTGCTCGCGCGGCGTCGCGCGTGGGGCAGCGGCTTGTGCACGCGCGATGTGCGGCAGAGCCAACTGGGGCGCGTCCGGCGTTTCGGCGAACATCTGCAGTGCCGCGGCATACGCCTGCACCAGGGCACCGGACTCCTGCTCTGCGATCTCGAGCAGCCGCGCGGCCCTCGGCTCATAGCGCAGCAACCCCTGGACGAAATCGTCGACGCGCGCGATGTGGGCCGCATCGTCCAGCGTGACGGGGTTGCCCAGGCTGTCGACCGGCATGCCCCTCATGCCCGGCTCAACCCCAGGACAGCGCGCCCAGGTCGTTCGCGAAGATCGGCAGGGCGGTCCACAGACCCTTGACGTTCTTCTTCGCGATCGTCGGGAACTGCGGCTGGTACAGGAAGCCGTTGGCCGCGTCTTGGGCCAGAAAACGCTGGATGTCGCCGAGCAGCTTGTTGCGCTCGGCCAGGTTGCCCGTGGCCATGAGCTTGTCGTACAGCGCGCGGTACTCCTTGGAGTCGTAGCCCCAGTAGTAGTCGGGCTTGGCGTAGTTGCCCAGGTCGAAGGGCTCGACGTGCGAGACGATGGACAGGTCGAAGTTGAAGCCGCCGCCATAGGTGCCCGACAGCCACTGCGCCCATTCCACGTTCTGCGTCTTCACATTGATGCCGATCTTGGCCAGCTGGGCCGTGATGACCTCGCCGCCCTGGCGGGCGTACGGCGGCGGCGGCAGCGTCATGGTCAGCTCGATCGGCGTCTTGATGCCGGCATCAAGCATGAGCTTCTTCGCCTTCTCCAGGTCGAACGGGTTGATGCCCGTGGTGTCCACGTAACCGGGCGCGCCGGGCACGTAGTGGCTGCCGATGGGCGTGCCGAAGCCGTCGGCCGCGCCGTCGATCACGGCCTTGCGGTCGATCGCGGCCAGGATGGCGCGGCGCAAGCGCACATCCTTGAGCGGGCCACGCCGGTGGTTGAAGGCCACGATGGTCTTGGCGCGCGAGCCGGCCAGGATGGTCTGGAACTGCGGATTGCCCTTGAACTGCGCGACCATGCGCGTGGCAATGCGCGGGAAGGCGTCCACGTCGCCGGCCAGCAGTGCGGCGGCCTGGGCGGCCGGGTCGGAGATGAAGCGAAACCCGATGCGCGAGAGTTTGGCCGCGGCCGGGTTGCGGTAGCTAGCCCACTTGCGCAGCCACAGTGCGGAGCCCTTGTTGTAGCTCTCGAGCTGGTAGGGGCCGGTGCCCACGGGCTTGGCGGCGTTGGTGTCCACGCTCTTGGGTTCGACAATGACGGCCGTGGCCTGGCCGAGCGCGAAGGGCAGGTCGGGATCGATCTCCTTGTTCAGCAGCACGACGGTGTAGTCGTCGACCGCCTGCACCGAGAGGTTGGCGAAGGTGCGCTTGTCCTTGTTGGTGCTCTTCTCGCCGCCCGCACGCTCGAACGCGAACTTGACGGTCTGGGCGTTGAAAGGCTCGCCGTTGTGGAACTTGACGTCCCGGCGCAGCCGGAAGGTATAGGTCTTGAGGTCCGGCGAGACGTCCCAGCTTTCGGCGAGCAGCGGGACCACGCGGCCATCGGGCTGGATCTTGGTCAGCGTCTCGTAGATGCTGTAGAGCGTGACCTCCGCGATCGAGGCCGCGGCGCTGACGGTCGGGTCCAGGCCGGTGGGCTCCAGCGTCATGCCCAGCACCATGGCGTCCTTGCGGTTCTGGGCGGCTGCCGGCAGCGCGGCAACCAGGGCACCGGCAGCGCTGGTGGTCAGGACGGTACGGCGGTTCAGCATGTCATCTCTCTCCGAAAAAGAAGGCTTGCGGGACAAACCGCCGGACCATACCTCAAATCGGGCAGCGTTCCGGCGGTTCGGCGCGCGGCACGGCGGCCAGCAGTGCCTGGGTGTAGGGATGCTCGGCGTGCCGGAACAGCTGCGCCGTCTCGCCACGCTCGACGACGAGGCCGCGGTGCAGCACGCAGACCTCGTCGCACAGGTGGTGCACAACCGCGAGGTCGTGGCTGATGAGCAGGTAGCTCACGCCGTACTTCTCGCGCAGGTCCTGCATGAGGTTGAGCACCTGGGCCTGGACCGAGACGTCGAGCGCGCTGACAGGCTCGTCGGCCACGATGAGCTTGGGCCGGGTGATCAGCGCGCGGGCGATCGCGATGCGCTGGCGCTGGCCGCCCGAGAACTCGTGCGGGTACTTGTCCAGGTCCGTGCTGCGCAGGCCGACGGCGGCCAGCATTTCGCCGGCACGCTCGCGCTGTTCCTGCCGGCCGGAATCGGCCAGGGCCGCCAGCGGCTCGGCCACGATGCGGGCCACGGTCTGGCGCGGGTCCAGCGAGCCGTAGGGATCCTGGAACACCATCTGGAAGTCGCGCCGCGCGGTCTTCAGCGCATACTCGTCGAGCGCATGCAGGTCCTGGCCCAGCAGGCGCACGCTGCCGCTGGTCGGGCGGTCCAGCGCCATGATCAGGCGCGCGATGGTGGATTTGCCCGAGCCCGACTCGCCCACGATGCCCAGGCTGCGGCCGGCCTGCAGCGAGAAGCTCACGCCGTTGAGCGCCCGCACCATGGGTGGCGGGCCGAACAGGCGCTCGCGCGGCAGCGCATAGTGGCGCACGAGGTCCTTGACTTCGAGCAAGGCCGTCATGCCGCCACTCTCGCGATCTCCGGCAAGCGGATGCAGCGCACGGTGTGCTCGTGCGGCAGCGGCGTGGGCGGCGGCACGGTGGTGTGGCAGTCGGGGACGGTGTGGGCGCAGCGTCCCGCGAACGGGCAGCCGGGCGGCAGGTCCACGAGTTCGGGCACGCTGCCCGCAATCGTCGCCAACCGGTGGCCCTTGGTCGCACCGAGCGCGGGCCGCGCCGCGAACAGGCCCTGCGTGTAGGGATGGGCGCGCTCTGCGAACACCGCGGCCGTGGGCCCGCTCTCGACCACGCTGCCGCCGTACATGACCAGCATGCGCGAGACGGTCTGCGCGATCACGCCGAGGTCATGCGAGATCAGGATCAGCGCCATGCCGCGCTCGGCCACGAGCTCGGCAAGCAGGTCCAGGATCTGCTTTTGGATCGTCACGTCCAGCGCGGTCGTGGGCTCGTCGGCGATCAGCAGGTCGGGCCCGCAGGCCAGCGCCATGGCGATCATGATGCGCTGGCGCTGGCCGCCAGAGAACTGGTGCGGGTAGGCGTCCAGGCGCTGCGCGGCATCGGGGATGCCCACGCGGTCGAGCAGGGCCAATACCTCGCGCCGCGCATCCGCCTTGGACAGACCACGGTGCAGCCGCAGCGGCTCGGCCACCTGGCGCGCGATGGTGTGCAGCGGGTTCAGCGCCGTCATGGGCTCCTGGAAGATCATGCCGATGCGGTTGCCGCGGATCTTGCACATGGCGGACTCGGGCAGGTCCACGAGTTCCTGGCCGCCGAAGCGGATGCTGCCGCCCACACGCGCGCTGGCGGGCAACAGGCCCATCAGCGACATCACGGTGATGGACTTGCCGCAGCCCGATTCGCCGACGATGCCCAGCGTCTCGCCGCGGGCCAGGTCGAAGGACAGGCCGCGCACGGCGTCGGCCGGGCCGCGCTGCGTGGTCAGGCCGATGCGCAGGTCGCGCACCTGAAGAAGGGGTTCGCTCATCGCGTTCATCGGGCGCGGGCCAGTCGCGGGTCGAGCAGGTCGCGCAGGCCGTCGCCCAGCATGTTGAGCCCCAGCACGGCCAGCGCGATCGCCATGCCCGGGAACACGGCCAGCAGCGGCTGCTGGAACATCAGGGTCTGCGCCTCGCTGAGCATGCGGCCCCAGGAGGGCTGCGGCGGCTGCGTTCCCAGGCCCAGGTAGGACAGGGCGGCCTCGGCCAGGATCGCGATCGCGAAGCGGATCGTGCTCTGCACGATCAGCGCGGCCGAGATGTTGGGCAGCACGTGCTGGAAGGTGATGGCCCAGGCGCCCTTGCCGCAGGCGCGCGCGGCCGTCACGTACTCGCGCGCCCAGACGGCCTTGGCCGAGCCGCGTGCGATGCGCGCGAACATCGGGATGTTGTAGATGCCGATGGCGACGATGGCGTTGACGATGCCGGGTCCGAACACGGCCGTCAGCATGATGGCCGACAGGATGGCCGGGAAGGCCAGCGAGAAGTCCGCCAGCCGCATGATGGCTTCCTCGACCCAGCCGCGCCTGGCCGCGGCCAGGAGGCCCAGCGCCGTGCCGGCCACGAGGCCGATGCCGACCGCGATCACCCCCACGAGGATGGAGGCGCGCGCGCCGACGAGCAGCAGCGAGGCCACGTCGCGGCCGAAGGCGTCCGTGCCCAGCCAGTGGCGGGCCGTGGGGCCTTGCAGCTTGTTCGCCATGTCCATCTCGAGCGGGGCCCAGGGCGTCCAGAGGTAGGAGAGCGCGGCGGCGGCCAGCAGCAGCGCCGTGAGCACGGCGCCGACCACGAAGCTGCGGTGGCGCAACGCGCGCGTCCAGAAGCCGGGCGCCTGGGCAGCGGGAAGAACGGTGGACGGAGCGGCACTCATATGTCGCTGGCCTTCAGGCGCGGGTCGATCACGGCGTAGAGCAGGTCGACCACGAAGTTCACGATGACCACCATGGCGGCGAGCAGCATCACGCAGTTGCGCACCACGATCAGGTCGCGGTTGGCGATGGATTGGAAGATCAGCCGGCCCAGGCCCGGCAGGTAGAACACGTTCTCCACGACGATGGTGCCGGCCATGAGTTCGGCGAACTGCATGCCCATGACCGTGACGACGGGGATCAACGCGTTGCGCAGCACATGGCCCCAGAGCACGGCGCGCTGGCGCAGGCCCTTTGCGCGCGCGGTGCGCACGAAGTCCTCGCGCATGACCTCGAGCACGGCCGACCGCGTGATGCGCGCAAGGATCGCGGCCTGCACCACGGCCAGCGAAAGAGCCGGCAACACCAGCGCCTTGAGGCCTTGCCACAGGCCGTCCAGGCCTTCGCCCCAACCGTCGAAGCCACCGGCCGAGAACCACTGCAGCTTCACGGAGAACAGCAGGATCAACAGGATGGCAAACCAGAAGTTTGGAATTGCGATGCCGACCTGGGTCAGGCCCATCAGGCCGACGTCGCCCAGCTGGTTGTGCCGCGATGCGGCCGTGACGCCCACGATCAAGGCCAGCACCGTGGTCAGCAGCATGGCAAGGATGGCCAGCGGCATGGTCAGCGCCAGGCGCTCGAGGATCAGGTCCAGCACCGGCGAGCCGTAGGCGTGGCTGTCGCCCAGCTGCCCCGTCAGCAGGCCCTCGATCCACTGCCAGTAGCGTGTCCAGGCCGGCAGATCCAGGCCCAGCTTGGCGGCCAGTTCAGCGACGGCTTCGGGAGATGCATCCGGACCGAGCAGGATCTGCGCGGCGTTGCCGGGCAGGATGTCGAGCACCAGGAAGACGATGACGGAGGCGCCGATCAGCGTGGCAACCAGAGTGGCGAAACGCTTGGCCAGGAACAGGCTCATGGGGCGCCGCGGAATGTTGTGGGCCTTGGGCCTTGTGTGGGGCGGGTCATCGCGGCCGCCATCATAGCGAGCGCTGCGTGGGGCGGGATAATCGCGCCATGGCCCTGACCATCACCGACGAGTGCATCAACTGCGATGTTTGCGAGCCCGAGTGCCCGAACGACGCCATTTCCATGGGCGAGGCGTTCTACCAGATCGCGCCCGAGCGCTGCACCGAGTGCGTGGGCCACTTCGACGAGCCGCAGTGCGTGCAGATCTGCCCTGTGGCCTGCATCCCGGTGCACCCGGATTTCGTGGAGAGCAAGGAAAGCCTGTGGGCCAAGTACCGCAGGCTGCAGGCCGAGGCGGGCGAGCCTGCGTCAGGCGCAGCGCCTCAGGCCTGAGCCGGCGGCTCCTGCCGCGGCGGCTTGGGCCGCGGGGGCTTGCTGGTGTGGATCTGCATCATGGCCTGCGTGAAGTCGCCCGCCACCAGCAGCGGCAGCGCGCGCACCGAACGCTCGATGCATTCGTCGATCGCGTCGCGGTGCTCGGCCATGGGTTTCTTGAGCACCCAGCCCAGCACCTGGTCCTTGGCGCCCGGATGGCCGATGCCCAGGCGCAGCCGCCAGTAGCTGGGCGAGCCGAGCTGGGCGTGGATGTCGCGCAGGCCGTTGTGGCCGGCGTGGCTGCCGCCCTGCTTGAGCTTGACCTGGCCTGGCACGATGTCGAGCTCGTCGTGCGCGACCAGCACCTCCTCGGGCGCGATCTTGAAGAAGCGCGCAAGCGCCGCCACCGACTTGCCCGACAGGTTCATGAAGGTCTGCGGCTCGAGCAGCCATAGCGTCTGGCCCTGGAACTGTGCGCGCGCCGCGAGCCCGAAGTAGCTCTTCTCGGGAACGAGCGCCACCTTGAGTTCGCGCGCGAGCGCGTCGATGAACCAGAAGCCGGCGTTGTGCCGGGTCTGTTCGTATTCGGCTCCCGGGTTGCCCAGGCCGACAAAGAGCTTGATCCCCATGGCCGCGATTATTCCGCCGAGATCTTGGCCTGGCGGATGATGCGGCCGTTGGCCTCGTACTCGGCCGCGATCGCCTGTGCGAAGCTGGCGGCCGTGCCGCCCGTGGGCAGGTTGTCGGTGGCCTGCAACTTGGCGCGCAGGTCGGGCGTGGCCAGGGCCTTGTTGATCTCGGTGTTGTAGCGCGCAAGCAGCGTGGCCGGCAGCCCGGCCGGCGCGAAGATGCCGAACTGCGAGGACAGGTTGGCTGCCGGCACGCCGAGTTCTGCCAATGTGGGCACCTGGGGCAGGCTGTCCAGCCGTGCGGGCGAGCCCACGGCCAGCGGACGCAGCTTGCCGCTGCGGATGTGGTTGATGAGCGCCGGGCCGGCGTTGGTCGAGAGGATCTCGAACTGACCACCGAGCGCATCGTTGAGTTGCTGGCCGCCGCCCTTGTAGGGAATGTGCGTGATGTCCACGCCCGCGACCGCGCGCAGCTGCGCCAGCATGATGTGGCCCAGCGAGGCCTGGCCCGAGGTGGCCCAGCGCACGGCGCCGGGCTGTTGGCGCGCGAGTTCGAGCAAGGCTTTGAAGTCGGGCGCGGTGCAGGCCGGCGTGGCGGCCAGCACCACGGGCGAGACCATCACGCTGGCCACGGGCGCGATGTCCTTGAGCGGGTCGAACGGCGACTTGCCCAGGTGCGGATTCAGCACCAGCGGGCTGACCGCGGAAAATCCCAGCGTGGCGCCGTCCGGCGCGGCCTTGGACACCATGTCCATGCCGATGCTGCCGCTGGCGCCGGCCTTGTTCTCGACGATCACGGTGGTGCCGAGCTGTGCGGCGAGCTTGTCGGCCAGTGCGCGTGCAACGACGTCGGACACGCCGCCAGCGGGGTAGGCGACGACGATGCGCACGGTGGACGGGATGCTCTGCGCTGTGCTGGCGAGGGGCAGCGCGGCCAGGGCGCCGAGCACGCTGCGGCGGGACACGTGGATGTTCATGGATCGGTGTTCGGCGAAAGCGGAAATGAAAACGGCCCGCCGAGGCGGGCCGTCGTGGCGAGGCGCAGAGCTTACTTCTTGCCCTTGCCCTTGGCCGGAGCAGCGGCCGGGGCGGCTGCCACCGGTGCCACTTCCTCTTCGACCACGGGCGCCGTGGCCGAAGCCAGCACCGGGGCCTTGCGGCCGTGGCTGACCCACTTCACGCCCTTGGGCAGCTTGATGTCGGCGAGCGTGACGGTGCCGTTGTTCTTCAGGCCCGACAGGTCGACTTCGATGAACTCGGGCAGGTCGGCCGGCAGGCTGTTCAGTTCGAGTTCGGTCGTCACGTGGTTGACCAGGTTCTGGTCCAGCTTGACGGCGTCGGACTCTTCCTGGCCCTTGAAGTGCACGGGCACCTTCTTGTTCAGGCGGGTCTTGGCATCGACGCGCTGGAAGTCGATGTGCAGCACCAGCTGGCGGAACGGGTGCATTTGCACGTCACGCAGCAGGACCTTGCTGACCTGGCCGCCCAGTTCCATCTCCAGCACGGAGGAGTGGAAGGCTTCCTTCTTGAGGGCGTGCCACAGTGCGTTGTGGTCCAGCTCGATGAGCTGGGGCTCGCCGGAACCGCCATAGACGATGCCGGGCGTCTTGCCCGTGATGCGCAGACGGCGGCTCGCACCCGTACCCTGCTTGGCGCGCTCGAAAGCGACGAATTTCATGGTGAACTCCTGTTGGAACGGGCCGCGACCAGCCTGCGCTCCCGTTGAAAAAACGCCGCCACGCGCGAGGGCGAGGCGGCGTCCGCTTGATGTTCCCGGCTCAGAACAGGTTGTCCTGCTCCGAGAACAGACTCATGACCGACTCGCCCTTGGCAATGCGCTGGATCGTCTCGGCGATCAGCGGCGCCACGGTGAGTTGGCGGATCTTCTTGCAGCCCGCGGCGGATTCGCTGAGCGGGATGGTGTTGGTGACGACGACTTCGTCCAGCGCCGAGCCCTGCGCGATGCGCTCGATGGCCGGGCCCGAGAAGATCGGGTGCGTGCAATAGGCGTAGACCTTCTTGGCGCCGCGCTCCTTGAGCACTTCGGCCGCCTTCACCAGCGTGCCGGCGGTGTCGATCATGTCGTCCATGATCACGCAGTTGCGGCCGTCGATCTCGCCGATCACGTGCATGACTTCGCTGACGTTGGCCTTGGGCCGGCGCTTGTCGATGATGGCCATGTCGCAGCCAAGCTGCTTGGCCAGCGCGCGTGCGCGCACCACGCCGCCCACGTCGGGCGAGACCACGATCAGGTCTTCGTAGTTCTTCTGGCGCAGGTCGCCCAGCAGCACGGGCGAAGCGTAGATGTTGTCGACGGGGATGTCGAAGAAGCCCTGGATCTGGTCGGCGTGCAGATCCATGGTCAGCACGCGGTCGACGCCGGCGGACTGCAGCATGTTGGCGACGACCTTGGCCGTGATCGGCACGCGCGCCGAACGCGGGCGGCGGTCCTGGCGGGCGTAGCCGAAGTAGGGGATCACGGCGCTGATGCGTTCGGCCGAGGCGCGCTTGAGCGCGTCGACCATGATCAGCAGTTCCATGAGGTTGTCGTTGGTCGGCGCGCAGGTGCTTTGCACGACGAACACGTCCCGGGCGCGGACATTCTGGTTGATCTCGACCGTGACCTCGCCGTCGGAGAAGCGGCCGACGCTGGCTGCACCGAGCGTGATGCCCAGGTGATGCGCGATCTCGGCCGCCAGACCGGGATTGGCGTTGCCGGTGAAGATCATGAAATCGGGATGGAGGGCCTGCATCACGTGCCTCGGCAGAAATTGCGCCAGAAAAAACAGCGGGCCTGTATCAGGCCCGGCTTGTCAGGTGGCAGGGGAAGAAGGATTCGAACCTTCGCATGCTGGAATCAAAATCCAGTGCCTTAACCAACTTGGCGACTCCCCTACACAGGTGTCCGGCAATGCCGTTCACCGCTCAATTGTCTCCGGATGCCCACCCCGCCAAAGGATGAACTTCCATGTTGCTGCAAATCCGTACTTGCCACCCCTGCGGCGCGATCGGTTGATCGTCGCGATCCCAGAGTGCAAACACTGCGCTTCCAGAACCCGTCATTCTGCCATTTTTTCCGTGTGCCGAGAGCCATTGGAGGGCATCTGCGACATCCGTACTCAGTGCTTGAGCGACGTCTTGCAAGTCGTTTTTACCGAAGTAAAAGGGCTGTGCAGCGAAGCCATCGACTATAGCACGATCCGAATCGCGCTTCAACGAAGCGGACCCAAAAATTTTTGCAGTCTCCAATCCTTGCGGCGGCTTGACCACGAGGAATCGGGCGGGCGGAATGTCCACCGTCTGCATCGACTCGCCGATGCCTTCAACCCAGGCGTTGCGACCGTAGAGGAAGAAGGGCACATCGGCACCGAGCTTCAGCCCGATGGCCGCGAGTTGCTGCAGGTCGAAATTCAGATCCCACAGGCGGTTCAGCGCGAGCAGGCAGCTGGCGGCGTCCGACGAGCCGCCGCCCATGCCCGCCTGTGCAGGCACGCGCTTGAGCACGCCGATGTGCGCACCCAGCGAAGTGCCGCTGGCCTGCTGCAGGGCGCGCGCAGCACGCAGCGTGAGGTCGTCGGCGGGCAGGGCGGGGCCGAGGTCCTCGCGGCTGAGCTGACCGTCGGTGCGCAGATCGAAATGCAGCGTGTCGTGCCAGTCGATCAGCATGAAGACCGACTGCAGCAGGTGATAACCGTCCGGTCGGCGGCCCGTGATGTGCAGAAACAGGTTGAGCTTGGCCGGCGCCGCCACCTCGTACAGCGCCTTCATGGTTGCTGCAGCACGATGCGCAACTCGGCCGTGGGCAGCGGCTGGCTGCGCCGTGCGCTCAGGCGGCCGTCGGCGATGCGCGAGAGGTCGGCCTGCCAACCCGGCACTTCGGCCGGCTTGCCGTCGAGCCAGGCGAACAGCGCGGGCAGGGGCAGGGCGGTGCCCGTGGCCTCCTCGGTCAGCGCGTCGATCGACGGATACTGGCGCCGCTGGCCGTCGGCCTGCAGTTCGGCCACGCCGGGCGACCAGCGCAGCTGGGCCAGTGTGGCGCCCAGTGGCGAGTACAGCGCGAGCTCGCCAGCCTGCGGCCCGCCGCGCAATTCGAAACCGGCCGAGAAGGACTGCGGCCTGTCGCCATCGACCTGCAGCGCGAGCCGGCCGTTCCAGTAAGGCTGGCCGGCCGTGTCGGGAACACGCGGGGGCAGGGCGCAGGCGCTCAGACCCAGCACGGTAGCCAGCAGCAGCGCGCGCCGTGCAGGCAGTGCACTCATTGCAGCCCGGGCACGCGCAGCCGCTTGAGCGTGCCGCGCAGGGTTTCGTTGTCGGCGTTCAGGGCGAGGCCTTCGCGCCAGATGGCGATGGCGCGCTCACGCTGGCCGCCCGTCCACAGCACCTCGCCCAGGTGGGCGGCGATCTCGGCATCGGGCTTGGCCTGGAAGGCCTGCAGCAGGATCTTCTCAGCCTCGGCACGGTTGCCCAGACGGAACTCGACCCAGCCCAGACTGTCCGCAATGAAGGGGTCGTTCGGCACGATCGCCAGCGCCTTCTGGATGAGCTGCTTGGCTTCCTCCAGCCGCACGTTGCGATCGGCCAGCGAGTAGCCCAGTGCGTTGTAGGCGTGGTGGTAATCCGGCCGCAGCTCGATCAGCCGGCGCAGCAGGCGCTCCATCTCGTCCAGCCGCGAGAGCCGCTCGGCCAGCATGGCCTGGTCGTAAAGCAGTTCGGTGTCGTTCGGTTCGCGCTCGAGCGCCTGCTGCAGGCGGTCGTAGGCCTCCTGGTAGCGCTTGGCCTCGCGCAGCAGCTGCACCTCGGCGTTGAGCTTGGCGCGGGCCTCGGCCTCGTTGCGTTCAGGCAGGCCGCGGATCAGCGCGCGCGCCTCGTCGAACTTGCCCTGGCGCGCCAGCAGCGAGGCACGGCGGCTCTGCGCGGCCAGCATTTCCTCGGCGTTGTCGATGCGGCCGAGCCAGCCTTCCGCCGCGGCGAAATCCTTGCGTTTCTCCGCACTCTGCGCCAGGGCGAGGTAGGCCTGGTTCATGGCGCGCTTGCGCTGCTCGCTCTCGGGCAGCGGCTGCACGAGACCAAGGAAGCGCTTGAGCGAGGCCTCGGCCACCTCCGGTCGGCTGTCCTGTGCCTGCGCCACGCCGAGCACGAGCCAGCCGTCGGGGAACTCGGGGTTGCGCGTGGTGAGCTGCTCCAGCTGCACCATCGCCTCGGTGTAGCGCATCTCATCGAGCAGTCCGCGGGCATAGGCCAGCTGCATCTCTGGCGAGGGGCTGGCCTGCAGCTGCCGCTTGACGATGTCCTCGGCCTGCGGCTGGCTGCGGCCGAACATTTCCAGCGCCAGAATGGCCGGGGCCTGGGCGCCGGGCTCGATCTCCTGCCCGCGCCGGGCGGCGTCCAGCGCGCCGGCCGCATCGCCGGCCAAAAGCCGCATGCGGCCCAGGCTGGTCCAGGCCGACGCACCGGTGGTCTGGTCCTGCAGGTAGCCCTGCAGCGATTGCTCGACCGCCTGCAGGGCGAGCTTCTTGTCGGGTACGCGGCCATACACCCGCGGCACGGCCAGGATGGCAGCATTGCGCTCCATCGGCGGGCTGCTCGCGATCTCGCTGCGCAGCGGCTCGACCGATTCGAGCACGCGGTTGGCAGCGACCAGGATCTGCAGCAGAAAGCGGTTGGCCTCGCGCGACTGCGGCAGCGTGTCGCGCCAGGCGCGCGCGGCGCGCAGTGCGGCATCGGGCGAGCGCGACTGCAGCGCCAGCTCCACGGCGCGCTGGAACAGCTGCGGATCCTTGGCCTTGATGGCCGCGTCCAGGATCAGCGCGTAGCCGGTCGCACGCTCGCCGCCGGAGGCGTTCATCTCGCCCAGCAGCAGTTCGTAGAACAGTTCCGCGGTCAAGGCGGAGGGGGTGGGGGGGGATGTGGCTGGTGCTTCGCCGTCGGTGGCGGAAGGTGCTTGCGCATGCGCCGGCAGCAGGCCCAGCAGCAATGTCAGCGAGACAAGACCACGGGCGGCCGGTCGCAGGAGTCGCTTCATCGGGCCATCATAATGCAGCCCGCCAAGCCCCATGGACCATGCCGGAACTGCCAGAAGTTGAAGTCACGCGCCGCAGTTTTGCCGAGCGCATCGCCGGTGCGACCGTGACCGGCGTGCGCCTGGGCAAGCCGCTGCGCTGGGGTCTCGGTGTGGCGCCGGAGGCGCTGATCGGCCGCCGTGTGCAGGCCGTGCGCCGGCGCGGCAAGTACCTGCTGCTGGACCTGGACCGCGGCCTGTTGCTGCTGCACCTGGGCATGTCGGGCAGCCTGCGCTTCGACCTGCAGATGCAGCCGGCCGGACCGCATGACCATTTCGATTTGGAAACCTCGCTGGGCCTGTTGCGGCTGCACGATCCGCGCCGCTTCGGCGCCGTCGTGCACGCCGACAGCCAGGACGCCCCCGAGGCGGTGAAGCTGCTGGGCCGCCTGGGTGTCGAGCCATTGGACGAGGGCTTCGACGCCGCCGTCTTTCACGCCGGCCTGCGCCTGCGCGCGGCGCCGATCAAGCAGGTGCTGCTGGCCGGCGAGCTCGTCGTCGGCGTGGGCAACATCTATGCATCGGAAGCCCTGTTCCTGGCCGGCATCCGGCCGACCACGCGCGCGCGGCGCATCGGGCCGGCGCGCGCGCGCAAGCTGCATGCGGCCGTGCGCGAGGTGCTCGCACGCGCCGTGCAGCGCGGCGGCAGCAGCCTGCGCGACTTCTCCAACGCCTACGGCGAACAAGGACACTTCCAGCTGGAGACCATGGTCTACGATCGCGAAGGCCTGCCCTGCCGCGTCTGCGGCACACCGATCCGCGCGCTGCGCCAGGGCCAGCGTTCCACTTTCTTCTGCCCGCAGTGCCAGAAGGCATGAGCGCGGCAGACCCCCGCGAGCCTGGCTGGGCCGCGCACCAGGTCGTGCAGTGGCAGGCCACGCATGGCCGCCATGCGCTGCCCTGGCAGAACACGCGCGACCCGTACCGGGTCTGGCTGTCCGAGATCATGCTGCAGCAGACCCAGGTGGCTGCAGTGATCGGCTACTACGCGCGGTTTTTGCAGCGCTTTCCCGACGTGCAGGCTCTGGCCGCGGCGAGCGAGGACGATGTCTTCGCGCACTGGGCGGGCCTGGGCTACTACAGCCGCGCGCGCAACCTGCACGCCTGCGCGCGCCAAGTGGTGGCGCTGCACGGCGGGCAGTTCCCACGCACGGCCGAAGCGCTGCAGACGCTGCCCGGCATCGGCCGCTCGACGGCGTCTGCGATCGCGTCGTTCTGCTTCGCCGAGCGTGTGGCCATCCTGGACGGCAACGTCAAGCGCGTGCTTACGCGGCTGCTGGGCTTCGGTGAAGACCTGGCCGAGGCCCGCCACGAGCGCGCGCTCTGGGCGCTCGCGACCGAACTGCTGCCGCAGACGGACCTGAACCAGGCCATGCCGCGCTACACCCAGGGCCTGATGGACCTGGGCGCCACAGTTTGCACGGCGCGCAACCCTTCCTGTCTGCTATGCCCGCTGCAGTCGCGCTGCGTGGCCCGCCGCGAAGGCCGCACCGCGGACTACCCTGTCAAGACGCGCAAGCTCCAGCGCAGCCGCGCCGACTGGTGGCTTCTGTGGGCCGAGGATGGCGAGGGCCGCATCTTCATCGCGCGGCGTCCGTCCACGGGCATCTGGTCGGGCCTGCACTGCCTGCCCGTGTTCGAAGACGAGGATGCGCTGATGGCTGCGCTGCCAGCCGGCGCGCGTGCGCAGGCGCAGCCGCTGCCGCCCTTCACCCATGTGTTGACGCACAAGGACCTGCTGCTGCATCCCGTGTACGTGCAGCTGGGGCGGAACGATCTGCCGCGCGAAGGTCAGTGGCTGCTGCCCGGGGAACTGGCCAGCATCGGCCTGCCGGCCCCGGTCAAAAAACTGTTGAGCCCCACTTCGGGTCTGGCGCCGGCCCCATGACGCTGCTGGCGTGGGCGTCCAGCTCACGGTGGCGCTTGAGCGTGACCCAATGGCGGCTGAAGCTCTTGGCCAGCTGCTCGACCAGGTAGACCGAGCGGTGCTGGCCGCCGGTGCAGCCGATGCCCACCGTCACGTAGCTGCGGTGGTCGCGTGCGAGCGGCTCCATCCAGTGCGTGAGAAAGCTCTCGATGTGCGTGTACATCACGCCGACCTCGGCGCTTTGGCGCAGGAAATCGGCAACCGGTGCGTCCATGCCCGTCAACGGCCGCAGGTCCGGGTCGTAATGCGGGTTGGGCAGCATGCGCACGTCGAACACGTAGTCCGCATCCAGCGGAATGCCGCGCTTGAAGGCGAAGGACTCGAACACCAGCGTCAGCTGGCTGTTCGGCGCGGCGATCAGCGACTTGACGTAGCCCTGCAGCTGCGAGGCGCGGATGATGCTCGTGTCGATCACGTGGGCCTGCTCGCGCAGGTCGGCCAGCAGTTCGCGCTCGAGTTCGATGGCTTCATAGAGCGCGTTCTGCTGGTCCAGCAGGTCGCGGCGCGACAGCGGGTGGCGCCGGCGCGTCTCCGAATAGCGCCGCACCAGCGTGTCCGTCCCTGCATCGAGGAACAGCGATTTGACCGTCACGCCCTGACCGCGCAGCGCCGACAGTTGCGCCGGCACCAGCGGCAGTGACGTGGCGCTGCGCACGTCCATTGCGATGGCCACGCGGCGGCTGCCGTGCTTCTGCTCGAGCTCAGCCAGGTTCAGCAGCAGTTCGGGCGGCAGGTTGTCCACGCAGTAGTAGCCCGCATCCTCCAGCGCGTGCAGCGCCACCGACTTGCCCGAGCCGGACATGCCGGTGATGAGCACGATGTCCAGGTTGGTGGCCACAGTGCTCACGGCGCCACCTCCGTGTTCTCGCGCGCATGCATGGGCTGCGCTGGTCGGTGGCTGGCGTCATGCGCGCTGCCGTCGATCCCCGCTGCGCGGGGCCCCTCGCCGGGTGCGCTCATGTCGCCACCCCCAGCATCTCGCGCGCATGCGCCAGCGTGGTGCCCGAGAGTCGCTCGCCGCCCAGCATGCGCGCGACCTCGGCCACGCGCTGCTCGCCCTGCACCTCGCCCACATGGCTGACCGTGGCCGCGCCTTCGCGCTGCTTGGCCACGACCAGGTGGTGGTCGGCGCAGGCCGCCACCTGCGGCAAGTGGGTCACGGCCAGCACCTGGCGGTCGGTGCCCAGTTGCTTCATGAGCCGGCCGACGGTTTCTGCCACGGCGCCGCCAACGCCCGAATCGACCTCGTCGAAGATCAGCGTGGGCGCGCCACCCAGCGCGCTGGTGGTCACGGCGATGGCCAGCGCGATGCGCGAGAGCTCGCCGCCGGAGGCCACCTTGCCCACCGGCCGCGGCGTGCTGCCTGCGTGGCCGGCCACGAGAAATTGCACCTCGTCCAGGCCATAGGCCGCAGGCTCGGCCAGCGGCTCCAGCGCCACGGCAAAGCGGCCGCCCTGCATGCCCAGGCTCTGCATGGCCGCCGTGATGGCCTTGGCAAGCTTGGGGGCCGCCTGGGCACGCGCCTTGGCGATGCGTTTGGCCTCCGTCTCGAAGGCCGCGAAAGCCTGGCGCTCACTGCGCTCCAGCGCCGCCAGGTCGGCCGCGGCATCCAGCCGGGCAAGCTCTTCTTTCCATCCGGTCCACAGCGCGGGCAGTTCGGCGGGCTGGCGCTTGTAGCGGCGTGCCAGGCCCATCCACAAGGCCATGCGCTCGTCCAGCACGGCGAGGCGGTCGGGGTCCAGTTCGGTGCGGCGCTGGCTGGCGTGCAGCGAGTGCAGCGCGTCCTCGGCCTGGGCCAGGCTGGCGGCCAGCACCTCGGCCATCTCGGCGTATTCGGGGGCCACGTGCTGCTGCTCGGCCAGCGCGGCGTGGGCGCGCGTCAGGCCACGCAGCGCGCCCTGGTCGTCATCGTCCAGCGCGGCGATGGCGGTCTGCAAAGCGTCGATCAGGGCCTGGGCGTGGGACAGGCGGCCATGGTCAGCATTGAGCTGCTCCCATTCGTCCTCGCCGGGCGCGAGCTTGTCGACCTCGGCGATCTGCCAGGCCAGGCGCTCGCGTTCGCGTTGCAGCGAATCCTGGGCCTGGCGCGCATCGGCCAGGCTGCGTGCGGCCGTGCGCCAGCCGGCCCACAGGCCTTCCAGCGGGGCCAGATCGAGGGCGGCATAGCCGTCGAGCAGGCTGCGCACGCTGGCGGGCCGGGTCAGGCTCTGCCAGGCATGCTGGCCGTGGATGTCCAGCAGCAGCTCGCCCAGCTCGCGCAGTTGCGTGGCGGTGGCCGCGCTGCCGTTGATCCAGGCGCGGCTCTTGCCCTGGGCGTCGACCATGCGGCGCAGCAGCAGCGGGTCGGCCGCGTCGAAGCCGGCCTGCTGCAGCCAGTCCTGCACGGCCGGCGTGATGTCGAATTCGGCGCTGACCTCGCTGCGTGCGGCGCCTTCGCGGACCACGCCCGCATCGGCCCGGCTGCCCAGCGCCAGCTGCAGCGCATCGATCAGGATGGACTTGCCCGCGCCGGTCTCGCCCGTCAGGACCGTGAAGCCGCCCGACAGGTCGAGTTCCAGTTCGCGCACGATCACGAAATCGCGCAATTGCATGCGCCTGAGCATCTTCAGCCGCCTCCGTTCCAGTGCAGTTTGGCCCGCAAGGTGTCGAAATAGTGCCAGCCCCTGGGATGCAGGAAGCGCACACAGTGCTGGGAACGCCGCACCGTGATGCGGTCGCCCTGCTGCAGCGAGGCCAGCGATTGCATGTCGAAATTGGCGCTGGCGTCGCGTTCGGACACCAGCTCGATGGCCACTTCCGCCGGGTCGGCCAGCACCAGTGGCCGGTTCGACAGCGAGTGCGGCGCGATCGGCACCAGCACCCAGCCCGGGATCGAGGGGTGCATGAGCGGCCCGCCGGCCGATAGCGCGTAGGCGGTGGAGCCGGTCGGCGTGGCGACGATGAGGCCATCGCAGCGCTGGTTGGAGACGAAGTGCCCGTCGATCTCGATGCGCAGCTCCACCATGCCCGAGGTCGGGCCGCGGTTGACCACCACGTCGTTCATGGCGCGCGCGTCGAACACGCACTGGCCGGCCCGCATCACGCGGGCATGCATAAGGCTGCGGTGGTCTTCCTCGTAGGCGCCGGATAGCATGGGCGCCAGCGTGGTCTGGTAGCCCTCCAGCGGGATGTCGGTGATGAAACCGAGGCGGCCCTGGTTGATGCCGATCAGCGGCACCCCATAGGGCGCCAGCTGCCGGCCGATGCCCAGCATGGTGCCGTCACCGCCGACCACCAGGGCCAGGTCGCATTGCTCGCCGATGGCCTCGACGTCCCGGGCCTCGTACTCGTGCAGCCCGGTGTTGTCCTGGGTCTGCCGGTCCAGCACCAGCTCGCAGCCCTGGCTGACCAGGAACTGCGCGATTTCCCGCATGGCCGGCGAGGGCGTCGAGGACGAACCGCCGAAGGCCGAAGGCTGGTACTTGCCGAACAGCGCGACCCGGCGGAACGTGGATTTCATCGGCAAATTACATCATTAAAATGTGCCAATGTTGGATGACAGAGCCAAGTTGTTGATGAAAGCGCTGGTCGAGCGCTACATCGCCGACGGCCAGCCCGTCGGCTCGCGGACATTGTCCAAGGCCTCGGGCCTGGAACTGTCGCCGGCGACCATCCGCAACGTGATGTCCGACCTCGAGGAACTGGGCCTGATCGCCAGTCCCCATACCTCCGCCGGGCGCATTCCCACGGCCCGCGGCTACCGTTTGTTCGTCGACACCATGCTGACGGCCCAGCGCGACCAGCTCCAGGCCCCACGCCTGGCGCCCGAGCAGCCGCAGAAGGTGATCGCCAACGCGGCGAACCTCTTGTCCAGCCTCTCGCAGTTCGTCGGCGTGGTGCTGGCGCCGCGGCGGGCCTCCGTGTTCCACCACATCGAATTCCTGCGCCTGTCCGAGCGACGGGTGCTGGTCATCATCGTCTCGCCCGATGGTGATGTGCAGAACCGCGTGCTGTTCACTGAGGTCGACTACACCCAGTCGCAGCTGGTCGAGGCCGCCAACTACCTCAACGCCAACTACGTGGGCATGGCCTTTGAGCAGGTGCGCGACAAACTGGCCAGCGAGGTCGAGACGCTGCGCAGCGAGATCGCCACGCTGATGCAGACGGCGGTGAGCCTGAGCACTGACCCGGCCGGCGCCGCAGACGAGGTCGTGATCTCGGGCGAGCGCAACCTGCTGGCGGTCAGCGATTTTTCCAGCGACATGCGCAACCTGCGCCGCGCCTTCGACCTGTTCGAGCAGAAGACGCAGCTGCTGCGCCTGCTCGACGTGTCCAGCCGCGCCGAGGGCGTGCGCATCTACATCGGCGGCGAAAGCCAGGTCGTCCCGTTCGAGGAACTGTCGGTCGTCAGCGCCCCCTACGAGGTCGATGGCCAGGTGGTCGGCACCCTGGGCGTGATCGGCCCCACGCGCATGCCCTACGACCGCATGATCCAGATCGTGGACATCACCTCCAAGCTGGTCAGCAACGCGCTGAGCCGGCCGCGCTGACCCCCCTACAATCGGCGCCGCCCGCCACCGGCCACGACCGGTGCGGCGCGGGGCCCTAGCTCATGTTGGTTAGAGCAGCGGACTCATAATCCGTTGGTGCCGAGTTCGACTCTCGGGGGCCCTACCAACACCCCCTCGGCCGACTTCCGGCTCAATACCCGCCCAGCACCGCCAGCCGGTCGGCGTGGAAGCCCGCATCGCCGTAACGCTCCTGCAGCACGCGCACGCGCTTCATGAAGAAGCCCATTTCGAACGCTTCGGTCATGCCCATGCCGCCGTGCATCTGCACGCCTTCCTGCACCGCAAGCGTAGCGCTGCGGCCGGCGCGCGACTTGGCGACCGACACGGCGGCGCTGGCCTTGGCGGGATCGGTGTCCAGCGCCTGCAGGGCCTGGCCCACCGCAGCACGCGCCAGTTCGATGTCCACCATGAGCACTGCGGCGCGGTGCTGCAGCGCCTGGAACTCACCGATCACACGGTCGAACTGGCGGCGCTCCTTGAGGTAGGCCAGGGTCCGCGCGAACACCTCGTCGGCGATGCCCAGCAGCTCGGCCGCGGCCGCGGCGCGGCCCGCGTCCAGCGCGGCCTGCAGCGCGGCACCGCCTTGCTCGGGCGTGCCGAGCAGGGCATCTGCCCCCAGGCGCACATCCTGCAGCTGCAGCCGGGCGCAGGCCTGCGAGTCCACCATGGCGACACGCTCGAGCTCCAGGCCGGGGGTGCCTCGCGGCAGCACGAACAGACCGACCCCGTCGGCCATGTGGGCCGCCACGACCAGCAGGTCGGCCGCATGCCCGAACTCGACGAAGGTCTTGCTGCCGTTCAGCACCCAGCCGTCGCCTTCACGCCGCGCGCTCAGCGCGATCTGCTGCGGATCGTGCTTGCTGCGCTCGTCCACGGCCAGCGCCGCGATGCGCTCGCCGCTCGCGATCGCCGGCAGCAGCGCGGCGCACTGGGCCTCGCTGCCCGCGGCGCGGATCGCGCTGGCCGCCACCACGGCGGAGGCCGAGAAGGGCAGCACGCTCAGGTGCCGGCCGATCTCCTGCATCACCAGGCCGGCGTCGACATGGCCCAGGCCCAGGCCGCCCTGCGCCTCGGGCGTCAGCAGGCCAGTGAAGCCCAGGCCGGCGAAGCGCTGCCACAGCGCGCGGTCGAAGCCATCGCCCGTGGTCTGTGCACGAAGCGTGCGCAGCTGCGCTACGGGCGCCTGTTCGGACAGGAAGGCGCGCGCGCTGTCGCGCAACATGGTCTGTTCCTGTGTGGGGAGGTAGGGCATGGGATCAGAGCTTGTGAAGGAATGGATTGGACTCGCGACGGGGCGCCCGCGCGTGTCGGGCAAGGCGCGCCGCACAGCCCGTATTGGGATACGGGCCAGCGGCGCAACGCCGCCCGGCGCCTGTGGGCGCCCCGGCCCGCAGGGCAAGACCCCCGCGCGCCAGTGCTGAAGTCGGAGATGGCGTTCATCGGGGTCTTGCGTGAGTTCAAGGCATTCCTTGACAAGCTCTCACGCTCCGGGCAGTTCGAGGATGCGTTTGGCGACCACGTTGAGCTGCACCTCGCTGGTGCCGCCCTCGATGGAATTGCCCTTGGTGCGCAGCCAGGCGCGTGCCGCATGGCCCTGCTGCGAGCGCGCGCTCTCCCATTCCAGCGCGTCGCTGCCACCGGCGGCCATCAGCAGTTCGTGGCGGCGCTTGTTGAGTTCGGCGCCGTAGTACTTGAGCACCGAGGAGAAGGCCGGGTGTGCCTGGCCTGCGCGTGCCATCTCGCCGGAGCGTGCGAGCAGGGCGCGGAAGGCTGCCTCGTCTACCTCGAATTCGGCGATCTGCGAGCGCAGCACAGGGTCTGCCAGCCGCCCTTGCGCGTCCGCGCCGACCTGCTGCAGCGCCGTGCTGCCCAGCGGCGTGGGCGCGGCGCGGTCGCCGATCGCGCTGATCATCTCGCGCTCGTGCGTCAACAGGTACTTGGCGACCGTCCAGCCGGCGCCGGCCTGGCCGACCAGGTTGCGCTTGTCCACACGCACGTTGTCGAAGAAGGTTTCGCAGAACGGCGACTTGCCCGAGATCAGCAGGATGGGCCGGGTCGAAACCCCCTCGCTCGCCATGTCGAACAGCACGAAGCTGATGCCGGTGTGCTTGCTGGCCTTGGGATCGGTGCGCACCAGGCAGAAGATCCAGTCGGCCTGGTCGGCGTACGAAGTCCAGATCTTCTGGCCGTTGACGATGAAGTGGTCGCCGCGGTCTTCGGCGCGCGTCTGCAGCGACGCCAGGTCCGAGCCCGCGCCGGGCTCGGAATAGCCCTGGCACCAGCGGATCTCGCCGCGCGCAATCGGCGGCAGGTGCTCCAGCTTCTGCGCCTCGGTGCCGAACTTGAGCAGCGCCGGCCCCAGCATCCAGATGCCGAAGCTCGACAGCGGCGGCCGGCAGCCCAGCGCGCGCATCTCCTGCGCGAGCACCTTGGCCTGTTCCGGCGAGAGCCCGCCGCCGCCGCAGTCGCGCGGCCAGGTTGGCACGGTCCAGCCGCGCGCAGCCATGCGCTCGAGCCACAGGCGCTGGGCCTCGCTGCTGAAGCTGGCGTTGCGGCCACCCCAGCAGATGTCGTCCTCGCTCGCAACGGGCTGGCGCATCTCGGGCGGGCAGTTGGCCTCGAGCCAGGCGCGCGTCTCGGCGCGAAAGCCGGCAAGTGCTTCTTCGCTGTTCGTCGTCATCTCAGTTCTCCTCGGCGCTGGCGCGCCATGTGCAGGACACGAAGCCGGCTCGCCAGCCGCTGCTCCAAAGGCCGCGGAGCAGGCCATGCCAGCAGACGCCGCGGAACTGGCTCAGCCAGGCCGCTGGCGGCGCCCCCTCGAGGGGGGATGGGATTTCTACACGCAGTGAGAAATCCAAACGGGGTGGGTTCATATCGTCACGCCGCCGTCGACCACGATGGCCTGGCCGGTCATGAAGGAACCGGCTTTCGAGGCCAGGAACATGGCCGCGCCCGCGATCTCGTCGGGCTCGCCGATGCGCCGCAACGGCGCGGTGGACGTGGCCTTGGCCAGCGTGTCCGGGTTCTCCCAGAGCGCGCGTGCGAAGTCGGTGCGGATCAGGCCGGGCGCGATGCAGTTCACGCGCACGTTGTGCGGCCCGTACTCCACGGCGAGGTTGCGCGCCAGCTGGAAGTCCGCTGCCTTGGAGATGTTGTAGGCGCCGATCACGGGTGAGCCGCGCAGCCCGCCGATGGACGAGACGATGACGATGGCGCCGTCTTTGCGCTCGACCATCTGCGGCGCGACGAAGCCGATCAGCCAGTGGTTGGCGATCACGTTGTTCTCCAGCACCTTGCGGAACTGATCGTCCGTGATCCCTGCCATGGGCCCGTAGTAGGGGTTTGATGCGGCATTGCACACCAGGATGTCGATGGCGCCGAGTTGGCGGTTCGTTTCATCCACGAGGTGCTTGAGGTCGTCCTTGGAAGAAATGTTGGCCGGCACCGCGATCGCGCGGCCCGCGCCGTGGCGCGCGTTGATCGCGGCCGCCACCTCGTCGCAGGGTCCAGCCTTGCGCGAGGAGATGACCACGCGCGCGCCCTGTTCCGCCATGCGCTCGGCGATGGCCCGGCCGATGCCGCGCGATGAGCCGGTGATGACGGCGACCTTGCCGTCGAGTGCGAAGAGTGACATGCCTGCCTCCTGTGTGCGTTCTGCAACCGTGTGAAACCGCATTTTCTAAACCCAAGCATCAGTAGGGCTTGTCGTACAAGAGACATTCCAAGGTTGGGGCATACCCCACGTTCCAATTCGGGGGATCCGTCACTAGACTGCCCGCACCGGAACGCCCGCGGCACAGCCGCTGCCGCAGCTGGCGCAATGACATCAAGGAGACCCATGCGATCACCCGTGACGCTTCGCCAACGATGTTCCCTGGCCGCTTGCGCGGATGGTGGGCGGGTCTGATCCATGCACGCCTACGTCGCCCGCCGCCTGCTGTCGCTGCTGCCGACCCTGGTCATCGCCAGCCTGATCGTCTTCATCTCGATCCGGCTCATCCCGGGCGATGTGGTCGACCTCATGCTCAGCAACAACGACATCTCGGCCGAACCCAAGAGCCGCGAGCAACTCGTCGCCGCACTGGGCCTGAACCAGCCGATGTGGCGCCAGTACCTGCTCTGGGTGCGCGCCATCGTGTTCCATGGCGACCTGGGCACCTCGCTGTGGCAGGGCACGTCGGTGGCCGAGCAGATCGGCCACCGCCTGCCCGTGACCATGGAGCTCGGCCTGATCGCGCTGGTGGTCTCGCTGTCCATGGCGCTGCCCATCGGCATCTACTCGGCGATGCGCCAGGACACGGCCGGCGACTACGCCGCGCGCTCCTTCTCCATCCTTCTGCTGGCCGTGCCCAGCTTCTGGCTCGGCACCATGGTCGTGGTCTTCCCCTCGATCTGGTGGGGCTGGTCGCCGCCCATCGACTACGTGGGCTTCTTCGCCGACCCCTGGAAGAACCTGCAGCAGATGCTGGTGCCCGGTATCGTGCTCGGCACCTCGCTGTCGGCCATCACCATGCGCATGACGCGCACCATGATGCTGGAGGTGCTGCGCCAGGACTACATCCGCACCGCGCAGGCCAAGGGCCTCGGCGAGCGTGTGATCGTGCTGCGGCATGCGCTGCGCAACGCGCTGATCCCGGTGGTCACGCTGATCGGCCTGCAGGCGCCGCTGCTGCTGGGCGGGGCCGTGATCATCGAGCAGATCTTCGTGATCCCCGGCATGGGCATGCTGCTGCTCGAGGCCGTGAGCCAGCGCGACTACCCCATCGTCACCGGTGTGTTCCTGATCGTCGGCGTGGCGGTGCTGGTCATCAATCTCCTGGTCGACCTGAGCTACGGCCTGCTCGATCCCAAAGTCAGGAACCGTTGAGCATGACGACAGCCACGACCCTTCCCGCTGCGGCCCCGGCTCCGGTCACCGGTGGCGTGATCGCCTTCCTGCGTCGCCTCGTCCGCGAGAAGCCGCTCGGCGCAGCCGGCGGCGCGCTGCTGCTGTTTTTCCTGTTCTGCGGCGTGTTCGCGGACTTCATCGCGCCGCACGGCTTCAACGACATCTCGCCGGCGGAGCGTCTCAAGCCGCCGAGTGCGGCCCATTGGTTCGGCACCGACAACCTGGGCCGCGACCTGCTGTCGCGCTGCATTTACGGCGCGCAGCTGTCGGTCATCATCGGTTGTGCGGCCGCGCTGCTGGCCACCGTGATCTCGGCCGTGCTGGGCATCGTGAGCGGCTACTTCGGCGGCAAGCTCGACATGTTCATGCAGCGCTTCGTCGACGCCTGGATGAGCTTCCCGGACCTCGTCGTGCTGATCGTGGTGGTCTCGGTGCTGGGCCCGGGCATGCCCCAGATCATCGTCACGCTGGGCGTGCTGCTGGGCATCGCGGGCTCGCGCATCGTGCGCTCGGCCGTGATCTCGGTGCGCGAGAACACCTATGTGCACGCCGCGCAGTCGCTCGGCGCCTCGACCCCGCGCATCCTGTGGCGCCACGTGCTGCCCAACGTGATGCCGCCCATCATCGTGCTGTTCACCACGCGCGTGGGCACGGCCATCCTGGCCGAGTCGGGCCTGTCTTTCCTGGGCCTGGGCGTGCCGCCGCCGGCACCGACCTGGGGTTCGATGCTGTCGGGCAGTGGGCGCACCTTCATGTTCGAAGGCCCGTGGCTGGCGCTTGCACCGGGCCTGTGCCTGACCGCCGTGGTGTACGCCACCAACGTGTTCGGCGACGCGCTGCGCGATCTGCTGGACCCCCGCATGCGCGGAACGCGCTGAGACGCAGCCCCAAAGCAAAAAAGAAGGAGACAGCATGACCGCATCCCGCAGGTTCGCCGGTGTTCTCGTGGCCGCGCTGGCGGCAGCCTCGGCTCTCGCTCAGGCCCCCGCCAAGCCGCAGTACGGCGGCACCATCAACATCGGTACCATCTTCCTGACCGTGCCGCCGCTGTCCTTCGACAGCGCCGACTGGACCTGGAAGTTCAACCACGACATGGGCCTCACCTACGAGTCCCTGTTCGCGGCCGACCTGTCCAAGGCCAAGCGCAACGGCGGCCCCTACGACTTCACGATCGACGCCTTCCTGCCCAGCGACGCGATCCGCGGCGAGCTGGCCGAGAGCTGGAAGATGCTGGACAACCCGCGCCGCGTGGCGATCAAGCTGCGCAAGGGCGTGATGTTCCCGGCCAAGGACGGCGTCATGGCCGCGCGCGAGCTCACCGCGCAGGACGTGGTCTACAGCTACAACCGCTACGAGCAGAGCGCCAAGAAGATTCCCAACTACTTCGACCACATCGAGAAGGTGGAGGCCACGGACGCCAGCACCGTGGTCTTCACGTTCAAGGCCTTCCATGCCGAGTGGGATTACCGCTTCGGCTGGGGCTACTACTCGGCCATCGTGCCCAAGGAGGTCGTGGAAGCCGGCGCCAAGGATTGGCGCAAGGCCAACGGCACCGGGCCCTTCGGCATCAGCAACTACGTGCAGGGCAACGCCGTCACCTTCACGAAGAACGCCAACTACTGGGACAGCGAAACCATCGGCGGCCAGAAGTACAAGCTGCCCTTCGTCGACACCATCAACTACCGGCTGATCAAGGACGAGTCGACCTACATCACGGCGCTGCGCACGGGCCGGCTGGACCTGCTTGAGGTGGTGGGCTGGACGGCCGTGGACGAACTGAAGAAGAGCGCGCCACAGCTGCAGTGGAGCCGCTACCTGGCCGTCAACGGCCCGGTGCTGGCGCTGCGCGTGGACACCAAGCCCTTCGACGACATCCGCGTGCGGCGTGCGCTGAACATGGCGATCGACCGCACGCAGATCATGAAGTCGTTCTACGGCGGCAACGCCGAGTTGATGTCCTATCCCATGCATCCCTCGTACGGGCCGTACCACGAGCCCGTGTCGTCCATGCCGGCCAGCATCCAGGCGCTGTTCAACCACGACCCCGAGCAGGCGAAGAAGCTGCTGGCGGAGGCGGGCCTGGCCAAGGGCTTCACGTTCAAGGTGCAGACCCATTCGGGCAGCCTGGACAACGATCTGCTCTCGCTAATCGCGGCCCAGCTGGCCAAGGTCAACGTGAAGATGGAGATCCAGGTCATGGAGTACCCGGCCTATCTGTCGGCCATGACCACCAAGACCAACGCGCCGGGCTACTTCGTGAACCTGGCCGCCACCAACCCGACCACAGCGCTGCGCAAGACCTTCGCCACGGGCCAGACCTGGAACCCCTCGCAGTACAGCGACCCGGCATTCGACAGGCAGATCGATGCCATGCTGGCCGAGCCCGACGAGGCCAAGCGCCAGCAGATGCTGCGCGGCATGACCCGCGAGATCCTCGACAAGGCCCCGCACATCTGGCTGCCCACCCCCTACCGCTACACGGCCTGGTGGCCCTGGGTCAAGAACTACAACGGCGAGCTGCGCGCGGGCGCGGAGCGGCCCGGCCCCATCCATGCGCGCATCTGGGTCGACCAGGAGCTCAAGAAGAAGATGGGTTTCTGACGCAGCACGGCGCCATCGCAGGGCGCACGACCCGCCACGAGAAGGAGACAGCATGACCCCCTTGCGCACCATCGCCGGCTTGGCGTGGCTTGCCGCCGGCGCGGCATTCGCCCAGGCCCCCGCCAAACCGCAGTACGGCGGCACGCTCAACGTGGGCACGGTCTACGTCACGCGCACCGCGTTGTCGTGGGACGGCGCGGACTGGAACTGGAAGTTCAACCACGACGCCGGCCAGATGTACGAGCAGCTGTTCGCCGCCGACCTGTCCAAGGCGCAGCGCAACGGCGGCAAGCAGGCCTTCGCGGCCGACGCCTGGGTGCCGGCCGAGGCCATGCGCGGAGAACTGGCCGAGAGCTGGACCTGGACCGATCCGCTCACGCTCACCGTCAAGCTGCGCAAGGGCATCAAGTTCCCGGCCAAGGAAGGCGTGATGGCCGAGCGCGAGCTCGTGGCCGACGACGTGGTCTATTCCTACAACCGCCAGGACAAGAGCCCCAAGAAGATCCCGACCTACTTCGACCACATAGCCGCGGTCGAGGCGACGGACAGGCACACCGTGGTGTTCCGCTTCAAGAGCTTCAATGCCGAATGGGACTACCGCTGGGGCTGGGGCTACTACTCCAGCGTGGTGCCGCGCGAGGTGGTGGAGGCCGGCGCCGGCGACTGGCGCAAGGCCAACGGCACGGGGCCCTTCCTGCTCAGCAACTTCGTGGCAGGCAATGCCAACACCTACGTCAGGAACCCGCTTTACTGGGACAAGGAGAGCATCGGCGGCCAGGCCTGGCAGCTGCCCTTCGTCGACGGCATCACCTACCGCACGATCAAGGACGAGTCCTCGCAGCTGACGGCGTTGCGCACGGCGCGGCTGGACATCCTGGAGACGATCCGCTGGACCTCGGTGGACGAGCTCAAGAAGAACGCACCGGCGCTGAAGTGGAAGCGCTTCCTGGCCACCAGCGCCAACTATCTGGCCATGCGCGTGGACCAGAAGCCCTTCGACGACATCCGCGTGCGGCGCGCGCTGAACATGGCCGTCAACAAGCAGGAGGTGGTCCAGCAGTTCTACGGCGGCAACGCCGAGCTGTTCAGCTTCCCGATGAGCCCGGCCTTCGAGGGCTACTACGAGCCTTTGTCGGCCATGCCGCCCGAGGTCAAGCAGCTTTTCACCTACGACGTCGAGGGTGCGAAGAAGCTGCTGGCTGAGGCCGGCCATGCCAAGGGCTTCAGCTTCAAGGTGCAGGTCTGCGCCTGCGAGCCCAACAGCATGGAACTCTTGCAACTGATCGCCGGCTACCTGCAGAAGGTCAACGTGCGCATGGAGATCCAGTCCATGGAGTACGCGCCCTTCCTGTCGGCCATGACCTCCAAGACCAATGCGCCGGGCTACTACATGAGCAACGGCTTCACCAACCCGACGACCTCGCTGCGCAAGAACTTCCTGACGGGCCAGACCTGGAATGCCGCGCAGTGGGCCGACCCGAAGTTCGATGCGCAGATGGACGCCATCTACGCCGAGCGCGACGAGCCCGCGCGCCAGGCCAGGATCAAGCAGGCCACGCGCGACATCCTGGCCGGCGCGCCGTACATCTTCATGCCCACGCCGTACTACTACGCGGCCTGGTGGCCCTGGGTGAAGAACTACGACGGGGAGTTGTTCGCCGGTGCGGCGCGGCCGGGGCCGATCTATGCACGCATGTGGGTGGACCAGGAGATGAAAAAGAAGATGGGCTTCTGAAATGCGGCATCGCCAACTCCCGACCCGCACGCACCCAGGCCTAGCGCAGCGACGGCCCGAGCCCCAGGCCGAGCGCAGCGATGGCCTGTGTGGGACTTCCCCCTGTGCCCCTGCCGAGGAGCCCAGTGCCATGGGCTGCGCGGGGAACCTCGCGCTTCAACATCTGACTCATTGCGCTTGTCCGAGCGTA
>NZ_VEDO01000099.1 GCF_007677875.1 Variovorax boronicumulans | reverse complement strand
CGAACGGCTGGGGATGGTGGGCGAGGTGTGGGGGTGGGATGGGGAAGTGGTGGGGAGAGAGCGGGAAGAGGTGGGATGGGTTGGGGAGGAGAAGGAGGGGGTGAAGCGTGAAGATGTGGGGCTGGGGGAGGAGATGTTGAGTTTGGAATTGGAGTTCGGGGAGCAGGGGGACGAGGGGGATGGGGATGTGAGAGGAGGGGGGGTTGGGGGAAGGTGAGCGAGATGATGGGGGTGGTGGAGGGGATGGTGGGGGGGGAGGTGGATGGCGGGCGGTACGTTGG
>NZ_VEDO01000098.1 GCF_007677875.1 Variovorax boronicumulans | reverse complement strand
ATGGACGTTTGGGGGCCCTGGTCCTGCGGAGTTGGCACGCTTTGTGGAGTGGCAGCTTGTTGGTGGGGATGAGGGTGTGGGCGGTGGGGGTGGCGGTGCGCGGGGGGGTGGAGGAGAGGATGATGGTGGGGGTGGTGGAGAAGTTGGTGGTGGAGGTGGAAAGGGAAGTGGGGGAGAAGAAGGTGGAAGTGAGGTTGAGGGAGGGGGTGGGGAAGTAGGTGGGGGGGAAGGGGTTGGATGGGGTGATGGGTGGGGGGGGGATGGAGGGGGTGGGGGGGGGGGG
>NZ_VEDO01000097.1 GCF_007677875.1 Variovorax boronicumulans | reverse complement strand
TTTGCATCCCCCCTTTCCTCCTTCCACCCATCCCACATCCCCTCCTCTCTGAGCATCCCCTTCACCATCCTCACCACCTTCCCCATCCACCCAACCAAACCCACTTTCTTCCCCTTTCCCCCTTCCACCACCCCCTCCTACAACCTTTTCAAAATCCCCTTCAACCCAACCCCCCTCACCCTCCCCATCTACACCACCCCCCTCTCTCCCTACTCCATCCCCCCCAACCACCTCCTCAACCTCACCGTCCACCCCCACCCCTTCTCCCCCCCTCTCCTCCCCTCCC
>NZ_VEDO01000096.1 GCF_007677875.1 Variovorax boronicumulans | reverse complement strand
ACCACCTCCCCCTCCCCCTCCCCCTCCCTCATCCTCCACGCCCCCACCTTCTCCATCACCCCCCTCAACCCCAACCCCTCCATCAACACCCCCATCCTCCCCACCATCCTCCCCTTCTCCACCAACATCTTCTCCCCCCCGACCGCGATGTAGTAGCCGGCCCAGGCCCACCCCTCCTCCACCACCCCATACACCCCCCCCACTCGCTCCACCACACACCCACCCCCATCTCCCTCCCCCCACCCCTCCCCCCCAATCCCCCCCTGCCCCCCCCCTCCCCCCACCA
>NZ_VEDO01000095.1 GCF_007677875.1 Variovorax boronicumulans | reverse complement strand
CACAACAAGCCACCACCCCCTCCCCTTCTCCCCTACACCATCTATTCCACTACCCACCACACGACCCCCAGCCTACCCAACCTCCTCCAACTCCCCCCCTTCAACCTCCCTCTCCTCCCCCCCACCCTCCACCCATCCAACCCCGACCACTCCCTCCCACACCACCTCCACCCCGCCCTCCATCTCCTCCTCTCCAATCCCCACCTCCTCAAAACCCCTCTCCATCTCTTCCACTTCCCCCCCCACCCTACGCCCCCCCGCCCCCCCCCCCACCACCCCCGCCTCCTC
>NZ_VEDO01000094.1 GCF_007677875.1 Variovorax boronicumulans | reverse complement strand
GGGGGGGGGGGGGGGGGGCGGAGGGGGTGGGCGGGGGAGAAGCGGGGGATGAGGAGGTTGTGGAGCAGGGTGATGGTGGGGAAGAGGGGGAGGTTGTGGAAGGTGGGGTGGGGGAGGTGAAGGTGAGGGTGGTGATGGTGAGGGAGGAGATGAAGTTGGGGGGGAAGGTGAGGGACGGGGTGATCTTCATGGAGGAGGGCGGGGTGGAGAGGGAGAGGGTGGGGAAAATGTTGGTGGGGTTGTGGGGGGAGGTGGGGGTGGTGAGGGTGGGGGGGGGGTGGGGGGGGGA
>NZ_VEDO01000093.1 GCF_007677875.1 Variovorax boronicumulans | reverse complement strand
CCCCCCTCCAAACCGCTCATTCCCCCCCCCCAGATCAACCCCGAGGGCCCATACCCACCCCGCTCTCCCAACATCCGCCCCCCATCCACACCCCCACCTCCACCGCCTCCCCCCCCCCCACCTAACTCCCCACCTTCTCCCCCTCCTCCCTCCCCTCCCCCTCCCCCCAACCTCCCCTCCTCCCCCCCTCCCCCCATTCCACAACTCCCACCCTTCCCTCCCTTCACTCACCTCCAACAACTCCAATCACTCACTTCACAAACCCCCACCTTCCCCCCCCCCCCCACTCC
>NZ_VEDO01000092.1 GCF_007677875.1 Variovorax boronicumulans | reverse complement strand
CCCCCACCACCCCCCCCCCCAACCCCATCCTCCTCCCCCTCCCCTTCAACCTCATCCTCTTCCTCCTCCCCGATCCCTCCAACCTCTTCATCCCTTCCCTCCCTTCCTCCTTCCCCACATCACCCCCCAATTCCTTCTCACCCTCCCCCACCAACCCCTCACCCTCCTCCTCATCCTCTCCCCCCCTCTCCTCCCCATCCTCCTCCTCCTCCTCCTGCCCCTCTCCATCCCCCTCCCCGCTCCACTCGCCCTCCTCGGCCTGATCCTCCAACCCCTCTACTCCTCCTTCCCGCTC
>NZ_VEDO01000091.1 GCF_007677875.1 Variovorax boronicumulans | reverse complement strand
CCTGGTGGTGCGTGAGGTAGATGGCGGTGGCGGGGAGGGAGTGGTGGAGGTCGTTGATCTGGACAGGGGTGTTGGCGGGGGGGGGGGGGTTGGTATACACGCGAGGAGGAAGAGGAGGGAGAGATGTAGGAAGGGTTGAATGTGAGGGGGGGGAATGGTGTGATGAGGGGGGGGAACGGGGGGATTGGGGTGGGGATGGGGGAGGTTGGTGGGGAGGGGGAGGATGTGGGAGGGGATGGTGATGGGGAGGGAGGGGATGAAGTAGTGGCTGGTGAGGGGGGAAGTCATGTGGGAG
>NZ_VEDO01000090.1 GCF_007677875.1 Variovorax boronicumulans | reverse complement strand
CACCTCACCCTCAACTTCACCAACTACCTCTTCCTCACCCACCACCACCTCTACTTCCCCCCCTACCTCCCCACCCTCAACTACCCCCCCATCACCACCCTCCTCTCCCTCCCCATCCCTTTACTTCATCTACCTCCCCTCCTACATCCCCCCCCACTTCTCCCCCTCCTTCCCCATCACCCCCCCCTTCCCCTTCATCTCCTCCATCCTCATCACCCCCATCTCCTTCACCCCCCTCTCCCAAATCCCCATCCTCCCCCACACCCCCAACACCCCCCACCCCGAGGTGCAGGCCGTC
>NZ_VEDO01000008.1 GCF_007677875.1 Variovorax boronicumulans | reverse complement strand
CGGCGACCTGCGCAGCGCGCTGGACAACCTCATCGAGAACGCGCTGCGCTACACGCCCGAAGGTGGCGTGGTGGACGTGCGCCTGGTGCACACACCGGGCCGCACCGTGGTGGAGGTGGTCGACACCGGCCCCGGCATCGCCCCCGAACTGCTGGGCCGGGTGTTCGACCGCTTCTACCGCGTGCCGGGCAGCGCCCCGGGCGGCAGCGGCCTGGGCCTGGCCATCGCACAGGCGGCCGCGCAGCGCTGCGGCCTGACGCTGAGCCTGCACAACCGGGACGACCGCAGCGGTCTCATCGCGCGGCTCGAGTCTGCCGGCTGACCTTCGGCTCACGCCGGGCTAAGAAACTCCTCAGCGTCCGCTAAAGGGCGTTCCCTACAGTGGGAAGCACGGTGATGCAGACCTGCTTCACCGCATCGCGGTGCCATCGACGCCATGGCCGAGCAGCACCGCGCCCTACCCATCCGCGACCCCGGTCGCACAGGAGAACACCCATGCACATCGCACGCCATACCAAGTCCCTCCACCGCGGGCTCGTCGCCGCGCTGCTCGCCGTCGGCACCTTCGCCAGCCTCGGCAGCGCCGTCGCCGCCGAGCCGGCCGCGCAGAAGCTCCGCGTGCGCGGCACCGTCGTGGCGCTGGCCGGCGAGCAACTGCAGGTCAAGGCGCGCGAAGGCAACACCGTCAGCATCGCGCTCCAGCCCGGCTGGTCGGTCGCTGCAGTCGCCAAGGCCAGCGTGAACGACATCAAACCGGGCGACTACGTCGGCATCGCCTCGCTGCCCAGGTCGGAGGGGGGTGATGGCGCGCTCGAAGTGCTGATCTTCCCGCCGCAGATGAAGGGCGTCGGCGAAGGCAGCTTCGGCTGGGACCTGCAACCCAACAGCTCCATGACCAACGCCACCGTGGCCGATGCGGTCAAGTCGGTGCAGGGTAGCGTGGTGACCGTCAGCTACCACGGCCGGGACAAGAAGATCTCCATCCAGCAGGACACGCCGGTCGTCACGCTGGCGCCGGCCACGGCCGAGGATCTCAAGCCCGGCGCCGTCGTCTTCGTGTCTGCCGAGAAGGCCGCGAACGGTGCCATCCGTTCCGGCCAGGTGATCGTGGGCAAGAACGGCGTCGTGCCGCCGATGTGAGCGCATGGGCCGGCCAAGGTGCGCTGCAGCGCAATTTCCAACCCACCCGATGCATGGACTGTCATGACGTCGCCTCTTTCACTCCTGGGCGCCATGCACGCCGCCATCAGCCTGGTGCCGGTCGCCGCCGGCCTGTACGGCTTCGTGCGGCATGGCGCACTCGACCCCTGCGCCGCGGTGCAGCTCCGGATGATCCGGACGCGTCGCGCGGGGCGTCCGTAGGACGCACGCCATCCGGGCGAGTGCCATGCATCTTCCACCCAAATCCACCACCGCGGCGCACACGCGGCCGGCGCGGCGCCAGCTCATCCGGCGGCATGCGCTGACCGTGCGCATCACCCACTGGCTCAACATGGTGTGCCTGTCTCTGCTGCTGATGAGCGGCCTGCAGATCTTCAACGCGCACCCACGGCTGTATTGGGGCCGGTCCGGTGCCGATGCGGACGCCGCGTGGATCGCCATCGGTGCCGAGCCGCAGGGCGGTGCCGCGCAGGGCTTCCTCGAGATCGGCCCGCTGCGCATCGAGACCACGGGCGTGCTCGGCGTCTCCGACGAGAACGGCGCGGCGACCGCGCGGGCCTTCCCGGCCTGGCTCACGGTGCCGTCCTACCACGACCTGGGGGCTGGCCGGCGCTGGCACTTCTTCTTCGCCTGGCTGCTGGTGGTCAACGGGCTGGTCTATCTGCTGCACGGGTTCTGGCAGCGGCACTTTCGGCGCGATCTGCTGCCCAGCCGCGACCAACTGGCGCCGGGCCACCTGTGGCAGGAGATCCGCGACCACGCGCGCCTGCGCTTTGCCCGGGGCGAGGCCGCGCGGCGCTACAACGCGCTGCAAAAGCTCAGCTACCTCGGGGTGGTCTTCGGGCTGCTGCCCATGATGGTGCTCACCGGACTCACGATGTCGCCCGGCCTCGACGCAGCCTTCCCGTTCCTGGCCGACCTGTTCGGCGGCCGGGCCTCCGCGCGCA
Source organism: Variovorax boronicumulans (assembly GCF_007677875.1). GTDB lineage: Bacteria > Pseudomonadota > Gammaproteobacteria > Burkholderiales > Burkholderiaceae_C > Pseudorhodoferax > Pseudorhodoferax boronicumulans_A. The sequence goes on along the minus strand of NZ_VEDO01000008.1, from coordinate 268,263 downwards.
GCCTGCACTTCATCAGCGCCTCGCTGCTCGTGCTGTTCGTCGCCGTCCACGTGGCGATGGTTGTCGCCTCGGGGTTCTGGAACAACCTGCGGTCCATGCTCAGCGGCCGCTACGCGATCACGGTCGATGGAGACAAGCCATGATGAAGCCAACCCAATTCTCTCGCCGCCGCCGCCTGCTGATGGGTCTGACCGCCGGTGTGGGCACCATGGCACTCGCGGGCTGCGATGGCCTCGCCCAGAACGCGCAGGTGGACGGTGTGCTGCGGCAGACGGAGAAGCTGACCTTGCGTGGCCAGCGCCTGCTGTTCGGCCGGCAGGCCCTGGCGCAGGAATTCAGCGAAGCCGACCTCTCGCCGGTGTTCCGTGCCAACGGCACGCAGATGCCGGACTCCGACGCCTACGCGCGTCTGCTGGAGCATGGCTTCGCGGACTGGCGCTTGCAGGTGGACGGCCTGGTGCAGCGCCCGCAGCGCCTGTCCCTGGCCGATCTGCGGCGTTTCGCGTCCCGCACGCAGATCACCCGACACGACTGTGTCGAGGGCTGGAGCGCCATCGGCCAATGGCAGGGCGTGCCGCTCGGCCTTGTGCTCGACGCTGCAGGCGTGAGGCCGGGCGCGCGCTATGTCGTCTTCCACTGCGCGGACGAGCTGGAGCGCACGCTGGACGGCAGCGGCCGTTACTACGAGAGCATCGACCTCGTCGACGCCTACCACCCGCAGACCATCCTGGCCTACGGCATGAACGGCAAGGACCTGCCGGTGGCCCACGGGGCGCCGCTGCGGCTGCGGGTGGAGCGGCAGCTCGGCTACAAGCAGGCGAAGTACCTGATGCGCATCGAGGTCGTCGATGCGTACAGCGGCCTGTGGGGTGGCAAGGGCGGATTCTGGGAGGACCGGGGCTACGAGTGGTACGCGGGCATCTGAGCCACACCGCTGGTAGCGACCGCCGACGCGTGGCTGCTGGCGTGTGTCGCGCCGCCCTTCCATCCGCCCTCCGGCCTGGCACCGAGCGTGCGGATGCCCAGCGCCGCCAGCGCCGCGATCTGCTGCGGATCCGTCGCGGTAGCGATCACCTCGGCCCCCAGATGCTGGCCGAGTCGCGCGCAGGCATGGCCCAGTAGGCGATGCGCTTCACGGCGCTCTGATGTTCCTCAGCGCCCCTGAGACCTCAGCAACGCGTCCAGCCGCGGATAGACGCGCCGCGCATTGCCTTCGAACACGCTGTGCAGATCGCGCGGCCCCAGGCCCTGCACGGCGTCCACGTAGCGGCGGGTGTCGTCGTAGTGGAACCCGGTCCGGGGGTCCACCCCTTTGACGGCACCGTGGATCTCCGAGGCGAACAGCACGTTTTCCACCGGAACCACCTCCAGCAGCAGATCGACGCCGGGTTGGTGGTAGACGCAGGTGTCGAAGAACACGTTGCGCAGCAGCTCCTCCATGGGCGGGCGGCCCAGTTGCTGCGCCAGCCCCCGGTAGCGGCCCCAGTGGTAAGGCACGGCACCACCGCCATGCGGGATCACCAGGCGCAGTCCCGGGAAGTCCTTGAACACGTCCGACAGCACGAGCTGCATGAACACGGCCGTATCGGCGTTCAGGTAGTGGGCACCGGTGTGGTGGAAGTTCGGGTTGCACGAGCAGCTCACGTGCACCATGCCGGGCACGTCGAGTTCCACCATCTTCTCGTACAGCGGGTACCAGTGCCGGTCGGTCATCGGCGGGTCGGTCCACATGCCGTCGGTGGGGTCGGGGTTGATGTTGCAGCCGACGAAGCCCAGCTCGGTGACGCAGCGTTCCAGTTCCGCGACGCTGGCCGAGAGTCCCGTGCGCGGCGACTGCGGCAGCTGGCAGACACCCGCAAAGGCGCGCGGGTAGAGCTGCGTCACGCGGTGCACCAGGTCGTTGCAGGCCTGGGTCCAGTGCCGGCTCGTCTCTTCGTTGCCCACATGGTGCGCCATGGCGCTGGCCATGGGCGAGAGCACGGTCATGTCCACGCCGCGCCCGCGCTGCGTCGCCAGCTGGTTGGGCTCCAGGCTGTCGCGGATCTCGTCGTCGCTGATGCGCACGTCCGGCGCCAGCGCCGGTGCGCCGGGCTCGGCCAGGCGGGCTTTCTGGCGCTGACGGTAGTCACCCAGGGCCTTGGGCGCGGTCGTGTAGTGGCCGTGGCAGTCGATGATCATGGGCTGCCGTCAGTTCAGCTGGATGTTGGCCGCACGGATCACCTTGTCCCATTCGGCGCTTTCCGCGCGCGTGCGGTCCGCCAGTTCCTGCGGCGAACTCAGGTGCAGGTCCACGCCCTGCTCGCGCAAGCGATTCTCGAAATCCTTGTTCGCCGCCAGCTTGGCCAGCGCACTGCCCAACCGGGTGGTCACAGCCGTCGGCAGGCCGGCCGGGCCGTAGATGCCGTACCAGGTTTGGTACTCGAAGCCGGGCACGCCGGCCTGCTTGATCAGCGGGATGTCCTTGTACGCTGGCGAGGGCGAGGCGGCGCTGACCCCGATCACGCGCAGCAGGCCCTTGTCGACCATGCCCTTCATCGAAGGCAGGCTGCTGAACATGGCCTGGACCTGGCCCGACGCCAGGTCCGTCATGGCCTGCGACGAGCCCTTGTAGGCGATGTGGCGGGCCTCGATGCCGGCGGCCCGCATGAACAGTTCGGAGGCGAGATGGGCCAGGCCGCCCACGCCGGCCGATGCGAAGTTCACGCTGCCAGGGTTCGCCTTGGCGTAGTCGGTGAACTCCTTGACCGTCTTCACCGGCAGCTTGCTCGACACGACCAGCACATGCGGGCTGGTGGTCACCATCGCCACGGGCGACAGCTGGGTCAGGATGTCCACGCGCTTGCTGCTCAGCAGCGGCTGGATGACGACGTTGCCCGATGCCGCGAACAGCAGCGTGTGGCCGTCGGCCGGCGACCGCGCCACCGTGTTGGTGGCCGGCACGCCGGCCCCGCCACCCATGTTCTCGACCACCACGCCCTGGCCGAGCTCCTGGCCCAGCGCCTGCGCCATCTCGCGGGCGACGACGTCGGCCGGACCGCCCGCGGCGAACGGCACGATGACGCGGATGGTCTTGTTGGGATAGGAGGCCGGCTGGGCCAGAGTGAGAGAGGTGGCGAGGCCGGCGCAAAGGGCGGCGCAGAGCAGGGCGCGCTTGGTGGGCATGGATGTCTCCGGGATCCGGGCCCGCAACATGGGGCCGTGGCGGCGATGGTAGGAAGCCATGCCGTGTGCGCCAACACCGTTACGGCAGGCGTAACGCGCGCACCCTCCTCATTCCGGATGCCAGCGCGAACGCAACGCTGCCACGGACACGCCGCCCAGCTTCCAGGAGATCTGCGCCGCGGCCTGCAGCAGGGCCGGTGCGTGGGCACGCAGCTGTGCCTTGGTGAGCCGTTCGACGGGCCCGGACACGCAGAGCGAGCCCAGCACCGCGCGGTTGGCACCGTGCACGGCCGCCGAGATGCTGGCGGCGCCGGCACTGCGTTCACCGCGCGTCACGCTGAAGCCTTTGCGCCGGATCTCGTCGTAGGCTGCACCTGCTCTGCCGAGCGCAGCCAGGATCACGTGGCCAGCTGACCCCCTGTCCAACGGCAGCACTTCGCCGGAGCGTACGTGGCGGCGGATGCCGCGGGGCCCTTCGAAGCGCAGCAGGCAGCTGCGGATGTCGGCCTCGTAGACGTAGAAGGAGGCGCTCTCGCCCGTTGCGGCCGACAGGGCCATCAGCTCCGGTTCGATGATGGCGTCGACGTCGAACTGGGCCTGGTAACGCGCGCCGAGCGAGCCGGCGCAGGGGCCGAGCCGCCAGGCACCATCGTTGCGATACACGAGAAATCCCTCCGCAGCGAGGGTGCGCGCGAGCCGCAGCACCGTGGGTTTGTGCATGCCCGTGCGGCGTGCCAGCTCGGCCAGTGCGACGAAGCTTTCGTCGCCCGAGAAGGCCTTGAGCACCGCCAGAGCCCGCGAGACCGAAGCGATCTGGCCGGAGAGATCCGTCATCGGGCGGCGCTCACCGGATGGTGCGCCGCGATGGCGCGACGCCATTGCCGACGGGACGGTCCGAGGCCACCATCCTGGAGGGGGCAGCGCCACCGCTGCAGCGCCGCTTCTGCAACCCTGTCATGCGGCCAAGGATATCCCCGCGGTGGGGCCGTCGACCACGCCGGGGCGGCGCAACCGGCCCGGTGTGCCGACGCACGGAGTGCCGCGCGATCAGAGCCGGCCGCCCGCCGCTGGCGCCGCCGAGGCGTCGGCCGTGCGCACCAGGATCTTCCCGGCCACCCCCCGGCCTTCCAACGCCTGCAGCGCCTGCACCGCTTCGTCCAGCGCGTAGGTGCGGCCGATCAGTGGCCGCAGCACGCCCTGGTTGGCCAGGGCTTCGACGCGCGCGAACACCTCGGCGCGCTGCTGCGGATGGCGGCGCAGGTATTCGCCGGCGCGCACGCCGAAGACGGCCAGGCCCTTGATCAGCGCCCGGTTCGTGGCCAGCGTCGCGATGCGGCCGCTGGCGAATCCCAGCACCAGCAGCCGGCCGCCCCAGGCCGCGGCCCGCAGGGATTCGTCGAAGACATCCCCGCCGACCGGATCGACGACCACGTCGACGCCGCGCCCGTCGGTGTGCTGCAGGACCGCGTCCCGAAAGCCGGGCCTGGCACCGATGGCGTGAATGCCCAGCGCCGCCAGCGCCGCGATCTGCTGCGGATCGGTGGCGGTGGCGATCACCTCGGCCCCCAGATGCTGGCCGAGCCGCGCGCAGGCATGGCCGACACCGCCCCTCGCCCCGTGCACCAGCAGGCGTTCGGACGGCTGCAGTTTGCCGATCACCTCCAGCGCGACGACGGCCGTCAGGCCGGTGACGTGGTGGCAGGCGGCCTCGTCCAGGTCCAGCTGTTCCGGTCGTCGCCGCAGCGCCGTGGCGGGCAGCACGATCTCCTGCGCCAGGGCGCCCGTCTTTTCGTTGAAGCAGACCTCGTCGCCAGGCTGCCAACCCGACACCTGCGCACCGCATTCGAGCACCGTGCCGCTGCCCTCCATGCCCGGCACGAACGGCAGCTCCGGCTTGAACTGGTAGCCGCCACGGGCCATGAGCAGGTCGGGGAAGTTCAGGCCCGCGCCGTGGATGCGCACCCGCACCTCGGACGGTGCCAGCGCGCGGCGCGGCATCGCGCGCAATTGCAGGCCTGACAGGTCATCGGAGAGCCGGTCGCAAACGAGGGCGAGGTAAGTCGACATGCGCCGGAGCTTAGTCCGCGGCGGCATGGCGGTGCTTCGTCCATTGCGACGAAAGCGCCGCCCGGCTGCTTGCGCTAGAGCAAGCTGCGCATCCGCGCCGCCGCCGCATGCAGGAACGGCAGCTTCTCGCGCGCCTGTTCCAGCGACATGCGTGCCGTCGGCGCATGCACCGCGATCGCGGCCCTGGGCCGCCCCTGCCCATCCAGCACCGGCACGGCCACGGCGATCAGCCCAGCGATGAACTCCCCCCGGTCGTCCGCATGACCCTGCGCCGCGATCTGCACACACTCGGCGCGCAAGGCCTGCGGATCGGTCAGCGTCTCGGGCGTCAGCCGCTCCAGCACCAGCTGACCGATCAGCGCATCGCGCTCGGCCGCCGGCATCAGGGCCAGGAACAGCTTGCCGCTGGCCGTGGCGTGCAGCGGCACGTGCGAGCCGACCTCCAGCGTGAGCCGCAGCGGCCAGTGCGCCTCCACGCGGTCCAGGTAGAGCACGCGCACGCCGTCCAGCGTGGTGAAGTTGCAGGTCTCGCCCACCTCTTCGACGAGCCGCGCCAGCACCTCGTGGCGCAGTCCGCGCGCGGCGCCGTGGTTCAGCGTGTCGAAGGCCAGCTGGCCCAGCGCCGGGCCGACCACGAAGCTGCGCTCGTCCACGTCGCGCGCCAGGAAGCCGCTGTCCTGCAACTGGCCGCACAGCCGGTGCACCGTGGGCTTGGGCAACGCCAGCCGCTCGGCCAGCTCGGCCAGCGTGAGCGCATGGCCGGCCTTGGCCACCGTCGCCAACAGGCGCAGGCTGCGGGCTGCGGAGGAATCGGGCGCGGACGAGGGGGTGGGGGCTGGCACAGGCTTGCTCAGGGTAATCATCAAGAAACGGAACGTTTCATTCCAAGGATAATCGCCGCCACTCCATTTCGGAAGTTAATGTTCCGGAAATCCAATGTCTGAGGTGTTCGATCACATTGTCGTGGGTGCGGGCTCCGCTGGCTGCGTGCTGGCGGCGCGGCTGTCCGAGGACCCGGGCACGCGCGTGCTGCTGCTGGAGGCGGGCCCGCCCGACCGCTCGCCCTGGATCCACCTGCCGATCGGATACGGCAAGACCATGTGGAGTCCGCAGGTGAACTGGTGCTACCACACCGACCCGGACCCGAACATGAACGGCCGGCGCATCTACTGGCCACGCGGCAAGACGCTGGGCGGCAGCAGTTCCATCAACGGGCTGATCTACATCCGCGGCCAGCGGGAGGATTACGACCACTGGGCGGCGCTGGGCAACACCGGCTGGAGCTACGACGAAGTGCTGCCCTACTTCGTGAAGTCCGAGTGCAACCAGCGCGGCGCGATCCCGCTGCACGGCGATGCCGGGCCGCTGCGCGTGTCGGACATCGGCGCGCGGCACCCGCTCATCGAGGCTTTCATCGCCGGGGCCGGCGAGATCGGCGTGCCGCGCACCGACGATTTCAACGGCGCGCGCCAGGAGGGCGCAGGCTACTACCAGCTGACCACGCACCACGGCCTGCGCGTCAGCGCTGCCAAGGCCTACCTCAAGCCCGCGCGCGGCCGGCCCAACCTGCGCGTGGAGACCGGCGCTTTTGCGGCCGGCGTGCTGCTGGAAGGCCGGCGCGCGGTGGGCGTGCGCTGGCGCCAGAACGGCATCCTGCGCGCGGCGCACTGCCGTGGCGAGGTGCTGCTGGCCGCCGGTGCGCTGCAGTCGCCCCAGCTGCTGCAGCTCTCGGGCATCGGCCCGGCCGCGCTGCTGGCCGAGCACGGCATCCCGCTCGTGCACGACGCGCCCGGCGTGGGCGAGAACCTGCAGGACCACCTGCAGATCCGCTTGATCTACGAGTGCACGAAGCCCATCACCACCAACGACCAGTTGCGCAGTGTGTGGGGCCAGGCCCGGCTCGGCCTGCAGTGGCTGCTGGCGCGCAGCGGGCCGCTGGCGGTGGGCATCAACCAGGGCGGCTGCTTCATGCGCGCTCTGCGCGGGCCGGACGGCCTGCCCGTGGCCGCCACGCCCGACATCCAGTTCCACGTTGCCACGCTGTCGGCCGACATGGCCGGTGGCAAGGTGCATCCGTTCTCGGGCTTCACGCTGTCGGTGTGCCAGCTGCGGCCCGAGTCGCGCGGGCGCGTGCGCATCCGCTCGGCCGACCCGTTCGAGCCACCCTCGATGCAGCCCAACTACCTGGCCACCGCGCTGGACCGGCGCACCGCCGTGGCCGGCATGCAGGCGGCCCGCGCGATCGCGGCCGCGCCGGCGATGCGGCCCTACGTGCGGCGCGAGGTGAAGCCGGGCCCCGATGCCGCCGACGAGGCCGCGCTGCTGGCCTTCTGCCGCGACCACGGCGCCACCATCTTCCACCCCAGCAGCACCTGCCGCATGGGGGTGGACGCGGGTGCGGTGCTCGACCCGCGGCTGCGCGTGCGCGGCATCGAGGCGCTGCGCGTGGTGGACTGCTCGGCCATGCCCACGCTGGTTTCCGGCAACACCCATGCGCCGGCGGTGATGATGGCCGAGAAGGCCGTGGACATGATCCGGGAGGACGCGCGCAGGCGGCCCTGACGGATGGCGGAGCGCGCCCGCCAGCGGACGGCGCGCGGTTCTTCAACGAGCGACGAGAAGGAGACAACCATGGCGAAACTGACACGGCGCGGCGCCCTCGGCGGCGCGGCCTCGGCCCTGGCGGCGGCCGGCCTCGCTGCCCCCGCGGTGGCCAGCGCGCAGAGCACGGTGCGCATGAAGATCCAGACGGCGGTGCCCACCTCCAGCATCTACTTCGACCTCATGAAGAAGATGGGCGAGCGCTGCGACAGGATGTCCGGCGGCAAGATCAAGATGGAGATGCTGCCCGACGGCGCGGTGGTCAACGCCTTCGAGATGCTGGACGCGGTGGACAAGGGCGTGGTGGACGGCGGCTACTCGTGGACGCACTACTGGTCGGGCAAGAACACCGCGGCCGGCCTGTTCTCCAACCCTGCGGCCGGCGCCGGCACCGGCATGGACCAGATCTCGCACGTGGCCTGGCTGCTGCAGGGCGGCGGCATGGCGCTGTACAAGCGCTTCTACGCCGAGGTGCTCAAGCTCAACATCGAGCCGCTCATGGTGCAACCCATGGGGCCGGATCCGCTGGGCTGGTTCAAGGCGCCGATCAACTCGCTGGAGGACATGCGCAAGCTCAAGTACCGCGCGCCTCCGGGCCTGGTGGGCGAGATCTTCAAGGAGATGGGCATCAACGCCGTGGCCATGCCGGGCGGCGAGATCGTGCCGGCGGCGCAGCGCGGCGTGATCGACGCGGCCGAGTGGATCGGCCCGGCCGACGACCTGGCGCTGGGCTTTCACACCGTGTTCAAGCACTACTACCTGCAGGGCCTGCACCAGTCCACCGACGTGGGCGAGCTGCTCATCAACAAGCGCACCTGGGACAAGCTCGCGCCCGAGCACAAGGCCATCGTCGAGACCGCGGCGCTGGCGTGCATGACCGAGACCTACAGCTACAACGTGCAGCGCAACGCGCAGGCGCTGCAGAAGATCCAGGGCGAGTTCAAGGTGCAGGTGCACGACACCCCCAAGGACATCTTCCCCGCCTTCATCAAGGCCACCAACCTGGTGTACGACCGCGAGGCCGGCAAGAACCCCTTCTTCAAGGAGGTGCTGGAGTCGCAGCGGACCTTCGCCAAGCTGGTGGTGCCGTACTGGAACAAGATCGTCGGCCTCTACTACAACCTGGGCATCGACTCGCCCTACAAGTGAGCCAGAAGGCACGGGCCCAGCGGCGGTCCCGCGCCATCCGAACGGAGATGCGGATGCAACCCATGGAGACGAGAGCGCTGCGCGTGGCGCGCGCGCTCGACCGCGTGGCAATCTTCTCGGGCCACCTCGTGGCCTGGATGATCGTGCCGCTGGTGCTGGCACTGGGCTACGAGGTCGCGGCGCGCTATGCGTTCAACGCCCCCACGCAATGGGCCTACGACATGACGTTCATGCTGTACGGCAGCTTCTTCATGCTGGGCGCGGCCTACACGCTGCAGCGCAAGGGCCATGTGCGCACCGACAGCTTCTACGCCAACTGGTCTCCCCGGCGCCAGGCCGCTGTGGACCTGGCCGGCTACCTGCTGATGTTCTTCCCCTTCGTGGCCGTGCTGCTGTTCGTGGGCTGGGGCTATTTCTGGAAGGCCTTCGTGACCAACGAGACCTTCGTCAGCAGCTCCTGGCAGCCCATCACCTGGCCGTTCAAGCTATCGCTGCCGGTGGCTGGCGCGCTGCTCATGCTGCAAGGGGTGAGCGAGTGCCTCAAGTGCCTGCACACGCTGCACAGCGGAGCCTGGCCGGTCCAGGAAGCGCCGCCCGAGATCGCCGTATGAGCGACGAAGTACTCGGCATCGTTGCGCTGCTGGTCCTGTTCGGCGCGATCTTCATCGGCTTTCCGATCTCGTTCACGCTGGGCGCGCTGTCGCTGGCCACGGGCTACATCGCGCTGGGCCCTGTGGTGTTCGACCTGGCCATCCTGCAGACCTTCTCGGTCATGCGCGACACCGTGCTGGCCTCCATCCCGTTCTTCCTGTTCATGGGCTTCCTGCTCGAGCAGTCCGGCCTCATGGAACGCTTGTTCCGCGGCATCCAGCAACTGCTGGCCGGCGTGCGCGGTTCGCTCTACATCGCTGTCATCGTCACGGCCACGATCTTCGCGGCCGCCACCGGCATCGTCGGCTCCTCGGTCACGCTGCTGGGCGTGATGGCCGGGCCCTCGATGATCAAGAGCGGCTACGACCCCAAGCTCAGCGCCGGCGCCATCACGGCCGGCGGCACGCTGGGCATCCTGATCCCACCCAGCGTGATGTTGATCGTGATGGGCCCCGTGGTCGGCGTGCCGGCCACCGACCTGTTCGCCGCCGCGGTGCTGCCGGGCCTGCTGCTGTCCACGCTGTTCCTGGTCTGGTGCCTGCTGCGCTGCTGGCTGAACCCGGTGTTGGGGCCGACGCTGCCGCCGGAGCTGCGGCCGACCTCGCTGGGGCCGGTGGTCAAGGACCTGGTGCTGGGTGTGCTGCCCGTCATCGTCGTCATCATGGCCACGCTGGGCGTGATCCTGCTGGGCATCGCCACGCCCACGGATGCCGGGGCCGTGGGCTGCGCCGCCACCTTCTTGCTGACCGTGGGTTCGGGCCGCATGCGCTGGCCGCAGATCCGCAAGTCCATGCTGCAGACGCTGGAGGTGTCCTGCATGATCCTGCTGCTGGTGGTGGCCAGCAACCTGTTCGGCGCCGTGTTCGCACGCCTGGGCAGCCCGGAGTTCATGGCCGAGTGGCTGCTGGGCCTGTCGCTGCCGCCCATGCTGATGCTGGGCCTGATCCTTGGCCTGATCTTCGTGCTGGGCTGGCCGCTGGAATGGGTGCCCATCGTGCTGATCGTGGTGCCCGTGGTGCTACCCATCGTGCAGGCCGCCGGCATCGACCTGCTGTGGTTCTGCACGCTGGTGGCGGTCACGCTGCAGACGGCCTGGCTGTCGCCGCCCGTGGCGCTGTCGGCCTACTTCCTCAAGGGCGTGGTGCCGCAGTGGGGGCTGAAGGACATCTACACCGGGATGCTGCAGTTCATGGCGCTGCAGGTGCTGGCGGTGGGGATATTGATGCTGTTTCCGAAGCTGGCGACGTGGTTGCCTTCGGTGACGGGGTGAGGTGGGAATGCTTTGCCGAAGTTGGGCGGCGGGGATGAGGGGGCCTGTGCAAGTGGTAGTGGAGCAATCGGCCAACAGCTGTCAGCCGCCGCCAAACCGTGAACGGCCTTGTGCGCTACGCACAGCCTCAGGCGCTTCACTCATTTGCCCTCGGAAAACCTGCTACTCAAGAACTGGAGAAACGCGCGCTGCGCCGCGGTGCGGTGCCGGTGTTGCAGATAGACCGCCGCGAGCCACAGGTCATCGCGCCCAAAGGCGCCAAGAACTTCCACCAGACGCCCGCTTGCGATGTACGGCTGCAGCAGCACGACAGGCAGATGCACCACCCCCGCCCCGTGCAAAGCGGCCTGAACCAAGGGGCCCGCCTCCGAGGCATCCCAACGGCCTTGGACAACCACGTCGAAAGGCCCTCCGTCATCGTTGAAATGCCACTTGGCTAGCGCCCCCATGTCGGAGTTGATCAACGCATTGTGCGCCGCCAATTCTGCGGGGTGGCTGGGCGTGCCATGCCGCTTCCAATAGAGCGGCGAGGCGCACACTGCCATTCTCAGACGCAGCAGCTTGCGCTCGACAAGATTTTCGTTGGCCGCCGGACCTGCGCGCAGCGCGATGTCCACCGCCTCTGCCGCCAGATCAACATCACGGTTCGTGAGCAGAAGGCTCAACTGAACTTGAGTATGCTTCTCCAGGAATTCGTGAAGCAGTGCGGGGATCTCGGTCTGGTCAATGCCGTGCGGGGCCGTCACGCGCAGCCGTCCTTTGGGCGTGAGGGCGCGCTGCTCCAACTCAGCCTGCGTGCTGGCCGCCAGCTCCAGCATCGGCCTGCTCCTGTCCAGCAGCAGGCCGCCCGCGTCGGTCAGCGTCACGGCGCGTGTGGTTCGGTGCAGAAGACCGACACCGAAGCGGCGCTCCAATGCAGCAATCGACTTGCTGACCGTCGCCTTGGACAGCCCCAGTTGTTCGGCCGCGCGGGAGAAGCTGCCCAGATGGGCCACCTCGTTGAAAACACGCAGCAGATCCAGACTGTCCATTTGATGCAATGGCCTCAACAATCAAGCCGGCGCGGTTGAAGGCAAGGTCGGCTGGGCGCTCTCCGCTTTTCCGTCGGGCCTGATCTTGAACCAGATCGCGTACATGGCAGGCAGGAACACGAGCGTGAGCACCGTTCCCGCAAGGGTGCCTCCGATGAGCGTGTAGGCCAGCGTGCCCCAGAAGACCGAGTGCGTCAGCGGAATGAAGGCAAAGATCGCGGCCAGCGCCGTCAACACCACGGGCCGCGCGCGCTGGACGGTGGCTTCGACCACCGCATCGAAGGCGCTCATGCCTTCCTGCTCGTTGTGGTGGATCTGCCCGATCAAGATTAGCGTGTTGCGCATGAGAATGCCCGACAGCGCGATCAGCCCAACCAGGGCATTGATGCCGAACGGCTGCTGGAACACCAGCAGCGTGGGCACCACGCCGATGAGCCCCAGCGGACTGGTGGCGAACACCATCACCATCGCCGCAATCGAGCGCACCTGCAGGATGATGACGAGCAGTGTGAGCGCAATCATGATCGGGAACAGCGGAAGCAGCGCCACGGTGGCCTTGGCGGATTCCTCGATGGCGCCGGCCTGCTCGATCCTGTAGCCGGCGGGAAGCTGGTCGATGATGGGCTGCAGCTGCTTGAGCATGGCTGTGGACACGTCGGGCGGTTGCAGGTGCTCAGCGATGTCGCCGCGGACCGTGATGGTGGGCGTGCGGTCGCGCCGGCGCAGGATCGGATCTTCCATGCGCACTTCGACCGATCCCACCTGCGACAGCGGGATGCGCTGGCCAGCAGCGCCCACCAGCGTGAAGTTGGCGATCTGGGCCGGGTCCTGGCGGATCTCGCCGGCGGCACGGCCCACGACCTGGACGGAGCGGATGTCCTCGCGCACCTCGGTCAGCGGCACGCCGCTGAGCAGGAACTGCAACTGCAGCGCCACCGAACTGGAACTGAGCCCGACCGCCTGCAGCCGGTCCTGGTCCAGGCTGAAGTGCAGCGTGGGCACGCGCGGCCCCCAATCGGCGTTGACCGTGCGCATCATCGGACTGGCGTGCAGGACGGCCTCGACCTGCCCAGCGATGGCGCGCAATTTCTCGAGGTCCAGGCCCATGACGCGGAATGCGACCGGAAACGGCGATGGTGGGCCAAATACGATCTGCGTGGCCCGCACCCGGGCTTCAGGCACCAGGCCGTTGGCCACGGCCTCGCGCAGCCGCAGCTTGAGGGCCTCACGCTCTTCCTGGTCCCCTGTGAGCACGACGATCTTTGCGAAAGACGGATCGGGCAGCTCCGGCGCCATTGCCAGAAAGAAGCGGGGCGCGCCCTGCCCGATGTAGGCGGTGACGACCCTGGCCTCCTTCTGCTTGGCGAGCCAGGCCTCGACCTTCGCCGCAGCGGCACTGGTCTGCGCGATGGCGGTGCCGTAGGGCATCTGCACCTCCACCAGCACTTCGGGCCGGTCCGAGGTCGGGAAGAACTGCTTTTTCACCGCGCCCATGCCCGCGATGGCCAACGCGAACGCGCAAACCACCGTGGCTGCCACCCACCACTTGCGCGCGATGACGCGCGCCAGCAGCTGGCGGAAGCGGTTGTAGTGGCGCGTGTTGTAAATAGCCGCATGCCCACCTTCGACCTTCTTGATGTCGGGCAGCATCTTCACGCCCAGGTAAGGCGTGAACGCCACCGCCACGACCCAAGACGCGATCAGCGCGATGCCGACGATCCAGAACATGTTGCTGGTGTATTCGCCCGCGGTCGAGCGGGCGAATCCATTGGGCATGAAGCCGATGGCCGTGACCAGCGTGCCCGACAGCATGGGCGCGGCCGTGTGGCTCCAGGCATAGGCAGAGGCCGCCACGCGGTCGTAGCCCTCTTCCATCTTCACCACCATCATCTCGATGGCGATGATGGCGTCGTCCACCAGCAGGCCCAAGGCCAGGATCAGGGAGCCCAGCGTGATGCGGTCGAAGTTCTTCCCGCTGGCCCCCATGACGACGAATACCGCGGCCAGCGTCAGCGGCACGGCCGCCGCGACCACGATGCCGACACGCCAGCCCATGCTGGCGAAGCAGACCACCATGACCACCAGCAGCGCGACGAAAAACTTGACCATGAACTCGTCGACAGCCGCGCTGATGTTGACGGCCTGGTCTGTCACCTTGTCCAACTGCATCCCGGTGGGCAGCGCGGCGTTGATCTTCGCGACCTCGGCCGTCAGCGCCTTGCCCAGGTCCAGTCCATTCCATTCGTCGCGCATCACGACGCCCAGCAGCAAGGCGGGCTCGCCACCGCTGCGCACCATGAAGGTGGAGGGATCTTCGTAGCCACGCTCCACGGTGGCGACGTCGGAGAGCTTGAGCGCGCGCCCCTGCGCGACGATGGGGGTCTGGCGGATCTTCTCCAGGTTGTCGAACGCGCCGTCGACACGCACGAACACCTGCGACCCCTTGGTCTCGATGGAGCCGGCCGGTGTCAGCAGGTTCTGTCCATTCAAGGCGGCGAACATGTCCTGCGGGCTGACGCCCAGGCTGGCCAGCCGCTCGTGCGAGAACGAGACGAAGATGCGCTCGGGCTGCTCCCCGATGATGTTCACCTTCTTGACGCCGGGCACGTGCAGCAGCTGCTGGCGCAGCGACTCCGCATCGCGCACGAGCAGGCGCTGCGGCTCGCCCTTGGCCTTGAGTGCGAACAGCGCGAAGGTCACGTCCGCATACTCGTCGTTGACGATGGGACCGATGACACCGGCAGGCAGCCGCCGCGCCTCGTCCGCGAGTTTCTTGCGGGCCTGGTAGAACTCCTCTTGGATCGCCGCAGGCGGCGCGCTGTCCAGCAGCGACAGCATGGTGAAGGCCACACCGGGGCGCGTGTAGGTCTCGCTGCGGTCGTACCAGCGCAGTTCCTGCAGGCGCTTTTCCAGCGGCTCGGCAACCTGGTCCTGCATTTCCTGGGCAGTCGCACCCGGCCACACCGTGACGACCGTCATCTGCTTGATCGTGAACGGCGGATCCTCGGCCCGCCCGAGCTTGAAGAACGCGAGGATGCCCGCGGCCGACACCAGCAGGATCAGGAACAGCGTGACCGCGCGCTCGCGCACAGCGAGTGCCGACAGGTTGAGGCCGCCCGCGCTCATGGGCGACCTCCCGGGACAGCGGCTTCGGCCGCGGCCACCGTGCGCACCGCCTCGCCCTCACGCAGCAGGTGGGCGCCCAGCGTGACGATGAACTCGCCGGCCTTCAGGTCGCCGGCCACCAGCGCCGATTCGTCCGTCAGGCCCAGCACCTGCACGGAACGCAGCACGAGCGTCGCAGGGTTCCCCTGGACGACCCAGACGCCCGGGCCTTTGCCCGGATCGAACAGTGCGCCGATGGGGATCTGCAAGGCGGGGCTGGCCTTCGCCGCGGGCTGCACCTCGACCGTGACGGTGGAGCCCAGCGGCGCGCGGGCCAGCGCCCCTTCGAGCACGTAGCGGGCCTCGAAGGTGCGCGTGGTGCGGTCGGCCGCGTCCGAGAGCTGCCGGAGCCTAGCGGGCGCCGCCGCTTCCTCGCTGCCGTACAGCCTGGCCTGGGCCAGTGTGCCCACGGCGGGGCGCAGGGTCTCGGGCAGTTGGACCAGGGCCTCCCGCTGGCCGGCCCGTGCCAGCCGCACGACAGGCTGTCCGGCACCGACGACCTGGCCGGGCTCCGCCAGCGTTTCGACGACCACGCCATCGGCGTCGGCCAGCAGCACAGCGTAACCCGATGCGTTCTGAGCGACCTCAGCCTGGGCCTGGGCGGCCTGAAGCTGCGCGCGCGCCGTGTCGGCGGCGGCCTTGACCTGGTCGTAGGCCGTGGCGGCCACGGCGCCGTCGCCCACCAGGCCGCGGTAGCGCGCTTCGTCGTCGGCCGTCTGCTTGGCGCGCGCTCTGGCCGCCGCGACCGCCTCCTGTTGCACACGGGCCTGCAAGGCCAGGTCGGCAGGGTCGATCCGCATCAAGATCTGGCCGCGCTTGACCGTCTGCCCCGCGTCCACCAGGCGCTCGAGCACCTTGCCGGACACCCGGAAACCCAGGTCGCTCTGCACCCGGGCTGCAACGACCCCGGTGAACGACCGGGAAGCTGCGGATGCGGGCTGGACCGTGGCAATCCTGACCAGCGCTGGCTCGGTACGGACGTCGTGGGCGGGCTTGTCGCTGCACGCGGCGAGCGCGAGCGGCAAGAGGCTGAACAAGGCTAACTGGCGCCGAAGCATGGGGACCCTTCCTGGTAGGACAGGGTCGGAATTCTTTATCTAGTGACTAAATAAGTCAATGGTCACGACATAATCAGGGTGCGAGGCTACGCAGGATCAGGCTGGCGAGCTGGGGTGTCGCCTCCAATGCGCCGTCCAGGTTGTGTTGTAGCAGCAACGGGTTGACGTAGGGGCGCATGACCAGATAGATCGCGTTGGCGGTCTCGTCCAGCGGGGTCTTGCGTTCGAAGTCGCCGGCATCGCGGCCATGGCGGACGATCTGCGCAACCAGCGTGCGTAGGTGCTCGTCGTAGGCGCGGGCCGAGGGCCACATCTCGCTGGCCGATGTCGTGGCGATGTCCCACAGCTTGCGGTCGTTGAAGAACAACTCGCTGCCGGCCTCGACCACTGTCTTGAACATGCGCCGCAGCTGCTCCGGCGCCGAGTTCGTCGTGCCGACGGCTGCATCCACCGCGGCCATGATGGTGCTGAGGCGGTTGGCGCAGATGACCTCGCCGATGGCCTGCTTGGAATCGAAGAACTTGTAGATGTAGGCCTTGGAAAAGCCGATGGCCTTGGCTAGGTCGGACACGGTGGTCTTCTCGTAGCCGTAAAGGCCGAAGTATTCGGTCGCCGCGTCGACGATCTGGCTGCGGACCTCGTGGTCGGAGGGACCGCGTATCTGGGGTGACGGGGGGGGCGCCGTGTTCATGGGCGGAAGCTTAACGCCATAAAGGGTGGCTCACAACGAGTGACCACTTAGTACTATAGTCACGCATCGCGTTCACCATCAAGGTTTTTCATGTTCTCCCGCAGCTTTTCTTTCGTCCTGCTTGCTGCAGGCATGGCGACCGGTTGTGCGGTCGGTCCGGCGTACGAGCGTCCCGCCGCCCCACTCGCCGGCCAGTACATCGCGCAGGTCGCGCCGGCACCGATGGAAAAAGCGGCCGCACAAGAGTTGGCGGCCTGGTGGCAACGCTTCGACGACCCCTTGCTTGCGCGCTTCGTCGCGCTGGCGCTGGCGCAGAACCTTGACCTGTCGCAGGCCCAGGCCCGCGTCGCGCAGGCCCGCGCCGGTCTCGGGGCTGCGAACGCGGCGCTGCTTCCCTTCGGAACGGTCCAGGGTTCTGCAGCGCGCTCGTACCAGTCGGTGGAGACGCCGCTCGGACGCGTGCTGAACAGCACGCCCGGTTATGAACGGTGGGGCAGCGCTTACGAATTGAACCTCGGGGCCAGTTGGGAAGCCGACGTCTTCGGCGGGCTTCGTCGCGGCCGGGAGGCAGCCGACGCCGACTACCAGGTCTCGCAGGCGGGTGCCGTGGCAACACGGCTGGCGGTCGCTGCGCAGACCGCCGACACCTACATCGCCATCCGGGGCCTGCAGTCCCGCCTGGACATCGCGACACGGCAGGTCCAGACGCAGCGCGGGCTGCTGGAGCGCGTGCAGCGCCTTTTCGAGAACGGCATCGCGGCCGACTACCAGGTGCGGCAGACCGAAGGCGCACTGGCGCGGGTGCAAGCCAGCATTCCGGGGCTGCAGGCGGCACTGGATGCAGCGATGAACGCACTGGACGTGATGCTCGGCACGCCGCCCGGCACGCACCGCGGTGAACTCCAGGCGCAAGCGCCGACTCCGGCAGCACCGCGGATCGACAGTATGGGCTCGCCAGCCGAACTGCTGCTGCGGCGCCCGGATCTCATCGTGGCCGAGCGCCGCCTCGCAGCCACCAATGCCCGGATCGGCGAAGCAATGGCCGAGTATTACCCCAGCTTCTCGTTGAGCGGCCTGCTCGGCAGCGCCACGACGGTCGCCAGCGGCAACCTGCTGTCGGGCGGCGCGAGCCAGGCGGCCGGCGTGCTGGGATTGCGGTGGCGGCTGTTCGATTTCGGGCGCATCGACGCGCAGATCCAGCTGGCCAAGGGGCGCGATGCCGAGGCCCTGGCCGCGTACCGGCAGGCCGTCCTACGTGCCACAGAGGATGTGGAGAACGCCTTCTCGGCGCTTGCCAACCGCTCGGAGCAGGCGGGGGTGCTCGCGCAGGGCGTGGATTCTCTCGGCCGCGCCAGGGCGTCAGCGTTTGCCGCCTACCAGCGCGGAACGGCCAGCCTGATCGACGTGCTGCAGGCGGACGACGCTGTGCTGCAGGCAGCCGATGCGAAGGCACAGGCGCAGACTGAAGCGGCCCGTGCGGCCGTCGCGGCGTTCAAGGCGCTTGGGGGTGGGTGGCGGCCAGCGGCAGGTGCTGCCAGCGGGAGCATGTCGTGACAGAGTTAGTGTGCCACTGCGGCGATGACCAAGGCCCGCACTGGCGACGCTTGAACGTGGCCACTGATGCCGGGCGTCCTGGCAGACCCGATGAAGGATCAGCCGCAACAGGAATTCGTCGTGATCACCCGAGAGATGAAACAGTGGGCACGCGAAATCCTGCAGACCATGAACACAGTCGTGGCCAGCCACGGCACTGGACCCGGCGACGAGCTGATGGTGTTCCTGGGTCGTGTCGCCTTTGGCGCGCTCGGCTCACGCATCCCAACGGCCACATGGTGCCAATACGGGGGCTGTCATTGACGAGTCGGGATTCGGAGCGGAACAGCGTTCGCGGTCGCACGCAACATTCGACCAGCACGGTGGCCCGGTACCTTTGGCGAAAGCGTCGGCAACGACTGCGAGATCCTGGCCAAGGTCGCGAGGGGTCGAGCAATGAAGCCGGACACCGTCCCGCTGTTAGCGATATGGACGCGATGACGATGCTACGGCAACGTCAGGTTTGCCACTTCAGCAGCCTGTCACCTAGACCTAGTAAACGGCTGCTACGGGCGCATAGCGGCCGTTGAGCACGGCGCCGGAACACCTGTTCAAAGTCCCCGACCTCCCCAGTGGCGGTCATCCCAAGGCTCTTTCCATCGCTCCGCGACATGCAGAAGAGCCACCACGGATACGGTTTGTATTTGAAGCGCAGTACAACCGGACCATGACACGACTTCTGAGAGCGATCACCATGTCCTTTCTGGCCACGACCTCCTTGGCCGCCGGCGCGGCAGACGACAACCCGCTCGCCAGCGAACGCTGGCGCGCACGCCCGCTGGTGCTGGTCGTGCCGGCGGCTGGCGACCCGATGCTGGTGGCGGTGGAGTCCGCGCTGCGCCAGGGCACCGTGCGTGCCGAGTTCCTGGAGCGCGAGATGGTCTTGTTCACGGTGGTGGCCGGGCAGGGCAGCCGCGATGGAAAGGCCATGAACGAGGCACAGACGCGCGGCCTGCTCCAGGCGGTGGGCGCATCGCCGGCGGATCCCGCCACGGCATTCCTTGTGGGCAAGGATGGCGGCATCAAACTCGCCGAGCGCGGCACGCTGTCGTTGGACGCAGTGTTCACGCTCATCGACGGCATGCCGATGCGGCGGCGTTGAAGGCGGTGTCGTGCGGAAAGCGCGGTCGCGCGTGCCGGTGCGAGCATCCGATCCAGTCAGACACCATGCCGCACCAAAGGCCGAGGACGAACGCCTGCTTGCGGGCCTTGCATGCTTGGAGGCACCATGACCAGTAATTCCAATTGGCTTGATCGCGCCCGCGCGCAGTGGCTTTGGCGGGGGCAAGAGCGGCCGCCGTTCGCCGAAGTGCCTGCGCCGGGGCAGGTGTCGGTCTGGGATTTCCCGAGGCCGCCGGAGCTGGTGCGTGAAGCACGGGAGATCGTCGTGCTCTGGGGCGACCTCGAGGTGGCGCGCACACGCGCCGCCTGGGCCGTCCGCGAAACGGCCCACCCACCGACGTTCTACCTGCCGCTGGCCGACGTGCGGCCTGGACTGCTGGAGCCCGCGGGCGGTGGCTCGTTCTGCGAGTGGAAGGGACCGGCGCGCTATTGGCATCTGGTCGACGGCCCGCGCCGCCTGGACCAGGTCGCCTGGAGCTACCCCCAGCCCCTGCCTGGCGCCGAGCCGCTCGCCGACTGTGTGGCCTTCTATGCCCACCAACTCGACTGCCGTGTCGGGGGATCGAAGGCCCAGCCGCAGGCGGGGCCTTTCTATGGGGGCTGGATCACCCCTGACCTGGCGGGGCCCTTCAAGGGCGGGCCCGGCAGCGCTGGCTGGTAGCCCATCGGTAGGTGACGCCGCGCGCAAGCGAGGATCAGCCGTGCACCCCGTGCCCCCCCAGAGGCACCGATCGCAAAGGCTCACCCTGTCCGTCAGCCCGCGGCCACCACCCGCGCTGTGTGCCGCGCAATCACCGCCTCTTCGTCCGTCCGCAGCACCCAGGCCACCACCGGGCTGCCAGGCTGAGAAATGCAGGCCACCCCGCGCTTCGCATTGGCCTGCGCATCCAGCCGCACCCCCAGCCACGCGCTGTCGCCCACGATGCGCGCCCGCAGCCCCGCCGCGTTCTCGCCGATGCCGCCGGTGAACACCAGCCCATCGATCCCCCGCATGGCCGCCGCCAATCGCCCCAGCTGCTGCACCACCTGCTCGCTGAAATGCGCCACGGCCTCGGCCGCCTCCGGCGCCGCCGACGCCTCCAGCGCCCGCATGTCGCTCGACAGCCCCGACAAGCCCAGCAGCCCCGCCTCGCGGAACAGCAGCCGCTCCACCGCATCGGCGTCCATGCCCAGCGTGCGCTGCAGGAACAGCACCACGGACGCGTCGAGCTGGCCGCAGCGCGTGCCCATGGTCAGCCCGTCCAGCGGCGAGAAGCTCATCGTGGTGGCGACCGAGCGGCCATCGGCGATGGCGCACATCGAGGCGCCGTTGCCCAGGTGCGCCACCACCACGCGGCCGCGCGCCAGCGCCGGTGCCATCTGGCCGAGTTGCGCCACGATGGATTCGTACGACAGGCCGTGGAAGCCATAGCGCTGCACGCCGGCATCGTGCAGCGCACGCGGCAGCGCAAAGCGGCGGTTCACCGCGGGCTGGGTGGTGTGGAAGGCGGTGTCGAAGCACGCCACCTGCGGCACATCGGCAAAGGCCGCCATGGCCGCGCGCACGCCGGCCAGGTTGTGCGGCTGGTGCAGCGGCGCCAGCGGGTTCAGCGCCTCCAGCGCCTGCAGCGTGGCCGCATCCAGCCGCTGCGGCGCGGCAAAGTGCATGCCGCCGTGCACGATGCGGTGGCCCACGGCCGCCACGCGCAGCGCGGTGCCGGCCGCGCCGTGGCGCAGCCAGTCCAGCAGCGCAGCCAGCGCGCCGGGGTGGCTGGCCTGCGCGCCGGCCAGCGCGGCCTGGTGCAGCACCGCGCCATCCGCGTCGCGCACCTGCAGCGTGGCGTCGAGCCCCGGCCCCAGGCCCTCGGCCTGGCCGAACCAGCGCGCGCGCGGCAGCGCCTGCGGGTCCGGCGTCAGCGCGAACAGCGCGAACTTGACCGACGAGGAGCCGGCGTTCAGCGTCAGGACATGGTCTGCCATCGCACCGGCCCCGCGGCGCTCAGACGTAGTCCTTGTACTTGTCCAGGAAGCGGACCGGCTTGCTCAGCGCGTCGCGGCGGAACGGATCGCCCAGCTCGCGCGTGCACATGATCTCGATCACGCAGGTCTTCTTCTCGTTCATCTGCAGATCGATGGCCTTCTTGAGCGCGGCGCCCACCTGGGCCAGGTCGTCGACCACGATGCCTTCTGCGCCCATGCTCTGCGCGATGCCTGCGAAGCTCGGGCTCTCCAGCTCGCCGGCGACGAAGCGGCGGTTGTAGAAGTCCACCTGGTTCTTCTTCTCCGCGCCCCATTGCCGGTTGTGGAACACCACGGCCGTGACCGGGATGCCGTGGCGCACGGCCGTCATGATCTCGGTCATGCTCATGGCCCAGGCTCCGTCGCCCGCGTAGGCGATGGCCGGGCGGTCCGGGCAGGCCAGCTTGGCGCCGATCATGGTGGGCAGCGAGTAGCCGCAGTTGCCGAAGCTCATGGGCGCGAAGAAGCTGCGCGGCTCCTCGAAGCGCAGGTAGCTGTTGGACACGGCGTTGATGTTGCCGATGTCGGTGGACACCATCACGCGCGGCGGCATGGCCTTTTCCAGCTCGCGCAGCACCTGGCGCGGGCTCAGGTACTGGCCGCCGTTGAAGGTCTTCTCGCCCTTGGCCTCTTCGATCATGTCCTGGCTGAAGGCGTCGCGCTCCTGCGTCCACTCGGTCAGCTCCTTCTCCCAGGTGGCCTTCTCGGCGGCGATCTTCTGGGCGCGCTCGCCCTTGGTGGCGTCGCAGGCCAGGGTCTGGCCGCCGATGCGCGCGAGCAGCGCCTTGGCCACGGCCTTGGCGTCGCCGTGGATGCCCACGTGGATCTTCTTGACCAGGCCCAGGTTGGTGTGGTCCGCCTCCACCTGGATGATCTTCGCGTCCTTGGGCCAGTAGTCCATGCCGTGCTGCGGCAGGGTGCCGAAGGGCCCCATGCGCGAGCCCAGCGCGATCACGACGTCGGCCTCGCTGATCAGCTTCATCGCCGCCTTGCTGCCCTGGTAGCCCAGCGGGCCGGCCCACAGCGGGTGGCTGGCGGGGAAGGAATCGTTGCGCAGGTAGCCGTTGCAGACCGGCGCGCCCAGGCGCTCGGCCAGGGCCTTGGTCTCTTCGACCGCATCGCCCAGCACCACGCCGCCGCCGGCCAGGATCACGGGGAATTTCGCGTTCGCCAGAAGCTCGGCCGCGGCCGCCATGCTGTTCTCGCCACCCGCGCCGCGCTCCACGCGCATGGGCTTGGGAATCTCGCACTGGATCTCGCCGTAGAAGTAGTCGCGCGGGATGTTCAGCTGCGTGGGCGCCATCTCGCTCATCGCGCGGTCGAAGCAGCGCGCGGTGAACTCGGCCATGCGCTTGGGGTTGGTCACATGGCCCTGGTACTTGGTGAACTCCTGGAACATCGGCAGCTGGTTGGCTTCCTGGAAGCCACCCAGGCCCATGCCCATGGTGCCGGTTTCGGGCGTGATCATGACGACTGGGCTGTGGGCCCAATAGGCCGCGGCGATGGCCGTCACGCAGTTGCTGATGCCCGGGCCGTTCTGGCCGATCACCACGCCGTGCCGGCCGCTGGCGCGCGCGTAGCCGTCGGCCATGTGGGCCGCGCCCTGCTCGTGCACCACCGGGATCAGCGTGATGCCGGCCGGCGCGAAGATGTCCATCGCGTCCATGAAGGCCGAGCCCATGATGCCGAAGATGTGGCGCACGCCGTTGGCGACCATGGTTTCGACGAAGGCTTCGGAAGGCGTCATCTTCTGGACGCCGGCAACGACGCTGCGGCCGTCGGTGGTGGTCTGGCTCATGGGAGTCTCCAGTGAAAGCGGGTGGGTCGAATCGCCGGCGGATTCTGGAAGCACCGCCGAAAAACGTCAACAAATTTCGAAAATCGAAACTTATTGGTCCGGATAACGGAATATGAGAACATCCAGCACCATGCACATCGTTCCTCCCTCCCTGCCCGCCAGCGGCGCGGCCGAGCTTGCCGGCGACACGCCCACGATGCGCCTGTTCGCGCTGCTGGAGGTGATCGCCGCACGCGACCAGCTGTTCACGCTGCAGTCCCTGGTCGACGAGACCGGCCTGCCCAAGCCGACGCTGCACCGCATGCTGCAGCAGCTCGAAGGCGCCGGCCTGCTGCAGCGCGAGGGCGACGGGCGCCACTACGGCACCGGCGTGCGGCTGCGCCGCCTGGCCGAGAACCTGCTGCGCAACGACACCTTCCACGGCGCGCGCCATGCGGTGCTGCGCCGGCTCGTGGAGGAGGTGGGCGAGAGCTGCAACATCACGGCGCTGGCCGGCGACGAGGTGGTCTACCTCGACCGGGTGGAGACCGCCGCGCCGCTGCGCTTCTACCTGGCGCCGGGCTCGCGCGTGCCGGCGCACTGCTCGGCCAGCGGCAAGCTGCTGCTGTCGCAGATGACCCCGGCACAGCGCCAGCGCCTGTTGGGCCATGCGCCGTTGATGGCCTACACGCCCAAGACCGTGACCGACCTGGCCCAGCTGGAAACCGCGCTCAAGGCCGTGCGCCGCGCCGGCCATGCGCTGGACGACGAGGAGTTCCTGCCGGGCCTGCTGTGCGTGGCCGTGCTGGTGCCGTCCGACAGCGGCCGCTCCAACCTCTGCGTGGCCGTGCAGGCCCCCGTGATGCGGCTGCCGCGCGACAAGGCCGAGAGCGTGCTGCCCGCGTTGCGGCGCGCGGCCCAGGCGCTGGCCGACATCGAACACGCCGTGCCGCGCCAGCATCCGGCCGAGACGCTGCCATGACCGACGACCCGGGCCTTGTCCCCGACACCCAGGTCAGCGTGCGCGAGGTCTTCGGACTGGACAGCGATCTGCGTGTGCCCGCCTTCCGCACGCCCGACGCGCATGTGCCCGAGATCGACCCGGCCTACCGCTTCCAGCACGACGTGACGCTGGCGCTGCTGGCCGGCTTCGCGCACAACCGGCGCGTGCTGGTGCAGGGCCTGCACGGCACGGGCAAGTCCAGCCACATCGAGCAGGTGGCGGCACGCCTGAATTGGCCCTGCCTGCGCGTGAACCTGGACGGGCACGTGGGCCGGCTCGACCTGATCGGCCGCGACGCCGTGGTGCTCCAGGACGGCCAGCAGGTCACCGCGTTCCAGCCCGGCATCCTGCCCTGGGCGCTGCAGCGGCCCGTGGCCCTGGTGTTCGACGAGTACGACGCGGGCCGGCCCGACGTGATGTTCGTGATCCAGCGCCTGCTGGAGCAGGGCGGCCGGCTCACGCTGCTGGACCAGAACACCGTGCTCACGCCGCACCCCGCGTTCCGCCTGTTCGCCACCGCCAACACCGTGGGCCAGGGCAACCTGAACGGCCTGTACCACGGCGTGCAGCGGCTCAACCATGCGCAGATCGACCGCTGGAACATCGTCGCCGCACTGGACTACCTGCACCCCGCCGAGGAGGAGGCCATCGTGCTGGCCCGCGTGCCGGCGCTCGGGGACGATGCCGGCCGCCGCCTGGTGGCGCAGATGGTGGCGCTGGCCGGGCTCACGCGCAAAGGCTTCGCGGCGGGCGACGTGTCCACGCTGATGTCGCCGCGCACCGTGATCACCTGGGCCGAGAACCTGCAGATCTTCGGCGACGCGGCAACTGCCTTTCGGCTCTCGTACGCCAACAAGTGCGACGAGGCCGAGCGCCCCGTCGTGGCCGAGTACTTCCAGCGCTGCCTGGACCGCGAGCTGGAACCGTCGGGCAGCGCATGACCCCGCGGCACTGGCCCGAGCCGCCACGTGCCGACGCGGCCGGCGTGCCGCCCACGCCGCCGCAACTGGCGCGCTGGCACGAGCAGGTGGAGGAACTCAGCGCCGGTGCCATCCGTGCGCTGAGCGGGGAGGCCGACCTGCACTACCGCGGCCGGCGCCTGCACCGCGGCCGCCAGCCCCTGCCGCTGTTCGGCCCGCACCTGGCGCCGGCGCTGGAGCAGGGCGACGACGCCGGTTCCTTCCGCGGCGCGGCCGACGGCATCGCGCTGCGGCTGGCCCACAGCGACGCGGTGCTGCACCGGCGCCTCTGCCCCCAGCCGCCCGTGGAGCGGCTGCTGTTCGAGCTGCTCGAGCAGCTGCGCTGCGAGTCGCTCGCCGACCCCGCCATGCCGGGCGTGGTGCGCAACTTGCGCCACCGCTTCGATGCCTGGTCGCGCGCCTACCACCATGCACGGCTCAACGAGACCACGCGCGGCATGCTGCTCTACACCGTGACCCAGATCAGCCGCTCGCGCGTGACCGGCGAGCCCGTGCTGGAAGACACCGAAGACCTCATGGAGGGCACGCGCGCCGATCTCGTGCCCAAGCTCGGCACCGACCTTGCGGGTCTGCGCCGGCACCGGCGCGAGCAGGCCACCTATGCCGTGCATGCGCTGGCCATTGCGCGCACCGTGGCGGCGCTGCTGGCCCAGGGCGGCGTGGCCGATGAGGAGCAGGCCGCAGGCGAAGGCGAGGAGGAAGACAACCCCGCAGGCTTCCGCGTGCTGATGGACTTCGACCCGCCGGCTGGCGAGGCCGGCCGGCTGGCCCAGGCCGGCGAGGCGCGCCTGGTCGAGGGCGAGGCCCAGGCCTACTGCGTCTTCACGCGCGCCTACGACCGCGAGGTGGCCGCCGCGGCGCTGGTGCGCCCCGACGCACTGCGCGAACTGCGCGAGCGGCTGGACGCGTGCATTGCGCGCCAGGGCGTGCAGCTGCCCTGGCTGGTGCGCGCGCTGCAGGCCCTGCTGGCGCGCCCGCGCGAGGACGGCTGGCACGACGGTCAGGAGGAAGGCCTGCTCGACGGCCGCCGCCTGGCCCGGCTGGTGGCGCAGCCGAGCGAGCGCCGGCTGTTCCGCGCCGCGCGCCACCAGCCGCTCGCGGACTGCGCCGTCACGCTGCTGCTCGATTGTTCGGCCTCGATGAAGGAACATGCCGAGTGGACGGCCATGCTGGCCGACGTGCTGGCCCGTGCCCTGGAGCGCATCGGCGCGCGCTGCGAGGTGTTGGGCTTCACCACGGGCGCCTGGAACGGCGGCCGTGCCCAGCGCGACTGGCAGCGCGCCGGTCGGCCGGCACGGCCGGGCCGGCTCAACGAGCTGTGCCACATCGTGTTCAAGGACGCGGCCACACCCTGGCGCCGTGCGCGGCCCGGACTCGCCGCGCTGCTCAAGCCCGATTTGTTCCGCGAAGGCGTGGACGGCGAGGCCTTGCAGTGGGCCGCCAGCCGGCTCGCGCGCGAAGAGGCCGAGCGCCGCATCCTGCTGGTCTTCTCCGACGGCTGCCCCATGGACGGCGCCACCCGCCTGGCCAACGACGCGAACTATCTGGACCGCCACCTGCAGCAGGTGGCGCAGCACATCGAGCAGCAGGGGCGGATCGCGCTCTACGGCGTGGGGGTCGGGCTGGACCTGAGCCCCTATTACGCGGCCAGCCATGTGCTGGACCTGGCCCACGCCGGCGCGGGCAACGCGGTGTTCCGCGAAGTGGTGGGGGTGCTGGGCGGGCGGGTGCGACGCTGAGGTTGGTGGCTGCCGGACGCGCCCTCAGCGTTCTCCGTCGTTCGTCTGCTTGCCCGTGAGGGCCGCGACCAGGATCTCCACCACGGTCGTGATGCCCAGCAGCAGGCCTGCACCGCTGGGATGCCCCGTCAACAGCAGCCCGAGGGCGACGACGAGGCTGGCGGCGGACAGCATGTGGCAGGTCTTCATGGTGCGTCTCCGGCGTCGGCACAGGCCAGCGCGTGTGCGATGCATTGTGTCGCAGCCGGCGCGCGGTGCCGCTGTGCGAGCATGCAGGCCATGCCCGATCTGCGCCAACTGTCCCGCCAATTTCCCCATGCCGGCCGCGTGCAGGCCATCGTGTTGCGGCCCGCGCGCGACGCGCCTGCGCTGTCGGTGCAGCGTGCGCTGGCGCTGCCGGAGCGCGGCCTGCAGGGCGACCGCAGCGCCGCGCGGCCTTCCGCGCGCCCAGGTGGGGGCAAGCGGCAGGTCACGCTGCTGCAGGCCGAGCACCTGCCGCTGCTCGCAGCATGGACCCGGTTGCCGCACATCGCGCCCACCCTGCTGCGCCGCAATCTCGTGGTCGAAGGCCTGAACCTCGTCGCCGCACGCACGCTGTTCGCCGACCAGGCGCTGGAGCTGCACATCGGTGCAACCGTGGTGCTGCAGCTGACCGGGCCCTGCGATCCCTGCTCGAAGATGGAAGCCGTACTGGGGCCGGGCGGCTACAACGCGCTGCGCGGCCATGGCGGCATGACGGCACGCGTGCTGCAGGGCGGGGAGATCGCGGTGGGGGATGCGGTGCGGGTGGCGGTCGCCGGCGGCTGAGCGGCCCGCCATGCGCCCGATGGATCATTCCAAGCACCCTGCGCCGGCCAGTTCCAGGCCGACGTCTAGCCGCCCTGCGGCCTTCGCAGCGCGTCGAGCTCCTGCAGCCCTTGCGCCAGCGCTGCACGGTCGCGGCGGGTCGTGCCATGGCGCAGGCCTTTCGCCACCCATGCGGCGCGCGCCTGCGCGATGCGGCCGGTTTCGGCCCAGCGCCGTGCCTCGGCATCGGGCCGGTGCAGCATGGCCGCCAGCCACACGGCCTGCGCTGGCGCCAGCTGCCGCGCGCTGCGCCCGAAGTAGCCGCGCGCCGCGGCCTCGGCACCGCACAGCCCGCCGCCCCAGGGCGCGTTGTCCAGGTAAAGCTGCAGGATGCGTGCCTTGCCCAGCGTCTGCTCCATCTCCACGGCGTACAGCAGTTCGCGCAGCTTGCGCGTGGCGCTGCGTTCGTCGCCCGTCACGAGGCGTTTGGCCAGTTGCTGGCTCAGCGTGCTGCCGCCGCGTCGCACACCGCCTTCGGCCTGGTTCGCCTGCAGCGCGGCCTGCAGTTCCACCAGGTCGTAGCCAGGGTGCTCGAAGAAACGCTGGTCTTCGGCGGCGAGCACGGCGCGCACCAGCCAGTCGTGCTGGCGCAGCCGGCTCGGTACGCCGCAGCTGCTTGCCGCGTGGGCCAGCGCTTCGGTGCCCAGTCCCTGGACGGTGAAGCCTTCGACCTGCGGCACCACGCGCAGCGCGCCCCCCGGCAGCTGCAGATGCACGCGCAGCGCCACCTGGCCGTCGATGCGCGACTGGCCCAACTCGGGCAGCTGCGGCGCCAGCACGGCATAGGCGTCGGCGATCGGCGTGGCGGGCAGGCGCAGATGCAGCGCCAGGCCGTCGTGCTGCAGCCGGCCTGTGAACCAGGCCTGCAGGGCCGGGCCGCCTTCCGTTCCCGTGTCCGCCCGCAGCCGGCCCTGCACGGTTTCGAAGTCCCGGAACAGCGAGAGCTGCAGCCGCTGCAGCTGCAGAGGCGCACTGCCCAGCGCGGGCGCGGGCAACGCGCACGGCGCGCACTGCAGGTGCAGGCTGCGGTCGGCCGCTTGCCAGTGCAGCTGCACCGGTCCCCAGCGCGTCGCCAGGCGGCGGCCATCGAGCCAGCGCGCAAACGGCGCGGCCGTGGCGAGCCGCAGCACGGCCGGCACGCTGACGTCGGTGCGCCAGCGACCGACGCGCACGGAGGTCGCCCACTCG
Organism: Variovorax boronicumulans; assembly: GCF_007677875.1. Lineage (GTDB taxonomy): Bacteria > Pseudomonadota > Gammaproteobacteria > Burkholderiales > Burkholderiaceae_C > Pseudorhodoferax > Pseudorhodoferax boronicumulans_A. Next base: position 239,172 of record NZ_VEDO01000008.1, on the reverse strand, counting down.
CCGGGGCGCGGCGCCAGCAGCTGCAGCGTCACGGCGGTGGCCAGCAGGGCCGCCACGAGCAGGCCCGCCAGCCCGGCCAGCAGCAGCCACGCGGCGCGGCGCAGGCTCACAGCAGGCCCCGCGCCGCGGTGGGCGTGGCCGTCGTCACGGCCAGCCAGGGGCCGGTGGATTGGCCGCGCAAGGCCGCCCAATACCATGCCGAGGTGTCGGTGAAGGCCTGGCCCTGGGCGTCGGTCGTGCGCTCGCACACGCGCAGCGGCACACCACCCTCGCGCGTGGCGGTGAAGCAGCGCCACAGCCGAGCGTGCGCGTCGTGCTCCAGCCTGGCGGCAGCGATGCCGTAGCCCAGCGCGCGGTAGCAGTCCTCGGCCGGGTGCAGCATGCGCGTGGGCGCGGTCACGTGGCGCAGCACCAGCACGCGCGCGCCGTCCGTCATGCGCGCGATGGCGCCCGGAAACTGGCGGGCGAAGCGCTGCTCCACCGGCCCCAGGGCCAACGGCCGAAGCGCGCTGCCTTCCCACTGGCTGGGCCATTCCCAGGCGGACGTCTCGGGGGGCGCCCGGTCGTCGGGCCAGACAGCCTGGGCCGCGCCCCACAGCGCGCCGAGGCCCAGGGCGGCGGCGAAGAAGGTCTTGTGCAGCACGCGCTGCACGAAGCGGTTGGCGAACAGGGTTTCAAGCCGCGTGGGCATGGCGCACTCCGAGGGACAGGGGGTGGGCAACGGGCCGCTGGACCTGCCAGGCGACAGCGGCACAGACCGCGCCGAGCACCACCAGGCCCAGCGCTTCGTGGCCCCAGGCGGGCAGCGGCCGGCCCGCGCCCTCGGCCGCCACGAGGAGCGTGTTGCGCAGCACGTTGCCGGCCAGCACCGTGAGGCCCACGAACGGCAGGCGGGCCAGCACCGTGCGGTCGGCCAGGCCCGCCCACAGCGCCGTGGCCGCGGCCGTGAAATAGCCCAACCAGACCATCTGCACGCCCGAGCAGGGCGCGTCCACGAAGACGAGGCGGCCGTCCACCAGCAGAGTGCTGCCCTCGCGCCAGACCGTGAAGAACGGCGCCAGCAGCCAATGCGCGGCCTCGGCCGTAAGCACGCGCAGCGGGTAGCCGGCGTAGAACTGCAGCGAGGACAGCAGCGGCAGCGCCAGCACGGCGAGCAGCAGCACGGGCGTGGCCGCCACCTGGCGCGGCAGGAAGGCCAGCAGCGTCGCGGCCAGTGCCAGTACCGCGAGCAGGCCGGCCAGCAGCGGCGGCAGCGTGCCACGCATGCATGCCGTGCCCAGCGTCAGCGCCGTGGCCGCTGCCAGCCAGACCAGCGCGGGGGAGGCACGCAAGGCCTTGCGGTGCAGGCCCGCGAGCGCGGCGAGCGCGGCCACCGCCAGCAGGCCCAGCGGGTCGTCGGCGCCATCGGCCAGGCGCCGTGCCATCCAGATCCAGGCAGGCAGCAGGACCAGCGCCTGCAGCGCGATCCAGGCTCCCGCGGGCAGGCGGTCGACGGCGATGCCCCAGCGCACGAAGCGCGGGTTGCGGACCAGGTCGTGCGCGGTCATCGCGTGAAGCTCCCGTTGCGCGTGCGTTGGGCACGGCGGCGCAGCATGGCGAGCACCGAGAGCACCAGCAGCACGGCCCCCAGGGTCTCGGGCTCGGGCGTGCTGGGCACCTCGGCGCCAGCGATCGCCAGGGCGCTTTCCTCCACACCCTGGGGCAGCGGCTGCGGCTGCTGCACGCGCCGGCTGGCGCCAGGCGCCGGGTTGCGCACCACCTGGTCGACCGCGATGAAGCTCGTGTAGGGGGTCAGCAGCGCATAGTCCAAGCCGAGTTGGGTGATCGCGGCGCGCTGGGCGTCGCTACCTTCCAGCGCCTCCTGGTCGGCCAGCTGGGCGATGCGATGGCGGGCCCACAGCGCCGGCAGGGCGGCGGCCTGACCGGCCGGGACGGGCTGCACTTCCACGGTCTGCTGCCAGGGGCCTGCGGCCGCGTGGCCCTGCACGCGCATGCGGCCCACGGGCTGGCCGCGCCACTTGCCGAACACCAGCACGGGGCGTTCACCCAGCACGTCGGGCTGCACGGCGGGCTCCAGGTCGTAGACGTCCAGCCCTTCAAACTGCAGCTTGACGCTGGTCAGCACGGGCGACTCCACCATGCGGCGGAACCGCGCGGCCTGCTCGGGCGCTTGCACCGGGTCGGTGATGACGAAGGGCTCGCCGCCACCAGCGCGGGCCAGGCCTTCGAGCAGCGCGCGGTTCACCGCCGAGCCGATGCCGAAGGCGAACAGATTGGCCTGGTCCAGGTGGCGCCGCACGAGCGCGAAGGCCTCCTGCTCCACCGTCACGTAGCCGTCGGTCACGACGACGATGGTGCGCGCCACGGCGGGCGCCTTGGGCTGCTCGTAAACACGGCGCAGCGCCGGGATCAGCTCGGTGCCGCCCGCGCCCATGGTCTGGTCCAGCGCCGACAGCGCGCGGGCGATGTGGGCCTGCGTGGCCGGCACCGACTGGGGCGCCAGCATGCGGCTGCTGCCCGAGAACAGCAGCACGTTGAAGCGGTCGGTGGGCCGCAGGCCCTTGAGGAGACGTTGCAGCATGGCCTTGGCCGTGTCCAGCGGAAAGCCGTGCATGGAGCCCGAGATGTCGACCACGAAGATGTATTCGCGCGGCGCGATCTGCGTGGCCGCCACGGCCTTGGGCGGCGCCACCAGGGCGAGGAAGAAGTTCTCGGCGTTCGGGCCCCGACCTTCGGACAGCATCAGACCCGCGGCCAGTTCGTCGCCGGCCAGGCCGTAGTCGAGCACGAAGTCGCGGTTGTTGGCCGGGCCGGCGGTGTCGGCCAAGCGCACGCGGGCGTGGCGGGGCCGCTCCTGCGTCTGCACCACGTCGATGGCATGCGTGCGCGAGCGGATGTCCTGCAGCGGCAGCGGCGCGTCCAGCTGCATCTGCAGCGTGAAGCGGCTCGCAGGTGGCTCGCCGGCACGCAGCGTGGGCTGGGCCGCCCAGGTGGCACCGCCCTGGCTGGCCGCATGCGCGTAGCGCGGGCCGACGACGGTGGGGAAGACGAAGGCGTAGCGCCCGTCCTGCGGCAGCAGCAGCTCGGTGTAGCGCAGCTCCACCTGCACGTCGTCGCCGGGCAGGATGCCCGCCACCCGCATCTGGAACACGTTGGGCCGGTGCTGCTCCAGCAGCGCGGCGGTCTTGCCTTCCTGCCTGGCGGCGGCGAATTCGATGCGGGCCTGCTGCTTCTCGCGGATCTGCGCGGTGACGACACGCTCGCCCAGGCGCACTTGCAGCCCGCCCACGGCGGCGCGGCTGGAGCCCGGGAACACATAGTCGGCCTCGATGGCCGCCTGGCCCTCGTTGCGGTAATGCTGCACCACGCGGACTTCGGCGATCACGCCAGAGACCTGGACCGAGACCTCGGTGTCCTTGAGCGGCAGCTGGTCCACGCCCGGCGCGCCGCCGCGCACGAGGAAGTAAGGGCTTTCGGTCTGCTGGCGCGGGCCGTCGGCATCGCGCGTCTGCGCGTCGACGGGGCGGTGCAGCAGCGCCGCGCACAGCGCCAGCATCGCCGCGGCGAGCCAGCGCCCGGCGGCGCTCTGGGGAAGGAGGAGGAAGGCGATCACGGGGTGTCCGCTGGAGGTGGCCGTGCGACGGTGCACAGCGCCACTGTCGGCCGCGTCTGAGAAGCCAGTGCGAAGACGCCGGGCTTGTGTGAAGTCCGTGTGAAGTGCTGCTGCGGCGGCGCCAGAATAGACGCCAGCTGTTTCCCCGGAGGACGACCATGCGCTGCTGCTGCCCGCCCCATCCCCTGCGCTGCCCGGCATGCTGACCGGCGGCTGCCTGTGCGGCGCGGTCCGCTACGAAGCGGGCGGCACGCCGTTCCACCTGACCTGCTGTCACTGCACGGTCTGCCGCCGCAGCACGGGCGCCCCGTGCGTGGCCTGGTTCAGCGTACCGAAGGCGGCATGGCGCATCGTGCAGGGCTCGCCCACACGCTTCCGCTCGAGCCCGCATGCCACGCGCAGCTTCTGCGGCGCCTGCGGCACCCAGCTCACGTTCGAGGACGACGACGCCAGCGCGGAGATCGACATCACGACCTGCAGCCTGGACGACCCGGAGCGCTTGCCGCCCGCGGACCACACCCACGCCGGCAGCAAGCTCGCGTGGACCGTGCTGGCGGACGGCCTGCCCGTGCACCGCGCTGCGCGGCCCGCGGCTTGAGCGCTCGGTGAAGAGGGCGGCCGCAGAATGCCTGCGCCGCCAATGAAAAAGGCCGCTCGTGCGAGCGGCTTTCCTTTCCACGATGGGCTCCACGGAGCTTGCGCACCCGTGTGCCGCGTGGGCGCGCTTACTTGGGCAGCAGCACCTTGTCGACTACGTGGATCACGCCGTTGGACTGCATGACGTCGGCGATGGTCACGGTCGCAGTGCCGCCCTTTTCGTCGGTGACCATGACCTTGCCGCCGCTGGACTTGGCCGTCAGCGTGCCGCCGGCCACGGTCTTGAGCGACGCGGAGCCCTTGCCGTCCTCGATCATCTTCACCAGCGACTTGGCGTCGACCTTGCCCGCCACGACGTGGTAGGTCAGGATGCCGCTCAACATGGCCTTGTTCTCTGGCTTGAGCAGGGTGTCGACCGTGCCTGCGGGCAGGGCTGCGAAGGCGGCATTGGTCGGCGCGAACACGGTGAACGGGCCCGGACCCTTCAGGGTGTCCACCAGGCCGGCGGCCTTGACGGCAGCAACGAGCGTGGTGTGGTCCTTGGAGTTGACGGCGTTGTCGATGATGTCCTTGGTCGGCAGCATCGGTGCGCCGCCGACGGTGACCTGGGCGTAGGCCGTGACCGAGGCGACCGACAGCACGGCCGCCAGAGCGATCGAAGCGAGTTGGGGAAAGCGTTGCATGGGTGCTCCTGTGGCGTTGGCCGCCCCGGAGATGCGTGGCGGCACTGCTGATACGCGCCGCACACCGCCCTGGATTCCTATCAACAGGTCACCGGCCCGATGCGCGGTCCCGTCCTACAAGCTGCATGGCGCGGGCGCCGCCCGGCGCGCGGCCTGGGTCGCCCCGCGCAAGCCGGCGGCCAGGTTCCTGCGCGAGGCGTCCGACAGCCGCAACACGGAACTCTGACGCCAGCGGAGGGCGTCAACGCCGCAGCGGCAAGGCCAGCGTCGCCAGCGCACCGCCGTCCGGCGCGTTGTCCAGCAGCGCCTGGCCGCCGTGCTGCTGCGCGATCTCGCGCACGAAGGCCAGGCCCAGCCCCGTGCTCCTCTTGCCGCCGCCCGGTCGCGCCAGCGAATAGAACTTCTCGAAGACCTTGTTGCGTGCGTACTCGGGGATGCCGGGGCCCTGGTCGCGCACCGTGATGCGGGCCTGGCCCGCATCGGCCTGCAATGCCAGCGCGATGCGGCTGCCGCTCGGCGCGAAGTCCAGCGCGTTGGCCAACAGGTTGCTCACGGCGCGGCGCAGCAGAAAGGCATCACCCCACACGGTGGGACTGGCCTGCAGCACCAGCTCGATGCGCAGGCCGCGCGCCGCAGCCGCGGCGTGGTGGCCGGCCGCGAGTTCCTCCAGCAGCGGGGCCAGCGCGACGGGGCCGGCATGCTCGAGCACGCGCCGGCTTTCCAGCGCCGTCAGCTCCATCATGCGGTCCACGATCTCCTGAATGCGCTGGGTCTCGCGCGTGATGTTGGCCAGGAAATGCGCGCGGGCGTCGGCCGGCATGGCAGCGTCTTCCAGCAGTTCGGCGGCGCCGCGGATGGCCGACAGCGGGCTCTTGATCTCGTGCGTCAGCGTGGCCACGTGGTCGGCCATGGTGTTGCGGCCGGTCAGCGCGTCGCGCGTTTCGTGCAGGCCGGCGCGAAGCGTCGCCACGGCGTGGCGCAGCATGGGCCGCAGGTGCAGCCGCGGCTGCGTGCGCAGCCAGGCCAGGTAGTCGCGCACCAGGCCGAAGGGCCGCACCAGCCAGACGGAGACGATCAGCGCGCCGACCAGCAGCGCCAGCGCGGAGCCCGCGCCGACCCAGATCGTGCGCCAGCGCGCGTCCTGCACGAACTTGCCGAAGCTCTGCACGGGCTTGCCCACGCTGACCACGCCGATGGTCGCCTGGGCGCGGTTGCGCACGGGCGCGGCCACGTACATGACCGAGGTGCTGGCGTCGCTGGGCACGTCGCGCGAGGTGCGGGCGCCGTACAGGCCGTCCAGCGTGTAGCGCACATCGCGCCAGTCGAGGAAGTCCTCGCCCAGGTGCCGGCCCATGCGCTGGCGGTCGGCGTCGAACAGCACGCGGCCGTCGGCATCGGTCACGTACAGGCGCAGGTCCACGCGGGTCTTGCGCAGGCCGTAGATCTCGGCGTCGAACTGGCGCGCGTACAGCGTGCGCAGCAGCGGCTCCAGCCGCGCGGGGTCGATGCGGTCGCCCTGCAGGTCCTGCTCGACGAGGCTGGCCACGAGGTTGGCGGTGTCCACCAGCGACTCCTCGGCCGACTCGCGGTAGCGCGGGTCGATGTCGCCGACCACGCGGTACAGCAGCAGCGCGATGCCCGCGACGTAGATTGCCAGGATGCCGACAAAGATGCGCGTGCGGCGGCTCACGGCGTGGCGGTGCGCGAAGGCGGCAGGTCCTCGTGCAGCGCGTAGCCGGTGCCGCGCAGAGTGCGGATGGGCTCGATCTCGGGCGCCACGGCCTTGAGCTTGGCGCGCAGCGTCTTGATGTGGGCGTCCACCGTGCGGTCCAGGCTCTGGGCCGCATCGTCCCAAACCATGTCCAGCAGCTCGTCGCGCGTGTAGACGCGGCCCGGCCGCTGCACCAGCAGGGCCAGCAGACCGTACTCGTAGCGCGAGAGTTCGAGCGGCTGGCCGTAATAGCGGATGCGGCGGCGCTCGCCGTCGATCTGGAACACGGGCGCGGGGCCGCCCGGTGCGGCAAGCGCCGCGGCCGCCGTGCCGCCGCGCGCGCTGCGGCGCAGGATGCTGCGCACGCGCGCCACCAGTTCGCGCGGCGAGAAGGGCTTGGCGATGTAGTCGTCCGCGCCCAGCTCCAGGCCGACCACGCGGTCGATCTCGTCGCTGCGCGCGGTCAGGAACAGCATGGGCACGCCGTCGGCGCCAGGCAGCTCGTGCAGGCGGCGGAACAGCTCGAAGCCGTTCATGTCGGGCAGGCCCACGTCGAGGATGGCCAGGTCGGGCTTCTGGGCGCGGTACTGGGCCAGCGCCTCGCCGGCGGTTGCGCACCAGACGGGCTCGTAGCCATCGGCGCGCAGCACGTAGGCCAGCGTGTCGGCGATGCCGGATTCGTCCTCGGCGATCAGGATGCGGGGGCGGGGGGCTGGGGCGGGCATGGCGGCATGGTAATCACCGCACCCACCGGCCTCAGTAGCCTCTGAGATCGTCCACCGCCAGCGGCAGTTTCCTGCCGCCGCGGATACGCTGCAGCGTGCGCGTGACGACATCCACGTCGTTGTCAAAGCTGCCGTGCGCGGGTGCCTGCGTGGCGATGGGCTGGCCGCTGGCGTCCACCGCCGTGGCGATGCGTTCGGCGTCCAGCACCGTGGTGCGCTTGGCCAGGTCCACCTGCGCGGCCGCGGCGCGCCAGGTGGCCAGGGCCTCGCCGGTGTCCGAGGTGCCGTCCCAGCCGCTGTAAGCCGTGTCGTGGATGCGGTCCAGGCCCAGGATGGGCAGGCGCTGGTCGGTCTCCAGCGCGTTGGAGACGAAGTACAGCAGCGACTTGCGGTACACGGCGCCCACGCTGTCCTTGCGTTCCACCCGGTCGGACAGCACGTCGATGTAGAGCCGCTCCATCACGTGGGCGTTGCGCGCATAGCGGGCGTTGGCGAAGGGCACGCTGCAGGCCGGCGCGTACAGGTGCACCGAGGCCAGCTTGTCGTGCAGGCCGGCGTCGCGGCCTTCGGCCTTGCGCCGTGCCAGCGCGGTGAGCAGGTGGCCCAGCGCAATGGAGCCGGCCGAATGGCCGACGACGTGCAGCTCGAAGGCATTGCCCCAGGTGCTGGACAGGGCCTGCAGCGCGTCCAGCAGCAGGTCGCCGCCGCGGCGCGGTGCGAAGGCCAGGTCGGCGTTCTCCTTCATCTCGCTCCAGATCGGCCGCGCGAGCGGGCGGCCGACGGTCTTCTCGAGCAGCAGGTCGGTCTTCTCGCTGATCCACTCGCCAATGCCAGCGCCGGCCAGTCCGCGGTCCTTCTGCCGGCTGTCCTGCAGGATGTTGGAGAGCGTCTCGAACAGGCCGGTCTTCCAGACCAGGAACAGCGGGTAGCAGCCATTGGCCACGAAGTAGCGGCCCATGGCGCTGGCGCGCTTGATGGCCGCACCCTCGTCGTTGAGGCCGCCGTGCACGTACAGCACCAGGCGCTTGACCTTGTCCTTCTGCGCGCGGAACCACGCGTCGGGCAGCGTGGTGCACTGGTGCTGCAGCTTGCGCGGCTGCTCGTCCTGCGTGAGGTAGCGGCTCACGCGGCCGTCGTTGCCCAGCACCACGCTGTGCTGGTAGGCCAGGCCCTGGTCCCACCACTTGGTGCGGTCGGTGCCCGCGAGCGCGCCGGCCTGGCCGTGCGAGACCGCGAGCCGGCCCGCCACCACGCCGGGCACGCCCAATGCGACGACCCAGGCGTCCATGCCGTTGGCCAGCCAGTCCAGGTAGCTGATCACGCCGAAGCCGCCGGCGCCCCAGTTGTCGCCCCAGGAGTTCTGCACGATGAAGCCGACCGCATTGAAGCCGACCAGCGCGAAGGCATGGCCGCCGTCCTGCGAGGGCCGGCCGTCGAACGGGATCTCGGGCAGGTCGGCATGGTCCTGCGGCACCTGCCTGCGTGTGCGCACCTGGTTCCAGCCGTCGTGCGTGAAGGCCGAGACGAACACCGCCCAGTGCTGGTGGATGGCGGCCTGCATGTCGGTGATCGACTTGGTGTCGATGCGGTAGTACACGCCCAGCGTGTTCTGCACGGCGCGGTCGGCGAAGCCGTAGCGCGCGGGGTTGGCCTTGTCGGGCGCGTAGGGCCAGTCGCTCTCCAGGCACACGCCGTTGTTGAACCAGCCCTTGAGCGCGCCGCGGCAGGACGAGCCCTCGTAGTTCTCGCCCTCGTACTCGTCGTGCCGGCGCGCCAGCGTGTAGAGCATGCGCGGGCTGACGGACTCCATCTGCACCGGGTTGCCGGCCTTGATCCAGCGCAGGTAGTTGACCACGCAGGCCAGGCCGAAGCCGGTGCAGGCGCCTTCCTGGCCCTGGTCCAGGATCAGGCCGGCGGCCGTGTAGCCGGGCAGGAAGCGGCTGATGTCCTGCGGCGTGGGTACCTGGTCGGGCAGCGTGATGGCGGCGGGCTGGAACTGGCGGTCGCGCAGGTCGGCCGCGTCCTTGCGCGTGTGCAGGTTGCGCGGCTTGCGGGGCACGGGCTGGATGGCGGCCAGTGCCGCGGCCTTGCCTTTGGCCGCACCCTTGCGGGCGGGCGCGCGCGCCGGGGCCGGGGGCCAGACCGCGGCTGCGCGCTTGAACACGTCTGAGAAGCTCTCCAGCCCGTGCGATCCGCCGTTGACGAGCCGGCGCGCGGCGCGCAGATCGCCCGCGGCCACGGCGGCGCGGAACCTGGTCGCCTTGTCGGCCAGGAACTGCGCCAGGATGACGGCCGCCACCTCGGGCGCATTGGCGCGGTCGGGGAAGGCCACGAGGTCGATGCCGATGCGCTTGCCATAGGTGGCGTAGTTGGCCTTGCCCGTCAGCTGCACGAAGCCGCGGCCGCGGTAGCGCTCGCCGTCGCCGCGCGCGCCGTTGCCGATGTCCTTGCGCGTGTCGTACAGCGAGAACGGGGCGCCGCCGGGCGGGGTGTTGTATTTGGAGGGCAGCTCGGCGATGGGCACGAAGCCCTCGGTCTCGGCACGGATCGTCCCCAGCGCGCCGATGACCATGGCGGTGTCGGTGAGCTCGGCCACACCCAGGGCCGCTTCCACATAGGGCAGGTAGCGCGCGATGTTGGCCGGCCGCGTGGCCGGGAACAGCCGGCACACGTCGCCCACGTTGAGCGGCGGCTGCAGCGGCACGGGGGGCGCCAGTTCCAGCAGCACCTGGCAGCGCGGGCCGACGATGCCGTCGGCGATCAGGCCCACGCCGGACTGCCAGCGCCGGATGGCCGCGTCGAAGTCGTCGTCGATGGGGCTGCCCGGTGGGGCGGCCAGCGAGGGAAAGGCCTTGGCGTCGGCGGCCAGCAGCGTGAACAGTGTGGCGCGCAAGAGGTCGACGTCGGAACCAGCGTCGCCCTTGGTCAGAAGATGCTTCATGGTTTGCCTCGCTCCGGTGGTGGATCGCGGCGCCTATCATCGCGCGCTTGTCCCACTTCTGCGCGTGCCTGGGGTCACCGCGCATGGACCAAAGTGATGAGCAAGCGCATCCGCATCAGCTCCGGCTCCACCTTCGAGGAGCAGATGGCCTATTCGCGTGCCGTGGTCGACGGCGAGTGGGTCTTCGTCTCCGGCACCACGGGCTTCGACTACACAGCGATGACGATCACGGACGACATCGTGGCCCAGGCCGACCAGTGCTTTCGCAACATCGCCGCCGCGCTCCATCAGGCCGGCAGCAGCCTGGCGGACGTGGTGCGCGTGACCTACGTGCTGCCCGACGCCAGCCTGTTCCCGCAGTGCTGGCCGGTCATGCGCCAATACCTGGGCGAGGTCAAGCCCGCGGCCATGATGATCAGCGCCGGGCTGGCCGACCCGCGCATGAAGATCGAGATCGAGGTGACGGCGCGCCGGCAGGTGGCCTGATCAGGCGTAGTCCAGCGGCAGCGCCGTCGTGAACTTGATCTGCTCCATCGCGAAGCTGGAGCTCACGTCGGACAGCTCCACCTCGCGGATCAGCCGCTGGTAGACCGCGTCGTAGCCCTTGATGTCGGGCACGACCACGCGCAGCAGGTAGTCGATCTCGCCGCTCATGCGGTAGAACTCGACGATCTCGGGGATGGCCGTGACCACGGCCGTGAACTTCTTCGCCCACTTCTCGTTGTGCTGGTTGGTGCGCACGGCAACGAACACCGTCACGCCCACGTTGAGCTTGGCCGGATTGAGCAGCGCCACGCGCTGCTGGATGTAACCCTCGCGCTCGAGCCGCTGGATGCGGCGCCAGCAGGGCGTGGCCGACAGGTGCACGCGTTCACTGATCTCCTGCAGCGAGGCCGTGGCGTTGGTCTGCAGCGCATCGAGGATGGCCTTGTCGATCTTGTCCAGGGGCGGGCGCGGTTCCATGGGTAAAAGTTTTCTAGGATCAGCGGGTTCTGGAAATGGAATTTCACGGCGAATGCCGAAGACGCTGGATTTTGAACCCATGTTCTCCGACGTGGCCGGCAAAATTTTCGCCATGGAAATCTACCTCGATGCCAACGCCACCACGCCGGTGCTCGCGCAGGCCCGCAGCGCGGCCCTGGCGGCCATGTCCGAATCGTTCGGCAACCCCAGCAGCATCCACGGCGCCGGCTTGAAGGCCAGGGCGCTGCTCGACGGCGTGCGTGCCAGCGCGCGCCGCGTGCTGGGCGTGCCGACCGGCCGCCTGCTGTTCAACAGCGGGGCGACCGAAGGCATCCAGACCGCCGTCCTGTCGGCGCTGCGCGCGCTGCGCGACCGCCGCGAGGCCGGCCAGGCCGTTCCCGCACTGCTGCTGTACGGCGCCACCGAGCACAAGGCCGTGCCCGAGGCGCTGCGGCATTGGAATGCGCTGCTGGGCCTCAACCTGCGCGTGCAGGCCATTCCCGTGGGCCTGGACGGCCGGCACGACCTGGACTGGCTGCGCCGCCACGCCACCCAGGCCGGCCTGGTCTGCACCATGGCCGCCAACAACGAGACCGGCGCCATCAGCGACCTGGACGGCATCGCCGCGGCGCTGGCCGGCAGCCCGGCGCTGTGGCTGGTCGACGGGGTGCAGGCCCTGGGCAAGCTGGACCTGCGCCTGATCGAGCGGCGCATCGACTATGCGCCTTTCTCCGGCCACAAGCTCTATGCGCCCAAGGGCATCGGCGTGCTCTACGTGCGCGAGGGCGCGCCGTTCACCGCGCTGCAGGCCGGCGGCGGCCAGGAGAGCGGCCAGCGCGCCGGCACCGAGAACATGGCCGGCATCGCCGCACTGGGTGCGGTGCTGCAGGCGCTGGAACAAGGCGGCGTGTTCGCGGACCACGCCACGCTGCAGGCGCACCGCGCGCAACTGGCCGATGCGCTGCGCGCGGCCTTCCCGGGCCTGGTGTTCAACGCACCCTTCGCCACCAGCCTGCCGACCACGCTCAATGTCGCCGTGCCGGGCGTCGCCGCGCAGGACCTGATCGCGCTGTTCGACGCGGCCGGCGTGCGCGTGAGCGGCGGCTCGGCCTGCGGCGCTGCGCGCGCCGAGCCGAGCTATGTGTTGCAAGCCATGGGGGTGCCGGACTGGCAGGCGGCGGCGGCCGTGCGCCTGTCGTTCGGCGCCGCCGACGACGCGGCCTTCGTCGAGGCCGCCTGCGCGCGCCTGCGGGCCTGCGGCGAGGCGCTGCGCGCTGGCGCGGTGCTGGACGAGGCCGCGCGTGCCGCGCTGGAGCTCCAGGCGGCGGCCGTGCGCGAGGCGCTCCAGGCCGCGCCGCAGCCGCTGGTGGTCGACGTGCGCGAGGCGGACGAGCAGCGCCAGCAGCCCGCCACCGGCCTCGCCGGCGAGCAGGTGCCGCTGTCGGCGCTGGCCGATGCGCTGCCGCGCTGGTGCGCGCTGCCGGCTGCGACGCCCGTGATCTTCGTCTGCCGCAGCGGCCGGCGCAGTGCCCAGGCCGCCGACGCGCTGCGCCGCCAGGGGCATGCCAACGCCTGGAGCCTGGCCGGCGGGCTGGCGCAATGGACGGCCGGGGCATGAGGGCGCGCACCCCGATGCACCGCGATGGCCCCTGGCCCCCACGGGTTGAGGGCCATGGCCATCCTTGGGCCGGCGCCGCGCGTGGAAAATCCTTCCCCTTGGCGCGCGTGTGCCGCATGGGTTGGGAAAAGTTCTGCTGAGATTCCACCTTCAGTGAAAGAAAAAACCAACGTCATGCAATGTCATGGGCAAGGCTTGCTCAATGGCATGGCGATTGCGTCAACCAGGTTTTTTCAATCTCACCAAGGAATCTTCATGCTGGACCTGTTCAAGAACGCGCGCCGCGCTGCCCCCGTCCTGGCCGCCTGCCTGGCGCTGGGCGCCGCGGCCACCCAGGCCGAGCCCAACTGGCCGACCAAGCCCGTCGCGCTGATCATGGGCTTCCCGGCCGGCTCGGGTGTGGACGTGGTGGCGCGCGCCATCCAGGACCCGCTGTCCAAATCGCTGGGCCAGCCCGTCATCATCGACTACAAGTCCGGCGCGGCCGGCAACATCGCCTCCGAGTACGTGGCGCGCGCCAAGGCCGATGGCTACACCCTGTCCTTCGGCACGGCCGCCACGCACGGCAGCAATGCCGCGCTGTACAAGAAGCTGCCCTTCGACGTGGAGGCCGACTTCGTGCCCGTGGCACCCGTGCTGGACGTCTCCAACGTGCTGACCATCAACCCCAGCGTGATGCCGGTCAAGACCTTCAAGGAGTTCGTCGACCTGGTCAAGGCCAACCCGGGCAAGTACAACTACGCCTCCACCGGCAACGGCGCCGGCACCCACATGGCCTTCGCCGAGCTGAATTCGCGCCTGGGCCTGGACATGGTGCACGTGCCCTACAAGGGCGGCCCCGAGGCCCTGACGGCCGTGGTGCGCGGCGAGACCTGCTGCATCATGAACCAGGTGCAGACCGTGCTGCCGCAGTACAAGGCCGGCACCGTGCGCCTGCTGGCCGTGACCACGGCCAAGCCCGTCGCAGCCGTCGCCGAGGTGCCGACGATCGCGTCCACGGGCCTGCCCGGCACCAAGGGCTTCGACAGCTCGATCTGGTTCGGCGTGTTCGCGCCCAAGGGCACGGACCCTGCCATCGTGGACAAGCTCAACGCCGCCATCACGGCCGCCGTGCAGCAACCCGAGGTGCGCGCGCGCTTCGAAAGCCAGGGCAACAGCATCCGCGTGGAAACGCCCGCGCAATTCAAGCAGACCGTGCACGACAACCGCGCCAAGTGGGCCGAGGTCGTGAAGGCCGCCAACATCGAACTGAACTGATCCGACACCGCATGCCGACCCAAGCACCGAACACCCTCGATCCGAACGCCGGCCTCGCCGCGCTGGAGCAGCGCCTGGCGCAGGACATGCTGTACCTCGGCCTGCCGCCGCGCGCCTGGGTGCCGCCGCGCCAGGCGGACGGGCAGCCGGTGCTGGACGTGGTGGTCATCGGCGCTGGCCAGGCCGGCCTGGCCGCGGCCATCGGCCTGGCCCACCAGGGCATCGCCGCCGTGCTGCTGGACCGCGCCGAAGAGGGCTTCGAAGGCCCCTGGGCGACCACCGCCCGCATGGAAACGCTGCGCTCGCCCAAGGAACTCGTGGGCCCGGCCATGGGCCTGCCGGCGCTGACCTTCCGCGCCTGGTTCGTGGCGCAGTTCGGCGAGGAGGCCTGGGACGCGCTCGACAAGATCCCCCGCCTGCAGTGGATGGACTACCTGCGCTGGGTGCGCCGCGTGATGCGCGTGGACGTGCGCAACGGCACGGCCGTCACCGAGATCGCGCCGCGCGCCGACGGCCTCGTGCACCTGGCGCTGCGCACGGCCAGCGGCGAGGGCAGCCTGCTCGCGCGCCGCGTGGTCGTCGCCACCGGGCGCGACGGCCTGGGCGGCCCGGCGCTGCCGGCGTTCCTCAAGGGCCTGCCGCGCAGGCTGTGGGCCCACTCGTCCGACGCCAACGACTACACGGCCTTGCGCGGCAAGCGCGTGGCCGTGGTCGGTGCCGGCTCTTCGGCCATGGACAGCGCGGCCACCGCGCTGGAGATGGACGCCGCCAGCGTGGACCTGCTGATCCGCCGCGCCGACCTGCCGCGCGTGAACAAGAGCAAGGGCTCCATCGTGGCCGGCCTTACGCACGGCCACCACGACCTGCCCGATGCCGACAAGTGGCGGCTGCGCCAGTACATCAACGCGACCCAGGTGCCACCGCCGCGCGGCAGCACGCTGCGCGTGTCGCGTCATCCGAACGTCCGCTTCCTGCTGGGTTGCCCGGTGCAGAGCGTGCAGGCACAGGGCGAGGGGCTGCTCGTGCGCACTGCCAAGGGCGAACTCGCCTACGACTTCCTGATCGTCTCCACGGGTTTTCAGATCGACTGGGCGCGCCGGCCCGAGTTCGGCCGCATCGCGCCGCACATCCGTGTCTGGTCCGAGCGCTACCAGCCGCCGGCCGCGCTGCACGACCAGGAGCTGGCCGATTCGCCCGTGCTGGGCCCGGCCTTCGAATTTCAGGAGAAGACGCCCGGCAGCTGCCCTGGTCTGTCGCACGTGCACTGCTTCTGCTATCCGGCCACGCTCTCGCACGGCGCGCTGGCTGGCGACATCCCCAACATCAGCGACGGTGCGCGCCGCCTGGCGGCCGGCATCGCGAGCCACTTCTACCGCGAAGACTTCGAACAGCACTTCGCCAACCTGCAGGCCTACGCCGAGCCCGAATTGCTGGGCGACGAGTGGGTGCCTGCCGAGTTCCCGGCAATGGCGTCGATGTGATTGCCGGTGTGATCCCTTCCGCTTCCCCTAGAAAGACAAGACCGACATGACCTCTTCCGAGACCTTGCCCGTGGACGTGATCGACCAGGCCGTGCCGCTGGCCCCGGGCGATGCGCTCTACGCGCTGCGCCGCCAGCGGCCCAAGATCGTCGACGCCACGCAGGGCAGCTATGCCGCCATGTTCGCGCCCACGGTGGCCGGCGTGTCCGTGGCCGAGCGCCTGCTGATCGCACTGCACGCCTGCCACCTGAGCGGCGCCGCCACGCTGGCTGCCCATTACCGCGCGCGGCTGCAGGCCGAAGGCGCAGATGCGGCGCTGTTGGCTGCCGCCGAGGGCAAGGGCACCGCAGCAGACGCCCGCGTTGCCACGCTGCTGACCTTCACGGCCAAGCTCATCGTGCGGCCCATCGAGGGCGACCGCCGCGCCGTCCAATCGCTGGCCGACGCCGGCCTGGCGCCGGCGGCCATCGTGGCCGTGGGCCAGCTGATCGCCTTCCTGTCCTACCAGATCCGCGTGGTCGCGGGCCTGCAGGCGCTGGCCGCGGCCGGCGGCGAAGGCCCGGCGACGGCCCAGCCGCCCGAGGCCCGCGGCGGCAGCACCGTGGCGAGCCCGATCCGCATCCGCGGCTTCACCAACGAGGTGCTGGACTGGACGCCCTGGACCGAGCCGGTGCGCCTGGAAGACGCCACGCCCGAGCAGATGGCCGCACTGCAGGAGATGAGTCCCACGGCCAAGGACCAGGCCTACTTCCGCCTGCTGGCGCACCAGCCGGAGATGCTGCTGCAGCGCTCCATCGCCTTCAACGCCATCATGTTCGCGCCGGGCGGCATGCCGCGCGCCGAGCGTGAACTCGGCGCCACCGTGGAATCGCGCCTGAACGGCTGCGTCTACTGCGCTTCGGTGCACGCCCAGCGCTTCGAGCAGCTGGCCAAGCGCAACGACGTGATCGTGCAGCTCTTCGAAGACCCGGCCACGGCCGGCACCACGCCACGCGAGAAGGCCATCGTGCAGTTCTCGGCCAGGCATGGCCTGGCGCCGGCCGAGATCGGAGCGGCGGACGTGCAGGCACTGCGCGCGGCCGGCCTGACCGATGGCGAGACGCTGGACCTCGTGCACGCCGTGGCGCTGTTCGCCTGGGCCAACCGGCTCATGCTGAACCTGGGCGAGCCCATCCACAAGGACGGCACGCTCGCCGAGAAGGCCCGCCTGTGATCCGCTACACCGCAGAGCATTTCTGGGTCCGCCTCGAAGAAGGCGGCACGGCCGTGGCCGGCATCACACGGCATGCGCAGGACACGCTGGGCGACATCGTCGTGGTCGACGTGACGGCGCGCGGCCGGCAGGCCGAGAACACCGTCATCGGCGTGGTGGAGTCGGTCAAGACCGCCTCGGACCTGCACATGCCGCTGGACGCGGAGATCACCGAGGTCAACGCCGCGCTGGCCGACAACCCGGCCCTGGTCAACGAGGACCCCATGGGCGCGGGCTGGATGCTGCGCCTGTCCCACGTGGACGAGGCCCGCTTCGCCACGCTGCTCGACGAAGCCGCCTACGACGCACTGACGGCGGGCTGATCAGCCCAGCGCGGCCTCCACGGCCAGCGCCACGGCCGCCAGGCGTGCGTCGTCGCCGCGCACGGAGGACAGCATCAGCCCGGCCGGCAGCTCGCCGGCTTCGTGGCAGGGCAGGCTGAACGAACACCCATCGAGGAAGTTGATCGCGAAGGTGTTGCGCAGCAGCATGCCGTTGGCCTGGAAGAAGGCCTCGTCGGTCGCCAGCGCGGCGATGGCGGGCGCGGCGATCGGCACCGTGGGGCACAGCAGCGCATCGAAGCCCTGCAGCGCACCCTCCATGCGCGCGATCCAGTCGGCGCGGCGCTGCTGCATGGTGATGTAGTCGGCCGCGCTGACCGTCATGCCGAGCTCGATGCGGGCCGCCACGCGGCTGTCGTAGTCGGCACGGCGCTCGGCGATGGTCGCACGGTGCACGGCCGCGGCCTCAATGGGCGAGAAGCCGCCCGGCGCGTTGATCTGCGCCACCTCGCCCAGCTCGGCCAGCGTGATGTCCACGACCTGGGCGCCCGCTGCCGAGAGCTTGGACACGGCGCGCTGGAAGGCGCGCGCCGTGGGCCGGTCGATGCCGTCGAACATCAGCGTGCTCGGCACGGCCAGGCGCAGGCCCTGCAGCGGCCTGCGGCGCACGGCCAGCGGCACATCGGCCAGCGCGGCGTCGGCCACCAGGCAGTCCTCCACCGAGCGCGCCATGGCGCAGACCGTGTCCAGCGTCTGCGACAGCGGGAAGGCGCCCGTGCGCGGCGTGCGCGACTGCGTGCTCTTGAAGCCCACGATGCCGCACAGTGCGGCCGGGATGCGGATCGAGCCACCCGTGTCCGAGCCCAGGCCGAGCACAGCCAGGCCCAGCGCCACCGACACGGCCGCACCCGAGGACGAACCGCCAGGGATGCGCGCGGTCCCAGGATCGGCCGGGTTGCGCGGCGTGCCATAGTGCGGGTTGATGCCCACGCCCGAGAACGCGAACTCGGTCATGTTGGTCTTGCCCACGATGGCCGCGCCCTGCGCGCGCAGGCGCTGCACGGCCACACAGTCCTGCGCCGCGGGCGCAGCGCCCTGGCGCACGATGGAGCCGGCCATGGTGGTCTCGCCGGCCACGTCGTAGAGGTCCTTGATGGAGACCGGCAGGCCGGCCAGCGGCGGCAGCTGCACGCCGGCCTTGCGCGCGGCATCGGCATGGCGCGCGGTGGCCAGCGCGGCGTCGGCGTACAGGCGGGTGAAGACATGCGCGGCGGCCGGCAGCTGCGCGCCTTCCAGCGCCTGCGTGACGATGGCCTCGTGCGAGGCGTTGCCGGCGTCGAGCCGGGCGCGCATGGCGGCGATGCGGGCGTGGTTGGGCATGGTGATCGGGCGAAAGGGTGTTGCGGTCGGCACTGCACTAGCCGTGCCGGAGGGGGCGTCGGTCAGGCCACCACCGGCAGGCATTCCACCGTGTAGCGGTGTGCCAGGCGGCGTCCCAGCCGGTCGTCGACCAGTGCCATGGTAAAGGTGTTCGCAGGCCGGATGCCGCCGATGACGGCCACCGTGCCGCAGCTCATGGCCATGCCCTCGGGCAACTGCTCCTGGCCACAGTGGCGCCGTGCCAGGTCGCGCACGTCGCGCAGGCTGTCCAGCAGGCCGTTCTGGTATTGCACCTCGCGACCGTCTTCGACGATGCTGGAGACGATGCGCAGGCTGTCCCAGTGCGGCAGCACCTCGTCCAGCGGCCAGGCCTCGCGTGCCACGGGCTTGGCGCAGAGCTGCTTGGACAGCGCCACGCTGTGCGCCTCCAGCTTGCGGTCGGTGTGGTCCGAGGTCAGGCTGACGTAGCTGCGGCCGGCATGGCTGAACAGCAGCACCTCGACCTCGCCCGAGCTGTCCGATCCCACCATCTGGACCTGGGCGTCCTGGGTCAGCTGGTTGGCCGCCACGCGGTAGAACAGCGGCACGGCCGAGGGGCGCGGCACGCCGATGGCGGCCAGCTCTTCGATGTGGTGCTCGATCGCTGCGTGGTCGCGCCCGGCCCAGCCGGCGATGACGAAGTGGTCGATGGCGACGGACAGCAGGCTGCTGCCGCCGGCGGAGGGGATGGAAAAGGTCAGTTGCATGGTCGGAAAGGGAAAAGGAAGCTCAGCCGAAGATGCGCGGCATCCACAGCGCCAGGTCCGGCACCAGGGCCAGCAGCACGATGACGGCGAACAGCGCGAGTACGAAGGGCAGCGAGCCGACGATGACGGCCTGGATCGATCCGCTCTTGCGCAGGCTCTGCACCACGAACAGGTTCAGGCCCACGGGCGGCGTGATCAGCGCGGTCTCCACCAGCACGATGATCACGATGCCGAGCCAGATCGGGTCGAAACCCAGCGCCGTCATGATGGGCGCGACGATGGGGATGGTCGTGATCATCATGGACAAGGTCTCCATGAAGCAGCCCAGGATCACGTAGAACACCACCATGGCCGCCAGCATGGCCATGGGCGACAGGCCCAGGCCGGACACGCTGCTCGTGATGGCGTCGGTCAGCCCGATGGCCGACATCACGAAGTTCAGGAAGCCCGCGGCGATGACGATGAGCATGATCATCGCGGTCGAGCGCATGGTGTTCTCCGCTACCTCGCGCAGCATCTGCCAGGACACGCGGCGCGCGGCCAGGGCCAGGACCAGCGCACCGACCACGCCCAGCGCGGCGGCCTCGGTCGGGGTGGCCAGGCCGGCGTAGATCGAGCCGACCACCAGGATGAAGATGGCCAGCGGCGGCAGCAGGTGCACCAGGCTGGCCATGCGTTCGCCCCAACTGGCACGCACGGGCTGGCCGCCCCAGGCTGGCCGCCACAGGCAGGCGGCCACGATCACGGCCATGAACAGCGCCGCCGCCAGGATGCCCGGCAGGATGCCGGCCAGGTAGAGCTTGGGCACCGAGGTGTTGGTCAGCACGCCGTAGATCACGAGGTTGATCGAGGGCGGGATCAGGATGCCCAGCGTGCCGCCGGCAGCGATGCTGCCCAGGAACAGCGACTCGTTGTAGCCGAAGCGTTTGATCTGCGGCAGCGCCACCGTGCCCACCGTGGCGGCCGTGGCCACGCTGGAGCCCGACGTGGCGGCGAACACCGTGCTGGCGCCGATGTTGGCGTGCATGAGGCCGCCAGGCAGCCAGCTCAGCCACTTGGCCATGGCGTCGTACATGCGCTGGGCGAAGCCGGCGCGCAGCAGGATCTCGCCGAGCATGACGAACAGCGGGATCGCCACCAGCAGGAACTCGTTGCTCGAACCCCAGGCCATCTCGCCCATGGCGCGCGCGAGCGGCAACGAGGAGTACAGCGGTTCGAGGATCAGGCCCAGCAGGCCCAGTGCAGCCCCCACGGGGATGCAGACGCCCAGCAGCACCAGCAGCAGGATGAGGGAGACGCCGATCATGCCCATCACGCACGCTCCGCAGCGACCAGGCGCTCGCCTTCGGCGGCGCCTTCCTCGGCCTCTTCGACGGCCGACTTCATGCCGGCCACCGCACGCAGGATCTCCCAGTCTCCCGTGACCAGCGCGCTGCTGGCCCGCAGCAGCATCAACGCCAGCACCAGCACGAACCAGAAGAGCCCCGCCAGCCAGAGCAGCTGCGGGATCCACAGCGGCGTGCCCAGCGGCGTGTTGGCCGTGGAGTTGGCGACCCAGGAGGTGGCCAGCACATCGCTGGCGTACCAGCTCAGGCAGACCGCGAAGCCGCCCAGGCTGGCCAGGGCCAGCCAGTCCAGCACGGCGGCGATGCGCGTGGGCAGGTACTGGTAGAGCACGTCGATGCGCACGTTGGCGCGTTCCAGCGCGGTGAATGCGAGCGCCCAGGTCACGCTGATCGCGAAGGCGTAGCCGGACAGCTCGTCGGCGCCGCCCAGGCTGTGGCCGAACAGGCGGCGCACGATCACGTCGTAGGTCACCAGCAGCACGCTGGCGCCGGTCAGTGCGGCCCCGGCCCAGACCGCGACGCGCGACAGCGTGGCGGCCAGGGCGAGGCCGCGGCCCAGCAGGGTCGGGCCGTAGGGATGGGTCATGGCGGTCATGGACGCGGCATCGAACGGGTCAGTGCGGGGGCCGACGGCATCACTTCTTGGCGACCACGCCCAGCGTCTTGCCGATGGTGCGGTTGAAGTCGTTCACGCAGGCGGCCGAGCAGCGCTGTGCCCACTTGGCAACGACCTGTTCGCTGACCTGCTTGAGCAGTGCCTGGTCCTGCGCCGAGGGCGTCACCAGTTTCATCTTGCCCTTGACGGCCTGCGTGCAGGCCGCCACGCCGGTGTTGCAGTCGTAGCCTTCCTGGGTCTGCCTGGCGGCGGCGTCCCAGATGGTGTTGACCAGGCCGTCGACCTCGGTCTGCAGGAACTTCTGCAGGGCCGGGTCGTACTTGGCCCACGTCGCGCCGTTGACGGCGTGGACCTGCTGGTTCCAGTTGATGGGCAGGGCCAGCAGGTGGGTGGCGACCTCGTACCACTTGGCCGAGTAGCCCGACAGCGAGCCGGTGATGGCGCAGTCCACCACCTTGTTCTGCATGGCCGGTACCACGTCGCCGAAAGCCATCGTCACGCTGGCGCCACCCAGGGCTTCGATGAAGTCGGCCTGGGTGCGGCTGCTGGTGCGCACCTTCTTGCCCTTGATGTCGGCCAGGCCCTTGATGTCCGCGTTGCAGAACAGCACCTGGGCCGGGTAGGTGGAGATGCCCAGCAGCTTGACCTTGTTGCCTTCGCCATAGGTCTTGGCCAGGACCGGCGCGAAGGCGTCCGTGAGGGTGCGTGCGGTCTTCACATCGGTGGCGAGGCCGGCCAGGTCGATGGCTTCGTTGAGGGGGTTGTCCGAGGCGAAGTACGACAGCGTCGCGGTGCCGTACTCGATCACGCCGCTGCCCAGCAGGCGCAGCAGCTCGGGGCCCTTCATGCCCATCTCGTTGAAGCCCTTGATCTCAGCCGTGACCTGGCCCTGGCTCTTTTCGGTGATGGTCTTGGTCCAGAACGGGCGCTCGTAGTCCTGGTAGGCCGTCAGGTTCGACAGGCCGCCCGTGACCTTCAGGTGCGTCTTGGGCAGGGTCTGGGCCGACGCGGCACCGGCCAGCAGGGCGGTGGAGGCGAGGGCGGCGAGGGTATGGCGGAGCTTCATGGTGATGGATCCTCGGAAGGGGCGGAACGGAAACGGGGGCTCAGAGTACGGCGAGCTGGTGGTCGCGCCAATCGGTCACGAGCATGTGGCCGGGGGCGTGCGTGATGCAGAACGGCAGCCGGGCGGCCTCGATGACGGCCTGGGGCGTGACGCCGCAGGCCCAGAACACGGGCAGTTCGCCCTCGGCGATCTCCACCGCGTCGCCCCAGTCCGGCCGCGTGGCGTCGGCGATGCCGATGCGCGCCGGATCGCCCAGGTGCACGGGCGCGCCGTGCGCGCCCGGAAAGCGCGAGGTGACCTGCACGGCGCGGATCGCGTCCGCGGCCTTCAGCGGGCGCATGGACACGACCAGCGGGCCGTGGAACGGGCCGGCGGGGACGGTCGGAATGTCGGTGCGGAACATGGCCACGTTGCGGCCCTGCGCCACGTGGCGCAGCGGCACGCCGGCCTGCAGCAGCGCGGTCTCGAAGGTGAACGAGCAGCCGATCGCGAAGCTGACGAGGTCCTCGCGCCAGAGCGCGCCGATGTCGGTGGGCTCGTCCACGGCGACGCCGTCGCGCCAGACGCGGTAGCGCGGCACGTCGCTGCGGATGTCCACGTCCTCGCCCAGCGCGGGCAGAAAGGGGTCGCCTGGCTCGGACACGGCCAGCAGCGGGCAGGGCTTTGGGTTGCGCTGGCAAAAGCGCAGGAAGTCGTCGGCCTGGGCGCGCGGCAGGATGGCCAGGTTGGCCTGCACATGGCCGGGCGCCATGCCGGCCGTGTGGCCGGTGTAGCCACCGATGCGGGCCAGGCGGCGTGCGCTGCGGCCGTCGGGGGCCCGTGCGGCCAGCGGGGAGGCGAAGGCTTGGGTCATTTCAGTAGTAGCTGATCTCGAACAGCACGCAACCGCCGCGCGTGGTGAACGGGCCGTGCAGCGCGCCGGGCGGGCGGCAGGCGAAGGTGTAGGCGCCGAAGCTTTCGCCGCCCTGGCCGTCGCCGTCGCAGCCGACGACGAAGTCGCCTTCGACGATGAAGACCTCCTCGTGGAAGTCGTGCACGACCGGGCGGTCGATCAGTGCGCCGGCCGACCAGCGGGCCAGCCGTGTGCGCGAGCCGGTGCCGGTGGCGGGATCGAAGTTGTCGGCCAGCACGATCTCGTCGATGCGGCCGGCCGTGGCGGGAACGGGTGTCCAGGCCGCGTCGGCGCGGTCGATCGCGAAGAATTCGCGGTGGATTTTGGGCAGAAGTGTCGGCATGGGGGCGCAGTGTTGTCGCGCCCTCAGACAGGGTCAAACGGGAAATTCTTGTGCCGGCCCAACAGATTTGGTGATGGCACTGCGCTGGCGCAGGGAACGCCCCAGGCTGGGGCCGAAGGTGCACCCGCGGGGTGCGGGAAAGTCCCAGTATGCGGCGGCTTCAGTGCGCAAGGATGTCGGGTCGGCTCGCCGCGACGAAGTCGTCGCTGGCCGACTGCGCCATCGCCACCAGGGCCTCGGCCATGGGCGAAGACGGCTCCATGCGGAAGCTGGCGACCAGCGGCAGCGGCGCGGGCAAGGGTGTCACGTCCAGCAGCACCAGCCGGCCCTGTTCCAAGTCCTGCTGGATCGCGCCGATGGGCAGCAGCGCGGCGCCGAAGCCCGAGCGCGCCATGTCCACCATCGCGCCCAGCGAGCTGAAGTAGCTCACGCGCAGATTGGCGCAGCCGGCCGTGTTCTGCGCGATGTTGCGGTAGACGCTGGACTCGCGGTGGAACGAGATGATGGGATGCTGCGCGATGTCAGCGAACGACAGCTGCGTGCGCGCCGGGAAGCTCAGCGCGCGCGCCGGGCTGGCCACCCAGCCCATCGCGAAGTTGGCCAGGCGCCGGTTGTCGATGAAGCCCTGCGTGATCTCCTCCGACAGGATGGCGCAGTCCAGCGTGCCGCGCAGCAGTTCGTCGCGCAGGCGCGGCGTGGTGTCGGAGATCAGCTCCAGCGTGGCATTGGGGTAGCGCTCGGCGAAGCGCGAGAGCAGTGCCGGCAGCCAGGTGTGGGCGATGGTCTCGATCACGCCGATGCGCAGCATGCCCGCGAAGGCCTCGGGCTGGCCCATGGCGGCCATCATGCGGGCCTGCAGCTCGATCATGCGCTCGGCGTGCGGCATCAGTTCGGTGCCGTGCCAGGTCAGCATCACGCCGCGGTGCTCGCGCTCGAACAGGCGCACGCCGAACTGCTCCTCCAGCGTGGCGATGCGGCTGGAGATGCCGGCCTGCGTGGTGTGCAGCTTCTCGGCCGCAGCCTTGAAGCTGCCGAGCTTGGCCACCCAGACGAAGGCTTCGAGGAAACGCACGTTCATGGCGGCGGTGGCGTGGCGGGGGAGGGGCGCCGAGCTTAGCGGATGCGCCGCGCGGCACGCTGGCACATCACTTGCATCTCATCATGTACACATGATTGGATGCCTCAAAGTGGTGCAACTCAAGATGCCTTCCTCCGCTGCCGACGCCTGGCCCGAGAACGCCTGGATCTCGCGGGCCGGCCAGCCCGTGCAGACCACCGCCAGCGGTCCGCTGGCGGGGCTGCGCTTCGCCGCCAAGGACAACATCGACGCGGCCGGCTTCGCCACCACGGCCGCCTGCCCGGCCTTCGCGTACGAGCCCACGCGGCATGCCAGCGTGGTGCAGCGCCTGCTCGATGCCGGTGCAGCCCTCTTGGGCAAGACCAACCTGGACCAGTTCGCCTGTGGGCTGAATGGCACGCGCTCACCCTACGGGCCGGTGCCCAATGCCATCGACCCGGCCTATGTGTCGGGCGGCTCCAGCTCGGGCTCGGCCTACGTGGTGGCCACGGGCGAGGCCGACTTTGCGCTGGGCACCGACACGGCCGGCTCGGGCCGCGTGCCGGCGGGCCTGAACAACATCGTGGGCATCAAGCCCAGCAAGGGGCTCATCAGCGCGCGCGGCTTGGTGCCGGCGGCGCAGAGCGTGGACTGCGTCTCCATCTTCGCGCGCACGGTGGACGTGGCGGCCCGCGTGCTGGCCGTGGCCCAGGGCCACGACGCCGAAGACCCCTATGCGCGTCGCCTGCCCATGGCCACCACGCCGCTACCGGCCGAGTTCCGCTTCGGCGTGCCGGCGCCGCTGGAGTTCTGCGGCGACGCGCTGGCGGAACAGGCCTTCGCGCAGTCCATCGAGCGCCTGCGCGCACTGGGCGGCACGCCCGTCGAGATCGATTACGCCCCGCTGGCCGGAGCCGCCGCGCTGCTCTACGAAAGCGCGCTGGTGGCCGAGCGCTACGCCGCCGTGCGCGGCTTCGTCGACGCGCACGACGACCAGATCGTCGAGCCCGTGCGCAGCATCCTCCTGGCCGGCAAGGGCTACAGCGCGGCCGACCTCGTCGATGCCCAGACCCGGCTGCGCGCTTATGGCCAGCAGGCCGCCGCGATGTGGGACGGCATCGACGTGCTGCTGGTGCCCACCGCACCCACGCACTACACGGTGGCGCAGATGCAGGCCGACCCCGTGGCGCTGAACCGCAACCTGGGCGCCTACACCAACTTCGTCAACCTGCTGGACTATGCCGCGATATCCGTGCCCAGCAGCCTGCGGCCCGATGGCCTGCCCTTCGGCATCACGCTGATCGGCCCGGCCGGCAGCGACTGGCAGCTGGCCGACCTGGGCCAGCGTTACCACCACGCCACCGGGCTCCCGCTGGGCGCCACCGGCCAGCCCTTGCCGGCGCCCGTGCCGATCGCCGCGCTGCAGCCGGCCGCCACCGTCGACGTGGTCGTCGTCGGCGCCCACCTGTCGGGCCTGCCGCTCAACAGCCAGCTGACCGAGCGCGGTGCGGTGCTGCTGCGTGCCGACGAGACCGCGCCCGACTACCGGCTGTTCGCGCTGCCCGGCACGGTGCCGCCTAAGCCGGGCCTGCTGCGCGTGGCGCCGGGCCGCGGCGCGCGCATCGCGGTGGAGGTCTGGCGCATGCCGGCCACGGCCTATGGCAGCTTCGTCGCGCTGATCCCGCCGCCGCTGGGCATCGGCACCCTGTTGCTGGCCGATGGCAGCCAGGCCCAGGGCTTCGTCTGCGAACCCCTGGCGCTGGAAGGCGCGCAGGACATCAGCCACTTCGGCGGCTGGCGCGCGTTCCTGCGCGACCGCGCCGCTGCCGCCTGACCCTCGACCCATCGCCTTTGCAGGAGAGCACCATGCTGAACCGAACCGTTTCCCCGTCCCCGGCCCGCCGCCGCCTGCTCCGGACCGCCGGCGCCTCTGCTGCACTGGCCGTGCTCGGTGCGCCGCTGGCCGTGCACGCGCAGGCCGGCCCCAAGATCCGCGTCGGCTACTGGCCCATCGCGGCCGGCCTGCCGTTCTACGCGGCCGTGGAGCTGGGCTACTTCAAGGAGGCCGGCCTCAACGTCGAGCCGCTCAAGTTCGCGGGCGCCCAGCAGATCATGGAAGGCATGCTGTCCGACCGCTGCGACGGCAGCGCCAACGGCACGGGATCGGCCAACATCGCCATCGGCGAGATCGCCGCGCCGGGCAGTTTCAAGATCTTCTGCTCCAACCCCAGCAACGCCAAGAACGTGCTGGACCAGGTCATCGTGCCTGCGAGCAGCACGGCCAAGGTGATGGCCGACCTCAAGGGCAAGCGCGTGGGCTCTGGCCCCGGCATCCAGAACGTGACGCTGGCCAAGACCGTGCTGGAGCGCGGCGGCGCCACCGGCGTGACCGTGGTCGAGCTGCCCATCGGCCAGCATGTGGCGGCGCTCGCGGCCGGCCAGCTGGACGGCTGCTACACGCTGGAGCCCACCGGCACCATCGGCCGCATGAACGGTACCACCCGCGTGCTGGAGTCCGGCGTGATCGCCAGGTACGTGCTGGGCGACCCGATGGCGCCCTGGTTCGGCGGCTCGGCCTCGCTGACTTCGGCCTTCATCAAGAAGAACCCGGCCGAGGCGAAGAAGTTCATCACGGCCTATGCCAGGGGCGTGGCCTATGTGCGCAGCAAGCCCGACGAGGCGCGCCAGTACCTCAAGGGCTACACCGCCATCGAGGGACCGCTGACCGGCGAGGTGCCGCTGGCCGCGTACACCATGTACGACGAGTTCAAGCCAGCCGACGTCGCGCACTTCCAGAAGTTCTTCGACCTGTTCAGCGAGAAGGGCATCTTCTCCTCGCGGCTGATGGTCGAGAGCATGCTCTACAAGGGCTGACGGCCATGTCGGCCACGCCCTCCACTGCCAAGCCCTGGACGCCGCCCGCGGCCCAGGCCACGACCAGCGCGCCCAGGCCGCTGCTCTGGAACAAGGTGCTGCCCTTCATCGGGCCCCTCGTGCTGTTCATTCTGTGGGACCTCGCGGTGCGCACCGGCATGATCAAGGCGCTGCTGCTGCCGCCGCCGCTCGACGCGCTGGGCACGCTCGTCAGGGGCTTGTGGGGCGGGCCGCTGCTGACGGACTTCGCCGTCACGGTCTGGCGCACGCTGCAGGCCTTCCTGATTGCCGCCATCGTCGGCATGCCGCTGGGTGTGCTGCTGGGCAGCAACGAGAAGGCCTACCGCAGCGTGGAGTTCCTGATCGACTTCTTCCGCTCCACGCCATCCTCAGCGCTGATCCCGCTCTTCCTCATGATCTTCGGCGTGTCCGACGTCAACAAGGTCGCCATCGCGGCCTTCGGCGCGCTGCTGATCGTGGTCTTCAACAGCGCCTATGGCGTGATCAACGCGCGCAAGCAGCGCGTGATGGCGGCCCGGGTCATGGGCGCCACGCGCTGGCAGGTGTTCAAGGACGTGCTGGTCTGGGAAAGCCTGCAGCCCAGCTTCGTCGGCCTGCGCTCGGCCGTGTCGATGGCGCTCGTGATCGTGATCGTGGCCGAGATGTTCATCGGCGCCGACTCGGGCCTTGGCAACCGCATCATCAATTCGCAGCAGGTCATGAACGTGCGCGACATGTACGCGTCCATCCTCGCGGCGGGCGCCCTGGGCTACGCGCTCAACATCCTGTTCCTGGTGCTGGAACGCAAGATCGTGCATTGGAGTGGACGATGAGTGCCGTGCTGAACGCCCCCGTGGTCGCCGATGTTCCCAAGGCGCCGTTCCAGCCCGGCCCGGCCGGCACCCACATCACCATCCGCGGCCTGACCAAGTATTTCGCGGGCTGGCCCCTGTACGAGAACTTCGACCTCGACATCCCCAAGCACAAGATCGTCTCGGTGTTCGGGCCCAACGGCTGCGGCAAGAGCACGCTGATCAACATGATCGCCGGGCTGATCCCGATCGACGCGGGCGAGATCCTGTTCGACGGCAAGTCGCTCAAGGACACCAAGATCGGCTACGTGTTCCAGAACTACCGCGAGGCCATGTTCCCGTGGATGCGCACCATCGACAACATCGCCTACCCGCTCAAGCTGGAGGGCCGCAGCAAGGCCGAGGTGGACCGGCGCATGGCCGAGCTGGTGGCCAGCTTCGACGTGAAGTTCGACCTGAACCGCTTCCCTTACGAGCTCTCCGGCGGGCAGCAGCAGACCGCATCCATCATGCGCGCGCTGGCGCCCAAACCGGAGGTGCTGTTCCTGGACGAGCCCTTCTCGGCGCTCGATTTCGAGATGACGCTCTTCATCCGCGAGAAGCTGCAGGAGGTCTTCATGCAGACCGGCACCACCATGCTGCTGGTCTCGCACGACCTGGAGGAGGCCGTCTACCTGGCCGACCAGGTGCTGCTGCTGACCAAGCGGCCGACCAGGGTGGCAGAGATCTTGCCTTACGAGGATCCGCGTCCGCGCACCGTGGCCACGCTGACGGAGCCGAGCTTCGTCCGTGCCAAGAAGCTCAGTCTGGAGATCTTCCAGCGGGAGGTGCGGCGTTGAGCGCGTCCGCCAAGGAAATCCATTGACACCACAGCAGACCGAAGCCTACGTGGACGCCGCGGCGTCCGCCCTGGGCCTGATCCTGGACCCCGCGCACCGCCCCGGGGTGCTGCAGTTCTTCGCCCTGGCGGCCGGCATGGCCGACACCGTGGCGCGGGTGCCGCTTGCGCCGCACGACGAGACGGCCGTGCACTTCACACCCATCGGCCCCGAGGACCTGGCATGACCGCCGGCGAACTCCTGCTGGCCGACGGTGCCACCATGGCCGCGGCCGTGCGGTCGGGCACGGTCGGTGCCGTGGCGCTGGCCGAGGCCAGCCTGGCCCGCATCGCGGCGACCGATGGCCGCGTGAACGCCTTCACCGACCTGGTGCGCGAACGCGCGCTGGCGCGGGCTGCGGCGCTCGACGCGCGTGTCGCGGCCGGTGCCGACCTGTCGTCGCTGCCGCTGCTGGGTGTGCCCTTCGCGGTCAAGAACCTGTTCGACATCGCCGGGCTGCGCACGCTGGCCGGCTCGAAGATCGAGCGCGACAGCGCCCCGGCCAGCGCCGACGGCGTGCTCGTGCAGCGCCTGGAGGCGGCCGGTGCCGTGCTGGTCGGCGCGCTCAACATGGACGAGTACGCCTACGGCTTCACGACCGAGAACAGCCACGCAGGGCCGTGCCGTAACCCGCACGACCTGAACTGCGTGGCTGGTGGATCGTCGGGCGGCTCGGGTGCGGCGGTGGCGGCAGGGCAGGTGCCGATCACGCTGGGCTCGGACACCAATGGCTCCATCCGCGTGCCCGCGTCGCTGTGCGGCGTGTTCGGGCTCAAGCCGACCTTCGGGCGACTGCCGCGCAGCGGCAGCTATCCCTTCATCTCCAGCCTGGACCACCTGGGCCCGTTCGCGCGCTCGGTGCGCGACCTCGCATTGAGCTATGACGCCATGCAGGGCCCAGAGTCGGGCGCGCTGCGCGATCCCGGCTGCGCGCAGCGCGCGGCCGAGCCCGTGATGCCGCTGCTGGGCAAGGGCGTGGCCGGATTGCGCATCGGCGTGCTCGACGGCTGGTTCCGCGACAACGCGCTGCCCGAGGCGCTGGCTGCCGTCGACCGCGTGGCCGAGGCGTTGGGCGCCAGCGCGCGCGTCGAGCTGCCGCTGGTCGAGGAGGGCCGGGCCGCCGCCTTCCTCGTCACGAACGCCGAAGCCGGCTCGCTGCACCTGGACGACCTGCGCGTGCGTGCACAGGACTTCGAGCCGCATTCGCGCGACCGCTTCCTGGCCGGTGCACTGCTGCCGGCTGCCTGGGTGGCACGCGCCCAGCGCGTGCGCCGGCGGTACGCCGAGGCGGTGGCCCGCGTGTTCCGCGACTTCGACCTGTTGCTGGCGCCGTCCACGCCCTGCGCGGCCACGCCCATCGGCACCGAATGGCTGACGCTGGGCGAGCGCCGCCTGCCGCTGCGCCCCAGCATGGGCCTGCTGACGCAGCCGATCTCGTGCATCGGCCTGCCGGTCTGCGGCGTGCCGGTGTGGGACGCGCATCCGCGCATGCCGATCGGCGTGCAGCTGATCGCTGCGCCCTGGCGCGAGGACATCGCGCTGCGTGCCGCCGCTGTGTTGGAAGACCTTGGCGTGGTGCGGGCGCCTGTGGCCGCCCTGCCATGACACCGTGTGCACCTTGGGGCGCATCGGTGTGGGTGCTGGACCACGCCGACGGTGTGCTCTCCTCCGCGAATGTCCCCCGCCCCGGGCCGCAGCGGCCCGGGGCTCCTCCTTGATTTCGCTGCGGAGAACACACCATCGGCGTGGTCGGCCAGCGTCGCGTCGCACGACCCCGCATGACGCGACGTGCCCAGGGTCGAGGGTACCGGGTGGCCCCTGCAGCGAAATCAAGGAGGAGCCTGGGCCGCCTGCGGCCCTGGCGGAGGACATTCGCGGAAGGGGCCACCCGGTGGCTTCGACCTAGCCGCAACCCCAGCACGCACCGCAAGCAACACACCACTGAACAAACCATGACCCATGCCATCAACCTCCCCGACGTGCTGGCCGAAGTGACCGCCGCATTCGCGCAGTACGAAGACGCCCTCGTGAACAACAAGGTCGAGGTGCTGGACGCACTGTTCTGGAACAGCCCGCACACGCTGCGCTACGGCGCCGGCGAGAACCTGTACGGCTACGACGCCATCCAGGCCTTCCGCGCCGCCCGCCCGTCGCAGGGCCTGGCCCGGACGGTCACGCGCACGGCCATTACCACCTACGGGCGCGACTTCGCCACCACCAACATCGAGTTCCAGCGCGAAGGCAGCCCACGCATCGGCCGCCAGAGCCAGACCTGGCTGCGCCTGCTCGAGGGCTGGCGCGTGGTGTCCGCGCACGTGAGCCTGATGACCTGAGACGGTGCGCAGCACGGCGTCCCGACAGGCACGCTATTTGCGTCCATTCATGTATCCAAGTCGAAGTTCAAGACCGCCGCACTGCTTTGATGCAGCCCCCACCCCGACCGCAAATGGAGTCAGCCCCATGGACAAGATGAACCGCCGCGCTTCGCTCAAGACCCTGGCCGCCGTCGGCACCACCGGGGTGCTCGGCGGCCTGCACGGCCTGGCGGCAGCGCAGGCACCGCTCACCGTCGGCGTGATCTACGTCGGCCCCCGCGACGACTACGGCTACAACCAGGCCCATGCCCAGGCCGCGGCCGAGGTCAAGAAGATGCCCGGCATCAAGGTGGTCGAGGAAGAGAACGTGCCCGAGACCGCGGCCGTCCAGAAGAGCATGACCGGCATGATCATGCAGGACGGCGCCAAGCTGCTCTTCCCCACCTCGTTCGGCTACTTCGACCCGCACCTGCTGGCGCTGGCGGCCAAGTACCCCGACGTGCGCTTCTCGCACTGCGGCGGCATGTGGACCGAGGGCAAGCACCCCAAGAACGCGGGCAGCTTCTTCGGCTACATCGACGAGGCGCAGTTCCTGAACGGCGTGGTGGCCGGCCACCTGAGCAAGAGCGGCAAGATCGCCTTCGTCGCGGCCAAGCCCATTCCGCAGGTGCTGCGCAACATCAACGCCTTCACGTTGGGCGCGCGCTCGGTCAAGCCCGGCATCACCTGCAGCGTGATCTTCACGGGGGACTGGTCCATGGCCGTGAAGGAGGCCGAGGCCACCAACAGCCTGGCGGACCAGGGCTGCGACGTGTTCACCATGCACGTGGACGGGCCCAAGGTCATCGTCGAGACGGCCGCCAAGCGCGGCAAGATGGTCTGCGGCTACCACGCGAGCCAGGCCAAGCTCGCGCCCCAGGCCTACCTGACCGGCGCCGAGTGGAACTGGATCACCGCCTACAAAACCATCATCGACGCGGCCCGCACGGGCAAGCCGCACCCCAACTTCCTGCGCGGCGGCATGAAGGAAGGCTTCGTGAAAATGTCGGCCTACGGCCCGGCCGTGACCGACGCGGCCAGGAAGCAGGCCGACGACACCAAGGCGAAGATGTTGGCCGGCCAGTTCGACATCTGGAAGGGCCCGCTCAAGGACAACAAGGGCAAGGAAGTCATCGCCGCCGGCCAGGTGCAGAAGCAGACCGACCTCGCGCTGGAAGGCATGAACTACCTTGTCGAGGGCGTGCAGGGCAGCTTCTGATCCCGCGGAGCCCGGCATGAACTCCCTCGCCAAGGACATCGGCCTGCCGGTGGCCGCCATCGCCGCGGCGCTGCTGCTGTTCGGCCTGTTCGTCGCCTTCGCCGGGGTCGATCCGGTGGAGGTCTGGACGCTGCTGTTCAAGGGCGCCTTCGGCGACTGGTTCAGCTGGCAGAACACGCTGCAGCGCGCCGCGCCGCTGATGCTCACGGCGCTGTGCGTGGCCATCCCGGCACGCGCCGGCCTGGTGGTGATCGGCGGCGAGGGAGCTCTCGTGATGGGCGGGCTGGGCTGCGCTGCGTTGCCTTACCTGGTGCCGCTGCCTGCCAATGCCATCGGCACGGCGCTGGTCTGCGCGGCCGGTGCAGTGCTCGGCGCGCTGTGGATCGCACTGGCCGGCTGGTTGCGCCAGGTGCGCGGCATCAACGAGACCATCAGCAGCCTGCTGCTGGCCTATGTGGCCATCGGCCTGTTCAAGCACCTCGTGGAAGGCCCGCTGCGCGACCCGGCCAGCCTGAACAAGCCGTCCACGCTGCCGCTGGACGAGGGCCTGCGCATCAGCGGCATGATGGGTTCGGACGTGCACTGGGGCCTGGCCATCGGCGTGCTCGCCTGCCTGGGCCTGTGGATTTGGCTGCGCAGCACGGCCTCGGGCTTCTCGGTGCGCGTGGTGGGCGGCAACCCGCGCACGGCGCAGCTGGTCGGCCTGCCGGCGTCCAGGCTCATCCTCGGTGCCTGCGCGCTGGGCGGTGCCTGCGCCGGCCTGGCCGGTGCGGTGGAGGTGGCGGCCGTGCACACCAACGCCAACGCATCGCTCATTGCGGGCTACGGCTACGCCGGCATCCTGGTCGCCTTCATGGCACGGCACAACCCGCTGGCGATCATCCCGGTGGCCATTTTGTTCGGCGGCTTTGGCGCCGCCGGCAGCCTGCTGCAGCGCCGCGTGGGCCTGCCCGATGCCTCGGTGCTGGTGCTGCAGGGCATCGCCTTCGTGCTGATCCTGGCCAGCGAGGCGCTGCGCCATGTCGATGGCAAGGTGGTTCTGGGCAAGCTGTTCGCGCGGCCCTACGAGGAACTCGGGGACCGGCCGGCGCCGGGGAATTTGCAAGGAGCGCTCGCATGACGCCCGACCAATGGCTTGCCCTGTTCGCCGCCATCGTCGGCGGCGCGCTGCGCGTGGGCGTGCCCTTTCTGTTCGTGAGCCTGGGCGAGTGCCTGACCGAGAAGGCCGGCCGCATCAACCTCGGGCTGGAGGGTGTGCTGGTGCTGTCGGCCATGGCGGCCTTCGGTGGCGCGTACGGGAGCGGCTCGCCGTGGATCGGCGTGCTCGTCGGCGCGGTGGTCGGCGCATTGCTGGCCATGCTGCACGGCGTGCTGTGCTCGCTCACGGGCGTCAACGACGTGGCCACGGGCATCGCGCTGATGCTGCTCGGCACGGGCCTGGCGTTCTACCTGGGCAAGCCGCTGATCCAGCCGCAGGCGCCGCAGTTGCCGGCCATCCCGCTGGGGGGATGGAGCGATTCGCCCGTGGTGCAGGCGGCGCTGCAGATCAACGCGCTGCTGCCCGTGGGCATCGTGCTGGCGGTGGTCTTGTGGTGGGCCTTCGGCCGCACGCGCTGGGGCCTGCTGGTGCGGCTGGCCGGCGACTCGGCCATGGCCACCAAGGCCCTGGGTTACTCGGTCAACGGCATCCGCATCGCGGCCACGGCCGCGGGTGGTGCCATCGCCGGCCTGGGTGGTGCCTCGCTGACGCTGTTCTACCCGGGCAGCTGGAACGAGGGCATCTCCAGCGGTCAGGGCCTGATCGCCGTGGCGCTCGTGATCTTCGCGCGCTGGAGCCCGCTGCGCTGCGTGGGCGCGGCGTTGCTGTTCGGCGGAGCCGGCGCCATCGGCCCGGCCATGCAGTCCATCGGCGTGAGCTGGGGCTACCACCTGTTCAACACCGTGCCCTACGTGCTGACGCTGCTGATCCTCGTGATCACCTGCAAGCCCGGCAGCGTGGCCGTGGGCAGCCCGGGCGAACTGTCGTCTGCGCGATGAGAGGAATGAAGCGATGAGTGGTCTGGGTGGATTGAACAAGTCCAGGGCCGGCGTGGTGCTGGGCCTGGTGCAGCTGCAGCTGCCCGTGGTCGTGACGCCCGACGACCTGGCGGCGCAGACGCGGCGTATCTGCGCACTGGTGGGCAAGGCGCGCCGCAACATGGCGACCATGGACCTCGTGGTGTTCCCCGAGTACGCGCTGCACGGCCTGTCCATGGACACCAACCCCGTCATCATGTGCACGCTGGACGGGCCCGAGGTGGCGGCGTTCCAGGCCGCCTGCGTGGAGCACCGCATCTGGGGCTGCTTCTCCATCATGGAGGCCAATCCGGGCGGCAATCCGTACAACAGTGGCATCGTCATCGACGACCAGGGCGCCATCCGCCTTTACTACCGCAAGCTGCACCCCTGGGTGCCGGTGGAGCCCTGGGAGCCGGGCAACCTGGGCGTGCCGGTTTGCGAGGGGCCCAACGGCGTGAAGCTCTCGCTCATCATCTGCCACGACGGCATGTTCCCCGAGATGGCGCGCGAGGCCGCGTACAAGGGCGCCGAGGTGATCCTGCGCACTGCCGGCTACACCGCGCCGATCCGCCATGCCTGGCGCATCACCAACCAGAGCAACGCCTTCCAGAACCTGGCCTACACCGCCAGCGTCTGTATGTGCGGCAGCGACGGCAGCTTCGACTCCATGGGCGAGGGCATGTTCTGCAGCTTCGACGGCACGGTCATGGTCGAAGGCGGTGGCCGCCCGGACGAGATCGTCACGGCCGAACTACGGCCCGACCTCGTGCGCGAGGCGCGCGCGGGCTGGGGCGTGGAGAACAACCCCTACCAGCTCTGGCACAGGGGCTATGTGGCTGTACAGGGCGGTGCGCAGGATTGCCCGTACACCTTCATGCAGGACATGGTGGCCGGGCGCTACCGCCTGCCGTGGACCGACACGGTGGAGGTGACCGACGGTACGTCCTGCGGTTTCGCGCCGCCGACGCGCCGCTATGCGGGAGGCACGCGATGACACGCCAGGTCCAAGCCAACCCCTACGCCTGGCCCTTCGATGCCAGCCTGCGGCCCGACAACACGGCCCTCATCGTGATCGACATGCAGACCGACTTCTGCGGCCAGGGCGGCTATGTGGACGTGATGGGCTACGACCTGTCGCTCACGCAGGCGCCGACCGCGCCGATCCAACGGCTGTTCGAGGTCATGCGCCCGCTGGGCTACACCGTCATCCACACGCGCGAAGGCCACCGGCCCGACCTGTCGGACCTGCCGGCCAACAAGCGCTGGCGCTCGCGCCAGATCGGCCGGGACGGCCTGGGCATCGGCGACGCCGGGCCCTGCGGCCGCATCCTCGTGCGCGGCGAGCCGGGGTGGGAGATCATTCCCGAACTCGCGCCGCTGCCGGGCGAGATCGTCATCGACAAGCCGGGCAAGGGCTCCTTCTACGCGACCGACCTGGAACTGGTGCTGCGCTCGCGCGGCATCGTCAACCTGATCCTGGCCGGCATCACGACCGACGTGTGCGTGCACACCACCATGCGCGACGCGAACGACCGCGGCTTCGAGTGCCTGCTGCTGTCGGACTGCACGGCGGCCACCGATCCGGCCAACCACCAGGCCGCACTGAACATGGTGACCATGCAGGGCGGGGTGTTCGGCGCGCACGCGACCTCGGCCGCGCTCATCGAGGCCTTGCCATGATCGCCCCGGTCCAGACGCCGCCCCCGGGCACGGGCGCGCTGGCGCTGGAGACCTACCAGCTGACCAAGCGCTTCGGCGCGTTCACGGCCATGGACCACGTGAGCATGCGCGTGGACGCCGGCAGCGTGCATGCGCTGCTGGGCGAGAACGGCGCGGGCAAGAGCACGCTGGTCAAGTGCGTGGCCGGCTTCCAGCAGGCCGAAGAAGGTTCCATCCTCATCGACGGCCGCGAGCGCGACATCGCCAACCCCATCGTGGCGCGGGCCCTGGGCATCGGCATGGTCTACCAGCACTTCACGCTGGCGCCCAGCATGACCGTGGCCGAGAACCTGCTGCTGGCCGGCGGCGACACGCCGGCCGTGATCGACTGGAAGGCCAAGCGCGCCGAACTCGACGCCTTCCTGGCCACCACGCCGTTCCGGTTGGACCTGGACGCGCGCCCGGCCGAACTTGCGGCCGGCGAAAAACAGAAGCTCGAACTGCTCAAGCAGCTGTACCTCAAGCCGCGCCTCCTGATCCTGGACGAGCCGACCTCGGTGCTGACCCCGCAGGAGGCCGATGAGGTGCTGGGCCATGTGCGCGCGTTCGCGCAGAGCGGCCAGTGCACGGTGCTCATCATCACGCACAAGTTCCGCGAGGTCATGGCCTACACCGATGCCGTGACCGTGCTGCGCCGGGGCAATGCCGTCCACCACTGCCGCGTGGCCGACACCGACCCGGCCCGGCTCGCCGCCGCGATGATGGGCGAGGCGGCGACACCGGCCGAGGCGCTGCACGCCGAAGCCGACACCGGCGCGCCGCGCGGCCCCGTCCCGGCCGATGCGCGCGTGGCACTCCAGGTGCAGGGCCTGAGCGCCATGGGCGACCGCGGCACCCTGGCCGTCCACGGCATCGACCTGGCGGTACGGAGCGGCGAGATCCTGGGCGTGGCCGGCGTCTCGGGCAACGGCCAGCGCGAACTCGTCGAGGCCCTGGTCGGCCAGCGCCCGCGCCATGCCGGCAGCGTCACCGTGATGGGCGAGCCCTACGCCGCGCGCCGCAGCGAGAACACACGGCTCAAGCTGCGCAGCCTGCCCGAGGAGCCGCTGCGCAATGCCTGCGTGGGCGATCTCTCGGTGGCCGAGAACATGGCGCTGCGCGACTACGACGCGCCGCCGCTGTCGTCCGCTGGCTGGCTGCGCTTTGGCCAGTGGAAGAGCCGCGCGCGCGCCTGGATCCAGGAGTACGGCGTGAAGACCCAAGGGGAGGGCGCGCCGATCAAGAGCCTGTCGGGCGGCAACGTGCAGCGCGCCGTGCTGGCGCGCGAGCTGGCTGGCGACATCAACGTGCTGATCGCCGCGAATCCCGTGTTCGGCCTGGACTTCGCGGCCGTGCGCGAGATCCACGGCCGCATCGTGCAGGTGGCGGGCAAGGGCGGTGCGGTGCTGCTGGTCAGCGAGGACCTGGACGAGCTGCTGGAGCTGTCGGACCGCATCGTGGTCATGAGCGAGGGCCGCATCGTCTACGAGACATCCGCCGCCGAC
Organism: Variovorax boronicumulans; assembly: GCF_007677875.1. Taxonomy (GTDB): domain Bacteria; phylum Pseudomonadota; class Gammaproteobacteria; order Burkholderiales; family Burkholderiaceae_C; genus Pseudorhodoferax; species Pseudorhodoferax boronicumulans_A. Next base: position 201,206 of record NZ_VEDO01000008.1, on the reverse strand, counting down.
GCGAAGCGCCACGTGCTCGGCGCCCACATGGGAGGAGGTCACTGATGCAAAGCGACGTCCGCGAGATCCGTAGCCTGGCCGTGCAGGCCCGGCCCTTCGACTTCCCGTTCGACCTGGCGACCACGGCCCTGGTCATCATCGACATGCAGCGCGACTTCATCGAGCCGGGCGGCTTCGGCGCGAGCCTGGGCAACGACGTGTCGCTGCTCGAGGCCATCGTGCCGGCCTGCCGGCGCACGCTGCAGGCCTGGCGCGCGGCCGGCGGGCTGGTGCTGCACACGCGCGAGGCGCACCGCCCCGACCTGCGCGACTGCCCGCCCGCCAAGCGCCTGCGCGGCAACCCCCACCTCCGCATCGGCGACGTGGGCCCCATGGGCCGCGTGCTGGTGAGCGGCGAGCCGGGCGTGGAGATCATCGCCGCGCTGGCGCCGCTGCCCGGCGAGATCGTGGTCGACAAGCCCGGCAAGGGCATGTTCCACGGCACACCGGTGCAGAACCTGCTGCAGCAGGCGGGCATCCGTTCGCTGGTCTTCATGGGCGTGACCACCGAAGTCTGCGTGCAGACCAGCATGCGCGAGGCCAACGACCGCGGCTACGAGTGCCTGGTGCTGGAGGACTGCACCGAGAGCTACTTCCCGCAATTCAAGGCGGCCGCCCTGGACATGATCCGCGCCCAGGGTGGCATCGTCGGCTGGACGGCCACCAGCGCGCAGCTGCTCGCGGCCCTGCATTCGGAGTAAGGTAGCGACCCTTTCCAACTCCACGCCCCACGCGCTCCGTGCCTCCTACCGTCTCCAAGAAGCCGCCGGCCGTGCAGGCCTCCGCCTTCCGCTCGCGCGCCGACGAGGTGTACGAACAGCTCAAGCGCGATGTCGCCGAATTCCAGCTCGTGCCGGGCGACCGTTTCACCGAGAACGAGATCAGCGAGCGCCTGGGCGTCTCGCGCACGCCGGTGCGCCAGGCGCTGTTCCGGCTGCAGCAGGAGGGCTTCGTCGAGGTGCTGTTCCGGGCAGGATGGCGCGTGCTGCCGTTCGATTTCGACCAGTTCGAGCAGCTCTACGACCTGCGCATGGTGCTGGAGACCACGGCCATCCACCGGCTCTGCGAGGACGCCGTGCGCGTGGACCATGCGCTCATCGATGCGCTGGCCGCGATCTGGCTGGTGCCACCGGCCGAACGCAGCGGTGACATGGCCCAGGTTTCGCAGTGGGACGAGGAGTTCCACTGCCAGATCGTGGCGGCGGCCGGCAACGCCGAGATGGCGCGCGTGCACCGCGACGTGACCGAGCGCATCCGCATCATCCGGCGGCTCGACTTCACGCAGCAGCTGCGGATCGACGCCACCTACGACGAGCACGCCAAGATCCTCAAGGCCGTGCAGCGCAAGCGCGGCGACCAGGCCGCGATGCTGATGCGCGCCCACATCGAGACCAGCCAGGCCGAGGTGCGCAAGATCACGCTGCACCAGGTGCACCTGGCGCGCCAGGGCGGTTACGGCGCGCGCTGAGTCCCGTGCAGGGTGCGCGGCTGGGCCATGGCGGCGCGGCCGCGGCCCGCGCTCTTGGCGCTGTAGAGCATGGCGTCGGCGCGGGCCAGCAGTTCGTCCCAGCCCGCCCGCGGATCCAGACCCAGCGCGGTGCCCACGCTGGCGCCGATCTGCAGGCGCAGCGTGCCGACGTCGAAGGGCTCGTGCGAGGCGCGCAGCACCTTGTCGGCCACGGTCTGCAGCGCCGCGGCGTCGCGCACGCCGGCCAGCACCACGGCGAACTCGTCGCCGCCCATGCGCACCACCGCATCGGTGGGCCGCACGATGTGGCGCAGCCGCTGCGCGAAGGCCTGCAGCAACGCATCGCCGACCGGGTGGCCGTGCTGGTCGTTGACCGGCTTGAAGCGGTCCAGGTCGATGCACAGCAGCGCGATCTGGGTGGGGTCGCCATGCGACTGGTGCAGACGCAGCCAGTCCTGCAGGCCGGTGCGGTTGAGCAGCCCGGTGAGCGCATCGCGCTGGGCCAACCCAAGCAGGCGCTGCGCTTCCTGGCGGTGCTGCGTGATGTCCTGGCCCACGGCCACGAATCCGTCCAGCGTGCCGTCGTCCAGCCGCAGCGGGATGAAGTTGGCCGCCAGGTGCTGGCCATGGGAGCGGCCGGGGAAGTGCAGTTCGAAGCTGACCTCCTCGCCGCCCAGCGCGCGGGCGATCCAGGGCCGCACGGCGTCGAATTCGGGCCCGGCCAGCAGTTCGTGCACGCTGCGGCCGATCACGTCGGCCCGCTGCCAGCCGTGCCAGCGCTCGAACGCGCCGTTGACGAAGCGATAGTGGCCCTGGGCGTCGATCACCGCGACGATCGCCGGGATCAGTTCGGCCACCGACCGCAGCGTGGCGGTCTGGCGCAGCAGGGCGCGTTCGGTCTCGGCACGTTCGGTGATGTCCACACCGGTCGCGAACAGACCGTGCACGCCGCCCGCGGCGTCCAGGTGCGGAATCAGCTGCCCGTCCAGGCGGCGCACCGGGCCGCCGGCGAGCTGGTCGTCGAACTCGAAGCGCTGGGGCGTGCCGCGCAGCGCGGCGTCGAGCCGCTCGACGAGCACCGGATCGACCGCTCCGCACAGTAAGCTCCGCACGCTCTGGCCGACGACGGATTCGGGCGGCAGGCCGAAGCGCTCGGCCTGTGCGCGGTTGACGAAGCGGTAGAGCCCGTCGCGGTCGATGTAGCCGATGCGCACCGGCAGGTTGTCGGTCACGAGCCGCAGGAAATCCTCGCGCGCACTCAGGGCCTGCTCGTATTCGCTGCGGATCGCCAGCGCGCGGTCGAGCAGCGTGCGCCGCATGAGCAGGGCCTGCACCGCGATCTCGCTCAGTTGTTCGAGGATGCGCGCCTGCGCGGGCGTCAGCTGGCGTGCGGCGAAATCGATCACGCACAGCGTCCCCACGCGCTCGCCGCCCGGCAGCGCCAGCGGCGCGCCGGCGTAGAAGCGGATGTGCGGGTTCTCCGTCACGAGCGGATTGGAGGCAAAGCGCGCATCCTGCTGCGCGTCGGGCACCTGCATCATCGATGGTTCGAGCAGTGCGTGGGCGCAGAACGCCACGTCGCGCGGCGTCTCGCGCACCGTGCCGAGGCCGTAGTTGGCCTTGAACCACTGGCGCTCGGCATCCACGAGCGAGACGAGGCCGGCGGCTGTGCCACAGAGCTCGGCGGCGGTGCGCGCGAGCTGGTCGAACAGCGGCTCGGGCGCGCTGTCCAGCACGGCCAGCTCGCGCAGGCGCAGCAGGCGCTGTTCTTCGTTCGCAGGCAAGGCGGCGGGCACGGTCATCGTCAGAGATCGCGTCGAGGCGGCTTTGGAGGCGCGGCTGACTTTAACGCGCGACTCCGCCCCTGTCAGTCATGGCCGCCTGCGGAGCCGGTGTCGTGCGCCCGCGCGTCGGGGCACGAGCCGTTCGGCCGGTCCCGCCGTCGTCTGCAAAGCAGCCGTTCCAAGCTGCCCGTATGGCGCGCGCCGTGCGCCTGGCCGTCGTACGCGGCCGCACGGGCCTGCCGGCCCGCCAGATGGCCGATCAGAGCCGTTCGGCCAATGCCGATGCGAAGAACGCGGTCACCTGCCGCACCCGTGCCGGGATGAATCGCCGGTTCGGCCAGACCAGGCTGACGTCCCGGTGTTCGGTGATGAACGCCTCGAGAACGGTCAGGACATCGGCATCGCGCAGCGCACCGGTCAGCGAGGCGCGGTGGAACATGCCGATGCCGATGCCGGCCTGAACCGCCGACAACACGGTTTCGACGGTGTTGGATGCCAGGTTCCCGCTGACCCGCACGTGGATGGGGCCGCGTGGGCCGGTGAAGGTCCAGTGCTCGAGGCCGTGGAAGACGATGCAGTTGTGCCCGACCAGATCCTCGGGCGTGCGGGGCGTGCCATGCTGCTCGAAATACCGGCGCGATCCGACGCACACCAGGGGGCTGGTCGCCACGTGCCGGACCACGGCGTCGGGGCTGTGGACCGGGCTGATGCGGATGGCCAGGTCGATGTTCTCTGTCAGCAGGTCCTGCACATGGTCTGCCAGCTGCAGATCCAGCTGCAGCTTTGGATGGAGCGCCAGCAACCGCGGCACGAGCGGAAGGACATGCAGCCGACCGAAGGTGGACGGGGCCGCGATCCGGACGGGCCCGGACAGTTCCAGCGTGCTGTTCGTGAGTTCGCCGTCCACCTGCGCCATCTCGTCGAGGAGGGGTTTGGCACGCTCGTAGTAACGGCGCCCGGCGTCGGTCAACGTGACGCTGCGCGTGCTGCGATGGAGCAGCCGCACGCCCAGGCGCTGCTCCAGGGCGCCCACGGATTTGCTGACGACCGACTGCGAGCCACCGGTGCGTCGCGCAGCGGCGGAAAAGCCGCCGGCATCGACGACGGCCACGAAGGCGGCCAACTCCTGAAACCGATCCATGGGTTCTCCTGTCGGCCTTCCGTGCCGCTGATTGATTCCGAAACGAGATAAAACTTATGAATTAACGCGGGATTATGTACACCATCGGAACTAATTAGCATCACGTTCACTGCTGCCGCCGGCCCCCTTGAGGGGCCTGACGCACACGCTGCGGTTCCGTGCCGCAGGGCAGCGAAGCAGGCCCTGAGCGATGGCCAAGGGACCAGATCCATCCAGAAAGGAGTTGAACATGACAACAGCAGACACCATCCGAGACAGCGCGCCGGGTGCGACAGCGGCCCTGTCGGGAAAAAAGGTCGTCGTGGTGGGCGGCAAGACCGGCATCGGCCTGGGCGTTGCGCGCAGCGCGCGTGCCGCGGGCGCGACGGTCGTTGTCGCCGGCCGGCGCATCGCCTCGCCGCAGGAACGCCCCGACCTCGCCGATGTCGTGCAGATCGGGCTGGACATGCGGGACGAGGCCGCGGTCCGGGCCGCGTTCGACGGCATCGGAGCGTTCGACCACCTGGTCGTCACCGCAGCACCGGACCTGGGCAGCTGGGGTAGCTTCATGGATGCTGACATGCGCGGCGTGCGCAGCTACATGGAAGGCAAGTTTCTCGGCAGCTGGGCAAGCGCACGCCATGCCGCGCCGCATCTGCGGGCGGGTGGCTCGGTGACCTTCCTGACCGGCGGCATGGCGGTGCGGCCGAAAATCGGTTTCGCGGCCGTCACCGCCGCGTTCGCGGCCGTGGAGGCCTTGTCGGGCGCACTGGCACTCGAACTCGCGCCGATCCGGGTGAACACCATCCGTCCGGGGTTCATCGACACGGACATGTGGAGCTTCCTGCCGGCCGAGCAGCGCGACGGCCTGCGCACGCAGGTCGAAGCGACGTTTCCGGCACGGCGCGCCGGAACGGCCCAGGACATCGGCCATGCTGCGCTGTTCCTCATGACCAACCCCTACGTGACGGGCGCGGTGATCGAGGTGTCGGGCGGCGAAAACCTCGTGCCCAGCGTCTCCTGACGCCCAGGGAGGGCTGCGCCACGACGGATCCTGACGGCGCCGTCGCCTTGCGCGGGCCGTGTCTGGCCCGGCGCAGGCAGGGCCTGCCCGCCACCGCGGGCCGGTGCGGTTCAGAGTTGCAGCGCGTACTCGATCGTCAGCGGCGCGTGGTCGGAAAAGCGCTGGTCCTTGTACACGGCGGCCCCTCGGGCATCGGCGGCAGTGGCCGGCGTGGCCAGGTGGTAATCCAGCCGCCACCCCACGTTGTTGGCCCAGGCCTGGCCGCGGTTGCTCCACCACGTGTAGCACTCGCTGGTGGTTTCGGGGTGCAGGCGGCGGTAGACGTCGACCAGCCCCGTTTCGGACAGCAGCTTGGTCATCCAGGCACGCTCCTCGGGCAGGAAGCCGCTGTTCTTCTGGTTGCTGCGCCAGTTCTTGAGGTCGATGGGCTGGTGCGCGATGTTGATGTCGCCGCACAGGATGAATTCGCGCTCGCGCTTGAGCGCCACGAGGTAGGGATCGAACAGGTCGAGGAAGCGGAACTTGGCGGCCTGGCGCTCCTCGCCCGAGGAACCACTCGGGAAGTAGCAGCTGATCAGCGAGAACTTGCGCCCGGGCGTGTCGAAGCGCAGCTCGAGGTAGCGGCCTTCGTCGTCGAACTCGGGTGCGCCGAAGCCGATCCGTACATCGCTCGGCGCATGCCGGCTGTAGATCCCCACGCCCGAATAGCCTTTCTTCTGTGCGAAGTGGAAGTAGCCTTGCATGCCGGCCAGCTGCTCGAAGCGTCCCGCCACGTCGGTCTGCTGCGCCTTGACCTCCTGTACACAAATACAATCCGGGCCCGTTGCCGCGATCCAGGCTTCGACGCCCTTGGTCGTGGCGGAACGGATGCCGTTGAGATTCAGGCTGGTCAACTTGAACAAGGAAGCTCCCATGGTGGAACACAAGGTCGGCGCAGCGGTTGCCGGCCAGAAAGATCGATTGGCCCAGGACTTCGTGCGCTTCGCGGTCGAGGCCGGTGTGCTGCGCTTCGGGGAGTTCAAGACCAAGGCGGGCCGCATGAGCCCGTACTTTTTCAACGCGGGCCTGTTCGACGATGGGGTGAAGCTGGCCCGGCTCGCAGAATTCTATGCCTCGGCCCTCGAGGCGAACGGCACCGAATTCGACATGGTCTTCGGCCCGGCCTACAAGGGCATTCCGCTGGCCGCAGCGCTGGCCGTGGAGTTCGCACGGCGCGGGCGCAACCTGCCGTTCGCCTACAACCGCAAGGAGGCCAAAGACCATGGCGAGGGCGGCACGCTGGTCGGCGCGCCGCTCAAGGGCCGTGTGCTGGTGGTGGACGACGTGATGTCGGCCGGCACCGCGGTGCGCGAGTCCATCGCCATGATCCGCGCGGCCGGCGCCACGCCGCATGCGGTGGTCATCGCGCTGGACCGTCAGGAGATGGCCACCGAGGACGGCCGCGATGTGCCGCACAGTGCCGTGCAGTATGTGCGCGGACAGCTCGGGCTGCAGGTCTGCGCCATCGCGCGGCTGCAGGACCTGCTGCAGTACCTGGCCGAAGGCAGCCAGGCTGCGCTGGCCGAACACCATGGCCGTGTGCTGGCCTACCGCCAGCGCTACGGCGTGCAGGAGGGCGCCGGCTCGTGACCGGTGCGCGCACCCGCGTGGCGCTCGGCCTGCTTGCTGCAGGCTGGGCGGTGCTGGTGCAGGCGCAGGGCATCTACACCTGCACAGACGGGCAGGGCCGGCGCATCACCTCGGACCGGCCCATCAAGGAATGCATCGACCGCGCGCAGAAGGAGCTCAACCCGAGCGGCAGCGTGCGGCGCGAGGTCGGCCCCTCGCTGACGGCCAGCGAGCGGGCGCAGATCGAGGCGCGCGAACGCAAGGCGGCGGAGGAGCAGGCGCGCAACAACGAGGAAACCCGCCGCAGCCGTGCGATGCTGTCGCGCTACCGCGACCAGGCCGCGCACGACCGCGCGCGCGCCGACGCGCTGGCCCCGGTCGACAGCGTGCTGGCGCTGGCCCAGCAGCGCATGCAGGCGCTCGACAAGCAGCGCCAGCTGCTGGACCGCGAGCTGGAGTTCTACCCCAACACCCCGCCCGAGAAGCTGCCGCCCAAGCTGCGCAGCCTGCTCGACGAGCACCAGGCCAGCGTGGCCGCCCAGCAGCGCGTGATCGCCGAGCAGGAGGCCGAACGCAAGCGTGTGAACGAGCGCTACGACGAAGAGCTCGCGCGGCTGCGCGTGCTGTGGGCCGAGCAGACGCAGCCCGGCCGGCCGCGCTGAATCTCAGCCTTCCAGCTTCTTGCGCAAGAGCGCGTTGACCTGGGCCGGGTTGGCCTTGCCCTTGCTGGCCTTCATGGCCTGGCCGACCAGCGCGTTGAAGGCCTTGTCCTTGCCGGCCTTGAACTGCGCGACGTTGTCGGCGTTGGCGGCGAGGACCGCGTCGAGGATTTGCTCCAGCGCGCCGTCGTCGTTCATCTGCCTGAGGCCCTTGGCCTCGATGACGGCGTCGACCTCGCTGCCTTCACCGGTCCACAGCGCATCGAACACCTGGCGCGCCGCGTTGTTGGAGATGGTGTTGTCGGCGATGCGGCCCAAGAGCGCGGCCAGCTGCGCGGCCGAGACCGGCGCCTGGTCGATCGCCAGTTCGCTTGCATTGAGCCGGCGCGAGATCTCGCCCATGACCCAGTTGCTGGCCAGCTTGGCCTGGCCGCTGGCGCGGGCGGCCTGCTCGAAGTAGGCCGACGTGGCCTTGCTCGCGGTCAGCTGCGTGGCGTCGTAGGCCGGCAGGCCGTAGTCGGCGACGAAGCGCTGGGCCATGGCGCGCGGCAGTTCGGGCATCTCGCCGCGCACCTGCTCCACCCACTCGGGCGGGATGACCAGCGGCGGCAGGTCCGGGTCGGGGAAGTAGCGGTAGTCGGCCGCGTCTTCCTTGGTGCGCATGGCACGCGTCTCGCCCGTGTCGGGGTCGAACAGCACGGTGGCCTGCTGGATCGCGTGGCCGTCCTCGATCTGCTCGATCTGCCAGCGGATCTCGAAATCGATCGCCTGCTGCATGAACTTGAAGCTGTTCAGGTTCTTGATCTCGCGCCGCGTGCCCAGCGCCTGGCCGGGTTTGCGCACCGAGACGTTGGCATCGCAGCGAAAGCTCCCTTCCTGCATGTTGCCGTCGCAGATGCCGATCCAGGTCACGATCTTGTGCAGTTCCTTGGCGTAGGCCACGGCCTCGGCGGCCGAGCGGATGTCGGGCTCGGTCACGATCTCCAAGAGCGGCGTGCCGGCGCGGTTCAGGTCGATGCCGCTCTGGCCGATGAAGTCCTCGTGCAGCGACTTGCCGGCGTCTTCCTCCAGGTGCGCACGCACCAGGCGAACAGTTTTCAGTTCTTCGCCGAGGTAGAAGCTGACCGTGCCGCCCTGCACGACCGGGATCTCGTACTGGCTGATCTGGTAGCCCTTGGGCAGGTCGGGGTAGAAGTAGTTCTTGCGGGCGAAGATGCTGCGCGGCGCGATGGTCGAGCCCAGGGCCAGGCCGAGCCGGATGGCGCGTTCGACCGCGCCCTTGTTCATGACGGGCAGCGTGCCGGGCAGGGCCAGGTCGACAGCGCAGGCCTGGGTGTTGGGCTCGGCGCCGAAGGCCGTGGACGCACGGCTGAAGATCTTGCTGGCGGTGGACAACTGGGCGTGGGTTTCGAAGCCGATGACGACCTCGTAGCCCTGCACCAGCGGGCCCGTGGGCCGGCCGGCCTGGGCGGCCTCGAATGCGTTGATGGTCTCGCTCATGTCAGAAGCCCTCCGGCGTGCGGAGGTGGAAGTCGGTCGCCTGCTGGAAGCGGTGGGCCGCATTGAGCAGCTTCGCCTCGCCGAAGTAGTTGCCCAGCAACTGCAGGCCCACGGGCATCGGCTTGCCGATGCCCTTTTCAGGGTTCTGCATGTCGCCTTCGCTGAAGCCGCAAGGCACGCTCATGCCCGGCAGGCCGGCCAGCGAGCCGGGCAGGGTGTAGATGTCGGCCAGGTAGTTGGCCACCGGGTCGTCGGACTTGTCGCCGAGCTTCCAGGCCACGGTGGGCGCCACGGGGCCGGCGATCACGTCGCAGGTCTTGAAGGCCTGCTGGAAGTCGTCGGCGATCATGCGGCGGATCTGCTGCGCCTTGAGGTAGTAGGCGTCGTAGTAGCCATGGGAAAGCACATAGGTGCCGACCATGATGCGGCGCTTGACCTCGTCGCCGAAGCCTTCGGCGCGCGTCTTCTTGTACATGTCCAGCAGGTCGCCGTACTGGGCGGCACGGTGGCCGAACTTGACGCCGTCGAAGCGCGAGAGGTTCGAGCTGGCCTCGGCCGGCGCGATGATGTAGTAGACCGGGATGGCCAGCTCGGTGCGCGGCAGCGAGATCTCGACCAGGCGGGCGCCGAGCTTTTCGTACTGCTGGAGCGCGGCATCCAGCGCCGCGCGCACGTCGGCGGCCAGGCCGTCGCCGAAGAACTCCTTGGGAATGCCGATGCGCAGGCCGTCCAGGCTGTCGTTCAAGCCGCGGCCGAAGTCCTCTGGCGGGCGGTCCAGCGAGGTCGAATCGCGGTCCAGGTCCGGGCCGCAGATGCTTGAGAGCAGCAGCGCGCAGTCTTCTGCGCTGCGCGCCATCGGGCCGGCCTGGTCCAGGCTGGAGGCGAAGGCCACCATGCCGTAGCGCGAGGCGCGGCCGTAGGTCGGCTTGATGCCCGTGACGCCGCAGAAAGCGGCGGGCTGGCGGATCGAGCCGCCCGTGTCGGTACCGGTCACGGCCGGGGCCAGGCGCGCGGCCACGGCCGCGGCGCTGCCGCCCGAGGAGCCGCCCGGGATGCGCGTGGCGTCCCAGGGGTTCTGCACGGCGCCATACGCCGAGTTCTCGTTGGACGAGCCCATGGCGAACTCGTCGCAGTTGAGCTTGCCCAGCGTGACCGCGCCGGCCTGGGCCAGGCGGGCCACGGTGGTCGCGTCGAATGGCGAGCGGTAGCCCTCGAGCATTTTCGAGCCCGCCGTGGTCGGGAAGTCGCGCGTGACGAAGATGTCCTTGTGCGCGATGGGCACGCCGGCGAGCGGGCCGGCGTTGCCGGCTGCGATCGCCGCGTCGGCCGCGCGCGCCTGGGCCAGCGTGGCCTGCGGGTCGATGGCGACGAAGGCGTTGAGGCCGCGGTGGGCGTCGATGCGGGCCAGGAAGTGCTGGGCCGCTTCGACGGCAGAGAGTTCGCGCGACCGGATGTGCGCGGCGATGGCGGCCACGGAGGCCTGGGTCAGGTCGAAAGCCATGGCGTAATTACTCGATCACCTTGGGCACGAGGAACAGGCCGCGCTCGACGGCCGGCGCGCTGCGCTGGTTGGCTTCGCGCGCATCGGGCTCGCTGACCACGTCCTCGCGCAGGCGCAGGGCGACGTCGGACACCACGTCGGCCGGATGGGCCAGCGGCACCACGCCGGTGGTGTCGACCGCCTGCATGCGCCCCACGATGTCGAAGAATCCGTTGATCTGGCCGAGCATGCGCGCACGCTCGGCGTCGTGCAGTTCCAGCCGCGCCAGATTGGCGATGCGTGAGATGTCGTCGGAGGTCAGTGCCATGGAAAAAATGCAAGCAGAAAGGTCGCGGAAACGGCCTGCCACAAGGCTTTGCGGCGGGTTTTCACGGGGGGATCGGGTATTATCCCGCCTTTGCGCGAGGGCCGGTTCGACGCTGCCTGACGCGCCTTTCCCCACCCGATTCGACCTGATGTCCGGGCGACCGCAAGCCGACGCGCATGCCGTGCCCCCGAGAGGAATTTTTCAATGTTTGGTGCTTTCCGTCGGTATTTCTCGACCGACCTGGCGATCGACCTTGGCACGGCCAACACCCTGATCTACGTGCGCGACAAGGGCATCGTGCTGGACGAGCCCTCGGTCGTGGCGATCCGCCACGAGGGCGGCCCCCAGGGCAAGAAGACCATCCAGGCCGTCGGCAAGGAAGCCAAGGCCATGCTGGGCAAGGTGCCCGGCAACATCGAGGCGATCCGCCCGATGAAGGACGGCGTGATCGCCGACTTCACGGTCACCGAGCAGATGCTCAAGCAGTTCATCAAGATGGTGCACCCGCGCGGCGTGCTGCGGCCCAGCCCGCGCATCATCATCTGCGTGCCCTGTGGTTCCACCCAGGTGGAGCGCCGTGCCATCCGTGAATCCGCGCTCGGCGCGGGCGCCTCGCAGGTCTACCTGATCGAAGAGCCCATGGCCGCCGCGATCGGCGCCGGCCTGCCCGTGGCGGAGGCCTCGGGCTCCATGGTCGTGGACATCGGCGGTGGCACCACCGAGGTCGGCGTGATCTCGCTGGGCGGCATGGTCTACAAGGGCAGTGTGCGCGTGGGCGGCGACCGCTTCGACGACGCCATCATCAACTACATCCGCCGCAACTACGGCATGCTGATCGGCGAGCCCACGGCCGAGGCCATCAAAAAGAACATCGGCTCGGCGTTTCCGGGCTCCGAGGTCAAGGAGATGGAAGTCAAGGGCCGCAACCTGTCCGAAGGCGTGCCGCGCAGCTTCACGATCTCGTCCAACGAGATCCTGGAAGCACTGACCGATCCGCTCAACAACATCGTCGCATCCGTCAAGAACGCGCTGGAGATGACGCCGCCCGAACTGGGCGCCGACATCGCCGAGCGCGGCATGATGCTGACCGGCGGCGGCGCGCTGCTGCGCGACCTGGACCGTTTGCTGGCCGAGGAAACCGGCCTGCCCGTGCTGGTGGCCGAGGACCCGCTGACCTGCGTGGTGCGCGGCTGCGGCCTGGCACTGGAGCGCATGGACCGCCTCGGCTCCATTTTCACCAGCGAATAAAAACCGGGGACGGCGATGCCACTCGGTACGCTGGACAGAACCCCGCCACCGTTCTTCAAGCAGGGCCCTTCCGCACTCACCAAGCTCATGGTGTTCAGCGCGGTGGCCCTGTTCCTGATGGTGGCCGATGCGCGCTTCGCGCTGATGCGGCCGCTGCGCGCGGCCGTGGCCACCGTGCTCTATCCCGTGCAATGGGCGGCGCTCGGGCCGGTGCGCCTGGTCCAGGGCGGCAGCGTCTACCTGGACAGCCTGACCGAGGTGCAGGCCCGCGCCGACGCGGCCGAGCGCCGCGTGGCCGAACAGTCCCAGCGTGCCGGCCAGTCCGACCTGCTGCAACTGGAGAACGCGCAGCTGCGCAGCCTGCTGGGCCTGCGCGAGCGGCTCACGGTGCCGGGCCAAGCCGCCGAAGTGCTCTACGACGCGGCCGATCCCTATGTGCGCAAGGTCGTGATCGACCGCGGCCTCACGCATGGCGTGCAGGCCGGTGCGCCCGTGCTCGATGCCGGCGGTGTGCTGGGCCAGGTCACGCGCGTGCTGCCGCTGGTCAGCGAAGTCACGCTGCTGATCGACCGCGACCAGGCCATCCCCGTGCTCAACGCGCGCACCGGCGCCCGCAGCGTGGCCTATGGCAACCCGGGCTACCTGGGCGGCGTGCTGGAGCTGCGCTTCATGGCCGGCAACTCCGACGTGCAGGTGGGCGACCTCCTGACCACCAGCGGTGTGGACGGCGTCTATCCGGGCGGCCTGCGCGTGGCCGTGGTCGAGGCCGTGGAGCGCCAGGCCGATTCCACCTTCGCGCGCATCTACTGCCGGCCGTTCGCGCAGCTCACGGGCGTGCGCCACGTGATGGTGCTGGAGCCGCTGCGTCCGGCCGCGGAGTCCGCGGCGGTGGAGCCGCCGGCGGCCAAGGCCTCGGCGCCGGCGGCGAAGGCGGCCGCGGCCAAGGGGGCCACCAAATGATCATGCGCCCGGGCCAGCAGCTGCTGCTGCCGGCCAGTCCTGTCTTCATCTGGAGCAGCTTGGTTGTGGCGCTGCTGCTCAACATGGTCCAGAACATGGGCCTGTGGGGCCGCGCGGCCTGGGTGCCCGACCTCGTCGCCGTGGTGTTGGTGTTCTGGACCGTGCACCAGCCGCTGCGGGTGGGCGTGGGCACGGCCTTCGTGTTCGGCCTGTGCATGGACGTGCACCAGGCCTCCTGGCTGGGCCAGCACGCGCTGGCCTACACGGTGCTGAGCTACCTGGCCATCGCGATCCACCGGCGGCTGCTGTGGTTCAGCGTGCCATCGCAGGCCATGCAGGTGCTGCCGCTGTTCGTGATCGCCCATGCCATCGAGTGGGTGCTGCGCCTCTTGGGCGGCGGCATCTTCCCGGGCTGGTGGATGCTGCTGACGCCCGTGGTCGAGGCGGCGCTGTGGCCCGTGGTCAGTGTGGCCTTGCTGCTGCCGCAGCGGCGCGCGCCGGATCCGGACGACAATCGGCCGCTTTGAGGCCAGCCCCGCGCGCGCCACCCGCATGACCGAGTTCAAGGACGTCGAACGCGAGCTCGCCGGCTTCCGCCGCCGGCTGGTCGTGGTCGGCCTGGTCGTGCTGCTGGCCTTCGCCGGCCTGTTTGCGCGGCTGGTGGTGCTGCAGGTGGGGCGCCATGAGGACCTGCGCGCGCAGGCCGAGCGCAACCGCACGGCCATCGTGCCGGTGGCGCCCACGCGCGGCCACATCCTGGACCGCAATGGCGTGGTGCTGGCCAGCAATTACTCGGCCTACACGCTGGAGATCACGCCGTCCAAGGTCGGCCCGCTCGAGCCGGCCATCGACGCGCTGTCCGAGGTGATCGAGATCACGCCGCGCGACCGCCGGCGCTTTCGCAAGCTGCTGGACGAATCGCGCAACTTCGAGTCGCTGCCGATCCGCACGCGGCTGTCCGACGAGGAGGTGGCGCGCTTCGCGGCGCAGCGCTACCGCTTCCCGGGCATGGACATCAAGGCCCGGCTGTTCCGCCACTACCCGCAGGGCGAGCTCGGGGCCCACGTGGTCGGCTACATCGGACGCATCAACGCGGCCGAGAAGACGCGCCTGGAGGAAACCGACGACGAGGGCAACTACAAGGGCACGGAGTACATCGGCAAACTCGGCATCGAACAGAGCTACGAGGCCGAACTGCACGGCAAGACGGGCGTGGAGCAGATCGAGACTTCGGCCGGTGGCCGCGCCGTGCGCCGCCTGGCCAGCAGCAAGGCGACGCCCGGCAACACCGTCGTGCTGTCGATCGACGCGCGGCTGCAAAAGCTCGTGGAGGACCTGTACGGCGAGCGCCGTGGCGCGCTGGTGGCGCTGGATCCCAAGACCGGCGAGGTGCTGGCCTTCGTCAGCAAGCCGACTTACGACCCCAATCTGTTCGTCGAAGGCATCGACCAGGAGAGCTGGACCGCGCTCAGCGAATCGCTGGCCCGGCCGTTGCTGAACCGCGCCTTGCGCGGCACCTACCCGCCGGGCTCGACCTACAAGCCCTTCATGGGCCTGGCCGCGCTGGAGACCGGCAAGCGCCGCCCCGGCGACATCACGAACGACGGCGGCTCCTGGACCTTCGGCGGCCACACCTACCGCAGCCACGGCGACGGCGGCCTGGGTGCGGTGGACCTGCACCGCAGCATCGTCAAGTCGAGCAACGTCTACTACTACTCCCTCGCCAACGACATGGGCGTGGACGCCATCCACGACTTCATGGTGCCGTTGACGTTCGGGCAGCTCACGGGCCTGGACATCAACGGCGAGGTGCGCGGCGTGCTGCCCAGCCAGGCCTGGAAGCGCAAGGCCTACCGCCGGCCCGAACACCAGAAGTGGTATGCGGGCGAGACCATCTCGCTGGGCATCGGCCAGGGCTACAACACGTTCACCATGCTGCAGCTGGCGCAGGCCACGGCCATCCTGGCCAACAACGGCATCAAGCACCGGCCGCACCTGGCGCTGGCCGTGGAGGACAGCGTGACCGGCGAGCGCCGCCAGGTGGTGCGCGAGCCCGGCGTGAACCTCAACTACAAGCCCGAGAACGTGGCGATCATCCGGCGCGCGCTGGTCGGCGTGACCCAGGAGGGCACGGCCACGCGCGTGTTCTCCGGCGCGGCCTACCTGTCGGGCGGCAAGACCGGCACCGCCCAGGCGGTGACCATCGGCCAAAAGAGCAAATACAACGCCGCCGCATTGGCCGAATACCAGCGCGACCACGCGCTGTACATGGCCTTCGCGCCGGCCGACAAGCCCACGATCGCGCTGGCGCTCATCGTCGAGAACGCGGGTTGGGGCGCCGAAGCCGCGGCGCCCATCGCGCGCCGTGTGTTCGATTTCTGGGTGGCCGGCCTGTACCCCAGCGAGGCCGACCTGGCCCATGTGCGCGCCGGCAAGGGTGGCCCGCCGGTGGGCAAGCCGCGCCCCATCGCCGAGGTGCCCGACCTGCCGGCACCGCCGAGCGTGGGCGCATCGGTGGCCGATGCGGCTGCGCCCGGGCCGGTGCAACTGGCGCAGACGCCGGCGCCGGCCATCGCCCGCTGATCTTCTGTTTCCAGACGCCTGTTCCGGACGGTACAGGCGAAAAAAAACGCCGCAGAAGCGGCGTTTTGAATTTGGAAACATCTCGTACGGATGCCTGAGTGATGCTTGGACTTGTTGGAATGTCTCCTCGGACCTCTCGTATCCAGTCGACATGGCCGCCGGACAACATCAAGGACTTTAGGACAATTTGTTCCTTGCAGGGCTCAGGATTTACCCTGCGTCAGTTTGCCGTCAGCGCATGCGGGCTGGTTTCAGCGCCACTGCCGAAGCTCAGCTGCTGCTCGGCCATGAAATCGCTCAGGCTGTAGTCGTCGGAGCGTTCGTGCAGGGCGGCCTCGGCCTCGCGGCGCTGGACCTGCGCCAGCAGGGATTTCAACGCCATCGCCGTGCCCGGGTCGAGCGCGCGTTCGCATTCGCGCAGGGCCTGCGCCAGGTCATCGGCCACCAGATGGGCCTTGGCCGGGTTGCGGTATTCCAGCGCGCGCGTGAGCCGCTGCACGACGCGGCGCGTCGGCAGGAATCTGCTGCGCGCGAACTCCGGGCTCAGGCGGCTCAGCAGCAGCGACAGGCCGCCCGCGGCGATCTGCATCTGCATGAGCCCGGCGTCCTGCGTGATGCGGGGCAGCAGCAGCTCGGTGTTCCAGGGGCTTTCTTGTTGCAGCAGGTTCGAATCCATGGCCGCCGATTCTCGGCGGACGGCGGATGGCGCGAACCGGCCGGCAAACGGGCAAAGGCCTGGCTTTTGCAGGCTTCGCTGGTTCAGCGTTGCTGCAGGTGGCCGAGGGGCAGCGCGCTGCTCTCCTTGACCTCGCCCAGCGAGAAGCTGGTGTGCAGGTCCTTCACGTTGGGCAGGTTGATCAGCACTTCGCGCGCGAACTGCGCGAAGCTGTCCAGGTCGCGCGAGACCACCTGCAGCTCGAAGGTGCCGGCGCCGCTGATGTAGTGGCAGGACACGACCTCGGGCAGCTTGCGGATCGCGTCTTCGAGTTCGCGCGTGACATTGCCGTTGTTGCGGTCGGCGTCCAGCCGCACGAAGGCCAGCACCCCCAGGCCGATGCGGCGCCTGTCGATCTCAGCGTGGTAGCCCTTGATGAAGCCGGAGTCTTCCAGCGCCTTCACGCGGCGCCAGCAGGGCGCGGCCGACAGGCCCACGCGCTGTGCCAGCTCGGCGTTGCTGAGCCGGCCGTCGGCCTGCAGTTCTTGCAGGATCGCGCGATCGAACTTGTCAAGTGTTTCCATGAATGCCAATTTACAGCAAGAAGCTTTCTGGAATGGCCGAAATCAAGGAAGCAAAAGCAAGGACATATCTGCGCCATCTCCCTACACTGTCCGGCAGAACCACTGTCGGCCGCCACGATGCGCCGGCTTCACTTTCCGGAGACGTACCACGATGAACGCACCGCTGCCCGAGCACATCCGCAAGGCGCTAGAGACCGTCACGCTCGACGACAAGTACAGCCTCGACCACGGCCGCGCCTTCATGAGCGGCGTGCAGGCCCTGGTCAAGCTGCCCATGCTGCAGCGCCTGCGCGATGCGCAGGTGGGCAAGAACACCGCCGGCTTCATCAGTGGCTACCGTGGTTCGCCGCTGGGCGGCTACGACCAGGCGCTCTGGAAGGCCAGCAAGTACCTCAAGGCGCAGAACATCGTGTTCCAGCCCGGCGTGAACGAAGAGCTGGCGGCCACGGCGCTGTGGGGCACGCAGCAGTTGGGCTTCTCGCCCCCGGGCACCAACAAGTTCGACGGTGTCTTCGGCATCTGGTACGGCAAGGGCCCGGGCGTGGACCGCTGCTCGGACGTGTTCAAGCACGCCAACATGGCCGGCACCACGCCCTGGGGCGGTGTGATCGCCGTGGCCGGCGACGACCATGTCTCCAAGAGCTCGACCGCCGCGCACCAGAGCGACCACATCTTCAAGGCCTGCGGCCTGCCGGTGTTCTTCCCGACCAACGTGCAGGAGATCCTGGACCTGGGACTGCACGCCTTCGCCATGAGCCGCTTCTCGGGCGTCTGGGCCGGCATGAAGACCATCCAGGAGATCGTGGAGTCCAGTGCCACGGCGATGATCGACCCGGACCGGGTGCAGGTCCGCATCCCCACCGACTTCGAGATGCCAGCCGGCGGCGTGCACATCCGCTGGCCCGACCATGCGCTCGAGCAGGAGGCCCGGCTGTTCCATTACAAGTGGTATGCCGCGCTGGCCTACATCCGCGCCAACCGCCTCAACCACAACGTGATCGAGGGCCCGAACGACCGCTACGGCCTGATCGCCAGCGGCAAGGCCTACAACGACACCCGCCAGGCCCTGCTCGACCTGGGCCTGGACGACGCCACCTGCCGCCAACTCGGCATCCGGCTGCACAAGGTCGGCGTGGTCTGGCCGCTGGAAGCCCAGCTCACGCGCGACTTCGCCACCGGCATGCAGGAGATCCTGGTGGTGGAGGAAAAGCGCCAGGTCATCGAATACCAACTCAAGGAAGAGCTCTACAACTGGCGCTCCGATGTGCGACCCAATGTGCTCGGCAAGTTCAACGAGGTCGAGGGCGACTTCTCGGGCGGTGAATGGTCCATGGCCAACCCCACGGCCAACACCTTGCTGCGCGCCAATGCCGACCTCTCGCCCGCGCTGATCGCCAAGGCGCTGGCCCAGCGCCTCCGAAAGACCGGCGTGCTGACCGCCGGCGGCGCCGACATGGTGGCGCGCGTGGACGCGCAATTGGCGATTCTGGAAGCCAAGGAACGCTCCATGCAGAAGCTGGAGCTGGGCGGCGTGCAGGGCGCGGACCGGCTGCCCTGGTTCTGCTCGGGCTGCCCGCACAACACCTCGACCAAGGTACCCGAGGGCTCGCGCGCCATGGGCGGCATCGGCTGCCACTTCATGGCGACCTGGATGGACCGCAGCACCATCGGCTTCACCCAGATGGGTGGCGAGGGCGTGCCCTGGGTCGGCCAGCAGCCCTTCACGACCGACCAGCACATCTTCGCCAACCTGGGCGACGGCACCTACTTCCACAGCGGGCTGCTGGCGATCCGCCAGTCCATCGCGGCCGGCGTCAACATCACCTACAAGATCCTCTACAACGACGCGGTCGCCATGACGGGCGGCCAGCAGGTCGGCGAGCGGCCGGAAGGCCATTCGGTGCTGCAGATTGCCGAGAGTCTGCATGCCGAGGGCGCGAAGAAGGTGGTCGTGGTCACCGACGAGCCCGAGAAGTACCAGGGCGTGGCGATCCCGGGCGACCAGGTCACCGTGCACCACCGCGACCGGCTGGATGAGATCCAGCGCGAGTTCCGCCAGATCGCCGGGACCACGGCCATCATCTACGACCAGACCTGCGCCACCGAGAAGCGCCGGCGCCGCAAGCGCGGCACGGCCGTGGACCCGGCCAAGCGCGTGGTCATCAACGAGCTGGTGTGCGAGGGCTGCGGCGACTGCAGCGTGCAATCCAACTGCCTGTCGGTGGAGCCGCTGGAAACCGAGTTCGGCCGCAAGCGCCAGATCAACCAGAGCACCTGCAACAAGGACATGAGCTGCTTGAAGGGCTTCTGCCCGAGCTTCGTCACGGTCGAGGGCGGCAAGCTCAAGGGCAAGTCCAAGGCCCAGGCGCCGTCGCCGTTCGATCTGGGCCCGCTGCCCGAGCCGCAGCTGCCGGCCTTGAACGGCACCTGGGGCATCGTCGTCGCCGGGGTCGGCGGCACCGGTGTCATCACCATCGGCCAGCTGCTGGGCGTGGCCGCGCACCTGGAAGGCAAGGGCATCGTCACGCAGGACGCGGCGGGCCTGGCGCAGAAGGGCGGCGCCACCTGGAGCCATGTGCTGATCGGCCAGCAGCAGGACGACATCCGCACCACGCGCGTCTCCATGGCCGCGGCCGACCTCATCCTGGGCTGCGACCCGCTGGTGACGGCGGGCAAGGAATCCACCATGCGCATGCGCGAGGGCCGCACGCATGTGGCCCTCAACGTGCACGGCGCGCCCACGGCCGCCTTCGTCAAGAACACCGAGTGGCAGAACCCGGCCGAGGCCTGCGCGGCCGAACTGGCACAGATCGTGGGCGAGGCCGGCCTGGGCCGCTTCGACGCCGATGCCGCCGCCACGCGGTTCATGGGCGACACCATCTACGTGAACCCCATGATGCTGGGCTATGCCTGGCAGAAGGGCTGGATCCCGCTGGCCTTCGATTCGCTGATGCGCGCGATCGAACTCAACGCCGTGGCCGTGGAGCAGAACAAGGCCGCCTTCGCCTGGGGCCGCCGCGCGGCGGCCGAGCCGGCGGCGATGGAGCAGCTGCTGGCCGGTGGCAATGCGAAGGTGCAGGTCATCGACTTCAAGAAGCGCGAGACGCTGGACCAGCTCGTCGCGCGCCGCGTCGAGTTCCTGACCGGCTACCAGAACGCCGCCTACGCCGCCGAGTACCAGGATTTCGTGGAAAAGGTGCGCGCGCGCGAGCAGGCCATGGGTGCGCCCAGACATCTGCCGCTCAGCGAAGCCGTGGCACGCTACCTGTTCAAGCTCATGGCTTACAAGGACGAGTACGAGGTGGCGCGGCTGCACAGCGACCCGGCCTTCCTGTCCCGCGTGCACGGCATGTTCGAGGGCGACTACACGATCCATTACCACCTGGCGCCGCCCATGACGGCGAAGAAGAATGCCAAGGGCGAGCTGCAAAAGCGCAAGTACGGCCCGTCCATGCTGACGGGCTTCAAACTGCTGGCCAAACTCAAGGGCCTGCGCGGCACGGCGCTCGACGTGTTCGGCCGCACCGAGGAGCGCCGCACCGAGCGGGCGCTGATCCGGGAGTACCGTGCCAGCATCGAGGAGGTGCTGGCCGGCCTGAACGCCGCCAACCATGCCGTCGCGCTGGACATCGCGCGCATCCCCGAGCTGATCAAGGGCTACGGCCATGTGAAGGAACGCAACCTGGCGCAGGCACGCCAGAAGTGGGCCCAGTTGCAGGCGGCCTTCCGCGACCCGGCCGGCCAGGCGCGCGCCGCCTGAAACCCTGCGCCCCGCCGGCCTTACGCCGGCTGGGGCCTGTCGCCCCGCCCTCTGGCGCGCGGCATACAATCCCGTGTTTTTCGCCTGCTCCGTGCGTTTGCTGCGCGCGGCGTTGCGCGCATTCGCGCGCTTTTCGATCTTTGCATTCCTCGTCTGGAGACGCTTCGTGCTGATTTCTTCCGCCTTTGCCCAAACCGCGCCTGCTGCAGCTTCCGGGGGCGGCGACCTGATGTCGTCGCTGGGCAGCATGCTGCCGCTGCTGCTGATGTTCGTGGTGCTGTACTTCATCATGATCCGCCCGCAGATGAAGAAGCAGAAGGAACACCGCGCCATGATCGACGCGCTGGCCAAGGGCGACGAGATCGCCACCGCCGGTGGTCTGATCGGTCGCGTCACCAAGCTGGGCGAGGGTTCGCTGAGCATGGAGATCGCCAACGGTGTCGAGGTGCAGCTGCAGCGCCACGCCGTGGTGCAGGTGCTGCCCAAGGGCACCATCAAGTAAAGACGTCGTTTCCCGTTGAAAGGCGCCTTGCGGGGCGCGGCCGAACATGAACCGTTATCCGGTATGGAAGTACGTGACCATCGTGGTCGTGCTGCTTCTGGGGCTGATCTACGCCCTGCCCAATTTCTTCGGCGAAGCGCCGGCCGTGCAGGTCTCTGCCGGCAAGGCCAGCGTGAAGGTGGATGCGAGCACGCGTGAGCGCGTCGAGCAGATCCTCAAGGAAGCGGGCACCACGCCCGACCTGGTGTCGCTGGACGGCAGCTCCGTGCGCGCGCGCTTCGCGACGCCGGACGAGCAGCTCAAGGCGCGCGACGCGCTGCAGCGCGCGCTGGTGCCCGATGCGGCCGACCCGTCCTACGTCGTCGCGCTGAACCTAGTCTCGCGCTCGCCGGCCTGGCTGGCCGCGCTGAACGCCCACCCCATGTACCTGGGCCTGGACCTGCGCGGCGGCGTGGACTTCCTGCTGCAGGTCGACATGAAGGGCGCCATCGACAAGCGCGCCGAATCCTTCGCCGGCGACCTGCGTACGGCCCTGCGCGACAAGAACATCCGGGGTGCCTCGGTCAACCGCAGCGGCCAGAACGTGGAGATCACTTTCCGCGACGCCCAGGCGCTCGAAGCCGCCAAGCGCGTGGTGCAGGACCAGTTCCCCGATTTGTCCACCACCGACAGCCAGGACGGCAACACCTGGAAGCTGGTGGCCAGCATCAAGCCGGAGGCCGCGCGCCGCCTGCAGGATGCTGCACTCAAGCAGAACATCACCACGCTGCACAACCGGATCAACGAACTCGGCGTGGCCGAGCCCGTGATCCAGCAGCAGGGCCTGGAGCGCATCGTGGTCCAGTTGCCCGGCGTGCAGGACACGGCCAAGGCCAAGGACATCCTGGGCCGCACCGCCACGCTGGAAGTGCGCCTGGTGGACGAAAGCACCGAGGCGCGCAGCGCCGAGACCGGCACCGGCGCCGTGCCGTTCGGTTCTGAGCGCTACCTGGACCGGGCGGGCCAGGCCGTCATCGTCAAGCGCCAGGTGGTGCTGACGGGCGAGAACCTGACCGACGCCCAGCCCGGCTTCGACAGCCAGACCCACCAGCCCACCGTCAACCTGACGCTGGACGCCAAGGGCGCCCGCATCTTCAAAGACGTCACGCGCGAGAACATCAACAAGCGCATGGCCATCATCCTGTTCGAAAAGGGCCGCGGCGAAGTCGTCACGGCCCCCGTGATCCGCAGCGAGATCGCCGGCGGCCGCGTGCAAATCTCCGGCAGCATGACCACCACCGAAGCCAACGACACCGCGCTGCTGCTGCGCGCCGGCTCGCTGGCCGCGCCCATGGAGATCATCCAGGAGCGCACCATCGGCCCGAGCCTGGGCGCCGACAACATCAGCAAGGGCTTCAACAGCGTGTTGTATGGCTTCCTCGCCATCATGGTCTTCATGTGCGCCTACTACGCGCTGTTCGGCGTGTTCTCGTCGATCGCGCTGGCCTTCAACCTGCTGCTGCTGGTGGCCGTGCTGTCCATGCTGCAGGCCACGCTGACGCTGCCCGGCATCGCGGCCATGGCGCTGGCCATTGGCGTGGCGATCGACTCCAACGTGCTGATCAACGAGCGCGTGCGCGAGGAACTGCGCAACGGTGCC
This sequence comes from Variovorax boronicumulans, assembly GCF_007677875.1. Lineage (GTDB taxonomy): Bacteria > Pseudomonadota > Gammaproteobacteria > Burkholderiales > Burkholderiaceae_C > Pseudorhodoferax > Pseudorhodoferax boronicumulans_A. Next base: position 178,265 of record NZ_VEDO01000008.1, on the reverse strand, counting down.
TCGCCGCAGGCCGCCATCCACGCCGGCTACGACCGCGCCTGGGGCACCATCCTGGACTCCAACGTGACCACGCTGATCGCGGGCGTCGCCCTGCTGGCCTTCGGCTCCGGCCCGATCCGCGGCTTCGCCGTGGTGCACTGCCTGGGCATCGTGACCTCGATGTTCTCGGCCGTGTTCTTCTCGCGTGCGCTCGTGAACCTCTGGTACGGGCGGCAGAAGAAGCTCAAGAGCGTGTCCATCGGCACCGTCTGGCGTCCCGAGAAGGATGCGCTGGCCGTGCAAGCCAAGTAAGCGGGAGCGAACGACATGGAATTCTTCCGCATCCACAAGACGATCCCGTTCATGCGCCATGCATTGGTGCTGAACATCGTGTCCTTCGTCACCTTCGCGCTGGCGGTTTTCTTCCTGTTCCACCGCGGGCTGCACCTGTCGGTCGAGTTCACCGGCGGGACCGTGATGGAGGTGGCCTACGAGCAATCGGCCGACATCGGCAAGGTGCGCGAGAGCCTCGGAACGCTCGGCTATTCCGAGGTGCTGGTGCAGGCCTACGGTTCCTCGCGCGACGTGCAGATCCGCCTGCCTGCGCGCAAGGACATGAACGCGACGCAGCAGAGCGACCAGGTGATGCAGGCCCTCAAGGCCACCGACCCCGGCGTGAGCCTGCGCGGCGTGGAATTCGTCGGTCCGCAGGTCGGCGAGGAACTCACCACCAACGGCCTGAAGGCGCTGGCCATGGTGGTGGTCGGCATCATGGTCTACCTGGCGTTCCGCTTCGAGTGGAAGTTCGCCGTGGCCACGGTGTTCGCCAACCTGCACGACGTGGTCATCATCCTGGGCTTCTTCGCCTTCTTCCAGTGGGAGTTCTCGCTGGCGGTGCTGGCGGCCGTGCTGGCCGTGCTTGGCTACTCGGTCAACGAGTCGGTCGTGATCTTCGACCGCGTGCGCGAGAACTTCCGGCGCTACCGCAAGCTCTCCACGCAGGAGGTGATCGACTCGGCCATCACCAGCACCATCAGCCGGACCATCATCACCCACGGCTCGACGCAGCTCGTGGTGCTGTCCATGTTCTTCTTCGGCGGCCCCACGCTGCACTACTTCGCGCTGGCCCTGACGATCGGCATCTGCTTCGGCATCTACTCGTCGTGCTTCGTCGCGGCGGCGATCGCCATGTGGCTGGGCGTCAAGCGCGAGGACCTGGTGAAAGTCGCCAAGAAGGACGAAGATCCGAACGACCCGAATGCGGGTGCCGTCGTCTGAGGACAGCCAACGAACGTCCATGGCCACCACCGCCAGCCCCGACCATCCGCTCGCCCGGCGCACGCGCCAGCATTTCGTGGCCGAACTCAGCCGTCGGCTGGGCGAGGTCGGTGTCGCGGTCAAGGAGCGCCTGACGCAGGCGCTGGAGCAGGTCAGTTCGGTGCGCGAGATGCAGGAGCGGCGCGACGCCTGGACCTTGTTCCAGAGCCATGGCCGCGCCTGGGAGGAGGCCGTCGCCGCGGCCTGGCAGCGTGCAGCGCGGGCCGATACGGCGGCCGTGCCTTCCAAGCCGGTGCCGCCGGTGCTCGAACTCTCGCTGGTCGGCGACGACGTGGTCGAGAACAAGATCCTGGCCTCGCGGCTTGCGCTGGCGCTGCAGGAACGCGTGGGCGGGCCGCTGTCCGAGCTGCGCGTGCGCGTGCAGCAGCTCGAAAAAAGCGATGAGCTCGCGCCGGACGACGTGCTGCGACCCGAGACACTGATGCGGCTGCTGATCGAGCAATGGCTGGCCTCCCGGCTGCCGCGCGCCAGCTTGCTGCTCGTGGTGGAGACCTTGCAGCGCGAGCTGGCGGCGCATCTGCTGGATGCCTGCAAGTCCTGTGAAGCCTTGCTGGTGTCCGCAGGCGTGCAGACCGATGGCGAGACCAAGTACCGCGTGCGCCTGACGCAGATGTCCGGATCGTCGCCAGGGCAGCCCGCGGCCCAGCTGCACCGCGAGGCGCCGACCGGACGGGACGCGCTGGAGCACGCGATTCCCGATCCCGTGCGCCGCGGCCCCGACACCGCGCAGCCGCTGGCGCGGGACGACGGCCAGCGCAACCGCCACCTGGCCGACGGCCAGATGGTGGCCGCGATGTCGCCGCTGGCGCGGGCGCGCCGCCGCGCCCAGGGCGTGCTGGGCCAGCTGCGCCGCGTGCTGAGCGAGCAGACGGCCGGCATCTTCGAGGCCACGGCCAAGCAGGAGATCACGCCGACGCTGGCCAATGCGTTGCACCACAGCCAGAGCCTGGTCGACCCGGACATGCTGATCGGGGACACCGAGTCGTCCGACGGTGTGGCCTACACCCAGGCCAGCGTGGTCCGCGTGGCTGGCGTGCTGCGCGAGCGATCCAACGAACTCAAGAAGAAGGCCTCCACCGACGGCGAGAAGGCCACCATCGAGATCGTGGCGCTGATGTTCCAGAGCATCCTGGCCGAGGAGCGCATCCCGGCGGCCGTGCGCGTGTGGTTCGCGCGGCTGCAGCTGCCGGTGCTGCGCGTGGCGCTGGCCGAGCCCGAGTTCTTCGGCACCCTGAACCATCCGGCGCGCCAGCTGATCGACCGCATGGGCTCATGCGCGCTGGGCTTCGATGCCCATGCCATCAGCGGCAGCGCGCTGGAGGCCGAGATCCGGCGCGTGGTGCAGGTCATCGAGCAGTATCCGGAGACGGGCCGGCGTGTGTTCCAGCTGGTCTACGACGAATTCCAGAAGTTCCTGTCCAAGTACCTGACGGAGAAGGGCGCGGCCTCCAAGGTGGTCAGCGTCGCGCAGCAGGTCGAGCAGAAGGAGACGCTGGCGATCCAGTACACGATCGAGCTGCGCGACATGCTCAAGGACATGCCGGTGCGCGACGAGGTGCGCGAGTTCCTGTTCAAAGTCTGGGCCGAGGTGCTGGCCATGGCGGCCGTGCGCAAGGGCCCGCAGGACGAGGAGACCGTGGCCTTCAAACGCTCGGCCGCCGACCTGGTCTGGGCGGCGAGCGCCAAGCCCAACCGGGCGGACCGTGCGCGTGTGATCCAGAGCCTGCCGGCGCTGCTGCAGCGCTTGCGTCAGGGCATGACACTGCTGGGCTTGAGTTCGCCCGTGCAGGAAGGCCACATCAAGCGCATCAGCGACACGCTGGCCGATGCCTTCATGTCCAAGACCGAGGCCATTCCGCAGGCGCGCATCGACATGATGGCCCAGCGCCTGGCCAACCTGGAAGACTTCGTCAGCGACGAGAGCATGGGCGACCTGCCGCTGGACGCCGACAGCATCGAGCTCATGCTGGGCATCGATGCCTCGTCGATCGACGTGATTCCCGATGCCGGCGCCAAACCCAGCGAGGCCATGCTGGCCTGGGCGCACGAGCTGCAGCTGGGCCACTGGTTCACGCTGGACCACAACCAGAAGATCAGCCAGGTGCAGTTGGCCTGGCGCAGCGAGCGCAAGCAGCTGTTCCTGTTCGCAGCCATGGACGGCCGCAGCACCTTGATCCAGGCCAAGCGCCTGGCGGCCTACCTGCAGGCCGGCCTGCTGATCCCGCAGGAAGAAGAAGCGCTCACGCTGCGCGCCACGCGCCAGGCGCTCGAGAAGCTGGACGCCAACCCGGGGCGGCTGCTGGCGGTCTGAGCGGGCGGCTCAGTGCGCCAGGCGTGCTGAGGTGTCCTGTGAGAGTTCGTCCAGCACCAGCGCATCGGGCTCGGTGCCGCTGCTCCAGTAGACCATCAGCACGATCATCTTGAACTCGGGCAGCGCCACGGGCGCACCGGGGGCGGCCATGGCGCGGTCCACCACGAGCTCGCGCTGCGCGGCCGGCAGCACGCCGGCACCTTCCAGCAGTTGCATGAACCCCAGGCACTCCGCGCCCAGGTGTTCGCATTCGGCCGGTGTGTAGACGCGCATGGCCGTGCTCGGCGGCAGTGCCTCGTGCACGGAGCCCACACGCAGGCCGCTGAGCCAATCCAGCGCCTGGCTGATCTCCTCGGCCTCGAAGCCCACGGCGCTGAGCTTGCGGCCCAGCTGCTGCGGTTCGGGGCAGGCATCGCCGCGCCAGTAGTTTTCGTAGACGTAAGCGAGCACTTCGAACATGGGCCCAATATAGCGCAGCCGCCCGGCCGCGCCGTCAGGCGGCCACGAAGCGCTGGAACAGCGCGCCGGGCAGGCGCACGATGTGGCCATCCAGCTCCAGTTCGAGCAGCCGGGCCTGCAGGAGCGCGGTCGGCAGGCCGGTGCGGGCTGCCAGCGCATCCAGGCCCATGGGATCGAAGCCGATGTGGGCCAGCACGTCATCGTCGGGCGCGGCGTGGTCCGGTGCCGCGGCGGCCGGCGGCGCGCCCGCCGGGCCGAACTCCTCGAGCACGTCCTCGATCCGGGTGACCAGCTTGGCGCCCTGCTGGATCAGCTGGTGGCAGCCGCCGGCCTGCGGTGCATGGATGGAGCCCGGGATCGCGAACACCTCCTTGCCCTGTTCCACGGCCAGCCGCGCGGTGATCAGCGAGCCCGAGCGCAGCGCGGCCTCCACCACCAACGTGCCGCGGCTGAGTCCGGCGATCAGGCGGTTGCGGCGCGGGAAGTTGGCGGCCAGTGGCGGCGTGCCGAGCGGGTACTCGGACAGCAGCATGCCGCGCGCCGCGATGGAACGCGCCAGCGCGAGATGGGCCTTGGGATAAACGCTGTCCAGACCGGTGCCGACGACCGCCACGGTAGCAAGGCCGGGCGCGTCGTCGGCCATGCCTTCGAGCGCCCCTTCGTGGGCCGCGCCGTCCACGCCCAGTGCCAGGCCCGAGACGACGGTCCAGCCGGCGGTGGCCGCGCCGCGCGCGAACTGCCGCGCATGGGCCAGGCCCTGGGGCGTGGGCTTGCGGCTGCCCACGATGGCCAGGCCGCGACCGCCTGGCGCCACGAACGGTGGCCAGCGCGCGAAGTCGCCCACTGCGTACAGCAGCAACGGCGGGTCGGCCATGTGCAGCAGTGCGGCGGGGTAGTCGTCCTGGCCGGGCACGAGAACGCGGCGCTGTTCGGGGCGCTGCTCCAGCCACTGCCAGGTCTTTTCGAGCAGTTCCGCGTGGCCGGCCGGTGGAGCGCTCAGGTTTCGCAGCTGGCGCGCGTTGACCACCTGGCCCAGCACAGCGGCGTCCTGCTCGAACACCGCCTGCGGCGTGCCGAAGGCCGTCAACAACCGGCGCGCGCTGTCGTTGCCGATCTCCGGCGTGCCCAGCAGCCTGAGCCAGTGGCCGAGCTCGCTGCGTTCCATCGCCCGTGCTCCGGCAAGAAGGCCCTCAGCGTGGCGACACCAGCCGGTCGCCGACCTTGACACCGCTCTGGATGTCCAGGATCAGGCCGTAGGACACGCGCTCGAAGGTGCGGAACACCATCAGCATGCCGTTGGTCTCGTCGGGCAGCTTGAGGATGGCCCTGGCCGGATCGGTGCTGTCCGGCAGGCGGCCGCCGTCGCTGAGCAGCGTGAGCACATGGCCGCGCTCCAGGCCGTCGCGCGTGCCCTTGTTGATGGCCACCACCTGGCTCTGTGCCGCGTTGGTGTTGGCGATGCCGCTGCTGCCGTAGATCGACACCACGCGGCCGTCGATGGGGCCGGAGGGCGCATGCGGCACGTAGCGCGTCAGGGCGGGTGGCGGTTCGGGCAGCAGCCGGTCGCCCACGCGGATGTCTTCCTTGGACACCAGGATGTCCATGGAAGCGGGCACCACCTCCACGGTGGTCTTGCCGTCTTGGTCGGTGATCTCGCGCGTGCCCTCGCCCTGCAGCAGCAAGGCCTTGCCGAGGTAATAGGCCTCGTAGCCGAGCACTTCGCCGGACACCGGGTCCTTGAGCGGCACGGCGTTGCGCACCACGCGGAAGGCCGGCTGGGTGCCCGGCACGGACGCCAGCGGGAACTCCACCGAGCCGCGGGCGTAGGCGCGGTCGCCCTTGGCCAGCATCACGCGCTGCTCGCGCGTGGAAACAATGCGCGGCGCGTTCTGCAGCGTGTTTTCCTCGACCACCAGCGATTCGGTCAGGAAGGGCTCGATCGCGCTGGGCGACAGCGTGGGCAGCGCACTGTCGGCCAGCGAGGTCGAGCGCACGCGCGGCGACACCCGCACCGTGGCCAGGCCGTCGGCGCCGGGCGCACGCAGGCTCAAGGTGGCGCGGTCGCCGCTCCTGTGCAGGAACAGTTGCTGGCCCGGGTAAATCAGGTGCGGGTTGCGGATCTCCTGCAGGTTCATGCCCCACAGCTCGGGCCAGCGCCAAGGCCTGGCCAGGAACAGGCCGGAGATGCCCCACAGCGTGTCGCCGCTCTTGACGGTGTAGCTGTCCGGCGCACTGGGCAACAGCTCCGACAGCGCCACGCCGCGCTGTGCCACCTGGGTGGCGGTGTCGCGCTGTGCAGGGGTGACCGGCAGATTCTGGGCCTGGGCGGGCGCGGCCAGCAGGGCGATCGCGGCGGCCAGCGCGGCGATCCCCAGGCTGTGGTTGGTCATGCGTTGCACCGGAAACATCCTTTGAGCGAAGCGTGATGGTGGCCGCGCCGTTCGGAAATCGCGCGAAAGATCCCAACCAATTGTGCGTGTGAGCCCCTGATCGGACAACGATTATTGCCCCGGCCGTCCAGGCGCCCCGCCAAAAGTGGCGAAAATAGCCACAACTTCGACCTCAGCGTTTCCATGGCCCTGCTCCCGATACTTCAATTCCCTGACGCCAGGCTGCACAAGGTGGCCAAGCCGGTGGCGGCCGTGGACGACCGCATCAAGGCCTTGCTGGCCGACATGCTGGAGACCATGTACGACGCCAAGGGCATCGGCCTGGCCGCCACCCAGGTCGACGTGCACGAGCGCGTGATCGTGATCGACGTTTCCGAAGAGCGCGACCAGCCGCTGGTGCTCATCAACCCCGAGATCACCTGGGCCAGTTCGGAACGCGAGGTCGGCGAAGAGGGTTGCTTGTCGGTGCCCGGCATCTACGACGGCGTCGAACGCGCCAGTCGCATCCGCGTGCAGGCCCTGGACGGCGAGGGCCAGTCCTGCAGCATCGAGGCGGAAGGCCTGCTGGCCGTCTGCATCCAGCACGAGATGGACCATCTGCTGGGCAAGGTGTTCGTCGAGTACCTGTCGCCGCTCAAGCGCAACCGCATCAAGACCAAGATGCTCAAGGCACAGCGCGATCTGGCGCGCGACGCCGCCTGAGCCCCATGCTGCGCCTGCCCGCCGCCATGCTGTCCCTGCTGCTGGCGGCCTGCGCCAGTGTGCAGCCCGGCATGACGCGTGAACAGGTGCTCTCGTCCTGGGGCCAGCCCACGCGCAGCGTTGCCTTGCGCGACGGCCAGCGCCTGCAGTACTCCCAGCAGCCGTCTGGCCAGCGGGTCTTCATGGTCGACCTCGACGCTGCGGGCCAGGTGCGCAGCGTGCGCCAGGTCATGACGCGCAGCGAGTTCGCGCGCATCGCCACCGATGGCTCGTGGACCCGCGCCGATGTCGAGCGCGAGTTCGGCCCCGCGCCCGACAACGAGCGCGTGGCCAGCTGGAACGGCCCCATCCTGACCTACCGCTGGCGCGAGGGCATGATCGACCTGTACTACTGGGTTTACCTGGACTCCGCCGGCGTCGTGCGCCGTGCCCACGAGGGCGTGGACTGGCGCAATATGCGGCACACCATCAACTGATCCATGCGCATCGTTTTTGCGGGCACACCCGAGTTCGCCCGGGTCGCCCTGGCGGCCCTGCACGCCCACGGTTTCGAGATTTCCCTCGTTTTGACACAGCCCGACCGGCCCGCTGGCCGCGGCATGAAGCTGCAGGCCTCGCCGGTCAAGCAGTTCGCGCTGGAGCACGGCTGGTCTGTGGCCCAGCCGCGCAGCCTGCGCCTGGACGGCAAGTACCCCGATGACGCCGTCGCCGCGCGCGAGGCCTTGCTGGCTGCCCGGCCGGACGCCATGGTCGTCGCCGCCTACGGCCTGATCCTGCCCCAATGGGTGCTGGACCTGCCGCGCCTGGGCTGCCTGAACATCCACGCCAGCCTGCTTCCGCGCTGGCGCGGCGCGGCGCCCATCCACCGCGCCATCGAGGCCGGCGACGCCCAAACCGGCGTGACCATCATGCAGATGGACGCCGGCCTGGACACCGGCGACATGCTCATCGACGAGTCGCTCGCCATCGGTGAGGACAGCACGGCCCAGCTGCACGACCGCCTGGCCGCGCTGGGCGGGAGCCTGGTTGTCGAGGCTTTGCGCCAGGCCGAGGCCGGCCGCCTGCAGCCCCGTCCCCAACCGTCCGACGGCATCACCTACGCCCACAAGATCGAGAAGTCCGAGGCACCGATCGACTGGCGGCTGCCGGCCACTGCCATCGCGCGCCGCCTGCGCGCCTTCGACCCGTTCCCGGGCGCGACCACGCAGCTCGGCGGCGAGACGCTCAAGTGCTGGGCCGGCCGCGTGCTGCCCGAGCCGACCGAGCAGCCGCCCGGCACCGTGCTGGCGGCCGACGCCGCCGGCCTGGCCGTGGCCACAGGCGAGGGCGTGCTGCTGCTGACAGAGTTGCAGCGTGCCGGCGGCAAGCGGCTGCCGGCCGCGGCCGTGCTGGCGGGTTTTGCCGTCCAGCGCGGCCAGGTGCTAGGCTGATGTTCTGGTCGGCGGAGATCCGGCGCCGGCCGGCGTTCGACGAGGCTTGGCGCGAGATGCTGCCCGTGGCCATGGGCATCGGCGCCTGGGGCCTCATGACGGGCGTGGCCATGCTCAAGTCCGGCCTGTCGGTGGCCGAGGCCGTGGCCATGACGCTGCTGGTCTACGCCGGCAGCTCGCAGCTGGCGGCGCTGCCGCTGCTGGTCGCCGGCGCGCCGTTCTGGGTCATCCTGGCCACCGGCTTCTGCGTGAACCTGCGCTTCGTGGTGTTCAGCCTGCACCTGCGCCCGTACCTGCTGCACATGCCACGCTGGCGCCGCCTGCTGCACGGCTACCTGACGGCCGACATGAGCTACGCGATGTTCACGCGCCGCTACCCCGCGCCCGGCACCACGCGGGCCGAGTTGCAGGCGCAGGAGGCCTTCCTGGCCGGCGGCTACTGCGTGACCTGGATCGCCTGGATGGGCATGAGCCTCGTCGGCATCGCACTGGCCAACTTCATCCCCTCGCACTGGGGCCTGGGTTTTGCCGGCGTGCTGAGCCTGCTGGCCATCGTGTGCTCGATGGCCACCACGCGGCTGCGCATCCTCGCCGCGCTGATCGCCGCGGCCACGGCCGTGGCGGCCTACGCGCTGCCGCTCAAGCTCAACATCGTCGCCGGCATCGGCACGGCCGTGCTGGTCTGCTTCTGGCTCGAGAAGCAGTGGGGCCTGAACCCGGACGAGGAAGACGCCAAGTGAGCGGCACGACCGACCTGTGGACCCTGGCCGTCATCGTCGGCCTGGCCGGCATCACCGTGCTCACCCGCTGCTTCTTCTTCATCCTGGACCGCCCCTGGGGGCTGCCCGACTGGGCGCACCGCGCGCTGCACTACGCGCCGGTGGCCGCGCTGGCGGCCGTGGTGCTGCCCGAGGTGGTGATGACGAACGGCCACTTCGTCAGCACCTGGCAGGACGCACGCCTGTACGCGGCCGTGGTCGGTGCGGCCTGGTATTTCTGGCGCGGCGGCGTGCTGGGCACCATGCTGGTGGGCATGGCGGTGTACCTGCCATTGCACCTGGGGCTGGGCTGGTAGGGCTGGTTTCTACAATGGTCGGCTGTTGTCCACCATTCCTACCACCACACCATGAACGTCATCCGCTTCTCCGACCTGTGTGCCCAAGGCAAGGCCGCCGGCCAGCGCGTCTTCATCCGCGCCGACCTCAACGTGCCGCAGGACGACGCCGGCAACATCACCGAGGACACGCGCGTGCGTGCCTCCGTGCCCTGCATCCGCATGGCGCTGGACGCCGGTGCGGCCGTGATGGTGACCTCGCACCTGGGCCGCCCGACCGAAGGCGCGTTCAAACCCGAGGACTCGCTGGCCCCCGTGGCCGAGCGCCTGGGTGAATTGCTGGGCCGCGAGGTGCCGCTGGTCGCGAACTGGGTCGACGGCGTGCAGGTGCAGCCTGGCCAGGTCGTGCTGCTGGAGAACTGCCGCGTCAACAAGGGCGAGAAGAAGAACGACGAGGCGCTGGCGAAGAAGCTCGCCGCGCTGTGCGACATCTACGTGAACGATGCCTTCGGCACGGCCCACCGCGCCGAGGCCACGACCTACGGCATCGCCCAGTTCGCCAAGACGGCCAGTGCCGGCCCGCTGCTGGCCGCCGAGATCGACGCCATCACCAAGGCGCTGGCCAGCCCGAAGCGCCCGCTGATCGCCATCGTGGCCGGCTCCAAGGTCAGCACCAAGCTGACCATCCTGCAATCGCTGGCCAAGAACGTGGACGGCCTCGTCGTCGGCGGCGGCATCGCCAACACCTTCCTGCTGGCCGCCGGCCTGCCGATCGGCAAGAGCCTGGCCGAGCCCGACCTGGTCGGTGAGGCCAAGGCCGTGATCGAGGCCATGAAGGCGCGCGGTGCCGAGGTGCCGATCCCCGAGGACGTAGTCACGGCGAAGGCCTTCGCGGCCGACGCGCCGGCCACCGTCAAGGCCGCGGCCGACGTGGCGGCGGACGACCTGATCCTTGACATCGGCCCCAAGACGGCTTCCCGCCTGGCGGCTCAGCTCAAAGCGGCCGGCACCATCGTCTGGAACGGCCCGGTCGGCGTGTTCGAGTTCGACGCCTTCGCCAAGGGCACGGAAGCCATCGCGCGCGCCGTGGCCGAGAGCAGCGCCTTCAGCATCGCCGGTGGCGGCGACACGCTGGCCGCGATCGCCAAGTACGGCATCGAGAAGGACGTGGGCTACATCTCCACGGGCGGCGGTGCCTTCCTCGAAGTGCTGGAGGGCAAGACCCTGCCGGCCTTCGAGATCCTGTCCAGGCGCGCCGCCGGCTGATCAGCGCGGCGCCGAGGCGGTCGATGCGGCCGGCGCCGCGAGCACCGGCGCGGTGACGGCGCCCGCGGCCACCAGCCGGCGCAGCTTGGTCAGCAGGGTCTTGGCCCGTTTGGCGTTGGCCGGGCCCATGCGCACCAGCATCTTCTGGCCGGCCGACAGCGATTGCAGCTGCGGATCGGCGAACTCCCAGCGCACCCAGGGGCGTGGGTCGGCCATGTCGCCGCGCACCTCGAGCAGGCGCACGGCCAGCGGGCCCTGTGGCTCCGGGGCTTGCACCAGGTGGTCCAGCACGGCGACGAGCCGGTCGTTGAAGTAGCGGCCCGGGTAGCCCAGCTCCTCGTAGGCCTGCTGGAACAGCGGGTAGAGCCGGCCGTAGAGCTGCACCGCACGCTCCAGCGGAATGGCCTCGGCGAACGACAGCAGCGCGCCATAGCGGCCGGCATTGGTCGGCGCGACGACGGCCTGTTCTCCCTCTCCCTGCACCAGGAAGCGCTGTGGGGTGGGTTGGACCGGCCACAGCCGGGCCGGCGCGCTGGCACGGGGCAAGTTGTCCACCGTGGCGACCACCCGGCGCACGAAGCCGTCCGTCAGCAACAGGGCCTGCACAGGGCCGCGGCCCAGCAACTCGACCAGGGCATCGGTGACCGCGCCGTCGGCCTCGGCCAGGGCGGGCAAGGGCTGGCTCTGGGGCTGTGGCACCGCGATGGGATGTTGCGGCCCGGAGGCCGCGGCCTGCGGCGGCGGGGCGCTGGCTGCGGGCTCTGCGGGAGCCGACACCACAGGCGCCGGTGCGGGCGGCGCCGGCTCGGCCGGCCGGCCCCAGAGCCACCAGGCGCCACCGGCCGCCAGCGCGAGCGCCAGCAGCCCCAGCATCCAGGACAAACTCGATGCGCGGGGCGGGTGCAGGTCGCGGTGGTCGGGTGCGGGCATGCGGTTCCTTTCAGTGGGTGGCCCTGTGATCCTCGCACGGCCCGCGCGTTCCCCCTGCGCTGCCTGGGGTCAAGCCGCGACCACGGCGGGGCGGCCCTGGAAGTCGGTCCAGCACTGGCGCGAGAAGTCGTACAGCTTGCAGGCCCGCGCGGTGGCGAAGTACCACTTCCACGAGAAACGCTGGACGATGATGCGCTCGGGCAGCAGTTGCTCGAGCACGGACTGGGCCTCCTTGAGCTTGTACAAGGGGATGCTCATGTCCACGTGGTGCGCCGTGTGCTCCATGATGTGATGGATCAGTGCGCCGATCCGCAGCGGGAAGGTCAGGTGCACGGTGGTCGAAACGAAGGGCTGGGCGCGCTGCCAGGCCGCCTTGTCGTCGTGCCATTGCACCTTCACGTGGGTGTGGTGGCCATAGATCACGAAGCCCATCATGTGGAACCAGAACACCATGGGCACGACGAAGCCCAGCACCAGCGCGCGCCAGACGGCCTGGTCGGTGGCTACGGCGCCGGCGGCCAGTGTGGCGATCCACAGCGCCGCGAAGCCCGTCACGAGCAGGCAGTCGCGTGTGAAGACCGGCCGGTAGCTGTTGCCCATGCCGTTGCGGCGCGGGAACATCATCTTCTTCCACCAGATCTCCACCATGTAGTACAGGCCGGGCCCCCAGCCGCTGCGGTAGATGCGCTCGCACAGCCGGCGCAGCGGCGGCATGGCGCGGTACTCGGCCTGCGTGGCCGGGGCCCACACGAAATCCACGCCCTTGAGGTTGGTGAAGCCGTGGTGCACCACGTTGTGGCCCATGTCCCACAGGCTGTAGGCCGTCAGCGAGGGCAGGAAGGCGATGCGGCCCAGCCAGCGGTTGATCCGGCGGTGCGGCGTGAGGCTCTGGTGGCAGGCGTCGTGGCCGATGATGAACAGCCGGCCGATCACGAAGCCGGCCGCCATCGCGCAGGCCAGCTGCAGCCACCAGGTGGGCAGCCACACGGTGCCGGCGATGAGCGCGGCGAACAGCGCGAGGTCCAGCGCCAGCAGCCAGAGCGCGCGCAGCGTGCTGCGCTGGACGATGGGCGCCAGCCAGCCGCGGATCGTCTTGCGATGCGGCAGCGGGGCGTCGGGCGCCAGCGGCGCGGGCAGTTCCGGCCGGGCCGGATCGAAAGGGCTTTGCATGAACGGAGCGGTGCGGTCGAACGAAAGGCCCGCACCGTAGCGCAGCCATCGCGACAGGGTTGTGATGGAGGTCAAAGCCGCGCTGATCTGTCGCACCGCCATGTGAGAATGGCCGCGACAAGGAGACTCACGCATGAGCACGACCCGACTTCCCCGCCACGCCACCAAGATCGTCGCCACCCTGGGCCCGGCCTCCAGCACGCCGGAGATGCTGGAGCAGATGATCGTCCACAAGGTCAGCGTGGTGCGCCTGAACTTCAGCCACGGCACCGCGCAGGACCACATCGCCCGCGCCGCCATGGTGCGCGAGGCCGCGCGCAAGGCCGGCCGCGAAGTGGCCATCATGGCCGACCTGCAAGGTCCCAAGATCCGCGTCGGCAAGTTCGCCGCCGGCAAGGTGTTGCTGGTGCCTGGCGAGAAATTCGTGCTCGATGCCGCGCGCACCGAACTCGGCGACATCGACGGCGTGGGCCTGGACTACAAGGATCTGCCGCGCGACGTGCGCGCCGGCGACCGCCTGCTGCTCAACGACGGCCTGATCGTGCTCGTCGTCGATGCCGTCAAGGGCGAGCAGGTGCACACCACGGTCAAGCTGGGCGGCGAGCTGTCCAACAACAAGGGCATCAACAAGGAAGGCGGCGGCCTGACCGCGCCGGCACTGACGGCCAAGGACATGGAGGACATCAAGACCGCCATGAGCTTTCAGGCCGACTACGTGGCCGTGAGCTTCCCCAAGAACGCCACCGACATGGAAATGGCGCGCCAGCTGTGCAACGTGGCCGGTGCCGAGAGCGGCCACAAGCCCGGCATGATCGCCAAGATCGAACGCGCCGAGGCGATCCCGAAGCTGGAAGAGATCCTGCGCGCGAGCGACGGCATCATGGTCGCGCGCGGCGACCTCGCGGTGGAGGTCGGCAACGCCGCCGTGCCGGCACTGCAAAAGAAGATGATCCGCATGGCCCGCGACATGGACAAGGTGGTCATCACGGCTACGCAGATGATGGAGTCCATGATCACCAACCCGGTGCCCACGCGCGCCGAGGTCAGCGACGTGGCCAACGCCGTGCTGGACGGTACGGACGCGGTGATGCTGTCGGCCGAGACGGCCTCGGGCCGCTACCCGCTGGAAACCGTGATGGAGATGAGCCGCATCTGCGAGGCCGCCGAGTCGGCCGAGGACAAGCAGCTCGACGCCGACTTCAGCGGCCGCAACTATTCGCGCATCGACCAGTCCATCGCCATGGGCGCGCTGTTCACGGCCCACCACGTGGGCGCCAAGGCCATCGTGGCGCTGACGGAGTCGGGCTCGACCTCGCTGTGGATGAGCCGGCACCGCGCCCACATCGCCATGTACGCGCTGACCTCGCGCCTGGCCACGCAGCGCAAGCTGGCGCTGTACCGCAACGTGCGCCCGCTGCTGATGGACGCCCACACCGACCGCGACACGGCGCTGGAGCAAGCCGAGGCCCACCTCAAGAAGCGCGGCATCGTTCAGACGGGCGACGTCTACACCATCACCTGCGGCGAGCCCATGGGCGCCCCGGGGGGCACCAACATGCTCAAGATCTGCGTGGTGCGGTAAAGGCGCTTCAGTCGAAGCGGAACGACACGCCGGTCACGAACATGGCGTCGGTCTTCTTCACGCCCACGCCCGGGTCGCTGTTGTAGCGCACGCTGAGGCCGGCCGTAAGGTTCATGGACTGCGTCATCGCCACGGTGACGTTGGTGTCGAAGCTGGCGCGGTACTCGCCCGTGTCGCGCAGATTGGGGTAGAGCGCCAGGCGCTGGCGCAGGCTGGTGGTCTGCGTGAGCTTGTGGTTGGATTCCTCGGCCAGCACCAGTTCGAGCCGGCCATAACCGTCGCGCACGCTGCCGTCGATTTCGGTCGGCTCGATGAAGCGGTCGCGGCTGTAGCCCAGACCGCCCGACACGTCGAAGGTGGTTTGTTCGTTCTTGATCAGGTGGTAGCCCACGCCCGAGGCCACCGACAGGCGCGAGGACAGGTTGGCCAGCTTGTCGCGCAGCGCGTCGGCCGAGCCGAAGCCGAACCACACGGGCGTCAGGTCGCGCGTGTACTGCGTGCCCAGCGCAAAGCGCTCGGTCTGCGTCTCGCCGTCGCTGTGGGCGTAGGCGCCCTGGCCCAGGAAGGTCCATTTGTCGATCGCGCTCACGCGTGCGGCCTCGCCGGTCAGGTTCAGGGCGACCGATTCGTTGTTGCCGGTCGCGGCATTGGCGCCGGCCGTGAACAGGTAGCGCCACTTGTTGTCCGGCTTGAGCGTGACCTGGGCCGAGGCCAGCAGCGGTGCTGCGAGCAGGGCGGCCATGGCGGCCTGGCGGAACGGGAGACGGGTCGACAGCATCGGAAAAATCCTCCTGGCGGAAATGAAAAGAGCGCAGGGTGCGCTCGGGTGCGCCAATGGTGTGCGGTGCAGCAATTCGGGTTCGCGCTAATTTCTGGAACCGGCGCACGATTGCGCACTTGTCCGACAACCCCGCGGCGCGTGGCCTGTCGCCGATGCTGGTTACGGACTGGTTACCGGCCGTGGCGCTCGGGTTTCACCCGATTCCGCGGCCCATCCCCCTACAATTCCGCGGTTTTGTGCATCCCGCCGCCCCGGCTTCCCCATCCCAAGAAGGTGTCACCAGTGAATCAGGAACAACTGAACAAAGTCTCCACCGGCAACGGTTTCATCGCTGCCCTGGACCAGAGTGGCGGCAGCACGCCCAAGGCGCTCAAGCTCTACGGCGTCGAGGAATCCGCCTACAGCGGCGAAGCGCAGATGTTCGACCTGGTCCACGCGATGCGTAACCGCATCGTTACCAGCCCGGCCTTCGACGGCCGCAGGGTGCTGGGCGCCATCCTGTTCGAGATGACCATGGACCGCCAGTTCGACGGCATCGCCGCCGCAACCTACCTGTGGGAAAAGAAGCAGGTCGTGCCCTTCCTGAAGGTCGACAAGGGCCTGGCCGAAGAAGCCGACGGTGTGCAGCTGATGAAGCCCATGCCCGAGCTCGACGCCCTGGTGGCGCGCGCCGTCAAGAAGGGCATCTTCGGCACCAAGATGCGCTCGGTCATCAACAGCGCCAATGCCAAGGGCATCGACGCCGTGCTGGACCAGCAGTTCGCCGTCGGCCTGCAGATCCTCAAGGGTGGCCTGATGCCCATCATCGAGCCCGAAGTCAACATCAAGGCGACCGACAAGAAGGACGCCGAGGCCCTGCTCAAGGCCGGTTTCCTCAAGCGTCTGGACGCGCTGCCGGCCGACGCCAAGGTCATGCTCAAGCTGACCATCCCCACGGTGGACGGTTTCTACACCGAGCTCGTCAAGCACCCCAAGGTCGTGCGCGTGGTGGCGCTGTCGGGCGGCTACAGCCGCGACGAGTCCAACGCCATGCTGGCCAAGAACCCGGGCGTGATCGCCAGCTTCAGCCGTGCGCTGACCGAGGGCCTGTCGGCCCAGCAGTCCGATGCGCAATTCAACAGCGCGCTGGACGCAGCCATCGAGTCGATTTACAAGGCTTCGATCGCCTGAACGGCGCTTGCGCCGAGCCCAGAGGCCGCGGGATCCGCGGCCTTTTTTCTGGGCGCGCGCCGTCGTGGACAATCACCGACGACCCGTGTTCCGACTTTCCGATGCCTTGCGGCCTGCACCATGACCTCTGCCCTGCACACCTCCAAGCTGACCTCCCTGCCGCTGCTGGCCCGCGGCAAGGTGCGCGACAACTACGCCGTCGGTACCGACCACATCCTGATGGTGGCCAGTGACCGCATCAGCGCCTTCGACGTGATCATGGGCGAGCCCATCCCCGGCAAGGGTGCACTGCTGACGCAGATGGCGCTGTACTGGTTCGACCAGCTCGGCCACCTGTGCCCCAACCACCTGACGGGCGATGCGCCCGAGAGCGTGGTGGCGCCCGAGGAGGTGGAGCAGGTGCGCGGGCGGGCCATGCTGGTCAAGCGCCTCAAGCCCATTCCGGTCGAGGCCGTGGTGCGCGGCTACCTGGCCGGCAGCGGCTGGAAGGAGTATCAGGAAGGCCAGGCCGTCTGCGGCGTGCCGCTGCCGGCGGGCCTGCAGAATGCAAGCCAGCTGCCCGCGCCCATCTTCACGCCGGCCTACAAGGCCGAGGCCGGCGCCCACGACGAGAACATCACCTTCGAGAAGGTCGTGGAGATCGTCGGCCCGGAGTTGGCCGCCAAGATCCGCGACACCAGCATCGCGATCTACCAAGCCGCCTGCGAGATCGCCAAGGCCAAGGGCATCATCATCGCGGACACGAAGTTCGAGTTCGGCCTGGACGAGGCCGGCACGCTGCACCTCATGGACGAGGTGCTGACCCCCGATTCCTCGCGCTTCTGGCCGGCCGAGAGCTGGCAGGAAGGCAGCAACCCGCCCAGCTACGACAAGCAGTTCGTGCGCGATTGGCTGGAATCGGTGCGCATCAATGGCAAGCCCTGGGACAAGACCCCGCCGGCGCCGCGGCTGCCGCGTGAGGTGATCGAGAAGACCGCTGCCAAGTACCAGGAAGCCTGGCAGCGGCTCAACGGCTAACGCTTATTTCCATCCCGCGCGGCGTGACGCGTCGGCGCTGCTGGCAAGCCGCTGTGCCAACGGCCGCGGAGCAGGCCATGCCAGCGCGCCCGCGGAATTGGCTCTGTCGGGCCGCTGGGCGCGCCCCCTTGAGGGGATGGGGCTGCTCACGCCTTGAGCAGCCCAAACGGGGAAGGGTCAATTCAGCGCCATGCTGAGCTTGCGGCGGTAGCTGGAGACCAGCGCCGCCTGCGGGTCTTCCACCATCGCGGCCTTGCCCATCAGTTCGATGCCGCCCGCGGTCTTGCCGGTGGCATCGGCCGCGGCCTTGGGCTTGGGCGGGGTCAGCAGTTCCAGAATGGCGATGTAGGTCTTGCGCGGCAGCTCGTCGCTCCACTTCTTGTCGCGCATGACGATCTCCAGCAGCTCGTCCATGGCGGCCGTGAGTTCGCCGCGCGCCAGCAGCACGCGGCTCTTGGCCATGCGCAGGTCGAAGTCGCGCTTGTTGTCGGCGATCTTGGCGTCGAACTGCTCCACGCTCCAGTCCCGGCGCGGGTCGGCCGCCACGGCCTCGAGCGCCGCGCGCCACTGCGCCAGGGCCTCGAAGCGCAGCTGCACGGGGATCTGCACCAGTGCCGGTTGCAGCGCGGCGGCGGCTTCCTCGAGGTGGCCGGCGGAGATCAGGAGCTTGACGTAGTCGTAACGGGCATCGTCGTTGGCCGGGCTCACGGCCAGCGCCTCCTGCAGCTTGGCCAGGGCCGCATCGGCGTCGCCGGACTGCAGCAGCTCCTGGGCCTGTTCGGCATCGTCGGCGCTGGCCAGTTCATCCTCGCCGGGCACGTGCTTGTCCAGGAACTCGCGGATCTGCGCTTCGGGCACGGCGCCGACGAAGCCGTCCACCGGCTGGCCGCCCGAGAACATCACGCAGAACGGGATGCTGCGCACGCCGAACATCTGGCTCAGCTGCTGGGCGATCTGCGGCACCTTGTCGGCATCGAGCTTGGCCAGCAGGAACCGGCCGTCGTAGTCGCGCTCGAGTTTTTCCAGCACCGGGCCCAACTGCTTGCAGGGGCCGCACCACTCGGCCCAGATGTCCAGCAGCACCGGCTGCTGCAGGGAGGCTTCGATCAGGTCGGCCTGGAAATTGTCGAGGGTGATGTCAATCATCGGGAGAACCTGGGGGTGAAAAGTAAAATTGCGCGATGAGCGCAGTTCAAATCGGAATTGTCATGGGCTCCAGCAGCGACTGGGACACCATGCAGCATGCGGTGGGGATTCTCCAGCAATTCGGCATCGCACACGAAGCGAGGGTGGTCTCCGCCCACCGCATGCCGGATGAGATGTTCGCCTATGCGGAGGCCGCCGCCGGTCGTGGCCTGGCGGCCATCATCGCGGGCGCGGGCGGTGCCGCCCACCTGCCAGGCATGCTGGCAGCCAAGACCACGGTGCCCGTGCTGGGCGTGCCCGTGGCCAGCAAACACCTGCAGGGCGTGGATTCGCTGCACAGCATCGTCCAGATGCCCAAGGGCATCCCTGTGGCCACTTTTGCGATCGGCATGGCCGGCGCCGCCAATGCGGCGCTGTTCGCGGTCGCCATGCTGGCTGTGAACGACCCGGCGCTGCGCGGCAAGCTCGATGCCTTCCGCGCCGAGCAGACCGCGGCCGCCCAGGCCATGAACCTGCCGCCCGTATGACGCAGGCCCCCTTGTTGCCCGGCGCCACCCTGGGCGTGATGGGCGGCGGCCAGCTGGGCCGCATGTTCGTGCACGCGGCGCAAAGCATGGGCTACTTCACGGCCGTGCTGGACCCGGATGCCTCCAGCCCCGCCGGGCGCGTGAGCCACCACCATGTGCAGACCGATTACCTGGATCCCCAGGGCCTGGCCGAACTGGCGCGCCTCAGCGATGCCGTGACCACCGAGTTCGAGAACGTGCCCGCGCCCGCGCTGGCGCAACTCGCAGCGCAGCGGCCGGTGGCGCCCGCGGCCGAGGCCGTGGCCATCGCGCAGGACCGCAGTGCCGAGAAGGCGCACTTCACGCGCATTGGCGTGCCGTGCGCGCCCTACGCCGTCATCAGCGACTTGGCGTCGCTCGACCAGGTCAGCGCCGGCCTGTTGCCCGGCATCCTCAAGACCGCCCGGTTGGGATACGACGGCAAGGGCCAGGTGCGCGTGCGCACGCGTGAGGAGCTGGTGGCCGCCTGGGAGCGCCTGCAGCGCGTGCCCTGCGTGCTCGAACAGATGCTGCCGCTGGCCGACGAGTGCTCGGTCATCGTCGCACGTGGCCGCGATGGCGCCATGGTGCATTTCCCGGTGCAGCACAACCTGCACCGCGAGGGCATCCTGGCCGTGACCACGGTGCACGAGGGCGTGCTGCCGGCCGCCACATGCGAGCAGGCCGTTGCCGCTGCGCGTGCCGTGGCCGAGGGCCTGGCCTACGTGGGCGTGCTGTGCGTGGAGTTTTTCGTGCTGCAAGACGGCAGCCTGGTCGTCAACGAGATCGCGCCGCGCCCGCACAACAGCGGCCACTACAGCATCGACGCCTGCGATGTCTCGCAATTCGACCTGCAGGTGCGCACGCTCGCCGGCCTGCCCTTGGTGGCCCCGCGCCTGCACGGCCCCACCATCATGCTGAACCTGCTCGGCGACCTGTGGTTCGACCCCAATGCGCAGCGTGCCCAGGCCAGTGCCGAGGCCGTGACGCCGCCCTGGGACGCCGTGCTGGCCCTGCCCGGTGTGCACCTGCACCTGTACGGCAAGCTCAAGGCCGCACGGGCGCGCAAGATGGGCCACCTGACGGTCACGGGCGCCACGCCCGAGGCGGTGCGCGCCACCGCGCTGCAGGCCTCCTCCATCCTGGGCATCGCGCCGTTCTGACCATGATCGTCGCTGCTGCCGATCCCGGCGCCATCGCGCGCGCGGCCCAGACGCTGGCCGCGGGCGAACTGCTGGGCCTGCCGACCGAGACCGTCTACGGCCTGGCGGCGGACGCCGGCAACGACGCGGCCGTGGACAAGATCTACGCCGCCAAGGGCCGGCCGGCCGACCACCCGCTGATCGTCCATGTCGCGCCTGGCGATGGGGGCCGCCTGCCGCCGGCACTCGCGCATTTCGCGAAGGACTGGCCGGTCTGGGCCGAGGCCTTGATCCGTGCGTTCTGGCCCGGCCCGCTCACGCTGATCCTGCCGCGCCGCGCCGCCGTGGGTGCCAAGGCGGCCGGCGGGCAGGACTCGATCGGCCTGCGCTGCCCGTCGCACCCGGTGGCCCAGGCGGTGTTCCGCGCCGCTGCCGAGTTGGGTGTGTCCGGCGTGGCCGCACCCAGCGCCAACCAGTTCGGCCGTGTGAGCCCGACCACGGCCGCGCACGTGGCCTCGGAGTTCGGCGACGACCTGCTGGTGCTGGACGGTGGCGCCTGCGACGTGGGCATCGAATCGACCATCGTCGACGCCACGCGCGGCGTGCCCGTGCTGCTGCGCCCCGGCGGGATCGACCGCGCGCAGATCGAGGCCGTGTGCGGCCAGCCCGTGCGCGGCAAGGACGAACTGGCAGCCGACCCGCGCGCCTCGGGCACGCTGGCTGCGCACTACGCGCCGCACGCCAGCGTACGCCTGATGGACGCGGCCGCCTTGAAGGCCGCGCTGCAGGTGCTGGGCACGGAGCTGGACGAGACCGTGGACGCCACGCCAACCGTGGCGGTCTATGCGCGCACGGCGCTGCGCAGTGCATCGCGCCGCGTCCTCGTACGGCACATGCCCGTCGACCCTGCAGACGCGGCGCGTGAATTGTTCTCCGTGCTGCGCGAGCTCGACGCGACCGGCGTGCGCCTGATCTGGGTGGAAGCGCCTCCGCCCGATGACGCGTGGGCGGGCATACGTGACCGTTTGCAACGCGCAGCGGCCGCCTGAGCGCGATGCCGCCTGCGCCGTACACTCCCGGCAACTTTTTCTGGAGAGACCGATGAGTCGAATTTCCTGGCGGCGTGCTGTGGCCGCCCTGGCCCTGGGTGCCTCTGTCGTGTTGCTGAGTGCCTGCGGGTCGAGCAGCACGGAATCGCAGCTGCAGCCGGCGCGCCTGCTCGTGTTCGGCGATGCCTTTTCCGATGTGGGTCAGACCGGCGCCAGATACACCGTGAACGACGGCACCACCAACCACTGGCTGCTGCAGTTGGCCAGCAATTACGGGCGCACCCTGACGCCATCGTCCAGCGGCGGCACGGGCTATGCCCGCGTCGGGGCGCGCGTTGCAGGCAAGCCCGGGGTAACGGGCGACGCGACGACCTTGACGGTGACCGAGCAGGTGGACGCTTTCGTGGCAGGCGGAGGCGCCTTTGCCGGGGACGACCTGGTCATCCTGAGCGGCGGCATGTCGGATGCGCTGTTCGAGGCCAAGGCCGTCCTGGCCGGGACCCAGACGGCGGACGCAGCGGTCACCAATGCACGCGCTGCGGGCACCGCGCTGGCCAACCTGGCAAAACGCCTGGTGGATGCAGGCGCCAAGCAGGTCGTCGTCGTCGGTGCGATCAACCTCGGCATCACGCCCTGGGGCCAGGCGACGGGCCAGTTCGACACGCTGAACGCGATCAGCCGCAATGTCAACGATGCGTTCCTGATCGACTCGGTGAACCTGGGCCTCGGCACCAATGTGCTGTACGTCGATGCTCCGTACTACTTCAACATTGCCGCGGAGGATCCGGGCAACTTCTCCATGAACAATTCCAAGGGCGTGGCGTGCACCTCGGTGGATGCAGGCGTCGGGATCGGCATCGGCGCGGGTGAAGTCAACTCGGCCCTGTGCACGACGAGCACCATCGCGTCCGGCGTCAGCTACAACAGCTACATGTTCGCTGACAAGCTGTACGTGACCCCCAACCTGCAGCGCTTGTTCGGTACCTACGCATACGACCGCATCCGCAACCGGTGGTAAACACGCATCTGCCTGCAAAGAACAAAGAGCCCCTCGGGGCTCTTTGTCGTTGGAGGGTTCAGCCAACGTTCAGAGCCAGCCTTTTTCCTTGAGCGCAGCCAGCGCCATATCACGGATCAGGGTGTGGCCATAAGGAGTGGGGTGCACCGTGTCTGCGAACAGGTAACGCGCCGAGTTCGCCTGCACCGTTGCCGTTGTGCAGGTCAGCGAGGGAGCCAGGAAGCCTGGTGCATTCGGGAAGGTGTTGGTGCAGGCCGGCGTGCTGGTGTTGGTGAGGCCGAATGCCGCAGGCGTGACCGAGTGCTGGGAATTTTGGGCGTAGAAGTCGACTTGCAAGACTTCAGCCGTGCCGTCCAGGCCGGCCTTGAGTGCGGCGTTGAAGGCGAGCGTCATGGTGTCGACCAACTGCTGCGAGCCTGGCATGGCCGCCTCCGCGCCAACGGCCTCCGGCGTTTTGCTGATGTTGGGCAGGTTCAAAACCAAGACGCGTTTGGCACCCTTGGCGATGATCTGGTTCTTGATCAGATCTGCCAGCTCTGTACCTGCTTGCGTCAATGCGCCAACGGCTTGTGCTCCGGCGGCTTGCGAGGCGGCCACGACCTGTTCGGGCGAGGTGGCGGTCGCGGATGCTGCAGCGATTGCTGCCGCGACTTCGTCGGTCGCCACGAACACATCATTGGCCCCAGCCAGGATGGTCACCAGTTCTTTGCCTGTGAAGCTGCCGCCCGAAGTAGCGAGGTGGTTGGCGATCTGTGTGGCGACGGGAACGGTCAGCTGGCCCAGCTGACCCTGGAATTGGGCCTGCTCAGTGGGAATCTGCAGCAGAGCCTTGTTCCAGGGGCCCACCGGATTCGTCACGCGCGAGCCACCTTGTCCATAAGCTGTACATCCGGCGTGGGGGGTGATCGGTGCCGCCAATGCCGCGAAGATGCCGCTGGCCTCCAGTCCTGTCAGCGCAGCACAAGGTGCTGGCAGGCCCAGTTCGATTGAAAGTTGCTCGGTCCAGACCTCGTTGCCGCCACCATTCACGGTGTACTTGCCCCCGCCCAGGCTGGCGATGCCCGGCGTCCTGTAACTACCTACATCCGACAGGCTGTCGCCGAACGACACCAGCCGGCTGTAGGTCGGGTCGTCATCACCGCCGCCGCAGCCAGCCAGCGCCAGCGCCGTCACCACGGCCAGGGAGGTTTTCTTCAAAAGCATGGGATTCCTTTCGTCGGCTTGAATGCAGGCGGGTCCGGCACGTGCGCGAACACGCTCACAAAATTTACAGCCAGACACGCTCCAGCGGCCGATTTTTGAACGAAACGGTTATCAAGTCGACCAGAGAAGGTGTGCAAATTTCCTTGTCATCGGGCGTTTGCATGCACTAGCGCGTCAGCGGTTGTCTTCCGCAGTCCACTCGAGCAACGCATCCAGCGCCGAACGCGCAGCGGGGGCGTTGGCATGGTTGACCATGGCCACGACCACGTAGCGCTGGCCGCTGCGGCCGCGCACGTAGCCGGCGACAGACGCTACGTCGCGCAGCGAGCCGGTCTTGAGCCAGGCGTTGCCGACCACATTCACCAGTCCGCGCTCGCGCATGCGCTCGGTCGTGCCGTCCACGCCGGCGAGCGACAGCGATTGCAGGTAGGTGGCGGCCTCCGCATGGCGGCTGGCGCGCGCCAGCATGCGCGCCAGCGCGTTGGCGCTGATGCGCTCGTCGCGGCTGAGGCCTGCGCCGTTCTCGAGCACCGGGGCCGGGGTGGCGCTGCCGACGAAGCGGCGCCACCAGGCGGCGATGGCCGCACGCCCGTCTTCCATGCGGGCCGGCAGGTGCCGCTGGGCCGCCAGCGTCAGCAGCAGCTGCTGGGCCATGACGTTGTTGCTGCGCTTGTTGACGTCGGCGATCACGTCGGCGAGCGGCAGCGAGGGCGCCTCCAGCAGCAAGCGCGCGTCGGTCGGCCTGCGGCCCTGTCGGGCGCTGCCGTCGATCTGGCCGCCGGCCATGCGAAACAGGGCCAGCAGCGCGCGCTGCGCATAGCTGGCCGGCTCCACATAAGCCACGGCCCAGTCGCGCTCGCCGCAGCGTGCGGGGTAATTGCCCTGCAGTACCACGGCGTTGGGGTCGGAGAAGTCGGCCTGCAGCGCGCTGCGCCAGTCGCCGCAGGCCTGGCCACGCGCCAGGGGCACGGCGTCCGGCACGGCCACCCCGGTCAGCGGCGGCTCGCTCCTCACCAGCGCCGTGCCGTCGGCCTGCGGCGTGAAGCGAAGGATCAACGCCTTGAAGTTGACCAGCAGCCCGTCCGGCGCGACGTTGTAGGGACGCAGCGGCTCGTTGTCGAAGGCCGCAGGGTCATGCGCCGGCATGTCGAAGATGCTGTTGTCCAGCACCATGTCGCCGCGCACCTGACGCACGCCGGCCGCCTGCAGCGCCCGGAAGGCGCTGTCCACGCGCTCGAGCACGAGCTTGGGGTCGCCACCGCCTTCGATGTAGAGGTTGCCGTGCAGCACGCCGTCGGCCACGGGGCCGTCGGCGTAGAACCGCGTCTTCCAGGTGTAGGTGGGGCCGAGCTGGTCCAGCGCGGCCAGCGTGGTCACCATCTTCATGACCGAGGCCGGGTTCATGGCCGCATCCACACGGTGGGCCAGCCGTGGCGCGGCATCGTCCAGAGGCTGGACGAGGAAGGCCGCGGCGTCGCGCGGCACCTTGGCCTGGGCGAGGGCCGTGGCCACGGCCGGGGGCAGCGGGCGCTCGGCGCCGGGCGGGGCGGCCCCGCTGGACAGGCTCAACATCCAACCCGCCAGCAGCGGGACCAGCCGGGACAAGGGCGACCACATGGCGCGCGAGTCTACCGGCGGCCCATCGATAATCCCGGCCATGCTCCCCGATTCCTCCAGAGCGCGCCTGCTGGCGTTCGACACCAGCACCGAACACCTGTCGGTGGCGGTCTGCGACGGTGCGCGCGTGCTGGAATGCCGCGGGCCCGGCGGCGCGCAGGCCTCCACCACACTGCTGCCCATGGTGCTGGACCTGTTGGGCCAGGCCGGGCTGGCGCTCACGCAGCTCGACGCCATCGCCTTCGGCTGCGGGCCCGGCTCGTTCACGGGCCTGCGCACGGCCTGTTCGGTGGCCCAGGGGCTGGCGTTCGGTACGCGGGCGCAGCACGCCGATGGCGTGCCGTTGCTGCCGGTCGACACCCTGCTGGCCGTGGCCGAAGAGGCGCGGCAGCTGGCGGGTGCGACAGACGTCGTGGCCGCGCTGGATGCGCGCATGGACGAGGTCTATGCCGGCCGCTACCGGTTCGAACACGGCCGCTGGCTGCAGCACGGCGACTTCGAACTGCTGGCGCCCGAAGCGCTGACCGTGCCCGATGGCTGGACGCTGGCCGGCAATGCGGGCGCGGTCTATGGCGACCGGCTCGCCGGCGCGCCAGGCGTGGCCGCGCTGCCGCTGGCCACCGCCATGCTGCGGGTCGCACCGCAGCTGCTGGCCGAGGGCGTGGCCGTGCGCGCCGAGGCCGCGCTGCCCCGCTATGTGCGCAACAAGGTTGCCAAGACCACGGCCGAACGCATGGCCGAGAAGGCCGCCGCCCCATGAGCGCGCTGCCCGAACGCACGGGCGAAGCCCGCTTCGAGCCCATGACGGAGGGTTGGCTGACGGCCGTGGTCGCCATCGAGCAGCAGGCCTACACCCATCCCTGGACGCGCCGCAACTTCCAGGATGCCCTGGCTTCCGGCTACCAGGCCCAGGTGCTGCTGGGCGACTCCGAGGTGCTGGGCTACTTCATCGCGATGAAGGGCGTGGACGAGGTGCACCTGCTTAACATCACCGTGGCGCCCGCGCACCAGCGCCGCGGCTGGGCCCGCGTGATGCTCGACGCGCTATGCCTCTGGGCGCGCGGCCAGCGTGCGCAGTGGCTCTGGCTCGAGGTGCGCGTGAGCAACCTGCGCGCGTTCCAGATCTATGCCGCCTACGGTTTTCGGCGCGTGGGCCTGCGCAAGGGCTACTACCCCGAGTCGACCTTCAAGCGCGAGGACGCCATCGTCATGAGCCTGCAATTGTGAGGCCACCCCGCTGATGGCCCTGGAACTCGATGCGCGCCAGCGCGCGATGCTGGAAGAGATGCATGTGCGCGTCTGGTGGCCGCAGGCCCCAGCCGCGACGGAGCCGGTTGCGGCCCCGGCCGAGACGGTCGCCGCACCCGTGGCGCCGCCCATCGCTGCGCGGCCCGCGCCAGTCGTGGCCGCTCCGGCGCCCGCGTTGGTGGCCACACCCCGGCCCGCGGTGGCGCCGGCAGCCGGCGATGGCCGCGCCGCCGCCATCGCCGCCATGGACTGGGCCGCGCTGCAGCAGTCCGTGTCCGGCTGCGAGGCCTGCAAACTCTGCGGCACGCGCAAGAACACCGTGTTCGGCGTGGGTCCCGCGGCGCCGCAAGCCGAGGCCCCCCCGCGCGTGGACTGGCTCATCGTCGGGGAGGCGCCGGGCGAGCAGGAAGACTTGCGCGGCGAGCCCTTCGTCGGCCAGGCCGGCAAACTGCTGGACAACATGCTGCGCGCCGTCGGCGTGAGCCGGCATGGCGAGGTGCGCGGCGCACAGGCAGCCTTCATTGTCAACGTGCTCAAGTGCCGTCCGCCCGGCAACCGCAATCCGGCGCTGGACGAGGTGGCGCAGTGCGAGCCCTATCTCAAGCGCCAGATCGCCCTGCTGCAGCCCAAGATCATCCTGGCCGTGGGCCGCTTCGCCGTGCAGTCGCTGCTGGCCGGCAGCGTGCCCGACGTGCAGACCCAGCCGCTGGGCCGGCTGCGCGGCAAGGTCTACCGCTACGAGGGCGTGCCCGTGGTCGTGAGCTACCACCCGGCCTATTTGCTGCGCAGCCTGCCCGAGAAGGCCAAGGCCTGGGCCGACCTGTGCCTGGCCATGGAGACTGTCAAGGGCCTGTGACGGCGGGCCGCGCGGGCCACAGCACCGAGGCGATCGCCAGCACCATGAGGCCCATCGCGGCCCAGTCCTGCCAGTGCAGCGATTCGCCCAGCCACCAGGCGCCGCTGAACACGCCGAGGATGGGGATCAGCATCACGCCCAGCGTGGAGGCCACGGGCGGCAGCGCCCGCGCCAGCGAGAACCAGACCACCTGCGCCGCGGCGAAGATCAGCACGCCGTTGTAGAGGATGGCGCCCCAAACGGCCGGCGTCGGTGCCATCCAGCGCTCGCGCTCGAACAGGAGGGACAGCAGGCTCATGATGCAGGCGCTCATGGCCGTCATCCAGAACACCAGCGCGGGCGTGGGGACCGGAATCGTGTGGTGCCGCATCTTCTGCGTGCCGACGGCCCAGGTGGCGGCGCCAACCAGCGCGAGCAGTACGCCCAGCGGCCGGCCCGCCATGTTGGACAGCTCGTGCCAGAGCAGCAGCAGCACGCCCAGCGCGGCGGCGGCGACGCCGGCCCAGGCGCGCGCGCGCAACCGCTCGCCGAAGAACAGCGCGCCGAACACGGCCGAGAAGATCGGCATCGAATAGCCCAGGATGGCCGCGCGCCCGCTGGACAGCGCCTGCACCGCCAGCACCATCAGCGCATGCCAGACGAACATGTTGGTCACGCCCAGCCAGAACAGTTCGCCCCAGTACCTGCGCGGCACCGCCAGCGGCTGGCGCAGCACGAGCAGGCCCAGGCCCAGCAAGGGCGCACCGATCCACAGCGAGATGACGCGGAAGGTGATGGCCGGGTAACCCGTCACGCCGATCTTCATGACCGGCCAGTTCAGTCCCCAGACCAGGGTGAGCGCCACCAGCATGGCGGCTTGTCTCGTGCTCAATGCCTGCATAGGCGGCCGATGGTAGCGGGCGGCCGGTTCGTAAAATCGGCGCCATGACTTTCCTCGACATGCTGCGCGGTGCCGAGCAGCGCAATGCCTCGCTGCTCTGCGTGGGCCTGGACCCCGACCCGGCCCGCTTCCCGGCCGCGCTGCGCGGCGACGCCAGCCGCATCCATGACTTCTGCGCCGCCATCGTCGATGCGACGGCAGACCTGGCCATCGCCTTCAAACCGCAGATCGCCTACTTCGCCGCGCACCGGGCCGAAGACCAGCTCGAACGCTTGATCGCCCACATCCGTCGCGCCGCGCCGCATGTGCCTGTGATCCTGGACGCCAAGCGCGGAGACATCGGTTCCACGGCCGAGCAGTACGCCGTCGAGGCCTTCGAGCGCTATGGTGCCGATGCGGTCACGCTGTCGCCCTTCATGGGCTTCGATTCGGTCGAGCCGTACCTGCGCTATGAAGGCAAGGGCGCCTTCCTGCTGTGCCGCACCTCCAACCCGGGCGGCGACGATCTGCAGAACCAGCGTCTGGCCGGCGTCGAGGGCGAGCCACGCCTGTACGAGCACGTCGCAGGCCTGGCACAGGGCCCCTGGAACCGCAATGGCCAGCTCGGCCTGGTCGTCGGCGCGACCTATCCGTCGGAGCTGGAGCGCGTGCGCGCGCTGGCGCCCTCGGTGCCTTTGCTGATCCCGGGCGTGGGTGCGCAAGGCGGCGATGCCGTGGCCACGGTGCGTGCGGCCTGGCGCGGCGATGCGTCGCAGACCACCGGGCCGGTGGTCGTCAGCTCCTCGAGGGCGATCCTGTACGCGTCCGCAGGCGAGGACTTCGCCGCCGCGGCGCGGCGGGAAGCCCAGCGTACGCGCGACGTGCTGCACGCCGCGCGCGCCGTCTGAGTTTCAGAGCCAGCGGAACGCCAGCGGAATCAGTAGCGAGGCCAGCACCACCTGCAGGCCCAGCGCCAGCCCGGCATAGGCGCCTGCATCGGCATCGACCTGCAGGGCGCGCGCCGCGCCGATGCCATGGGCGGCCGTGCCGAGCGCGAAGCCGCGGGCGCGCATGCCGGCCGGGTCGCGCCCGATGCGCAGCCCGTCGAACAGGTACTTGCCGCTCAACGCGCCGACCAACCCGGTGATTACCGCGAACACGGCCGACAGCGCGGGAATGCCGCCGATGGCCTCGGCCACGCCCATGGCCACGGGCGCGGTGACCGACTTGGGCGCCAGCGACAGCACCACCTCGTTCGGCAGATCGAGCACCCGGCCCAGCAGCACGGCCGTGGCACAGGCTGCGCCGCCGCCGGCCAGGGCCGCCAGCAGCAGCCGGCCCCAGCGCTGGCGCAATTCGCCGCGGCGCTGCCACAGCGGCCAGCCCAGCGCCACCACGGCTGGTCCCAGCAGAAAGTGGATGAACTGCGCGCCTGCGAAGTAGGTGGGGTAGGGCAGCCGTGTGAGCAGCAGCACGGCGCCGATGCTGAGCACGCTCCACAGCACGGGGTTGGCCCAGGGCGCATGGCCCAGCCGCGCATAGGCCGCCTGGGCCAGAACGTAGACGGCCAGCGTGGCCGTCAGCCCGAACAGCGGCGTGGCGGACAGGTAGACCCAGAGTTCGACGAACTGCGCCATGCTTCTCCCTCACTTCGGCGGGCGCTCGCGCCCCGCGTACAGCACCAGCGCCGTGACGGCCAAGCCGACCCAGGTCGACACCACCAGCACGACGAGCATGCGGCCGCCGTACTGCGCCAGCAGCGGCAGATGCACGATCACGCCGACACCGACCGGCACGAACAGCAGCGACAGGTGCGACAGCAGGAAATCGGCGCAGGCCGCGACCGGCGTGCGCACGGGCTCCCAGCGCAGGGCGACGAGCAGCAGCACCATGCCGATGACGGGGCCCGGAAAGGGCAGGTGCAGGCCGCGTGCGAGCAGCTCGCCCGTCGATTGCAGGGCCAGCAGCCAGGCCAGTCCGCGCAAAGCCATCATGGTGTCGTGAACCAGTGTTGGAGGTCGAGGCCGCCGGTGCCCAGGACCAGCGGCCTGGCCTTCGGAAAGCCCGTACGGAACGCATCGAGCCCGGAGATATTGCCGCGCTGCCGGCCGCTCTTGACCTCCAGCGCGAACAGCTCAAGTCCATCGGGCAGCACATAGTCGACCTCGCGGCCGGCCTCGTGCCAGTAGTACAGCGCGGGCTGTGTGCTGCTGTGCGTGAGCTTGCGCGCCAGCAGTTCGGCGCCCACGGCGCTTTCGACCAGGCGGCCCCACTGCTCGGGTGTGGCGCGCAGCTGCGCGAAGCCCCAGCCCTCGGCCACGGCCAGAGCGCCCATCAGCGCCGTGTTGTAGACCTGCAGCTTGGGGCTGGAGGCGCGCTGGCGCAGCGCCTGGCCCGCATACTTCTGCAGCCCGCAGACCATGCCCGCGCCTTCCAGCAACTGCAGGTAGTGCGCCAGCGTGGTGGTGTTGCCGGCATCGGCCAGCTGGCCCATCATCTTCTGGTAGCTCAGCATCTGGCCGCTGTAGCGGCACGCC
Organism: Variovorax boronicumulans; assembly: GCF_007677875.1. Taxonomy (GTDB): domain Bacteria; phylum Pseudomonadota; class Gammaproteobacteria; order Burkholderiales; family Burkholderiaceae_C; genus Pseudorhodoferax; species Pseudorhodoferax boronicumulans_A. Next base: position 147,466 of record NZ_VEDO01000008.1, on the reverse strand, counting down.
AGGTCGAACAGCCGGCGCAGCAGCGCGGGCTTTTGCACCGGTGCCATCAGCAGCACGTCCTTGCTGATGGTGGTCTCGATCAGCGCGTCGCGGACGTAGCCGGCCCAGCGCATCTCGTCGTGCACCAGCGGCGCAGCACCGGGGTAGCCGCCGAAGAAGACGTACTGCTCCAGCGTGAAGTCGAAGGCCTCGCGCATCTCGGTGTAGCGCCAGTGGCCCAGGCGCGTGATCTCGAAGCGGCCGGCCATGCTCTCGGTCAGGCCGCGGGCGATCAGCAGTGGGGCGGAGCCCAACACCACGGCCCGCACGTCGCGGCCGGCGGCGCTGTCTTCGTCCCACAGGCGCTTGACCTCCTCGGTCCAGCCGGGGAGCTTCTGCACCTCGTCGAGCACCAGGATGCAGCTGCCGGCCTGCGCGGCCAGCGCGCGGGCGGTTTCCCATTGCGCAGCCAGCCAGCTCGCGCCTTGCAGGCCCGGGCTGTCGGCGCTGACGCTGTGCTGCGCGATGCGCTCGGATGCCAGTGCCGCCAGTGCCTGCCGCACCAGGGTGGTCTTGCCCACCTGGCGCGGCCCTGCCAGCACCTGAAGAAAGCGGCGCGGCTCGCGCAGGCGTTCGACGAAAGGCTGCAGCGCGGCGCGCTGGATCTCAATAGGCATCAGGAAATTACTCAATGGGCTGAGATAGTTTACTCAGCCAATTGAGTAAATCAGAACCGCGGCAGGTCCGGATGCGCGATCCGGCCGCCTCGCACCAGCATCTTTCCGTACTCGGCGCAGCGGTTCAGCGTCGGGATCACCTTGCCCGGGTTCAACAGGCCCTTGGGGTCGAAAGCGGCCTTGATGCTGAACATCTGCGCGTTCTCCTCGGCCGAGAACTGCACGCACATGCTGTTGAGCTTCTCCACGCCCACGCCGTGCTCGCCGGTCACCGTGCCGCCCATGGCCACGCTGGTTTCCAGGATATCGGCGCCGAACAGCTCGCAGCGGTGCAGCTGGTCGGGGTCGTTGGCATCGAACAGGATCAACGGGTGCAGGTTGCCGTCGCCCGCATGGAATACGTTGGCGCAGCGCAGGCCGTAGTTCTTCTCCATTTCGGCGATCGCGAGCAGGATGTCGGCCAGGCGCTTGCGTGGGATGGTCGAGTCCATGCACATGTAGTCGGGGCTGATGCGCCCCGAGGCCGGGAAAGCGTTCTTGCGACCGCTCCAGAAGCGCAGGCGCTCGGCCTCGTTCTGGCTCACGGTGATCGCCGTGGCGCCGCTTGCGCGCAGCACGGCGCTCATGCGGGCGATCTCTTCCTCGACCTCCTCGGGCGTGCCGTCGCTTTCGCAGAGCAGGATGGCCTCGGCCGTGAGGTCGTAACCGGCGCGCACGAAGTCCTCCACGGCGGCCGTCATGGGCTTGTCCATCATCTCCAGGCCGGCCGGGATGATGCCGGCGGCGATCACGGCCGCCACGGCGTCGCCGGCTTTGCGCATGTCGTCGAAGCTGGCCATGATGCAGCGCGCCAGCAGCGGCTTGGGCACCAGCTTGACGGTGACCTCGGTGGCGACGGCCAGCATGCCTTCGGAGCCGATGGCCAGGGCCAGCAGGTCCAGGCCCGGGCTGTCCAGCGCTGCCCCACCGAAGGTGACGGGCTCGCCCTCGGCCGTGAAGCCGCTGATCTGCAGCACGTTGTGCACGGTCAGGCCGTACTTGAGGCAGTGCACGCCACCTGAGTTCTCGGCCACGTTGCCGCCGATGGTGCAGGCGATCTGGCTGGAAGGGTCGGGCGCGTAGTACAGGCCGTGCGGCGCGGCGGCCTCGCTGATGGCCAGGTTGCGCACGCCGCATTGCACGACGGCCGTGCGGCTGACGGGGTCCATCTTGAGGATGCGGTTGAACTTGGCCATGGACAGCGTGACCCCCTGCGCATGCGGCATGGCGCCACCCGACAGGCCGGTGCCGGCGCCGCGCGCCACCACCGGCACGCCCAGCTTGTGGCAGGTCTTGAGCACGGCCTGCACCTGCTCGTAGGTCTCTGGCAGCGCCACGGCCATGGGGCGCTGGCGGTAGGCCGTGAGGCCGTCGCATTCGTAGGGCGTGGTGTCCTCAGGCTGCGACAGCAGCGCATGCGCGGGCAGCACGCGGCGCAGGGCGGCCAGGGTCTCGGCGGGCGGCGGGGCGGTCTCGGCCATGGTGTTCTCCGTGAGGGCGCCAGACTGTAAGGCAGCCGTCCGGCGCAAAGGCTGAGGAATGTTCAAGCCCGGCGTGAAGCCGCTTCAGGCCAGCGCCTGGCGCAGCCAGTCGGCAAAGGCCGTGCACTCCCAGCGGTCCATGGTGCCGGTGCGCCAGCACAGATAGTGCGCGTGCGGGCTGGGCACGCTCTCGGTGAACGCCGGCGTGGTGCCCAGGCGCACGAGCGCGCCGCTGTCCAGCCAGGGCGCGGCGAGCTTGAGCCGCACGAGCGCGATGCCCATGCCGGCGGCGGCCGCGTCGCACATCAGGCCCACGTCGTTGAACTGCGAGCCTTCGCCGGGCTCGGGCCAGTCGAGCTTGCGGGCCGCGAACCAGGTGCGCCAGGGGTCCAGTGCCGAGCGCAGCAGGCGCTGGCCTTCGAGGTCTTCTGCCTGGGTGAAGGGGCCGCCGGCCTCGCGCAGGTAGCTGGGCGCGGCCAGCGGGGTGACCTCGTCGCGCGCCAGCAGCAGATGCTCCACGTCGGCATAGCGGCCGGCGCCGAAGCGCACCATGAGGTCGGCGTCCTCGGCCACCACGTCCAGCAGCGGGATGCTGACCTGCAGCAGCAGGTCGATCTCCGGATAGGCCTCGGTGAACTGGCGCAGCCGCGGGATCAGGATGGCGCGCGCAAACGTCGGCGTCACGGCCAGGCGCAGCTTGCGCTTGCCCGGCGTCGGCTGGGCGCCCGGGAAGCGGCCCAGCATGGCCAGGCCTTCGCGCACATGGGCCAGGTACTCGCTGCCCTCGGTAGTCAGCGAGAAGTCGGCCCGGCCGAACAGCTTGGTGCCGATGCTCTGCTCGAGCTGGCGCACACGGTGGCTTACGGCGCTGGGCGTGACGCACAGTTCGTCGGCCGCCAGCGTCACGCTGCGCAGCCGCGCCAGCGCCTCGAAGGTCAGCAGGCACTGGATCGGCGGGATGCGGGCGGTGGCGGCCATGTGTCCGATTGTCGTTCCAGCCGCCCGCCTACGCCCACCCAGAGAGCGGCAGCTACACTTCCTGACCGACCAGAAGAGAGTGCCCACTTGTCCGATCGCCTTGCCGTCCTGCCGCAATACCTCTTGCCCAAGCACCGCCTGACGCGGTTCGCCGGGCGCGTGGCCTCGGCCCGGCGCGGCGCACGCACCACGGCGCTGATCCGCTGGTTCGTCAACAAGTACGGTGTGGACATGGCCGAGGCGGCCGATCCGGACATTGCCTCGTATTCCAGCTTCAACGAGTTCTTCACACGGGCGCTCAAGGACGGTGCGCGACCGTTGGCGCGAGCTGACCTGGTCTGCCCGGTCGACGGCGCGATCAGCCAGTTCGGCCGGATCGAGGACGACCAGATCTTCCAGGCCAAGGGCCATGCCTATTCCACGCGCGCGCTGGTCGGCGGCGATGCGGCGCTGGCCGCGCATTTTCGGCACGGCAGCTTCGCCACGCTTTACTTGAGCCCGCGTGACTACCACCGCATCCACATGCCCTGCGACGGGCGGCTCACGCGCATGGTCTACGTGCCAGGCGACCTGTTCTCGGTCAACCCGACCACGGCGCGCGGTGTGCCCGGCCTGTTCGCGCGCAACGAGCGCGTGGTCTGCGTGTTCGAGACGGCGCACGGCCCCTTCGTGCTGACGCTGGTGGGTGCCACCATCGTCGGCAGCATGGCCACCGTGTGGCACGGCGTGGTCAACCCGCCGCGCCTGGGCGAGTTGCGCGAATGGCGCTACGAGGGTGCCGACGCTGTCACGCTGCGCCAGGGCGAGGAGATGGGCCGTTTCCTGCTCGGCTCCACGGTGGTGATGCTGTTTCCAGAGGGGCCGCTCAGCTTCAACCCCGATTGGGCGCCAGCCCGCGCGATCCGCCTGGGCGAGCGCATGGCCGACTGGGGCGCTCCGGCTACTTGAAGATCACGGTCTTGTGGCCGTTCAGCAGCACGCGGTGCTCGCTGTGCCACTTGACCGCGCGCGCCAGCACTTGGCTCTCGGTGTCGCGGCCCATGGCGGTCAGGTCTTCCACGGTCTTGCTGTGGTCGGCGCGGGCCACGTCCTGCTCGATGATGGGGCCTTCGTCCAGGTCGGCCGTCACGTAGTGGGCGGTGGCGCCGATCAGCTTCACGCCGCGGTCGTGGGCCTGGTAGTAGGGCTTGGCGCCCTTGAAGCTGGGCAGGAAAGAGTGGTGGATGTTGATCGCGCGGCCGGCCAACTTGCGGCACAGCTCGTCCGACAGGATCTGCATGTAACGCGCCAGCACCACGAGTTCGGCGCCTTCGCCCTCGATCACCTCGTAGGCACGCGCCTCGGCCTGGGCCTTGGTCGCGCTGGTCACCGGGATGTGGTGGAAGGGCACGTTGTAGCTGGCCGCCAACTGGTAGAAGTCGCGGTGGTTGGAGACGATGGCGCGGATGTCCACCGGCAGCAGGCCGCTCTTCCAGCGGAACAACAGGTCGTTCAGGCAGTGGCCTTCCTTGCTGACCATGATGACGGTGCGCATGGGCGCGGCCGTGGCATGCAGGCTCCAGCGCATCTGAAACCCCTCGGCGAACGGCGTCAGCTGGGCCTGCAGCGTGGCGTGGTCGTCGCGGCTGGCGAAGCGCACGCGCATGAAGAACAGGCCGGTGGCGTGGTCGTTGTACTGGGCCGCCTCTTCGATGTTGCCGCCGCGCTCGAACAGGAAGCCGGAGACGGCGTGGACGATGCCGGTGCGGTCGGGGCAGGACAGGGTCAGGATGTAGGAGGCGCTGGTCGTCGTCATAGGAGCGCGATTGTCGCAGCCCCTCGCATCAGCCGCCCAGGCGCTGCCCCAGTGCCGCGCAGTGGTCCCTGGCCGGCAGCGCGGGCGTGGTCCACACGGCGTCGAAGGCCGGTGCCGCGGTGGCCGTGCCGCCGGCCTGCAGGCGCACCGCGCGCACTGCGAAACCGGGTGGCAGGTGCTGCGGCACGCCGAGTTGCCGGTCGACGTGGCCGCTGCCGGCCAGCAGCAGCACCACCTGGCCTGGCCGGGCTGCGGACTGCACGGCGCGCGCCAGCGACAGGTCGCGCGCGATCTGGATGCGGGCCATGGGCGCCAGCTGCGTCGCTGGCAGCAGGTCGCAGTGGCCGACCCGGATGGCTTCCCGCTGCGCGGCCAGAGCGGGCGCTGGCAGTGTCGCGTCCACCGCCTGGTCCTGCATGACGGCGCCAAAGCGCGCACGGGGCAGGTTGCCGCCCAGCACCGGGACGCCGGCGTGCACGGCAGCCATGACCGCCGGACGGTAAGCCGCCCAGGGCCAGGCCTTGTCGTTCCACTGCAGCGCCTGGCGCACGGCAGCTTCTTCGGCCCCGTGTGGCAGTGCGGCCGTGGTCTGGCCTGCGTCGGCCATCTCGATCACCAGGGCTGCGAGTTGACCGCGGCCGGACAATGCGCGCACGGCGCGCGCATGGATCTGCTGGTGCTCGGGCGCGTTGTGCTGCTCGCCGAGCAGGATGGCGTCGGCCGGCAGCAGGGCCGCCAGCGCGTTTTGGGCACGGTCACTGGCACAGCCAGACAACAAAAAAGCCACCAGACCGGTGGCCAGGGTGACAAAAATGCGTGGAGCTGGCATGCCCCGATGATGTACCCAGCCCGGCAATGGCCGGGCCGGCGGCAGGGTCAATGCATGACGACCGGGTTCTGGGCCAGCTCGGCGTAGCGGTCCAGCGTGTCCTCGACTTCTTCCTGGGTCGGCGTGTGGGCACGCCAGGCGGCGATCTGCTGCTGGAAGAGTTCGGCCCAGGAGCCGTCCAGGTACACCTCCTTGCCAGAGCGCTTGTCCACGATCTCGAAGCCGTGGCGTTCCAATGCCGGATGGGCCGCGGGCGCAGCATCTTCCTTGGCACGCGCGACCAGGCCAACGCCTTCCTGCATCTGCACATCGATGTCGCCTGCATGTGGCTCCATGTGGACCACCACGAAGGAGTCGGAGTCGTACAGCATGTTCATGTCGGTGCCCTTTCCAGTTGGCGCTATCTTGCTCCCTAGATTGCAACTTCCGGGCCGGTTTCAAGGCCGGACTGTGGTAGTCCTGCGACTACTCGCCGAAAAGATGCAGTCAGGGGCTGTCCACGCTGCGCAGCAACTGGTCCACGAAGTCGCCGTTGGGCTGGGTGATGCGCACCCGCACGGGCATGTAGGCCAGGCTGGGGGCCAGCCAAGCCTCGACCTTCTGGTCGAATTCCTTGCGCGGATTGCGCGTGAGCTTCAGGGTCCGCAGGTTGTCGTAGGGCAGATAGGCCAGTTCCTCGCCCTGCATGGTGAAAGTCCAGACATCGGCATCGCGCGGGCCGACCACGGGCAGCGTGATGCTGGCGCCGGCCCCAAAGCGAGCCGGGTCGCCCGCCACCAAGGCGCTGAGCTGCAGCAGCACGCTGAGCTGGTCCTGCGCGTCGGGCAGCAGGGGCGCGCTGGGCGTATTGGCGCTGAAGCTGACGATGCCTTTGTCGCGCTCGAAATGCGCGGCCAGGTCGCGTTTGCGCCACTTGTCGGAGAAGCGCGTCGGTTCCAGGCCGCGTTCGCTCAGCCTGCCGCTGCTGGTGCGCACGCGCGAGCCGATCAAGAAGGCGCTGTACTCCAGCCGCGCGTCGTAGGTCTTGCCGTCCTGCAGCCACAGCAGCTCGCCCATGGCGTGGTAGGTCTGCTGCTTGGACTCGCCAGTCAGCGTGTACTTGAGACGCACCGAGCCCGGGATGCCCAGGGCCAACGCAGTCGCGGGGGCGGGCGGTACGGCCGGCTCCGGGACGGGGGCGACGGCCAGTGCCGGGACGGCTTCGGGCGCAGAGGCCGCCTGCGCCGGCGGCTCGGCCTGCGGCGCGCCCTCCTGTGTCGGCGCGGCCGCCGGATCTGGCTCCGCCACAGCCGGCTCGGGCGCTGCCATGGCCACGGGCGACGCAGGTACCGGTGCAGGCTGAGCTGCCGGGGTCGGGCGCGGCTTCCTGCGCGGCGGCGGTGGCGGGGGCGGCGGTGCGGGCTCCGGCGCGGCCGCCACGGGGGCCGGCGGCGGCTGGACCACGATGCTCCGCGTGATGAAGGCGCGCGTCTGCGCGAGATCCGGGGGAGCCAGCACGGCAGGCAGTTGCTGCAAGGCCACCAGGTGGGCCAGGACCACGACCGCGCCCAGCCCCAGCAGCGGCCGGCTGCTGCGCCAATTGCTTGTATCCTGCGCCCCACCGGCCGCCATGCGATCTGCTTGCACGCCCGGATTGTCTGCCGGGCGCTGGCCCGGCGCCAAAGAGTCCCACGGATCACCCCATGAAACTTGCCACCTACAAGGACGGCTCGCGCGACGGCCAGCTCGTCGTCGTCTCGCGCGACCTGGCCAGTGCGCACTACGCCACCCATGCCGCCCACCGCCTGCAGCAGGCCCTGGACGACTGGAACTTCATCGCGCCGCAGTTGCAGGACCTGTACGACGCGCTGAACGCCGAGCGCGCGCGCCACGCCTTTCCGTTCGACCCGCGCCAGTGCATGGCGCCGCTGCCGCGCGCCAGCCACTGGGCGCTGGCCCAGGCCTGGGAGCATGGCCTGGAGCCGGCCGATGCGAGCGATCCCGGGTTCCGCGTGGCCGCCGGCGACAGCTTCTGCGGCCCGTGCGACCCGCTGGTGCTGGCCTCCGAGCAGCTGGAGATGGACTTCGGCGCCGGCCTGGCCGTCGTCACGGGCGAGCTGCCGCAGCGCGCCAGCCCGGCCCAGGCACTGGACGGCGTGCGCCTGCTGCTGCTGGCCAATGCCGTGCAGTTGCAGGCCGTGGGCCTGTCGGCCGTGCAGCGCCTGCCCGTGACGGCCTTCGGCCCGGTGGCGGTCACGCCCGACGAGCTCGGCGAGGCCTGGACCGGCGGGCGCGTCGGCTTGGCGCTGCAGACCAGCTGGAACGGCCGGCGCGTGGGCATCGCCGATGCCGACGAAGACATGCGCTGGTCCTTCGGGGAACTCATCGCCCACTTGTGCGCCACGCGGCCCCTGCGTGCCGGCAGCATCGTCGGTTCCGGCACCGTGCGCCAGCGCGGTGTGGAGGGCGGCAAGCGGCGCGACTGGCCCAAGGGCTACCACGCGATCGCCGACAAGCGCGCCTTCGAGCTCGCGCAGGACGGCGAGCCCCGCACCGCCTTCCTGAAGCTGGGCGACACCGTGCGCACCGAAATGAAGGATCGCGAAGGCCACAGCCTGTTCGGCGCGATCGAGCAGGAGGTGGTGGCGCCGGTGCAGTAAGCTGCACGCACCCCCCCCACGCCATCCAGGAGGAGACCCATGAGCGATGAGACATCCGGCGCCGGTTTCGGCAAGTTCGTCCCCGGCTTCGACTTCCTGCAAAGCCTGGCCAAGGGCGCGGCGCAGAGCATGCCGCAGATGCCCGGTCTGGGCGGCTGGGTCGCGCCCACGCTCAATGTGGAAGACCTGGACAAGCGCATCGCCGAGCTCAAGGCCGTGCAGTTCTGGCTGGACCAGAACGCCATGGCGCTCAAGGCCACGATCCAGGCGCTGGAAGTGCAGAAGATGACGCTGGCCACGCTCCAGGGCATGAATGTGAGCATGGCCGAGGTCGCCAAGGCCTTCACCGCGCAGCCGACCGAAGCCACCGAGGTGCGCACGCCGGCGCCGCCGCCCGCGGCGAGGCCCGCCCCCGAAGCCGCACCGGAGCCCGCCGCCGCGCCGCAGGCTGCCGAGGCGGCCGAGGGGGAGGCCGCGCGTCCCGGCGTCATCGACGCCATGCAGTGGTGGGGGGCGTTGACCCAGCAGTTCCAGCAGATCGCCGCCACGGCCATGCAGGAGGCCGCGGCCCGTGCCACACCCGAGCCGCCCGTCGCCTCCGCACCGGCCGGCCGGCAAGCTGCGGCCAGGAAGGCCGCCGCACCGGCCAAGAAGGCCGCGAAGAAGGCGGCGCCACGCAAGCGCGCTTCCTGAAATTCCCTTTGGCGTGCCCAGGCATGCCTGTGCCTGGCGCGGAGTGCGCCGCCCATGGCAGGATGGCCCCATGAAACTGTTCCCCTACGCCCACGCCACCCATCCGCAGTGGCGCATGGCCGCCGGCCTGGTGCTGGCGCAGCTGCGCGCGCAGCTGGCCCTGCCGGAGTACGCGAGCGCGCCCCCCTTGGCGCTGCTCTACATCACCGACCACTACGCCAGCGCGGCCCAGGACATCCTGGACCACCTCAGCGCCGAGCTGCCCGAGGTGACCGACTGGTCGGGCACGGTGGGCGTGGGCATCGCCGCCAACAACGTCGAGTACTTCGACGAGCCGGCCATGGCCGTCATGCTGCTGGGCCTGCCCGCGCACCAGTACCGCGTGTTCTCGGGTGTGGCGCCGCTGGGCATGGCGTTCGAGGTGCACACGGCCCTGGTCCATGCCGACGGCAACACCCAGGACCTTTCCGAACTGGTGGCCGAGATGGCCGGCCGCACCGACACCGGCTACCTGTTCGGCGGCCTGGCCTCCAGCCGCGGCACCACGGTTCAGTTCGCCACGGGCGGCAACGGCAACATCAAGGGCCAGGGCGGCGCGCGCGGGGTATTTCATGGCGGCCTGTCGGGCGTGGCCTTCACGCAGGATGTGGCGCTGAGCTCGCGCGTGACCCAGGGCTGCCAGCCCATCGCGCCCGAGCGCAGCGTGACCGCCTGCGAAGGCAACGTGGTCACCGCGCTGGACGGCGCGCCCGCGCTGCAGGTGCTGCTCGGCGACCTCGGCGTCTCGCTCGACGAACCGCGCGAGGCGCTCGGGCGGGTGCGGGCCACGCTGGCCGGCCTGCGTTCGGCGCCCAGCGAGGGCGACAGCGTGCGGCGCCCCGGCAACTTCGGCCCCGATGTGCGCGTGCGCCACATCATCGGCCTGGATCCGGCCCGCGAGGGCGTGGCCATCGCCGAGACGCTGGAAGTCGGCATGCGGCTGTCGTTCTGCCAGCGCAATGCGCAGGCCGCGCGGGCCGACCTGGTCCGCGTATGTGCCGAAATCCGCGAAGAGCTGGAGCCCGAGGACATGCCGGCCGAGGCCGCGCTCGCGCTGTCGAACAACCTGGCCGCCTCGGCCCCGCACCCGGCGCGCCGCATGGCCGGCGCCATCTACGTGAGCTGTGCGAGCCGCGGCGGCGCACACTTCGGCGGCCCCAGCGCGGAGCTGCAGATCGTGCGCCATGCGCTCGGCGACGTGCCCTTGGTGGGCTTCTTCGCGGGCGGCGAGATCGCCCGCCACCACCTGTACGGCTACACCGGCGTGCTGACGGTGTTCACCGCGACGGACTGACCCCCGGCCGTGCCTGCGGGCATGGCAGCATGGCGGCCTCCACAATCCTGGGCTGCCATGACCGACGACGACCAGACCCACCCGAACCAGTTCGCGCTGCTGCGCCAGCGCCGCTTCGCGCCCTTCTTCTGGACGCAGTTCTCGGGCGCGGCGAACGACAACCTGTTCAAGTTCGCCTTCACGGTGATGGTGACCTACCAGCTCAGCGTGGCCTGGCTGCCGCCGGCCATGGCGGGCCTCGTGATCGGCGCGCTGTTCATCCTGCCCTTCCTGCTGTTCTCGGCCACCAGCGGGCAACTGACCGACAAGCTGCCCAAGACCCAGGTGATCCGCTTCGTCAAGAACCTGGAGATCGCCATCATGGCCGCGGCGGCGGCGGGCTTCCTGTCCGACGACGTCGGCCTGCAGGTGCCGCTGCTGCTGGCCTGCACCTTCCTGATGGGCCTGCACTCCACGCTGTTCGGCCCGGTCAAGTTCGCCTACCTGCCGCAGGTGCTGCATGAGCGCGAGCTCACGGGCGGCAACGGCATGGTGGAGATGGGCACATTCGTCGCCATCCTGCTCGGCAACATCGTGGGCGGGCTGCTGATCGCGCTGCCCGGCGTGGGCCGCACCTACGTGGCCATCGGCTGCGTGGCGCTGGCCGTGCTGGGCCGGCTCGCAGCGCAGGGCATCCCACGGTTGCCCGCCACCGACCCGCAGCTGCGCATCCACTGGAACCCGATCAGCGAGACCTGGCGCAACCTCAAGCTCGCGCATGGCAACACCGTGGTGTTCCGCTCGCTCCTGGGCATCAGCTGGATGTGGTTCTTCGGCGCGGTGTTCCTGAGCCAGTTTCCGAGCCTGGCCAAGGAGGTGCTGCACGGCGACGAACATGTGGCCTCGCTGCTGCTCGTGGTGTTCTCCATCGGCATCGCGATCGGCTCGCTGCTCTGCGAGGTGCTGAGCCGGCGCCACGTGGAGATCGGCCTGGTGCCGCTGGGCGCGATCGGCATGAGCGTGTTCGGCGTGGACCTGTACTTCGCGCTGCGTGGCCTGCCGGCCTCCGGCCTCATGGGCCTGGGTGAATTCCTGGCCCGGCCCGCGCACTGGCGCGTGATGGCCGACCTAGGCCTGCTAGCACTCTCGGCCGGCCTGTACAGCGTGCCCATGTACGCGCTGATCCAGCTGCGCAGCCCGGCCACGCACCGGGCGCGCATCATCGCGGCCAACAACATCCTCAACGCGCTGTTCATGATCGCGAGCAGCCTGATCGCGGGCGCGCTGCTGGGGGCCGGCTTCACGGTGCCGCAGGTGTTTTTGTTCACAGCGCTGGCCAATGCCGTCGTGGGCCTGTACATCTTCCTGCTGGTGCCCGAGTACCTGCTGCGCTTCATCGCCTGGGTGCTCTCGCATGTCGTCTACCGCTTCCGCGTGCGCGGCGACGTCCACATCCCGCTGGCGGGACCGGGCGTGCTGGTCTGCAACCACGTGAGCTTCGTCGATGCCATCTTGCTCATGGCCGCCAGCCCGCGGCCGATCCGCTTCGTGATGGACCACCGCATCTTCCGCGTGCCGGTGCTGGGCTGGCTGTTCCGGCTGGCCAAGGCGATCCCCATCGCGCCGCAGAAAGAGGACGCCGCGGCCTACGCCGCCGCCATGGCCGCGGCGGCCCAGGTGCTGCGCGAGGGCGATCTGCTGGGCATCTTCCCCGAGGGCGCGATCACGCGCGACGGCCAGTTGCAGCCGTTCAAGGGCGGTGTGGCCAAGATCCTGGCGCAGGCGCGCGACGACGGCCTGGCGGTGCCCGTGGTGCCGATGGCGCTGACCAACCTGTGGGGCTCGTACTTCAGCCGCATCGAGTCCGGTGGCGCCATGGTGCGGCCGTTCCGGCGCGGTGCCTTCAGCCGCGTGGGCCTGAACGTGGGCCCCGCGCTGGCGTCTGACGCAGCAACGCCGGAGGTGCTGCAGGGCGCGGTGGCCGCCCTGCTGGTCCAGCACCCCGGAGAATGAGCACCATGGCCCATGCATTGCGTCTGTCGGAAAAGTGGTTTCGCCGCGGGCTGTGGCTCGTGGCCTTCGTGTTCGCCAGCTTCCTGATCGGGCTGGGCGGCAGCATCGTGGGCGACCTGCCGCAGGTCGAGCGCAGCCTGCAGTTGGACGACTTCGTCGACCGGGCCGCGGCCGAACCGCTGCGCACCCAGCTGCGCGACGGCGAGCGCGCCCAGCAGCAGTCGCAGGCCGCGCGCGAGCAGGCCGAACTGGCCTTGCAGGTGGCGCAGCAAGCCACGGTGGCCGCGCGCGAGACCTTCAGCAACTGGCTGGCGACGCGGCGCGCCACCGCGCAGCCCGACCAGGATGCCGAGCTGATCGCCCGCACCCAGGCCTTGGACGCGCTCAAGGCGAAGGAGGGCGAGGCCCAGCGCCGCATCGACACACTGCGCCAGGCCGCGCTGGACCAGGCGCAGCAGCTCGATGGCGTGCGCGCGCAGTTGAACGACCTGGAATCCGCCGCGCACGAGGCGATGGATGCAGAGCAGCGCCGCATGGAGCTGCGCGTGTTCGGCTACCGCCTGGCCCTGACGCTGCCCCTGCTGGTGGTGGCCGGCTGGCTGTTTGCCAGGAAGCGCAAGAGCACCTGGTGGCCCTTTGTCTGGGGCTTCATCTTCTTCGCGCTGTTCGCATTCTTCGTTGAGCTGGTGCCCTACCTGCCCAGCTACGGCGGCTACGTGCGCTACATCGTGGGCATCGTGCTGACGGTGCTGGTGGGTCGCTACGCCATCGTGGCGCTGAACCGCTACCTGGCGCGCCAGCGGCTCGCCGAAGACCAGCCCGACGCCGTGCGCCGCAACGAACTGAGCTACGACACGGCGCTGACGCGGCTGGGCAAGGGCGTGTGCCCCGGATGCGAGCGCGGCGTGGACCTCAAGGACCCGGCCATCGACTACTGCCCGCACTGCGGCATCCGCCTGTTCGACCGCTGCACGGCCTGCCAGGCGCGCAAGAGCGCGTTCTCCAAGTTCTGCTATGCGTGCGGCACGTCGGCCGCGCGCCCGGCAGCCGGCGGCTGAGGCGCCGGCTCGGCGCGGATGCTGAGCACCCATTCGCGCCAGATCGCCACCAGCAGCGCCATCAGCACCGGGCCGACGAACAGGCCGACGAAGCCCATGGTCTTGACGCCGCCCACCAGCCCGAAGAACGTCGGCAGGAAGGGCAACTTGACCGGCCCGCCCACCAGGTGCGGGCGCAGCGTCTTGTCGACGATGAAGAGCTCGATCGAACCCCACAGGAACAGGCCGACGCCGGCCGCGAAATGCCCGCCGCCCACCAGGTACAGCGAGACCAGCGTGAACGACAGCGGCGCGCCGCCCGGGATCAGCGCCATGAAGCCCGTGACCACGCCCAGCAGCACGGGCGAGGGTACCCCGGCAATCCAGTAAGCCACGCCCAGCACCACACCCTCGCCCAGCGCGATCAGTCCCATGCCCGTGACCGTGGAGCTGACCGTGGCCGGCACCACGCGCGAGAAGCGCTGCCAGCGTTGCGGCAGCGTGCGCTCGCCCACCACGTCGAGCTGGGCGGCGAAGTGGGCGCCGTCCTTGTAGATGAAGAACAGCGTGATCAGCATGAACAGCAGCGTGAGCGCCAGCTGCAGCAGGTTGCCGGTGGTGGCCAGCGCCAGGCGGTAGATGTTGCCGATGTGCTGGCCGCTCAGCAGCTCCACCCATTCGCCCAGGGCGCCCGGCGCGCCCAGGTGTTCCACCCACCATTGGGCCATGCGCTCGCCGACCAGCGGGAATTCCTGCACCCAATGCGGCACGGCCGCGCCGACCCGGTTGGCTTTGAGCAGCCATTGCACGAAGGTCGCGGCTTCCTGCAAGGCGTAGTGCAGCGCCAGCGACAGCGGCACGACGAGCCCGATCACGACCACCAGCGTGGCCAGGCTGGCTGCCAGCGCCGTGCGGCCGCCGCAGCGCTGCACCAGCGGCGCATACAGCGGCCAGCTCGCGAAGCCGATGATCAGCGCCGCCAGCACCGGCACCAGGAAACCGCGGAAGAAGTAGACGCCCGCGGCCAGCACCAGCAGCAACAGCACGCGGGCGATCAGGGGGGCTTGCAGGACCGGGGGCATGGGCGGGTGTCTCGTGGTGAGCGCTGCGCCCGGTCAGCGCACGCGGTCTCAGGGTTCGGCGAAGCGGAAAAGTATAGACACCGCTTGTTGCAACCCCCGTCGAGCCCTTGCGCGAACGACGGCCTTGTCAGTCGACCGTGATGTGGGCCGCGGCGATGGTGGCCGCCAGGTCTTTCTTCTCGCGCGCCAGGTAGTCGGCGAACTGGGTCTGCGTCATGGTCATCGGCGCAAAGCCCGCGTCGGCCAGGCGGCGCTGCGTGTCGGGCTCGGCCAGCACTGCGGCGGTCTCGCGCGCCAGCCGGGCCGCGATGGCGCCGTCGGTGCCGGCCGGCAGCAGCAGGCCCTGCCAGGCCAGCACGTCCAGGCCGGCGAACTCGGCCGTCTCCGACAGGCTGGGCGTATCCGGCAGCGTGGCGGCGCGCTGGCGCGAGGTCACACCATAGCCTTTGACCTTGCCGTCGCGCACCATGCCCTGGGCCAGCGCGACGGGCAGCACCGCCAGGTCGATCTGGCCGCCGGCCAGTTCGGTCAGCACCTGGGGCCCGGACTTGTAGGGCACATGGACCATGTCCAGCTGGGCCTTCTGCTTGAGCATCTCGGCCGTCACATGCAGGCTGGTGCCGACGCCGTCGGTGCCGAAGTTGAGCTTGCCGGGCTGGCTGCGCACCAGCTTCACGAGTTCGGCCGCGCTGGCCGCGGGCAGGTCGGGCCGGCCGACCAGCACGAAGGCCGAGGCCGCGACCGGCACCACCGGCAGCAGTTCCTTGAGGCCGTCGTACTTGAAGCGGCCCGGCGAGACCAGCGGCGCCACCGTGACCGGGCTGGCCACGCCGAACAGGAAGGTGTAGCCATCGGGCCTGGCCTTGATCACGCGCTGGGTGGCGATGGTGCCGGAGGCGCCCACGGTGTTTTCGACCACGACGGGCTGGCCCAGCCGTTCGGCCAGTCGGGGCATGACGAGGCGGGCGGCCACGTCCACGCTGCCGCCGGCCGAGAACGGCACGACGGCAGTGATGGGCTGGCTGGGCCAGGCGCCCGGTTGGGCCTGGGCCAGCAAGGGCAGGGCGAGTATCAGGGCCGATGCGAGACGACGGGTGACGGGCATGGGATGGTCCTCGTGGGATCAAGCCTGGAGCCAGGGCAGTGCCGAGGCCGGATAGCGGAAGGTCTGGAACACGCTGTTCAGCCGGCCCGGGCCGGTCTTGCGCGCGGCCGCGTCGGGGTACTCGGCGAACCAGGGCAGGATGAATTCCCAGACCACCTCGCCTTCGGGATTGACCTCGAACAGCCGGCCCGTGGCCGATTCGGTGATGTGGGTGTTGCCATTCCACAGCCGCTGCGCGTTGCCCATGAAGGCCGTGAAGAAGGCGTTGACCATCTCGTCCTGGTAGCTCCAGACGACTTCGTTGGTCTTGGGATCGATCTCGACCACCCGCGAGAACGCCACGTGCGCCCCGGCGCGGAAGTTGCCGTTGTCGAAGGCCAGCACGTTGCCGTTGGCCAGCGGCACCGGCGCATGCTGGTGCGAGACCACCGAGGGTGGGATGTGCTGCTTCACCTTGCCCGTGGCCTTGTCCACGCCGACGATGCCGGCCGTGGTGCGCAGGCTCATGTAGATGGTGCCGTCCTCGGCGACACCGAGCCCGTTGACCAGCGGCCAGTGGTAGCGGCCGAAACCGGGGTGGATGGGGAAGTCCTCGGGCTTCAGATGCTCCCAGGCCTTCCATTCCCAGACCAGCTGGCCGGCGCGGTCCACCTCGCGGATCACATCGCCGTACATGACTTCGTTTTCGCCATGGGCCGTGCCGCCCGGCACGCGTTCGGCAAAACCCTCAGGCACCGGCGCGCAGGCGGCGTAGAGCAGGTTGCCATTGGGGAGCCACTGCGCGTCGTGGTGATGGGCCGGGTCCTGGTAGCGCCAGACGGTCTCGCCGGCCGGCGTGACTTCGTAGAAATCGCCGCCATGCCACATGGACCAGGGCGCGTAGCGGTCGGGCGAATCGGCGTGGTTGCCGTTGTAGCCCAGGTTGCCGTTGGGCAGGATGACGGCGTGGCGGCCGGCGCGCACGGGCATCTGCCACTCGTGCACCACCCGGCCTCCGATGTCGATCAGGTAGACCTTGCCGCCGGCCGTCTGCGGTGCGATCAGCGTGTAGCCGCCGGCGCTGGCCGCCGGGTCGTGGGCGATGAGGCCGACGCCGCGGCGCCGCTGGGTGATCTGGTCGACGGTGGTGGCCATGTCGGGTGCTCCTGCAAGGGCTTGAAACGTTGCGATAGAGCGGATTCTGGTGATGGGCCAGCGTCTGGAATAGCGGAACGTTTTTGCATGGGTGTCAGATATTTTTTTACACTGACCCGATGCCCGCCATTTCCCAGACCTTCCGCTGCTTCGACGAGGTCGCACGCCGCGGCTCGGTGCGCAAGGCGGCCGAGACGCTGCACCTGACGGCTGCGGCCGTGAACCAGCAGATCCTCAATTTGGAAGCCTCGGTCGGCGTGCCGCTGTTCGACCGCCTGCCGCGCGGCATGCAGCTCACCACGGCCGGCGAGATCATGATCGCGGCCGTGCGCCGCAGCCAGCGCGACTTCGACAACGCGCTCTCGCAGGTCGAAGACCTGCGCAAGGTGCGGCGCGGCCACGTCAACGTGGGCGTGCCCCATGCCACGGCCGAGCACCTGCTGCCCCAGGTGATCGAGAACGTGCAGAAGAGCCACCCCGACATCACCTTCAGCGTACGTTCCGGCAACGGCGAGGCACTGCAGCGCTGGGTCGCCAACGGCGAGATCGACGTGGCCTTTTGCCTGCGCCGCAAGCCGCCGCCGGGTGTGGAGGAGGTGCGCGCCTACGCCCAGCCGCTGGGTGTGGTCACGGCGCCCGGCCATCCGCTGACGGCCACGCCGCGCCTGCTGCGCCTGCGCGACTGCCTGGACCATCCGCTCATCATGCTGTCGCCGGAGATGGAGTTGCGCAGCCTGCTCGAGCGCGTGGACCCGCGCCTGAGCCGGCTCGGCCGTCCGCTGGTGGAGACGGGCTCGGTCCCCATGGTGCGCCGGCTCGTGGCCGGCAGCCAGGCCGTGGGCTTCCTGATTCCCGACAACGTGGCCGAGGACGTGGATGCCGGCCGCCTGGTCTGGGTGGCGCTGGAAGACCAGGGCGCAGCGCTGTACAGCTGCATCTACCAGCGCTCTGGCTACAGCACGGCCGTGGCCATGGGCCTGTTCCTCGAAGCGCTGGACGCCGAGGTCAACCGCATCCGCGAGCGCTTCGACACGCGGCACGCGCTGCGCTTGCAGGCGTTCGCGACTTGAGCGGCGTCAGCCGCCCGCTGGCGCTTCGGCCCAGTCCTCCAGGCGAAGGCCGGGGACGCGCGTGAACTCGCGTGTGTTGTGCGTCACCAGCACCCAGCCTTCGGCGCGCGCATGGGCGGCCAGCCACAGGTCGTTGTTGCCGATGGGTTGGCCTAGGCGTTGCAGCGCGGCGCGGATGTCGCCGTAGTGTTCGGCGGCTGCGACAGGCACGGGGCAGGGTTGGATGGTCTGCACCAGCTGGGCAATGGTGGCCAGCGCCCGGACACGCGCCTGGCTCTTCTCTGCACCGAAGCGCAGTTCGCCGACCGTGATCGCCGACATGGCCAGGCTGCCCAACGCATGCCGCTCGAAATGTCGGCGCACGGCAGGCGGCTGGCTCTTGGCGATGTAGATGCAGATGTTGGTGTCCAGCAGGTAGCGGACGGCGGCGCGGGCCATGGCACCGGCCTTCAGAGCGGGTCGCGTTCCTGCGGCGGGGCATCCTCGCGCCCCTCGGCCATGAAGTCCTCGGGCAGGCTGGCCAGCAGGTCGAACACGGCCGTGGCCGGCGGCGGGCTCTGGCGCAGCACGATGTCGTTGCCCTGGCGGAAGATCTCCACCTGGTCCACGTCCAGGCGGAACTCCTTGGGCAGCCGCACGGCTTGGCTGTTGCCGGATTGGAAGACGCGGGCGAGGGTCATGGAGGTTTCTTGCAAATGTATCTACTCAAAGTATATACATCGATGACGCAGCCCGCAGGGCTCAGACCCCGCGCGCCCGGTCCCGTGCGAACTGCGCGCGGAACTCGGTGAACGTCCCCGCGTCAAGCGCCGCGCGGATCTCGGCCATGAGGTTCAAGTAGTAGTGCAGGTTGTGGATGGTGGTCAGCATCGGCCCCAGCATCTCGCCGCAGCGGTCCAGGTGGTGCAGGTAGGCGCGCGAGAAGCCGCCTGTGCCGCCTCGGCTGCTCGCCACGCCGCTGGTGCCCGCGCAGGCATGGCAGGTGCAGGTCTCGTCCAGCGGGCGCTCGTCGGCGCGGTGCTTGGCGTTGCGCATCTTGAGGTCGCCGTAGCGCGTGAAGATGGTGCCGTTGCGCGCGTTGCGCGTGGGCATGACGCAGTCGAACATGTCCACGCCCTGGGCCACGCCCTCGACCAGGTCTTCGGGCGTGCCCACGCCCATGAGGTAGCGCGGCTTGTGCGCTGGCAGCCGGTGCGGCGTGTGGGCCATGATGCGCAGCATCTCGGGCTTGGGCTCGCCCACGCTGACGCCACCGATCGCATAGCCCGGGAAGTCCAGCTCCACCAGTGCGTTGAGCGACTCCTCGCGCAGGTGCTCGAACATGCCGCCCTGCACGATGCCGAACAGCGCGTTCGGGTTCTCCAGCCGCGCGAATTCGGCCTGGCAGCGCTTCGCCCAGCGCAGGCTCAGCTCCATCGAGCTTCGCGCCTCGGCCTCGGTCGTGATGTGGCCCTTGGTGTCGTAGGGCGTGCACTCGTCGAACTGCATCACGATATCGCTGTTCAGCGCGGTCTGGATCTGCATGCTGACCTCGGGCGTCAGGAACAGCTTGTCGCCGTTGACCGGCGAGGCGAACCTGACGCCTTCCTCGCTGATCTTGCGCATCGCGCCCAGGCTCCAGACCTGAAAGCCGCCCGAGTCCGTCAGGATGGGCTTGTCCCAGCGTTCGAAGCGGTGCAGCCCGCCGAATTGGCGCACCACGTCCAGGCCCGGCCGCATCCACAGGTGGAAGGTGTTGCCGAGGATGATCTGCGCGCCCATCTCGTCGAGCGCGCGCGGCATCACGCCCTTGACCGTGCCGTAGGTGCCCACGGGCATGAAGATCGGCGTCTGCACCACGCCGTGGTTCAGCGTGAGCGTGCCGCGGCGGGCGTGCGAAGCGGGGTCGGTCTTGAGCAGGTCAAATTGCAGCATCGTCGTCGTCTCGTGCGAGCAGCATGGCGTCGCCATAGCTGAAGAAGCGGTAGCCCTCGCGAATCGCGTGGCGGTACAGGCCCATGATGTGCTCGTAGCCCGCGAAGGCCGAGACCAGCATCATGAGCGTGGATTTGGGCAGGTGAAAGTTGGTCAGGAGCAGGTCCACCACCTGGAAGTGGTGGCCGGGCCGGATGAAGATGCTGGTGTCGCCCTCGGTCTGGCCGCTCTGGGCCCAGGACTCCAGCGTGCGCACGGTCGTCGTGCCCACGGCCAGGATGCGGCCGCCGCGCGCGCGTGTGCGCTCCAGGGCGGCCAGCGTTTCGGGCGGGATCGCGTACCACTCGCTGTGCATGCGGTGCGCATCCAGGTCTTCCGTCTTGACGGGCTGGAAGGTGCCGGCGCCCACATGCAGCGTGACGCTGGCGCGGCCCACGCCGCGCGCGTCCAGCGCGGCCAGCACGCCTTCGTCGAAGTGCAGCGCGGCCGTGGGGGCGGCCACGGCGCCGGGCGCGCGGGCAAACACGGTCTGGTAGCGCTGCGCGTCCTCGGCCGTGTCGCCGTGTGTGATGTAGGGCGGCAAGGGCACGTGTCCGTGCGCGGCCATGAGCTGGTGCGGCGTCTCGCCGGCGGGGCCGTGCAGGGCCAGGCGGAACAGCGGGCCGTCCGCATCGGGCCAGCGGCCCAGCAGCCGCGCCGAAAAGCCGCCCGCCATCTGCAGCACGGTGCCGGGCGGGGGCTTCTTGCTGACCTTCATGTGCGCCACCACCTCCTGGCCCAGCAGCACACGCTCGACCAGCAGTTCGAGCTTGCCGCCGCTGGGCTTCTCGCCGAACAGCCGGGCCTTGACGACTTGGGTGTCGTTGAACACCAGCAGGTCGCCGGCCTGCAGCAGCTCGGGCAGGCTACGGAAGATGCGGTCGATGGGGGTGGGGCCGCGGCCGTCGAGCAGGCGTGAGGCGCTGCGTTCCGGGGCGGGGTGCTGGGCCACGAGGTCGGGCGGCAGCGTGAAATCGAAATCGGACAGGGTGTAAGCGCGCATGGCTTGAGGGCCGGACGGGCCCGTTCCAAGAAGGGCGCGATTCTCCCATGGCGCCGCAGGCGGCGGGCACAATGCCGGCCCATGACCTCTGCGAGCGACCCGATCCGCTTCGGCACGACCCCGCAACGGGTGCTGCTCACGGGCGGCACCGGCTTCATCGGCCGGCTGCTGGCCGAGGCGCTGGTGCGTGACGGCCATAGCGTGAGCGTATGGACGCGCGACCCGGCCGCCGCGGCACGGCGTCTGGGGCACGGCGTGACGTGCGTGGCGTCGCTGGGCGCGCTGCCGCCCTGCGACGTGGTCATCAACCTCGCCGGCGCACGCATCCTGGGCTGGCCCTGGACGGCGGCGCGGCGCGCCACGCTGCTCGCGAGCCGCGAGGGTCTCACGCAGCAACTGGTCGGGTGGATGGCCACACTGCCCCGCAAACCCTGGCTGCTGCTGCAGGCCTCTGCCGTGGGGTATTACGGCGTGCAGGCGCCGGGCGACGACACCCCGCTGACCGAGGAAGCGCCACCCCAACCGGTCTTCATGTCCGAGCTGTGCCAGCGCTGGGAGCAGGCCGCGCTGCGCGCGGCCGACCTGGGTGTGGCGGTGGTGCGCTTGCGGCTGGGCGTGGTGCTGGGGCGCGAAGGTGCGCTGCCGCAGATGCTGCTGCCCGTCCGGCTGGGCCTGGGCGGGCCGCTGGCCGGAGGGCGGCAGTGGTTCAGCTGGGTCCATGTGCAGGACGTGCTCGGGGCGATGGCCCACACCTGGGGCTTGGCCGAGGGCGCGCCGCCGGGCACGCCGGTCTACAACGTCACTGCGCCCGGCGTGCTGCGCCAGGCGGAGTTCAGCCGCATGGCCGCGCGCCAGCTCGGGCGACCCAGCTGGCTGCCCACGCCGGGCCTGCCGCTGCGCCTGGTGTTGGGCGAGCAGGCCGAACTGCTGACCGCGGGCCAGCGGGTACTGCCCCGGCGGCTGCTGGGCAGCGGCTTTGCCTTTCGCTTTCCGGACGCGGCTGCGGCACTGAAGGACCTCTGCTGAGCGTGCCGGCCGAACGACCGCGCGAGAGCCCGGCGCAGCGGGCGCTGCACAAGCTGGGACTGCGCCGCCCCATCGATCTGGCCCTGCACCTGCCGCTGCGCTACGAGGACGAGACACGCATCGTCCGCCTGGCCGACACGCACGACGGCGACACCGTGCAGATCGCCGCCACCGTGGTCGGCAGCGAGATCCGGCCCGGCCCGCGGCGCCAGCTGCTCGTGACCGTGGACGACGGTACCGACCGCTGCCTGCTGCGCTTCTTCAGCTTCTACCCCTCGCACCAGAAGTCGCTGGCACCGGGCGCCCGCATCCGCGTGCGTGGCGAGGTGCGCGGCGGCTTCGCCGGGCGGCAGATGCTGCACCCGCAGTTTCGGCCCGACACGGGCGAACTGCCGACCGCGCTGACGCCCGTGTACCCGACGACCGCCGGCCTGCCGCAGAGCTACCTGCGCAAGGCCGTGCTGGCAGGTCTGGCGCGGGCCGACCTGTCCGAAACCCTGCCAAGGCCGCAGCCCTGGAGCCTGCGTGCCGCGCTCGACTTCCTGCACCATCCCACGCCCGCGGTGTCGCTGGCCGCGCTGGAAGACCGCAGCCACCCGGCCTGGCAGCGCCTGAAGGCCGAGGAGTTGCTGGCGCAGCAGCTCTCGCAACTGGCGGCCAAGCGCGAACGTGACAGGCTGCGCGCGCCGAGCCTGCCCGCGACCGCAGATGGCGTGCGCGACGGCTTGCTGGCCGCGCTGCCGTTCGCGCTGACCGGCGCGCAGCAGCGCGTGGTGGCCGAGATCGCAGCCGACCTGGCCCGGCCCCAGCCCATGCACCGGCTGCTGCAAGGCGACGTGGGTTCGGGCAAGACGGTGGTCGCCGCGCTGGCGGCGGCCGTCTGCATGGACGCCGGCTGGCAGTGCGCGCTGATGGCGCCGACCGAGATCCTGGCCGAGCAGCACTTTCGCAAGCTCGCCGACTGGCTGGAGCCGCTGCTGGCCGCCCGCGGCCGGGGCATCGCCTGGCTGGGCGGCGGCCAGAAGAAGAGGGACCGCGAGACCCAGCTCGCGCGCATCGCCAGCGGCGAGGCGGCACTGGTCGTGGGCACGCACGCCGTGATCCAGGACAAGGTGCATTTCCAGCGCCTGGCGCTGGCCGTGATCGACGAGCAGCACCGCTTCGGCGTAGCGCAGCGGCTGGCGCTGCGGGCCAAGCTGGCCCACGAAGGCCAGGAGCCGCACCTGCTCATGATGAGCGCCACGCCGATTCCGCGCACGCTGGCCATGAGCTATTACGCCGACCTGGACGTCTCCCCCATCGACGAGCTGCCGCCCGGCCGCACGCCCGTGGTCACGCGCGTGGTGCACGAGGGACGGCGCGACGAGGTGGTCGCGCGCATCGGCGAGCAGCTGCGCGAGGGCCGGCAGGTCTACTGGGTCTGCCCGCTGATCGAGGAGAGCGAGGCCATCGACCTCGTCAACGCCACGGCCACGCATGCCGAGCTGTCCGATGCGCTGCCCGGCGTGCTGGTCGGCCTGCTGCACGCGCGCATGGCGCCTGCGGAGAAGAAGGCCGTCATGGCGCTGTTCACCGAAGGCCTGATGGGCGTGCTGGTCAGCACCACGGTGATCGAGGTCGGCGTGGACGTGCCCAACGCCTCGCTGATGGTCATCGAGCATGCCGAGCGCTTCGGCCTGTCGCAGCTGCACCAGTTGCGCGGGCGCGTGGGCCGCGGCGCGGCGGCCTCGGCCTGCGTGCTGCTGTATTCGACGGGCGATGCGCCGCGCCTGGGCGAGACGGCGCGCGCGCGGCTCAAGGCCATGGCCGAGACCACCGACGGTTTCGAAATCGCGCGGCGCGACCTGGAGATCCGCGGCCCGGGCGAGTTCCTGGGCGAACGCCAGTCCGGCGCGCCGCTGCTGCGCTTCGCCAACCTGGAGGAGGACGCAGACCTGCTGGCCTGGGCGCGCGAACTCGCGCCGCGCATGCTGGACGACCACCCCCTGCTGGCCGAACGCCATGTGCAGAGATGGCTGGGCGGGAAGGCGGAATTTCTCAAGGCCTAGCGCCGGACGCGACAATACGCGGCATGACACTTACCGAGCTGAAGTACATCGTTGCCGTCGCGCGGGAGAAGCACTTCGGCAAGGCCGCCGAGGCCTGCTTCGTCTCGCAGCCCACGCTGTCGGTGGCCATCAAGAAGCTCGAGGAGGAGCTGGACCTGAAGCTGTTCGAGCGCAGCGCCAACGAGGTCACGGTCACGCCGCTGGGCGAGGAGATCGTGCGCCAGGCGCAGAGCGTGCTGGAGCAGGCGGCCAACATCAAGGAGATCGCCAAGCGCGGCAAGGACCCTCTGGCCGGCCCGCTCAAGCTCGGCGTGATCTACACCATCGCGCCCTACCTGCTGCCCGACCTCGTGCGCAACGCCATTGCGCGCACGCCGCAGATGCCGCTCATGCTGCAGGAGAACTTCACGGTCAAGCTGCTGGAGTCGGTGCGCACGGGCGAGCTGGACTGCGCCATCATGGCCGAGCCCTTTCCCGACGCGGGCCTGGCCATCGCGCCGCTTTACGACGAGCCCTTCGTGGCCGTGGTACCCACCAGCCACCCGCTGGCGGCGCAGAGCCACATCACGGCCCAGCAGCTCAAGGCCGAGACCATGCTGTTGCTGGGCAACGGCCATTGCTTTCGGGACCACGTGCTGGAGGTCTGCCCAGAGTTCGCGCGCTTTTCCAGCGACGCCGAAGGCATCCGCCGCAGCTTCGAGGGCTCCTCGCTGGAGACCATCAAGCACATGGTGGCCGCCGGCATGGGCGTGACCCTGGTGCCGCGCCTGGGCGTGCCCAGCGAGGCGCTGGAACACAAGGGCAAGCGCAAGCGGGCGGACGAGCCCTATGTGAAGTACCTGCCCTTCGACGGCGACCCGCCCACAAGACGCGTGGTGCTGGCCTGGCGCCGCAGCTTCACGCGCTACGAGGCCATCGCCGCGCTGCGCAACGCGATCTACGCCTGCGAGCTGCCCGGCGTGAAGCGCCTGTCCTGATCCGCCGCGAGGCTATCGCCGGCATAGCCCGCCTTGGTGTCGCCGCGACACGCCCGCATGTTAAAAAACCACCCTTTGCCTCAACAGGAGCACGACATGGCCAAGAAGAAGTCCAGCGCATCTGCGGTCCTCGCACTGCCCACCGGCGGCGCCCCCTCGATCAACATCGGCATCAGCGAGAAGGACCGCGAAGCCATCGCCAAGGGCCTGTCGCGCCTGCTGGCCGACACCTACACGCTGTACCTGACCACGCACAACTTCCACTGGAACGTGACCGGCCCCATGTTCAACACGCTGCACGCGATGTTCATGGCCCAGTACACGGAGCTGTGGAACGCTGTGGACCCGGTGGCCGAGCGCATCCGCTCGCTGGGCCACAAGGCGCCGGGCTCCTACGCCCAGTTCGGCCAGCTGACCTCCCTGGCCGACGCGCCGACCGAGCCGCCGGCGGCGCTCGAGATGGTGCGCATCCTGGTCAAGGGCCACGAGGCCGTGGCCCGCACGGCGCGAGAACTGTTCCCCATCGCCGACAAGGCCAGCGACGAGCCCACGGCCGACCTGCTGACCCAGCGCCTGACCGTGCACGAGCAGACCGCCTGGATGCTGCGCTCGCTGCTCGAGGAGTAATTGGCCGCGACCCTGCCTGCACCGGCTGCCCCCGGGCGGCTGGCGCTGTACCTGGACCTGATCCGCTGGAACCGCCCCGCGGGCTGGCTGCTGCTGCTGTGGCCCTCGCTGGGCGCACTGTGGATCGCGGCCGGTGGCTTCCCGGGCTGGCACCTGCTGGCCGTGTTCACGCTCGGCACCATCCTCATGCGCAGCGCGGGCTGCTGCGTCAACGACGTGGCCGACCGCGACTTCGATCGCCACGTCAAGCGCACGGCCCAGCGGCCCGTGACCAGCGGCCGGATCGCGCCACGCGAGGCGCTGGCGGTGGGCGCGGTGCTGGCGCTGGCCGCTTTCGGCCTGGTGCTGACGACCAACCTGGCCACCACCGCCTGGTCGTTCGTGGCGCTGGCCGTCACGCTGGTCTACCCGTTCGCCAAGCGCTACGTTTCCATGCCGCAGGCCGTGCTGGGCGTGGCCTTTTCCTTCGGCATCCCAATGGCGTTCTCGGCCGTGCGCGGCGGGCCGGCCTGGGAGCTGTTCACGAGCGGTGGCGCGTTCAGCCTGCAGGCCGCCTGGGCCAGCGTGCCGCCGCTGGCCTGGCTGCTGCTGCTGGGCAACCTGTTCTGGGTGATCGCCTACGACACCGAGTACGCCATGGTCGACCGCGACGACGACCTCAAGATCGGCATGAAGACCTCGGCCATCACGCTGGGCCGTTTCGACGTGGTGGGCGTGCTGGCGAGCTATGCGCTGTTCCTGGCGATCTGGACGCTGGCGCTGCGGCCCTTGGTGCCGGGCTGGCTGTTCCTGGCCGGCATCGCGGCCGCCGCGGCCCAGGTGGTCTGGCACGCCACGCTGATCCACGACCGCACGCGCGAAGGCTGCTTCAAGGCCTTCCGGCTCAACCACTGGCTGGGCTTCGCGGTGTTCGCCGGCATCGTGGCGGGCTACACCTTCGCCTGAAGCTCAGGCCTTGCCGAACTCGTCGCCCAGTTCTCGGGCGCGTTGTTCGGCGGCCCGCATCGCGCGTTCGAAGGCCGGGCCCACGCCGGCTTCCTGCATGGACGTGATCGCCGCATGGGTCGTGCCACCCTTGGAGGTCACGCGCTGGCGCAGCGTGGCCAGCGGTTCGTCGGAGCGGCGCGCGAGTTCCCCGGCGCCCGCGAAGGTGCCGATGGCCAGTTGCTGCGCCTGCGCTGCCGACAGGCCCATGCCCGTTCCAGCCTGCACCATGGCTTCGAGGAAATAGAACACGTAGGCGGGGCCCGAGCCCGACAGCGCGGTCACGGCGTCGAGCTGGGCTTCCTGTTCCACCCACAGCGCGGCGCCTGTGGTGGCGATGACCTGCTCGACCTGGGTGCGGTCGGCCGCGCTGACGGCGTCCCGGGCGTACAGGCCGGTCGTGCCCAGGCCCACCAGCGCGGGCGTGTTGGGCATGGCCCGCACGATGCGCTCGGTGCCCAGCCAGCGTGCGATGCTGTCGCTGCGGATGCCCGCTGCCACGCTCAAGTGCAGCGCGCCGGTGGCATGGGCGCGCACGGGCGCGGCGGCCTCGGCGAACACCTGGGGCTTGACGGCCCAGACCACGAGGGCGGCGTCGGCCAGCGCCGGGCCGGCCTGTTCCATCGCCTGCACGCCGTGGTCGGCCAGCAGTTTGGCCCTTGTCTCGGCGAAGGGCTCGACCACGCGCACGCGCTCGGCCGGCAAGCCCTGGCGGACCAGGCCGCCGATGATGGCGCTGGCCATGTTGCCGCCCCCAATGAAGGCGATGGTCGTGTCGAGAGAAGTGGACATCACATGGGTTCCGTGAGGGCGAAGGCCACGAACTGCGTGACCTGCGCGGGGTTGAAGTTGTCGTCGCTGAGCAGCACCAGCGTGCGCTGGGCGGGACGGTCGGCCGTGGCCGGCAGCAGCGGGCCCCAGGCCAGCGATTCGGTATTGTCCAGCCGCGACAGGCCCGATCCTTGCGGCCCAGCGAGGTAGGCCGACAGGTCGGCCACCAGCGTCTTGGCCAGCGGTCGGAAGCGACCCGGCACGAGCGGGTCCAGCGCCAGCGTGTCGTCGCCGCTGGCCAGGTCCACGCGGTACAGCCGCAGCGTATTGCCCACGCCCATGGCATAGGCGCGTTCCAGCACCAGCATGCGCTGCGCGTCCAGCATCAGGATCTCGGAGACACCGTTGTCGGCGTACAGCCCTGGTGCCTTGGGCGCTTGCGGGATGGCCTCGGGGATGTAGGCGCGCTGCGCCAGCGCGCGGCCGCTGGCCAGGTCGAACAGCGTGAAGCGGCAAGGGCCGCCCATCTGCTGCAGCGTGGGCTCGGGGCCGTCCTGCACGAGCGCGTTCTCCATCGCCAGCCAGGCCTGGCGGCCGTCCGGCGTCAGCGCCAGGCCTTCGAAGCCCAGGTTGTGCCGCGGGCCGCGCTGGCCCTGCGGACCGGGCGCGAAATGGGGCGGCAGCGCGAAGCTGCGCAGCAGCCGGCCCTCGCGCGTGGACTCGTGGAATGACGGTGCCACGCCATGGCGCACATCGCCCTCGGTGGACCACAGCACGGTGCCGGTGGCGGGACGCCAGCGGATGGATTCGGCGTCGGGGCGCTTGGGGGCATCGAGCCGCACGACGTCCAGCAGTTCGGGCGGGCCGAGCCGGTCGGGCGTGAGTGGCAGGCGCAGTGTGTAGAAGCGCGCGTCGCCCGGGTCGTCGCTGATGGCCACCCAGAGGTCTTGCGCGGGGTCGTAGTCCAGGCCCGAGAGCCCGCCGACCGTGCTGCCACCGAAGCGCAGGCGGTGCGGCAGCGTGGCCTCGCCGATCAGGCGCAGCCCTGGGCTGCGCACTGCGGCCGGCGCCACGGCGTGGCCGCAGGCGGCGAGCGCCAGGCCGGCGCAGGCGCCGAGCAGCAGCTGGCGGCGGGGCAGGGGGAGGGCGGGCGGCATCGGCCCGCGAGTCTACGCGGCCGTGGCCTGGCGTACCGCGTGTTCCCAGGCCTGCATGCGCTCGGCCGCCTGGGAGCGCGACAGGGTCGGAAGAAAGCGCCGTTCCACGCGCCACAGGCTTGCCAGTTCGTCGCGGCCCGCGAACACGCCGGTCGCCAGCCCGGCCAGGTAGGCCGCGCCCAGCGCCGTGGTCTCGGTCACGGCCGGGCGCAGCACCGGGATGCCGAGCAGGTCGGCCTGGAATTGCATGAGCATGTCGTTGACGGCGGCCCCGCCGTCCACACGCAACTCGGCCAGCGGCGGGCTGCCGGCGGCCACGGCGTCGCGGCTCATGGCTTCCAGCAGCGCCGCGCTCTGGTAGGCGATGCTCTCCAGCGAGGCGCGCGCGATGTGGGCCAGCGTGCTGCCGCGCGACAGGCCCGTGATGGTGCCGCGCGCATCGGGCTTCCAGTAAGGTGCGCCCAGGCCCGTGAAGGCCGGCACCACCATCACGCCGCCCGCATCGGGGACGCTCTGCGCCAGGGCCTGAACCTCGCCGCTGCTCTCGATGGCGCGCAGGCCGTCGCGCAGCCACTGCACGACCGCACCGGCCACGAACACGCCCCCCTCGAGCGCGTACTCGGGACTGCCATCCGTCTGCGCCGCGCTGGTGGTGATCAGACCGTTGCGCGAATGCAGCGCCTGCGCGCCCGTGTGCATGAGCATGAAGCAGCCCGTGCCATAGGTGTTTTTCGCCAGGCCGGGCGTGAAGCAGGCCTGGCCGAACAGCGCGGCCTGCTGGTCGCCCGCGATGCCGGCGATCGGCACAGCGTGCCCGAGCAGGTCGGCCTGCACCTCGCCGAACAACGCGGCCGAGGGATGCACCTCGGGCAGCAGGCTGGCGGGGATGTCCAGCAGCGCGAGCAGTTCCGGGTCCCAGCGGTTGCGGTGCACGTCGAACAGCATGGTGCGCGCGGCGTTGGTGACGTCGGTGGCGTGCACGCGGCCGCCGGTGAGCTGCCAGACCAGCCAGCTGTCCACGGTGCCGAACGCCAGTTCGCCGCGGTCGGCCTGCGCGCGGGCGCCGGGCACGTGGTCCAGCAGCCAGCGCAGCTTGGTGGCCGAGAAGTAGGCGTCGATGAGCAGGCCGGTGCGCTCGCGCACGAATTCGGCCTTGCCCTGCGCCCGCAGCTCGGCGCACAGCGGCTCGCCGCGCCGGTCCTGCCAGACGATGGCGTGGTGCACGGGCTGGCCGGTTTGGCGGCTCCACAGCACCGTGGTCTCGCGCTGGTTGGTGATGCCCAGGGCGCGGATGTCGCGCGCGGCCAGGCCGGCCTTGGCCAGCACCTCACGCGCCGTGGCCAGCTGCGTGCTCCAGATCAGCGCCGGATCGTGCTCGACCCAGCCGGGCTGCGGGTAGATCTGCGGCAGCTCCTGCTGTGCGCTGGCCACGACCTGGCCACGGGCGTCGAACACGATGCTGCGCGAACTCGAGGTGCCCTGGTCCAGGGCGAGCAGGTAGGTCATGGATGTCTCCGTTCAGTTCGCGACGTGGCAGCGTACCTGAGCGTCGTGCAGCAACGCTGGAAAGGGCTCGGGCACGGGCGCGTCGGTGAACAGCCGGTCGATGCCCGACAGCCGCGCCACCTCCACCATCGCCGGCCGGTTGAACTTGCTGTGGTCGGCCGCCAGCCAGACCTCGCGCGCATGGGCCATGATGGCCTGCGAGACCTTGACCTCGCGGTAGTCGTAGTCGCGCAGCGTGCCATCGGCCTCGATGCCGGAGATGCCGACCAGCGCGATGTCCACTTTGAACTGGCGGATGAAGTCGATCGCCGCCTCGCCGACCACGCCGCGGTCGCGCCCGCGCAGCACCCCGCCGGCGACGATCACCTCGCACTGGGGATTGGCCGACAGGATCAGCGCCACGTTGAGGTTGTTGGTGATCACGCGCAGCCCGGTGTGGCGCAGCAGCGCCTGGGCGATGGCTTCGGTGGTGGTGCCGATGTTGAGGATCAGCGAGCAGTCGTTGGGCACCTCGCGCGCCACCGCGCGGGCGATACGCGCCTTGCCTTCGGCATGCAGGGTCTGGCGCTGGCCGTGGGCGATGTTTTCCACCGTCGAGCCGGCCACGCGCACGCCGCCGTGGAAGCGCGCCAGCAGCCCCTCGTCGGCCAGGCGCTGCACGTCGCGGCGCACGGTCTGCAGGCTCACGCCCAGCTTGGCCGACAGGTCGTCCAGCATCACCGAGCCCTGGCGTTGCACGGCCTGCAGCAGGGCGACCTGGCGGGGATTGGTGGTCATGGTCACAGCGCGGTGCACTTTAAGACGAAAGAAAAGGAAAGGCGTCAAGGGTAAATCAGGAGGAATTTGCGACAGGACCGAACAAGAATGCTCAAAACCGAACAGAACCGGAGACAGGCCAGCCATGCAGCTTTCGCTGGAGCAGATGGGCAAGAACGTGGGCGCCGAGACCTGGCTGCGCCCGCTCGATCTCACGCTGCACAGCGGGGCGGTGTCCGTGCTGCTCGGCGCCACGCAGGCCGGAAAGACCAGCCTCATGCGCATCATGGCCGGCCTGGACCAGCCCAGCACCGGCCGGGTGCGCGTGGACGGGCAGGACGTGACGGGCGTGCCGGTGCGCGAGCGTCAGGTGGCCATGGTCTACCAGCAGTTCATCAACTACCCCTCGATGACGGTCGCCGAGAACATCGCCTCGCCGCTCAAGCTGCAGGGCCGGCTCGACCGCGCCGCCATCGCCCAGCGCGTGCAGGAACTGGCGGACCGGCTGCACATCGCGCCCTTCCTGCAGCGCCTGCCGGCCGAGCTCTCGGGCGGCCAGCAGCAGCGCGTGGCCATGGCGCGCGCGCTGGCCAAGGGCGCGCCGCTGCTGCTGCTGGACGAGCCGCTGGTGAACCTGGACTACAAGCTGCGCGAAGAGCTGCGCGAGGAATTGGTCAGCCTGTTCGCGGCCGGCGAATCCACCGTGGTCTACGCCACGACCGAGCCGACCGAGGCCCTGCTGCTGGGCGGCTACACGGCCGTCCTCGACGCGGGGGAGTTGCTGCAGTACGGGCCCACGGCCGAGGTGTTCCACCGGCCGGCCTCGATCCGCGTGGCCCGCGCCTTCAGCGACCCGCCCATGAACCTGCTGGCCGGCCGTGTCGACGCCTCTGGCGTGCTGTTGCCCGGCGGTGTGCACCTGCCGCTGCGGCTGCCATCGGATGCGGGCGCGGCCGTGACCGTGGGCGTGCGCGCCTCGGCACTGCGCGTGCAGCCGCGGCCCGGCGATCTTGCACTTCCCGGCCAGGTGGAACTGGCCGAGATCTCCGGGTCAGACACCTTCGTGCACGTGGCCACCGTGGCCGGCGAGCTCGTGGCGCAGCTGACCGGTGTGCACGACTTCGCACTGGGCAGCCGCATCGCGCTGCATCTGGCGCCCGAGCAGGCCTATGCCTTCGACGCGCAGGGCGCGCTGCTGGTGGCGCCCGCGCGGGTCGGCTGAGGAAGACGCCATGGCCCGCATCGACCTCGACCTCGCCCACGCCTACAAGGCCAACCCGCAGCAGGACAGCGACTACGCGCTGCTGCCGCTGCAGATGGCCTTCGAAGACGGCGGCGCCTACGCCTTGCTGGGCCCCTCGGGCTGCGGCAAGACCACTTTGCTCAACATCGTCTCGGGCCTCGTGCGGCCGTCGCAGGGCCGCGTGCTGTTCGACGGCCGTGAGGTCACGGCCGAGTCGCCGCAGCAGCGCAACATCGCCCAGGTGTTCCAGTTCCCGGTCATCTACGACACGATGACGGTGGGCGAGAACCTGGCCTTTCCGCTGCGCAACCGCGGCGTGGCACCGCAGCGCATCAAGGAGCGCGTGGGCCGCATCGCGGAGATGCTGGAACTGTCGGGCCAGCTGGGCCAGCGCGCCGCGGGGCTGGCGGCCGACGCCAAGCAGAAGATCTCGCTGGGCCGCGGCCTGGTGCGCGAGGACGTCAGCGCCGTGCTGTTCGACGAGCCGCTCACGGTGATCGACCCGCACCTCAAATGGCAGCTGCGGCGCAAGCTCAAGCAGATCCACCACGAGCTGAAGCTCACGCTGATTTATGTCACGCACGACCAGGTCGAGGCGCTGACCTTCGCCGACCAGGTGGTGGTCATGACACGCGGGCGCGCCGTGCAGGTGGGCAGCGCTTCGGAACTGTTCGAGCGGCCGCGCCACACCTTCGTCGGCCACTTCATCGGCTCGCCGGGCATGAATTTCGTGGCCGCGCAGCGCCAGGGCGGTGTGCTGCAAGCGGCTGGGCGCTCGCTCGGCGCGGCGCCTGCGGGCCTGGCCGACGGCCCACTCACCTTGGGCGTGCGGCCCGAGTACCTGGTGCTGGCCGCGGCCGAGGCGCCCGGCGCGCTGCCCGCCACGGTCACGCAGTTGCAGGACGTGGGCACTTACCAGTTGCTCACGGCGCGCAGCGGCGAGCAGGTGCTCAAGGCGCGGCTGGCGCCTGGCGTGCCCGCGCCGGCGGTTGGTGCCACAGCCTGGCTGCAGGTGCTGGGCCCGCACACCTGCCTGTACCGCAACGAGGAGCTTGTAGCATGACGACACCGAAACCTTTGAACCAGAAGGCCTGGCTGCTGGTGCTGCCAGTGTTCATCTGCGTGGCTTTCAGCGCCATCCTGCCGCTCATGACGGTGGTGAATTATTCGGTGCAGGACATCATCAGCCCCGAGCGGCGCGTGTTCGTGGGCACGGAGTGGTTCGCCAGCGTGCTGCGTGACGAGGAGCTGCACGGCGCACTGCTGCGCCAGATCGGCTTCTCGCTGGCCGTGCTGGCGGTGGAGATCCCGCTGGGCATCCTGCTCGCGCTGTCCATGCCTGCGCAGGGCTGGAAAGCCAGCGCGGTGCTGGTGCTGGTGGCCCTGTCGCTGCTGATCCCCTGGAACGTGGTGGGCACGATCTGGCAGATCTACGGCCGGGCCGACATCGGCCTGCTGGGCCACACGCTGCAGCAATTGGGCTTCGACTACAGCTACACGGGCGACGCCACCCATGCCTGGGTCACGGTGCTGGTGATGGACGTGTGGCACTGGACGCCGCTGGTGGCGCTGCTGTGCTACGCGGGCCTGCGCAGCATCCCCGATGCCTACTACCAGGCCGCGCGCATCGACGGCGCGAGCAAGCTCGCGGTGTTCCGCTACATCCAGCTGCCCAAGATGCGCGGCGTGCTCATGATCGCGGTGCTGCTGCGCTTCATGGACAGCTTCATGATCTACACCGAGCCCTTCGTGCTGACCGGTGGCGGCCCCGGCAACGCGACGACCTTCCTGTCCCAGTACCTCACGCAAAAGGCCGTGGGGCAGTTCGACCTGGGCCCGGCGGCGGCCTTCTCGCTGGTCTACTTCCTGATCATCCTGCTGCTGTGCTTCATGCTCTACAACTGGATGCAGCGCGTGGGCACGGCCGACAAGGAAGGAGCCGGCCATGGCTGAGCTGTCGAAGAAGCGCGCAGTCTTCCTGATCGCCTACCTGGTGTTCGCCATCCTGCCCATCTACTGGATGGTCATGATGTCCTTCAAGACCAACCAGGAGATCCTGTCCAGCTTCAGCCTGTGGCCGCAGCAATTCACCTGGGACAACTACCGCACCATCTTCACCGATGCGTCCTGGTACTCGGGCTACATCAACAGCCTGATCTACGTGGCCATCAACACCGTGATCTCGGTCACGGTGGCGCTGCCGGCGGCCTATGCCTTCAGCCGCTACAGCTTCCTGGGCGACAAGCACGTGTTCTTCTGGCTGCTGACCAACCGCATGACGCCGCCTGCGGTGTTCCTGCTGCCCTTCTTCCAGCTCTACACCACGGTGGGCCTCATGGACACCCACCTGGCCGTGGCGCTGGCGCACCTGGTGTTCAACGTGCCGCTGGCGGTCTGGATCCTGGAAGGCTTCATGAGCGGCATCCCGCGCGAGATCGACGAGACGGCCTACATCGACGGCTACAGCTTCCCGCGCTTCTTCCTGACCATCTTTCTGCCGCTGATCAAGGCCGGCGTGGGCGTGGCGGCCTTCTTCTGCTTCATGTTCAGCTGGGTCGAGCTGCTGCTGGCGCGCACGCTGACCAGCGTGAACGCCAAGCCCATCGTGGCGACGATGACGCGCACGGTGTCGGCCTCGGGCATGGACTGGGCGACGCTGGCTGCGGCCGGCGTGCTGACCATCGTGCCGGGCGCCATCGTGATCTGGTTCGTGCGGCACTACATCGCCAAGGGCTTTGCGATGGGCCGCGTTTAAGGAGGGTCTGATGTTCGACTGGATGGTCTGGACCACCCCGGTGGCCGTCTTCTTCATCTGCATCGCGCTGATGCTGGCCGGCATGACGGTCTGGGAGCTCAAGTCTCCCACCGTGCTGCGCAAGGGCTGGCTGCCGATCGCCACCACGCGCGGCGACCGTCTGTTCATCGGGCTGATGGCGGCGGCCTGGATCAACCTGGCCTTTGTGGGCCTGGGCGAGAAGCTCATGGAATGGCTGTCGCTGGAGAGCCCGCCCAGCGTATGGATCAGCTTCGTGGTTTCCGTGGCCGTGCTGGCGCTGGTGATGCGCAAGGGCTGACGAATTCAGGGGCAACCGGCCCGGATGCTTCCCCGGGGCCGTGGTCACCCGCACCGCAGACGGGGAAGCACATCGAGGAGACAAGCACCATGAAGTTCAACGCGATCGCATTGGCCGCCGCGCTGGCGGCGGCCGGACTGCCGGCCTGGGCCGGCGAGGCCGAGGCCCAGAAGTGGGTGGACAGCGAATTCCAGCCCTCCACGCTCAGCAAGGACCAGCAGATGGCCGAGATGAAGTGGTTCATCGAGGCCGCCAAGAAGCTGCAGGCCAAGGGCGTCAAGGAGATCTCGGTCGTCTCCGAGACCATCACCACGCACGAGTACGAGAGCAAGACGCTGGCCAAGGCCTTCACCGAGATCACGGGCATCGCCGTCAAGCACGATCTGATCCAGGAAGGCGACGTGGTCGAGAAGCTGCAGACCTCGATGCAGTCGGGCAAGAGCATCTACGACGGCTGGATCAGCGACTCCGACCTGATCGGCACGCACTACCGCTACGGCAAGATCATGAACCTGACCGACTACATGGCAGGCGCCGGCAAGGACTTCACGAACCCAGGGCTGGACCTGAAGGACTTCATCGGCACCAAGTTCACGACCGCGCCGGACGGCAAGCTCTACCAGCTGCCAGACCAGCAGTTCGCCAACCTGTACTGGTTCCGCGCCGACCTGTTCGCGCGGCCCGACATCAAGGACAAGTTCAAGGCCAAGTACGGCTACGACCTGGGCGTGCCGCTGAACTGGAGCGCCTACGAGGACATCGCCGAGTTCTTCACCAACGACGTCAAGCAGATCGACGGCAAGCCCATCTACGGCCACATGGACTACGGCAAGAAAGACCCGTCGCTGGGTTGGCGCTTCACCGACGCCTGGCTGTCCATGGCCGGCACGGCCGACATCGGCGCGCCCAACGGCCTGCCGATCGACGAGTGGGGCATCCGCGTGGCCGACGACAAGTGCACGCCCGTGGGCGCCAGCGTGGAGCGCGGCGGCGCCACCAACTCGCCGGCCGCCGTCTACGCCCTGACCAAGTACGTGGACTGGATGAAGAAGTACGCGCCCAAGGAAGCCACCGGCATGACCTTCGGCGAGGCCGGCCCGGTGCCGGCCCAGGGCCAGATCGCGCAGCAGATCTTCTGGTACACGGCCTTCACGGCCGACATGACCAAGCCCGGCCTGCCCGTGGTCAATGCCGACGGCACGCCCAAGTGGCGCATGGCGCCCGGCCCGAACGGCCCGTACTGGAAGCAGGGCATGCAGAACGGCTACCAGGACGTGGGCTCGTGGACCTTCTTCTCGGGCCACAACGCCGACAAGACGGCCGCCGCCTGGCTCTACGCGCAGTTCGTGACGGCCAAGACCGTGAGCCTGAAGAAGACCATCGTGGGCCTGACGCCGATCCGCGAGAGCGACATCCAGAGCAAGGCCATGACCGACATGGCGCCCAAGCTCGGCGGCCTGGTGGAGTTCTACCGCAGCCCCGCGCGCGTGGCCTGGAGCCCGACCGGCACCAACGTGCCCGACTACCCCAAGCTGGCCCAGCTCTGGTGGAAGAACGTGGCCCAGGCCGTCACCGGCGAGAAGACGCCGCAGGCCGCCATGGACACGCTGTCCAAGGAGATGGACGACGTGATGGCGCGGCTCGAGCGCGCCGGCATGGCCCGTTGCGCGCCCAAGCTGAACAAGCGCGAGGATCCGAAGAAGTGGCTGTCGGACAAGCAGGCGCCATGGGCCAAGCTGGCCAACGAGAAGCCCAAGGGCGAGACGATCGCCTACGACACGCTGCTGAACGCGTGGAAGGCGGGCAAGGCCCGATAATCGGCGGCGCCCCTACCGGGCGCACACACCCGGGCCGCGCGACGCCAACCGCGCCGCAGGCGGCCCCACCATCCGATGAGCTCCAGTCCTTCTTCCACCCCTTTGGCCACCGAGCGCGCGGCCCTGTTCGCGGCCCTCGGTGCCGCGCCGGCTTTCGACATCGCCATCGTCGGCGGTGGCGCCACCGGCCTGGGCGTGGCCGTGGACGCGGCCTCGCGCGGGCTGCGCACCTTGCTGGTGGAGTCGCACGACTTCGCCAAGGGAACGTCCTCGCGCGCCACCAAGCTCGTGCATGGCGGCGTGCGCTATCTGGCCCAGGGCAATGTGGGCCTCGTGCGCGAGGCGTTGCACGAGCGCACCACGCTCTTGCACAACGCGCCGCACCTGGCCCAGCCGCTGGCCTTCGTGATGCCTTGCTATGCGCTGTGGGAGGGGCCGTTCTACGGTGCCGGCCTCAAGGCGTACGACCTGCTGGCCGGCGACGCGGGCCTGGGTTCCACGCGCTTCCTGTCGCGTGGCGGCGTGATGTCGGCCCTGCCCAACATCCGGCCGCAGGGTCTCAAGGGCGGCGTCTTGTACTGGGACGGCCAGTTCGACGATGCGCGGCTGGCGCTGGCGCTGGCGCGCACGGCGGCGCGGCATGGGGCGCTGGCGATCAACTACTGCGCGGCCACGGGCCTCGTGCACGAAAGCGGCAAAGTCGTCGGCATCACCTTGGAAGACCGCGAGACCGGGGCCGTGCACACCGTGCGCGCCGGTTGCGTGGTCAATGCCACAGGCGTCTGGGTCGACCAGCTGCGCGCCCAGGACGCCCAGGCCCTGGCCCGGCCGGTTGCGCCCATCGTCGCGCCCAGCCAGGGTGTGCACGCGGTGGTCGATCGCTCGTTCATGCCGACCGACCACGCGTTGCTGGTGCCCAAAACGGCGGACGGGCGCGTGCTCTTTGCCGTGCCCTGGCTCGGCAAGCTGATCCTCGGCACGACCGACACGCCGCGCCAGGACTTGCCCTACGAGCCGCGCCCGTTCGCGGAAGAGCTGGACTTCATCCTGCATGAGTCGGCCCGTTAC
Source organism: Variovorax boronicumulans (assembly GCF_007677875.1). Lineage (GTDB taxonomy): Bacteria > Pseudomonadota > Gammaproteobacteria > Burkholderiales > Burkholderiaceae_C > Pseudorhodoferax > Pseudorhodoferax boronicumulans_A. Next base: position 109,593 of record NZ_VEDO01000008.1, on the reverse strand, counting down.
CTGGCGCGGCCGCCCACGCGCCGCGACATCCTGAGCTGCTGGGTCGGCCTGCGCCCGCTGGTCAAGCCCTCGGGCGACGACGCCGCGACCAAGAAGATCAGCCGCGAGCACACGGTGCAGGTCAGCGCCAGCGGCCTGGTCACGGTGACCGGCGGCAAGTGGACGACTTACCGCGCCATGGCCGAAGACGTGTTGCAGCAATGCTACGCACGCCGGCTGCTGCCCGGCGAAGCGCCGTGCCGAACCCAGCGGCTGCGCCTCGTGGGTGCGGACGACCGGCTGCCGCAGGACCGGACGCCCATGAGTGCGCCGCAGGGCGCACAGGGCTACGGCAGCGACTGGGCGGCCGTGGTGGCCACGTCAGGAAGTGAGCGCATGCTCGGCTCCGGCGTCAGCGAGGCCATGGTGCGCTTCGCCGCGCGCCATGAATATGCGCGCACGGTCGAGGACGTGTTGGCCCGGCGCGTGCGCCTGCTGTTCCTGGACGCACGGCAGGCCGCTGCGCTGGCGCGGCCGGTCGCTGCCATCCTGCGCGACGAGGGCTGTCCCGCGCCCGAGTCCGAGTCGTTCGAGGCGCTGGCGCAGTCCTACCTGCCTGGCGCGACGGTCTGACGCGCCACAGCGCTTGACACGCCATTGGTCCGCGCACATAATCGCGGGCTTCGCCCCTAAAAGGCGATGAAGTTTCTTGCCCAAACGTGAGCGCTCCGAGTGGTTCGGGGTGTGAGCGACGGGCCCAAGACTGACCAGGCGGGTTGCAGGTTCGGGGTTGTCCCGGTGCCGCGGCCCTCCCGGTACAAGTTGGGAATAAGCTAAATGATCCAAACTGAATCCCGGCTGGACGTGGCCGACAACACGGGTGCGAAGTCCGTCCTGTGCATCAAGGTGCTGGGTGGCTCCAAGCGCCGCTACGCCAGTGTCGGCGACATCATCAAGGTGAGCGTCAAGGAAGCTGCGCCGCGCGGTCGCGTCAAGAAGGGCGAGATCTACAGCGCCGTCGTGGTGCGCACCGCCAAGGGCATCCGCCGCGGCGACGGCTCGCTCGTCAAGTTCGACGGCAATGCCGCCGTGCTGCTCAACAACAAGCTGGAGCCCATCGGCACCCGCATCTTCGGACCCGTGACGCGCGAACTGCGCACCGAGAAGTTCATGAAGATCGTGTCCCTGGCCCCTGAAGTTCTGTAAGAGGACGCCATGAACAAGATTCGCAAGGGCGACGAAGTGATCGTGCTGACCGGGCGCGACAAGGGCAAGCGCGGCAAGGTGCTGCTGCGTTCGGACGATTCGCATCTGGTGGTCGAGGGCATCAACCTCGTCAAGAAGCATGTGAAGCCGAATCCCATGAAGGGCACCACCGGCGGCATCGTGGAAAAGGGCATGCCCATCCACCAATCCAACGTGGCGATCTTCAATGCCGCCACCGGCAAGGCCGACCGCGTGGGCATCAAGCTGTCCGCAGATGGCAAGACGCGCACCCGCGTGTTCAAGTCCAGCGGCGAAGAAATCAAGGTGGCATGACCATGGCACGACTGCAACAACAGTACCGCGACAAGATCGCTCCCGAGCTGACCGCCAAGTTCGGCTACAAGTCGCCGATGCAGGTTCCGCGCCTGACCAAGATCACGCTGAACATGGGCGTGAGCGAGGCCGTCGCCGACAAAAAGATCATGGACAACGCCGTTGGCGACCTGACCAAGATCGCCGGCCAGAAGCCCGTCGTGACCAAGGCCAAGAAGGCCATCGCCGGCTTCAAGATCCGTGAAGGCCAGGCCATCGGCTGCATGGTCACGCTGCGTGGCGTGAAGATGTACGAATTCCTGGACCGCTTCGTCACCGTGGCCCTGCCGCGCGTGCGCGACTTCCGCGGTATCAGCGGCCGTGCCTTCGATGGCCGCGGCAACTACAACATCGGGGTCAAGGAACAGATCATCTTCCCCGAGATCGAGTACGACAAGGTCGACGCCCTGCGCGGCCTGAACATCAGCATCACCACGACGGCCAAGACCGACGAAGAGTGCAAGGCACTGCTCGCCGGCTTCAAATTCCCGTTCAAGAACTGAGGACAGATCCATGGCCAAAAAAGCTTTGATCGAACGCGAACTGAAGCGGGAACGTCTGGTTGCCAAGTTCGCAGCCAAGCATGCCGAGCTGAAGGGCATCGCCAACAGCGCCAAGCACAGCGACGAAGAGCGCGACGCCGCGCGCCAGGCGCTGCAGAAGCTGCCGCGCAACGCCAACCCCACGCGCCAGCGCAACCGTTGCGAAATCACGGGCCGTCCGCGTGGCACCTTCCGTCAATTCGGTCTCGGCCGCGCCAAGATCCGCGAAATGGCTTTCGCGGGCGACATCCCCGGCGTGACCAAGGCCAGCTGGTAAGCAGGCAGGAGTTTCGAAATGAGCATGAGTGATCCGATCGCCGACCTGCTGACCCGCATCCGCAACGCGCAGATGGTGTCCAAGACCACGGTGTCGCTGCCTTCTTCCAAAGTGAAGATCGCCATCGCCCAGGTCCTGAAGGACGAGGGCTACATCGACGGTTTCCGCGTCGTCCAGGACGGCAACAAGTCCGAGCTGGAAATCGCGCTGAAGTACTACGCCGGCCGCCCGGTGATCGAGCGCATCGAGCGCGTGAGCCGTCCCGGCCTGCGCGTCTACAAGGGCCGCGACGCCATCCCCCAGGTCCAGAACGGCCTGGGTGTGGCCATCGTGACGACGCCCAAGGGCGTCATGACCGACCGCAAGGCGCGCGCATCCGGTGTGGGTGGCGAAGTCCTTTGCTACGTCGCCTAAAACCGGCAGCAGGAGAAAGAGCAAATGTCTCGAGTAGGTAAAGCGCCGGTGTCCATTCCTGCGGGCGTGGACGTGGCGGTCAAGGACGACCAGATCAGCGTCAAGGGTTCGGGCGGTCAGCTGTCGCTGGCCCAGAACCGTCTGGTCTCGGTCAAGAGCGAAGGCGGCAAGCTGAGCTTCACGCCCATCGACGAATCGCGCGAAGCCAATGCCATGAGCGGCACCATGCGTCAGCTGGTGAACAACATGGTGGTCGGCGTCAGCAAGGGCTTCGAGAAGAAGCTGACCCTGATCGGCGTGGGCTACAAGGCCACCGCCCAGGGCGCCAAGCTGAACCTGGCCGTCGGTTATTCGCACCCCGTCAATGTGGACATGCCCGCCGGCATCACGGTGGCCACGCCCGCTCCCACGGAAATCGTGATCAAGGGTGCCGACCGCCAGCGCGTCGGCCAGATCGCCGCCGAGATTCGTGCCATCCGTCCGCCCGAGCCTTACAAGGGCAAGGGCATCCGCTACGCGGACGAGAAGGTCACGATCAAGGAAACGAAGAAGAAGTAAGGGGCAGCATGATGTTGACCAAGAAAGAACAACGTCTGCGCCGTGCGCGCCAGACCCGTATCCGGATCGCCACGCAAGGCGTTGCACGCCTGACCGTGAACCGTACCAACCTGCACATCTACGCCAGCGTCATCTCCGGCGACGGTGCCAAGGTGCTGGCCTCCGCTTCCACGCTGGAAGCCGACGTGCGCAAGGAACTGGGCGCCTCGGGCAAGGGTGGCAATGCCGCCGCTGCCACGGTGATCGGCAAGCGCATCGCCGAGAAGGCCAAGGCCGCCGGCGTCGAGAAGGTCGCCTTCGACCGCTCCGGTTTCGCCTACCACGGCCGCGTCAAGGCCCTGGCCGACGCAGCCCGTGAAGCCGGCTTGCAGTTCTAAAGAGATCGGAATCCATCATGGCAAGAATGCAAGGGAAGATGCAGGGCAAGGCTGAAGGGCCTGAGGACGGCCTGCGCGAGAAGATGATCGCGGTCAACCGCGTGACCAAGGTGGTGAAGGGCGGCCGTATCCTCGGTTTCGCCGCACTGACCGTGGTCGGCGACGGTGACGGCCGCGTCGGCATGGGCAAGGGCAAGTCCAAGGAAGTGCCTGCTGCAGTGCAGAAGGCGATGGACGAAGCCCGTCGCAACATGCTCAAGGTCACGCTGAAGAACGGTACCGTGTTCCACACGGTGCACGGCCACCATGGCGCCGCCCGCGTCATGATGAGCCCGGCCCCTAAGGGTACCGGCATCATTGCTGGCGGCCCGATGCGCGCCGTGTTCGAAGTGCTCGGCATCACCGACGTCGTGGCCAAGAGCCACGGCTCGTCGAACCCGTACAACATGGTGCGTGCAACGCTGGACGCGCTGCGCAACTCCACCACGCCCGGCGAAGTGGCCGCCAAGCGTGGCAAGACGGTCGAAGAGATCTTCGGCTGAGCGAGGGAACAGACATGTCTACCCAACAAACCGTGAAGGTGCAGCTGGTGCGCAGCCCCATCGGCACCAAGGAATCCCACCGTGCCACCGTGCGCGGCCTGGGCCTGCGCAAGCTCAACAGCGTGAGCGAACTGAAGGACTCGCCTGAGGTGCGCGGCATGATCAACAAGATCGCCTACCTGGTGAAGGTCCTGTAAGAGGAACGACGATGGAACTCAACAGCATCCAACCCGCCGCTGGCGCCAAGCATGCCAAGCGCCGTGTCGGCCGCGGCATCGGCTCCGGCCTGGGCAAGACCGCGGGTCGCGGTCACAAGGGCCAGAAGTCGCGCGCCGGCGGTTACCACAAGGTCGGCTTCGAGGGCGGTCAAATGCCCATGCACCGTCGCCTGCCCAAGCGTGGCTTCAAGTCGCACCTGCTGCAATTCAACGCCGAGGTCACTCTCGCTGCGCTGGAGAAGCTGGGCGCGGGCGAAGTCGACGTGCTGACGCTCAAGCAAGCCGGCCTCATTGCCGAGCAGGCCAAGGTCGTCAAGGTCATCAACACGGGCAAGCTGACGCTGGCCGTGAAGCTGACCGGCATCGGTGCCACCGCATCTGCCAAGGCTGCGATCGAAGCAGCCGGCGGCAGCCTGGCCTGATCCACAGGTCGTGAACGAGGATCTGCCTGGTGGCCACTAGTTCGGCAAACATCGCAAAGACGGGCAAGTTCGGCGACCTGCGTCGCCGGCTGGTCTTCTTGCTGCTGGCGCTGGTTGTCTACCGCATCGGGGCGCACATCCCGGTGCCGGGCATCAACCCGGATCAGCTGCGTCAGTTGTTCAGCGGCCAGCAGGGCGGCATCCTGAACCTGTTCAACATGTTCTCGGGCGGAGCGCTGTCGCGCTTCACCGTGTTCGCGTTGGGGATCATGCCGTACATCTCGGCGTCGATCATCATGCAGCTGGCGACCTACGTCGTGCCGACCTTCGAACAATTGAAGAAGGAAGGCGAGGCCGGTCGTCGCAAGATCACGCAGTTCACGCGCTACGGCACGCTGGCGCTCGCGCTGTTCCAGTCGCTGTCGATCGCGATCGCGTTGGAAAGCTCGGCTGGTCTGGTGATCTCGCCCGGCTTCGGCTTCCGCATGACGGCGGTGGTGAGTCTGACGGCAGGCACGATGTTCCTGATGTGGCTGGGTGAGCAGATCACCGAGCGTGGTCTGGGCAACGGCATCTCGATCCTGATCTTCGCCGGCATCGCCGCCGGCCTGCCGAGTTCCATCGGCGGCCTGCTCGAGCTGGTGCGCACGGGTGCGATGAGCATCATCGTGGCGCTGATCATCGTTGTCGTCGTCGCGCTGGTTACCTACTTCGTGGTGTTCGTGGAACGCGGTCAGCGCAAGATCCTCGTGAACTATGCGCGGCGCCAGGTTGGCAACAAGGTCTATGGCGGGCAATCGTCCCACCTGCCCCTGAAGCTGAACATGGCCGGCGTGATCCCGCCGATCTTCGCGTCCTCCATCATCCTGCTGCCGGCGACGGTGGTGGGCTGGATGAGTTCGGGTGGCGACAGCTGGTTCTCCCGTCTGCTGCGCGATGCCGCTGCGACGTTGAGCCCTGGTCAGCCGGTCTACGTGATGTTCTACGCCGCGGCGATCGTGTTCTTCTGCTTCTTCTACACGGCGCTGGTGTTCAACAGCCGTGAGACCGCAGACAACCTGAAGAAGAGCGGCGCGTTCATTCCGGGCATCCGTCCGGGCGAGCAAACCGCGCGCTACATCGACAAGATCCTGCTGCGACTGACGTTGGCTGGTGCCATCTACATCACCTTCGTCTGCCTGCTGCCGGAGTTCCTGATCCTGAAGTACAACGTTCCGTTCTACTTCGGAGGCACGTCGCTGCTGATCATCGTGGTCGTCACCATGGACTTCATGGCCCAGGTGCAGAACTACATGATGTCGCAGCAGTACGAGTCCCTGCTCAAGAAGGCGAACTTCAAGGGCGGTTAGACAAGGATTTCACCGGGAAGGGACGCATGCCTGGCATGGGCTCCGACCGCGGTGGCAAGGTGACGGTCGAGTTGACGCCTTACGACCTGTCGCGCGCGCGGAAGAGGTTCCGCGCCAATGGGTTGGCAAGGGCAAACAGTTTTAGGAGAGAGTTATGAGAGTTTCGGCTTCGGTCAAGAAAATCTGCCGCAACTGCAAGATCATCCGCCGCAACGGCGTGGTCCGCGTGATCTGCACCGATCCGCGTCACAAGCAGCGCCAGGGCTGACCAGATTTAAGAGGACGTTATGGCACGTATTGCTGGTATCAACATTCCGCCGCACAAGCACGCCGAGATCGGCCTGACCGCGATTTTCGGCATCGGCCGCACCCGCGCCCGCCAAATCTGCGAAGCCTGCGGCATCGACTATGCCAAGAAGGTCAAGGATCTGACCGACGCCGATCTGGAAAAGATCCGCGACCAGATCGCCCAGTTCACGATCGAAGGTGACCTGCGCCGCGAAACCACGATGAACATCAAGCGTTTGATGGACATCGGCTGCTACCGCGGTTTCCGTCACCGCCGTGGCCTGCCCATGCGCGGCCAGCGTACGCGCACCAACGCCCGCACCCGCAAGGGTCCGCGCAAGGCCGCCCAGGCCCTGAAGAAGTAAAGAGATTGAGAGATCACCATGGCTAAGCAACCGTCGAACAACGCCGCCCAGCGCGTGCGCAAGAAGGTCCGCAAGAACGTCTCCGACGGTGTTGCGCACGTGCACGCTTCCTTCAACAACACCATCATCACGATCACCGACCGCCAGGGCAATGCCCTGTCGTGGGCATCGTCCGGTGGTCAAGGTTTCAAGGGCTCGCGCAAGTCCACGCCCTTCGCTGCCCAGGTGGCGTCCGAAGTGGCTGGCCGTGCGGCCATGGAGCAGGGCATCAAGAATCTGGACGTCGAAATCAAGGGTCCCGGCCCCGGTCGCGAATCGTCCGTGCGTGCTCTGGGTGCGCTCGGCATCCGCATCACCTCGATCTCCGACGTGACGCCGGTCCCGCACAACGGCTGCCGCCCGCAGAAGCGCCGCCGCATCTGAGCGGTTCTCGCTTCACCCATAAGCCCACCGCCGTCGGCATCTGACCGACGGCTCCTGCCGCATGCCGCGGCAGCAGTTGATTCAAAGGACACACCAAGTGGCACGCTATCTCGGCCCCAAGGCCAAACTTTCCCGCCGCGAAGGCACCGACCTGTTCCTGAAGAGCGCACGCCGCTCGATCAGCGACAAGGCCAAGTTCGATTCCAAGCCTGGTCAGCATGGCCGCACTTCCGGCTCGCGCACCAGCGACTACGGTCTGCAATTGCGTGAAAAGCAGAAGGTCAAGCGCATGTACGGCGTGCTGGAGAAGCAATTCCGCCGCTACTTCGAAGAAGCCGACCGTCGCCGTGGCAACACCGGCGCCAACCTGCTGGCGTTGCTGGAATCGCGCCTGGACAACGTCGTCTACCGCATGGGCTTCGGCTCCACGCGCGCCGAGGCACGCCAGCTGGTTTCGCACAAGGCCATCACCGTGAACGGCAAGAGCGTGAACATCGCTTCCTACATGGTCAAGGTCGGTGACGTCGTGGCCGTGCGCGAGAAGTCCAAGAAGCAGAACCGCATCGTCGAAGCGCTGCAACTGGCCCAGCAGGTCGGTATCCCGGCATGGGTGGAAGTCAGCATCGACAAGGCCGAGGGCACCTTCAAGAAGACGCCGGACCGTGATGAGTTCGGCGCCGACATCAACGAATCGCTGATCGTCGAACTGTATTCGCGCTGATCGGCGCGACGCACCAAGCGATTCATTCCTGGGCCCGCACGCACGCGGGCCTAGGCACTTCACCAGCCTTACCGGTGTAACGAGCTGGGGGTATTGAGAGGAAGCTGCATGCAAACCAATCTGCTGAAACCCAAAGCCATCAATGTGGAGCAACTTGGCCCGAACCGGGCCAAAGTTGCTTTGGAGCCGTTCGAGCGCGGCTACGGTCACACGCTGGGCAACGCGCTGCGCCGAGTCCTGCTGTCCTCGATGGTGGGCTATTCGGCAACCGAAGTCACGATCGCCGGCGTGCTGCACGAGTACTCGTCCATCGACGGTGTCCAGGAGGATGTGGTCAACATTCTGCTGAACCTCAAGGGCGTGGTGTTCAAGCTGCACAACCGCGACGAAGTCACGCTCAGCCTGCGCAAGGACGGCGATGGCGTCGTCACCGCCGCCGACATCCAGACGCCCCACGACGTCGAGATCATCAACCCCGAGCATGTCATCGCCACGCTGTCGCAAGGTGGCAAGCTGGACATGCAGATCAAGGTTGAAAAGGGCCGTGGCTACGTGCCGGGCAGCATGCGCCGCCATGGCGACGAGCAGACCAAGTCGATCGGCCGCATCGTGCTGGACGCCTCGTTCTCGCCCGTCAAGCGCGTGAGCTACACCGTCGAAAGCGCGCGCGTCGAGCAGCGCACCGACCTGGACAAGCTGGTCGTCGAGATCGAAACCAACGGTGCCATCACCGCCGAGGACGCCGTGCGCGCCTCGGCCAAGATCCTGGTCGAGCAACTGGCCGTGTTCGCACAGCTGGAAGGCAGCGAGCTGGCGGCGTTCGATGCACCGGCACCGCGCGGCAATGCGCAGTTCGATCCGATCCTGCTGCGCCCCGTCGACGAACTCGAACTGACCGTGCGTTCGGCCAACTGCCTGAAGGCCGAAAACATCTACTACATCGGCGATCTGATCCAGCGCACCGAAAACGAGCTGCTGAAGACGCCGAACCTGGGCCGCAAGTCCTTGAACGAAATCAAGGAAGTGCTGGCCTCGCGTGGCCTGACCCTGGGCATGAAGCTGGAAAGCTGGCCGCCCGCAGGTCTGGACAAGCGATAATCCTTCCCCCTCAACCTGGTGAACGGGCGGTACCTGGTACGGCCGCCCTGATCGATAACGAAAGGAAATCACCATGCGTCACGGACACGGCCTCCGCAAACTCAACCGCACCAGCGAGCACCGTCTCGCGATGCTGCGCAACATGATGAACTCGCTCATCGAGCACGAAGTCATCAAGACCACCTTGCCCAAGGCCAAGGAACTGCGCCGCGTCGTCGAGCCCATGATCACGCTGGCCAAGGAACCCACGGTGGCAAACCGCCGCCTGGCCTTCGATCGCCTGCGCAACCGCGACAGCGTGGTCAAGCTGTTCAACGATCTCGGTCCGCGCTTCAAGGCGCGTCCCGGTGGTTACACCCGCATCCTGAAGATGGGCTTCCGCGTCGGCGACAACGCGCCCATGGCGCTGGTCGAACTCGTGGACCGCCCGGAAGTTTCTGAAGAAGTTTCTTCCACGGAAGAGACGAAGGCGTAAAAATACGCTATACTTGCTGTCTTGCCGCGCGATGGAGCAGTCTGGTAGCTCGTTGGGCTCATAACCCAAAGGTCGGAGGTTCAAATCCTTCTCGCGCAACCAACACAGAGTGCTGAAAAGCACTGACGAAGCCCGCTAAACGCGGGCTTCGTCGTTTTTGAAGCAGGGGGCACGGCGCCCTTTCACGTCGAAGGATCGCCGGAGGCAGTGCCCGGCCACGCCATCCAATGCCCGGTGCATGGCCAGGGCCATCGCACAGCCCGCTCAGCGGCGAGTGGGCACGTCGCGCGGTGCAGGGCCGTCGTACGTCCACAGGTAGTTGCGCGGGATCGGGCCCTTGTTCCTGCCGCCCTGTCCCGTTTGCTCCCACGCGTGCGACAGGATGCCGACGGAACGGGAGAGGCAGAACAGGCCACGCGCGAGCGGGGCCGGAAAGCCCAGTTCGGCATAGATGACCGCCGTGGCGCCGTCGATGTTCATGGGGATGCGGCGGCCGCCCTTGCGCGCGGCCAGTTCTTCTTCCACCGCCCGGCCGATCGCGGCGAAGCGGCCGCCGACCAGGCCGCTGCGCGCGGCTTCGTCGACCAGCGCCAGCAGCCGCGGCGCGCGCGGGTCCAGCGGGTGGAAGCGGTGCCCGTAGCCCGAGACGAACTTGCCACGGTCCTCGATCGCCTTGTCCAGGCCGGCGCGCGTGCTGTCGGCCAGCGATGCGCCGGTGTCCTGCCGGCGCGCGATGTCCTCGAACATCTCCACCGCCTGCTCTCCCGCGCCGCCGTGCACGTCGCCCAGCACGTTGACGGCCGAGGCCATGGCGTTGTTCAGGCCCACGCCGCAGGTCGTCGCCATGCGGGCGATGGCGATGCTGGGCGCCTGCGGTCCGTGGTCCACGCCCGCCACCAGGGCGGCTTCCAGCAGGCGCGCCTGGCCCGCATCGGGCAGCTCGCCGCGCGTCATGAGCCAGACCATTTGGGCGAAGCCGACGCGGCCGATCAGCTCCTCGATCGCGTAGCCGCGAAAGCGGATCACGCCGGGGTGCATGTCGATGATGGCAGTGCGCCACCAGTCGGGAACGCGGGGATCGTCGGTGCTCATACAACCTTCTCCTTGATGTGTTCTTCGATCTCGCCCGGCGTGTAGCCGAGCTCTGCCAGGATGGCGGCGGTGTGTTCTCCGAGCCGCGGCGGCGGGCGCTCCACGCTCGGGGTTTCGCCGTTGAGCTTGAAGCCGGTGCGCACCACGCGGATGTCGCGCCCCACACCGGGCACGTCCTCGAAGCTGCCCACCATGCCGCGCTGCGCGATCTGCGGGTGCTCCAGCGCCTGCGGCACCGAGTAGACCGGTCCGGCCGGCACGCCGGCCGCATTGAACAGCTCCCACCAGGCGTTGGCCGACCTGGCGGACAGCGCGTCCTCGACCAGCGCCTTAAGGTCCGCGCGGTGCTGCAGCCGACCCTGGCGTTCGGCGAAGCGCGAATCCGTCTTCCATTCCGGATGCGCCAGCACGTCGCACACGGCTTCCCACTGCTCCTGCTTGTTGGCCGCGATGTTGAGCAGGCCGTCGCCGGTACGGAAGGTGCCCGAGGGGCTGGCCGTCACGTTGTCGTTGCCCAGCGGCTGGGGCGCGCGGCCGGCGATCAGGTGGTTGGAGACGGCCCAGCCCATGGTGGCCATCGCGGCCTCCAGCATCGATACGTCGACGAACACACCGCCGGCACGCTGGCGGTCGGCCAGTGCGCTGGCCACGGCGAACGCGGCCGTGAGGCCGCCGATGGTGTCGGCCACCGGATAGCCCACGCGGTACGGCGCGTTCTCCGGCGCGCCCGTGATGCTCATGACGCCGGACATGCCCTGGATGATCTGGTCGTAGGCCGGCAGGTCGCGCAGCGGACCGTCCTGCCCGAAGCCCGAGATCGCGCAGTAGACGAGCCGGGCGTTTTCCTTCAACAAGTCCTCGTAGCCCAGGCCCAGGCGCTGCATCACACCGGGCCGGTAGTTCTCCACCAGCACATCGGCCGTGCGCACCAGCCGGCGCAACGCTTCCTTGCCCTTCGGATGCTTGAGGTCCAGCGTGATGGACCGCTTGCCAGGGTTCTGCGCCAGGAAGGACACGCCCATCATGGCCTGGTTCAGCGCGGGATCGGCGCCGAGCTGGCGGGCCAGGTCGCCGGTGTGGCGGGCTTCGACCTTGATGACGTCGGCGCCCATGTGCGCCAGCTGATGGCACGCGAACGGCCCCGCCAGCACGTTGGTCAGGTCCAGCACGCGGATGCCGTGCAAGGGTTGGATGGCCATGCTTGCTCCTCAGTCGGGCTTGATGTTGGCCGACTTCACCACGCCCGCCCAGCGCTTCATTTCGGCAGCGGCCAGCTGCGATGCCTGTGCGGGCGTGTTGGCCACCGGCGTCAGGCCCTGCTCGGCCAGTCGCCGCTTGCCATCGCCGGAGTTCAGCGCTGCGACGAAGGCCTGGTTCAGCTTGTCGACAACCGGCGGTGGCGTGCCGGCCGGTGCCGCGAAGCCGACCCAGAAATCCATCACGAAGCTAGGCAGGTCCACATCCTTGGCGGAAGGCACGTCCGGCAGCAACGGCGAGCGTGCCTCGCTCGTGACCACCAGCGCACGCAGCTTGCCCGACCTGATGTGCGGCAAGGCGGTCGGCAAGGACGTGACCAGCGCCTGCACCTGGCCCGCCATGAGGTCGGTCAGCACCGCCCCGGCGCCCTTGTACGGGATGTGCGTGAGGTCGATGCCGGCGGCGCTTTTGAACAACTCGCCACCCAGGTGCGTGTTCGTGCCGTTGCCGCCCGAGCCGTAGTTCATCGTGCCGGGCTTGGCCTTGGCCAAGGCGATGAAGTCCTGCACCGTCTTCACCGGCAAGCCCGGGTGGACCACCAGCACGTGCGGCGCGGAGGCGGCCGTGGTGATGTGCGCGAAGTCCTTCTGCGCATCGAATGGCATCTTGGGCAGCAGGCCCGGCGCGATCGTGAAGGACATCTCGGTCGTCAGCACGGTGTGGCCGTCTGGCGTCGCCCGCGCCACGGTCCCCCATCCGATCAACCCGCCGCCACCCAGCTTGTTGTCCACGACGAAGGGCTGGCCCAGGCCGTTGGCGACCTGGTTGGCGGCCAGGCGCGCGACGATGTTGGTCGTCCCGCCCACGGCGTAGGGCACGACGATGGTGACAGGGCGCGCCGGGAAGGTCTGTGCGAATGCGGTGGAGCCCGCGGCAACGCTCAGGGCTGCCGCGACAACGGACAGGAAGCGGGCAATGGTCATGAAACGTCTCCGGTGAAGTGGGCGCTCAGTCGAGCTTGATGTTCCCGGCGCGCACGACGGTGCCCCAGCGCTGTTGTTCGGCCTTGAGCAGTGCGGCGGCCTCCTGCGGCGTCCCGCCCAGCGGTGCGCTGCCCTCGGCGAGCAGCGTGGCGATGGTGTCGGTGCGCGACAGGGCTTTGGCCACCTCCGCCTGCAAACGCGCCACGATGGCGGGCGGGGTGCCTGCCGGCGCGACGAGCATCTTCCAGTCGCTGGTGTCGAAGCCGGCGTAGCCGCTCTCGGCGACCGTCGGCACATCGGGCAGTGCGGGCATGCGCTTGGCCGAGCTGACCGCCAGCGCACGCAGCTTGCCGGCCTTGATGAACGGGATGACCGTCTGCGGCGTCGCGAAGTAGTAGTCGACCTGGCCGCCCAGCAGGTCGTTGGCGGCGGGGCCGGCACCCTTGTACGGGATATGCCGCGTGGCGATGCCCGCCTGCCTGGTGAACACCTCGCCAGTCAGGTGGCCCACGGTGCCGTTGCCGGCCGACGCCATGGTCAGCGAATCGGGCCTGGCCTTGGCGGCCGCCACGAGATCCTTCAAGGTCTTGTGGGGCGACTCGCCCTTGACGACCAGCACCACGGCCTGCCCCGCCACCGTCGCAACGGGTGCGAAGGCCTTGGCCGCGTCGTAAGGCATCTTTCCGTACAGCGACGGGTTGATTGCCAGGTTGGCCGTCTGGCCCATGCCCAGCGTGTACCCGTCTGGCGCAGCCTTGGCCACGGCGTCCATGCCGATGTTGCCGCCGGCGCCGGCCTTGTTGTCCACGATCAGCGTCCAGCCCGTCCCGATGCGGATCTTGTCCAGCACCATGCGCGTGACGATGTCGGTGCCGCCGCCGGGTGGGAACGGCACGATGACCTTGATCGGCTGGCTGGGATAGGGGGCGGGCTGCGCGTGCGCGGCGGCGGCAAGGGTCAGCGCGAGCGCGCCGGACAGACGGGGCAAAAGCCTCATGGTTTTCCTGTTGGTGTGGATGTGGATGGAAGAAGCGGTGAGGCCAGCCGGTACACGCGGCTCGCTGTGCCATGGAACAGGGCGTGCCGCTCCGTGGGGGAGAAATCGGCGGTGAGCTTTTTGAACGCGTTCCAGCCATTCACGAAGCTGTACGAACCCTTGTCGACCGGGAAATTGCTCTCGAACATGCAGCGCTCGGGGCCGAACGCGTCGATGCAGGCGAGCAGCCAGGGCCGCCAGGTGGCGGCGAGCTGGTCCGAGCTCGGCGGCAGCGGGCCGCTCTCGAAGTCGAAGCCGTTGATGCGCATGCCCAGGCCGCCCAGCTTCACATGGACGTTGGGCAACCGGGCCAGCGCCTGCATGGATGCGCGCCAGCGCGCGAAGACGTCGTCGCGGCGCGCCGCATAAGCGCCGGTGCGCACCACGCCGCCGCAGTGGTCCACGATGATGGTCAGCGCGGGGAACGCGGCCGCCACCTCCATCAGCTCGGGCAGCTGCGGCCAGAACAGCCAGGCGTCATAGGACAGGCCCAGCGCCTGCAGCTGTGCCAGGCCGGCCCGATAGGCCGCATCGCGCAGCAGGCCGGGCGGCGCGGCCGTGAGCGGGTTGGCCAGCGAACCGTCCGCATCCCAGGTGGTCAGGTGGCGCACGCCGCGAAAGCGGCCGCGGCCCGCTTGCGCATGGGCGTCCAACACCGCCGCGACGCTGGCTCCCAGGCGCAGGTCGGCATAGCCCACGATGCCCTTGGCCACTTCGGGCGCAAGCGCGCCCGCCGTGGACGCCACGACGAATGCCGTTTCGCCGACGGGCCGCAAGGCCTCGGGGCCCTCGCTGCGGTAGCGCGTCAGCGCCTGCATGTAAACCGAGGCCTGCACGGCGTGCCCGCTGCGCGCGTCGGCCGCGTAGTCGGCGTGCAGATAGGTCCATCCGAGCCGGTCATAGAAGTGGTGGTGCGCGTCCACGATGGGCTGGGTCGGGTCGATGGCTTGCTCCTGGCCGCGGTGCAGCCATTCCTCGCGCACCGGGAGGTAGTTGGAGCTCACCCTCGGCGTTCCAGACAATTGAACGACGTCGTCTGATCCATGAGTTCGTGTGTGTGAGTTCTGTTAGACAGAACAGGGTTCTGTGTAAAAGAACTATAAAAGGGTGTTGTTTGCGTGGGGCATAGGGGAAACCCCTGCGACCGGGTGCTCCATACTCGCGTGTTCTACGAGGCAGAACTGGCACTGAAACCCATGAGGACCGACCTCCGCAGCCCCTCGGCCGACGCCGCCCCCTCCGAACCGTCGAGCGGCGTGGCCGTTCTGGACCGTGCGTTCGCTCTGCTGGGCGCCTTCCAGCCCACCGACGACCGTCTGACCCTGACTGAGCTGTCGCGCCGCACGGGGCTGTACAAGAGCACGGTGCTCCGGCTCCTGGCAGCGCTGCAGCACGGGGGCTTCATGCGCAAGCTCGACGACGGGCAGTACGCCATCGGCCCGCAGCCCATGCGCCTGGCCGCGATCTACCAACGGTCCTTCCGCGTGGACTCCGTCATCGAGCCCCTGCTGGGCGAGCTCAGCGCCAGCCTCGGCGAGACGGCGTCGTTCTACGTGCGGGTGGGAAGCCGGCGCCTGGTCGTCAGCCGGGTCGAACCCGCGCGCGCGGTGCGCGTGTCGATCCGCGTGGGGGAAGACTTCGACGTCGCCAAGGGCGCCTCGGGCAAGGTGCTGTGCGCGTTCACCGACGACGACGCCGCGGGCGAGCAAGTGCGCGCACGCCTGTGGGCCACTTCCTATGGGGAGCGTGATGCCGAGACGGCCTCCGCGTCGGTGCCCGTGTTCGGCGCGCTCGCCGAGCTCAAGGGCGCGCTCACGGTGTCCGGACCGTTGTCCCGCCTCGGCGAGCCCGCCGCCATGCAGGCTGCCGTGGCCCAACTGCTGGAGATGGCCCGCCGCGCCACGGCCGGGTTCGGTGGGAACGCGGCGCGGTACGCCGGCGCCGTTGCGCCCACGCCAGGCCAGGCTGACATGCGCCTCTGACGGGTGGAAGCGCGACGGGCTGGCGGAGCGTCACCGTCCGCTAGCGTCACCGATGCGGTGGCCGGGCCGTGCCTGCGGGGGCTCAGGGGCTGCGCTTCTGCGCCAGTTCCGCCTGCAGATGCCGCACCAGCGCCTGCACCTTGGGCACGTTGGCGCGGTTCTCGGGCAGCAGCGCCTTGAGCCAGAACGCGTCCAGCGGGAAGTCCGCGAGCAGCGGCAGCAGCGCGCCGCTGTCGAGGGCCGGCCGGGCCAGGTAGTCGCCCAGGATGGCGATGCCATTGCCGGCCAGCGCGGCCGACCGCAGCAGCTGCGCCTCGTTGGTGTTCAGGCGCGGCTGCACCTTCACGCTGATGCGGCCCGCCGCGCTGCCGAAGCTCCAGGTGTTGCCGGTCGGCAGGAAGTTCAGGATGGCATGGTCCTTGAGCTCGCCCGGGTGGCGCGGCGTGCCGCGTTCCTGCAGGTAGCGCGGCGATGCGCAGGCCGTGCGCGGCATCGGGCACAGCGGCTCTTCCACCACGCCGGCATAGGCGTCGGGCATCAGGGTCAGCGCCAGGTCGAAGCCCTCTTCCGCCGGGTTCACGGCGCGGTCCAGCGCGACGACCTCCAGGTGCAGCAGCGGGTACAGACGCTGGAAGCGCTCGAGCAGCGGGCCGACCAGGCAGACGGTGACCGAGGTCGGCGCCTTGATGCGCAGCTGGCCCTGCAGCTGGTCGCCGACCGGGTGGGCGAACAGCTCCTGCGCGTCGGTCACCACGCGCTGCACGGCGGGCAGGTAACCGCGGCCCACCGGCGTGAGGCGCACGCGCCGTGTCGTGCGTTCGAACAGCGCGCCCTGGACCTGCGCTTCGAGCTGGCCGATGCGCTTGGTGACCACCGAGGGCGCGATGCCCAGCTCGCGCGCCGCGGCCGAGAAGCTCTCGGTGCGCGCGACCACGAGGAAGGTCCGCAGGTTCGAGAGCGTGTCCAAGCCGGGGATCAGTCGACCGAGATGTTCTGCGCCCGGATGATCGCGCCCAGCAGCGCGGCTTCTTCCTTCACGCGCTGGTGCAGGCCTTCGGCGGAGGTGCCCACGGCCTGCCAGCCCTGGTTCAGCAGCCGCGTGCGGGTCTCGGGCTCGCGCAGGATGCGCGGCACCTCGGTCGCCAGCCGCGCCTGCGCGGCCTTGGACAGCGAGGCCGGGCCGACCAGCGCGGTCCAGACCTCGAGGTTGAAGTCCTTCACACCGGCATCGGCCAGCGGCGCGACGGAGGGCACCAGCGCGCTGCGCCCGCTCGTGACCCCGATGGCCTTGAGCTTGCCGGCCTGCACCTGCGGCATGGCCACGCCCGGCGGCACCAGCGCCATCTGCACCTGCTCGCCGATGATGGCCGTGACGACCGCGGGGTTGCCGGAGTAGGGCACGTGCACGGGCGCGATGCCCGACTTGCTCTTGAGCAACTCCATGCCCAGGTGGGCGACCGAACCGGCACCGACGGAGCCGTAGTTGGCCTTGGCGCCGGCCTGGCGCATGGCGGCGAAGAAGGCCGCGCCATCGGGCAGCTGCGGCGCGGCCACCAGCACCAGTGGCGCGGTGGCCAGCAGCGAGATCTCGGCGAAGTCCTTCTGCGGGTCGTAGCTGAGCTTGGGGTTGAGCAGCTTGGCCGAGGTCAGGTTGCCGTTGATGACGACGCCCAGCGTGTGGTCGTCCGTGGCCTTGGCGACCTGGTCGGCCGCGATGTTGCCGGAGGCGCCGGCCTTGTTCTCGACGATGACGGGCTGGCCCAGCACCCGGCTCAGCGGGTCGGCCAGCGCGCGCGCCGCCATGTCGGGCGTGGAGCCGCCCGGAAAACCCACCAGCAGCCGCACGGGCCGCGTCGGCCAGGCGGGGTCTGCGGCCTGGGCCGGACCCAGCGTGGCGCCCAGTGCGCAGGCGGCCAGGCAGGCCAGGGCCGTGCGTCTTGTCTCTTTGGTCAAAGTCTCTCTCCTGAAGCGTTGGTCAATCGTCGCGGCCGAGCCAGGCGCCGTCCTGCGCCAATTGGGCCTGCAGCGCCGGCACGTCGATGGCGCGCAGGTCCTGCCCCTGCTGCAGCGCCTGCGCGGCCGCGGTGCCGGCCGCCTGGCCCATCACGAAGCAGGCGCCCGACACGCGCGCGGCCGACTGGCCCAGGTGCGTCATCGAGGCGCAGCGGCCGGCGACCAGCACATTGTCCAACGTGCGCGGCAGCAGCATGCGGTAAGGCAGATGGTTGTAGCCGCGTGCGCGCGGGATGTCCTGCCACTGGAAGGCGATGTTGCCCGCCACATGTTCCTCGATCATCCAGCCGTTGACGCCGATGGTGTCCGTAAAGCTCGCGCAGTCCAGCACGTCGCGCGCGGTGAGCTGGTAGTCGCCCAGCACACGCCGCGTCTCGCGCACGCCGACCTGCGGCGCGATCTCCAGCAGGTAGGCGTTCTCGAAGCCCGGTGCATAGGCGCGCAGGAAACGGAAGAAGTTCAGGATCTGGCGCCGGCCCTCGATCTCGGCGGCGCTGAGTTCCAGCGCATTGGTGCCGTCGACCGGGCCGCCCGCGGCATTGGCCAGCTGGGTCACGTTGGCGCGCCACTCGGCCGGGTTCTTCTGCGGCCGAATGATGGGCGTCTTGCGGGCGAAGGTGTAGCCGTCGCGTTCGGCCTGTTCCATGAGGCCGTCGAAACGGTTCCAGATGTCGCCCGCACGCTGCGGGTCCACGCCGTTCACACGGAACATGGTGGACGGGTACATCATGTCCTCGCCCTGGCCTTGCGCGTCGCGGCCCTTCTCGAATGGCGCGCCGGCCCAGGTGGCGAGGTCACCGTCGCCCGAGCAGTCGATGAACACGCGGCCCAGCACGGCGCGTCGGCCCGACTTGGTCTCCAGCAGCAGGGCCGACACGCGGCCCGGCCCCGCCATCTGCACGCCCACGGCCTGGGCATGGAACAGCACCTGCGCGCCGCTGCCCACGACCACGTCGTCGGCGGCGAGCTTGAAGGCCGCGTTGTCGTAGGCCTGGGCGGCGATCTTGCCGCCGAACAGCAGGTGCGGCTCGCGCAGGCCGCCCAGCGCGTCCATGCGCTGCAGCAGGTCGTCAGCGATGCCGTGCACGACCTGGCGCACGGCGCCGTGCACGTTGGCGTGCAGGCCGCAAAAGTTGGTCACGCCGGCCGCCGTGCCCATGCCGCCGAGGAAGCCGTAGCCCTCCACGAGCAGGGTGCTGCGGCCCTGACGCGCGCTGGCCGCGGCGGCGGCGATGCCGGCGGGCCCGCCGCCCAACACCACCACATCGTAGGCCCCGTGGACGGGGGTCTGGCGGCTCGGTTCGGTGATCGGTTCGAAGGTGTTTGGCTGCATCGCAGGGCGCTCCATGGAAAGTGGGGCGCATCTTAGTGACGCAACGTTTTGCAAACAATGGGCCACAGCGCGAGCAGAAAATTCGCGATTCGCGAATGAAACCGCCGCCGGCGCCGGCCGCACTGACAGAAGCCCGCGGGCCACGCACCGGAATCAGGTGCGGCGTCGGTCCAGCATCTCGCGCACGCGCGTCACCAGCGTGGCCAGGTCGAAGGGCTTGGTCATGAGCTCCATGCCGGCTTCCATGAACCCGTTGCCCACCGTGGCGGCTTCGGCGTAGCCGGTGATGAACAGCACCTGCAGGTCCGGCCGCAGCAGCCGGCCCGCGTCGGCCACCTGGCGGCCGTTCATGCCGCCGCGCAGGCCCACGTCGGTCACCAGCAGGTCCATCGGTCCGGCGGCCTGCAGCCGCAGCAGGCCGGCCGGGCCGTCGGCGGCGCTCAGCACGGTGTAGCCGGCGTCCTCCAGCACCTCGACCAGTAGCGTGCGCACGACGTCCTCGTCCTCGATCAGGAGCAGCGTCGCGCCGCTGCCGCGGTCCGGCGCATCGCTGGCCTGGCCGGCCTCGTCGTGCTCCGCGTCGCCCCCGTGGCGTGGCAGCAGCAGCGTCATGGTGGTGCCGCGGCCGGGTTCGGAGTCCACCTGGATCTGGCCGCCGGACTGGCGCACGAAGCCATAGACCATGGACAGGCCCAGGCCCGTGCCCTGGCCCAGCGGCTTGGTCGTGAAGAAGGGGTCGAACACGCGCTGCACGATGTCCTGCGACATGCCGGTGCCCGTGTCGGTCACCCGCAGGCAGACGTAATCTCCGGCCGGCAGCTCCTGGGCGGCGGCTCCGTGTTCGCCCAACGTGCGGTTGGCGGTGGACAGTTCCAGGCGGCCGCCCTCGGGCATGGCGTCGCGCGCGTTGATGCACAGGTTCAGCAGCGCGTTCTCCAGCTGCGATGCATCCACGCGCGTGGGCCAGGGCGCGGCTGCGGGCGCCACCGTCAGTTGCACGGCGGGCCCGACGGTGCGCGCGACCATCTCCTCCATGCCCAGCACGAGCCGGTTCACGTCCGTGGGCCGCGGGTCCAGCGTCTGACGCCGCGAGAACGCCAGCAGGCGCTGCGTGAGCGAGGCGGCGCGCCGCACCGAGCGCTCGCCCATGTCCAGGTAGGCGTGCAGGCCCTGCGTCTGGCCCTGGTCCAGACGCAGGCGCATGAGCTGATGCGCGCCGCTGATGGCGGCCAGCAGGTTGTTGAAGTCGTGCGCGATGCCGCCGGTCAGCTGGCCCACGGCCTCCATCTTCTGCGCCTGGCGCAGGGCATCCTGCGTTTCCGCCAGGGTCTGCCAGGCGCGCTCGCGCGCGAGCGTGCGCTCGGCCACGCGCTCCTCCAGCGTGGCGTTGAGCTGGCGCAGCTCGGTCTCCGCGTCGACGCGCTCAGTCACGTCGTAGCCGCCCGCGAAGATGCCGTGCACCCGGCCCGCGGCATCGCGGATCGGTTGGTACAGCAGGTCGACGAAGCGTTTGCCGGGCGTGTGCGCGAGCCGCACCGGCAGTGCGCTCGCACGGATCGGCTCGCCCGTGGCGTAGACCCTGTCCAGCATCTCGAAGATGCCCTGACCGGCCAGCTCGGGGAAGACCGCCCGCACCGGGCGCCCCAGCAGCACGCGCGACCCGGCGAGCTGCTGGTACGCGTCGTTGACGTAGTCGAAGCAATGCTCCGGTCCGGACAGCACGGCGACGAAGCCGGCATCTGCTGCAGCAGGCGCTGCTGCCGTGTGCGCTCCTCGTGCGAGCGGCGCTCGGCCAGCACCTTGGCGGTGGTCTCGACCACCGTGTCCAGCATGGCGATCACGGCGCCGTGCTCGTCGAACACCGGCCCGTAGTTGAAGGTGAACCAGGCCTCCTCCATGCGGCCATGGCGGTCGATGCGGATCGGGTAGTCCTCGATGAAGGTGGATTCGCCGGCCAGCGCACGCTCGGCAATGGGTTGCAGCTGCGGCCACACCTCCTTCCAGGTTTCGCGCATGGGCTCGCCCAGGGCCTGTGGCTTGGTGTCCAGGATGGTCTGGTAGCCGTCGTTGTAGATGGCGATGAGGTCCGGCCCGCAGAACAGGCAGGCCGGAAACTTGGACGCGAGCAGCTGGTCGACCGTGACGCGCAAGGCGACCGACCAGCCGGCGATCGGCCCGAGCGGCGTGCGGCTCCAATCGAAGGCGCGCACCTTGGCGCCCATGTCGCCGCCGCCGGACTGGAATGCGGAGGGGCCGTGCAAGGTCATGGAGCCGCGATCTTAGAACCTGCGCGGCGGGCCCGGGCCGTGGCCGCGGCTTCTGGCATGCGGCCGTCGCCGCGATGCGGCAATGGCCTACAACAGCGCGCCTGTGCGCCGCCAAGTCGCTCAGGCGGCCTTGCGGGTGGCCGCGCGGCCGGCCGGGAAGGGCAGCCCCAGGTGCTCGCGCAGGGTGTGCCCGCTGTATTCCGTGCGGAAGATGCCGCGCCGCTGCAGCAGCGGCACCACGCCGTCGACGAAGTCCGACAGGCCGTCGGGCAGCGCGTCGGGCATCAGGTTGAAGCCATCGGCCGCGCCGACCGCGAACCAGTGCGCGATGTCGTCGGCGATCTGCTCGGGCGTGCCGACGATGATGCGGTGGCCGCCGCCGCCGCCGAGTTCGCGGACCAGCTGGCGCACCGTGAGGTTCTTGCGCCGTGCCAGCGCGATGGTCGCGGCGAAGAACGTGTGGTTGCCATTGCCGCCGGCCGGCAGCGACAGGTGCTCGGGCAGCGGCCGGTCCAGCGCCAGCCGGTCGGGCGTGGTGCCCAGCGTGCCGGCCAGGCGCGTCAGGCTGTAGTCCCAGGGGATGGCGTCGATGAAGTCGTCGCGCCGGCGGATGGCCTGCGCCTCCGTTGCGCCGATGAAGGTGGTCAGCCCCGCCAGCACCTTCACCGCGTGCGGCCCCCGGCCCAGTGCCGCGGCCCGGCTGTTGAGCGCCTGGCTGTAGGCCAGCGATTCCTCCAGCGATTGCGAGGCCGAGAACACCGCCTCGGCATGGCGCGACGCCAGTTCGCGCCCGTCGGCCGAGCCACCGGCCTGCACCAGCACCGGCCGGCCCTGCGGCGAGCGCGGCAGCGTGAGCGCGCCCTGCACGTTGAAGAACGCACCGCGGTGCGCGATCGGGTGCACCTTGGCCGGGTCGATGAAGCGGCCCGCGGCCTTGTCGCCGATGAAGGCGTCAATCTCCCAGCTGTCCCACAGCGCCTTGACGACGTCGGTGAACTCCGAGGCGCGCGCATAGCGCTGTCCATGGTCGGGCACGGCCTCCAGGCCGAAGTTGCGGGCCGAAGCCAGATCGGCCGTGGTCACCACGTTCCAGCCGGCGCGGCCACCGCTGATGTGGTCCAGCGAGGCGAAGCGACGGGCGATGTTGTAGGGCTCGTTGTAGCTGGTGGAGGCCGTGCCGATCACGCCGATGTGCGTGGTCGCTGCGGCCACGGCGGTCAGCAGCACGGTCGGTTCCAGCGCCGTGATCGGGCGGAAGTGGATCTGGTCGATGATGGCCGCGTTGTCGGCCAGGAACACGGCGTCGAGCTTGCCGCGCTCGGCGGTCTGCGCAACGCGGATGTAGTGCTGCACGTCGATAAAGGCGCGCGGGTCGGCGGCGGGCGCGCGCCAGGCCGAGGGCACGAAGCCCGAGTGCAGGATGTTGACGTTCAGGTGCAGCTGGCGCGGAGGAAGGCTGGCCATGTCAGTCTTTCCGGAAGTAGTCCGGCAGGCAGTAGCCGGCCCAGGCCGGGTTGGCCTGGAACACCTTCTGGAACTCGGGCGAGCGGTAGGCGGCCACGATGTCCTGCGCGAACCTGGCGTTGGCGTTGGCGCGCTTGACGGCCACCACGTTGACGTAGGGCAGCGTCATGTCTTCGAGCTTGAGCGCCTCGGTGAGCTTCAGGCCCGAGGCCACGGCGAAGTTGCCCTGCACCGCGGCGAGGTCGGCATCGGCCAGCGAGCGCGGCGCCTGCGCGGCGTCCAGCGGCACGAGCCTGAGCTTCTTGGGATTGGCCACGATGTCGCGCTCGGACACGCTGATCGGGTCGACGCCCGGCTTGACCTGCACCCAGCCGATGGCGGCCAGGATGTTGAGCGCGCGCGCGGCGTTCACGGGGTCGGCCGGCAGCGTCACCGTGGCGCCATCGGGCACCGCAGCCAAGGTCTTGTGCTTTTGCGAATACAGGCCCATGGGTGGCGTGGGCACATGCACCACGGGCACGAGATCGAAGCCCTGGCGCTTGTTCGTGGCCTCCAGGTACAGGCTGTGCTGGAAGATGTTGGCCTGGATCTGGCCGCGCTCGACCGCGTCGTTGGGCTGCACGCCCTGGCTGAACTCCACGTACCTGATGGTGTAGCCCTGCTTCTCGAGCTGCGGCGCGATGCCTTTGGCGAAGGCGTCGCGGTACGGGCCGGGCATGAAGCCGACCGAGAGTTCGGTGGCGGCGGCACCAGCCGCGTTGGCGAGAAAGGCGCCGGCCAGGCCGGCGAGGACGAGGCTGCGGCGCGTGGCGCCGCGGAAACGGGAAGGCATGGGAGGACTCCTTGGGTGCAAGGCACTCTAGGGTCTCCGCCGCGCCGGGCCAACGAAGATTTGCGCGCTTGTTTATCCGTGCGGCAACTAACGCTGCCCAAAGAAAAACCGCCCGAAGGCGGTTCGTTCCTCAAGCGTGCGGCCGTTCAGACTTCGCCGCCCACTTGCTGGCCATGGCGCACGGCGTACACCGCTTCGGCGCGCACGGCGTCGCGGGAAAGCGTGCTCCTGGCGGTGGCGACGGCACCGGTGTCGGCGCCTTCGCCGTACTCGGGCAGCGTGCCGTTGCGCTCGGCCTGCAGGTACTCGGCGCGCACGGCGTCGCGGGACAGGCCGCTCACGGTGCTGGAGACTTGCGGCACGTAGCCGACTTCACCGGTGGCGTTGTCGCCCGCGAAGCTGGGGGCGGCAGCGAAACCGGCGGCGGCGATCAGGGCGGAGGCGATGAACTTGTTCATGATGGATTCCTTTCAGTGGCGTTGCGATGTCTCATCCGGCGGAGCCGGGCCCCATGCCCGTCTTCGTCCTCGATGGGTCGTCTTGCAGGCGTCTCATCGATGGGTTGAATTGTGAAATCCGCAGCCCGAAAGAAAAACCGGCGCCAGGGGAATGCATCGTTTCCGCGGATGCAACAAAGCCATCTACCTCTTCGGGCACAGCCTGCGGATCAGAATGCCCCGCTCGTGGGCGGCGGCTCGCCCTTCAGGTGCCAGGCGCCGGCCGCGGCGGCCTTCCATTGGCGCGGGTTGTGGTTGGCCACGGTGCGCGCGTTGCGCCAGTGGCGGTCCAGGTTGTAGCGCCGGTCGGTGGCCGAGGCACCGCCCACGTCGAAGGCCAGTTCCGCGGCCTTGAGCGCCGCGGCCACCGCGAAGTGCTGGGCCTGGGCGATCTCCACCGAGGCGCGCGTCAGCGCCTCTTCGCTGAGCTGCTCGGCCCAGGCCGCGTCCAGCGCGCTGGCGGCGCGCAGCACCGTGGCCTCGGCCGCATAGGCCTGGGCCGCGATCTGGCCCACGGCCTCGCGCACGTAGGGGTCGTCCACCGAGACCTGGGCGCTGCTGTGGCGGATCGGTCGCGCATGCTTCTGCGCGAAGTGCACGGCGTCGCTCAGCGCGTTGCGCGCGATGCCGGCCTCCACGGCCGCCAGGATCAGCTGGTACAGCGGCGTGACCGGGTTGCGCTTCTCGCGCGAGAAGTGGCCCGAGCGCACCTCGTCGGCCTGCACCCGCGTGTCGACGAAGCGCGTGGTGCCGCTGGCCGTCAGGCGCTGGCCCGCGGTGTCGAAGTCGTCCACCAGTTCCACGCCGGCGCGGCCGCGCGGCACGAAGAAGGCGATCTCCTTGCCGTCCTCGTCGAGCGCGAGCGAGGTGATCCAGTCGGCGTACAGCGCGCCGGTGCTGTAATACTTGGTGCCGTTGACGCGGTAGTGCGCACCGTCGCGCAGGATGCGCGCGGCGGTGGAGCCGTGCGCGCCGCCGCGCTCCAGCCCGCCGTTGCCCAGGATCTGGCCTTGCAACAGCCGGCCGAACCAGAGCTGGCGTGCGGCCTCGTCCTTGCCGGCCAGCAGGCTCTCGATGAAGCCGTAGTTGGGCCGCAGCGCCTGCGCGGTGTTGGAATCCACCGCCGCGAGTTCGACCAGGAAGCGGATCACGTCGTGGATGGAGCCGCCCGGGCCGCCATAGGCCTTGGGGATGCGGAAGGTCAACAGGCCGGCTTCGGCGATGCGGCGCACCAGCGCATAGGGCAGTTCGCGTGCGCTCTCGCGCGCTGCGGCGCCTTCGGCCACCTGCGGCAGCAGGGCCTGGGCGCGCGCGAACAGCACGGCCGCGTCGGTGGCCGGCGGCTGCGCCTGGCCCAGCGGGGCGGGATGGGGGTTGGCGGTGTCTTGCAGCGCGGGGCTGGCGGGTTCTGCGAGGGAGCTCATGTGGGGGAACGTTGCAGCGAAGGAAATCAGGCCGTGCCGACCCGGTAGAAGGTCGGCGGCGGCGTGCCGTTGACGGCGTAGTCGCCGGCCTGGCGCTCGCGGTACACGCGCGGGTTGTGCGAGGAGATGGTGCGTGCGTTGCGCCAGTAGCGGTCCAGCCCGGCCGGACGCAGCGCGGCCGAGGCGCCCAGCGCATCGAACAGCTCGGTGCTGGCGTCCAGCACCAGCTGCGTGACCACGGGCACGGCCTGGTCGACCTCCACGTGGGCCAGCACATGGGCCTGCTCGCGCGTGGCCGCGTCCAGCGTGCGCACTTGCGAGGATTGCCAGGCCTGCTCGAGCGCGCGCGCAGTCTGCTGCACGATGGCGTTGGCCGCGTAGGCGGCGCCGTGCACGCGGCCCACGACCTGCAGCACCTGCGGGTCCTGCGCGCTGCGCTCGGCGTTGGCGTGGCTGTAGGTGCGCGTGCGTTCGCGCACGCGCTGGGCCAGGTCTTCGGACAGCGCGCGCGCGATGCCGGCCAGCGAGGCCAGGTGCACGAGCTGGTAGTAGGGCGAGGAGTAGGGGAAGCGCGCCTTGGCCGGGTTGACCCAGGCCGGCTCGATGGCGACCTGGTCGAAGTGCGCCGTGCCGCTGGCCGTCAGCGCCTGGCCGAAGCCGTCCCAGTCGTCGTCGACCTGCACGCCGGAGGCCTTGCGCGGTACCAGCACCAGCACCGGCTTGCCATCCTCGTCGTCGGCCGCGACGTTGATCCAGTCGGCGAACAGCGAGCCCGTGGTGTAGAACTTGCGGCCCGACAGGCGCAGCTGGCCCTGCGGGTCGCGCGTGAGCCGGGTGGAGAAGCTGCCGACCTTGGCATCGCCGGACTCGGAGAAGCCCGAACCGATGGTCTGGCCCTCGGCGATCTTCGCCAGCCAGTGCGTGCGGAAATCCGCGAAGTCGGAGTTCAGCACGTCCTCCGTGAAGCCGAAGTGCGCACGCAGCGCGTTGACCACGTTGGTGTCGGCCGCGCCGAGTTCGACCAGCAGGCCGAAGAATTCGGTCAGCGTCGCGCCCGTGCCGCCTTGTTCCACGGGCAGACGCAGCCGGGCGAAGCCTGCGGCGCGCAGCCAGTGCAGTTCTTCGTGCGGCAGGCGGTGCTGGAGGTCGCGTTCCACCGCTGCGTCGCGGATGCGCTGGAAAACGGGGCGAAAGCGCTGGGCCAAGGCCTCGTAGCGGGGGCTGGGAGCGGCGCCCCAGGCGCGGTGGTGTTGGGTCATGGTGTCGGTGCACGAAAGGCCGTGGACCGGGCAGTGTGCCGGCGTGCGCGGCACGCCGGTAGAAGCGTTTCGCGCTTGCTAAGACGCAGCGCGCATATGGGCGCGACCAGGCTCGCCCGGCCTGCCGATCGTCAGGCGTCCACTTCGCGCAGGACCGCTGCGCGCAGCGCCTCGACACAGGCCTGCAACCCGGGCACGAGTTCCAGCGAGTCGAGCGCCAGCAGGAACACCGGCCCGTTGAGCCGCCGCGCGTCGTGCATGCCCAGCAACCGCTCCAGCAACTCCTCGGCCAGCTCACGCAGCTCGTCGGACACATCGGCCTGCGCGAGGGTCTCGCGGCAGCGCAACAGTTCCGTGCGGGTGCGCGGGGTGTGCATGCCGTTCAGGACGCGCCGCTGCCGACCGCCCGCGATGCCATGGGCGGGGTCAGGTACAGGTAGTCCGGCTTGAACTGCCCGGCATGGGCCAGGCCCTGCGGGTTGAGGATGTGCACCTGCGCGAAACGGATGCTGCACAGTTCGCGCTCGCGCAGCTGGCGCACCACGCGGTTCACATGCACGTTGGTGAGCCCGCAGACATCGCCGATGTCGGCCTGCGTCATGGCCAGCTCGAAGCGCTGGCCGTCGGACCGGCCGATGGCCAGCAGCCGCGCGTTCATCTCGCACAGGAAATGGGCAACGCGCTGCAGCGCGTTGAGGTTGGCCAGCCGCACCACCCATTGGCGGTGCGTGGCCGCATCGAGCAGGGTGGAGAACCACAACCTGCGCGTGAGGCGCGGGTGCTGCTTCTCGATGCAGCGCAGCGCCTCGTGCGGGAACACGGCCACCGTGCAGTCGGTCAGCGCCCCCACGGCGTGGTCCAGCTGCTTGAGCGCATAGGCATGCAGGTCGACGAAGTCGCCCGGTACGTGGATGGAGACCAGGTGGCGCCGGCCATCGCTGGCATCCACGTGGCGGGTCATCAGGCCTTCGACCAGAAGGGTGCTGGTGCCGACAGCGGCGTCCTGGCGCACGACGACCTGCCCCGCGTTGTAGCTGCGGGTGTGGGAGATGGCCTTCTCGAGAACGGCACGTTCTGACTCCGTGACTTCGGCAGTGCGGTTGCGTAAAACGTTCTGGGTCAGCATGACAAGTCTGGGCGCCGCGATGGTCGGCCAGGAACCTGTGATGCGCATTAACGTGGGTTAATTTGTACCGGATTTGTTGCGGGTCCGTCGCTCAAGGGCTGCAGGCGGCCTGCACCACGCGGTCGCGCGGATTCGGCGAGAAGCCAGGGAACTCCACGGTCCGCCCGCGTGACTCGGGGTAGTCGATGCGGGCGCCGGGATCGCGCCACAGCGGCGCGTTGTAGAACTGGCTGTTGATGAAACGCGCGACACGCGCCTCGCAGTCGAAGGCGACCAGGGCTTGGAAGGAGCGGAAGCGGTTGCCGTCCATCGCGGCGCGCTCCGTGCTACGGCTGACGCGCACCTCCATCACGCGCTGCGGGCCGTCCTTCATGATGAACAAGGGGTTCACCTGGATGGTGTCGGCGCGCGGGTCATCGGGGTCGCCGGCGACCGTCAGCCACGGCGTGGCGGCGGCCTGGGCCAGGCAGACGATGGCACCAAGGGCCCAGGCGCGACGCTTCAATCGCGCAGGCCGTTCCGCTGTCGGGCGGCGGCATCCTCGCGTGCCTGCCGCGCTGCAGCGCGCAGGCTGTCGGCGGTCTGCTCGGCAGCCTCGGCGGTCATCGTGATGGCCACGCCATCGGGGCCGTCCAGGATCACCACGCCGTCCTCGGCGCAGGCCTGGCCGGCATCTTCGCAGGGTTTGAGGAAGCGGCGTTCATCGGCCATGGGCATCTCCCGTGGGCCCGGCCACGCGCAGCGCCGTGGCGGGGTTCAGATACAGATAGTCTGGCGTGAACAGGCCTGTGGCGGCGAGCCGAGCCGGGTCGTGGATCACCACCTGCGACGCGCGCCAGCTGCACAGACCCATCTCACGCAACTGGCGCAGCACGCGGCTGACGTGGACGTTCGTGAGGCCGCAGACTTCGCCGATGTCGGTCTGCGTCATCGGCAGCGCGAAGCGCTCGCCATCCGACTCGCCGATGGCCAGCAGCTTGGCATTCATCTCGCACAGGAAATGCGCCACGCGCTGCAGGGCACTGAGGCTGGCCAGGCGCATCACCCACTGCCGGTGCATGGCGGCATCGAGCAGCGTCAGGAACCACAGGCGCTTGGCCAGCTGCGGATGACGGGCCTGGATGGCGTCCAGCGCGGCATGCGGCACCAGCGCCACCCGCACGTCGGTCAGCGCACCCAGGTCGTGGTCGAGTTGCTTGAGCACGTAGGCATGCAGGTCGACGAAGTCGCCGGGCACCTGCACGGCCACCAGGTGGCGGCGGCCATCGTCGGTGTGCACATGGCGCGTCATGAGGCCCTGCACGAGCACCGTGCTGGTGTCCACGGGGCGCTGCTGGTGCACCACGGTCTGGCCAGCGGCGAAGGTCTGGGTGCGCTCGACGGCATTTTCCAGCACCGAACGTTCCTCCTCGGTGAGGTCTTGGGTTCGGTTGCGGAGCACGTTTCGGGTCAACATGGCGGTTCGCTCCCATCTTTGTGCAGAACGCTGGGCACTGCATTAACCTGGATCAATGGCACCCTGCGGCAACCAGTCTCGTGCGCTGGCGGTTTGCTGTCTGTCGGCGGGCAACCACGCGTGCCTTCGCACGCACTGGCCTGCAGGGCGTGTGTTGGATGGCCATGGCGCTGGGTGGCGACCTACGCCAGCGCCGAATGCACAGGCGCACTCTCGGACCACGGCCACGGCCCTGCACGTCAGCACCGGTGGCCATCCAGACGAAGGAGATGCCATGACAGACCTCGAAACCCTCGCCATGCAGATGCGCCAGGCCTTCGCGTCCGGCGCTTCGGTCCGGATGCCGTTGCTGCGCTTTCGCGACCTCGACATCCTGCTCGAACTGTTGGCGGACGATTGACGCCGTCCGCACGGTTGCGTCTGCCCACCGGCGTATCGGGCGCCGCGGCCGGGCGCGCGCACCTTAGAGCGCGCGCAGGAAGGCCAGAAGTGCCGCCTGGTCCTCCCCGCTGAGGTCCAGCGGCCGGACCAGCGGCGACAACCGGGCCGCGTGCGGGTAGAGCGGGTGCGCCGCCTCGGTGGCGTTGCGCGCCCAAACCTCGCCGCCGCCACGCATGTACAGGTGCAGCACGCCCTGCAGCGATGCGAACAGCCCGTTGTGCATGTAGGGTGGCGACTCGGTCACGCGGCGCAGGCTGGGCGTGCGGAAGGCGCCCGTGTCCTCGGGCCGACCGCTCACCACCTGGCGGCCGCGGTCCTCGGCCGGCTCGCCGAAGGCCGACAGCCGCAGGTTGTGGAACAGGCCATCGCTGAGCGACGGCCCGTGGTGGCAGTTCACACAGCGCGCGCGGGTGCGGAACAGATGCAGGCCCTGCAACTCCTGCGGCGTGAGCAGGCCGCGCTCGCCGCGTAGGAAGCGCTCATAGCGCGTAGGTGCCGCCTTGTCGTGGTCTACGCCCGCCTGCCGCACATGGGCGGCCAGCGCCTCGCCCAGCGTCGCGGGCGTTAGAGCGGCCGCGAGTCCAGGCGCTTGCTGCAGGCGTGCCAGCACGGCCTGCACCGAGGCATTGCCCATCTCGTCGGGATCGGTCAACGGCGCCAGCGATTGCGCGGCCAGCGTACGGGCGCGGCCGTCCCAGGCCCACCGCCCATGGGCCGCCAGCTGGCGCAGGTCGGGCGGGTTGCGCCGGCCGTGGCGACCGTCCACACCCAGGGCCACGGGCGCATCGACGCTCCAGCCGCGGGCCGGGTCGTGGCAGCTGGCGCAGGCGATGCGGCCAGAGGCCGACAGCCGCGGGTCGGCGAACAGCGCGCGGCCCAGCGCGGCCTGGGCGCGTTGCGCCGGCGTGGGCCGTGGGGCCTGCGGCAGCGGGCCCAGTTCGACGAAGGCGACGCCGGCATCGACCTGCGCGGCCGGCCAGCCGGACGCCGGGCCGCGGTAGGCGTCCAGCAGCGCCGCGTCCGCCGCCCGCGCGGGCGGGCCTGCCAGCAGCGCCAGCAGGACCGCTGCGCAAGACAAGCCGACCCTCAATGGCAATCCGGCCCGATCTGGTCGAAGTAGGCCTCGTAGGCCACGTTCGCGGCCCAGCGGGTGTTGCGCTCGTGCCAGGCCGG
Organism: Variovorax boronicumulans; assembly: GCF_007677875.1. Taxonomy (GTDB): domain Bacteria; phylum Pseudomonadota; class Gammaproteobacteria; order Burkholderiales; family Burkholderiaceae_C; genus Pseudorhodoferax; species Pseudorhodoferax boronicumulans_A. The sequence goes on along the minus strand of NZ_VEDO01000008.1, from coordinate 78,392 downwards.
CGCGCGGCGCTCGGCCGCCACGGCCCGCTGCAGGGCCTGGAGCGCCTGCGGCCGCGCCGTGGCGGCCAGCAGCAGCAGCTCGGCCGGCTCCGCGGCCGGCAGCGTGGCCGAGAACTTGTGCCACTCCCTGCGCTGGAACAGGGCCTGCAACTGGTCCTCGTCGTGCAGGGCGGCATCGCAGGCGCCGGTGCGCACCTGCACCAGGGCCTGGGCCGGCGCATCGAACAGCTGCAGCCGGGCGCCCGCGCGCTGCGCCAGCGCCTGCGCGCCCAGGTTGGCGCGCGAGACGCAGACGGTCTTGCCGCGCAGGGCTTCCCAGCGGCGCAGCGGCTTGTCCGAGCGCATGGCGGCGGCCGTGCCGGAGCGGTAGCCCGTGGGCAGCACCTGCAGGCCGGCGCGGGCCGCATCGGACACCGGCCCGCGCACGAGGATGGCGTCGACCTGGCCGCGCGCGAGCGCGCCGGCGAAGGCCTCGGGCGCGAGCGCCACGAGCTGCGGCGCCGCACCCAGGTGTTCGCCGAGCGCGCGGGCCAGCGCGAGTTCGTGGCCTTCCTCGGTGTAGGCGCGCGTGGCGCTGTGCAGCGGCATGGCGCTGGGCAGCACGCCGATGCGCAACCGCTCCCAGCGGGGCGGCGCCTCGGGTGGCACCAACGCCCAGGCGGCTGCGGTCGCGGCGGCGGCACCGACGAGCGCGAGCAGCCACACGGGTGCGCGCTGGAAGAAGCGGGGGAGGACTTGCACGGCGGCGATTGCAGCACCGGACGCGGTGCCCACCAACTGCGCAATGTGCAGATGCATATGCGAAATGCGCGGTTCACAAGCGACCTGCGCGCTTCCAAGAATGCGGGCCGCACGCTGGACCGCCGGTCCGGTGGCTTGGGTCCTTTCCTCACCACCACGGAACACGTATGAACGACGCTTCCTCCACCTCCCTGCGCCGCGGCCTGCGGCGTCCGCTGCACGCCCTGGCCATCGCGCTGGGCCTGGCCCTGGGCGCCGGCGCCGCCACCGCCGAAGTGCTGCCCGAGATCAACCTGCAGCTCTCGCCCTGGACCGTGGTGGCCCGCGAGAAGGGCTTCTTCAAGCAGGAGTTCGACAAGATCGGCACGAAGAAGATCAACCTGATCGCCACCAGCACGGCCGAGCTGATCGGCGCCGAGAGCGCGGCCGTGGGCGGCGGCAAGCTGGCCATCGCACAGCGCATGATCTACCCGGCCACGGTGCACCGCGCCAACGGTCTGGACGGCGTGGTGGTCTGGGTGTCCGAGCCCTCCAACCGCTACCGCGCGCCCATCCTCGCGCGCGCCGACAACGACAAGATCCAGACCGTGGCCGACCTGGACGGCAAGAAGTTCGGCAGCAGCCGCATCAGCTGCTACTGGTCCTCGCCGTTCGAGACGCTGACCAAGGCCGGCCTGCCGCTGGATGCGCGCGAGAAGAAGGGCCGCGTGCGCTACGAGTCCATCGACAACGGCTCGGTCGTGGTCTCGGGCATCCTGTCCGGCGCCATCGACGCCACCTCGGCCCACCTGGCGGCCGGTGCCTTCACGGGTGCCTGGCTGGCCGGCAAGCTCAAGGTGGTGGGCCGCTCGCCCGACGACGGCGTCTACGTGCAGAACGGCGGCCGCGTGACCTACTTCGCGCGGCGCGAATTCGCCGAGAAGCACCCCGACGTGGTGAAGGCCTTCCTGGCCGCGCGCGAGCGCACCTCCGAGTGGGCCAACGACAACGTGGACGAGGCCGCCAAGATCATCGCCAAGGAAACGCGCGTGCCGCTGGAAGTCGCCAAGTTCCAGATCACCCACCTGGGCCAATGGGACTTCATGGCCGGCGAGCCCAATGCCGACAAGGCGCGCCAGGCCATCAAGACCTTCCGCGACTGGTACATCGCCAACGGCGACGACATCCTGTCCGAGCGCAAGCTGACCGACGCCCAGGTCGATGCCTTCATCGACGGCCGCTTCTTCGTGGGCGGCTCGCACACGATCTACCGATGAGCGCCGCGCTGGGCCGCCCCGAGCAAGCTCGCTCCCCCTCGGGGGGACAGGCCGCAGGCCGAAGGGGGCATCAATGAGCGCGGCTGCTGAGGTGATCGGCGCCGTGCAGGCGCAGCCCAAGACGCTGGAGAAGGGGCCCGCCGGGCCGGGAAGGCTGCGCCGCGCGCTCGGCAACGGCGGCTGGATCGGCTTCATGCTGCCGCTGCTGGTGCTGGCCTGGTGGCAGACCGCGGTCTCGCTGCAGTGGGTCGACAAGGTCTTCCTGCCCGAACCCATCGCGGTGGTCCGGGCCTTCTGGACCATGCTGACCGGGCAGAACCTGCTGCTGGACTTCCTGGTCAGCCTCAACATCGTGGGCCAGGCCTTCCTGTACGGCAGCCTGCTGGGTGTGGGCCTGGGCATCGCGGCGGGGCTGTCGCAAAAGGTCGAGCGGTTCTTCGGCCCGACCTTCGACACCATCCGCCACATCCCGGGCATCGCCTGGTTCCCGCTGATCGTGCTGTGGCTGGGCCTGGGCGCGCCGGCCAAAATCCTCGTGATCGCCAAGTCGGTGTTCTTCCCCGTGTTCCTGAACACGCTGCAAGGCATCCGCAGCGTGGACAAGAACTATGTGGAGCTGGCCGAGGTGCTCACGCTCACGCGCGGCCAGCTGGTGCGCAAGGTGATCCTGCCGGCCGCCACGCCCAGCATCATGGTCGCGCTGCGTTACGCCGCGGGCCTGGCCTGGGCGCTGGTGGTCGTGGCCGAGGGCTTGAGCGGGCTGGAGGGCCTGGGTTTCCTGATCTTCCGCGCACAAAGCCTGCTCATGACGGACCAGCTGCTGGTCTGCATGGTGGTGATCGGGCTGATCGGCTTCGCGATCGACCGCAGCATGTACGCGCTGCAACGGCGCGTGCTGCGCTGGAAACAGGGCTTCGAGGGGACCGCGAAATGAGCAAGGGACAACTGCAGATCCGCGATGTGTCCAAAAGCTACGAGGTCGAGGGCCGTCCGCGGCTGGACGTGCTGCAGCACGCCAGCTTTGACGTGGCGCCGGGCGCCTTCGTCTCCATCGTCGGCCCCAGCGGCTGCGGCAAGTCCACGCTGCTGCGCCTGATCGCCGGCTTGGACCCCACCTACACGGGCGACATCCTCGTGCACGGCGAGCGCATCGCGGGCGCCAGCCTGTCGCGCGGCATCGTGTTCCAGGACCACCGCCTGCTGCCCTGGCTCACGCTGGAGCAGAACGTCGGCCTGTCGCTCCTGAACTCGCCCTGGCCGCCCGAGCGCAAGCAGCAGTCGGTGCGCGAGCACATCGCGCTGGTCGGCCTGTCGGGCTTCGAGAAGGCCTACCCGCACCAGCTCTCGGGCGGCATGGCACAGCGCGCGGCGATCGCGCGCGCACTCGTCAACAAGCCCGAGATCCTGCTGCTCGACGAGCCGCTCGGCGCGCTGGACGCGCTCACGCGCATCCGGCTGCAGGAGGAGATCCAGCGCATCTGGCGCGTCGAGGGCGTGACCATGATCCTGGTCACGCACGACGTGGACGAGGCGCTGTTCCTGTCCGACAAGGTCATCGTCATGAACGCCGGCCCGGGCCGCATCGTGCGCGAGCGCGATGTGGACCTGCCGCGACCGCGCGACCGCGCCGGTGCGCGCTTCGCCGAGTACAAGCGCGAGATCTTGTCGGCCATGGGCGAGTACCAGCGCGTGCCCGAGAGCGTGCCGGCATGAAGGCACTGGCGGCACTGGCGGCCCTGGCGCTGCTGGCCGCGCTGGCGCAGGCCGCCCCCGCCCACGCGGTGGCGGCCGCACCCAGCGGCGACCTGCCCGACCTGGCGGCCGAGAAGGCCCTGATCTACGCAGGCGAGTACGAACAGGTCATCGCGCGCCTCCAAGCGCGCGCACGCGCGGTCCAGCACGCCGAGATCTACAACCTGCTGGGCTACAGCCAGCGCCAGCTGCGCCGCTACGGCGAAGCCGCCCGCAGCTACCAGGAGGCGCTGTTCTTCGATGGCGCCTACCGGCCCGCGCTGCAGTACCAGGGCGAGCTGTTCATTGCCACTGGCGACATCGCCGGGGCGCGGCGCAACCTGGGCTACCTGCGCATCGTTTGCGGTCCCCCCGGCTGCGAGGAGATCGACAGGCTGGCCGCGGCGCTGCAGCAGGCCGGTCACCCGCCCTGATACGCGCACGACCGGCGGGCCGGGGCCGCAGCGCTTCGCGATAAGCTCTGCGGCTTTTCCCCGCCCCTTCGCATGCCATCGACTCCTTGCCAGGCCGGTGCCTGGGCCTGCATCCCGGTCCGCGCGCGCGGGGCGGGCCGATGAGCGCGCCGGGCCTGGACTGGCGCGTCACCTGGAGCCGCACGCGCAACCACGAGGGCGTGGCGCGGGGCGTGCGCGCCTTCGTGGCCCTGCTCTGCGTCCTGCTGCTGGGCTGGTGGGCCGGCTGGGAGCACAGCTTCATGCCGGCCATGCTCGGGGTGATCGCCAGCGCTCTGGCCGAGTCCGACGACGGCTGGCGCGGTCGGCTGCGCGCGCAGGGGCTGACGCTGGCGGCGTTCGCGGCGGTCGGCCTGGCGGTGCAGGCCAGCCAGCCGCTGCCGCTGCTGCAGGCCGGGGTGCTGGCCGCGGCGGCGCTTGTGCTCACGCTGATCGGTGCGCTCGGCGAACGTTACCGCGCGGTGGCGCTGGCGGCGCTGGTGTTCGCCATCTACATCGCGATGCTGGCGCACCAGGGCCGCAGCGACCGGGCCCTGGCGTTGCTGCTGCTGGGCGCGGCCTGGTACGGCGTGGTCTCGGTGCTGTGGGCGGCGCTGCTGCCGCGTGCCACGCTGCGCCACCGCATGTCGCGCCTGTATGCGCTGCTCGGCGAGCAGCTGCGCCTGAAGGCCCAGCTGCTCGAGCCCGTGCGCGACATCGACCTGGCCGGACGCCGCATGGCGCTGGCCCTGCACAACGGCCGCGTGGTGCTGGCCCTGGACGCCACCAAGGAAAGCCTGCTCAGCCGTTTGCCCGCAGCGGACGGGCCGCGCCCGCGCTGGCTGCAGCTGGCGATGCGCCAGTACTTCGCCGCCCAGGACATCCACGAGCGCGTGAACTCCTCGCACGAGGACTACGGCCTGCTGGCCGAGACCCTGTTCCATTCGGACGCGCTGTACCGCTGCCAGCGCGTGCTGACCCGGCTGGGTGCCCAGCTGCTCAAGTTCGCCGAGGCCATCGCGGCCCGTGGCAGCCCGGTCCACACCGGCAGCACCACGCGCGCCATCGAGGACATGCAGGCCGCCATCGCGCACCTGCTGGCCGGCCCGCTTGCGCAGCAGCCCGCGGCGCAGCGGGCGCTGGGCGCGGTGCAGCAGCTGGGCCGCAACCTCGGCGCGATGGCCAGCGTGCTGCCCGCGCTGGAGCAGCCTCTGCAGGGCACGCCACGCGATGCGCTGCACGACAGCGCGCCGCGCGACCTGCGTGCCGCCTGGCAGCGCGTGCTCGGCCAGCTGCACTGGCAGTCGCCGCTGCTGCGGCACGGGTTGCGGTTGGCGCTGACGCTGCTGCTCGGCAGCGCCATCGTGGCGACGACGCGCGACCCGCATGCCTACTGGGTGCTGCTGACCATCGTCTTCGTGAGCCAGCCGGGCTATGCCGACACGCGCCGGCGCATGGTGCAACGGGCCGGCGGCACGGCGCTGGGCCTGTGCCTGGGCTGGGCGGCGATCCGCCTGTTCCCCGGCACGGTGCTGCAGTCGGCCCTGCTGGTGGTGGCCGCCGGCGTGTTCCTGGGCAGCCGCCACACCCATTACACGCGGGCCACGGCCTCGGTCACGGTGCTGCTGCTGCTCAGCTTCCACCAGGCCGGCATGGGCGACGGCGTGATCCCCACGCGCATGCTGGACACGGTGGTCGGCGGTGCGCTGGCCTGGCTGGCGGCTGGCTGGTGCTGCCGAACTGGCAGTCGCGCCAATGGTCGCAGCTGGCCGAACGGGCACTGCGCAGCCAGGCCGCCTACCTGGAGGAGATCGTGGCCCAGGCCGGCGCCGGCAAGCAGGACCACCTGGCCTACCGCATCGTCCGGCGCAGCGCCCACAGCGCCGATGCGGCGCTGTCCAACGCCTATGCGTCCATGCTCAAGGAACCGGTCCACGCGCGGCCGATGTTCGAAGCCTGCGGCCGCTTCCTGGTGCTCTCGCACACCTTGCTCAACTACCTGTCGGCCCTGGGTGCGCACCGCGGCACGCTGGCGGGCGAGGGCCAGGATCTGGCCTTGCGCCGCGATGCGGCAGCGCTCGGCGCGGGCCTGGTCACGCTGGCCGAGCGGCTGCGCCAGCCGCAGGCGGAGACGGCGGCAACGCCCTTGCCCGAGCTCGCACCGGGCGCATCGACCCAGCCACAGCTGGCGCTGGCCATGCAGCTGCTGGGCCCGCTGCAACGCGAAGCGCAGCGGATGGCCTGACGCCGCCGGGCCTCACTCCAGCGTGAAGCCGATCTTCAGGCCCACCTGCCAGTGCGCCACCTTGCCGTCGACCACATGGCCGCGCGTCTCGGTCACCTGGAACCACTGGATGTTCCGCACGGTCTCGTGGGCCTTGGCGATGGCCGTCTGCACGGCGTCTTCGATGCCGGTGGGCGACGAACCCGTGAGCTCCAGCGTCTTGTAGACATGGTTGGACATGGTGGTTCTCCTGGTGGTGGTTGAAAGTGGTCAGTGTGCGGCAACGCAGCGTTCGATGAAAGGGCGGCGGCCCGGAGCTCACGCACGGTGGTCCACGCGCCGCGCCAGCCGCTCGCCCGCGCATGGCAGCACCGAGACCAGCGCGACACGAATCACGATGACCTCGAACCTCACGCGCGTCTCCCAGCACCGGCTCGTGGGCGCAGATGGAGCCGATCACGGCGCGCAGCGGTGTGGACTTGTCCGCGCCTCTGCGGTCGATGACACCGAGAAATTCGCCGCATGGTGACCAGCGCTGCGACCCCAGGCCGCGCCGCGGTCCTGCTCCAGCCCCACGATGGCGTTGACGTGGGGATTGCTTTGGCGCTTTCCCACTGCCATGCCATCGCATCGCTGTGGGTGGTCTTGCAGGGCGATGTCTCAGAACGCCGGCACCAGGGCACCATTGAACTTGGTCTCGATGAACTGCCTGACCTCGGGCGACTGGTAGGCGGCCACCATGCGCTTGGCCCAGGGCTTGTCCTGGTCGGCGCGGCGCACCGCGATCAGGTTGGCGTAGGGGCTCTGGGGCGATTCCTTGATGACGGCGTCGCGCGCCAGCGAGAGGCCGGCCTTCTCCGCGTAGTCGTTGTTGATCGAAGCGATCACGAGGTCGTCGAGCGAGCGCGGCAGCTGCGCGGCATCCAGCGGCACGAGCTTGAGCTTCTTCGGGTTGGCCACCACGTCCAGCGGCGTGGCGTTGTTGTGCTTCACAGCCTCGGGCTTGAGCGTGACGAGGCCAGCGCTTTGCAGCAGCAGCAGCGCGCGGTTGCCGTTGGAGGGATCGTTCTGGATGCCGACCGACGCGCCCTCGGGCAGCGCATCCAGCGACTTGATCTTGCGCGAGTAAAAGCCCAGCGGCGCGGTGACCGTGAGACCCACGGGCACGATGTCGAAGCCGCGCGCCTTGTTCTGGTTGTCCAGGAAGGGCCGGTGCTGGAAGGCGTTGGCGTCCAGGTCGCCGGCGGCCAGCGCGGCGTTGGGCAACTGGTAGTCGTTGAACACCACCATGTCCAGCTGCAGGCCGTCGCGCGCCGCGACCTTCTTGACGACTTCGAAGATCTGCTCGGCATTGCCGACCGAGATGCCGACCTTCAGGCGTTGTTTGTCCTGGGCGATGGCAGAGGCAGACAGGGCCAGCAGAGCGGTGGCGGTACCGGCCAGCAGGGTGCGGCGGTGGCGGAGGAAAGGCGTCATGGCGCGCGGTGCGAAGTGTTGGAGACGGCACTGTCGCCGCGGCGCGCGCGCAAGAGAACGAAGGAACGCGCATGTGCATATGCGCGGCGTGGTGCTTGTCCGGCAGGCCGCGGCCCGCGCCCGGGGAATGGCCTCAGCGCGGACCCAGCACCAGCACCTCGTGCCGGTCGGTCGCGCTGTTGCCGCCGACCTGCAGGCCGCCGCCGAACACATGGATGCGCTTGCCCACGGTGGCCGCGCCCAGCCCGTGGCGCGGCGTGGGCAGGGGCGGCAGCGCGGTCCAGCGGTCGGCCGCGGGGTCGTAGACCCAGCTGTCGGCAAAGACCTTGTGCTCGGGCGTCCACTGCTCGCCGCCGAAGACATAGAGCTTGCCGCCGTGCGCCGCCGCGGCCAGGCCGCCCTGCGCCTGCGGCATGGGCGCGCGCGTTTGCCAGGTGCCCGTCGACGGGTCGAACACCTCCAGCGTCGCGAGGTTGACCTGGCGCAGGCTGCCATCGGGCTGCGGCAGCGCCTGACGGCCGCCCGCCACGTAGATCCTGCCGTCGATGACGGCCGAGGCCGCGCTGTTGCGCGCGGTCGGCGCGTCCGCCAGCCGCGACCAGCGTGCGGTCTGCGGATCGAACACCTCCACGCGCGCGGTGTCGGCATGGTCGTTGAAGTGGCTCGCAGACGGGCTGGCCCGCATGCGCCCGCCGATGGCGTAGAGCCGGCCCTGCGCCACGGCGACGACGCCCTCGGCGCGCGGCTGCGGTAGCGGCACGCCGCTGCGCCAGCGGTCCGTCGTGGGGTCGTAGACGAAGACATCGGCCTGGGCCTGCCAGTTCGGGAATCCGCCGCTGAAGCCGCCGACCCCGTAGAGCAGGCCGCCGTGCGCGGCCAGCGCGAAGTGGTGGCGCGCCTGCGGCAAGGTGGCCCGGCGGGCCCAGCGGTCGGTCGCCGGGTCGTAGGACTCGAAGTGCGCGGAGTAGCCCGTGTTGGGGCTCAGCAGGCCTCCGGCCACGTAGATGCGGCCGTCCAGCACCTCGGGGTACAGCTCCTGCCGCGCGACGCCTGCGGGGGCTGCGGTGGTCCACGCGGGCGCGGCCTGCTGCGCCTGTGCGGCCGGCGCGCCGGCCAGGACGAAGGCCGCCAGCGGGGCGGCCAGGAGGTGCAGGGGGGAGGGGCTTGTCGGCATGGCGCTTCCTTGGCGTTCGAGAATCCGGCCAATGCTATGGAAGCGGCGTTGGGCGCGCTAGCTGGATAATTGTGCATGCGTTGTGAAGCAGGAATGAACAATGCGCTCGCCACTTCCTGAGCTCGAACTCTTCGCCGCGGTCGCCCGGCATGGCAGCTTTCGCCGCACGGCGGTGGAGCGCAAGGTCTCCACCTCCATGGTGAGCCAGTCCATCCGCAAGCTGGAAGACCAGCTGGGCGTGCTGCTGCTGCGGCGGACCACCCGCAGCGTGGCCGTGACGGCAGCGGGGGCCGAGCTGCTGGCCAGCCTGGAGCCCGGCCTGCGCCTGATCGCCGACGCCGTGGAGAAGCTCAACCTGCACCGCGGCTCGCCCCTGGGCAGCCTGCGCATCAACGCGCCGGCGCCGGTGGCGCAGTTCCACCTGGCCGAACTCGTGGCCGCCTTCATGCGCGAGCACCCCGACGTCAGTGTCGAGATCAGCGCCGACGCCGCCTTCCAGGACATCGTCAAGCAGGGCTACGACGCGGGTGTGCGCTTCGGCGACGACCTGCCGCAGGACATGGTGGCGGTCTGCATCGGTCCGCCGCAGGACTTCGCGGTGGTCGCGTCGCCGGCCTACCTGCGCCGCAAGCCGGCACCGCGCAGCCCGCGCGAACTGGCGGAGCACGATTGCATCGTGCGGCGCTTCCCGGGCGGCGGACTGCAGCCCTGGCAGTTCCGCAAGCGCGCGGTCGGCCAGCATGCGCCCACGGGCAAACTCGTCGTGAACGATGCGCAGATCGCCGCCACGGCGGCGCTGGCCGGTGCGGGCCTGGCCTTCCTGCACGCACGCTACGTGGCGCACGAACTGGCCAGCGGCGCTCTGGTGTCCGTGCTGCAGGCCTATTCCCCCGGCGTGGGGCCGCCCTACCTTTACTACGCGCGCCAGCGCTACCTGCCGGCGGCGCTGCGCGCCTTCATCGACTTCGCGCGCGCGGACACCGCCGCGGCGCAGGCCGGAGGTCGTCGGCAGCCGCCGGCCGCCCGAGAAAAAGCCCCGGCACGCAGCGCGCACCGGGGCTGAACGGCCCAGGAGGCCGGGAGACAAACGGGGATCAGGCGGCGCGCAGCAGCGGCCGGCGCTGGCCGGCGTCGAACAGCGGCACGGCGCGCTCGGCCGCCAGCTGCAGCCGGGCCTGGAGCGCCGGGCTGGTCACGCGATAGTTGTCGAAATCGCTGTTGGCGCCGTACACGCCGATCGGCAGCGTCAGCGACTGGAAAAAGCTGAACAGCGGGCGCAGCTGGTGGTCCAGCACCAGCGCGTGGCGGTCGCTGCCGCCGGTGGCGGCCAGCAGCACGGGCTTGTCGATGAGGGCCTCCATGCCGACCAGGTCGAACAGGTGCTTGAAGTGGCCGGGATAGGAGCCGCGGTACACCGGCGCCGCCGCGATCAGCAGGTCGGCCGACTCGATGCTCTGCAGATGGGCTTCGATCTCCGCCGGCAATTCCTCGCGCGACAGGGCCTGGCCCAGTGGACGGGCGAAATCGCCGATCTGCAGGATGCGCGTGCGCGCCACCAGGCGCTGCTCCAGCTCGGCGGCCAGCGCCTCCACCAGGGCGCGGGTGCGTGAGGGCTGGTAGGTGCTGCCGACGACGGCGACGATGTCCAGGGGCTTGGTCATGGAAGAAGGGCTGAAATGGGACAGGAGCGGCCGACTCTAGGCCTGGCCCCCGGCCGCGCCAACGAACGAAAACCGATATGCATAGAAGCTTTTTCGTGGCCGGCGGCCCGGCGCCGCTTCTGCGCAAACTGCATAAGCAGTGCGCGAAATTCTTCGTTCACAGGCCGCCGGTGCCTGCCCACACTGCGGCTCTTTGTCGTCCCTGCACGCCGCACCCATGTCCCACCCCACCGCCGCGCCGCCCGTGATCCGCCTGGAAGGCGTGCGCAAATCCTTCCGCCTGCCCAATGGCGAAGCCTTCGACGCCGTGCGCCGCACCACGCTGGAAGTGGCCGAGGGCGACGTGTTCGGCCTGGTCGGCCAGAGCGGCGCCGGCAAGTCCACGCTGCTGCGCCTGGTCAACCTGCTCGAGCGGCCCGACGCTGGCCGCGTGTTCGTGGCCGGCCGCGAGCTGACCGCGCTGTCGCGCGCCGAACTGCGCGCCGCGCGCCAGCAGATCGGCATGATCTTCCAGCAGTTCAACCTGGTGCAGAACGCCACGGTGTTCGACAACGTGGCGTTTCCGCTGCGCATCCATGGCAAGCACAGCCGCGCCGAGATCGATGCGCGCGTGCGCGAGTGCCTGGACCTCGTGGGCCTGTCCGAGAAGGTCGACAGCTACCCGGCCCAGCTCTCGGGCGGGCAGAAGCAGCGCGTGGCCATCGCGCGGGCGCTGGCGCCGCGGCCGCAGGTGCTGCTGTGCGACGAGCCGACCTCGGCGCTGGACAGCGAGACCACGCGCGCGCTGCTGCAGCAGCTGCGCGAGATCAACCGGAAGATCGGCGTGACCATCGTGATCGTCACGCACGAGCTGCCCGTGGTGCAGGCGCTGTGCCGCCACGTCGCGATCCTGGAGAAGGGCCAGGTGGTCGAGCAGTTCGCCGTCGACGGACCGGTGGCCGCGCGCAAGACGGTGCTGGGCCAGGAGATCGATGCGCTCGTGCGCCAGCGCACCCGCGACGCCTACCAGCAGCAGGCCGCTGCCCCCGTCCAGCTGCGCGGGGTGGCCCATGCCTGAGAACATCGCTGCGATCCTGCCCGAGCTGTGGCTGGCCACGGGCCAGACCTTCCTGATGCTGGCCATCGGCCTGTCGGCCGCCGTGCTGCTGGGCGGGCCGCTGGGCGTGCTGCTGTTCCTGCTCGGCCCGGGCCAGTCGCTGGAGAACCGGCCGCTGTTCCTCGTGCTGAACTGGATCGTCAACACCGTGCGCTCCTTCCCGTTCATCATCCTGCTGGTGGCGCTGGTGCCGTTCACGCGGGCCATCGCCGGCACCTCCATCGGCCCGCTGGCCGCGGCCGTGCCGCTCTCGTTCGCCGCCATCCCGTACTTCGCGCGCCTGGTCGACCAGTCGCTGCGCGAGGTGCCGCGCGGCGTGATCGAGGCGGCCCACGCCATGGGCGCCTCGGAGCTGCAGATCGTGCTGCGCGTGCTGCTGGTCGAGGCCCGCTCGGGCCTGGTGCTGGCGCTGACCGTGCTGGCCGTGAGCTTCCTGTCCTACTCGGCCGTGGCCGGCGTGGTGGGCGGCGGCGGCATCGGCGACCTGGCGATCCGTTACGGCTACTACCGCTTCCAGACCGACGTGATGGTGCTGACCGTGGCACTGCTCGTGGTGCTTGTGCAGATCCTGCAGTTCGCCGGCAACGGCCTGGCCAGCAAGCTCGACAAACGTTGAACCTCTCTCTCATCCACACACCATGTCCATGATCCGCCGCACCGCGCTGACTGCGCTGGCCAGCCTCGTCCTGGTGACCGCACCGGCCGCCTTCGCCCAGTCCGCCGCCAAGAAGGAGCTGGTCATCGGCGCCACCGCCGGCTCCAACGTCGACGTGCTCAAGCTCGGCATTCAGCCGCAGCTCGAGAAGAAGGGCTACAAGGTCCGGCTCGTCGAGTTCAACGACTACGTGCAGCCCAACCTCGCGCTGGCCCAGGGCTCGCTGGACGTCAACTACTTCCAGCACATCATCTACCTCCAAAAATTCGCGCAGAACCAGAAGCTGGACCTCGCTGAAATCGTGCAGGGCCCGATCGCGCCGCTGGGCATCTACTCCAGCAAGCGCAAGACGATCGCCGAGGTGAAGGAGGGCGACCGCGTCTCGCTGCCCAACGACCCGAGCAACCTGGCGCGCGCGCTGGTGCTGCTGCAGAGCCAGGGCCTGCTGACCGTGCGCGCCGACGTGGACCCGCTGCGCGTGACCGAGAAGGACATCACGGCCAACCCCAAGAGGCTCAAGCTCGTGCCGCTGGAGGCCGCGCAGCTGCCGCGCTCGCTGGGCGACGTGGAGTGGGCCATCGTCAACGGCAACTTCGCGATCTCCTCGGGCCTGAAGCTGACCGAGGCCGTGGTGCTGGAGAAGACGCCCGACCACTACCTGCTGGTGGCCGCCGTCAAGAGCGCCGACAAGGCCCAGCCCTGGGCCCGGGACGTGGCCGAGGCCTTCAAGACGCCGGAGTTCAAGGCGGTGCTGGACAAGCACTTCGCCGGCTACGCGCGCCCGAGCTTCCTGCAGTAGACCGACGGAGGCCGCCATGGTCGCACTCGCACGCTTCGACAACGAGGGCCAGTGGGAAGAGACCTGGGTCTGCGAAGGCCTGGTCCGCCAGAACCTCGCGCCCACGGGCGTGCAGTTCGGCCGCTGGCCGCTGCGCCCGCTGCCGGCCGCCGGCGTCCTGGATGCGGTGCAGGCGGCCTATGCCCAAGAACTGGCGGACCTGGGGCCCGGCTTCAGGCTGCACAGTGCCGACCGCGTCGCAATGGCGCCGGGCGACGCGCACTGGCCCACGCTGTGCCAGCAGTTCCTGGCCGAGCACCGGCATGGCGATGCCGAGATCCGCTTCTTGCTGTCTGGCACGGGCCTGTTCTACCTGCGCAGCGGCGAGGGCTTCCTGGGTCTGCTGTGCGAGGCCGGGGAATGGGTGGCACTGCCCGCGGGCCTGGCGCACTGCTTCGACGCGGGCGATGCACCGGCCTTCGAGGCCCTGCGCCTGTTCGGTCAGCCCCAGGGCTGGGTGGCCACGCCCACGGGCGCAGTGCTCCCAACCCTGCCGCTGTACGACGACTTCGTCGCGCATCTGCTGGAGCAGGTGGGCGAGGAGCTCGAGGGTTGATCCGCGCTGCGCGCACAGGCCGCGCGCCTACAAGCGGCGGCACGCCGCGGGAGGACCTGGGCCTGCCTCGACCGGCCCACCGCTTCTTGCCGAGGTGAGGACGTGTGAGCGAACCGCTCAGACCTGCGCGAGGCCCGCCATGCGCACACGCTTTCATGGTGGTCGCAGCGGCCGGGGCTTTGCCCTCCGGAATACGGCGCGCCCGGCCGCATGCGGGCCTTGCAGTCCTGGCCCGGGCGGCGGCCTGTGTGAGCGCCGCCGCATCCCGTAGGGGCGCGATCGGCGCATTTCACACGTTCTGTTCAGTCGGCGTTCACGATGGTCTCGCCCCGGAGCGTGCCCATGTCGCGGATGTTGAATCGGTGCCGCTTCCAGCCGGCGTAGGTGCGACGCCAGTTCAGCACCGACACGAAGTAGTAGACCGCCTTGAACATCAACAGCGAAAAGCGGTAGGGCAGGCCGTGCTGCAGGTCGGCGGCCAGCAGCGACATCAGGCCCTGCTTGACCTTGAACATGTTCTTGGGGTGCATGAACATGTCGCGGATGGTCGGGTTGGTCACGCGGTAGATGAACCACGAGTAATCGCGCGGGCCCGCGCGCATCTGCCGCTCGAGGCGGCGGCGCGCGGCCGGGTAGTCGGCCGGGCGGTCCAGCGCCGTGGCCACGAGCTCGGCGCCGTTGAAGGCGCTGCGCATGGCCAGGTACACGCCCGATGAGAACATCGGGTCGATGAAGGTGAAGGCGTCGCCGAGCATCACGTAGCGCTCGCCCGTGGCGTGCGTGCTGGAGTAGGCGAAGTTGCCGGTGGCGTGCACCTGGTCGTCCACCAGCGTCGCGTCCCGCAGCCGGTCGTGCAGCTCGGGACACATGGCGATGGTGTCGAAGAAGTAGTCCTTGAGCGGCTTGTCGCGCGCCTTGAGGTAGTAGGCCCAGCACACGGCGCCCACGCTGGTCGTGCCGTCGGCCAGCGGGATGAACCATAACCAGCCGTGCTCGAACCAGCAGATGCTGATGTTGCCCTCGCGCCTGCCGGGCAGGCGCCGCGCGTTCCGGAAGTGGCCGAACAGCGCCGTGCTGTTGTGCGCCGGGTTCTTCTGCTTGCTCTTGAACTTGTGGGCCAGCACGGTCTGGCGGCCGCTGGCATCGACCACGAAGCGCGCACGCCAACTGCGCTGGCTGCCGTCGTCGAGCCGGGCCTGCACCGTCGCGCCCTCGGCGTCGAAATCGACGGCGCGCACGGTGGCGCCTTCCAGCGTCACGGCGCCCTGCCGGGCCGCATTGCGGAACAGCAGTTCGTCGAGCTCGGAGCGGCGCACCTGCCAGGCCTCGCCCTTGTCCGGATTCCAGCCTTCGCGGAACTCCACGTAGGTGCGCGCATCGCTGTCGGGCGGCACGAACTCGATGCCGAACTTGGGCATGCCGATGCGGTCGACCTCCTCCTTGACGCCGAGCGCCTCGAACAGTTCGCGGTTGCCGGGCAACAGGGATTCGCCGATGTGAAAGCGCGGGTGGTGGTCCTTCTCGAGCAGCACCACCTGGCGGCCCTGCCGCGCCAGCAGGGTGGCGACGCTGGAGCCGGCCGGGCCGCCGCCGATGACGAGCACATCGCATGCTTGGGGGGATGCCATGGAACCGAATGCCTCCTGAAATTGGATGCGCGGCATTCTGCCCGGCCCGCGGCGGTGTGCTGCGCCTCGCACAGATGCATTCCTGAGCAAGGCGCTGGGCTGCGACCTCCTGACCGGCGACGGTGCCCTGATGCGGCTGAGGCTCCGCTGAACCTTTTCCTGTCGTTCGACGCGCTCGGCATCGATCCGTTCACACAGCAGTTCCCGGTCGTCCTGCGGCTGGAGGGCACGGTGCGCGACACGGGCGGGCTGGACCGCATGGACGCCGGCCTGCGGGCCGGCGCACCCTGCCTGCGCGGCAGGACGCCTGCCAGACCTGCTTCATCTGCACACTTTGCCGTCCCGAGGAGCGCTCGATGTCGCGCCGCTCACCGACCGCCCCACCACGGCCAGGCCGCTGCCTTCCGGCGCGCAGTGGCTGGGGCCGCGGTCGCCAGTCCACGGCGCAGGACGACGCGAGCGACCAACTGCTCGGCCGCACGCACTGAGCCAGCAGGCCAGGGGCATACTCTGGCCGCCGCCACGTTGCCCGACCTTGCCATGATCCTCGCCCGCCGCGCCCCGGTCTCGCTGCATGGCCGCTGACGCACTGGACCGCGTGCTCGATGCACTGGAAGCCGGAGATCTGGACGCGGCCTGGCATCTGGGCACGCAGGCCCTGCAGGCCGCACCCGATGACGCGTCCCTGTGGAGCGCCTGCGGCATCGCGGCCCGGCTCGCCGACCGCCCCGCCGACGCCGAGCGCTGCTGGCGCCGCGCGCTCGCGCTGCAGCCCGATGCGCTGGCCACCCACCATCTCGCCAGTCTGCTGCGTGCGCAGGGCCGCGACGATGCGGCCCTGGACTGCTACCAGGCTGCCGCCGACGACGGCAGTGCCGACGCACGCTGCTGGCTCGGCCTGGGCGTGCTATGCGCAGCCAGCCAGCGCCTGGCCGACGCCGAGACCGCCTACCGCCATGCGCTGGCGCTGCAGCCCGACGACGTGGCCGCGCTGACCAACCTGGGCCTGGTGCTGGAGCAGCAGCGCCGGCTCGACGAGGCCGAGGCCTGCCAGCGCCGCGCGCTGGCGCTGGCGCCGGACCTGGCCGAGCTGCACAACCACCTGGCCGGCGTGCTGGCGCGCCGGCCGGACGAGCGCCACGAAGCCCAGGCCGAATGGCACTACCGCGAGGCTCTGCGCCTGGCGCCGCAGGATGCACGCCATCTGTCCAACCTGGGCGCCCTGCTGTACGACCTGGGCCGCGTGCAGGAGGCCGAGCAGGTGCTGCGCACCGCCGTGTCGCAGGCGCCCGCCCTGGCGTCCGCGCAGATCAACCTGGGCCATCTGCTGCTGTCGATGGGCCGTCTGCCCGAAGGTTTCGACCATGCCGCGCGGAGCTACGCCCTGCTGCCGCCCCAGGCCGTGGTGCCTGGCTTTCCCGCAACGCCGCCGCCCGGTGCGGCGCAGCCCTGGGCCGGCCAGGCTTTGGACGGCAAGCGCCTGCTGGTCTGGCCAGAGCAGGGCCATGGCGACCAGCTGCAGTTCTGCCGCTACCTGCAGCAGGTGCGCGCGCAGCACCGGCCCGCGCACCTCACCTATGCGAGCACGCCGTCCTTGCTGGGCCTCATGCGCAGCGTGGCCTGTGCCGACGCGCACATCCCGCTGACCGACGCACCGGCCGCCCTGGCCACGCACGACTTCTGGGTGCCGCTGCAGAACCTGCCCTTGTTCTGCGGCACGCGCCTCGGGTGCATTCCTGCGGACACGCCCTACCTGCGGCCCGACCCCGCTGGCGTGGCGCGCTGGGCGCCGCGCATCCCGCCGGCCCCGCTCAAGGTCGGCCTGGTCTGGCGCGGCAACCCGCGGCACGACAACGATGCCGAGCGCTCGCTGCCCGGCCTGGCCACGCTGGCGCCGCTCTGGCAGGTGCCCGGCGTGGCCTTCGTGAGCCTGCAGAAATGGGCCGGCGAGGAGGAGGGCCACCGGCCGCCGCCCGGCCAGCCGCTGGTGCACCTGGGCAGCGCCATCGCCGACTTCGGCGACACGGCCGCCATCCTGGCCCAGCTCGACCTGCTGATCTCGGTCGACACCGCCGCCTGCCACCTGGCCGGCGCGCTCGGCAGGCCCTGCTGGGTGCTGCTGCCGGCCTACCGGGTCGACTGGCGCTGGCTGCGTGGGCGCGACGACACGCCCTGGTACCCGCGCATGCGGCTGTTCCGCCAAGGCCGGCGCGGCGATTGGGCGGGCGTGGTGGACCAGGTGCGGCAGGCGCTGGGCGCGCTGCGGCAGCAGGGGCTGGTGGGCGCCCGCGGTGCGTCGGGGCCGGCTGGATGGCGCGCCGCATAGCCATTGCCTGACACGCGCTCACGACCGCGTCGCGCACGGCGCAGCGCCGCGTCCATGGGATCGTCCTTGTTCCTGAAACCAACCCACAAGGACTCCACCATGGACGCACAAGCACTTCAGCAAGCCATCGACGGCATCGAATCCGCAGCGGACAAGGCCATCGCGGCGCTCAAGAACGGCCAGGCCGACGCCAAGCTGCAGCAGGCCGTGCAGGATCTGCACCAGCAAGCCCGCACCAAGCGTTCGCTGACCGACAAGGCCGAGCTGACCCAGGCCGTCAAGGACATCGAGCAGACCGCCGACCGCGCCATGGAAGCATGCCGCAACGCGGGCCAGGTCGACCCTGCCCTGAAGCAGGCCGTGCAGGACGCGCACCAGAAGGCGTCGCAGCTCAAGCACAGCGTGGAAGGCCAGACCGCCTGAGCGCGCCGCGATGAACGCCCGGTCCGGCCCCGCCCTCCACGATGCGCCGGCCGGCACCGGGCATGGCACCATGGCCGGCGCGTTGCAAGCGCTGCTGGCGGCAGGTGCCGACCGCCTGCCGCTGCCTGGTGGTGGGCGCACGCTGGAGCGGTGGCGCCGCCTCGCGCAGGTCGCCCAGCAGGATCTGTCGCTCGCCAAGTTGTTCGAGGGCCACACGGACGCGCTGGCCATCCACGAAGAATTGAATTGCGGACCGGCGCTTGCAGGTGCCTGGGGCACCTGGTGCGCCGAGCCGCCACAGGCCCGGCTGGCGCTGCTGCCGCAATCGGACGGCCGCGTGCGCTTGCATGGCCGCAAGGCCTGGTGCTCGGGTGCGGCGTTCCTCGACCATGCCGTGGTCAGCGGTTGGAACCCGGCCGGTGAACCCTGCCTTGCCGCGGTCACCCTGCGCCAGCGCGGCGTGCAGGTGCTCGACGAGGGCTGGGCCGCCGTCGGCATGGCCGGAACCGCCAGCGTCGACGTGCTGTTCGACGGTGCCTTCGCCACACCCGTCGGGCCGCCGCGGGCCTATGTCCGCCGGCCCGGCTTCTGGCACGGCGGGGCCGGCATCGCGGCCTGCTGGTGGGGCGGCGCCGCGGGCATCGCATGGGCCGTCCACGCGGCGCTGGCGCAACGCGAAGCCGACGCGCACCAGCGTGCCCACCTGGGTGCCATCGACGTCGCGCTCGCCGCCGGCGCGGCCCTGCTGCGCGAGGCCGCCGCCTGGATCGACGCACATCCTGCGCAGGACGCCCAGGCATGGGCCTTGCGCGTGCGGCTGGCCGTCGAACAGGGCGCCGAGGCCGTGCTGCGCCATGCCGGCCGCGCGCTGGGCGCCGGCCCGCTGTGCAAGCAGCCGGCTCTGGCGCGGGCCATGGCCGACCTGCCCATCTTCATGCGCCAGAGCCACGCGGAACGCGACCTCGCGGCGCTGGGCGGCGCGCTCGCACGCGAGGACGGGCCTTGGACGCTGTGACCGGCCGCCACATCGGGGCCGGCGACGGCACGCCCGAGTCGCACTGGCAGCGCTGGCTGCAGTCGCGTGCGCTGCCACGGCTGGCGCCGCGGGAACTCCTCCCGCCTGGCGCGCGCGCCGTCATCGTGGCGCCGCACCCGGACGACGAGGTGCTCGCGGCAGGTGGCCTGCTGGCGCACGCGGCGGCCCTGGGCCGCAGTGCGCTGGTCATCGCCGTGACCGATGGCGAGGCGAGCCATGCCGGCTCCACGCGTTGGCCCCCCGGTCGCCTGGCGGCGCGGCGCCGCGCCGAGACCCGGCTCGCGCTGGCGCGGCTGGGCAGCGGCGCGGCCGTGCTGCGTGCCGGCCTGGCCGACGGCCGCGTGGCGGCGCAAGCCGATGCGTTGCACGCATTGC
The DNA here is from genome assembly GCF_007677875.1 of Variovorax boronicumulans. Taxonomy (GTDB): domain Bacteria; phylum Pseudomonadota; class Gammaproteobacteria; order Burkholderiales; family Burkholderiaceae_C; genus Pseudorhodoferax; species Pseudorhodoferax boronicumulans_A. Next base: position 58,744 of record NZ_VEDO01000008.1, on the reverse strand, counting down.
TGCTGCGCACGCTGCGCCCGTCGGACCGCGTGTTCACCACCTGGGCCCTGGACGGACATCCCGACCACGAGGCCACGGGCCGCACCACCCGCGCTGCCGCGGCGCAGCTGGGCGCACGCGTCTACGAGGTGCCGGTCTGGGGCTGGCACTGGGCGGCCTGCGGCGATGCGCGCATGCCCTGGGCGCGTGCCTGCCTGGTGGCGCTGTCGCCGCAGGCGGTGGCGCGCAAGAGCGCGGCGCTGCAGGCCTTCGCCTCGCAGTGGGAGCACGACCCCGGATGCCCGGACACCCCGATCCTGCGCGCCTCGATGCGCGCACGCGCGCTGCGCCCCTTCGAACTGGTGTTCGCATGACCGCGCAGCGTGAAGATGCTCCAATGCGCACCGCCGGGCCGCCCCAGGCTGCTGTCCCCGCAGGCGAAGCCGATGGGATGGCTGCGAACATGCGCCGCTACTTCGACACCCTCTACGCTGGCGCGGACGATCCCTACGGGACCCGCGCGCGCTGGTATGAGCAGCGCAAGCGCGCGCTGTTGCTGGCCAGCCTGCCGCGCCGGCGCTTTCGGCGCTGTTACGAACCCGGCTGCGGCAGCGGCGAGCTGACGCTCGGCCTGGCCGCGCGCTGCGACAGCGTGCTGGCCGCCGACTTCTCGGCGCCCGCGCTGCGGTCCGCACACCAGCGCACGGCGGCGCTGCCGCAGGTGCGCCTGGCGCAGCACCGCCTGCCGCACGACTGGCCCGTGGACGAGCGCTTCGATCTCGTGGTGCTGTCAGAAGTGGGCTACTTCCTGACTGCGGCGCAGGTGCAGCAGCTGGCGCAGCACTGCGCCGCCACGCTGGATGCCGACGGCGTGCTCGTGGCCTGCGACTGGCTGGCGCCGTTCGCGCAGCGCGCCTGTGCGACGCAGGAAGTGCACGCGCTGCTGGATGCCATTGGCCTGGCGCCGCTGGTGGTCCACCGTGAGGACGACTTCTGTCTGCGCGTGTGGGCGCGCGATGGGCGCTCGGTGGCGCAGCGCGAGGGCATCCGGTGATCGGCGTGGCGATACCCGCGCACGACGAAGGCGCGCACATCGCCGCGGCCGTGGCCGCGGTGCAGGCCGCGGCGCGGCATCCGGCCCTGCACGGCGAAGCGGTGGAGGTCGCCGTCGTCGCCGACGCGTGCAGCGATGCCACGGCCGCCAGCGCAGCCGCCCAGGGCGCGCACACGCTGTCGCTGGCGTACCGCAACGTGGGCCGGGCACGCCAGGCTGGTGCCGAGCTGCTGCTCGCGCGCGGGGCGCGCTGGCTGGCCTTCACCGACGCCGATTCGCTGGTCGCGCCGGACTGGCTCGCGGCTCAACTGGCGCTGGGCGCACGGGCCGTCTGCGGCTGCATCTGGGTGCGCGACTGGAGCGCCCACGGCGCGCTGGCCGAGCGGCTGGCACGGGCGTTCGAAAGCCAGTACTTCCCGGTCGAGGGCCACCGCCACATCCATGGCGCCAATCTGGGCATGACGGCCGAGGCCTACCGACTCGCCGGGGGTTTCGCGCCCCTGTCCAGCAGCGAGGACGTGGCCCTGGTCGCATCCTTGCAGGCGGCCGGGGTGGACGTTGTGTTCAGCGCCCGGCCGCGCGTGTGGACCAGTGCGCGGGTGGACGCGCGGGCGCCGGGAGGTTTCGGCCAGGCCCTGCGCAGCATGTCGCAGGCGCTGGTGCGGCCCGGTCCGGAGCCGCGCACCGTCTGACGCGCAGGCGTGTCGCCGTCGGACACCGGTGGCGGGGCCGCGCGCCAGACTGGAACCAGTGCGGACATGGTGTCCGCGCAGCAAGCCAGGAGAGCACCATGCCAAGAGGCGACAAGTCGGCCTACACGGACAAGCAGAAGCGGCAGGCCGAGCACATCGAGAAGGGTTACGAGCAGCGCGGCGTGGCCGAGGGCGAGGCCGAACGGCGCGCCTGGGCCACCGTCAACAAGGAAACCGGCGGCGGCAAGAAGAGCGGTTCGGGCCGCGGCAAGGCGGTCGACAAGTCGCCCTCGCGCAAGGGCGGGCAGGCCGGCGGCCGAGCTTCGGCTTCGCGCTCGGCCGAAGAGCGGTCTGCGTCGGCGAAGAAGGCCGCCGCCACCCGCAAGCGCAACGCCGAGCGCTGAGCGCCGGGCGCACGCGGGGAGCGCGGGCCGGCGTGCCTTCGGGTGCCCTTCCTACGCGCCCCGCGGCCCGGCAGCCGCAAGCTTGTCGCATCGTCGATGCCGCCCAAGGAAGCGCATGCTGCAAGCCACTCTTCACCCAGAGCCTGTCCCGGTTCCTGCCCCGTTGCTGACGCCACCGGCAGAGCCCGAGCCGCGCCGCAGGACCCGCACGCGCCGCGCACCCGCTGCCACACCGCTATCGGCGCGCAGCGCGCGCCAGCTCGAGCGCCTGCTGCACGGAGTGTTCGGCCTGGAGGCCCTGCGCCCCGGCCAGCAGCAGGTCATCGCGCGCGTGCTGGCCGGCCAGTCCACGCTGGCGATCATGCCCACGGGGGCCGGCAAGTCGCTGTGCTACCAGCTGCCGGCGCTGATGCTGCCCGGTTGCACGCTGGTGGTCTCGCCGCTGATCGCGCTCATGAAGGACCAGTGCGAGAAACTGCGCGCGCACGGGCTGGCGGCCGTGGAGTTCAACAGCAGCCTGGACGCCGAAGCCCTGGCCGCGGCCGAGGCGGCGCTGGCCGACGGCAGCGCACGCATCGTCCTGGTCACGCCCGAGCGGCTGACCGATCCGGCCTTCCTCGCTCTGGTGCGGCGCTGCCGCATCGCGCTCGTCGTCGTCGACGAGGCCCATTGCATCGTCGAATGGGGGCACGACTTCCGGCCGGCGTTCCTGGAGATCGGCCCGGCGCTGCGCGCACTCGGCCAGCCGCCGTTGCTGGCGCTGACCGCGACCGCGCCACCGGAGACCGCCGACGAGATCGGCCGGCTGCTCGGCATCGCGCGCAGCGGCACCATCGACGCCGGCATCTGGCGCGGCAACCTGCACTACGCCGTGCTGCCGCTGACCGAGGCCGACGACAAGCTGCAGGCGCTGCAGGACACGCTGCAGGGCTGCGAGGAGCCGGGCATCGTCTACACCGCCACCGTGCGGGCGGCCGAGGAGGTGCATGCCGCGCTCGCGGGGCGCGGCCTGTCGGTGGGCCTGTACCACGGCAAGCTGCGCGCGGCTGAGCGCCATGCAGCGCAGGAGGCCTTCATGGAGGGCCGCACGCGCGTGATGGTGGCCACCAGCGCCTTCGGCATGGGCATCGACAAGGCCGACCTGCGCTTCGTCGTGCACTACCAGATGCCCGCCAGCCTGGACGCCTACTACCAGGAGTCCGGCCGCGCCGGCCGCGACGGGCTGCCCGCGCGCTGCGTGCTGCTGTACCAGCGGCGCGACCGTGCGGTGCAGCACTTCTTCGCGGGCGGCCGCGCCACCACGCACGCCGAGCTGGCGCGCGTGCTGGCCGTGCTGGCGCCCGACACGGCGGCCGACCTGGCGCAGCTGCAGGCGTCCACCGGACTGCCGCGGGCCCGTCTGGCCGCCCTGCTGGCGCTGCTGGCGCAGGCCGGCCATTGCCGCAAGGCGCGCGCCGCCAGGGGGCGTGCGGGCTGGCTGGCGGCGAAGGCGCCGCGCGGCGCCCCTGCGCTGGACGCACTGGTGCAGACCGAGCAGGCGCGCCGCCAGGAGAAGCAGCGCAAGCTGCAGGCCATGGTGGACTACGCCGAAAGCGGCGCGTGCCGCTGGCAGGTGCTGCAGGATGCCCTGGAAGGCGAGCGGCGTGCCGAGGGCTGCGGCCACTGCGACAACTGCGCCCGCATGCTGCGGCTGGCCGCGCCGGACGTGCTGGTGCCGGCCATGGCCGGGGGTGCGCAGCCACTGCGCCACTGAGGCGGCGGAGATCTGTCCCCTCAACAGGGGCCCAGGAAGGGCGACACATCCACCTCGTCGATCAATTCTGGGCTCATGAAACGACGCGCGTAGCGCAGATGGGTTCCGCTGGACAGGAACAGGTCGAACACGTCCGGGTCGATGTGCCCGCGGCGCTTGAAGCCCCACAGGATGCGCACGGCCTCGGACAGCGGCTTGGATTTCTTGTAAGGGCGGTCGGCGGCCGTCAGTGCCTCGAACACATCGGCGATGGCCATGATGCGGGCGGGCATGCTGAGCTGGTCGCGGGCCAGGCCTTTCGGGTAGCCCGTCCCCTTGAGGTTCTCGTGGTGCGTGCCGGCGATCTCGGGCACCCGGCGCAGGTTCTTGGGAAAGTGCATGGCCTCCAGCATCTCGATCGTCTGGATGATGTGTTCGTTGATCTTGTAGCGCTCCTCCGGCGTCAGGGTGCCGCTGCGGACGCACAGGTTGTACAGCTCGCCCCGGTTGTAAAGCAGCTCCGGCGCCTGCAGGTTGAACCGGTCGCTCGGAGCGTTCGGGTTCTTCGCGGGCCGCGGCACCATGTGCTGCGGCTTGTCGTCGAGCAGGAATTCCACAGCCGGCAGCCGGACGGACGGCGATGTCGCGGCGGCCTGCGCCGCCTGCGGTCCCAGGCCGAGCCGGTCGTCGAAATGCCGCAGCCACGTGCGTTGCGCGATCTCGCGCAGGCGGGCCACGGCGCCTTCCTCCATCGATTCGACGCCCAGATTGCAGCGTGCGACGAAGGCGAACTCTTCTTCCAGCACCGCGCATTGCTGCTCGAAGCGTTCGCATGCCTTGGCCGCATTGCCGCCGGCGATGAAGTTCCTGAGCAGATCGATCTCGGCATCGCGCCGGAGCACCTCGAAACGGGTGCGGATCTCGTGGATCCGGTCGTGGATCGTTTCGAGCTTGGTCGCCTTGTCGACCACGTACTCGGGCGTCGTGATCTTGCCGCAGTCGTGCAGCCAGGCTCCGATCCGGAACTCGCGCCATTGCTCCGCGGTGTCGAAGCGGAAGTCGGCCAGCGGGCCGGTGTCCACGCGCACCGCCTCTTCGGCGATCATCACGGCCAGCTCCGGCACCCGGTCGCAGTGGCCACCGGTGTAGGGGCTCTTGGCGTCGATCGCCCCGGCCAGCAGCTTGACCATGGAATCCACGAGGTCCGCCTGCGCCTGCACCAGCTGGTGGTTGTCCAGCGACACCGCGGCCTGGGCCGCCAGGGCCGAAGCGATCCGCACGTCTTCCTCGCTGAAGGGCACGGCCTTGCCGCTGATCGGGTCCAGGGCGTTCATGAGCTGCAGCACGCCGATCACCTCGCCCTCGCGTGGCGCCAGCGGCAGCGCCAGCATGGACACCGTCCTGTAGCCCGTGCGCTCGTCGAAGCGTCGCGTGCCGCTCAGGTCGAAGCGCGTTTCGGCATAGACGTCGTCGATGACGACGTGGGCGTTGCGCAAGGCGACGTGGGTGGAGACGAACTGGTCGTTGTCCGATCCATCCGGGCGGACCAGCGGGATCTCCTCCTGCGGCAGTGAATCGTCGCGCGTGCGCAGCGCGAAGCGCAGCGTCCGGTTCTCGGTCACGACATACAGCGTGGCCGCGTCGCAGCGCGTCAGGCGCTTGGCCCCCCAGAGAATCTGCTGGAGCAGGCTGATGCGGTCGCGCTCACGCGACATCGCCAGCCCGGCGGCGATCAACTCCTCCAGCCTTTGGCGCGAGCCACGCAGCTCCTCCGTCCGGGAACGGATGGATTCGCGCATCACCGCGTGCGCATCGGCCAGCGCGCTGAACTCCTTCAGGCGCGACTTGATGCGTGGCGACGGACCGAAGTCCAGCGTGCAGATGCGGATGGCATCGCGGGTCAGCTCGTCCAGCGCACCGACGATCCTCCGGGTGACCCACAAGGCCAACAGCAACGCGACCATGAGCACCAGCACGCCGATCAGCGTCATGCGGTCGCGCGCGGCGACCATGGAACTGGAGAACGCCAGCAGCGGCGCATAGGCCACCACACGCCAGGGCTCGCCCGGACCGAGCTCCACACTGGATTGCGCGAGCACGAATTTCTCACCGTCGACGGCCACGGTCGCCACCTGCGGGTGCACGCCCCCGCCGGTCCATTGCGCCAGTTCGCGCAGCACCGAGAGCGTCTGCGCGTCCGCCGTCGCCGTGCCGTGCCTGCCGGGTGGCGCGAGCGCGCCCTGGCCCGCGCCGGAGACCAGCATGTCGCCCTTGGGGGCGACCAGGCCGCCAGCGACATGCGGCGGGTAGGACAGTGCCTGGAACAGCCGGTCCAGGCCGGTGGTGGCGATCTCGGCCAGCACCACGCCGGATCCGTCACGCAGCCGCCTGGCGACCGTGATGCCCGCGTCACGCGTGCTGAAGAAGGGCGCGGGTCCGCTGACCAGGGGGCCGGCCAGTGCGGCGGCCGCGCTGGCGGGCCGGTCCTGCCAGGGGTCGAAGCGGGTGGCATCGCGGCGCTCGGCCAGCAGCTGGCCGGCTTCGTCGAGCAGGCGCCAGGTCTGCGCGCGTGGCGCATTGCCCTGGCCCGCTTCGACGGACCGCGCCGCGAACCGCGCCCCAGCAGGCGCCTGCAGCGATGCAGCCAGCCCCCCGGCGTCGCGCAGCGCCACGACCTCGAAGTACCTGCCGTCGTTCAGCACCGCGCGCAGCGCGTGCAGGCTGGGTTCCACCGCCAGGGCCGCGACCCACTGCCGCTGCAGGGGGTCGCGCTGCGCCGGTGCCAGCGACAGTCCGGCCGCCGCCTCCATGCCCACCAGGGTCTGCGTGCGGTCGACCAGCCCGCGCAGCAATGCGGTGCCGCGTTGCACGTGCTGCGAGAAGATGACCTGGGCGTTGTCCTGCGCCATCTGCTCGAACTTGACCGAGGCGATCGAGGTGAACGCGATGGTCACGAGCAGCATGAGCACGGCCAGCGGCAGACCCAGCGCGAGCTGCACGCGCCAACGCTGCGGTTGTCCCGCGCCGAGACGCTCTGCCAGACGGTCGGACGCCCGCCGGCCGAAGGCCGTCTCGCGCGACGAAGGGGGAGGGGATGGGGCTTGCACGTGGTGTGTTGAGGTGGGCACTGCATGGCAGCGCGGCCGGCGGGGCGGTGGCGGGGCGGGTCCTGTGCTGCGCCGGCTACTTGGCGGTGAAGGTGACGATGTCGCCATCCTCGCCCTTGCGCAGCCGCTCCAGGTGGAAGCGGACGAGCGGCTCGTCGCCCTGCGTCTGCGCCAGCCGTTCGAACGCCGCGAGGGCCTGCGGATCGCGCGCCGCCATCAGCGCGTAGGCGTGTTCGTAGTCGGCGATGGCCTGCAGGTCGACCGCGAGCTCCAGCCCGTCGTTGGCCGGCTGGAAGACCAGCAGGGGCTTCGTCTTGCCTTTGAAGACCAGCTGGCCCACGCGTCGCACGGCCGGCGTGGCCGGGGCGCGGCCCAGCACGGCCTCGGAAATGCACATGCGCGTGCCCAGCAGCGCGTTGGCACTCTCCAGGCGCGAGGCCGTGTTGACGGGGTCGCCCAACGCGCGGTAGTCGAAGATCGTCTCGCCGCCGAAGTTGCCGACGATCACCTCGCCCGCGTGCACGCCGATGCGCGTGTGGCCGAAGCGCACGCCCTGGCCCTGCTGCGCCTGCGCGAAGGCCGCGGCGAAGCGCTGCAGCTCCAGCGCACAGGCGACCGCTCGCTCCCGGTGGTCGGCCTGCACGATGGGCGCGGAGAACATGATGGCGATGCTGTCGCCGACGATCCGGTCCAGCGTGCCCTGGTGCCGGAATGCGATCTCGATCATGCCGTCCAGATAGCGGTTGAGCAGCAGCACGGCTTCGGCCGGGTCAATGGCTTCCATGAGCGCCGTGAACCCTGCCAGGTCGGTGAAGATGAAGCTGCAGGTCTGCCGCTTGCCGCCCAGCACCAGCTGCTCGGGGTTCTGGACGATGTGGCTGACCAGGTTGGGCGAGACGTAGCGCGAGAACGCCTGCGACACCCAGCGGCGGCGCTGGTCGCTCGCGTGGTGGCGCTGCACGCTCGGAGCCAGGAAGGCCAGCGCGATGCCGATGCCTGGCGTCAGCGGGTCGAACAGCATCTGCGGGCGCGAGAACAGCCACCAGGACGCGCCGGCGACGGCCACCAGTGCCCCGGCAGAGACGGCCGCGGCCAGCGCAGGGCGCAGGCACAGGGCCGCAGCGCCGGCGAGCGCGGCGCCGGCCAGCAGCACCAGGGCCTCCACCACGTGCGCCCATGCCGGCCGTTGCAGGAAGTGCCGGGCCAGGATCTGCTCGAGCGCCTGGGCATGGATTTCCACCCCCGGGACGAGGTGGCCCTGCGTGCCAAAGCGCAGATCCAGCAGGCCCTGGGCGGAACTGCCCACCAGCAGGATCTTTCCCTGCAGCTCGCTGGCGGCGACCTGTCCGGCCAGCAGCTTCCACGCGGGCAGCGACCGGCGCGCGGAGGCGGGCGCATAGTGCAGCCACATCTCGCCGTCGCGCGTCGTCGGAATGGCAACCGTGCCGATCCGCAGCTGCGCGATGCCCTCCTCGGTGCTGCGCACCAGGAGATTCTTCTCGTCGAGGCTGGTGCGCAGCAGCTCCGAGACCAGGCTGGGCACGGTGCGGTCTGCCACGCGCAGCAGCAAGGGCACCCTGCGCACGACGCCGTCCGAGTCGGGCAGGAATGCGAGCGCCCCGTGCCCGAAGGCGTGCGCTGCGAGCGCGGGCACGGCCGCCACCGCCGTGCCGAACGGCCGCAGGTGCGGCGCTGCGCCGGAACCGAGCTCGACCAGACCGGCCGCCATGGGGGGCAAGGCCGCCGCCCCCGGCTGCGGCGCGGCCTGGCGGATCGCGAAGCCGAGCACGACCCTGCCGGCGTCCATCGCCTGCGCGAACACGGCATCGTGGTCCGGCATCGCCGCGAAGGCCGCCTGTTGTTCCGGTGTCAGGGGCAAGTGCCTGGCCAGCTCGCGCGGCGAGCTGCGGTCCGGCTCGGCGAAGACGATGTCGAAGCCCAGCGCGGCGGCGCCGCCTGCGGCCGCCGCGTCGACCAGATCCGCCATGGCGGTACGCGGCCACGGCCACTGGCCGATGCGCGCGAGGCTCTCCTCGTCGATGTCCACGATGCGCACGGCAGCGTCTTCGTACGGGCGGGGCTGCCAGCGCTGGTACTGGTCGAAGACGGCGTTGCGCAGGGTCTGGAGCCAGAGCGGTTGCTGCAACAGCAGGCCGACCAGCAGCAGCAGGCCCGCCGCCCATCCGAGAACGTGGGCGGCCCGGTGGCTGCGCGGGGCAGTGGGGGCAAGGTTCACCGCGGCGCGGCTCAAGGCTTGAAGACGACCGCTCCGGTGACCGTTCCCAGGCCGCTGTGGAAGCCGTACAGCAGGCCGGCGCGTGCGCTGTTGGTGCCGCCCACCATGCCGCGCACGGCCGCGCCGTTGCCCAGCGCGCCGGTGCAGCCGGCGGCGCAGCCGTTGCCCGTGCTGGAGATCCTGGCGCCGCCGGCGAACCCGAAGGTGCCGGTCTGTGCCGCGGTGCCGCTCAACGAGAAGGTCTGGTCCGCAACGGGCACCGACAGGTTGAATGTCGCAAAGCCGCCGATCGGACCCGGGAAGGTGACGCGCAGGCTGCCGGTCGCCGCGTTCTCGCTGCCGGTGGCCACCAGCTGACCACGCGGCGACGTGATGGTCGGCGCTGTCGAGGCGAACGCGCCGAACGAACGCAGCACGGGCAGCGTGGGCGTTCCGGCGAACGTGAAGTAGTGCAGCGCGCGGGCGTGCCCCTTGCCGCCGCCCGGGCCATCGTCGTCGTCATCGTCGGGGCCAGGGCCGGTGTTGTAGCGCCCGTCGGTCCACCGTCCCCAGGCCACATTCCCGTCCGAATGGGCCTGCACGGGGATGCCCCTGTGCAACAGCTTCTCGCCCGCGCCGTCGCGCTCGCGCACCTCGGAGAGCGCGCTTCCTGCGAAGGTGCGGTGGCCGGTCACGGACACGGCCTGCGTGCTGCCATCGCGGTCGGCGCTGACCGCCATGACAGTGCCCGGCCCGGGCCGCAACGGCGACTCCACCACGGGCGCTGGCGCTGGCGTGGGCGCCGGGGCGGGACCGGGGACCGGGGCTGGCGCCGGCGATGGCGATGGCGACGGCGCAGGGATGGGTGCCGGGGATGGTCCGGGAGCCGGCGCGGGCCCAGGTGAGGCTGGCGGATCGGCGGGGTCCGGCGCGGGCGCCCCCGGCGGCGGCGAGAAGCTGCCTGGCGGCCTGGCGACGACGGTTTCCTCGGGCGCGGGCGCCTGCGCCTGCCCATCGCCCGGAGCCGGCGCGACCAGTGCGCGCAGGTAGGTTTGCACCTGTTCGCCGGAGGTCCGCTGCGCCGTGGTGGTACTGGCGGTGCCGCCAGCGGCCGCGTCGGTGGCCTCGGCCATGCGGGTGGGGGCCGTACCACCGCCGGGGGACACGACCGCGGAGACCAGTTTGGACACGACGGGCGCCGCCGACCGGGTGGCGGCGAACGCCGTCATGCCGCGTGCCACGTCGGTGCAGCCCGTGTCGTTGCACAGCGCGATGCGGCCGCCGATGACGTTCACGGTCAGGCCGTCTCGCAGCGCCGCGGTGTACTCCGTGCCGCGGATGCCGATCAGCCCGGCCGGTGTGTCGAGCCGGTAGTCCTCGGGCCTTGCCTTGCCAATGAAGCCGCTGATGGTGCGCAAGCTGCCTTTGACCAGGCTCATGAAGCCCTTGGCGCCTTCGGCCCCCCCGTTTTGGCCCAGGTGGTAGGCATCGAGCCGCAGCACGGATCCGGGCTGCAACGCCACCATGCCGCCGTCCACCATCCTGAGCTGCAGCGTGCCCTTGCCGGTCTCCACCGTGTCGCCCGAGGCGACGGCCATGCCGCGTGCGGCGGGCCGCCGCTGGCCACTGGCGTCGATGAGCGTGGCGCCGTCCGCCGCGAACACGACGGTGGCGGCGGGCGGCGACTGCGCATGGCCGTGGCCTGCGGCGAGGAGCGCGCCGCACAGGAGGGTCAGGCGCGCGCGTCGGGACCAGGCGAGATCGTGGCAGCGGTGGAGTCGTGGCATGCGGACAGCTTCAGTTGAATTCCCGGCGCACGGCGAATTGCCATACCACGCGGCGATAGTCGTACAGAACGACGGACGAGTCGGCGCGCACATAGGCGACCTGCGGCGACAGCCGCCATGGCGCAGACGGCGTGATGTGCACGCCCAACGACGCGTCGAGCTGGCGGTCGACGCGCCGCGTGTCGAAGAACGGCTCCGTGCCGCCGTAGCGGCGCTTCTCATACTGCACGGCGGCGAACGCGACGATGTTTTCGTGCAGCGCGCGCTCGCTGCCCAGGCGCAGGCCCAGGGCGTGGTGGCCATAGTTGTCCACGCCGTCCAGGCGCGGCTTCTCCCGCGCGCGGTAGACGCTCGCATACACCACCTGCGCATCGGACAGCGCACGCGCATAGCCTGCGCCGACCACGGCGCGGTCCGCGTCGCGGGCGCGGTCGTGCGCGTAGTGCAAACGGCTGAGCTGCGTGAACGCGCTCAGCTGGGAGCGCGAGTCCAGCGTGCGTTGCCACTGGGCGCTGAGCCCCGACGCATTGCGGTAGCCGCGGTCGTCGATGTCGTACTGCAGCGTCTGCAGCGCGGCGGAAAAGCGGTTCGCGCCGCTGGTGTAGGCCGCGCCGACGCTGCCGTCGTACTGGCGGTTGTTCATGGCCTGCACGCTGCGGTGCCATGTGCCGCGCAGGTTCGCTGCCGCCTCGAGTTCCCAGGCGGGGGCCAGCGGCTTTCTCCAGGCCAGGCCGGCACCCAGACCTGCGAACGCATCGCCGCGCTTGCGGTTGTCGCGGTCCAGGTTGAAGACCACGCCCCCGAAGGCCGGTAGCGCGAACTGGCCCGCCGCCGTGGCGCTGTTGACGTTGCTGTCATGGCCCGCAACGCCTTCGACATAAGCGCGCCAGGCGGCGGACGCCGTACTGGCCGGGGCGACTTCGAGCCCGCCCAGCACCCGGTCGATCGCAGCGGCGGCCTCTTGCGGCATCTCGCCGCGTCTGGCGGCCTGCAGCTCGGTGCGTGCGCGCTCCGGCTCACCGGCCAGCAGATAGGCCCGTGCGAGTTCTGCACGCGCCAGGCTGTGAGCGGGCGCGATCGCCACCGCGCGCTCCAGCGCGAAGACCGCGCGTGTGGCATGCCCCGCGTCCAGGGCCGCGATGCCGAGCAGGTAGCTGTACGACGCGTCGTCGGCGCGTTCGAGCTCCAGCGGCTCCAGCAGGCGGTAGGCGGCCTCGGGCTGGTGGCTGGCCATCAAGTGGCGCGCCTCGGCCAGCACGGGGTCGGCTGGTTGGGCCGCAGCCGACAACGCGAGCAGGCTGCAGGCCAGGAGGGCAGCCCGGCGCAGGGGCGCGCAGGTTGCAAACACGGTTCGGTGGAGCACGTCGTTGGTAGAGGGTTCTTGTCCGGGGCCGGACATGGGGAGTCGAGTTGATCATCTTTTGGTGCAAAACCAAGAGAAGTTTTGCTCTTTTATCGATCAAATGGCCGCGATGTTCCGCCATAACCAACCCGCAGGCATTAACCCAGGTTAAGACCGACCGCCTTTCTGGCTCGGCGGGACTGCCAGCGCCGCGAACGGCATGGGCAGCGGCCGCGGCCGTCACCTTGGCGACACGCAGCGCCGGGCGGCACGCGGCGCTGGCCTGCGCGTGGCCTACCGCAGCCGTGGATCGCTGCGCAAGGCATCGACCGCCAGGTCGATGAAGGCCCTGACCTTGTGCGGCGCATTGCGGCCTTCGCGGTGGACCACATGGATGGGCAGCGCCGGGCGCTCGAAATCCTCCAGCACCAGCGCGAGCTGACCGTCCTGCACGGCCTGGGCGATCTGGTAGAGCGGCAGCCGCGTGATACCCATGCCGGCTGCGGCCGAGGCGGCGGCTGCCTCGTTGGTCGACAGCGTGAGGCGCGGCTGCACGCGCACGGGCAGCGGGCGCCCCTGGTCGTCGAAGCGCCATTCCGAGGTGGCCGTGACGCCCGTGGCCGCGACGATGGCGTGCTGCGCGAGCTCCTCAGGCCGCTGGGGCCGCCCGTGCAGCGCCAGGTAATCGGGCGCGGCACACAGCACCTGGCGCACCTGGCCCACGCGCACGGCCTGCAGGGACGAATCGGGCAGCGGGCCCAGGCGCACGCCGAGGTCCACGCCCTCGTCGACGAGGTTCACCACGCGGTCCACGAACCAGCAGTGGACGTCCACGAGCGCGAGCTGCGCGAGGTAGCGGTGCACGATGGGCAGCACGTACATGCGCCCGAAGTTGACGGGCGCCGTCACCGTGAGCTGGCCGCGCGGCGCGGCGTGGGTGCCGGCCGCCGCGCCGTCGGCGGCCTCGATCTCGGCCAGGATGCGGCGGCAATCGTCGGCGTAGCCCTGGCCGGCTTCGGTCACACGCACGAAGCGCGTGGTGCGCACGAGCAGGCGCACGCCCAGCCGCGCCTCGAGCTCGGAGACGGCGCGCGTGGCGACCGAGGGCGAGACGCCGAGCCGCCGCGCGGCCGAAGCGAAGCCGCCGGTGTCGACGACCGCGAGGAACGCCGCCATTGCCGAGAGCCGATCCATGGTGTTGCCGGGGTTGTTGCAGATCCGGCAAGGATGACTTGCCGCCGCCGCGGATTCTAGGAAGCGGGCGAAACCCGGACCATGCGTGCCGTGGCGCCGAGTTCCGGCGCCCTTGCAAAAGGAAGCACCATGAAGCTCTACCACCACCCGCTGTCCGGCCACGCGCACCGCGCGCGCCTGTTTCTCAACCTGCTCGGCATCGACCACGAACTGGTCCATGTGGACCTGGCCCAGGGCGCGCACAAGCAGCCGGCCTTCCTCGCGCTGAACCCTTTCGGCCAGGTGCCGGTGCTGGACGACGCGGGCACCATCGTGGCCGACTCCAACGCCATCCTGGTCTACCTGGCGTCCAAGTTCGGCCGACGTGACTGGCTGCCCGATGCGCCCGCGGCCGCGGCCGAGGTGCAGCGGTGGCTCAGCGTGGCGGCCGGCCAGATCGCCTACGGGCCGGCCGCGGCGCGCCTGGTCACGGTGTTCGGCGCGCCGTTCCGGCCCGAGGAGGTGATCCAGCGCGCCCACGGCATCCTGGCGCAGATGGAGGCGGCGTTGGCAGGGCGCGACTTCCTGCTGGGGGCCACCCCCACCGTGGCCGACGTGGCGCTGTACAGCTACACCGCGCGGGCACCCGAGGGCAACGTGGACCTCGCGGACTATCCGCAGGTGCGGGGCTGGCTGGGCCGCATCGAGGCGCTGCCGGGCTTCGTCGCCTTCGATCGCACGCCCGTGGGCCTGGCAGCCTGAGAACGTGTGAACGAACCGCTCACACCCACGCGAGGCCCCCAATGAGCTCTTGTTTTCATCATGATCGTCGCGCCCGGGGCCTCGCCCTTCGGGCCGGGGCGCGCCAGGCCGCACGCGGGCGTTGCAGTCCTTGCCCGGGCATCAGCCCGGGCTGCGGCCTGCGCCTTCGCCTGCGGCCCGCCGCACCCCGTCGTGGGCGCGATCGGTTCATTCACACGTTCTGAGCGCAGGAGCCGCGCCATGTCCAACCCTACCAACGCGCCCGCCTCGCCCTGGCACCGTGGCGAGCTGGCGCTGCAGCACAGCGTCGGCGCCGCCGAGCACATGGACCGGCCCGGCCGGCTGTACGTGCGCAACTTTCTGCTCGACCAGCACCGCACGTTCTACCCGCTGCTGCACTACGTGGCGCTGGGCAGCGTGGACGCCGCGGGCGACGCCTGGGCCACGCTGCGGGCGGGCCGGCCCGGCTTCATGCATGCGCCCGACACGCAGACCCTGCACGTCGGCGTGGGCCGCGATGCGGCAGACCCCGCCGAGGCGGGCATGGGCGACGGCCAGGCCATCGGTCTGGTCGGCATCGAGCCCATGACGCGCCGGCGCAACCGGCTCAATGGCCAGGTGCGACGCCAGGGCGGGCAAGGCTTCGACATTCAGGTGGTGCAGAGCTTCGGCAACTGTCCGCGCTACATCCAGAACCGGCACGTGACCTTCGTGCGCGACCCGGCGGAACCCAGCCGCGCGCCGGTCGTGGAGAGCGATTGGCTGGATGCGCGCGCGCGGGCCTTGATCGCGGCCTCAGACAGCTTCTACGTGGCCTCCTACGTCGAGGCCGAGGACGGCACGCGCCAGGTCGACGTCTCGCACCGCGGCGGCAAGCCCGGCTTCGTGCGCGTGGACGCAGACGGCTTGCTGACCATCCCCGATTTCTCGGGCAACCTGTTCTTCATGACGCTGGGCAACCTGCTGGTCAATCCCAGGGCGGGGCTGGTGTTCGCCGATCCCGCCACGGGCGACCTGTTGCAGATGACGGGCGAGGCGCATGTGCTGCTCGATGCGCCGCAGACCGCGGCCTTCGAGGGCGCGGAGCGGCTGTGGACCTTCCGGCCGCGCCGTGTGGTGCTGCGGCCCGACGCACTGCCGTTGCGCTGGCACATGGCGGAGAACGGCTGGTCGCCCAACCTCGCCATGACGGGCAGCTGGCCCGAGGCCGGCCAGCGCCTGGCGGCGCAGGCGCTGGCCGGGCAGTGGCGGCCGTTCCGCGTGGTGCGCGCGGTGGACGAGAGCACGACGGTGCGCTCGCTGGTCCTGGAGCCCACCGACGGCATGGCGGCCGTGCCGCCGCAAGCCGGGCAGCACCTGCCGCTGCGGCTCACGCTGGCGGATGGCACGCAGCTGCAGCGCAGCTACACGCTGTCGCTGGCGCCCGCGGACGGGGCCTATCGCATCAGCGTCAAAAAGGAGGGTCGGGCCTCGCAGCATCTGCACCAGCTGGCCGAAGGCGACCTGGTCGAGGTGCGTGCGCCGGCCGGCAGCTTCACGATCGATGCCGCCCAGCGCCGGCCGGCCGTGCTGCTGGCGGCCGGCATCGGCATCACGCCCCTGCTGGCCATGCTGCGCCATGTGGTGCACGAGGGCCGGCGTACGCGCAACTTCCGGCCGACCTGGCTGTTCCAGGCCGCGCGCACGCGTGCGGAGCGGCCCTTCGATGCCGAGATTGCCGCGCTCGTCGATGCGGCCCAGGGCGCGGTGCGCTGGGTCCGTGTGCTGAGCGCGCCCGGCGATGCGCCACCCGGCCGAAACCACGACCACGCCGGCCGCATCGACATGGCGCTGCTGAAGGCCACGCTGCCCTTCGGCGACCACGACTTCTACCTGTCCGGCCCGGCGGCCTTCATGCAGCAGACCTATGACGGCCTGCGCGCCTTGCAGGTGCCGGACGCCCGCATCCATGCCGAGGCGTTCGGACCATCGGCGCTGCGGCGCACGGGCGCGGCCGAAGGGCGCGCCATGCCGCCTGCGGCCACCCAGGCTGTGCGCATCGTCTTTGCCACATCGGGCAAGGAGGGGAGGTGGAAACCCGGCGA
The DNA here is from genome assembly GCF_007677875.1 of Variovorax boronicumulans. GTDB lineage: Bacteria > Pseudomonadota > Gammaproteobacteria > Burkholderiales > Burkholderiaceae_C > Pseudorhodoferax > Pseudorhodoferax boronicumulans_A. The sequence continues at coordinate 42,413 of NZ_VEDO01000008.1, read as the reverse complement.
CGGCAGTCTGCTCGAGGTGGCCGAAGCGCGCGGTCTGGCGCCGGCCTTCGGTTGTCGCGGGGGAAGTTGCGGCAGCTGCCGCACGCGGGTGCTCGCTGGGGCGGTCACCTATGCGGAGCCGCCGGCATTTGCTGTGCCGGCCGGCGAGGCACTGCTGTGCTGCGCAGTGCCGGCGGAGTCGGTGCAGGCCGTGCACCTGGCCGCATGACGGCGCGGCCGGGGGCCGCGCGTGCGTTCAGCGCCGGCTGCAGAGCAGGCCGACCAGCAGGCCGACGCCTGCGGCGACCGCGATGGTGCCCAGCGGGTTCTTGACGGCCGATTCGCGCACATGGTCGAGCGCGTCGCCGTACACCTGCTGGGCCTTGCCCATGGTCTCGCGCGCCTGGCCTTCCAGGTGCGTCGCGGTGTCGTTGGTGGCGCGTCCGAATGCGCCTTGCACCTTGCCGGCGATTTCGTTGACGGTGCCTTGTGCCTGTTCCAGCATGTTGTGTCCTTTGAAGTGGGGCCGCCGCGGGCTGCGGCTGGCCAGCAGCCGTCCGACAGCGGACGACCTGCGCCCATCATCCGCAGCGGCAGTGCGCAGTCTGTCAGGCAGCGCCCCGAGTACAGGCCAGCCGAATCCAGTCCATGCCCGCTTGCGCGATGGCGCGGGCGAGGGCACCAGTGCCTTGGCGGCCAGCGCGCGTCGCAGCGCCACGCTACCGGCCTGCGTCAGCACGGCGGCAGCCGCCGCAGCGAGGCCAGCGGCCAGGATGGGGCGCTCGGCGATGGCGCGGCGCAGCCGCAGGTCCAGGTCCTGCAGCCGCTGCCGCAGCGTGGGCGGGGCGGCGGCCGCAGGGTGTTCGGAACGGTCCGGGAGGGGGGCGGGGTCTTCGTGCATCGTGGTGCCAGCATAGGCCGCGCCACGCCGGCGCGGCGTCGGACGTGGCCGCATCGTCGCGGCGCGCGTCGGGCTCAGGCCGGGGTGGCGGCGCCGCGGCGCCGGCCCGCGCCGGCCCAGCCGACCGCGCCCAGCCCTGCCAGCAGCAGCAGGATGCTGCCCGGCTCCGGTACCACCGAGGCCGTGAACGCGACGGGCACTTCGGCGTAGGTCGCGGCCGTGGTGAACACCTCCATGTAGATGGCGGGAGCGAGGAAATCCGCGTAGAAGGGATTGGCGTAGCCGCCCGCCGCGGTGGTGAAGCCGAAGCCGTGCACCGTGATCTGGCCCTGCGGACCGAAGCGGATCAGGTTGTCCAGTGCGAACGGCGCATTGCCCGGGATGGCTGCACCCGTGGGGTACAGGCCCGTGATCTGGTCGCCGTTGCGGCTGCCGCTGATGCCGGTGATCAGGTGGAAGCCGTCGGCATCGGCGGCGTCCTCGGTTGTGAGGGTGCCGCCGGCCTGGATGCCGGCGCCGCTGTAGCGCCAGTTCCAGACGATGTCGGCCCAGGCCTGGGGGGCGGCGAATGCGCCAGCGACGGCGATGGCGGCGAGCGCCTGCTTTGCTTTCATGGGTTCTCCGATGGGGGCGGTGCAAGCCGGGCAGCTTACCGGGCACGGCGGCATCGGACGTGCGCACGGTCCTCCACACGGAGGAAGAAGCGGGTGCGCGTCAGGGTGCAGCGGGCAGCTGGACCGGTACCGCCGGCAGCCCCATGGCCCGGATGCGTTCGCTGGCGCGCAGGGCCTGCTCGCGCGTGGCGAACGGGCCGGCGCGCACGCGTTGCCGGCCCGTCTCCAGCGCATCGCTGCGCGCAGGCAGTCCCGCCGCCCGCAGGCGGTCCAGCGCGGCCTGCGCGTTGGCGGGATCGGCGAACACGCCGATCTGCACGGCATAGCGGCCAGCCGCGGCCGACTCCGGGGCCTTCCCGGGCGCAGGCCGGACTGCGGAAGAAGCCTTGCTCTCCACTGCTGCGGGCGCTGCGGCCGGCACCGTGCTGGCGCCGGGCGCAGGGTCGGCCGGCGCAGGCGGGCTGGCCAGGGGCGCCGGGTCCGGCGCTGCCGGGGCCTCGGGGGTGGGGCTTGTCGTCGGCAGCGGGGCCCCGGCCTGCACCGCCACGGCGGGCGCGACGGGGGCGGACCGCAGGTCCTGCACCAGCCGCTGCGGCGGCGGCTGCGGCGGCAGTGGCCGCATGGCCGATACCAGCCCTGCCAGGACCAGCAGCACCAACCCCTGCAGTGCCAGCCACACGGCCCAGCGCGCCGCCCGGCCGGGCTGGCGGCGCTGCAGCGCAGCGCAGGCCGCACCGATGCTGGCGTGCGCAGCCACCGCGGCCAGGATGCGCCGGTTGCACAAGCGGTGGTACAGGCGCTCCGCGCCCAGCCCCCAGGCCAGCGAGGCCGCCAGCGTGAGCCCCGCCAGCAGCCAGGCCAGCGGTGCCGCGCCAGCTCCGAACAGCAGGCGCGCCAGGCCCAGGGCCAGAACGCTGCCCAGCAGCGCGGCGCCGGCCCACAGCGCGGCGGCGCCGATCTGCCCGCGCCAGGCCAGCCAGGCCAGCGCCGAGACGAAGCCACCCCAATGCCAGTGCAGCCGGCCGGAGGCGGGCTCGGCGCCGGCGTCGCGGGCCTGAAAGCGCCGCAGGTAGTGGTCGCCGCGGTCCGGGCCGATGGCCGCGCGGTACAGCATGGCAGAAACGTCCGCCGCCGCAGGCGGCTCGGGAGCGGGATGCACGGCGCGACTGTCGCACAACTACACTGTGCTCCCCCCGCCGCGAGCGCGGTGCCGCTGGAGACCTGCCGCTTCCATGAGTCCCGTCCCGCCCCGAGTCGTGCCTGCGGACGCGCGCATCGTGCTCGATGCCGGCGGTGCGATCCGTGAGGCCAACGGCAAGGCGGTGCGGTTGCTGCGGCGCTCGCTGGCGGCCTTGCGCGGCCAGACCCTGGGGGCCCTGTTCCACGCCCCGGGCGAGGCGGCTTTCGCGGCCGAGTGCACCTGGGCGCTGCGCGAGTCCTGCGCCGTGGCGTTCGAGTCGTATTCGACCAGCCTGGGCCGCTGGCTCGAGGTGCGGGCCCAGCCATTGCCCGAAGGCCGGCTGCAGGTGCTGCTGCGCGACGTGTCCAAGCGCAAACAGGCCTCCGATGTGCTGCGCGAGGGCGAGGAGCGCTTTCGCCACCTGCTGCGTGCCATGGCCGATGCGGTCTGGGACTGGGATCTGCAGGCCAGCACGGTCTGGTGGAGCGAGGGCGCGCAGCGTCTCATGGGGCCACAGGCGGCGCGCTGGACCGAGTCCGGCCGCAGCTGGCTGGCCGATCTGCACCCGGAAGACGCCGGGCGCATCCATGCGGCGCTGGAAGCGGCGCTGGCCGGCGCCGAGGACACCTGGACCGACAGCTTCCGCCTGCAGCGCGACGACGGCGTGGTGGTGCCGGTCAGCAGCCGCGCCTACCTGATCCGCCATGCCGACGGGCGCGTGCGCCGCATGGTCGGCGGGCTGGCGGACGTGACGCTGCGCCTGCAGGCCGACCGGGAACTCGCGCGGCTCAGCCGCGCCCAGCACATGCTGAGCGCCTGCAACGAGACGCTGATCCGCGCCGAGTCCGAGGCCGGCCTGCTGCGCGGCGTGTGCCGCATCTCGGTGGACATCGGCGGCTATGCCATGGCCTGGGTGGGCTATGCGCACGACGATGCCGCCAAGACCATCGATGTGATGGCCCACGCCGGCGACGACGCCGATTTCATGAAGGGCATCGCGATGTCCTGGGCCGAGGACGGCCCCAACGGCCAGGGGCCCGCCGCGCGCACCGTGCGCAGCGGCGAGGTGGTGATCGTGGAAGACATCGCCGAAGACCCGAGCTTCGCGCCATGGCTGGCCGAAGCGCTGGCCAGCGGCTTTCGCGGCGTGGCCTGCCTGCCGCTGCGCGACCGGCAGCGCACCTTCGGCTTCTTCTACCTGTACGCGCCCGACGTGGTGCAGATCGGCCGCGACGAGATCGCGCTGCTGCAGGAGCTGGCCAACAACCTGGCCTTCGGCATCCGCAACCTGCAGACCGAGCAGCGCCAGCGCCGCCTGCACGCCGCGGTGCTGCAGGTGGCGGCGGCGGTGTCGACCTCCACCGGCGATGCCTTCTTCCGCACCATGGCGCAGCACATGGCCCAGGCCGTCGGTGCGCGGGCCGCCTTCATCGGCCGCCTGCACACCCCCGAGCGCGTGACGGTGCGCAGCATCGCGGCGGTGGTCGATGGTGCGTTCCGCGAGAACGCCGAATTCGCGCTGATCGGCACGCCGGCCGAGCCGCTGCTGCACCAGCCCAGCTGCTACACCGAGACGCTGCCGCAGCCCTCGCCGGCCATGGCGCGCGCGCTGGGCAGCTGGCGCCCCGTGGCCTATGCCGGCGTGCGGCTGGAGGACTCGGCCGGCGGCCTGCTGGGCATGCTGGTGACGCTGTTCGACCAGCGCCCGCCCGATGTGGAGCTGGTGCTGTCCACCATGCAGATCTTCGCGGCGCGTGTGGGGGCCGAACTCGAGCGCCAGGAGCAGGACCGCCGGCTGCGCCGGCAGGCCTCGCTGCTGGACCTGGCACAGGACGCCATCGTGGTCTGCGGCATGGACCACCAGGTGCTGTTCTGGAGCCAGGGCGCCGAGCGCCTGTACGGCTGGCGTGGCAGCGAGGTCGGCGCCGACTTCCGCGTGACGCAGCTGCAGCACGACCGCGGCGCCTTCGAGCAAGCGCTGCGCGACGTGCACGCGCGCGGCGAGTGGGCCGGCGAGCTCGTGCAGAAGCGGCGCGACGGCAGCACGGTGACCGTGGGCGCGCGCTGGACCCTGGTGCGCGACGAGCAGGGCGCGCCCGAGTCGGTGCTGGCCATCCACACCGACATCACGGCGCGCAAGGCGGCCGAGCGCGAAATCCAGCAGCTGGCCTTCTACGACCCGCTCACGCAGCTGCCCAACCGCCTGTTGCTCATGGACCGGCTGCAGCACGCGCTGGCCACCGAGCACCGCAGCGGCCGCGGCGGCGCGCTGATGTTCATCGATCTGGACAACTTCAAGACCCTCAACGACACGCTGGGCCATGGCATGGGCGACCTGCTGCTGCAGCAGGTCGCCGGCCGGCTGCAGGATAGCGTGCGCGAGAGCGACACCGTGGCGCGCCTGGGCGGCGACGAGTTCGTGGTGATGCTCGAAGACCTGGGCCAGGACGACCAGGCCGTGGCGCAGAACGCGCGGCAGATCGGCGAGAAGATCCTGGCCGCGCTGAACACGCCGTTCGCGCTGGGCGGCAACGAGCACCTGTCGACCTGCAGCATCGGCATCGCGCCGTTCCACGGCCACAGCGGCGGCGTGCTGGAACTGCTCAAGCAGGCCGACATCGCCATGTACCAGGCCAAGGGCGCGGGCCGCAACACGCTGCGCTTCTTCGACCCCGGGCTGCAGGCTGCCGTGACGGCCCGCGCGGCGCTCGAAGCCGATCTGCGCGTGGCGCTGGCGCAGAACGCGCTGACGCTGCACTACCAGCCCCAGCTGGATGCAGATGGCCGCGTGACCGGCGTCGAAGCGCTGGTGCGCTGGCAGCATGCGGAGCGCGGCGACATCGCGCCAGCCGAGTTCATCCCGCTGGCCGAGGACACGGGCCTGATCATGCAACTGGGGCGCTGGGTGCTGCGCCAGGCCTGTTTCCAGCTCGCGCGCTGGGCCCAGCACCCGGCCACGGCGGAGCTCGACATGGCCGTCAACGTGAGCCCGCGCCAGTTCCGCCACCCGGACTTCGTCACCCAGTGCGCGAGCGTGCTGGCGCGCACGCGGGCCGACGGGCGCCGGCTCAAGTTCGAACTGACCGAGGGCCTGCTGGTCGAAGACATGGAAGGCACTGCGGCCAAGATGGCAGCGCTCCAGGCCCATGGCGTGGGCTTCGCGCTGGACGACTTCGGCACCGGCTACTCGTCGCTGGCCTACCTGCGCCGCCTGCCGCTGGACCAGATCAAGATCGACCAGTCCTTCGTGCGCGCGTTGGGCGGCGACGCCAACAACGACGCCATCGTGCGCACCATCATCGGACTGGCGAAGAGCCTGGGCCTGCAGGTCGTGGCCGAGGGCGTGGAGACCGCGGCGCAGCGCGACTTCCTGCTGCGCGAGGGCTGCCGCGCCTACCAGGGCTACTTGTTCAGCCGGCCGCTGCCGGCGGCGGCCCTGGCGGACTACCTCGCGGGGGCGGCGCCGTCGGCCTCCACCTCGACCAGGCAGTCGTAGAAGGTCGGCGCGCGGCCCAGATCGGTCAGGCGCTGGCTGGTCAGTTCGTTGACGTTGCGCCCGTCCATGCCCAGCTTGCGCCACCAGATGCCCAGGCCGTTGACCACGCCCTCGCGCGCCCGCGTGCTGACGGCGGCCCGGCAGCGGTAGCTGCCGCGGCCGTTGAACACGCGCACCGTGCTGCCGTCGGCGATGCCGCGCGCGGCGGCATCGACCGGGTGGATCTCCAGCAACTGCTCGCCCTCGATGGCACGCAGGCTGGTGACGTTGACGAAGGTCGAGTTCAGGAAATTGCGCGCCGGCGGCGAGATCATGGCCAGCGGGTAGTCGGCCGAGCTGCCGATGGCCTCGTGGTTGGGCAGGTGGTCGGGCAGGCCGTCCAGGCCCTGGGCCGCGAGACGGCTGCTGAAGAACTCGCAGCGGCCCGAGGGCGAGGGAAAGTTGCCCTGCGCGAACGGCGCATCGGGCACGGCCAGCGTGGCGAAGCCGTCGCGCAGCAGTGCGTCGAAGTCCACCGCATCGCCAAAGGCCTGGCGGCTGAGCGTCTCGTCGTCGTCCTGCAGGCAGGGATCGGTCAGGCCCATGCGCGCGGCCAGCGCGCGGAAGATGGCGGTGTTGGGCCGGGCCTGGCCCAGCGGCGCGATGGCCGGGCGGTTCAGCAGCACGTCGGTGTGGCCGTAGGAGGGATGGATGTCCCAGTGCTCCAGCTGCGTGGTGGCCGGCAGCACGTAGTCGGCATGGTCGGCGGTGTCGGTCTGGAACTGCTCCAGCACCACGGTGAACAGGTCTTCGCGCGCGAAGCCCCGCACCACCTTGGCCGATTCGGGCGCCACGGCCACGGGGTTGCTGTTGTAGACCACCACCGCCTCGACGCGCGGGCCGAAGGCGGTATCGCCCGGGTGCAGCAGCGCATCGCCGATCGTGCTCATGTTGATGGTGCGCGGCCGGCGGCCGGCCAGCAGGTCGGGCCGCTGCAGGGCCGCGCGCTGCACCGGGAACTGGCCCGAGCTGCTCAGCAGCATGCCGCCGGCGCGGTGGCGCCAGGCGCCGATCAGCGCAGGCAGGCTGGCCACGGCGCGCACGGCGTTGCCGCCGCCGCGGGCGCGCTGCATGCCGTAGTTCAGGCGGATGGCGGCGGGGCCCCCTTCGCCGCCGCTTCTGCAGGCACCGTAGTCGCGCGCCAAGCGCTCGATCTGTTCCTGCGGCACGCCGCAGACTTCGGCGGCGCGTGCGGGCGGCCACTGCAGCGCGCGTTCGCGCAGCGCCTCCCAACCCAGGGTGTGCTCGCGCAGGTAGTCGTGGTCCAGCCAGTCGTGGACGATCAATTCGTGCATGAGCGCCAGCGCCAGCGCGGCATCGGTGCCGGGACGCAGCGGGATGTGCTCATGGCATTTGTCGGCGGTCTCGGTGCGGCGCGGGTCGATGCACACGAGGCGTGCGCCGCGGCGCTTGGCCTCCTGCGCGTAGCGCCAGAAGTGCAGGCTGCTGGCGATCGGGTTGCCGCCCCAGACCAGGATCAGCCTGGCCTCGGCGAAGAATTCCACCTTCATGCCGACCTTGCCGCCCAGGGTCTGCGTCAGGCCCTCGGCGCCGGCCGAGGCGCAGATGGTGCGGTCCAGCAGCGAGGCGCCCAGCGTGTGGAAGAAGCGCGCTGCGATGCTCTCGCCCTGCACCAGGCCCATGGTGCCGGCGTAGCTGTAGGGCACGATGGCCTCGGGCGCGCGCGCGGCGATGGCCGACAGGCGCGCGGCGATGTCGTCCAGCGCCTCGTCCCAGCCCACGGGCTCGAAGCGGCCCGAACCCTTGGGGCCCGCGCGCCTGAGCGGCTGCAGCAGCCGCTCGGCGTGGTAGCTGCGCTCCACGTAGCGCGAGACCTTGGTGCACAGCACGCCGCCCGTCTGCGCGTGGTCGGCGTTGCCCTGCACGCGCGTGGCCACACCGTCGACCACGGTGGTGACGAGCGCGCAGGTGTCGGGGCAGTCGTGCGGGCAGGCGCCGCGCACGGCGCCATTGCGGGGGAGGGCTGGGGCGAGGGACATGGCGGTGGCTCTGTCGTGGATCAGGGAAGCGCCGGGGTGCTGGCCAGGCCGCGCACGAAGGCCTCGGCGCGCGCCAGCTGCTCCAGGCTCACGTACTCGTCGGGCTGGTGCGCCTGCGTGATGCTGCCCGGGCCGCAGACCACGGTGGGGATGCCGGCGCCCTTGAACAGGCCGGCCTCGGTGCCGAAGGCCACCAGCGTGGTCGCGCGCTCGCCCGAGAGCTGCAGCGCGAGCCGCGTGACGGCATCCTCGGCCGAGCCCAGGAAGGCCGGCACCTCGCAGATGGTCTCGAAGCGGAAACCCGCATCGGGTGCCACCTGCTGCATCGCCGGCTCCAGCGCCTGCGCGGTCGCGCGGATGGTCTGCTGCATGGCCAGTGCATCAGCGGTCGGCAGGTTGCGGAACTCGTAGCGGAACTCGGCATCGCGCGGCACCACGTTGTCGGCGATGCCGCCGTGGAACTGGCCCACGCTGGCGGTGGAGAAGGGCACGTCGAAGCCTGCGTAGCGCGGCTCCTCGCGCTCGAAGCCCTCGGCCATGTCGCGCAGCTTGCCGACCAGCCGCGCCGCCATCTCGATCGCGTTGACCGACAGCGGCGTGAGCGAGGAATGCGCTTCCTTGCCGCGCACGCAGCACTTGTAGCGGTACACGCCCTTGTGGGCGATGGCCGGCACCATGCTGGTGGGCTCGCCCACGATGCAGGCCAGGGGCCGGATGCCGGCCTCGCGCAGGTCGGCGATGAGCTCGCGCACGCCGAAGCAGCCGACCTCCTCGTCGTAGGAAAGCGCCAGATGCACGGCGAACGGCGCGCTGCCTTCGGCCAGCCGGCGCGCATTGGCCAGCGCCACGGCGATGAAGCCCTTCATGTCGGCGCTGCCGCGGCCGTAGAGCCGGCCGTCCTGCACGGTGCCCGAGAGCGGGTCCACGGTCCAGTCCTGCCCGTCCCAGGGCACGGTGTCGGTGTGGCCCGACAGGATCACGCCGGCCGGCCGGTGTTCGCCCAGCGTGGCGAACAGGTTGGCCTTGGTCCTGTCGGCGTTGTAGGTCAGCCGGCTGGCGATGCCCAGCGCGGCCAGGTGGTCGCGCACGAAGTAGATCAGCGGCAGGTTGCTGACGTGGCTGCGGGTGTCGAAGCGCACCAGGGCCTGGGCGAGCTGCAGGGATTCGGGGGAAAGCATCGGCGGATTGTGCGCGTTACCGGCCCCACCACCACCGCCACCCCAGCCAGCAACACCCCAGCGCCAACCCCACCCCCACGAGCGTGAGCCCGAGGTTGGTGGCGTAGGCCGCCTCCCCTGCCTGGTACACCGCCCCCAGCTTGCCGGCCACCTGCCCCGTGCGCCAGGCGCGCCACAGGTGCCGCAGGCAGTAGCCCAGCACCGCCAGACCGCCGGCCAGCATCAGCAGGCCGGCGAACCGGTGGCCGCCAGGCGGGCTGGCCAATCAGGCCACCACACCCTGTGAAACCGCCGAGGGCACGACCTTCAAGGCCACCGGCAGCAGCGCCCCGTCACGGCTGGCTGTCGTGCTGCGGCTGGCGGCGTCGCCGGAGGCCATGGCCAGGGCGACGCTGCCGCCGCTCGCCAGTGCGAAGTTGCCGAAGCTGCCCGCCAGGTTCAACGCCGGCGTGGTGGACTCCACCGGTTGCTCCGGGATCGCCGGGATCGCGGCCGTGCCGGCCGCGCCCGCCATGCGGCGCTGCTGGACCATGGCGGCATCCATGGCGTTGAAGGCACCGTCGCCCGTCACATCGCCCACCACCACGAAGTCGATGTCGTTGGCCCAGGGCAGGTGGTTGTCCAGCCGCACGATCAGGCGCTGCGCCAGCGTCACGTCGTTGGCCTCGTACTTGCCGTTGCCGTCCATGTCGCCAGCGTAGCCGACGAAGATGAGGCCCGCATCGGCCGACTCGGGCCGGGCCGCGCCGTTGACCAGCAGCTGGTCGACCACCATGAGGCCCGCGCTGCCCAGCGTGGCCGTGGCACTCACCGTGCCGACCACGCTCAGCAGCTGCAGGGTGCCGGCCGCCAGCGGCGTGGTGCTCGTGATGGTGATGCGCACCCCGCCTTCGGCCGCCTGCACGCTGAGCGTGGCGCCGGCCGGCAGTTGCGTGCCGCGCCGGATCTCGGTGATGCGCAGCAGCGCCGGGTCGGCCTTGAGCAGGAAGCTCAGGCTGGTCACCGTGCCATCCGTCGCCAGCGTGATCGGCATGCCGCCGTTGGCCGTGGCCGGCACGGCCTGGCCGGGGCCGCGCGCGAAGTCGGGCAGGCGCAGCCGCACGGCGGGCAGGGTGCCGACCTGGAACTGGCCGGCCCAGTCGCCGCCGGCCTGGCCGTTGGCATCGCCGTCCAGGTGGCCGCGCTGCGTGCTGGTCAGCGCCTGCGCGCCGGACTTGAGCGTGAGGGTGTAGGCGTCCGCCTCCAGCCCCGCGCCGGTGCGCACCCAGGTCAGGCCCTTGCCGTCGGCGTCCAGCACCACCGAGCCGAACACGGGGCCCACGCGCGCACTCGTGACCGTGAAGTCGGGGTTGGTGCCGTACAGGTTGAACTGGCTGGCATCGATGGCGTCGTTGAAGCGCAGCGAGAAGCCCCAGGCGAACTGCTGCACTGAACTCACGCGCAGCGTGCCCAGCTGCACACCGATGCTGAAGCTGCGCTCGGCCGTGCCGCCCTGGCCATCGCTGACCTGCACGCGCACGGTCTGCGGGCCGGGCAGCGCCACGGCGGTCCAGCGCAGCTCGCCCGTTGCTTCGTCCAGTGTCGTGCCCTCGGGCGCCTGCAGCAGCGTGTAGCGCAGCGGGTCGCCATCCACATCGTGCGCCTGCAGCTGCAGCACCAGGGTCTGGCCTTCCGTCAGCTGCTGGTCGGGCAGGGCTTCCAGGGTCGGCAGGTCGTTGACCGGGCGCACGGTGATCTGCACGGTGGCGCTGCTGCTGCGCCCGCCAGGGCCGGCGATGCTGTAGGCGAAGCTGTCGCTGCCGTGGAAGTCGGCGTCCGGCGTGTAGACCAGCTGGCCTTCGACCAGGGCCACGCTGCCGTGCGCCGGGCCGTCGCCGATCAGCGAGAGCACCAGGCCCGTGGCGTCGGCGATCTGGTCGTTGGCCAGCACGTTGACGGTGACCGAGTTGTCCTCGTCCACGGCGGCCTCGTCGGCCACGGCCTGGAAGGCGCCGGCGTCCACGCTGCGCAGGCCCAGCGCGATGCCGGTCTGGTTCAGGCCGCTCGTGACCGTCAGCGGCACGTCGTTGCCGGCGGTCTGGCCGCTTGGTGCGACCGCGCGCAGTGTCACGTTGCCCGGGCCCATGTTGTGGAACGCGAAGCGGCCTTCGGCGTCCGTCAGCATGGACTGCTCGCCCTGGTCGAGGTTGCCGTTGTCGTTGGCGTCCAGGTAGACCTGGATGCCGGCCTGCACGGCTTCTCCGGCATCCTGCACATCGTCCTTGTCGGCATCGGCGTAGACCACGCCCGCCACCTGGCCCAGGCGGAAGTTGCCGAAGTCCTGGCCGCTCACCGTGGTGCCCGGCGTGACCTGCAGCGTGCGCGCGCCGTAGGCCGACAGCGGGCCGTCGGTCGGTGTCTCGCTCTGGCCGCCGCCGCCCTCGCTGCCGCCGCCGGCCGCTGCATAGGCCTGCAGGCCGCGCAGCAGCTTGGGGATGTCCAGCTTGTTGTACGAGGCGCTGGTGTTGACCACGTTGTCGCTCTCGTCGTCGCCGTCCACCGCGCGGTAGGTGTTCTTGGCCAGCAGGTCGGCGAACTCGCCCGTGGTCAGGTAGCGGCCCATGAGCTGCTTGGCGGCCTGCTGCACCAGGGCCGCCGCGCCGCTCATGAAGGCCGCGGCCTGGCTGGTGCCCTGCATGGTCGAGAGGCCGCCGTTCAGGCCGGCCGAGGTGAAGCGGGCGCCGGGCGCCATCACGTCGATCTGGTCCGGATCGCGCTGCGTGAAACTGGCGATGCGGCCATAGGCCGTGGTGTAGTCGGTCGCGCCGCTGGAGAAGCGCCACGGCCCGCCGAAGTTGCCGGCCCACATGGCGCCGACCGACAGCACCGCCGGGTCGGAGCCCGGGTAGGCCACGCCCATGGCGCCGCCGGTCTGGTAGTAGTTGTTGCCGGCCGCGGCGATGGTCACCAGGCCACGTGCGGCCAGCCGCTCGAACAGCTCGCCCATGCCGTAGCGGCTGATGGCCTCGCCCCAGTTGCCGCCGTCGCCCAGCGACATGTTGATCACGCCGATGTTGTAGGCCTCGGCATTGGCCTCGACCCATTCCAGCGCGGCCTTGAGCTTGCTGAAGTAGCCCTGGCTGTTCACGTCGAAGACCTTGAGCACGACCAGGTCGGCGCCGGTGGCGATGCCGCTGTACTGCGCGTCCTGCCCCGCGATCACGCCGGCCACGTTGGTGCCGTGGCCGATGGTGTCGTTGGCGTCCGCATCGCCGTCGCCGAAGTCGTACTGGAACACGATGCGGTCGGACACGCCGTCGCCGTCGCTGTCGGGGCCGAAGAAGCTCGAATCGGTGTCGATGCCGGTGTCGATCACGACCACCCGCACGCCCTGGCCGGTCAGCGAGGCCAGCATCGGGTCGGTCAACGTGTCCATCTTGGAGAAGTGCGAGGCCGCCTGGCCCTGCGTGTACTTCTCCAGCACGAAGGTGCCGCAGCCGCAGTCGTAGTTCATGCCGGTCTCGTTGAGGTAGGCCTGCAGCAGGTCTTCCTCCACGTCGGCCACCATGCCGGGCAGGGTCAGCAGCGCGTCCAGCGCCTGCTCGTGGCCGCCGCCGGCCTCCACCGTGCCGGGCGCGGTCTGGATCCAGCCCGTGCGGGCCAGTTCGACCACGCGGAAGCTGCCGGGCAGGAGCCCCGTGAACACGTAGTGGCCGTCTGCGTCGGTGATCGTGGAGCGCTCGCCGGCGTCCAGTGCGTCGTTCCCGTTGTCGTCCAGGAAGATGGTCCAGCCGGCCACGCCGAGTTCGCCCGCGTCGCGCTGGCCGTTGCCGTTGCTGTCCTCGTACTTGGTGCCGCTGATGCTGCCGGGCCGCACGGCCGCAATGTCGCGCGTGAAGGCCTCGCCCGACTTGGGCGAATACACCGCCGAGGCCAGCAGCGGCAGGTAGCCGTCTCCCGCGAACAGCACCACGCGCAGCGTGGCCGGCGCCAGGTCCTGGAAGCTGTAGCGGCCCTGGGCGTCGGTGGTGGTGGTGGCTTCGCCGGCATCGGCCACGCCGTTGTTGTTGGCGTCCAGCAGCACCAGGCGGCCGGCCAGCGCGGCCTCTTCGAGGTCGCGCACGCCGTTGGCGTTGGTGTCGTCGAACACCGTGCCCGACAGGCTGGCCAGCGCGAAGGCGCCGAAGTTCTGCGTGACCTCGGGCGCCTCGGGGCTCAGCGTGACCTGCACCTGCGTGCCGGGCGTCATGGTCCAGCCGTCGGGCGCGACCACCAGGATGCGGTGCGTGCCGATGGACAGGCCCGAGAGCGTGTAGCGCCCCGTGCCTTCGGCGGTGACGGCCGAGACCTCGCCCGCGTCGAGCTGGCCGTTGGCGTTGTCGTCGGCGAACACGGTCCAGCCGCCCTGGGCCAGCTCATCTGCCTCGCGCGTGCCGGTGCCGTCGATGTCGTCGTAGACCACGCCGCTGATGCTGCCGGTGCTGGCCAGCTGGCCGGCGAACTGCAACGCCACGCTGCCCTCGCCAGCGTTGCCGGCCTCGTCGCGCACCTGCGGCATGGCCACGCTGAAGCGGTAGCTGCCGGCATCCGCCGTGCGCGCGGCCAGGCCGCTCAGCACGTACTGGGTGGCGCTCACGCGCGTCAGCGTGGCGCCGGCCAGCAGGTTGGCGCCGCCGTCGCGCGTCAGGCTCAGCGCGGCCAGCGTCATGCTCGCGGGGTCGATGGGTTCGCTGAAGTCCAGCGTGATGCGGTCCACGTTGCCGTCGGTGTCGCGGTGCAGCAGCGGCTCGGACAGTGTGGGCTTGACCACGTCGACGAACACGCTCACCACCGCGTCGGCCAGGTTGCCCGCCGCGTCCACGGTGCGCACGCGCAGCTCGTGGATGCCGGCGGCGTCCAGCTGCACCGCGATGCTGAAGTTGAGCCCGTCCACGGTGGCGTAGCCGATCTCGTTGCCGGTGGTGCGGTCGGTCACGCGCACCGACAGGCCGGCCTCGCCGAGCTGGCCGGAGAGCGTGAAGTTGAGCTGGTTGCTGCGCAGGTCGGTGGACGAGGGGCCGTTGTCCGGCGCGATGGCCAGGTTGGTCGCCGCGGCGGGGTCGTGGAAGTCCATGAGCCAGCTCTGGCTGGCCTCGCCGGTGCCGGCGTTGCCGGCCTCGTCCGCCAGGCCCGCGCCGTTGACGCTGAACTCGTAGCTGCCCTCCAGCCCGCTGACCCAGTTGAAGCCCGTCACGCGGTAGGTGTTGCCCGACACGTACTCGACCTTGGTCTGCGCATCGATGAGGTTGGCGCTCTTGATGCCGTTCACGGTGCGCGTGAGCACGATGTCGCGGTAGTCGAAGGTGGCCAGGTCCACGCGCTCGGACAGTTCCACATCCAGGCCCATCACCACGGTCTTGCGCACGGTGTCGATGAGGTCCGTCACATCGAGCACGCGCGGTGCCACGGTGTCCATGCGCCAGCCCACGGCCTGGCTGCCCAGGCCGGCCGCGCCGCCGGACGACAGCAGGCCGGTGGACAGCAGCGTCAGCGTGTAAGCGCCGTCGGTGCCGGTCACGGCGCCCAGGCCGCTCAGGCGGTACTGGTTGCCGGCCAGCGGCGTCAGCGAGAGGCTGGTGCCGGCCAGGCTCTGCACCACGCCGTCGCGTTCCAGGCGCAGGTCGCCGGGGTTGAAACTGCTCGCGTCCAGCGCCGTGTTGAAGGTGATGTCCACCATGTCCAGCGGTGTGTGGCGCGCGGCCGGGCCGGCCGCCATGCTCAGCACGTAGGGGCCGATGTCGCCCATGCCCCAGGTCTCGGTCAGCACGCCCTCGCCGGCGTTGCCGGCGTAGTCGGCGATGCCGGTGGCGTTGACCGTGAGCCGGTACAACCCGCTGCCGGCCGTGAAGCTGGCCAGGCCGCCGATGCGGTACAGGTGGTCGGCCGCGGCGCCGATCTGCGTCACCGTGATGCCGCTGGCGCCGGCCAGCAGGTTGCTGCCGTCGCCGCCTTCGCGCGTCAGTGTGAGGTCGGCCACCGAGAAGCTGGCCAGGTCCAGCGTCTCGCTGAAGCGCACGTCCACTTGGTCCACCGGCGCGGTGGCCGGGTCGGGCGCGACGGGCAGGACCTCGACCAGGCGCGGCGCCACCGCGTCGTCGATCTTGAAGTAGGCGGTGTAGCTGCCGGTGGAGCCTTCGTCGATGAAGTGCAGCAGGTTCTCGCGCACGGCACCGGCCAGCGACTCGGGGAAGCTGCGGTCGGTGCGCCAGACCTCGCGGCCCAGCGTGAGCACCTTGCCGTCCGAGCGCACGATGCGGTCCAGCGCGTAGCCCACGCCGGGGTCGGCGATCTTGAAGTAGCCCCAGCCCGAAGCCGCGTCGGCCGTGAGCGTGACGGCCAGCGCGCCCGGCGCGGCCGTGCGGCTGGCGGCGGCGTTGGCCAGCGTGCGCACCACGTGCTGCGAGCCATCGTTCATGTACAGCCGGTCGGGCGTGTGCTCGCTGTCCGGGTCGTCGTTGGCCAGGAAGTCGGGCGCGTCGCCCGCGTTGGCCTTGACCGAGCGGATCAGCTCGTGGATGTTGACCGACTCGATCAGCGACAGCCGCTTGTCGCCCATGCCGTCCAGGTGCTCGAAGGTGGCCGTGTAGTCGATGAACTTGCCCTGCAGCGTAGAGGTCATGTTCCACTGCGCCACCTGGGTCTGGCCGGCCGCGATGTTGCCCAGGTTGGCGGTCAGCGTGGGCGCCTGGGCCTGGTCGCCGACCTGGGTGCCGACGATCTTGAAGTCGATCAACAGGCCCTTCTCGTTCTCGATGATCTTGGGCTGCGCCGAGGTGATCGTGAAGTTGCGCGCATCGCCGGCGCCGTCGTTGTAGGCCAGAAGGCCCAGCGCGAACTCCTCGCTGGGCTCGACCACGTCGTCGGTGAAGGGGTCGTCGCCGTAGACGTCGCGCTGCTGGAAGTAGTGCAGGTTCAGCCGCGCCTCGGGGTAGACCGTGATCTGCGCCGCGACCAGCGGCACCGTGATCTTCTGGCCGCCCTCCACATAGCTCAGCGTGCCGCCGATGGTGTAGCGCGTGGGCTGGTTGCGCGCTGCGTCCACCGTGGGGATGAACAGGTACTGCGCGCTGCCGGTGGCGCCGCCGGCCAGCACGCCGCTGCCGTCCAGCGCGGTCAGGCCGCTCAAAGTCGGCGCGCGCGTGGCGAACAGGTCGTTGACGGCGTTGCCGGCCTCGTCGCGGATGTCCAGCACCAGCTGCACGCCGGTCAGCGGCACGCCGGTGTTGCCGTTGACGATCTGCAGCGTGCCCTGGAAGGCGGTGCGCGTGAGCACGGCCTGCTGCTCGATGCTGATGCGCACCTGGGCGCAGATGCCGGCCTCCTCGGCGTTGAGGATGCCGTCGCCATCGGCCGCGAGGGCCGCCAGCTGCTCGGTGCGCGACGCGTTGTGCGCCTCCACCGCGGCGATGGCCTCGGGCGCCACGGCGCCGGACGCAACGGCGGCCATCAGGCCTTCGTCGGCGCGCTGCTGTTCGAGCGCCGAGACGGGCTCGCCGCGGCAGTTGACGTACTGGATGTCGTAGGACCAGCCCGAGCCGCTGGCATAGCCGCCGCCCGGGTACCACCAGCCCCAGCCGCCGCCACCGCCGGACGGGCCGCCCGTCACCGTGCCGCTGCCGCCGCCGATCGGACCCAGGATCTGGCACAGGCAGGCCAGCAGGTCGTCCAGCGCGCCGGCTGCGCCGGCCGCCGCTCCCGCGGGCCCGGCCGTGACGCCGCCGACGATGGCGCCGCAGGCCGCGTTGATGAAGAAGGACAGGCAGTCGTCCGCGTCCAGGCAGGACAGCAGCAGGTCCAGCGCATCGCAGCCCAGATCCAGCAGGTTGAAGTCGTCGCCGATGTAGCTGAGCAGCTGGCCGGCGGCGGCCTCGTTGAAGTCCATCGCGCAGAGCACGGGCTTGATGTCGGTCTTCTCGCTGTACCAGCGGCCGTCGGGGCCGCAGCGCAGCTTGTAGGCCGTGTCGATGCCCAGGCACTTGACGATGGCCGAGCCCCAGCCCTCGGGGCCGATGCCGTCGCTGCCCAGCGAGGCCGCGGCCAGCATCTCGGGCGTCACGCCGTCCTTCACGCGGATCGTGATCGGCACCTCCACCGAGCTCTTGGCCGGCAGGATGTCGATCACGTTGGTCAGCGCCACGATCTCGAACAGGTCGTCGTTGGGCACGTTGATGCGCACGTCCTCGGCCTGGATCAGACCGTGGTTGCTGACCTTGATCGTGATGGTCGAGGTCACGCCCGGCAGGACCACCGGCATCTTGAGCGCGTCCACCGTGATGACGGGCACCGGCACCTCGGTCTCGAAGGTGGACTCCAGCTTGATCTGGTAGCGGTCCTGGATCTCCACGGGCACCACGTTCCACGAGTAGCTGACCAGCTGGCGGTCCAGGAAGATGGTCTGCTCGCTGGTGGTGCCCGCCGTGATCATCTTGGTCGCACGGTAGCTGCTGTGCTTGTCGGCGTTGACCGTGAGGATGTAGTTGCCCTCGGGCACGCCGGTCAGCAGCACCGTGCCGCTGGCGTCGGTGGTGGCGGTGGCGATGACGTCGAAGGTGTAGGGGTCGGTCAGCGTGACGGTGGCGCCGGCCACCTTGGGCGCACCCTCGGCGTAGTAGGTCAGCTGGTCTTCCACCGAGACGCGCATCTCGCCCTTGGCCTCGCTCACGGCGCGGAACTGGAAGGGCATGGCCAAGCCGCCCAGGCGGGCGTTGAGGGCGATGTTGCCGTCGTAGCGGATCAGGTCGGCGTTGTCCTCAGTGGGCGTGAGCGCCACCGTCACCGTGGCCTTGCCGCCGGCCGCGATGTTGTCGATCACCGCGGGGCTCACGAGCTGGAGCCAGGGGAAGTCGGGCAGCTGCACGGTGACGGGGCCGGTGTCGGCCGCGCCCTGGTTGGTCACCTCGAACGAGACCAGGGTCTGGCGGCCCATCAGCATGCCCTGGGCCAGGTAGCCCGGCGTGGCGACCAGCTTGGGCGTCTGCGGAATGCAGGCCAGGTCCAGCACCAGGCGCTCGGTCGCGCCTTCGGCCGTGCTCAGCACCAGCATGCCCTTGCTGGCCACCAGCTGGTCGGTGATGCCGTGGCCCGTCAGGCGCCAGTGGACCGTGACCGCGCCGTCGCCGGCCAGGCTGGTGGCCAGGTTCACGACCTCGAACTGGAAGTTGCTGGCCAGGCCCTCGATGCTGGCGGTCAGGCCCGTGAGCGGCACATTGCCCATGTTCTCGAGCACGAAGCTGCCCTCCAGGGGCGTCTCGTTCGTGCCCATGGCGCGGATGTAGGGCACGCTGGCCTCGATGGCGAGCAGCTTGAAGCTGTCCTGCACCGTGAAGTCCTTGTCGCCCGTGAAGCCGGCGCCGATCTCGAAGATGCCGGCCTCGCCCGGCAGCGGCACGAAGTCCACGCTGAAGTTGCCGCTGGCGTCGGTGGTGGCATCCAGCAGGCGCTCCACCGTGCCGACCCGCACCATGACCTTGACGGCGGTGTTGGCCGCGGCCTGGCCGGTGCGCACGTCGGTGGCGGTGCCGGTCATGGGCACCACGGTCTGGCCGGCCTCGCCGCTGACGGCC
Organism: Variovorax boronicumulans; assembly: GCF_007677875.1. Lineage (GTDB taxonomy): Bacteria > Pseudomonadota > Gammaproteobacteria > Burkholderiales > Burkholderiaceae_C > Pseudorhodoferax > Pseudorhodoferax boronicumulans_A. The sequence continues at coordinate 23,445 of NZ_VEDO01000008.1, read as the reverse complement.
AGCTGCGTCACGGCGGTCTGCACCGTGGCCGTGATGGGCGCACGCACGTTGAGCGGCAGCGAGGACACGCCCACGTTGTTGCGCTCCGAGCCCTCGTTCACGGTACTCAGCGCATCGGTGACCACGATCACACGGTACACGCCGGTTTCCTCGGGCAGCAGGATGGAGGCGGTCTGCGTGTAGCTCTGGCCCTGCGGCACCGGGCTGGTGTGGATCACGGCGGCGACCAGGCGGTCGGCCGAGCTCAGCACGTCGTCGCGCGAGAGGTAGACGCGGTCGCGGAAGCCGCCGTTGGCGGTGGCCAGGCCCTGGTTGGTCACGGTCCAGCTCAGGTCGATGCGGGTCTGGGCATAGCCGCTGGCGGGCTGGCCGATCTCGCTGACGACGAGGTCGGGCAGGTCGCCCTCGGTCACGTTGAGGCCCGCCGCGCCGCTGCTGAAGCCGCTGGCGCTGGCGCGGATGGTCACGGCCTGGGTGCCGTCCACGGTGTTGTCGGCCTGGGGCGTGATGCTGAAGGTGGCGGAATCCTGGCCCGCCAGGATGGTCACCGTGGCCGGCACGCGGGCCTCGGTGGTGTCGCTGCTCGTGAGCGTGACCACCAGGTCGCCCGTGGTGCCGGTGTTGCGCTTGACCGTGCCGGTGAGCGCGCCGCCCAGCTCGCTGACGCTGTCGGCCGACAGGGTGACGGACAGCGTGGGCCCGTCGTCGTCGGTCACGAGGATGGCGTTGGAGGCGGTGTTCTGGCGCAGCTCCACGCCGGCCGGGTTCAGCATGGTGGCGAACACGTTCACGCTGCGGCTGCCGTCGCCCGACAGGGTGTTGTCCACCGGGCTGGCGTTGAAGAACACCGTGGTCTCCCCGGCCGGGATCACCACGCGCGTGGGCACGGTCAGCGCGTCGCGGTTGTCGCTGAGCACGTTGAACACCAGGTCGTAGGTGCCGGGGCGGTCGCGCCGCAGCGTGACGCCCACGGCGTTGGCGCCGGCGCCCTCGGCCACCTGGTTGCTGCTGAAGGTCATGGTGAGCTCGGGCAGCTCGTCGTCGGCGATGGCCACGTTGACCGAGTGGGCGGTGTAGCCGTCGGCCGCGGCGTTCACGCGCACCTCGCGCGTGCCCCAGACCTCCAGGTCGTCCAGGATCTGGGCCGCAAAGCTCACGCTGGTGGCGCCGGCCGGGATGGTCACGATGCCGGGCACGCGCAAGGCCGCCGTGTTGGCGCTGTTCAGGCGCACCTGCAGCGCGCCGGCACCGGCGTCGGTGTTGCGGCTCACGGTCATCGTGAGCGTGCCCTGGTTCTCCTGCACCGCCAGCACCGAACTCAGCGTCAGCGCGGCGCTGTTGCTGTCGGTCACGCTGAGGTTGCGGTTGTCGCCCAGCACGCCATTGGCCGTGGCGGCGATGTTCACGAGCTGCGTGCCGTCGACGATGCCGTCGGCCGGCAGGCTGACCGTGAAGTTCACGAGCGCCTGGCCAGCCGGGATGGTGACCGTGGCGGGCACCGTGGCCTCGCTGGTGTCGCTGGAGACCAGGGCCACGGTCAGCGCGCTGCTGAGGTCGCCGTTGCGCTGCAGGCTGGCCGTGAAGCTGCCGGCCGCCTCGGCCACGCTGCCGACCAGGTTCAGCTGCAGCGCGGCCGGCACGGTGCTGGCGCTGGCAGCGATGGCGGCGTTGTCGAGTTCGTCGCGCTCGAGCACGCGGTTGGCGCTGTCGGTGCGCACCACGAAGCGCCAGGCGCCGGGCGACAGCGTGGTCGGCAGGGTGACCTCGGCGCTGCGCGCCACCTGGCCGCCCGCCGCCAGGCCGCCCGTGAAGCTGGCCGAGCCGACCAGGATGTCGCCGCCGATGGCGTTGTCAGGCGACAGGTAGATCTGCGCCGACCAGTCGCCCGTGGCGGGTTCGGGAAGAAGGTTGCGCTCGGTCCAGGTCACGGTGGCGGCCTGGCCGGCGCGGATGCTGGCCGGGCCGGCCACGTTGGCGACCGTGAGGTTGGGCAGCGGGGCCTCGGCCACGGCGAACGCGGCGGACACGGCCACGTTGTTGTTCTCACCGGCCGTCAGCTCGCGCAGCGCGTTGCCGGCGTCGCTCTGCACGATGATGCGCCAGCTGCCCGCGGCCAGGTTGGCCGGCAGCTGGGCCTGCACGCTGCGCAGCAGCACGCCGTTGGCGTCGATGGCGCTGCCCACCGTGGTGGTGGCCAGCAGGATGTCGTTGCCGTCCAGCACGTCGTTGGAGGACAGGAACACGCGTTCGAGCCAGTCCGGCGGCGCGGCGGCGCTGCCGTCGTTGCGGGCGGTCCAGCTGATGGTGCTGGCGCGGCCCGCGGCGGCGCCGGCGCCGACCGTGATGCCGGTGGCGCCCACGTCGGGGTGGGTCACGGCCGTGGCGGCCGCGGCCTGGCCGCTGTTGGCCGTCTCGGCATCGGCCGCGCCGCTCTCGTAGACCTGGTTGTTGACGTCGGTGACCACGATCACGCGCCAGTTGCCGTCGGCCACGTCGGGCATCCAGAACTGGGTGTTGGCCTGCGTCGTGCTGTTGCCGGCCAGCGGGCTCTGGTGCGTGAAGCTGGTCAGGTAGATGGCACCCGGGAGGCTGCCGTCGGACGAGAGGTAGAGGTGGTCGGTCCAGGGCGCGGCGGCGGCGCCGGCGCCTGCGTTGCGGATCTCCCAGCTCACGGTCTGCTGCTGGCCGGGGCGGGCCGTGGCCGGGCCGGCCACGTTCTGCACGCGCAGGTCCACCGAGGGCGCCTCGCTGAGCACGATGCTGGCGGCGGAGACGGCGCTGTTGTTGTCGTTGAAGCGGCTCTCGGCCACCCAGTTGTAGATGTCGGACTCCACCACGAGCCTGAAGCTGCCGCTCACGCCGTTGGGCAGCGTGACCTGCTGCTGCTCGACGCGGCTGGCGCCGGCGGCCAGCGCGCCGGCGCTGCGCGCGAAGTTGCCGAGCAGGATGGCGCCCGAGCCGTCGCCGATCGCGCCGGTGGGCGAGAGCCAGAGCCGGTCGTACCACCAGGTGTTGCCGGTGCTGGCGTCGCCCTGGTTGGTGGTGCGCCAGCTCACGGTCACGGCCTGGCCGCCATTGCCACTGGCCGGCAGGCTCAGCTCGCTGACCGTGAGGTCGGCGTGGTAGGGCGTCAGCAGCGCGGCGCGCAAAGCGCTCACGTTGTCGTTCTCGGCATCGGGCTCGGCCACGGTGTTGAACACGTCGGTCACGAGCGCGAAGCGGTAGTTGCCGTCGTAGCCGGCCGGCACGGTGGCCGACCACTCGACCGTGTAGCTGGCGCCCGCGGCCAGCGCGCCGTTGCGCGCCACGGTGGCCACGGTCACGTCGTCGGCGTTGCCGATGATGGCGTCGGCCGACAGCACGATGCGGTCGTGCCAGGCCGTGCCCGGCGTGGCGGCGTTGCCGCTGTTGCGCACGGTCCAGGCGAAGGCGGCGGCGTCGCCGCTGCGCTGCGCGGCCGGTGCCGTGAAGTCGGTCACCACGAGGTTGGCGGCCTGGCTCAGCACGGCCGCGCGGGTCACCTGGGCCTGGTTGTTGTTCTCGTTGGTCTCGGCCAGGCCCGAGGCGCTGCTGGCGTTCTGGTCGGCCACCACGGTGAAGCGGATGTTGCCCACCGAGGCCTGGCCGTCCGGCAGCCGCAGCTGGAAGTTGCGCGTGGCCGAGCCACCCACCGCGAGCGCCGTGGTCGGCGTGTAAAACACGTCCAGGTTCAGCAGCGTGGCACCGGTGTCCACGTTGGTCACGACGATGTGGTCGAACCAGCCCGTGGGCGTGGGCGCGTTGCCCTGGTTGCGCACCGTCCATTGCAGGTCCACGAGGCCGCCGGAGACTGGCGTGGTGGTCAGCACCGTGAGGCCGTCGATCGTGAGGTCGGGTGCCGAGGTGAAGGTGGTGCTGGCGGCGTTGTTGGCCTCGGCCGTGTCGGTGGCGTTGTACTCGGCCACGGCGCCTTCGGCATCGGCCGTGACGGTCACCTCGAAGTTGCCGACGCCGTTGGCACCGGCCGGCCAGCTGAACACGTACTGCCGCGCGAGCGAGCCGCCCGCGGCGATGGCGGCGCTGCCCGCCGGGACGGTGACGCGCTGGTCGAGCACCACCGCGCCGGTGCTGGTGTTGCGCACCACCACGCGGTCGACCCAGCCGTTGGCCGGCGCGGCATCGCCGCGGTTCTCGTCGCGCCAACTGACGGTCACCTGGTCGCCGGCCTTCAGGCCCGCGGCCGGCGAGATGGCCAGCTGGCCGACGCCCAGGTCGGGATAGACCAGCAGCGTGGAGTTGACCGTGGTCTGCAGCTGGTTGTCCGACTCGCCGGCCGCGCCCTTCTCGAGCACGGCGTTGGTGGTGTCGGTAATGACGGTGATGGTCAACAGGCCCGCGCCGGCCGCGCCGGGCGGCAGCAGCACCTGCGTGCTGCGCGCCTTGGCCTGGCCGATGCCGATCACGCCGGCCACGGCCGGGTCGTAGGGCAGCAGCACGTTGACCACGGTCTGGCCCTGGGCGTTGGTGACGATCACCCGTTCCTGGAAGGCGGTGTCCAGCGCGCGGTCGCCGCTGTTGCTGGTCTGCCAGGCGATGTTGAGCGTGCCGCCCGAGTGCACGCTGCCGTCGGCGCCGCCGACCTGCAGGTTCTGCACCTGGAGGTTGGGCGCGGGCTGCAGGCCGATGCTGAGCGCCACGGGCGCCTGCGGCAGCACCGGCACCACGTTGAAGCTGTAGTTCGCGCTTTGCGTGTTGCCGGGGTAGCCCTCGATCACCAGCGTGTAGCGGCCCGTGTACGCCAGCTGCGTGACGTCCACGTCCTGCAGGTCGGTGCCGCCCCAGATGCGCTGGCCGTAGGGGTCGTACAGGCGCCAGTACATGGTCTGGCTGGTCGTGCGCGAGACCATGTCGAAGAAGAAGCTGTCGCCGGCCTGGGCGTCGAAGGCGTAGAAGTCGACCTCGGTGCCGGGCGTCAGCGTGCCGCTCTGCGCGGTGCCGGGCGTCAGCAGCGTGGCGCTGGCCATGTCGACGAGCCGGAAGCCGAAGCCGCCCGCGGCAGCGACGCGGCCGTCGATCTGCAGCGTGTAGCTGCCCGCCGCCAGGGTGAACGGGTCGTACCAGTTGGTGTAGTCGCGGATGTCGCGGTCGCTGATCACCGCGACGCCGTCGGCGTCCAGGATGCGCCAGACGATGTCCGAGCGCTCGGTCAGCGAGTCGAACCACAGCCGCCTGGCGGCGTCCAGCGTGAAGCTGTAGTTGGCCATGTCGCCGGGCTGGGCCAGGTTGCCGGTCACGGTGCTGCCCAGCGTGAGGGCCGTCGTGGCGTTGGCGTTCTCGTACAGCGTGAAGCCGTAGCTGGATTGGCCTGCGGTGTCGAAGTAGCCCTCCAGCGTGAGGATGTAGCTGCCGTCGCGCGGCACCGTGAGGCCGTCGCCCTGGCTGTTGAAGTAGCCCTGCGCCACCGTGCCCAGGGTCTGCGCGTCCAGCAGGCGCCAGTAGGTGTTGCCGGTGTTGGTCGTGGTGGTGGCGTTGAGGAAGTAGCGCGCGCCGGCCTCGCCGTCGAAGCGGAAGAAGGCCGCGGTGTTGGCTGGTGCCAGCGTGCCGGAGACGGCGCTGCCGGGCGTGAGCGTCTGCGCCACGGCGTCGATGTCGATGAGCCTGAAGGCGAACGGGGTGAGCGCCCAGTCGTAGGGCGTGCGCACCGAGAAGGCGTAGTCGCCGGCCGGCAGGTCGTAGTAGCTGCGCTGGTTCGGGCCGTCGGTGTCGTAGGCCCAGCGCTCGGCCACCGTGCCGGCCGGGCTGCTCAGGTTCCAGATCTTGTAGTAGGCGTTGCCGGTCGAGGGGTTCAGCGTGTCGACGTAGATGCGGCGCGGCTGGGCCAGCGTGAAGGTGTAGACGGCTGGGGTGTCGATGGCGGTGCTGGTGCCGTTGACGGTGGCCACGCCGGCCGTGAAGGCGAGTGCGGTACCGGTGGGCAGGGCCGGCGGCGTCACGGTGCCGGCCAGGTGCACCTGGAAGCTCGGCCGCGTGGTGCCGCGCTGGTCGACCTGGCCTTCGACGGCCAGCACGTAGGTGCCGGTGCGGGCCAGCGTGAGCGTGGGCGAATCGCTGTAGAAGTAGCTTTCGTGGATCTGGTTGCCGAACGGGTCGTACAGGCGCCAGTAGGGCCAGTTGCCACCGGGCCAGGCCAGCTCGTCGAGCACGATCTGCTGGCCGGCCACGCCGGAGAAGCTGAACAGCCGTGTGGCGTTGGCCGGCTCGGCCACGTAGGCGATGGTCTGGTCGTAGGCGATGGCCTCGGCATTGGCCAGGTTGAGCAGGCGGAACGCGAAGTCGCCCGTGTTCTGGCCGTCGGCGTCGATCACCAGCGTGTAGCTGCGGCCGGCGCGCAGCAGCATCAGGCTGTTGCTGGAGTGGGCCGCATCGGCATCGCGCAGGCGGCGGTTCTGCAGCGCCTCGCCGTTGACCTTGGCGACCGCATTGCCGCCCTCGTCCAGCAGCGACCAGGTGAAGTTGCCGTTGGTGGTCAGCGTGTCGAACAGCACGCGGGTGTCCTGCGCCACGCTGAGCTGGTAGAGCACGCGCTGGCCGGGCTGGGTGATGCTGCCCTCCACCACGGTGGCCGACAGGCCGGCGTTGACGCTCTGCACGCGGCCCGACAGGCCGCTGCTGCCGCTGCCGGCCAGCACATTGCCGGTGCCGCCCGCCATCGGCAGCAGCAGCACCAGGCCGGCCTCGTTGCCGGCCAGCGCCGTCGTACTCTGGCTGGCGTGGATCTGGGCCGCGCTGCGGGCGGTGTTCCAGACGCGCAGGTCGGCCACCGCGCCGTACAGCGGCGTGCGGTCGGTCAGCTCGGTGGCGCCGACGTACAGCTTGGCATCGGGCTGGCTGCTGGCCGGGCCGTCCTGGTAGTACTGCAGCTGGGCCGAGGCCACCAGGTTGCCGTCGACATAGATCGCCACCGCGCCCGTGCTGCGGTTCACGCTGGCGCTGAGCCGGTGCCAGGCGTTGAGCGTGACGGCGCCGTTGGCCGAACCGACGTTCCAGAACTGGTCGTAGGGGTAGTCGGGGTTGCTGCTGCCCAGCTGGTGGCTGTCCAGGTAGATCTGGCCCTGGGTGCCGATCCACAGGCCGAAGGTCTGGTGGTTGTAGTCGCTGCCGCGCGAGACCACCGGCATCCAGCCGTCGCTGTAGCGGTCGAGCTTGACCATCGCCTCAATGGTGAAGTTGCCGGTCAGGTCCAGCGCGGGGCTGGCCGGCACCTCCAGCTCGCGGCCCTCGCCCAGGCGCACGGCGCTGCCGGCGGCTTCGGGGCCGGCCACCCATTCGGGCGCGCGGAGCTGGCTGGTGCCCAGCACCAGCGGCAGGCTCTGGTCCTGCACGGTGCGCACGGCGAAGCGCACGTCGCGCTCGCTGCCGGCGGCGCCCGACGAGGTGTAGTCCTCCAGGATCAGCGTGTAGGTGCCGGTGCGGCTGGCCGTGAAGGTGTCCACGTCGGCGGCCCAGTTCACGCCGAAGACCTGCGCGCCTGTGGGGTCGAGCAGGCGCCAGGCGGGCTGCGTGCCGGTGAAATCCAGCAGGTCGAGGAACAGGCGCTGGCCGGCGCTGGCCTGGAACGTGAACAGGCGCGCCATGGCGCCCGGCTCCAGCCGCGTCTGCACCTCGCTGTCGAGCGCAACGGCTTGCTGCGCGGCCGCCACATCGACCAGACGGAACGCGAACTCGCCCACCGCGGCGCCCGCGCCGTCCACCGTGAAGGTGTAGGTGCCGGCGGGCAGCTGCAGCAGGTTGTAGCTGTTGTTGCTGTCGGCACCGTACAGGCTGGTGCCGATGTTCACGGTGGGGCCGGTCAGGCGCCAGTTCAGGTCGTGGCGGTGCGTGAAGTTGTCCAGGTAGACCGCACGCGCGCTGTCGAGTGTGAAGGTGTAGCTGCGCGACTGGCCCGGCGCATCGATGCGGCCGACCACCAGGCCGGGCAGTTCGTCGGCCAGGCGCACGAGCTGGCCACCCGCGCCCGCGGCACCGGTGGCGTCCACCACGGCGGTGCCGCTGGCCTCGTTGAAGCGGTACAGCGCGGCCAGGCCGGCCTCGTTGCCCTGCAGGTTGGCGGCCATGCCGGCGGCGATCTGCGCATTGCTGCGCGCCACGTTCCAGATGCGCAGCTCGTCCACGCTCACGCTGTAGCCCTCGTGCACGGCATGGCCTTCGGCATTGCGGCCCAGGCGCAGCGCGTCGGCCAGTTGCAGGGACGCCTGGGGCGAGAGGTAGCCGCTGACCACCTCCACGCCATTGAGCAGCAGCCGCATCTGGCTGTTGGCGCGGTCCAGCACCAGCGCCACGTGCTGCCACTGGCCATTGGCTTCGTTGGAGACGAGGCCGGCCGCGCTGGTGATGCCACGGCTGTCGTTGTTCAGGTCGGTGGCCTCGGCGTAGATCTGGCCGTTGGTGTTGATCCACACGCCGTACTGGCGCGAACTGGCGGCGTCCGTCTTGACGAACAGCTCGGTCCAGGTGCCGGTGCCGGGCCGGTCGACGCGGAACCAGGCCTCGATGGTCATCTGGCCCGTGAGGTTGGTGGCCGCGCCGTTGATCTCCACGTACTGCGTGCTGCTGATGGCCACGGCGCCGCCCCCGTTGCGGCCGGCCGTGCGCTGGGCCTGCTGGTCCAGCGACTGGCCCAGCACGATGGGCTGTGGCGCCGCGGGTGTGACCTTGCGCAGCGAGAAGCTGTAGTCGGACCAGCGGTCGCGCTCGTAGGGGTAGCCGTCGAGCACCAGGGTGTAGGTGCCGGCCACGGCAAGCGTGGTGTTGTCGCGGTCGGAGAGCCCGGTGCGGCTGAACACGGTGCGGCCATAGGGATCGACCAGGCGCCACTGCGCCGCGTTGGCGCCGCCGGTGGCGAGCACGTCGAAGAACACCACCTCGCCGGCCTGGGCGTCGAAACGGTACAGCTGGGCCTGGTCGCCCGGCCGCAGCTGGCCCTGCACCGTGGTGTCGTAGGCGATGGCCGTGGCCTGGGCCGCGTCGAGCAGCCGGAACGCGAAGCTGCCGGTCTGCTGGCCCTGGCCGCGCACGGTGATGCGGTACTCGCCCGCGGGCAGGTCGAACATGTCGACGTTGTTGTCGACCCAGGCCAGGTCGGTGCTGGTGAGGTTGGTGTTGGGGCCGGTCAAGGTGACGTTGAATTGGCCGGGCGCGACCAGGGCGTCCATGAACACACGGCGCGCCTGGGCCAGGCTCAGCGTGTAGGTGATGCTCTCGCCGGGCACCGCAATGTTGCCGACCACCACGCCGGGGATGCCGGCATAGACGCTGCTCACCGTGGCGTTGCGGCCTTCGCCCGAGGCGTCGGCAAGCGTGCCGGTGCCCGACGTGTTGAGGGGCAGCCACAGCACCGAACTGGTGTCGCTGGCGCTGGGCGCCGTGGTCTGGAAGGCGGTGACGTTGGCGGCGGTCAGCGCGCGGCTCCAGACCCGCACCTCGCTGATGCTGCCCTCGAAGCCGGAGACGCTGTTGTACCAATTCTCCAGGGCGTTGCCGATGGTCAGCGGCGTGGCGTAGGTGCGGTTGGGCACCGAGGCCGGCGGCAGCGCGTTGGTCGATTCGGCGGCCTGCACGCCGTCGATGTAGATGCGCAGCTTGCCGTTGGCGCGGTCGACCACGCCGACCACGTCGTACCAGCGGTCGGCCTGGATGCTGGCATCGGCCGTGCGCACGGTGTACTCGCCCCAGTCGGTGCCGATGGACAGGTGCAGGTAGCCGGCGCTGTTGAGCCACAGCGAGTAGTTGCGCTCGGCGGCGCTGTTGTTCTGGTTGCCCTTGTAGAGCAGCGACTGCCAGGTGGGGTCGAGGTTGTCGGCCTTGAAGCGCAGCTGGAAGCTCACGTCGCCGGGGATGCTGAGGGCCGGATCGGCCGCCACGGTGGCAACCTGGTTGCCGTCGAAGTGCAGCGCGGGGTTGGCGCCGTCCGTGCCCCATTGCACGGCGGGCAGCTGGGCCACGCCGATGTCGTAGGCCACGGTGCGGTCCACCGGCCGCTCCAGCACGAAGCTGTAGGGCTGGGGCGTGGTGAGGCTGTTGTGGCCTTCGACCAGCAGCGTGTAGCGGCCGGCATAGGGCAGTACCACCTCGAGGTTGTCGGTGCCCGGGTTGGCCGTGCCGCCGCTGACCAGCCGGCCCCAGGGGTCGATCAGGCGGCGTTCGAGATTGGTGAAGCCGCTGGAGCGGCCGTCCAGGAAGATGCGCTCGCCCGCGGCCGCGTCGAAGCTGTAGACGGCCACGCCGCTGCCCGGGTTGAGTTCGCCCTGCGTCACGCTGCCCGTGGACAGCGGCGAGGCGGCCGCGGCCAGGTTGAGCAGGCGAAATTGGTAGGCGGCCACGGCCGAGCTGGCGGAGCTGACGGTCAACGCATAGTCGCCGGCGGCCAGGTTCCAGACCTGGGCGCCGTCGGTGCCGTAGCTGTTGCTCCAGCCGCCGAAGCGGGTGTTGGCGGCGGTCTCGGTGCCGCGCGGGCCCTGCAGCGCGATGGTCATGTCCACCGGCATGCCGCCCGTGAGCGGGTCGAAGTACACCGTGGTGGCCTGGGCCAGCGTGAAGCGCCAGACCTGGGTGCCGCCGGCCGCGGCGATGGAGCCGCTGGTGGGCGCGGTGCCCAGGGCCACGGCGGTGCCGGCCGGCAGGCTGACCGGCGTGTTGCCCAGGCTCACCACCGTGAAGGCGTAGTCGGTGGCGGGTGCGCGGTCGTTGTCGCCGCGCACCACCAGCGTGTAGTCGCCGGACAGGCCGAGCGCGATGTTGTTCACGTCGGACCAGTTCGAGGCCTGTGTCACGCGCCTGCCGTAGGGGTCGTACAGGGTCCAGCCCAGCACGCCGGTGTTGCTGACGCCGCCCACGGTGGCGGTGCCGGCGTCCATGCGGATGCTGTCGCCGGCCGTGGCCGCGATGCGGTAGACATGGGTGGCGCCGCCGGGGTTGAGCTGGCCGGCGGTGGACTGTTCGCGCACCACGGCCGTGGGGTTGCTGGCGTCGACGAAGCGCAGTGCGTACTCGCCCACGGCCGCGCCGGAGCCGTCGATGCGCAGGGTGTAGCTGCCGGCCGGCAGCTCCAGCACGCCCCAGTTGGAGACGTAGTTGTCCACGCTGCCCAGGCCCACATTGGCCAGCGTGTTGCCGTTGGTGGCTTCGGTGACCAGGCCGGCCGGGCCGGTCAGCGTCATGTTCAGGTTGTTGGTGGCGCTGCGCGAATCGATCAGGATGCGGCGCGTTGCATCGAGCGTGAAGCGCACGACCGCGCTGTCGCCCGGCTCGGCGATGCTGCCGCTGACCGTGGCACCGGCCGCGGGCAAGCTGCCCAGGTCGGTCGCGGGCGCGGCCAGCTGGCGCAGCGCGAAGGCGTAGGCGGCGTTCAGCGGCGTGCTGCTGTTGCCGTCCAGGATCAGCGTGTAGCGGCCGTTGTAGGGCAGGAGCGGCAGTTCGGCGTCGTTGCTCCAGGTGCCGATGCGGTTGCCGAAGGGGTCGTGCAGGCGCAGGTTGCTGCCGCTGGGCAGGGTGATGGTGTCCAGCCACAGCGCATCGCCGGCCTGGGCGTCGAACTGGTAGGCGACCTGCTGCGCCCCGTCGGCGAAGGTCCCGTTGACGGGCTGGCCCAGCGGCAGGCTGTCGGCGCGCGAGAGGTCGAGCAAGCGAAAGCCGTAGTCGCCCGTGGTCTGGCCCACGCCGTCGATGGTGATCCTGTAGTCGCCGGCCGCCAGACTGAGCGGCGCATAGGCCGCAGCATTGCTCTGGCTGTCCAGGCCCTGGGCGTTGACGACCGTGCCGCTGGGGCCGGTCAAGGTCCAGCGCATGTTGCCGTTGTTGGTCTGGCTGTCGAAGGAGACCGTGGTCGCGTTGTCCAGCGTGAAGGTGTAGACATCGACCTCGCCCGGGCTGTCGAGCCGGGCGCTGACGGCGGCCACGGCCAGCGGGTCGGCGTCCATGAGCACGCGCTGCTCCAGCGTCTCCACGAGCAGCTTGCGCTTGAACGGCGCGGCGGCGCGCTCCTTGCGCCGTGGCAGCAGGCGGGCGAGCCGGGACAGCGGGGCTGCAGGGGGGGCAGGAAGTTCGACGGCGGTGCGGATGGGGTCGCGGTGCATGGTGTCTCTCCTGGTGCGCGCGTGCGCGTGTCTTTCTGGTGTGTCGGGTGCGGGCGGTCAGCCCTTGCTGGGGTCGAAGCGGCGCTGCTCGCGCCGGGCCGGTGAGGCGGGCACATCGGGCAGGTCGACGCGGCAGGCGATGCCGGCCGGAATCTCGGCCTGGGCGTTGGGCAGCTCCAGGCGCACGCCGAAGGTGCCGGAGGCCGCGTCCAGCACCTTGTCGACCACGCGCACGGTGGCGGCGGCGCTCACCTTGAGGGGCAGATCGGCCCGCACCTGGCCCTGCTGGCCCACGCGCACATGGGCGTAGGCCTCGGCCGGCAGCACCGCCTCCACGTACAGCGTGGAGATCTCGGCGATGCGCAGCAGCGGCTTGCGCTGCTCGCCCGGGTCGGCCAGCTCGCCCACGTGCACGTTGCGCTCGACCACCACACCCGTGACAGGGCTGCGGATGGTGCGCAGGCGGATCTGTTCCTCGTTGCGGCGCACCTCGAGTTCGGCCAGGCGGCGGTTGTCGCGCGCGTCCAGCAGCTCGCTCTGCGCCAGGCGCATCTCGGTGCGGGACTCGTCGTGGTCCTGCTGCGAGACGTACTTCTGCGAGAGCAGTTCGTCGCGGCGCTGGAATTTCTGCGTGGCGAAGGCCAGCCGGCTCTCGCCGGTCTTGACCGCGCCCTCCATGGTGGCGCGGTGGCGCGCGATGTCCAGCGCCGCGCGCTCCAGGCCCGAGTCCAGCGACACCAGCACCTGGCCGGCGCGCACCAGCTGGCCGCGCTCGGCGTCGACGCGGTCGACCACGCCGGTGCTGGGGCTGCGCAGCTCGACCACCTTGCGCGGCTCGATCAGGCAGTTGAATTCGGCCGCCAGCGCGCAGGGATGCAGCGCCCAGGCCATGGCCACGAGGCCCATCAGGTGCAGGTGTCGGGTCATTGCAAGGCTCCTCATTCGGGGCGGCCGGCAAAGGCCAGCAGCCGGTCGTTGTCGCGTTCGTGGCTGAGCGTCTGGCGCCGCACGTCCGCGTGGTGCGCCTCGGCACGGCGCTGGGCCCAGCGCCGCAGTGCATGCGCGGCCCAGCCGGGCAGGCGGCCGCTGGCGTCGGGCCGGCAGTGCGCGCGCACCCAGGCCTGCAGGGCCGCGGCATGGGTGGCGAACAGCTCATCGTCGAGCGCCACCAGGCTCTCGAAGCTGCCGGGGTCGCCCTGGCGGCCCGAGCGGCCGTAGAGCTGGCGGTCGATGCGCGTGGAGTCGTGGAACTCGGTCAGCACCACGTGCAGGCCGCCAGCGCTGCGCACCGCGGGATCGAGGTGGATGTCGGTGCCGCGGCCGGCCATGTTGGTGGCCACCGTGATGCGGCCCGGTGCGCCGGCGCCGGCAACGATGGCGGCCTCCTCGGCGTCCTGCTTGGCGTTGAGCACCAGGTGCGCGGCGCCGGCCGCGGCCAGCAGTGCGCCGATGCGCTCGGACGCCGCCACCGAGCGCGTGCCGACCAGCACGGCGCGGCCCTTCGCCGCCTGCGCCAGCGCGGACTGCACGACGGCCGCATCGCGCTGCGCGCTTTCGGCGAACAGCCGGATGCCGAGGTCGCGCCGCAGGATGGGCCGGTGCGTGCCGATGCGCAGCACGTCCAGGCCCAGCACCGACTTGAGCTCGCCGGCCGTCTCGGTCACGGTGCCGCTCATGCCGCCCACGCGCAGGTAGCGCCGGAAAAGGCGCTGGTAGGTGATGCGCGCCGTGGTGTGGCGGCGTGCCGTGATCTCGAGTGCCTCCTTGCGCTCGACCATCTGGTGCAGGCCGCTCTCCCAGCTGCGGTCGGCCATCACGCGGCCGGTGTACTCGTCGACGATCTGCACCTTGCCGTCGGCCACGATGTAGTGGCGGTCACGTGTGTAGCAGTGCAGGGCCGAGAGCGCCTGCTCGATCACGCGCGTGCGCTCGACCTCGGCGCGCGGCAGCGCATCGTCCCGCAGCGCCAGCACCCAGGCGCGGCCGGCCTCGGTCAGCACCACATGGCGTTCGCGCTCGCGCAGCAGGAAGTGCGTGCGGGCCTCCAGCCGCGCGGCCTGGGCCAGCGCGGCGTCGTACTCGGGGATGCCGGCGCCGCCGGGCTTGGTGGCCGAGATGATGAGCGGCGTGCGCGCCTCGTCGATGAACACGCTGTCGGCCTCGTCGACGATGGCGAACCACAGGCCGCGCATCACGGCCTGCGGCGCGGCGCGGCCGGCCACCAGCTGGGCCACGGCGGCGCGCGGGCCGAGCTGGCCGCGCAGCACCTCGATGCGGTCGCGCAGGTAGTCGAAGGTGAGGTCCTTGTTGACGCAGTAGGCCACGTCGGCGCCGTAGGCTTCGCGCCGCGCGGGTGGCTCCTGGTCGGGCAGCACCTGGCCGACCGACAGGCCGAAGAAGGCGTAGACCGGCGTCATCTCCTCGGCGTCGCGCGCGGCCAGGTACTCGTTGACGGTGACCACGTGCACGGGCACGCCGGCCAGCGCCATGGTCACGGCCGGCAGCAGCGCCGTCAGCGTCTTGCCTTCGCCCGTGGCCATCTCGGCGATCACGCCGTCGAGGATGGCGCGCCCGCCCATCAGCTGCACCGGGAAGTGGCGCTTGCCGAGCTGGCGGCCGCTGACCTCGCGCACCAGCGCGAACGCGGCCACCACATGGGCCTCGGCCAGGCCGTCGGCCCGCAGCGCGGCGCGCAGGGCCTGGGCGCGGGCCTGCAGCTGCGCCAGCGTCTCGGCCTGCAGCGATGCATCGCTGGCCAGCACCCGCCGCGCGAAGGCCCGCACGCGCTGGCGCCGCAGCGGGCTCACCGCGGCCAGCAGTTGGCCGGCGGCGTGGAGCAAGGCCCGGTCCACGCCGTTCTGGCGGGCTTCGGCGCGTTCGACCCAGGGCGAGGGGGCAAGCGTGGCGGCGGCGGGGGCCAGGGCGGCGCGGAGCATGGCAGGTGTCCTGTGCCCTAGAGCGTGAGCTTGGAGAGCAGCAGCTGGCGCAGCCGGCGCCAACCCTGCAGACCCAGGGGTTCGTCGTCGAGCACGAAGCGCACGTGGGCGCGTTCGCCGATGCGGGCGGCGGCCACGCTGGCGGGCAGCGCCAGGTCGAACTGGAACACGCGGTTCAGCGAGCGCGGCTCCTCGCCCTGGCGCGGGTCCACGGCCACGGTGCCGCCATGCTCGAGCGCCAGGGCCAGCGACGGCAGGCTGTTGTCGCCGCCGGGCACTTCGCGCACGAGCCGGGCCGGCACGCTCTGGCCCAGGTCGCCGGCCAGCCGCACCTGGATGCGGACCGGCCCCGCGCGCACGCTGTCGATGTCGTCCTGCGTGACGACCACACGCACGGTGGGCGCATCGTCGGTGCGCAGGTGGCCCACGTTCTCGCCCTTGCGCAGCCAGCGGCCGGGCAGGTCGGCGGCCAGCGGCAGCGCGAGCTGGCCGTCGCGCTGCGCCACCACGCGCAGGCCGGCGTGCTTGCGCAGGGCATGCTGGTGCTCGTCTTCGGCCTGGTGCAGCGCGGCCGTGGCCACGGCGAGTTCCACGCGCGCACCGGCGGCATCGGCGCGCGTGCGGGTGGCGGCCAGCGCGGCCTGCCAGCGTGCGCGGGCCTGCTCCTCGCGGGCCTGGGCGGTCTCCAGGTCGCGCGCCAGCTGGTCGTTGGCCAGGGCCAGCACCAGCGCGCCTGCGCCGATCGCCTGGCCCGGCGCGCCGCGCACGGCCGCGACGAAGCCCGATTCCCCGGCCCGCAGCTGGGCCGACTCGGCCGGCCAGACCACGCCCTGGGCGTAGGTGCTGCGTGGCGCCGGCAGGCCCAGCAGGCCCAGCACCGCCAGGCCGACGACGACCGCGGTGACCACGGCCGGCCGCAGCCGGCGGCCGACCAGGTCGGTGCCGGCCCAAAGCCAGCGCAGGCCCTTGAGCAGCGGCCAGACGAACTGCGTCAGCATGCCCCAGATGCCGATGGCCAGGCCCAGGTAGAGGTACTCCTGGCCCAGGAAGATGGCGATGCCCAGCGTGATCGACAGCCGGTAGCCCAGCGACAGCGGCGCATAGGCGGCGAGCCACTTGCCCTCGCCGGCCACCATCTCGGGCTGGCGGGCTTGCTCCAGGCCGAAGGCGTGGCGCTTGATGAGCCAGATCCAGAAGGCGTTGCTGCGCTGCGCCAGGTTGGGCACCTCGATCGCATCGCACAGCACGAAGTAGCCGTCGAAGCGCAGCAGCGGGTTGCCGTTGAACAGCAGCGTGGACAGGCCGCCCAGCACCATCACGCTGAAGGCCAGCGAGCGCACCAGGCCGGGCTCCACCGCCAGCCAGGCCCACAGCGCCAGCGCGGCCAGGAACAGTTCGGCCAGCATGCCGATGCCGGCCACCAGCGCGCGCTGGCTGCGGCGGGGGAAGGCGGCGCTGCCCGAGGCGTCGACATAGGGCACGGGCGCGAACACCAGGAACATGAGCCCCATGTCGTGCACCTCGGCGCCGTGGCGGCGCGCGGCGTAGGCGTGCGACATCTCGTGGATGAATTTCACCCCCGGGTAGACGACGGCCATGGTCAGCAGGCTGGTGGCCGACAGCAGCGTGTCGGACGCATTGCCGGCGATCTCGCCCCAGTTCTGCCACGCCAGCACGCCGGCCGGCAGCACCACGGCCAGCCACAGCAGTGCGCCGAGCGGGCCGAGCAGCCAGGCGACCAAGGGCAAGGTGCGCACCAGGAAGCGGTCCGGGTCCCAGAGCCGAAAGCGCAGCGCCATCGGGTTCTTGAGGTTGCGCAGCCACTGCTGGCGGCGCTGGCGGTCGCGCCGGCGCAGCTGGTCGTCCATGTCGGGCATGGCGTCGGACGCCAGCGCGTCGGCCTCGTGCAGCTGCGACAGCAGCTGGATCAGCTCGTCCTGCGGCGGCGCCTTCTCGCCCAGCGCGTCGACCGCGGCCTGCCAGAGCTGCTCCACGGTGTAGCGGCCGTCCATGCGCGAGACCACGAACCAGGCCTCGGGCGTGAGCCGGTGGGTGCGCTGGTTGAGCGGGTCGAACAGCACGTACCAGGCGGTGCCGCGGATGGTCTGGCGCTGGGCCCGCAGCTCGGGCGCCAGGCGTGGCCGCACCGCGGACACGCGGTACCAGTGCGCGGATTGAAATTCCTGGCCCATGGCATCAAGGCAGGTAGCGCCACAGGGTGACGCGCATCCAGTCCACCAGCCGGCGCGTGGCGATCCACAGCAGCGTGCGCTCGCCGGCCTCGATCTTGCCCACGCCTTCCATGCCGGGGCGCAGGCGCTCGGGCGTGCCGACCAGGTCGGCCTCGACACGGAACAGGTTGGCACCTTCCTCGGCCGTGGCCACCGAGATCTGGCGCACCACGAAGGGCAGGCGCTCGGCCGCCATGCCCGAGAGCACGAGCGCGCCGTGCTGTCCGGGGGCCACGTCGCGCACGTCGCGCTCGTCGACCTTGAGCACCACGCGGTAGCCCGTCAGCGGCGCCAGCGTGAACAGCATCTTGCCCTGCTCGATCGGGCTGCCGATGGCCTGCGACCAGTCGCCGGCCACGAGCACGCCGTCGAACGGCGCCTCCACGCGCGTGCGCTGCATGCGCTGCGTGACCTGCTCGAGCTTGGCCTGGGTCTCGCCGACCTGGGCGGAGACCACGGCCGATTCGGCGCGGTTGTGGGCGGCCATGGCCTCGGCGAGCTTTTGCTCCTGCTGCGCGAGTTCGGCGCGCAGCCGGGCCTGCTCGATGGCCAGGTCGCGGTCGTCCAGCCGGGCCAGCAGTTCGCCGCGCGCCACGCGCTCGCCGGCGCGCACGGGGGCCTCGGCCACGAAGCCTTCGAAGGGGGCGGCCATCACGCGCTGCACCTCGCCTTCGAGCACGGCGCGGGCCGGCACGCGGTAGGCCGTGGGCACCAGGGCCACGGCGGCCAGCGCCGCCAGCAGCAGCGCGCCGCCGACCGCGAAGGCCGGGCGGCGCGGATCGCGCAGCGCGGCCCAGCCCTGGCGCAACTGGGCGGGCACGGCGCCGGAGAACCAGCGCGAGGCGTCCTGCAGGCGCGCCAGCAACGGCGCCAGCACCACGGCGATGCCCTCGATCTGGGCCATGAAGGCCGGCGTGACCTGGGATGCCGGCAGGTGCCAGACCACGGCGCCGACCGCGCGCGCACCGGCCACGATGGGCACGGTCAGCACGCCGCCGGGCGCATCGTCGGGGCCGGGCATGGCGGTGGCCACGTCGTGCTGGGCGCGGTCCACGCGCTGCGGGTCGCCGTGCACGGGCGGCCAGGACAGGCTGCAGCGCTGCTCCACGGCCTCGGCCATGGCGCGTTCGATGGCGGCGGCCTGCTGGCTCTTGCGGTCGAACCAGGCCGCGTGCGAGAGGGCGACCAGGCGCAGCCTGCCCCCCGGCGCCACCAGGCCGATGGCCACGCGCAGGCCGCCGACGGCGCGGGCCAGTTCGGCGGCCACGGCCATGCAGGCGTCGTCGACCTGGTCGTACTGGGCGATCAGCGCGACCAGATCGAGCCCGGCGCACGCGCGCTGCAGCGCGGCCTGCTCGGTCTCGCGGCCGCGGCTGCGCGCCAGGGCATCGAGCCAGCCCGCGCCCCACTGCAGATCGGTCACGGCGCACGCCACACCGGCCTCGCCGCCACGGCGTGTCGTGAACACCAGCGCACCGATCAGGCGCTGCGCGCTGAACAGCGGCGAGGCCACGACCACCTGGTCGGTGGGCGGTGGTGCGCGCCGGGGGGCCGCTGCGCCGCTGTCCTGCGGCCGTGGCAGCGGTAACACCACATCGCGCCGGCTGTCCACGCAGGCCTGCGCGGCCTGCGCATAAGGGCTCACGTCGGCGATCTGCTCCGGCCACATGGCACCGGGCACGAGCACGCCGGCCTCGTCCTCGACCAGCAGCAGCGCGCCGTCGACCTGGGGCAGCCGCGCCACGGCCAGGGCCAGCCACTGGCGCAGGAAGGCGCGCGCGTCGGACGCGTCGCCGAGCATGCGGTGCGTGGCCTCGTTCGCCGCGCCGGGCGCCGGGGCGTCAGTGCTTTTCGAAGGCGCAGCAAGACCCATCGTGCCTCCCTTGGCCCGAACCGTGTGTGCCGCGGCAGATCGGTGGCCCGTGGCCGCCGATCTGTGCTGCTACGTTGCTGGAAGAGGACTGCTCAGGCGGCGCTGGCCGCGGAGCGCCTGCGGCCCACCCATCCCAGGCCCAGGCCCAGGGCCGTCAGCGCCAGGCTGGCAGGCTCGGGCACGGTGTTGCCCTGCGTCACCTCGAAGCCGGGCGAGGCTGCCGCGACGAACGGGTAGATGGGCGGGTCGCCATCGCGCAGGGTGAAGGGTTCCACTGTGATGCTGCCCTGGCCGCCCATGCCCGCCTGGACCGTGAAGCTCAGGCTCAGGATCTCGGTCTTGCCCGTGGGCACATCGCCGAACGGCAAGGCGAACAGCGTGATGTCGATGAAGGCCAGCGATCCGCCAAGCGGCATGACCGCGCCGGGGGTGACCGATGCGATGTCATCGACGCTCAGCCATCCTGGAAACAGCGCTCCGACCATGGGTGACTGGACCAGCGCCGTATCGAAGGTCACGCGCAGATCGGCCGCGCAGAAGCCGGGCATGCACAGCCCCACGCCGGGATCGGCATCGAACAGCCGCACCACCAGCGTGGAGCCGGGGGCATACGGCCCGCTGCCGTCCACTTCCACCGTCACTGGAGCGGCGTGCGCGAAGCCCGCGATGGCCACCATGCCGGCCATCAGCCAGCGTTTCCAACTGTTCGCAAACATCGGTGTTCCTCCTCCTCCCGCTACACGCTTTGCGCGCTGCGGTCCGCGCAAAAACGCATTGACGGCGTGCACTATGTCACGCGGCGTCACAAAAACAATCCCCTGGATTGCTGAAGTCATGCTTGTTTTGTGTCGTCTGTTTCATCGCCCTGCGGTTCCGCTGCAAAGCGGCCGCAACGCTAGACTGCCCGCTCCGCCACCCGACATGACGCCAGTCACATGAAGCTCATCGATTCCATCGTCGGCCAGGCCGCCGGCATCGCCGCCGTACGCCGCGACATTCACGCCCATCCCGAGCTGTGCTTCGAGGAAGTCCGTACGGCCGACCTCGTGGCGGCCAAGCTCACGGAGTGGGGCATCCCGATCCACCGCGGCATGGGCACGACCGGCGTGGTCGGCATCGTGAAGAACGGCAGTTCGTCCCGCGCGGTCGGCCTGCGCGCCGACATCGACGCACTGCCCATGCAGGAATTCAACACCTTCCCCCATGCCAGCCGGCACCAGGGCAAGATGCACGCGTGCGGGCACGACGGCCACACCGCCATGCTGCTCGCCGCGGCCCAGCACCTGGCGAAGAACCGCCATTTCGACGGCACCGTCTACCTGATCTTCCAGCCGGCCGAGGAGGGCGGTGGCGGCGCGCGCGAGATGATCCAGGACGGCCTGTTCGAGCAGTTCCCGATGGAGGCCGTGTTCGGCATGCACAACTGGCCCGGCCTGCCGGTGGGCTGCTTCGCGGTCAGCGAAGGCCCGGTCATGGCCTCGAGCAACGAGTTCAAGATCACCATCCGCGGAAAGGGCAGCCATGCGGCGCTGCCGCACATGGGTACCGACCCGGTGCCCATCGCCTGCCAGATGGTGCAGGCCTTCCAGACCATCATCAGCCGCAACAAGAAGCCGGTGGACGCGGGCGTGATCTCGGTCACCATGGTCCATGCCGGCGAGGCCACCAACGTGGTGCCCGACAGCTGCGAGCTGCAGGGCACGGTGCGCACCTTCACGCTGGAGGTGCTGGACCTGATCGAGAAGCGCATGCAGGCCATCGCCGAGAACATCTGCGCGGCCTTCGATGCGCAGTGCGAATTCGAGTTCGTGCGCAACTACCCGCCCACCGTGAACCATGCGGCCGAGACCGCGTTCGCGCGCGAGGTCATGGCCGGCATCGTCGGTGCCGACAACGTGCGCCCGCAGGAGCCGACCATGGGTGCGGAAGACTTCGCCTACATGCTGCAGGCCAGGCCCGGCGCCTACTGCTTCATCGGCAACGGCGATGGCGCGCACCGCGAGATCGGCCACGGCGGCGGGCCCTGCACCATCCACAACCCCAGCTACGACTTCAACGACGAGCTGATTCCGCTGGGTGCGAGCTACTGGGTGCGCCTGGCCGAAGCGTGGCTGGCGCGGCCAGCACCATGATCGGCGTCGCGCAGGCCTTCTCGCCCGGCTACCGCGAAGCGCGCGCCAGGTTCCTCGAGGGCGCTGCCCGGGCAGGGCTGGCGATCACCTCGCTGGCCCACCCCCTGCCGGGCCGCGAGGGGGAAGCGTTGGCGCTGGACACGGCGCGCGACGGCCCGTCCGATGCCGAGCGGCTGCTGATCGTCACGAGCGCCTGCCACGGCGTCGAAGGCCATTGCGGCAGCGGCGTGCAGGTGTTCGCGCTGCACGACGACGAATGGCGCGCGAAGGCCCATGGGGCTGGCGTGGCCGTGCTGTACGTGCATGCGCTCAACCCCTACGGCTTCTCGTGGACGCGCCGCGTCACGCAGGAGAACGTGGACCTGAACCGCAACTTCCAGGACTTCGCGCAGCCGCTGCCCGACAACCCGGCCTATGCCGAGGTGCACGACCTCATGCTGCCCGCCGAGTGGCCGCCCACGGAGGCCAACCGGGCCGCCGTGGCCGCCTATGTGGCCCGGCATGGCGCGGCCGCACTGCAGTCCGCCGTGAGCCGCGGCCAGCACGGCTTTGCCGACGGGCTGTTCTACGGCGGCACGGGGCCGACCTGGAGCAACCGGGCCTGGCGCGAAGTGCTGCGGCGCGAGGGTGGCCGCGCGCGCCGGCTGGCCTGGATCGACCTGCACACGGGCCTGGGGCCGTCGGGCAACGGCGAGCGCATCTTCGCCTGCCGCGACGATGCGGCCGCGCTCGCACGTGCACGGGCCTGGTGGGGGCAGGGCGTGACCTCGATCTACGACGGCTCTTCGACCTCGGCCTTCCTGACCGGCATGGCCTTCAACGCCGTGTACGAAGAATGCCCGCAGGCCGAGTACACGGGCCTGGCGCTCGAATACGGCACCGTGCCCTTCGAGGAGGTCATCGAAGCCCTGCGCGGCGACCACTGGCTGCACCGCCACCCGGAGGCGCCGCCCGCGCTCGCGCAGGCCATCCGCGCGCGCCTGCTGGCGGCCTTCTACACCGACACCGACGTCTGGAAAGGCCAGGTGATCAGCCAGGCGCGCCAAGCCATGTTCCAGGCCGTGGATGGTCTGGCCGCGGCTTGACATGAAACGAAACAAACCGAAACCGGGCTGAGATTCCATGTCGGTTGTTGCGGCGCACCATGCGCCCATGGACCGACTCAAAGCCCTCGAAATCTTCGCCGCCGTGGCCGAGCGCAGCAGCTTCACGCGGGCTGCGGCATCGCTGGACCTGTCCACGCCCGTGGTCACGCGCGCCGTGCAGGAACTGGAGCAGAGCCTGGGTCTGCGCCTGCTGCAGCGCTCCACGCGGCGCGTGGCGCTCACACGCGAGGGCGAGGCCGCGCTGGCCCGTGCGCGCGGCGTGATCGGCGCCTACGAGGCCCTGATGCGCAGCAGCCGCCTGCACGGAGAGGAGGTGGCGGGAGACATCCGCTTCTCGGCGCCGGCCTCGTTCGGGGCGGCGCGGCTGGCGCCGCTGCTGGCCGACTTCATGGCCCAGCATCCACAGGTGCGCATCGACCTCGTGCTCGGCGATGCGCTGGAGTCCATGGAGGACGGCGCTGTCGACCTCGCGCTACGCATCGCCCAGGTGCTGCCCGAACACCTCGTGGCGCGCCGCATCGGCGAGGTGCCCATGGGTGTCTACGCGGCGCCGGCCTACCTGCGCGCGCGCGGCCTGCCGCGCGATCCGGACGAGCTGGCTGGCCACGACTGCGTGGTGCACAGCGGCCCCGGCGCCAGCCGAGCCTGGCAGTTCAGCCACCCGGTCACGCAGGAGCGCTCGCAGCCCCAGCTGCGCCAGGCGCTGCGCGCCAACCATGTGGAGGCGCTGATGGCCGCCGCGCTGCTGGGCCAGGGCCTGGCCGTGCTTCCGCGGGTGCTGGCCGACCCGGCCGTGGCGCGTGGCGAGCTGCAGCCCGTGCTGGCGGCCTGGGCCTGCCCGGCGCCGGGCATCTACCTGGTCTACCGCGAGCGCCAGCACCAGCCGCTGCGCGTGCGCAAGCTCATCGAACACCTGGCCCACGCCTTCGACGCGGCCGATGGCCTGCCGCGCATCGTGGCCCGCTCGCAGGCGGTGCAGGCGCAGAGCCTGCTGCACTGAGTAACCGTCTTTGAAGTCAAGCGCCGTAAAGCGATTTGTCCCAAGGTTTGCCGGTTC
>NZ_VEDO01000089.1 GCF_007677875.1 Variovorax boronicumulans | reverse complement strand
CCCACCCCCTCCCCCACCCCCACTTCACCTTCCACTTCAACCACCCCCCCAACCTCCCCAACCACCTTTCCCCCCCCCAACACCACATCCTCCCATACCACCTTCATCCCACCTACTCCCAACCATGTCCCCCCTATCCCCCAATCAAACATTCCCCCCATCCCAACTTTCCCACCCCTCTTCCCCCCATTCACCTCAGCCTCCCCCCACTCCTCTCTTCCCACTCCCACTCTCACCCCCACCCCCTCCCCGACCCCAACGCCAACCCCCTCCCCCCCCTTCATCCCCCCAATCTCCTT
>NZ_VEDO01000088.1 GCF_007677875.1 Variovorax boronicumulans | reverse complement strand
TTCCACCTCCCAACTGCAATCCGTCTCATCTCCTTTTCCACCCACTTCTTCCAGATCCCCACCTCCCCATCCTCCATCTACCCCCTCACCCCTTTCCATCCCTTCAACCTCTACTCCATCCCCTTCCCGCTCCCCCAACCCTCGCCCACCACTTCCCCCTCTCCCACCACCCACTTCTCCACCCCCCCTCCCACCCTTCCCCACTTCCCCTCCCCCACCCCTCCCCCTTCCCCCTCCCTCACCCTCTCCTCCACCACATTCCTCAACCCCTCCACCACCATCTCTCTCCCTTCCCTCATC
>NZ_VEDO01000087.1 GCF_007677875.1 Variovorax boronicumulans | reverse complement strand
GTGCGAGGAAGGGTTGAGCGGTGGTGTGGTGGAGGGCGGGGGAGGATGGAAGGGAGAGTGGGGTGGGGTGGACGGGACGCGGTGGATGGATGGTGTTGGGGAGGGATGGGGTGATGGGGTATGGGATCGTGGGGGTGGGGGGCGGGGGTTAGTGGGGGGGGAAGTAGGGGATGGGGGAGGGGTTGAGGGGGGGTGTGTTGTGGGGGTGGAGGGGTTGAAGTGGGAGGGGAAGCGGTCTTAGGAAGACAATTAAACTCACCAACTCCTTGGCTCACAGAACGACATGGCTACGATCCGACTT
>NZ_VEDO01000086.1 GCF_007677875.1 Variovorax boronicumulans | reverse complement strand
CACCACATCCCCCACCCTCTTCTCCCACCTCCTCGTCAACAACAACTCCACCCCCCCCCCCATCTCCTCCCCCCCCACCGCCAACACCCCTCACACATCCCCAACTTCTTCCCCCCCGCACCCCTCCTCAACTCCCCCCCCACATTCAACCCTTCCCCTCCCATCCTTCTACACACCCCGCTCCCCTTCCTCCCGATCTCCCTCCCCTACAACCCCCCCCACACCTCCCTCTCCTTCCACATCATCCTCCACGTCCCCCACATCCCCATCATCCAACCCATCACCCCCACCCCCCCCCCCCC
>NZ_VEDO01000085.1 GCF_007677875.1 Variovorax boronicumulans | reverse complement strand
CCCCCCCCCCCCCCTCCCCCTTCCCCTACCCCACCACTTCCCCCCACATCACCCTGCCCCACCTCCACCACCTCTTCCTCCCGCCCCCCTTCCACTCCCCCACCAGCGCACCACTCACCTCCATCGTCCCCGACCACTCCACCACCCGTAATTCTCCCCCCCCCAACTTCAACACCAACCTCTTCCCTTTCTTCATGTTCTCCTCCCCGCCCCTCCCCCATTCCCACTTCCCCCCCCTCTACCCCCCATTCACCTCCCCCCCCTCAATGCAGTCACCTCCCCACCCCCCGACCCCCATCTCC
>NZ_VEDO01000084.1 GCF_007677875.1 Variovorax boronicumulans | reverse complement strand
CACTTACTCCTCCTGCTCACACTCCTCACTTACCTTCCAACACTTCCCTTCAAATCCCTCTATCCAACCACTCTCCTCCCCTTCCTTCCCACCCTCCCCGTCACCTTCACACCCTCATTCCCTCCCCCCTACACCCAACCCATCCTCCACTTCCCCCCTCCCCCCCTCCATGCCCAACAGCCTCACGAAACGTTCCCCCTACCGACCCAAACCCGCACCCCCCAGCACACCCACCCTTCCCATCTTTTTCATCCTCATCCTTCACTGACGTTTCCTCATCCCCCTCATCTCCCCCCACTCTT
>NZ_VEDO01000083.1 GCF_007677875.1 Variovorax boronicumulans | reverse complement strand
GGAGGTGGATGTTGTTGATGGTGATGATGGTGTGGAAGAGGGGGTTGGGGAGGGTGTGGAGGGAGAGTGGTGGGTGGAAGAGGAGGGGGAGGGTGGGGGTGGGGATGAGGAGGGGGATGTGGGTGTTGTGGAAGTGGGAAGGGAGGTGGAGGTTGATGGATGGGAGGAGGAGGAGGGTGAAGGGGGGGTGGGAGTGGAGGGGGGGGCGAGGGTGTTCAGGGTCAGGCGGGAGGAGGTGGAGGGGGGGTTGGAGGGGTGGATGTTGAAGTGGAAGAGGGGGGGGAGGGTGATGTGGGGGGAAGT
>NZ_VEDO01000082.1 GCF_007677875.1 Variovorax boronicumulans | reverse complement strand
TCACTCCCATCTCAACCTCCCTTCCTCACCCTCCCAACCTCTCCCCCCAACCCCACCCATCCCTTCTCCCCTCAACCCACCCCCTTCTCCCCCATCCACCACCGCCCTCCATCCAGCCGGTACACCATCACCCCCACATACCCCCCCTCCATCCCCTACCCCACAACCTCCCCGCCGCCCATCCGGTTGACCTTCATCTCCACCTCCACCCCCCACCCCCCCTTCTTCCCCGTTTCCCCCCTCCCCCCCCCCCCGGGCCCGCGCCGCCCGCGCCGCGGGGGGGGGCCGCCGCTAGGGCGCGGG
>NZ_VEDO01000081.1 GCF_007677875.1 Variovorax boronicumulans | reverse complement strand
TCCTCGTCCCCCCCCACTCCCCCATCCGCAACCTCCCCAACCTCAACCACAACAACATCGCCCTCAACAAGCGCACCAACCTCCACTACTTCATCCTCAACCTCTTCCACAACCACCCCCTCCCCTACACCCACCTCAACCTCCTCTACCTCCCCCCCCCCTCCACCATCCCTTCCACACCGACTATTTCCCACACCACCTCCCCCTCCTCCACGCCCCGCAGCCCCTCCATCTCCAACACCACGATCTTCCCCACCACCCGCACCTCCCCCCCCATCCAGCGCTCCATCTCCCTGTCCAGCTA
>NZ_VEDO01000080.1 GCF_007677875.1 Variovorax boronicumulans | reverse complement strand
GTAGGGGTAGGGGCGGATGAGGGGGGTGGTGTGGAATTGGATGGGGGAAGGGATGAACGAGAAGTGGGTGGAGGGTGTGATGGAGAAGATGGGGGTGGGGGGGTTGATGGGGGGGTGGTGCGGGTAGCGGATGTTGGGGCGGAAGATGGGGTAGGGGGAGGAGGGTGGGATGAAGGGGGGGATGATGGTGATGGAGGGGAAGTGGCTGGAGGATGTGAGGGAGGGGTAGAAGCGGTTTGTGGAGGGTGGGTTGGGCAAGGAGTTGGACGTGTGGGGGAGGTGGGTGGGGACGGGGCTGGGGAGG
>NZ_VEDO01000007.1 GCF_007677875.1 Variovorax boronicumulans | reverse complement strand
CTTGGGCGGGGTCTGCGCCAGGGCTGGCGCACAGGCCAGGACGCCGGCCAGGGCCAGCGCGGTGCAAAGGGTGCGGCGGGTCGAACGCATGGGTATCTCCTGTTATTGCTGCATCTAAAGAAGCAGCCAATATAGGGAGGCCAAAACGTTTGCGCAAACGTTTGCTCTCGGTGGTTTCCCGTGAGATGGTTACAAGAAGTGAGAGCGCTGCTTCAGGGCGCGAGGCGTTCGCGGACCCAGCCCGCGCCGTCCTTGCGGTACTGCAGCCGGTCGTGCAGCCGGCTCTTGCGCCCTTGCCAGAACTGCCAGGCGGTGGGCACCACGCGGTAGCCGCCCCAGTGCGGCGGCCGCGGCGGCTTGAGCAGGAACTGCGCGCCGAATTTTGCGGCGTTCGCCACCAGCACGCCACGGCCGGAAATCACCTGGCTTTGCGGGCTGGCCCAGGCGCCGATGCGCGAATCGAGCGGGCGGCTGTCGAAATAAGCGTCGCTCTCTTGGGCACTGGTCTTCTCGACCACACCTTCGATCCGCACCACGCGTTCCAGTTCGACCCAGTGGAACTGCAACGCCGCATACGGGTTGCCGGCCAGCTCCTGGCCCTTGCGGCTGTCGTAGTTGGTATAGAAGACCAGGCCGCGCGCGTCATAGCCCTTGATCAGCACGATGCGCGTGGACGGGCGCAGGTCGCTGCCGACGGTGGCCAGCGTCATCGCGTTGGGCTCGGGCACCTGGGCCGCGATGGCCTCGTTCAGCCATTGGTCGAATTGCTGCAGCGGGTCGGCGTGCGAGGCCGATTCGTCGAGTTCGGCCCGTTCGTAGCTCTTGCGCAGCGCGGCGATGGAGGTCTGGAGTTCGCTCATGGGCCCGGATTGTGCAGCGCGCAAGGCATGCGATGCCCGCCGCCCACCTGCGACCGTGGGGGGGGCGGCTGCAATGGGGCACGTACGGCGCAGCGCCGCGGCTTGCCGCCAGCCAACCCAACCGGCCGCATTGACGGCCGCATTGACGGCCGAATAATTATTCGCCTAAGATCGCCGCCGTGAAACCCAAAGACGAAGACAAGCAGCAGGCCATCGCGGACGCGACGTTCGCGCTCGTGGCGCAGGTCGGCCTGTCGGGCCTGACCATGGCGGCCATTGCACGGGAAGCCGGCATCGCGACGGGCACGCTGTACGTCTATTACAAGTCCAAGGAAGAACTGCTCAACGCGCTGTACGAGCAGGTCAAGGGCGCGCTGGCGCGGCTGATCACCGAGGACGCCGGCCGGGCCATGCCGTTCCGTGCGCGCTTCCAGCGCAACTGGCTGCTGCTGCTGCGGCACCGCCAGGCCCATTACCCCGAGACGGTGTTCATGGAGCAGTATTACAACTCGCCTTGGTTCAGCGAGGCCTCGCGGCAGTTCTCGGCCCGCTTCACGGGCGAGTGCCTCGGCTTCTTCGACGAGGCGCGGGCGCAGCAGATCGTCAAGGACGTGCCCACCATGCTGCTGGCGGCGAGCTTTTTCGGCTCGGTCCGCGAGATTGCCAACCTGCTGCGCAGCGGCGACCTGCCGGACACCGAGGCCGCGCTGGCGCAGGCCTTCGCGATCTTCTGGGACGGCATCAAGGCCTGATGCCATTCTGGTGGCTCGTGCAAGCTGACACATAAAAGAATGAACATTCATTCGCTCAACAACCCCACCCAAGAAAGGTCCCCATGGCGACGCTGAACATCAACGGCAAGGACGTCCAGGTCGATGCCGACGACTCCACCCCCATCCTTTGGGCGCTGCGCGACACGCTCGGCATGACCGGCACCAAGTTCGGCTGCGGCATGGCGCTGTGCGGTGCCTGCACCGTGCACCTGAACGGCGCGGCCATCCGCTCCTGCGTCACGCCGATCTCGGCGGCGGCGGGCCAGAAGATCACCACCATCGAGGCGATTCCAGCGGACCGCATTGGCAAGGCCGTGTCCGCCGCCTGGGTCAAGATCGACGTCGCGCAGTGCGGCTACTGCCAGAGCGGGCAGATCATGAGCGCCACCGCGCTGCTGCAGGCCAACCCCAAGCCGTCCGATGCCGACATCGACGCCGCCATGGCCGGCAACATCTGCCGCTGCGGCACCTATGCGCGTGTGCGCGCCGCCATCCACGAAGCCGCCGCCGCGCTGGCCTGAACCGGGAGACCACCATGCTCATGCACGACATCCGGTCCGACCAGATCCGCGCCATGCTGCCGCCCCAGCTGGCCCGCCGCCTCGGCGATGACGCGCCGGCCGAAGGCCTGCCACGCCGCAGCTTCCTCAAACTGGGTGCCGCCAGTGGCTTCGCGCTGGGGCTGTTTCCCATGCTGGCCGAAGCGCAGGGCGCGCCCGCATCCGCGCTCAAGCCGGGGCAGCAGCCCGCCGCCTTCGTCCACATCGCGCGCGACGGCACGGTCACCGTGACGGTGAACCGGCTGGAGTTCGGCCAGGGCACGCACACGGGCCTGGCCATGGTGCTGGCCGAGGAGCTCGACGCCGACTGGAGCCGCGTGCGCGCGGTGCATGGAACCCAGGCCGTCGCCTACGCCGACCCGGCCTACGGCATGCACCTGACGGGCGGCTCCACGGCCATCAAGAACTCCTACGTGCAGTACCGCGAGCTCGGCGCGCGCACGCGGGCCATGCTGGTGCAGGCCGCGGCGTCGCAGTGGGGCGTGCCGGTGAGGGCACTGGCGACCGAGCGCGGCGTGGTGATCGGGCCCGGCGGCAAGCGGGCCGACTACGGCAGCCTGGCCGAGGCCGCCATGCAGCTGCCCGTGCCGACCCAGGTCACGCTCAAGGATCCGAAGAACTTCCAGCTGATCGGCCAGCCCACGGGCCGGCTCGACGCACCGGCCAAGTCCAGCGGCCAGCAGTCCTTCGGCATCGACGTGCGCGTGCCGGGCATGCTGACGGCCGTGTGCCAGCGCCCGCCCGTGTTCGGCGCCAGGCTCGCATCGCTCGACGACACCGCGGCGCGCGCCGTGCCCGGCGTCAAGGCCGTGCTGCGCGTGCCGCTGCACGACGGCGGCGAGGGCGTGGCCGTGGTGGCCACGGGCTACTGGGCTGCCAAGCAGGGGCGCGATGCGCTCCAACTGCAGTGGAACGACACCGGCCGCGAGAAGGTCGACAGCGCAGCCCAGCTGGCCAGCTACCGCGCCTTGGCCGCCAGGCCCGGCCATGTGAAGTACCAGGCCGACATGGCGCCCCTGGCCGGCGCGCCGCACAAGCTCAGCGCCGAATTCCAGTTCCCCTACCTGGCCCACGCCGCCATGGAGCCGCTGAACTGCACGGTGCAGCTGAACGGCAGCGGGGCCGACGCCAAGGCCACGGTCTGGACCGGCACGCAGATGCCCGGCCTGGACGCCGCGGCGGCCGTGCGCGTGCTGGGCATCCAGCCCGAGAACCTCACGCTGCACGTGCAGATGGCCGGCGGCGGCTTCGGCCGGCGCGGCCTGCCGACCAGCGACTTCGTGGTCGAGGCCTGCACCATCGCCAAGGCCGCGCAGGCGGCCGGCATCGCCGCACCGATCCGCACGCTGTGGAGCCGCGAGGACGACATGCGCGGCGGCTACTACCGCCCCATGCACCTGCACCGCGCCGAGATCGGCTTCGACGCCCAGGGCAAGGTGCTGGCCTGGGACCACGTGATCGTGGGGCAGTCCATCATGGCCGGCACCTTCTTCGAGTCGGCCATGGTCAAGGACGGCGTGGACACCACCATGGTCGAGGGCATGCGCGAGCCCTACACGCTGCCCATGCGCCTGTCGGTGCACCACCCCAAGCTGAATGTGCCCGTGCTGTGGTGGCGCAGCGTGGGCTCCACGCACACGGCCTATGTGATGGAGACGCTGATCGACGAGATCGCGCGCACCACGAACCAGGACCCGGTGGCCTACCGCCTGGGCCTCATGGGCGAGAAGAGCGCGCGCCACCGCGCCGCGCTGCAGCTGGCGGTGGACCGATCCGGCTACGGAAAGCGCCAGCTGCCGGCCGGCCGCGGCTGGGGTGTGGCCGTGCACGAGTCCTTCGACTCGGTCGTGGCCTATGTGGTGGAGGCTTCAGTCGAGGGCGGCCAGCCCAAGCTGCACCGGGTGACGGCCGGCGTGCATTGCAACCTGGCGGTCAATCCCAAGAGCGTGGAGGCGCAGATCCAGGGCGCCGCGCTGATGGGCCTGTCCATGTGCCTGCCGGGTGCGGCCATCACGCTCAAGGACGGCGTGGTCGAGCAGAGCAACTTCGGCGACTTCGTGGTGCCGCGCATCACCGACATGCCGACGATCGCGGTGCACATCGTGCCCAGCGCCGACGCACCGACCGGCATGGGCGAGCCCGGGCTGCCGCCGCTGGCGCCGGCCTTCGCCAACGCCATCGCGCGGCTGACCGGCAAGCCGCTGCGCGAGCTGCCGTTCAAGATGGCCTGATGCCGTCCACCGCGCCGCCCGCCGCTTCGCCGGTTGTCCTGGTCCTGGCCTCCGGCCGCGGCGAGCGCTTTCGCGCCTCGGGCGGCCAGGTGCACAAGCTGCAGGCACCGCTGGCCGGCAAGCCGGTGCTGCAGCACACGCTGGGCGCCGTGCGCGCGAGCGGCTTGGCCTGGCACCTGGAGGACGCGGGCCACCCCGGCATGGGCGACTCCATCGCCGCGGCCGTGCGCGCCACCCAGGGGGCAGGGGGATGGCTCGTGCTGCCGGGCGATCTGCCGTTGATCGAGCCGGCGTCGCTCCGGCAGGTGGCGGCCGCGCTGGCCCATGCGGCCGTCGTGTTGCCCAGCCATGGCGGCACGCGCGGCCACCCGGTCGGTTTCGCAGCGGATTGCCGCGATGAACTGCTGGCCCTGTCGGGCGAGGCCGGCGCCGCGGCCGTCGTGCACGCGCGCAAGCGGGCCGGCCAGGTGCTGGAACTCGTGCTTCACGGGCCCGGCTGCGTGACCGACATCGACACGCTGGACGACCTCGCGCGGGCCGAGCGGCTGCTGCTCAGGCCGCCAGCCTGAGCAGCTTCTCGAGCGCCTTGTCGCGGATCTGGTGCTTCTTGAGGCTCTCGAAAGTCTCGCGCGCATAGTCCAGCGTGGTGCCGAAGCGTCCACAGGACTGCGTGAACACGCGCCGATAGTCCTCGTCGGTCAGCGTGCGCGTGAAGCTCGGGCTCTTGCGCGACAGCGTGAAGGCCAGTGCCTTGACCGGCCCTTCGGGCGTGGTGCAGTGCAGCCAGCGCGGGTCGTACACGCCCGTCAGCATCTCGCGTGCCCAGAGCCGGTCCAGCACCGCGTCGCCGTCGCGTTGGGGAATGCGGAACACCACGCCCTGGCAGCTGCCGCCCGTCAGCAGGGCGAACACCAGGCCCGGGCATTCCGGTGTGCCGCGGTTGATGCGGCTCCACATCTTGAGCGCGCGGTGCCAGCCGTGCACGCGTGCGAGCCGATGTTCCACGTGCTCGAACTCGGGCCGCCAGATCAGCGAGCCGTAGCCGAACACCCAGTAGTCCTGCTGGCCACCCCATTCGCGCCGGGTGCGCTCGAGCATGGGCAGGGGATCGCGCAGCGGAGCAGGGTGGAGATGCGGTGTCACGGCCGCCACTCTAGCAAGGCGCCGAGCGCGGCGCAGGCCCCGCGCTTTGGTAACCCACTGGTAACCCCCTGAAGCCGGTGCGGGGATGGTCGGGGGTAGGATCACCGCCACCCCTTCCTGATGCGCCGCTGCGCCCGCCGCGGCCCAGAACGATGAACACCCACACCACCGTCGCCGCCGTCACCGACCGCATCCGCGCGCGCAGTGCGCCCGCGCGCACCGCCTACCTCGAACGCCTGGCCGCCATGGCGGCGCGTACGCGCGGCTCCGACCGCATGGGCTGCGCCAACGTGGCCCACGCGGTCGCCGCCATGCCGTCCAGCGACAAGTTCAAGGTCGTGGCCGAGCGCGCGCCCAACATCGGCATCGTCAACGCTTACAACGACATGCTGTCGGCCCACCAGCCGCTGCAGCACTACCCCGACCTCGTGAAGGACGAGGCGCGGCACTTCGGTGCCACGGCCCAGGTGGCCGGCGGCGTGCCGGCCATGTGCGACGGCGTCACCCAGGGCCTGCCCGGCATGGAGCTCTCGCTGTTCAGCCGCGACGTGATCGCCATGGCCACGGCCGTTGCGCTCACGCACGACATGTTCGACGCCGCCTTGATGCTGGGCGTGTGC
Source organism: Variovorax boronicumulans (assembly GCF_007677875.1). Taxonomy (GTDB): domain Bacteria; phylum Pseudomonadota; class Gammaproteobacteria; order Burkholderiales; family Burkholderiaceae_C; genus Pseudorhodoferax; species Pseudorhodoferax boronicumulans_A. Next base: position 330,858 of record NZ_VEDO01000007.1, on the reverse strand, counting down.
GACAAGATCGTGCCGGGCCTCTTGATCGGCGCGCTGCACTTTGGCCACCTGCCCACGGTGTTCGTGCCGGCCGGGCCCATGCCCTCGGGCCTGTCCAACAACGCCAAGGCCAAGGTGCGTGAGCAGGCCGCCCAGGGCCTGGTCGGCCGCAAGGAGCTGCTGGAGGCCGAATCCGCCGCCTACCACGCGGCCGGCACCTGCACCTTCTACGGCACGGCCAACAGCAACCAGATGCTGCTCGAAGCCATGGGCCTGCACGTGCCCAGCACGGCCTTCGTGGCGCCGGGCGGGCCGCTGCGCGAGGCGCTCACGCGCGAGGCCGCGCGCACGGTGCTGGGTTGGGGCACGGGGCTGGACGGCCAGGCTGCCAAGTCGCGCGGCGTGGTGCCGCCCATCGGCCGGCTGGTGGACGAGCGCGCCATCGTCAACGCCATGGTGGCACTGCTGGCCACGGGCGGCTCGACCAACCACCTCATCCACTGGGTGGCGGTCGCGCGGTCGGCCGGCATCACGATCGACTGGGACGACTTCGCCGCGCTGTCGCACGTGGTGCCGCTGCTGGCCCGCGTCTACCCCAACGGCAGCGCCGACGTGAACCAGTTCCAGGCCGCGGGCGGCACGGGCTACGTGATCCGCGAACTGCTGGACGCCGGCCTCATGCACGAGGACGTGCTGACCGTGCGCGCCGGCGGCATCCGCGAATACACGCACGAGCCGCGGCTGGTCGATGCCACACTTGCCTGGCAGGCCACGGGCCCGAGCAAGGACGAGGCGATCGTGCGGCCCGCCACGGCGCCGTTCAGCCCCACGGGCGGCCTGCAGCTGCTGCAGGGCCCGCTGGGCCGCAGCGTGATCAAGGTCTCCTCGGTGCCCGACGACCGCCATGTGGTCGAGGCGCCGGCCCGCATCTTCGATTCGCAGGAAGACCTGCAGAAGGCCTTCGCGGCCGGCGAGCTGGAACGCGACCTGGTCTGCGTGGTGCGCTGGCAAGGCCCGCAGGCCAACGGCATGCCCGAGCTGCACAAGCTCACGCCGCCGCTCGCGGTGCTGCAGGGCAAGGGCTTCAAGGTGGCCCTGGTGACCGACGGCCGCATGAGCGGTGCCTCGGGCAAGGTACCGGCCGCCATCCACCTCACGCCCGAGGCCGCCGCCGGCGGCCCGCTGGCCAGGCTGCGCGACGGCGACGTGGTGCGCCTGGACGCGCCGGCCGGCCGGCTCGACGTGCTGGTGCCCGAAGCCGAATGGGCCGCGCGCCCGCTGGCCACCATGCCCGAGGCGCTGCGCGAGGCCAACGGCCTGGGCCTGGGCCGAGATTTGTTCGCCGGCATGCGCCGCAATGCCGCCACCGCAGAAGAAGGAGCGCCGACATGGCTTTGAACACCCCGCTGACCGCCCGCGACGTGATGCGCGACGCGCCGGTGATCCCCGTCATCGTGTTGCACGACGTGGCCCATGCCGTGCCGCTGGCGCGCGCGCTGCTGGCCGGCGGCATCCGCATGCTCGAAGTGACGCTGCGCACGCCGCAGGCGCTGGCATGCATGGAGGCCATCGCGCGCGACGTGCCCGATGCCGTGGTCGGCGCCGGCACCATCCGCAGCGTGGGCGACGTGGTGGCGTCGGTGCGCGCTGGCGCGCGCTTTGGCGTGAGCCCGGGCTACACCTCCAAAGTCGGCCAGGCCTGCCGCGATGCCGGCCTGCCGCTGCTGCCCGGCGTGGCCACGGGCAGCGAGATCATGATGGCGCAGGAGGACGGCTTCACCGAGCTCAAGTTCTTCCCGGCGCTGCAGGCCGGGGGCATCCCCATGCTCAAGGCCTGGCAGGGACCGTTCGGCGAGGTCAAGTTCTGCCCTACGGGCGGCGTGAGCGCGGCCAATGCGGGCGAGTTCCTCGCGCTGTCCAACGTGGCCTGCGTGGGCGGCTCGTGGATCGTGCCCAACGACGCGATCGTGGCGGGCGACTGGGGCCGCATCGAGAAGCTGGCGCGTGAAGCCAGCCAACTGCCGCGCGGCTGAGGCCGCCGCCCTTCGTCGGGACGGAACACCGGCTTTCGCAATCGCTGATTGCCGGGGAGGGTAGGGCGCGGGATGATCCGCGGCTTCTGACAAGGAGACGCCGTCCATGCCCTCGATTTCCGTGCCGCGCCGCGCGTTGCTGGCCCTGGCGGCCGCCTGCGCGCTGCCGGCCGCCGCCCAGTCCGGCTACCCGTCGCGCCCCATCGTGCTGGTCGTGCCGCAAGCGGCCGGCGGCACCAACGACATCGTGGGCCGCCTCGTCGGCCAGAAGCTCGGCGAAGTGCTGGGCGGCAGCGCGGTGGTGGAGAACCGGCCCGGCGCCGGCGGCAACATTGGCACGCAGTACGTGGCGCGCGGCCCCAAGGACGGCCACACCCTGCTGATGACCATCAGCAGCAGCCAGGCCATCAACCCCTCGCTCTACAAGAACCCGGGCTTCGACCCGGTCAAGGACTTCGTGCCGCTGGGTCTGGTCGGCGCCGTGCCCAACGTGCTGCTCGTCAATCCCAGCTTTCCTGCGCAGAACCTGACGGAGTTCCTGGCGCTGGCACGCAAGAGCGGCGACAGCCTGCAATACGCCTCGGCCGGCAACGGCACGCTGAACCACCTGCTGGGCGAGATGCTCAACAGCATGGCCGGGCTGAAGCTGCAGCATGTGCCCTACAAGGGCGTGGCCCCCGCACTCAATGACGTACTGGGCGGCCAGCTGCACATGCTGTTCGCGAGCTTGCCCTCGGCGCTCTCGCACATCCAGGCCGGCAAGCTGCGCGCCATCGCAGTCAGCGGTGCCAAGCGCTCGCCGACCCTGCCCAACGTGCCGGCCATCGCCGAGGCCGTACCCGGCTACGACGGCCAGCTCTGGATCGGGCTGTTCGCGCCGAGCGGCCTGCCGGCGCTGGTGCAGGCCCAGCTGGAAGAGGCCATGCGCAAGACTATGGCCGCCAAGGACCTGCGCGACAAGCTCGAGCAGCAGGGCGTGGAGATCGCAGCGCCGACCACGCCTGCGCAATTCGCGGCCCTGCTGCAGGACGACCTGGCCAAGTGGGCCCGCATCGTCAAGTCCTCCGGCGCTTCCGTCGACTGATTTCCATCTCGCTGCACACACCATGACCCTTCCGCTCCAAGGCATCACCGTCGTCTCGCTCGAGCACGCCATCGCCGCCCCGTTCTGCACCCGCCAGCTGGCCGACCTGGGCGCCCGCGTGATCAAGGTCGAGCGGCCCGAGGTGGGCGACTTCGCGCGCGCCTACGACCAGCGCGTGAAAGGCCTGTCCTCGCACTTCGTCTGGACCAACCGCTCCAAGGAAAGCCTCACGCTGGACCTGAAGAACCCCGATGCCATGGCCGCGCTCAAGAAGTTGCTGGCCGGCGCGGACGTGCTGGTGCAGAACCTCGCGCCGGGCGCCACGGCGCGCATGGGCCTGGACTACCAGAGCCTGAAGGCCACGCACCCGCGCCTGGTCGTCTGCGACATCACGGGCTACGGCGAAGACGGCCCCTACCGCGACAAGAAGGCCTACGACTTGCTGATCCAGAGCGAGGCCGGTTTCCTGTCGGTCACGGGCACGCCGGAGACGCCGAGCAAGGCTGGCAACTCGATCGCCGACATCGCAGCCGGCATGTACGCATACACCAACATCCTGGCCGCGCTGCTGCGCCGCGCGAGCACGGGGGAGGGTGCGCACATCGACGTGTCCATGCTGGAGTCGCTGGCCGAGTGGATGGGCTTTCCGATGTACTACGCGTTCGAGGGCGCGACCCCGCCGCCGCGCAACGCGGCCGCGCACGCCACCATCTACCCCTACGGCCCGTTCCAGGCCGGCGACGGCGGCACGGTCATGCTGGGCCTGCAGAACGAGCGCGAATGGAAGGTCTTTTGCGAGGTGGTGCTGCGCGAGGCGGCGCTCGCCACCGACCCGCGCTTTGCCAGCAACGCCCAGCGCAACGCCAACCGCGCCGCGCTGGCCGCACGCATCGGCGAGACCTTCAGCACCCTGTCGGCCGACCAGGTGCTGGCGCGGCTGGACGAGGCGCAGATCGCCAACGCGCGCATGAACGACATGGCCGGCCTGTGGGCGCACCCGCAACTCGCGGCACGCGGGCGCTGGCAGACCATCGGCTCGCCGGCCGGTGAAGTCCCGGCGCTGCTGCCGCCGGGACGCAGCAACCGCTGGCAAGCCCGCATGGACGCGGTGCCGGCCGTCGGCGAGCATACGGAGGCGCTGCTCAGCGAAGTCGGCCTCGATGCAGCCGCCATCGCCGCGCTGCGTGCGGCCGGGGCCATCTAAGACGCGCCCGGGTCGCCCCTGCACCGACCACCGTTCGACCCGAGGAGACTTCATGACATTGCGCACCCCCATGGCCATCCGCTGCTGCGCAGCGCTGGCCGCCGCCTGGCTGTCGCAGGGCGCGGCCTGGGCCCAGTCCGCCTGGCCCGAACGGCCCGTGACCATGGTCGTGCCGTACTCGGCCGGCGGGCCCACGGACGTGGTGGCCCGCATGCTGGCCATCCCCATGGCCAAATCGCTGGGCCAGCCGGTCGTGGTGGAGAACACCGTCGGCGCCGGCGGCACCATCGGCCCGGCCCGCGTGGCCAAGGCGCCGGCCAACGGCTACATGGTGTTGATCCACCACATGGGCATGGCGACCGCGCCCGCGCTGTACAAGAAGCTGCCCTACGATCCGCTCAAGGACTTCGAGTACATCGGCCAGGTCATGGACGTGCCCATGACGCTGCTCTCGCGCAAGGACTTTCCGGCCAACACCTTCCCCGAGCTGCTGGCCTACGTGAAGCAGCACAAGGACAAGGTCTCCCTGGCCAACGCCGGCATCGGCGCGGTCTCGCAGCTGTGCGGCATGCTGCTCACCCACCAGATCGGTGTGGAGCTGACCACGGTGCCCTACAAGGGCGCGGGCCCGGCGCTGGCCGATGTGATGAGCGGCCAGGTCGACCTGATCTGTGACCAGACCACCCAGACCGTGCCCGTCATCAAGGACGGCCAGCGGGTCAAGGTGTTCGGCGTGACCACACCCAGGCGCCTGGCCAGCCTGCCCGACGTGAAGACGCTGGACGAGCAGGGCCTCAAGGGCTTCGACGTGAAGGTCTGGCACGGCGTGTACGCGCCCAAGGGCACGCCGTCCGAGGTGCTGGCCAAGCTCAACCAAGCCTTGCGCACCGCGCTGCAGGATGAGGGCGTCAAACAGCGCCTGGCGGACCTCAGTTCGGAGATCGTGCCCATGGACAAGGTCACGCCCGACGGCCTGCGCAGCCACCTCGTGGCCGAGACCGAGAAGTGGGGCAAGGTGATCAAGGCGGCCGGCGTGACCGCCGAATGAGGCCGGGTGGCTGGTGGCTCAGCGCAGGCCGCCGCCGCCGGCCTCGTCCGCGCGCTGGATCAGCTCCACCTTGTACCCATCCGGATCGGTGACGAAGGCGATCACCGTGGTGCCGCCCTTGACCGGGCCGGCTTCGCGCGTGACCTGGCCGCCGGCGGCCTTGATGCGCTCGCAGGCCGCATAGGCGTCGGGCACGCCCAGCGCGATGTGGCCGTAGGCCGTGCCGAGCTCGTAGCTCTCCACGCCCCAGTTGTAAGTCAGCTCCAGCTCGGCATGGTCGGGGTTGCTGCCATAGCCCACGAAGGCCAGCGAGTACTTGTACTCGGGGTTTTCCGAGGTGCGCAGCAGCTTCATGCCGAGCACCTGGGTGTAGAAGTCAATCGAGCGCTGGAGGTTGCCAACGCGCAGCATCGTGTGGAGTAGTCGCATGCGGCCTATTTTGCCGCGCCACCACGGTCAGCGCGCTTCGAACACCAGGCAGGTGGTCGTCGCGTGGGCGTAGAGCTTGTCGTCCGGCCCCACGATGCGGGCTTCGGCCGTGGCCAGCTGGCGGCCGCTGTGGATCACCTTGCCGATGGCGCGCAACGGGCCGGTCTTCATGGTGGCGGCGCGCACGATGTTCACGCCCAGTTCGGCCGTGGTGTAGCCGCGGCCGGCCGGCAGGGTCGTGTGCACGGCGCAGCCCAGGGCCGAATCCAGCAGCGTCGCGAACCAGCCGCCGTGCACGCTGCCCAGCGGGTTGTAGTGCTTGAGTTGCGGCGTGCCCTGGAACACCGCAAGGCCGTAGCCAACCTCGACCAGGCCGAAGTCCAGCGTGTCGGCGATGTGGGGGTAGGGCAGCTCGCCGGCCAGCATGGCCTGCATGGTCTGCAGCCCTGTCTTGCCGGCAACCTGCTCGGGCCGGGCCAGGCCGGCCTGGCCGCCGCCCGTGCGCATGCGCAAAAGGGCGGCCTCCATTTCCTGTTCCCAGCGGACGCGGGTTTCTTCTTCTGTGCTCATGTCTTCTCCGTCGATTGCAGCTGCAACTGTTGCAGCTACAATCATTCTATGGGAACCGCGCTCCATGCCAAGGCCGCACCACAGGGCTGCACCCACCTGCAGCTGCGCCAGCTCATGCGCCGCGTGGCGCGGCTGTACGACGCCGAACTCGCCCACGCTGGCCTCAAGACCACGCAGTTCTCGCTGCTGACCGCCCTGGACAAGCTCGGCCCGGCCCAGCCCGGCCAGCTGGCACGCCAGCTGCGCCTGCAGCCGTCCACGCTCACGCGCAACCTGCAGCCGCTGGTGGTGGCCGGCTGGGTGGTGCAAGGTCCCGGCAGCGATGGCCGCAGCCGCCTGGTGCAGCTGACCGAGGCCGGCCGCGCCAAGCGGGCCGAGGCGCGCCAGCGCTGGAAAAGCGCGCAGTTGGAGCTCAACCGCCTGCTCGGCGATGCCCGCGTGGCGGCGCTGCACGCGCTGCTGCAGGAATCGCTGGCGCTGCTGGCGCCGGAACCGCTGGAAGGCGCCGAAGACCTGGTTTGAGGCAGCCGGACGGCCGGCCGGGCCCGACGCGCGGCGCCCCGGGCTCCGGGTCCTGGCGCGGCGCTGTGCCAGCATGTTCTACTGTGAACATGCCCCCGCCCGACATCCCGCCTGACAGTGTCCGGCCGCCGCCGGCGGGGCCGCCGGACCCGGAATTCGACTGGATGCTGGCTCCCCTCCTGCACGCGCTCGGCGTGCAGGCCGAGCAGGAGCCGCTGCGCAGCGCGGTGGTCCAGAGCCAGCAGCGCTACCTGGAGATGGCCGGCCGCACCGACCTGACGGCCCACACCCGCGCCAAGCAGGAAAGCCGGCGCGATGCACAAGACCGCATCCGCATCGCCCAGCTGCAGCAGGAGTTCGCCGCGCTCGACGCGCCGCTGCAGTCGCTGATGGACCGTGCCGTGCAGCGCACGCAGGAGCTGCTGAACGCCGACGGCATGTCGCTGGAGCTGGTCGATGACGAGGGCGTGCTCGTGATCGCTGCCGGCTGCGGCCTGCTGGGCAAGCAGATCGGCCGCCGTTCCAACATGGACATCAGCCTGTCGGCCAAGGCGCTGGCCCAGGGCCGCGTGATGATCAGCGACGACACCTTGTTCGACGACCGCCTGGACCGCGCGCGGGCCCGCGCCGATGGCGTGCGCTCCATGATCGTGGCGCCGCTGCGCTCGGGCGAGACCATGATCGGTGTGTTGTTGGCGGCCTATGCCGAGCCGCAGGCCTTCTACGACCGCGACATCGGCAACCTGCAGATCCTGGGCGAGACACTGGGCGTGACCATCGACCGCCACCGCCTGCACGCGCAACTGCGCGAGGTCGCCGAAAAGTACCGTGCGCTGTTCGACCTCAATCCGCAGCCCATGTTCGTGACCGAGCTGCAGACGCTGCGCGTTCTGGCTGTGAACCGCAGTGCCGCGCAGATGTACGGCTACGACCCGCAGGACCTGCTCGGCAAGCCCATGACCGACCTGCGCGCGCCGGGCGAGACGGCGCCGCGCGTGGCCATGCCGGGCGAATCGTTCGCGAACCTGCGGCTGCGCCATTGCCGCCAGGACGGCAGCGAATTCGACGTCGAGGTTTCGGGCACGACCATCGATTTCGCTGGCCGGCCAGCCCGGCTGGTGCGCAGCCTGGACGTCAGCGCGCGCCTGCGCGCCGAGGCTGCGCTGGCCCGCGTGAGCCGGGCCCAGCGCATGCTGTCGGCCTGCAACGAGAGCCTGGTCCGCGCGAGCTCCGAGCAGGCCCTGCTCGAGGAGCTGTGCCGCATCACCGTGGACATCGGCGGCTATGCCATGGCCTGGGTCGGCTTTGCGCGCGACGATGCCGAGCGCAGCGTCGAGCCGGCCGCCAAGGTGGGCGACGAGGGCGGCTACATCGGCAGCTTCCCCATGAGCTGGTCCGCCGACACGCCGGCCGGCCAGGGGCCCGTGGGACTGACCATCCGCACGGGCCAGCTCATCATCGTTCCGGACGTGGAGCACGATCCGCGCTGCACCTCGTGGGCGGCCAATGCACTGGCGCACGGTTACCGCGGGCTGGTCTGCCTGCCGTTGCGCGATGGTGCGCGCACTTTCGGCCTCTTCTACCTGTACTCGGGCGAGGTGGCGACGCCGACCGAGGACGAGGTCAACTTGCTGCAGGCGCTGGCCGAGGACCTGGCCTTCGGTCTCGTGACGCTGCGTGCGCGCGAGCAGCAGCGGCTCACGCAGGAGGCCCAGCAACGCGTGCAGACGGCCATGCTCAAGGTCGCGGCGGCGGTCTCGGCCAGCACCGGAACGGAGTTCTTCGAGCAGCTGGCGCTGAACATGGCCGATGCGCTGGGCGCGCAGGCCAGCTTCATCGCCACGCTGGAGCCGCGATCGATGGTGGCGCGCACGCTGGGTGCCGTGGTGCATGGGCAGGTGCGGCGCAACTTCGACGCGCCCCTGGCCGGCAGTCGGCTGGCCAGCCTGCTGGGCCACGGCGCGTTCGTGGTCAGCGACGGCGTGGCCGAAGCCTTCGCGCCGTATCCGCTGCTGGCCTCCATCGGAGGCCAGGCCTATGCCGGACACAGCCTCTTCGACGCACACCAGCGCGTGAGCGGATTGGTGCTGGTGGTGTTCTCCGAGCCATTGCGGCACCAGGAATTCCTGGCCTCGACGCTGCGCATTTTCTCGGTGCGCGTGGCCGCGGAACTCGACCGCCGCCAGGCCGACGAGCACATCCGCCACCAGGCCTCGCTGCTGGACAAGGCGCGCGACGCCATCGTCGTGGCCGACACCGAAGGCCGCGTGCAGTACTGGAACAAGAGCGCAGAGCGTCTCTACGGCTGGCGCGCCGAGGAGGCCATCGGCCAATCGGTGGCCAGGCTGCTGTTCGAGGACGAGACCATGGGCGGTCACGCGCACGACGAACTCATGGCCAGCGGCGAGTGGAACGGCGAGGTGGCGCGGCGGCGCAAGCTGGGCCAGGCCGTGCAGGTGGAGGCGCGCTGGACGCTGGTGCGCGACGAGCAGGGCGTGCCGCGCTCCGTGCTCATGATCGACACCGACATCACGCAGCGCAAGCAGGCCGAGGCCAAGATCCAGAAGCTGGCCTTCTACGACGGCCTGACCAGCCTGCCGAACCGCCAGCTGCTGCAGGACCGGCTGCACAAGGCGCTGGCCAGCTGCGTGCGGCACCGTACCGGCGGCGCGCTGCTGTGCATGGACCTGGACAATTTCAAGACCCTGAACGACACGCTGGGCCACGACAAGGGCGACATGCTGCTGCAGCAGGTGGCCATGCGCCTGGTGTCGTGCGTGCGCGAGGTCGACACGGTGGCGCGGCTGGGCGGTGACGAGTTCGTGATCGTGCTCGAGGAGCTCAGCGCCGTGCCGCAGGAGATCGCCGTGCAGGCCCGGCGCGTGGGCGAGAAGATCCTGGCCGCACTGGCCCAGCCCTACCGGCTGGAAGGCTACGAACACCAGAGCACGGCCAGCATCGGCGTGGCGAGCTTCAGCGCGGGCACCGAGAGCACGGGCGATCTGCTCAAACAGGCCGACATCGCGATGTACCAGGCCAAGGCCGCCGGCAAGCACACGCTGCGCTTCTTCGACCCGGGCCTGGAGGCCGCCGTGACGGCACGCGCGGCGCTGGAGGGCGATCTGCGCCAGGCCTTCGTGCAGCGCGAGTTCTTCCTGCAGTACCAGCCACAGGTCGATGGCGCGGGCCGTATCACGGGCGTGGAGGCGCTGGTGCGCTGGCGCCACGCGGCGCGCGGTCTGGTCTCGCCGGCCGAGTTCATTCCGCTGGCCGAGGAGACCGGCATGATCCTGCTGCTGGGCCACCGCGTGCTGGAGATCGCCTGCACGCAGCTGGCCGAGTGGGGCCGGCAGCCGGCACTGGCCGGGTTGACCATGGCCGTCAACGTCAGCGCACGGCAGTTCCGGCACAACGAGTTCGTGCGCCAGGTGCGCTCGGTGCTCGAGCAGACGGGCGCCGATCCGCAGCGGCTCAAGCTCGAATTGACCGAGAGCGTGCTGGTCGACGACATGCAATCCATCGTCTCCAAGATGGATGCACTGAAAGACCTGGGCGTGCGCTTCGCGCTCGACGACTTCGGCACCGGCTACTCCTCGCTGACCTACCTCAAGAAGCTGCCGCTGGACCAGCTCAAGATCGACCAGTCCTTCGTGCGCGACGTGCTCGTCGATGCCAACGATTCGGCGATCGCGCGCACCGTGATCCGGCTCGCGCAGAGCCTGGGGCTGAACGTGATCGCCGAAGGCGTGGAGACCGCCGCGCAGCGCGATTTCCTGGCCAGCGAGGGTTGCCAGGCCTTCCAGGGTTACTTTTTCAGCCGGCCGCTGGCGGCCGATGCGCTGGACCGGCTGTTGCGCGAGCAGGGCGTGGCCGGCCCCTGATCGGCGTCAGGCCGCCTGCGTGCCGTGCCAGGCCGCCGCGAACGCGCGGGCGTCCTGCGCCACGGCTGCGGCGCTTTTGCCGGGCTTGTACAGCGCCGAGCCGATGCCGCAGCCGGCCGCGCCCGCAGCGCGCCAGTCGGCGATGTTGGCCACCAAGACGCCACCCACCGGCAGCAGCGGCGTTCCGGCCGGCAGCACGGCGAGCAGGGCCTTGACCACTGCCGGGGACCCCATCTCGGCCGGGAACAACTTGAGCCCGTGGGCACCGGCCGCGAGCGCGCCGAAGGCCTCGGTCGGCGTCAGGATCCCGGGCAAGCAGACCATGCCCAGGCGCACGGCCTCGCGCACGACCTCGGCATCGAAGTTGGGTGCGACGACGAGGCGGCCGCCGGCGCCATGCACCTCGCGCACCTGGGCCGCCGTCAGCACCGTGCCAGCACCGACCAGCTTGGCCGGATGGCGTGCCGCCAGCAGCGCGATGCTGTCCAGCGGCTGCGGCGAGTTCAGCGGCACCTCCAGCATGGCGAAGCCTGCTGTGACCAGCGCGTCGCCGACGGCGGGGGCCTCTGCCGGCGTCAGGCCGCGCAGGATCGCGACCAGGGGCAGGGTGCGCATGGCGGCGCTCAGGAGATCGTCGGTGGGCATCGCGTCAATCCAGGGTGCGGGCCAGGGCATGGAGCCCGGCCCAGGTGGCCTCGGCGCCCAGGCGGCGGCTCGCGACGCCGTGGACGTCGAGCGCGAGCGCGTAGCGGGCGGTGAGCGTGTCGGACCCGATCAGCACCACGGGCGCGTCGGGCCGGGGTGCGGCACCGTGCAGCTCGGCACCGATCACGAGGCCGGAGAGGTAGCTGGCCATGCGGTCGGCATCGAGCCGGCCGAACAACGTGAGCGCGCGCGCGCCGAAGGCATGGTGCAGCAGGCCGCCCGCACCGCGCGCGCGGGTCACGCCCTGCACGAAGGCGGCCTCGTCGAACGGCGCGTCGGCGTTTAGCGTGCGCGCCAGGATGGAATGCTGGCTCAGCAGCGCGTAGACCTCGCCCGTCATGAAGCTGCGAAAGCCGTGCACGCGGCCGGCCTCGGCCGTCGCCCACTTGCTGTGCGTGCCGGGCAGCACGAACAGCCCGTCGGACAGCCCGCTCCACTGCATGGCGCCGAAGATCTGCACTTCCTCGCCGCGCATCACCTCGGGTACGCCGCCCTGGTCCATGGACAGGCCAGGCACGATGGCGACGGGGCTGCGCGCCTGCGGAACCCAGGCCAGTTGCGCCGCCAGTTCGGCGAAGCCGGCCGGGCAGGGCCAGTAAGGCGCCTCGATCCAGCCCTGGCGGCTGCCGGCCATGCCGGAGACCAGGCACAGCGCGCTCTGGGCGCGCCAATCGCCGAAGGCCTCGTCGAGCGTAGCCTCGAAACCGCCGGCCGGCACGCTCAGGATGCCGCGGGTCAGGCTGCGCTGCTCGAGCACCTGTCCGTCGGCGGCGATGCGTGCGCCGCGCAGCGAACTCGTGCCCCAGTCGATGGCGAGCAAAGGGAAGGAAGGCGATGGCATGGGCGACGTTTATACCGCGCGACAATGCGCGGCTTTCCGAGGATCTGCCGCATGCCCACTTTCCGCAAGACGATTCTGTTCACCGACACCGATGGCCGCGCCCGCTTCAAGGAAGAAGACGTGGCGCTGGACCAAGGCACGCCGCAGTCCGCGCTGTCGGCGCTTCTGCCCAGCGGCGGCTACCAGCTGCGCGAAAGCCCGGTGGGTTTTCGCAGCCAGTTCCATGTGACGCTCACGCCGCAGTGGGTGGTGATCCTGTCGGGCCAGATGGAGGTCGGACTGCAGGATGGCAGCTCGCGCGTGTTCGGGCCCGGCGAGCATTTCTATTCGGCCGACGTGCTGCCGCCAGGCAGCACGTTCGACCCCAGCGTGCACGGGCATTGGAGCCGCCAGGTCGGCGACCAGCCCCTGCGCACGCTGTTCGTGAGGGACTGAGGAACTCAGCGGCCGTAGCCGCCGCCACCGCCACCGCCGAAGCCGCCACGGCCACCGCCGCCGTGGCCACCGCCCCGGCCGCCACGGCCACCGGCTCCGCCGAAGCCGCGGTTGCGGCCACCGCCGCCCATGCTGTCCACGCTGGTGCGCATCGGGTCAGGCTGGCCAACTGCGTTGCTGCGCTGCGCCGGCTTGGCACGGCCGCCCAGCGTCGACGTGCGCAGCGGATCGGGCTGGCCATGGCCGCCACCACCACCAGCGCCGCCGCCGTGGTGGCGGGGACCGTTGTGGCCACCGGCTGGACGGCCGCCGCCACCGCCGTTGCCACCGCCCTGGGGCGCACGCTGTTGCGGGCCTTGGGCCGAGCGTCCGCCGCCATTGCCACCACCTTGGCCGCGGCCGCCACCGCCACCGTTCTGGCCCTTGTTCTCGCGGATGCGCTGCATCATCTCGCTGCGCGCGGCCTTGGCCGCGGCGGCCATGACCTCGCGGCTCGGCGGCTTGCCGGCGCCGCCCCACAGGGTCTGGCGGCCCATGGCGATGGGCTCGGCCTTCTCGCCGGCCTCGGGACCGAAGCCTTCCAGCACCTGCACCGGGATGCGCTGCTTGGTGAAGTCCTCGATGTCCTGCATGAAGCCTTCCTCGTCCATGCAGACCAGGTTCACCGCTTCGCCGCTGGCACCGGCGCGGCCCGTGCGGCCGATGCGGTGCACGTAGTCTTCGCTGATGTTGGGGATCTCGTAGTTCACGACATGCGGCAGCTCGTCGATGTCGATGCCGCGGGCCGCGATGTCGGTGGCCACCAGCGCGCGCACGTCGCCGCTCTTGAAGCCGGCCAGCGCCTGGGTGCGGGCACCCTGGCTCTTGTTGCCGTGCAGGGCCATGGCCGTGACACCGTTCTTGGACAGGAACTCGGCCACGTGGTTGGCGCCGAACTTGGTCCGCGTGAACACCAGCACCTGGCTCCAGTTGTGCTGCTGGATGATGTGCAGCAGCGCGGCCTTTTTCTTGTTGCGGCCCACGGGGTGGATCACCTGGGTGATGCGCTGCACTGTCGTGTTGCGCGGCGTGACCTGGATGTGCTGGGGCTCGCGCAGCAATGTGGAGGCCAGGTCGCGGATCTCGTCGCTGAACGTGGCCGAGAACAGCAGGCTCTGCTTGTCCTTGGGCACCAGGGCCAATACCTTCTTCACGTCGTGGATGAAGCCCATGTCCAGCATGCGGTCGGCTTCGTCGAGCACCAGGATCTGCACCTGGCCCAGGTCCAGCGCGCCCTGCTGTTGCAGGTCGAGCAGGCGGCCCGGCGTGGCGACCAGCACGTCAACGCCCTTGCGCAGGCGGTCGATCTGCGGGTTCATGCCGACACCGCCGAAGATCACGGTGGAGTTCAGGTCCAGGTGCTTGCCATAGGTCTGCACCGATTCCTCGACCTGGGCGGCGAGTTCGCGCGTGGGCGTCAGCACCAGGGCGCGGATGCCCTTGCCGCCGAACTTGCTGCGCGGGGCCTGGCTTTGCGAGAGGCGCTGCAGCAGCGGCAGCGTGAAGGCGGCGGTCTTGCCGGTGCCGGTCTGGGCGCCGCCCAGCAGGTCGCGGCCCTCGAGGATGACCGGAATGGCCTGGGCCTGGATCGCGGTGGGAGTGTCGTAGCCCTGCTCGCGCACGGCTTGCAGGATGGCCGGAGCCAGGTTCAGTTCGTCAAATGTCATGGACAGCAATGGGGCACCCTTCCTGGGCGCTATGGGATCGGCCTGTCGCGATGGAGGGCCATCGCACCAGTCTTAGGCAGACGTATTGGAGGAGAAGCAGGGAGCGGGTTGCCTTGGCGGAGCCCGTGTCCCCCCAGCGGAGCGCTGGTGCGATGGCCAACTGGAAGGCCATCGCCGGCGCATTGTCGCACGCAGACGATAATCCCCGATTCGGCCGGTCTCTACGGCCCTTCTTTTTTCCGCTCTGTCCAGGACCTTCTGCATGGCCCAGTACGTCTACACCATGAACCGCGTCTCCAAGACCGTGCCGCCCAAGCGGCAGATCTTGAAAGACATTTCGCTGTCCTTCTTCCCGGGCGCCAAGATCGGCGTGCTGGGCTTGAACGGCTCCGGCAAGTCCTCGCTGCTCAAGATCATGGCCGGCGTGGACAAGGAGATCGAGGGCGAGGCCGTGCCCATGGCCGGCCTGTCCATCGGCTACCTGGAGCAGGAGCCCAAGCTCGACCCCGAGCACACGGTGCGCCAGGCCATCGACGAGGCCATGGGCGAGGTGAACACCGCCAAGGCCCGCCTGGAAGAGGTCTACACCGCCTACGCCGAGCCCGACGCCGACTTCGACAAGCTGGCTGCCGAACAGGCCGAGCTCGAGGCCATCATTGCCGCCGCCGGCACCGATTCGGAACACCAGATCGAGATCGCGGCAGACGCGCTGCGCCTGCCCGCCTGGGACGCCAAGATCGGCCTCTTGTCCGGTGGTGAGAAGCGCCGCGTGGCGCTGTGCAAGCTGCTGCTGTCCAAGCCCGACATGCTGCTGCTCGACGAACCCACCAACCACTTGGACGCCGAGTCGGTCGAGTGGCTGGAAATCTTCCTGCAGCGCTTCACGGGCACCGTGGTGGCCATCACCCACGACCGCTACTTCCTGGACAACGCGGCCGAGTGGATCCTGGAACTGGACCGCGGCCGCGGCATCCCCTACAAGGGCAACTACAGCGAGTGGCTGCTGCAGAAGCAGAACCGCCTGGAGGCTGAGCAAAAGGGCGAGGAGGCCCGCGCCAAGGCCCTGAAGAAGGAACTGGAGTGGGTGCGCCAGAACGCCAAGGGCCGCCAGTCCAAGAGCAAAGCGCGCATCGCGCGCTTCGAGGAACTGAGCGACTTCGAATACCAGAAGCGCAACGAAACGCAGGAGATCTTCATCCCTGTGGCGGACCGCCTGGGCAGCCAAGTCATCGAATTCCACAACGTCAGCAAGAGCTTCGGCGACCGCGTGCTGATCGACAACCTGTCGATGAACATCCCGGCGGGTGCCATCGTCGGCATCATCGGCCCCAACGGCGCCGGCAAGTCCACGCTGTTCAAGCTGATCGCCGGCCGCGAACAGCCCGACAGCGGCCAGGTGGTGATCGGCCAGACCGTCAAGATGGCCTACGTGGACCAGTCGCGCGATGCGCTGGCCAACGACAAGACCGTCTGGGAAGACATCTCGGGTGGCCTGGACATCATCAACGTCGGCAAGTTCCAGATGGCCAGCCGCGCCTATGCGGGCCGCTTCAACTTCAACGGCCAGGACCAGCAGAAGAAGGTCGGCAACCTGTCGGGCGGTGAGCGCGGCCGGCTGCACCTGGCCAAGACGCTGATCCAGGGCGGCAATGTGCTGCTGCTGGACGAACCGTCCAACGACCTGGACGTGGAAACCCTGCGCGCGCTGGAAGACGCGCTGCTGGAATACGCGGGCACCGTGCTGGTCATCAGCCACGACCGCTGGTTCCTGGACCGCATCGCCACCCATATCCTGGCCGCCGAAGGCGATTCGCAATGGGTGTTCTTCGACGGCAACTACCAGGAGTACGAGGCCGACAAGAAGAAGCGCCTGGGCGAGGAGGGCGCCAAGCCCAAGCGCGTGCGTTTCAAGGCGCTCAAGTAATCAGTCGCCCGGGTCCAGGCGGCGCGCGAGCACACGCTTGCGCGCTGCATGGATGTTGTGCCGCAGCGCGTACAGCTCGTCCGCGTAAGACAGCGGCACCGCCACCTTGTCGACCACACGGTCGAGGTGGTCCAGCTCTTCGAGCAGGCGTTCGGGCGATGCGTCGGCATCGCCTGTGCGCGCCTCGATCTCGCGCAGGCGCGCATACCAACGGAACACACGCCGGCGCACGCGGAAGGTGTAGAGCGGTGGCACCACGCGCGACAGCGGCAGCAGCAGCACCAGCAGGCCGCCCAGCACCAGCCACATGCGTTCGACCAGGTTGCTGGCCCAGAACGGCAGGTAGCGCTGCCAGAACGGCGGCTGGCCGTTGATGGCGCGGTCGCCCTCGCTGCTCACGGGCAACTCGCTGGTGCGCGTGTTCGGGAAGTCGCGCGCGCGGTTGAACCAGCCGGCTCCGCCGTGGATGCCCTGGGCGGCCTGCGCCAGCAGCTGGCGCAGCGCCGGGTGGGTCTGCTCGCGCACCAGCAGCGAGGTGGTGGCCGCCAGCATGGCCACGTCCTCGGACGGCTGGTCGCGGGCCAGGTCGACGATGCCGCGCGGCAGGCGCACGGAAGAGAGGAACGGGAACAGGCGCGTGTAGGCGTCGCTCTGGCGCAGGTCCACCAGCGCGACGCCAGGCGCGCGCAGCAGCCGCTGCACGAGCGGGGACTCTGGCGCAGAAGCCAGCACCACCACGTCGAGCAGGCCGCCTGCCAGCGCCTCGGTGGCCGGGCTCTGCGCCAGGTGCGAGATCTGCATGGCGGCCGGGTCGAGCCGGTTGGCGCGCAGCATGCGCTCCAGGATGTCGGGCACGCCGCTGCCGGCCTTGTCCACGTTCACGCGCAGGGGCTTGAGAGTCGCCAGCGACTGCAGCGGACCGGCGCGCCGCGCCGCGGGCGGCAGGGCGTCGGGCCGGTAGAAGATCCAGAGCGGCTCGTAGAACAACGCGCCCAGCGACTGCAGGCCGGCTTCCTCGTCGGCCACCGGGTCGGCGCTGCCGCCGCGCACGAAGGCCGCGTCGGCTCCGCCCTGGCGCAGCAGCGCGAGATTGTCGAGCGAGCCGTCGGTGGGCACGAGGTCCACCGTGATGCCGTGGCTGCGCAGCGCCTCGGCATAGCGCTGGCCGAAGGTGGCATAGGCGCTGCCGGCCGGGCCGGTGGCCAGCCGCAGGCTGGTCGGCGGCTGTGGTTGTAGGTACCAGTAAGCGGCCGCCAGGATGGCGATAGGCAGCAGCACCAGCGGGCCGGCCGAGACCAGCAGGTCGCGCAGGCCCAGCAGCGCGAGCCGCAGCGTGCGGGGCAGGGCTTTCATGGGCGGGCGAAATCGCGGGCCGCGGGCAGCTGCAGATCGCCAGCGCTGATCGCCTCGGCTGCCCACACCGCCTGCAGCACGGCGCGCGCCACGGCCTCGGCCGCCATGGTGGCCAGCACCATCATGCCGGGCGCGGGCGCCTGGGCCAGGCCCGTGGCCAGGGCGAACACGGTGTCGCCGTCCGACATGGTGTGCACCGGGTTGATGGTGCGGGCCAGGCCATCGTGGCCGGCCTGGGCCAGCCGGTGCGCCTGGGGCTTGGTGATCGCCGCGTCGGTGGCGATCACGGCCAGTGTGGTGTTGGTGCCGGCCAGGATGGGGCGGGGCGCCTCGCCGGCCAGCAGCGCGCGGCGTGTGTCCAGCAGCGCGCGGCCGTCGGCCGTGCGTGCGCCGGCGACCACGCGGCCCGTGGCCGGATCGATCACGTCGCCGAGCGGGTTGGCCGCCACCAGGGCGCCCACGGTCACGCCGTCCACGCGGACGCTGGCCGTGCCGATGCCGCCCTTCATGGCGCGCGCCGCGCCGAACACCTTGCCGACCATGGCCCCGGCGCCCGCGCCCACGTTGCCTTGGGCCGGCGCATCGTGGCTCGCAGCGGCGCAGGCGGCATAGCCGGCGGCCGCGTCGGGGCGGATGCGGGCATCGCCCAGCGGCAGGTCGAACAGCACGGCGGCCGGCACCAGCGGCACGGTCGCGAAGCGCACGTCCAACCCCACGCCTTGCTCCTCGAGCCAGCGCATGGCGCCGTCGGCCGCGGCCAGGCCGAAGGCGCTGCCACCGGCCAGCATGACGGCGTGCACGCGCTCGACCAGGTTGGACGGCGCCAGCAGGTCGGTCTCGCGCGTGCCGGGCGCGGCGCCGCGCACGTCCACGCCGGCCACGGCACCGCCGCGCGCCAGCACCACGCTGCAGCCGGTCGGACGGCGGGAATCGGTGAAATGGCCGACCGCGATGCCGGCCACGTCGGTGATGGCGCCGGCAGGGGCCGGCCAGGTGGGCGAAGACATGGGCGGCGATTATGGGCGGGTCCGCACCGGTCATTCGTCCTCAAATTGGTGACAAATAGGCGGATGAATAGAGCGGTAATGGCAATAATGAAGCTTTCGCCACAGGCGCCCGGACCGCACCGGGCGGCACGGTTCGATGCGCTTTCTTCCCACCTCCTACGATGTCTGGGGCGTCCTGGCCTCGGTGCTGATCGCCACCGTGGCGTCTTATGTGACGCTCGACCTGGCGCGGCGCGTGCGCCAGCCCGATCGGCTCGCGGCGCTGTTGTGGTGGAGCGGTGGGTCGCTGGTCATGGGCACCGGCATCTGGTCCATGCACTTCGTCGGCATGCTGGCGTTCTCGCTGCCGATTCCGCTGGGCTACACGCCCGGACTGACGGCGGCCTCGTTCGTGGCGGCAGTGTTCACCTCGGGCGTGGCGTTGGGTATCGCCAGCTTGGGGCGGCTGGGCCTGGCGCGCGTGCTGCTCGGCGCGGGCGTCATGGGCCTGGGTATCTGCGCCATGCACTACACGGGCATGGCGGCGTTGGACATGTCGCCCGGCATCGTCTGGAACATGGGCTGGGTGGCGGCCTCGGCGGCGATCGCGGTCGGTGCCTCGGGCGTGGCGCTGTGCCTGTTCTTCTGGCTGCGCGGCTTCCAAGGCCTGCGCGGCTGGATCTACCAGATCGTGGCGGCCGTTGTGATGGGTCTGGCGATCGCCGGCATGCACTACGCGGGCATGGCGGCCGCCTCCTTCCCGCTGGACGCGGTCTGCCTGAGCGTGGACGCGCTGGGTGGCCGCGGCCTGGCCATCGCGGTGGGGGTGGCCTGCGTGCTGTTGCTGCTGCTGACGCTGGCGGTTTCCTCCTGGGACTACCGCGTGCAGCGCCGCACGGCCCGGCTGTCATCATCGCTGCAGGCGGCCAATGCCGAGCTGCAGTCGGCCAACGATGAATTGCACCGGCGCGCCTTCAGCGACCCGCTGACCGGCCTGCCCAACCGGTTGCTGTTCGAAGACCGCCTGGCCCATGCCCTGTCGCGCCACGAGCGCGCCGACGAGCGCATCAGCCAGCGCAAGGCCGAGCGCATCGGCGTGCTGTTCATCGACCTGGACGGCTTCAAGCCGGTCAACGATCTCTTCGGCCACGCCGCCGGCGACGCCGTGCTCAAGGCCGCGGCCGGCCGTCTGCAGCAGCTGGCGCGCAGCAGCGACACGGTGGCGCGCGTGGGCGGTGACGAATTCCTGCTGCTCGTGGAGGACGCTGGCAGCGTGGCCGACTGCATGACCCTGGGCGGCCGCGTGGCGCAGGCGCTGAGCCAGCCCTTCGAGGTGGCGGGGCGCAGCGTGCAGATCGGCTGCTCCATCGGCGTGGTGGTCTACCCGGACCAGGGCGAGCGCAATAAGCTCGTGGCCAACGCGGACGCCGCGATGTATGTCGCCAAGCGCAATGGCGGCAACAGCTGTGCGCTGTTCGAAGCCCACATGGACCGCAGCGCGGGCGAGCAGCTGAGCCTGCTCAGCGACCTGCGCCAGGCGCTGGCGCGCGGCCAGCTCGTGCTGCACTACCAGCCCAAGATCGACGGCAAGCGGGGCCAGGTGCACGGCGTGGAGGCCTTGCTGCGCTGGCAGCATCACGAGCGCGGCCTCGTGGAGCCCGAGGAGTTCATCCCGCTGGCCGAGCGCTTCGGCCTCATCAACCAGCTGGGTGGCTGGGTCATCGACGAGGCCTGCCGGCAAATGCATGCCTGGGCCGACCAGGGCCTGCGCATGCGCGTGTCGGTCAACCTGTCGGTGCACCAGCTGCGCGAAAGCGATCTCGTGCGGCGCATCGAGCAAGCGCTGCAGCGCAACTTCGTGCCGCCCTCGCAACTGCTTTGCGAGATCACCGAATCTGTGGCCATGGAGGACATCAAGGCCACGCAGCGCACCTTCGACAACCTCGCGCGCATCGGCGTGTACCTGTCGATCGATGACTTCGGCACAGGCTACTCCAGCCTGAGCTACCTGCGGCAGCTGCCGGCGCGCCAGCTCAAGATCGACCGCAGCTTCGTGCAGGACCTGGAGCACAGCAACGACGCGCGGGCCGTCGTCGACGCGGTGATCCGCCTGTCGCACGCGCTCGGCCTGCGCGTGGTCGCCGAAGGCGTGGAGACGGCGGCGCAGAAGGACATCCTGCTGCAGATGGGCTGCGACGAATTGCAGGGTTACCACTTCGCGCGGCCGATGTCGGCGCAGGCCCTGCAGTCCTGGGCCCAGGACGGCGACGACGACCGCACGCCCGGCGCGGGCCCGTTGGCGTTCTCCGATTCGGTGCTCGGCCATGCCTGAGACGATGTGCTCTGAATCCGGCGCCAAAGTTGCACCTGAATCGCACGATTTCAGTAACAATTAGAAACTGCGCCATGCCCGACGCGCGGGCGCACGAGGAGTAGTGTGCCGATGCTCTATCTCCCGACTTCGTACGACCCCTGGGGTGTGCTGACCTCGGTGGTGATCGCGGCCCTGGCGTCCTATGTCGCGCTCGACCTTGCCTCGCGCGTCCACCGCCCGGAACGCCTGGTGGCGTTGCTGTGGGGGGCGGGGGGCTCGCTGGTGATGGGGGTGGGCATCTGGTCCATGCATTTCATCGGCATGCTGGCCTTCTCGCTGCCGATCCGGCTCGGCTACAGCTATGGGCTGACCCTGGCGTCGCTGTGCGCCGCCGTGCTGACTTCCGCCGTGGCGCTCGGCGTCGCCAGCCAGGGGCGGCTGGACGTTGCCCGTCTGGTGGCCGGCGCGCTGGTCATGGGCATGGGCATCTGCGCCATGCATTACGCCGGCATGGCAGCGCTGGACATGGCGCCCGCCATCGTCTGGGACATGGCCTGGGTTCTGGCTTCGGCGACGATCGCCGCGGTCGCCTCGGGCGTCGCGTTGTGGCTGTTCTTCTGGCTGCGCAGCTTCGACGACCTGCGGCGCCGCCCCTACCAGATCGGCGCAGCGGCCGTGATGGGCCTGGCGATCTCGGGCATGCACTACACCGGCATGCAGGCCGCCGCTTTTCCCGTGGGCACGTTGTGCCTGAGTGCGGACGCCCTGGGCGGCTCCGGCCTGGCCGTGGCCGTGGGCGTGGTCTGCGCCGTGCTGCTGGCCGCGACGCTGGTGCTGGCCGCGCTGGACAGCCGCGTGCAACGCGACAACGCCTCGCTGGGCGTGGCCCAGGCGCGCCTGCGCTTGGTGGAGTCGGACAACCATGCGCTGCACAGGCGCGTGTTCAGCGACGCACTGACGGGCCTGCCGAACCGCCTGCTGTTCGAGGACCGCCTGCAGCACGCGCTGCAGCGGCACGACCGCGCGGCCGAGCGCGGCGGCGGGCGCAAGCCGGAAATGATCGGCGTGCTGTTCATCGACCTGGATGGCTTCAAGCCCATCAACGACACCTACGGCCATGCCGCCGGCGATGCGGTGCTCAAAGAGGCCGGCGACCGCCTGCAGCGGCTCGCGCGCAGCAGCGACACCGTGGCCCGCATGGGCGGCGATGAGTTTCTGATGCTGGTGGAGGACGCCGGCAGCGTGGTGGACTGCATGGCGCTGGCCGGCCGCGTGGTGCAGGCGCTGGATGCGCCCTTCGTGGCAGCCGGGCGCACGGTGCGGGTGGCCGGCTCGGTCGGCGTGGCGGTCTACCCGGAACATGGACAGCGCGACAAGCTGGTGGCCAATGCCGATGCGGCGATGTACGCGGCCAAACGCAACGGCGGCAACGGCTGCGCACTGTTCGAGTCGCACATGGACCTGAACGCCGGCGAGCAGATGAGCCTGCTGGCCGACCTGCGCCAGGCCGTGGCGCGCGGCCAGCTGGTCCTGCATTACCAGCCCAAGGTGGACGGGCAGCGCAGGCAGGTCCACGGCGTGGAGGCCTTGCTGCGCTGGCAGCACCCGCTGCGCGGCATGGTCGAGCCGGACCGCTTCATCGCGCTGGCCGAACGCTTCGGCCTCATCAACCAGCTGGGCGCCTGGGTCATCGAGGAGGCCTGCCGGCAAATGGCGGCGTGGGCGCGCGACGGGCTGCACATGCGCGTGGCCATCAACCTTTCGGTGCACCAGTTGCGCGAGAGCGACCTCGTGCAGCGCATCGCCCAGGCGCTCAACCGGCACGCCGTGCCGGCCGCGCAGCTGCTGTGCGAGATCACCGAGTCGGTGGCCATGGAGGACGTGCAGGAGACGCAACGCGTGTTCGACGACCTGGCCCGCATCGGCGTGTTCCTCGCCATCGACGATTTCGGCGTCGGCTACTGCAGCCTGAGCTACCTGCGCCAGCTGCCGGCGCACCAGCTCAAGATCGACCGCAGCTTCGTGCAGGATCTGGAGCAGAGTCAGGACGCACGCGCCGTCGTCGATGCGGTGATCCGGCTGGCGCATGCGCTGGGCCTGCGCGTGGTGGCCGAAGGCGTGGAAACCGCCGGGCAGAGCCAGATCCTGGTGCAGATGGGCTGCGACGAACTGCAGGGCTACCAGTTCGCCCGGCCGATGCCGGCTGAGGCGCTGCTGGGCTGGGCCAGGAGCCAGGAAGCGGCGCCGGCGCCGCTGCTGTTCTCCGCATCGGTGCTGGGCGCGCTGTAGCGTGCGGCCCTGGGGCGGCTTCAGCGGTTGCGCGACTTCATCGCGCGCTCGACCTCGCGCTTGCCTTCGCGGTCCTTGATGGTGTCGCGCTTGTCGTGCTCGGCCTTGCCCTTGGCCAGCGCGATCTCGCACTTGACCTTGCCGTCCTTCCAGTGCAGGTTGAGCGGCACCAGCGTGTAGCCCTTCTGCTCGACCTTGCCCGTGAGGCGCTTGATCTGCTCCTTGTGCAGCAGCAGCTTCTTGGTGCGCACGCTGTCCGGGTTCACGTGGGTGGAGGCGGACTTGAGCGGGTTGATCTGGCATCCGATCACGAACATCTCGCCGTCGCGCACGACCACGTAGCCGTCGGTCAGCTGCACCTTGCCCTCGCGCAAGGCCTTGACCTCCCAGCCTTCCAGCACCATGCCGGCCTCGTACTTCTCCTCGAAGAAGTAATTGAAGGCGGCCTTCTTGTTGTCGGCGATGCGGGAGGAAGTTGCTTGGGGTTTCTTGGCCATGGCCTGTGCAGGTGGGGACAAAGGCCGGTGAAGCAAGCCTGTCTAGAATCCGGCGGAATCCGCGATTCTATGAAAACCGTCCAGAAGTCCGTCCTGATCTGGTACAGCGCCGAACAGATGTTCGATCTGGTGGCCCAGGTCGACCAGTATCCCCAGTTCCTGCCCTGGTGCGACCGCGCCGCCGTGCTCGAGCGGCACGCCGACGGCATGACGGCTGAAGTCGGCATCGCGTTCGCCGGCATCCACCAGAGCTTCACCACGCGCAACACCCATGTGCCGGGCCGGCAGATCGGCATGCGGCTGGTCAAGGGGCCGTTCTCCAAGCTGGAGGGCGACTGGACCTTCCAGCCCGTGGGCGACGGCACGCAGGGCGCCTGCCGCGTGGGCCTGGAGTTGCGCTACGGCTTTTCCAGCATGGCGCTCGCGGCTGTCGTCGGCCCTGTGTTCGACCGCATCGCAGGCAGCCTGGTCGACGCCTTCGTCAAGCGCGCCGAGCAGGTCTACGGCGGATGAGCGCCGTCCCCACCATCACAGTGGAGGTGGTGGCGGCCGCCGGTCCGCGGCAGGTGGTCGAGGCCCGTGTGCAACTGCCAGCCGGCGCATGCCTGGCCGATGCCGTGCGCGCGGCGCAGGCGCTGCCTGCCTTCAAGGGGCTGGCGCTGGCCGACATGCCGACCGGCATCTGGGGCCGCAAGGCCACGGCCGCGCAAGGCTTGCGGGAAGGCGACCGCGTCGAGTTTTACAGGCCCTTGCTGGTGGACCCCAAGGCGGCGCGGCGCGAGCGCTTCGCGCAGCAGGGCGCGCGTTCCGCGGGTCTGTTCGCCAAGCGTCGCCCTGGGGCCAAGGCCGGCTACTGAAGCTGTGCGCTGGGCGTGCAGTCGCGCGCGATGATGTCCTGCGTGCGGCGCTGCTCGGCGGCACGCTGCGCATCGTCGAGGAATTCGCGCTCGCCCTGGGCGTTGGTGCGCGTGATGCGGATGCCCGAATCCAGGCTTGCCTTGTTCTGCCGGGTGCGCGTGCAATTGTCGGCGCGGGCTTTGGCCTGCACCTCCTGCGCGGCCTTCTGTTTTGCAGCTTCCGCGGCCTCGGCCTGCTGGCGGCGCTGCTCGAGTTCCCTGTCCATGCCACCGGGCGGCGCAGGTGCTGGGGAGGCGGCGGATGCCGTCGCCGCTGGCGCGGGGGCCGCTGCACGGGCAGCAGCGCTGGGACGCTGCACGATGCTGCGGTCGGGAATGTCGGCCGGCGGCGGCCGGTCGCTGAACACGGGCTTGCCGTTCGCATCACGCCACATCCACTGCGCAGACGCCGGCAGGGACAGGGCAGTTCCCAGAATCAGCAGGAGAGCAACCACGGCGCGCATCGGGCCAGTGTAGCGGCCGGGTTTCGCGCAAATCGCACGCGGGTACAATCTTTTTTTTGGAGCTTTCTCATGCGCCTCCTCGGAAAAGCGCTCACCTTCGACGATGTGTTGCTGGTGCCGGCGTACTCCCAAGTCCTGCCCAAGGACACCTCCCTCGCGACCCGTTTCTCCCGCAACATCGCCCTGAACCTGCCCCTGGTGTCCGCCGCCATGGACACCGTGACCGAGGCGCGCCTGGCGATCGCCATCGCGCAAGAGGGCGGCATGGGCATCGTGCACAAGAACCTCACGGCCCAGCAGCAGGCGGCCGAGGTGGCGCGCGTCAAGCGCTATGAATCCGGCGTGCTGCGCGATCCGGTGGTGATCACGCCCGAGCACACGGTGCTGCAGGTCATGCAGCTGTCCGAAGAACTGGGCATCTCGGGCTTCCCGGTCATCGAGGCCGGCAAGGTCATCGGCATCGTGACCGGCCGCGACCTGCGCTTCGAGACCCGTTACGACGTGCCCGTGCGCGACATCATGACGCCGCGCGAACGCCTGATCACGGTGCCGGACGGCACTACGCTGGTCGACGCCAAGGCCCTGCTGAACAAGCACAAGCTCGAGCGCCTGCTGGTCGTCAACGACGCCTTCGAACTCAAAGGCCTGATCACGGTGAAGGACATCACCAAGCAGACCAGCTTTCCGAACGCCGCACGTGACGCGTCCGGCCGCCTGCGCGTGGGTGCGGCGGTCGGCGTGGGCGAAGGCACCGAGGAGCGTGTCGAGGCCCTGGTCAAGGCCGGTGTGGATGCCATCGTCGTCGACACCGCCCACGGCCACAGCAAGGGCGTGATCGAACGCGTGCGCTGGGTCAAGCAGAACTACCCGCAGGTCGATGTGGTCGGCGGCAACATCGCCACCGGCGCAGCCGCGCTGGCCTTGGTGGAAGCCGGTGCCGACGCGGTCAAGGTCGGCATCGGCCCGGGCTCGATCTGCACCACGCGCATCGTGGCTGGTGTCGGTGTGCCGCAGATCATGGCCATCGACAACGTCGCCACGGCGCTGGCCGGTTCGGGCGTACCGCTGATCGCCGACGGCGGTATCCGCTACAGCGGCGACATCGCCAAGGCGATCGCCGCCGGCGCCTACACCGTGATGATGGGCGGCATGTTCGCGGGCACGGAAGAGGCACCGGGCGAGGTCATCCTGTTCCAGGGCCGCAGCTACAAGAGCTACCGTGGCATGGGCAGCATCGGCGCGATGCAGCAGGGCAGCGCCGACCGCTATTTCCAGGAGTCGTCCACCGGCAATCCCAACGCCGACAAGCTCGTGCCCGAAGGCATCGAGGGCCGCGTGCCCTACAAGGGCTCGATGATCTCCATCGTCTACCAGATGGCCGGCGGCGTGCGCGCCAGCATGGGCTACTGCGGCTGCGCCAGCATCGAGGAGATGCGCAACAAGGCCGAGTTCGTGGAGATCACCACGGCCGGCATCCGCGAGAGCCATGTGCACGACGTGCAGATCACCAAGGAAGCACCGAACTATCGGGCAGAATGAGCCGCGCCTCTCAACCGTATACAAGGAGCGATTCATGGGTCTGATGTCTTTCATCAAGGAAGCCGGCGAGAAGCTGTTCGGCAAGAAGCCCGAGGTGGCCGCGGCCGCCGCCGAGCCCAGCAGCCAGGAGAAGCTGGCCGCGGCGAACGCCGTGGCCTCCAAGGCCATCGGCGACTACATCCGCGCGCAGAACCTGCCCGCCGACGCGTTGACCATCGCGTTCGACGGTGCGACCCAGATCGTGACCGTGTCCGGTACCGTGCCCACGCAGGAGGTCAAGGAAAAGATCATCCTGTGCTGCGGCAACGTGGAAGGCGTGGTCGGCGTCAACGACGAGATCGTCTCGACCGAGCCGGCCGACCTGAGCCAATACCACACCGTGGTGCGCGGCGATACGCTGTCGGCCATTGCCAAGAAGTTCTACGGCAACGCCAACGCCTATCCCAAGATCTTCGAGGCCAACAAGCCCATGCTCTCGCACCCGGACAAGATCTACCCCGGCCAGGTGCTGCGCATTCCGCCGCAGGCCTGATTCCCCCGCATCTCCACGGCACGGGCAGCACACGCTGCCCGTTTCACTTTCGCAAGCCATGAACCACGACAAGATCCTCATCCTCGATTTCGGCTCCCAGGTGACGCAGCTGATTGCGCGCCGCGTGCGCGAGGCCCATGTGCTTAGCGAGGTGCATCCCTGCGACGTGACGGACGAATGGGTGCGCGCCTATGCCGCCGACGGCCATCTCAAGGGCGTGATCCTGTCCGGCAGCCACGCCAGCGTCTACGAAGACACCACCGACAAGGCACCGCAGGCGGTGTTCGAACTCGGCGTGCCCGTGCTGGGCATCTGCTACGGCATGCAGACCATGGCGCACCAGCTCGGCGGCAAGGTGGAGGGCGGCCACAAGCGCGAGTTCGGTTTCGCCTCCGTGCGCGCACGCGGCCACACCCGGCTCTTCGACGGCATCCAGGACTTCGCCACGCCCGAAGGTCACGGCATGCTGGACGTCTGGATGAGCCATGGCGACAAGGTGACCGAGCTGCCGCCCGGCTTCAAGCTCATGGCGAGCACCGACAGCTGCTCCATCGCCGGCATGGCCGACGAGGCGCGCCGCTTCTACGCCGTGCAGTTCCACCCCGAGGTCACGCATACCAAGCAGGGCCATGCCATCCTCGAACGCTTCGTGCGAGGCATCTGCGGCGCGAACGCCGACTGGATCATGAAGGACCACATCGCCGAGGCCGTGGCGCAGATCCGGGAACAGGTCGGCGACGAGGAGGTGATCCTGGGCCTGTCCGGCGGCGTCGACTCCAGCGTGGCTGCGGCGCTGATCCACCGCGCCATCGGCGACCAACTGACCTGCGTGTTCGTGGACCACGGCCTCCTGCGCCTGAACGAGGGCGACATGGTCATGGACATGTTCGCGGGCAAGCTGCACGCCAAGGTCATCCGCGTCGATGCCAGCGAGCTGTTCCTCGGCAAGCTGGCCGGCGTCAGCGACCCCGAGGCCAAGCGCAAGATCATCGGCGGCGAGTTCGTCACGGTGTTCAAGCAGGAAGCGGCCAAGCTCGTCGGCACCGGTGCCAAGGGGGCGAAATGGCTGGCCCAGGGCACGATCTACCCCGACGTGATCGAGTCCGGCGGCGCCAAGAGCAAGAAGGCCGTCACGATCAAGAGCCACCACAACGTCGGCGGCCTTCCCGAGCAGCTGGGCCTCAAGCTGCTGGAGCCGCTGCGCGACCTGTTCAAGGACGAGGTGCGCGAACTGGGCGTGGCACTGGGCCTGCCGCCCGAGATGGTCTACCGCCATCCGTTCCCGGGCCCTGGCCTGGGCGTGCGCATCCTGGGCGAAGTGAAGAAGGAATACGCCGACCTGCTGCGCCGCGCCGACGCGATCTTCATCGAGGAGCTGCGCAACTTCCGCGACGACGCCACCGGCAAGACCTGGTACGACCTGACCAGCCAGGCCTTCACGGTGTTCCTGCCCGTCAAGAGCGTGGGCGTGATGGGGGACGGCCGCACCTACGACTACGTGGTCGCGCTGCGCGCCGTGCAGACCAGCGACTTCATGACGGCCGACTGGGCCGAGCTGCCCTACGCGCTGCTCAAGAAGGTTTCCAGCCGCATCATCAACGAAGTGCGCGGCATCAACCGCGTGACCTACGACGTGAGCAGCAAGCCGCCCGCGACGATCGAGTGGGAATGAACTCCCGCCTGCCGGCTGAGTCTGCCTCCGAACCACCTTTTGTTTTCCTGTCCCTGCGCACCGTGCAAGCCAACTGTTCCCTGATCCTTTCCGCCGTCCTCGCCATCGCCGCCGGCGGCTTCGTGCCATCTACCGCATCCTTCGCCGCGCCGCAGCACGCCTCCAAGGCGGCCCAGAAGAAAGCGGCCACGCCGGCGTCCGTCACCCCTTCCGCCGAGCCCGGCGGGCCGCCGGTGCTGGCCGCCAAGGCCTGGCTGGTGATGGACTACGACTCCGGCCAGGTGCTGGCCTCCGAGAACGCGGACGAACCGCTGCCGCCCGCTTCTCTCACCAAGATGATGACCAGCTTCCTGGTCGAGCAATCCATCCGCACCGGCAAGCTCAAGCAGGACGACCTCGTCTCCGTCAGCGAGAACGCCTGGTGCCGGGGCTCGGGCACCGAGTCCTGCATGTACTTGCCGCTGAACAGCCAGGCCACGGTGATCGACATCCTGCGCGGCATCATCGTGCAGTCGGGCAACGATGCGTCCAAAGCGATCGCCGAGCACATTGCCGGCACCGAGGACAACTTCGCCACGCTCATGAACGCCGAGGCCAAGCGCCTGGGCATGACGCAGACCCATTTCGTCAACGCCACGGGCCTGCCGGACCCGGCGCACAAGGCCTCGGCGCGCGACCTCGCGGTCCTGGCGCGCGCCATCATCCGCGACAGCGCCGACTTCTACCCGATCTACGCCGAGCGCGAGTTCACCTACAACAAGATCAAGCAGGGCAACCGCAACGCCTTGCTCTACACCGATCCCACGGTCGATGGCCTGAAGACCGGCCACACGCAGGAGGCGGGCTATTGCCTCGTCACCTCGTCCAAGCGCAACGGCATGCGCCTGATCACCGTGATCCTGAACGCCAACAGCATGCAGGCGCGCGCCGACCAGACGCGCGCGCTGCTGAGCTGGGGTTTCAGCCGCTTCGAGAAGGCCACGCCGATCCAGCCGGACGCGCAGGTGGCGCTGGCCAAGGTCAGTTTCGGCAAGGCCGATACCGTGCCCGCCGTGCTGGGCGCGCCCTGGACCATCACGGTGCCCAAGGGCCAGAAGCTGGAGACGGCGGCCCAGCTCAACGCCGATCTCGAGGCTCCCGTGGCCAAGGGCGCGGTGATCGGCAAGGTGGTGGCAACGTCCGGCGGCAAGCCGGTGGCCGAGGCGCCGCTGGTCGCGCAGGCCGACGTGGAGCGCGCGGGCTTCCTGCTGCGGGCCTGGCAGCACCTGCTGCGCCTGTTCGGCAAGTAAGCCACCGGCCTGGCCTGACGGGGCTCTTGCAGCACGGCGCACCATGCCGGCCCTTGCCGACACCCATCTGCGCCAGGTTCTCGCCGCCATGGCGGGACCTGCGGCCCGGCCGCGGGAAGACCAGCTGGCCGCCGTCGCCGCGCTGGTCCAGCAGCGTGCCCGTGTGCTCGTCGTGCAGGCCACCGGCTGGGGCAAATCCGCCGTGTACTGGGCCGCGACCTCCGCCCTGCGTGCCAGCGGCGGTGGCCCCACGCTGATCGTCTCGCCGCTGCTCGCGCTGATGCGCGACCAGGTCGAGGCCGCGGCCCGTGCGGGCTTGCGCGCGGCCACCATCAATTCGACCAACCTGAACGACTGGGACACCGTCTTCGAAGACATCGCCGGCGACCGCCTGGACGTGCTGCTGGTCTCACCCGAGCGCCTGGGCAACCCCGGCTTCGCGCGGCGCCTGCCGCAGCTGCTGGCCAGCGCCGGCCTGGTCGTCATCGACGAGGCGCATTGCATCTCCGACTGGGGTTTCGACTTCCGGCCCGACTACCAGCGGCTGTCCAGAACGCTGCTTGGCATCGCGGCCGGCACGCCCGTGCTGGCCACGACCGCCACGGCCAACCAGCGCGTGACCGAGGACATCGCGCGCCAGCTGGGGGCGGACACGCTGACCTTCCGCGGCTCGCTCGCGCGATCCTCGCTGCGGCTGGCCGTCGTGCCCGGCCTGCCCGCGCTGGAGCGCCTGGCCTGGGTGGCCGACGCGCTGGACCGCTTTACCGGCTCCGGCATCGTCTACGCCCTCACGGTGGCCGAGACCGAGCGCATCGCCGGCTTCCTGAAGTCCTGCGGCTTCGAAGTCGCGGCCTACCACGGCGGTCTGGACACCGCCGCGCGCCAGCAGATCGAGGACGCGCTGCGCCGCAACGCGCTCAAGGCCGTGGTCGCCACCTCTGCGCTGGGCATGGGCTATGACAAGCCCGACCTGGCCTTTTGCATCCATGTCGGCTCGCCGGCCTCGCCGGTGGCCTACTACCAGCAGGTCGGCCGCGCCGGCCGGGCGCTGGACGACGCCGTCGCCGTGCTGCTGCCGGCCGAGACCGACGAGCGCATCTGGGCCTATTTCGCGACGGCCGGCGTGCCCGACGAGAAGCGTGTGGGCCAGCTTCTGGCTGCGCTTGCCGACGGCGCACAGGGCCTGGTGGCACTGGAGAACGCCACCGGCATCCGGCGCGGCCGGCTCGAAGGCCTGCTCAAGATCCTGGCCGTCGAGGACGTGGTTCAACGCGAAGGATCGGTCTGGGCCTTGACCGGCCAGCCCTGGACCTTCGACGCCGCACGCTGGCAGGCGCTGGGTGCGGTGCGCGCACGCGAGGCCGGTCTCATGCGTGCTTTCGCGGCCGGCCGGGGCTGCCTAATGCGCTTCCTGCAGGAGGCGCTGGACGACCCGGCGCCGCGCGATTGCGGCCGTTGCAGCGTCTGCACCGGCCGCTTGCCCGGTCCTGGCGCACAACCGGACGCAGCGCGCGTGGAGGCGGCACGCATCTACGCGCGCGGGCAGGACGTGGTCATCGAACCCCGCAAGCTCTGGCCCACGGGTGGCGCGCGCAAGGGCCGCATCACCGCTTGCAGCGAAGGCCGGGCACTGGCCTTCGCCGACGATCCTGGTTGGGCCGACAGCCTGCTGCCGCTGCTGGCTGGGCCCGATGGGCCGGCCCCGCACGCCGTGCTCGACGGCGTGGTCGCCGTGCTCGGCCGCTGGCGGGCCCGCTGGGGCGCGCGGCCGGTGGCCGTGGTGCCCATGCCCTCGGCCACGCACCCACTGCTGCTGTATTCGGTGGCGGCCCACGTGGCCCGGGTGGGGCGGCTGCCGCTGGTCGATGCGCTGCAGTGGAACGGCCCCGCACCGGACCCCGAACTCGCTTCGGCCGCCAAGGTCGCGGCGCTGCAGCGGGCGCTGGCGCTGCGTCCCGGCGTGGTGGTGCCGGCTGGCCCGCTGCTGTTGCTCGATGTGCGCTACCGCAGCGGCTGGGCCATGACGGTGGCGGCCGCGCTGTTGCGCGATGCCGGCGCGACCAGCGTCCTGCCGCTGGTGCTGCACCAGACGCCCTGAGCCACGGCGTTCAGGCGCGGCCCGCGCGGCGCCGCTCCAGCCACTCGAAGATGCCCATGCCGGCCAGCATGGCCAGCACGAATACGGCAGCCTTGGCTTCGCCCATGCCCAGCGCGACGAGCGCCGGCCCCGGACAGAAGCCGGCCAGCCCCCAGCCGATCCCGAACACCAGGCCGCCCAGGACCAGGCGCCGGTCGATGCGGCCGCCGGATGGCAGCTGCATCGACAGGCCGAGCAGGCTGCGCGTGCGACGCCTGGCCAGCGCGAACGCCACGAGGCCGACCGCGATGGCGCCGGCCATCACGAAGGCCAGCGATGGATCCCAGGCGCCCGCAAGGTCCAGGAAGCCCAGCACCTTGGCCGGATCGGCCATGCCGGACACGAGCAGGCCCAGGCCGAAGATAAGGCCCGCGAGCAAGGCAGTGACGAAAGGCATGGCGCGATCCTCAGGCGTGCAGCAGATGGCGCACCACGTAGACGGTGGCGAATCCTGCGCCCATGAAGGCCAGCGTGGCCACCAGTGAACGCGGCGACAGGCGCGACAGCCCGCAGACGCCGTGGCCGCTGGTGCAGCCTGCGCCGTAGCGCGTGCCCAGCCCGACCAGCAGGCCGGCCGCCACCAGCGTGCCCCAGCCGGCATCGATCTGCGGCCGGGGCAGAGCGGCCACGAGAGCGTATACCAGCGGCGCGCCGACCAGACCGGCCAGGAAGGCCAGCCGCCAACCGGTGTCGCCGGTGCCTGGCCGCAGCAGGCCGCCCAGGATGCCGCTGATGCCCGCGATGCGGCCGTTGCACAGCACCAGGATGGCGGCCGCCAGGCCGATCAGCAGGCCGCCGACGAGCGCGGCGCCAGGGGTGAAGGCATTCCAGGCGAAGGTCATGCGTGGCACTGTAGCGCCACGTACGGCAGCGTCCCAACAGCAAGACAGAGCGGCCACCGCAAGGTGGCCGTCCGGGCAAGGAGCAGGGGTCCGGTCAGTGCGCCGATGCCGCCGAGGCCCCCAGCCCCGTTTCAGAACGCACCTGCTGCGCTGCGAACAGCGCGCGTTCCTTCTCGGCCTGCCGACTCTTGTCGAGCACCGAGAACAGCCAGATGCCGATGAAACCGATGGTCATCGAGAACAGCGCGGGCGAGGCGTAGGGGAAGGGCGCCGAGCCGGCCGGGTGGCCCAGCGTGGCCTCCCAGACCGAGGGCGACAGCACCGTCAGCGCCACGGAGGAGACGAGCCCCAGGAAGCCGCCGATCACCGCGCCGCGCGTCGTGCAGTCCTTCCAGAGAATCGACAGGAACAGCACCGGGAAGTTGGCCGAGGCCGCCACCGCGAAGGCCAGCGAGACCATGAAGGCGATGTTCTGCTTTTCGAACGCGATGCCCAGCACCACGGCCACGACGCCCAGCGCCACGGTGGTGATGCGCGAGACGCGCAACTCCGAGGCGCTGTCGGCCTTGCCGTGCTTGATCAGGGTGGCGTAGATGTCGTGCGAGACGGCCGATGCGCCGGACAGCGTGAGCCCGGCCACCACCGCGAGGATGGTGGCGAAGGCCACGGCCGAGATGAAGCCGTAGAACACGTTGCCGCCCACCGATTTGGCCACC
Source organism: Variovorax boronicumulans (assembly GCF_007677875.1). Lineage (GTDB taxonomy): Bacteria > Pseudomonadota > Gammaproteobacteria > Burkholderiales > Burkholderiaceae_C > Pseudorhodoferax > Pseudorhodoferax boronicumulans_A. The sequence continues at coordinate 296,971 of NZ_VEDO01000007.1, read as the reverse complement.
AGCACGGCCGCCATGTTGGAGGCACCGGCACCGCCGTGGATGACGCCCGTCACCGTGTTGGCGAACTCGGGGTTGGTCAGCACCAGCGTGATGGCGCCGAAGCCGATGATGAAGATCAGCAGGTAGAAGTAGCCGATCCAGACTGTGGCCCAGCCGACCGACTTGCGCGCTTCCTTGGCGTCCGGCACGGTGAAAAAGCGCATCAGGATGTGCGGCAGCCCGGCCGTGCCGAACATCAGCGCCATGCCGAAGGAGATCGCCGAGATCGGGTCCTTCACGAAGCCTCCCGGCCCCATGATGGACAGGCCGATGGAGGCCGCCTCCTGCGGCGTCTTGCCGGTGTTGGCGGCGATCTGTGTGCGCACCTCGACCGACTTTGCGAACAGCGCCTCGGGCGAGAAACCGAATTGCGCCAGCACCATCACGGCCATGAAGCTCACGCCGGACAGCAGCAGCACGGCCTTGATGATCTGCACCCAGGTCGTGGCCGTCATGCCGCCGAACAGCACGTAGACCATCATGAGCACACCCACGATGACCACGGCCACCCAATAGTCCAGGCCGAACAGCAGCTTGATGAGCTGGCCCGCGCCGACCATCTGCGCGATCAGGTAGAAGGCGACGACCACCAGCGTGCCTGAGGCCGCGAAGGCGCGGATCGGTCCGGCCTGGAAGCGGTAGCCGGCCACGTCGGCGAAGGTGAACTTGCCCAGGTTGCGCAGCCGCTCGGCCATCAGGAAGGTCAGGATGGGCCAGCCGACCAGGAAGCCGATCGCATAGATCAGGCCGTCGTAGCCGGTCGCCATCACGGCTGCCGAGATGCCCAGGAACGAGGCGGCCGACATGTAGTCGCCCGCGATCGCCAGGCCGTTCTGAAAGCCCGTGATGCCGCCGCCCGCGGTGTAGAAGTCGGCGGCCGACTTGGTGCGGCCGGCGGCCCATTTGGTGATGTAGAGCGTGGCCAGCACGAAGACCGAGAACATGCCGATCGCGATCCAGTTGGTCGGCTGTTTGGCGACCTGGCCGACGTCGCCGCCGGCGGCCTGGGCCAGGCCGCAGGCCGCGGCCAGCGTCAGCGCGACGAAGGTGTTGAAGCGCGGGTTCATTGCGTGGCGTCCTTCAGAATCTTGGCGGTCGCGCGGTCGTAGGCACTGTTGGCGCGCCGGATGTAGAGCAGCGTGATGCCGATGGTGAACACGATGACGCCCAGGCCGATCGGGATGCCGATGCTGGTGACGCCGCTGCCCACGGGTTGGGCCAGAAAGGGTTTGTCGAAGGCGATGAGCCCGATGTAGCCGTAATAGACGACCAGCATCAGGACCGTCAATGTCCAGCCGAAGCGGTTGCGTTGGCGCCGCAGCGCCTGGTAGTCGGGATGCGTCTGGATGCGTTGCACCACATCCGCGGGGTCCTTGGCCATGCTTGTCTCCAGGTAGTGTTCCTGGAGCGAATCTTCCGCCGGGCACACGCGCTTGCGGTGGCGGCGCAACCATTCGTCATACCGGGTTGCGAGATCGCGCTGACATCCGGCTGACTTACTCCCAGCTGACGTCGGCTGCGAACAGGTAGCCCGCGCCGTAGACCGTCTTGATGATGGCGGGCTCGTGCGGGTCCGGCTCGATCTTTTTGCGCAGGCGCGAGATGCGTACGTCGATGCTGCGGTCGGTGGGCGAGAGGTCGCGCTCGCCCATGAGCTGCTCGCGCGTGAGGATCTGGTGCGGCCGCTCGACGAAGCAGCGCAGCACCTGGGTCTCGGCCGTGCCCAGCAGGTGCTCGCTGCCGTCTGGCGCGCGCAGCACGTTGGCTGCGCAGTCGATGCGCCAGCCGAGGAAGCTGGCGTAACGGCGCTGGCCGGGCGCGCTGCCGGCTGCCGCGCTGCGCCGGCGCAGGATGCTGCGCACGCGGGCGACGAGTTCGCGCGACTCGAAGGGCTTGGTCACGTAGTCGTCCCCGCCGAGCTCCAGACCCATCACGCGGTCGGCCGTGTGGCCGCGGCCGGTCAGAATCAGCACGCCCGCGCTGGAGGCCGCGGCGATGCGGCGCATGAGGTCCAGGCCGTCCATGTCGGGCAGGCCCAGATCGACGATGCACAGGTCGGGCTTTTCGTACTGCAGCCGGCGCAGCACGGCGCCGCCGGTGGCGAAGACCTCGCAGGCGAAGCCGAAATCGCGCAGCGCCATCAGCACGAGCCGGGCCACATCGGCATCGTCCTCGATCACGTAGACCAGGGCGGGCGGGGCGCTGGCATCGTTGCCGGCGCGGTGTGTCTCTGCACTCATGTCGTCCCCTGCGCTATGGCGGCTGCGAGTTGTTCTGTCGTGAAGGGCTTGCGCAGCAGCGGGCTGCCAGCGTCGCGTGGCCAGTCGTCGGGCACGTTGCCGGTCATGATGACCACGGATTTCGCGTGGTGGCCCTCGCGCGCGGCGCGGGCCAGCTGAACGCCGTCCAGCGGGCCGGCCATCACGAGGTCGGTCAGCACCAGCGCGATGTCGGGGGTGGCCGTCAGCAGCTTGCGCGCCTCGGCCAGTTGCTCGGCCTCCAGCACCACGTAGCCCAGCTCCAGCAGGTTGCGCCGGACCACGCGGCGCACCTGGGCGTCATCGTCCACCAGCAGGGCCAGGCCGCGCTGGCGCGGTGCGGCGCGCGCGGCCGGTTGCGCCCGGCGCGGCGCTTCGGCCGGCGCCTGTGCGGCCGGTAGCCAGACCGACACCGTCGTGCCTTCGCCCGGCGCGCTCCGCACGTCCACCGCGCCGCCGGACTGCTTGATGAAGCCGTAGACGACGGCCATGCCCAGGCCGGTGCCGCGGCCGCCGCGCTTGGTCGTGAAGAAGGGCTCGAACAGGTGGGCCAGCGTGTGGGCGTCCATGCCCACGCCGTTGTCCTGCACGTCGATGCGGATGGCGTCGCCGGGCGAGAGCTGGAGCGGCGCCGCCGCGGCGGCGTCGATGCGCGTGGCGCAGGCACGCAGCACGATGCGGGCCTGCGCCCCCTTGGACGCGCAGGCGTCGCGCGCGTTGAGCACCATGTTGATCAGGGCCTGCTCGAGCAGCGTGGGGTCGATCCAGGTCCACAGCGGTTCGCTGCCGGCGTCGATCTCCAACTGCAGGGCCTCGGGCAACACACGGCGCACGAGGCCGGCCACCGTGGCGAGCAGAGCGCCGACGCTGACCGAGTGCGCTTCCAGTGGCTGGCGCCGCGCGAAGCTCATGAGGCCCTTGACCAGGTCCGCGCCGCGCCGCGCCGCGCCCAGCGCGGGCAGCACATACTCCTGCGTGGCGGCATCCTCGGGCTGGCTGCGCGCGAGCGCGTCCAGGTTTCCGATGACCACGGTCAGGATGTTGTTGAAATCGTGCGCGAGCCCGCCCGTCAGGTGCGTCAGCGACTCGAGCTTGTGCGCCCGCGCGAGCAGCACCTGCGCACGCCGCTCCTCGGTGATGTCGAAGGTGAGCTCGAAGCAGCCGCTCACGCTGCTGTCGCCGGCGCGTTCGGGAACCAGGGAAGTGCGCACGATGCGGCGCTCGCCGTGGGCGGTCTGCAGCTCGTACTCGAAGGTCTGGGCCTGGCCGCGCAGCGCGCGCAGCACGCGCGGCCGCACGCCTGCATAGACCGCATCGCCGAGGAAGGCGCGGGCGCTCACCCGATGCGGCGCCGTGGTGTCGACGTGGAACCAGTCGTGGTAGGCGCGGTTCAGGTAGCGGTAGGTGCGGCCGGCATCGAAGAACCCCACGGCCGCCGGGATGGAGTCCATGACCAGGCGCACCCGCTGTTCGCTGCGCTGCAGCTCGGCCGTGCGCGCGGCCACGCGGGCTTCGAGCTCCTCGGTGTGGGCACGGATCGTGGCCTCAGCGCGGCGCTCGGCCGTGACATCGGAGTACAGGGTCACGAAGCCATGGCCGGGCACGGGCTCGCCGCGGATGCGCAGCACCTGGCCGCCCGGCCGCGTGCGCTCGATCTCGTGCGCCCGGAAAGCGCGTGCAGCGGCCACGCGCTCGGCCACAAGCGCAGCGGCGTTGCCTGGGCCGTATTCGCCGCGCTGGGCGTTGTAGTCGATGAAGCTTTCGAACGGTGCGCCCACATAGCCCATGGACTCGGGGAAGTCGAGCAGCTTGAGGTAGGCACGGTTCCAGGCCACGAGCCGCAGGTCGCGGTCGAAGATGGACAGGCCGCGGTCCAGCAGGTCCAAGCCGGCTTGCAGCGTCAGGTAGCGCGCGAGCGGGGCCTGCGCATCGGGAGACGGATCGTGGGTGGGCATGGTCGTCGGCGCGAGCGTAACGCCTGCAACGGTCCCCAGCCAGGGTGCAAACATTTGTTAAGTTTGGGGCACGGTCCTGCAATGTTCCTCAGGGATGCTTGCGGCCAGTGCGGCGGGCGATGTGATGCAATCGCCCGTCCCATCCATCTGCATCGTGCACCAGGAGACGAGATGACCGAAGCCACTGCCCAGTACGCGCCGCCGCCGGAGCTGGCCCGCCATGCCCATGTGTCGGGCCGCGCGGCCTACGACCAGCTGGTGGCCCGGGCCGAGACGGACCCCGAGGGCTACTGGGGCGCTCTGGCGCGCGAGCTCATCAGCTGGCAGACCCCGTTCACACAGGTGCTGGACAGCAGCCAGGCGCCGTTTTTCAAGTGGTTCGCCGACGGCACGCTCAACGTCTCCTACAACTGCCTGGACCGCAATGTGGAGCGCGGGCTGGGCGCCAAGACCGCGCTGATCTTCGAGGCCGACGACGGTCAGGTCACCAAGGTCAGCTACCAGGAGCTGCTCGAGCGCACCTGCCGCATCGCGAACGGACTGCGTTCCCTGGGCGTGAAGAAAGGCGACCGGGTCGTCATCTACATCTCCATGTCGATCGACGGCGTGGCGGCCATGCAGGCCTGCGCACGCATCGGCGCCATCCACTCCGTGGTGTTCGGCGGCTTCTCGGCCCAGGCCCTGCGCGACCGCATCGCCGACACGGGTGCCTCCATCGTGATCACGGCCGACCAGCAGGTGCGCGGCGGCAAGCAGCTGCCGCTCAAGGCCATCGTCGACGAGGCCATCGGCCTGGGCGGATGCGAGAGTGTGCGCAACGTGCTGGTGGCACGCCGTACCGGTGGCGCCGTGCCGTTCCAGGCGCCGCGCGACCTCTGGCTGGCCGAGGTGACGGAGGGCCAACCATCCAGGTGCGAACCGGAATGGGTCGAGGCCGAACACCCGCTGTTCCTGCTCTACACCTCGGGTTCCACGGGCAAGCCCAAGGGCGTGCAGCACTCCACCGGCGGCTACCTGCTGCAGGCGGCCGTGACGACCCAATGGACCTTCGATCTGAAGGACGACGACGTGTTCTGGTGCACGGCCGACATCGGCTGGGTCACGGGGCACAGCTACATCGCCTACGGGCCGCTCGCCCTCGGCGCCACCGAGATCGTGTTCGAGGGCGTGCCGACCTACCCCGACGCGGGCCGCTTCTGGAAGATGGTCCAGGACCACAAGGTCAGCATCTTCTACACGGCACCGACGGCGATCCGCTCGCTGATCAAGGCGGCGGAGGCCAACGAGGCCGTGCACCCGGCGCGGTACGACCTTTCCAGCCTGCGCATCCTGGGTTCGGTGGGCGAGCCGATCAACCCCGCGGCCTGGGAGTGGTACCACCAGCATGTGGGTGGCGGCCGCTGCCCCATCGTCGACACCTTCTGGCAGACCGAGACCGGCGGGCACATGATCACGCCGCTGCCGGGTGCCACCACGCTGGTGCCGGGTTCGTGCACGCTGCCTTTCCCGGGCATCGCCGCGGCCATCGTCGACGAGACCGGCAACGATGTGCCGCACGGCCACGGCGGCATCCTGGTCGTCAAGCGCCCCTGGCCCGGCATGATCCGCACGATCTGGGGCGACCCCGAACGGTTCGTCAAAAGCTATTACCCGGCCGAGCTCAAAGGCTACTACCTGGCCGGCGACGGCGCGATCCGCGACGCGCAGACCGGCTACTTCACGATCACGGGCCGCATCGACGACGTCCTCAACGTCTCGGGCCACCGCATGGGGACCATGGAGATCGAGTCGGCCCTGGTGGCCAAGACCGACCTCGTGGCCGAGGCTGCGGTGGTCGGCCGGCCCGACGACACCACGGGCGAGGCGGTCTGCGCCTTCGTCGTGCTCAAGCGCCCGCGGCCGCACGGCGAGGAGGCCAAGCAGATCGCCAAGGAGCTGCGCGACTGGGTGGCCAAGGAGATCGGCCCGATCGCCAAGCCCAAGGACATCCGCTTCGGCGACAACCTGCCCAAGACGCGCTCGGGCAAGATCATGCGGCGCCTGCTGCGCTCCATCGCCAAGGGCGAGGCGATCACGCAGGACACCTCGACCCTGGAAAATCCGGCCATCCTCGATCAGTTGGCCCAGTCCAACTGAGCGGCAGCGGGGCCTGACCAACGGCCTTGCGCGGGCCGGCCTTGATCCGGTAAAACCCGCAGCTTTGCTGCGCTGCGATTCGCAAGGGCGGCGCGAAGGCGGGCATGGCGTCGGGAGGAGGGTCGATGGGGTCGATGTCTGAATGGGTCGTGGTCCTGGTCGGCGTTTGCGCGGTGGTCGTGCTGTGGCGCCTGGCCCGCGCGCGGCCGGCTGCGCCGGACGATGCGTACGCGCTGGCCGTGTCGGACTTCGGCGGCAGCACCGGCGGCCATGCCCAAGAGGCCGCCGAGCTGTACCACTGGCAGGCGCTGGGCCGCTTCGACTTCCCTGTCATCGACACCGAGCGCCACCGGGCCGTGCTGCAGGCGGCGCTGGCGCAACTCGGCCCCATGTGCATGGCGACCCTGCACGCGGCCAAGGAGGTGGGTGGCCGCGTCGAGGTGCGCGTGGGCGACCACCGCGTGGGCTTCCTGTCCGACGGCGATGCCTCGCGCTTCCAGCGGCGATTGGCTTACGAGAGCCGGCCGGGCCAGACCAGCCAGTGCGGCGCCCGCATCGTGACGCACACCGAAGGCGGTCGCCAGAGCATCACCATCCTGCTGGACCTCAAGCCCTTCCGGCACTGAGGCGTACGCCGTTCAGGCGCGGCCGGGCAGCAGCATCAGCCGCTTGCGTGGCGGCGGCTCGGGCAGCGCGAGCCGGGCCTCGCGTGCCACGCGCACGCAGTCCTTGAGGTGTTCCTCGCCGAGGAATCGGATCGCGCTGTAGCCCACCAGGGCCGACAGGGCCTGGCCGGCGAAGGGCACGTACTTGGCGGCCTGCTTGGCCGTGAGCCGCATGCCCACGGCAGCGGCGGCGCGCAGCACGAGGTCGCGCGTGATGAACTTGCCGATCAGCACCGAGCCCACCATGTTGACGGCCTTTTGCACCTGGTCACGCTGGCGCGGCTCCAGCCGTGCGATCTGCTCGGGCGTGAGACCGAACTCTGCGCTCACGGCCGGGATGAGCCGCGACAGCACGGCTGCGTCCACGGCCCAGTCCAGGCCCGGCACGGGCACGGCGCTGGCTGCAGCCGCCACCATGGCCTTGCCATGCAGCAGGCGCCGCCCGCGCCGGACCGCCTCGACGAGCCGCGCGTCGCCCTGGGCCAGTTCGAGCGCGGTTCCCATTGGCTACTTGCTCTTCACCAAGCCGTAGATCACCAGCAGCACGATGGCGCCGACGATGGAGGCGATCCAGCCCGCCGGCGCGCCGGGCGCGTACCAGCCCATCTGCTGACCGGCCCAGCCCGCAAGGAGGGAGCCGGCGATGCCCAGGATGGACGTCATGACGAGGCCCAGCTTGTCATCGCCCGGCTTGAGCGCACGGGCCAGCAGACCCACGATAAAGCCAACGATGATGGTGCCGATCAAAGAGAACATGGTGTATGCAAAGCGAGTTGAGGTCGGGTCAATGTAACCCAAGCGCCCGGCACGGCCTTGTCAGGAAGTTTCCAGCTGCTCCGACAGGCTCAGCCACTCTTCCTCCTGCGCGGCCAGCTGGTCGCCCACCAGCTTGAGCCGGCGGCCAGCCTCGGCCATCTCGGCCGGTGCCAGTGCCTGCATGAGGCGTTGCTCGAGCGCGGCCTTCTCCTCGCCCAGCGCGGCCATGCTGCGGTCGAGCTTCTCGATCTGCTTCTTGAGCGGGCGCAGCCGTTCGGCCTGCTCCTGGCGGCGCTGCGCGTCCTGCTTGCGCTGTGCCGCCGAAGCCGGGGCGGGCGCGGCAGCCGGCGCAGCAGCGGCTGGTGTGGGGGCGGCCTTGAGCGCCTCGCGCTGGCGCTTGGCTTCGTCGAGCAGGTAGCGCTGGTAGTCGTCCAGGTCGCCGTCGAAGGGGCTGACGCCGCCGCGTGCGACCAACCAGAACTCGTCGCAGACCGCGCGCAGCAAGGCCCGGTCGTGGCTGACCAGCATGACCGTGCCTTCGAATTCATTGAGCGCGATCGACAAGGCCTCGCGCGTTGCCAGGTCCAGGTGGTTGGTCGGCTCGTCCATCAGCAGCAGGTTGGGACGCTGCCAGACCAGCATGCACAGCACCAGGCGCGCTTTCTCGCCGCCGCTCATGCTGCCCACGGCCTGCTTGACCATGTCGCCACTGAAGTTGAAGCCGCCCAGGAAGCCGCGCAGGTCCTGCTCGCGCGTGGACTGGCCGGCGAGCTTGCCGGCCGCCGTGCATTCGCGCGCGAGCTGGATCATGTGCTCGAGCGGGTTGTCAGCCGGGCGCAGCACGTCCAACTCCTGCTGCGCGAAGTAGCCGATGTTCAGGCCCTTGCCCTCGGTGATCTCGCCCGCGACAGGCGCGAGCGCCCGCGCGATGGTCTTGACCACGGTGGACTTGCCCTGGCCGTTCGCGCCCAGGATGCCGATGCGCTGGCCGGCCAGCACCGACTTGCTCACATCGCGCACGATGACGGTGGGCGCCGCCCCGTCGGTACCCGGGTAGCCGAAGCTCGCGTCCTGCAAGGCCAGCATGGGGTTGGGCAGGTTGGCCGGCTCCTTGAACTCGAAGCTGAACTCCGCCTCGGCCAGCAGCGGTGCGACGCGCTCCATGCGGGCCAGCGCCTTGACCCGGCTCTGCGCCTGCTTGGCCTTGCTGGCCTTGGCCTTGAAGCGGTCGATGAACTTCTGCAGATGGGCGATCTTTTCCTGCTGCTTGGCGTAGGAGGCCTGCTGCAGCTCCATCTGCTCGGCGCGCATGTCCTCGAACTTGCTGTAGTTGGCGCCGTAGCGGTTGAGCTTGGCGTTCTCGATGTGGATGGTCACGCCCGTCACCGCATCGAGGAATTCGCGGTCGTGGCTGATCACGAGCAGCGTGCCCGTGTAGCGCTGCAGCCAGGCTTCCAGCCAGACGAGGGCGTCCAGGTCCAGGTGGTTGGTGGGTTCGTCCAGCAGCATCAGCTCGCTGGGACACATCAGCGCCCGCGCCAGCTGCAGGCGCATGCGCCAGCCGCCCGAGAAGCTGTCCACCGGGTTGTCGAGCTCGGTGGTCTTGAAGCCCAGGCCCAGGATCAGCGCCTGCGCCCGCGCGCGCGCATCGTGGGCGCCGGCATCGTGCAGCGCCATGTAGGCGTTGGCCATGCGTTCGCCGTCGTCGCTGGCTTCGGCCGCCGCGACCTCAGCCTGGGCGGCCAGCAGCACGGTGTCGCCGTCGACCACGAAATCGGTCGCGCCCTGGTCGGTCTCGGGCATGTCCTGGGCCACCTGGGCCAGGCGCCACTGGGCCGGCACCGTGAATTCGCCACCGTCCTCGTGCAGGCTGCCGTTGAGCAGCGCGAACAGGCTGGACTTGCCGGCGCCGTTGCGGCCGACCAGGCCGACCTTTTCGCCGGGGTTGATGACGGTGGAGGCGCTGTCCAGCAGCACCTTGGTCCCGCGGCGCAGGACGACGTTCTTGAGGGTGATCATGGGGAACCAATGCTGCCCCGCGGGGCAGCGTTTCAGGAGCCTAGGGCTTCGGCCGTGACCAGCAGCACTTGGTCGGAACCGGCGCTGGTGTCGAGCCAGACGACTTCGAGCTGCGGAAAGGCCGCCTCGAAATGCGCCCGCTCGTTGCCGATCTCCAGCACCAGCACGCCGTGGGTCGGCATTTTCGCAGACAGTCCGGCCAGCAGGCCGCGCACGAAGTCCATGCCGTCGGCGCCGCCATCGAGCGCAAGCGCCGGTTCGGCCCGGTACTCGTCCGGCAGGGCCTGCATGCTCTGGTGGTTGACGTAGGGGGGGTTGCACAGCACGAGGTCGTAGGGGCCGTCCACGCCGGCCAGGCCGTCGCTCTTGACCAGCCGAATGCGGTCCGCCAGGCCGTGGCGCTCGACGTTGATGCGGGCCACGGCCAGCGCGTCGGTGGAGATGTCGGCCGCGTCCACCTGCACCTCGGGCCAGGCCATGGCGGCCAGCACCGCGAGGCTGCCGTTGCCCGTGCACAGGTCCAGCACGCGCCGCGTGTGCGCGCCCAGCCAGGGGTCGACGCTGCCGTCGGCCAGCAACTCGGCGATGAAGGAGCGCGGCACGATGGCGCGCTCGTCCACGTAGAAGGGCACGCCCTGCAGCCAGGCCTCGCGCGTGAGGTAGGCCGCAGGTTTGCGGCTGGCGATGCGCTCGTCCAGCAGGGCGGCGACCTGCGCCTGGGCGGCGGCGTCGACAAGCTGCTCGGCCACGTCGTCCAGCGCGTCCAGCGGCAGGCCCAGGCGCCACAGCACCAGCCACGCGGCCTCGTCGAACGCGTTGAGCGTGCCGTGGCCGTATGCCACGCCAGCCTGCTCCAGCCGCGCGGCCGCGGCCTCGATGGTCTGCAGGACGGTGCTCACCGCAGCGACCTGTCCAGCCGTTCCAGCACGCCGCGGTAGATGTTCTTGAGCGGCTCGATGTCGGCCACGCGCACGTTTTCGTCGATCTTGTGGATCGTAGCGTTGGGCGGGCCCAGTTCGATGACCTCGGGGCAGATCTGGGCGATGAAGCGGCCATCGCTCGTGCCGCCCGTGGTCGACAGTTCGGTGGTCAAACCGGTTTCGGCCGCGATGGCGTCGCGCACGGCGTCCACCAGCGGACCGGGGGTGGTCAGGAAGGGCAGGCCGCCCACGGTCCAGTCCAGCCGGTACTCCAGGCCATGGCGGTCCAGCACGGCGCGCACGCGCTGCTGCAGGCCCTCGGCCGTGGACTCGGTGCAGAAGCGGAAGTTGAAGTCGATGACCACCTCGCCCGGGATCACGTTGCTCGCGCCCGTGCCGCCGTGGATGTTGCTGACCTGAAAGCTCGTGGGCTGGAAGAAGGCGTTGCCGCGGTCCCATTCGGTCGCCGCCAGCTCGGCGAGGGCCGGCAGCGCCTGGTGGATGGGGTTGCGCGCCAGCTGCGGATAGGCGATGTGGCCCTGGATGCCCAGCACCGTGAGCTTGCCACCCATGGTGCCGCGCCGGCCGTTCTTGACCATGTCGCCGGTCTGCTCGACCGAGGTCGGCTCGCCGACGATGCACCAGTCGATGCGCTCGCCGCGCGCGCGCAGCTGCTCGCAGACCACGACCGTGCCGTCGCGCGCGGGGCCTTCCTCGTCGCTCGTCAGGAGCAGCGCGATCGACAGCGCGGGCTGCGGCGTGGCAGCCAGGAACTCCTCGGCCGCGACGACGAAGGCCGCCAGCGAGGTCTTCATGTCGGCCGCGCCGCGGCCGTAGAGCCGGCCGTCGCGGTGCGTGGGCGTGAACGGGTCGCTGGTCCACTGCGCGAGCGGGCCGGTGGGCACCACGTCGGTGTGGCCGGCGAAGACCAGCGTGCGCGCCTGGGCCGCGCTGCCGGCGCGGCGCGCCCACAGGTTGCGCACGCGGAAATCGGCCGGGCCGCTGACGACGGCCTCGCTCGTGAATCCCAGCCGGGCCAGGCGCTCGGCGATCAGCGCCTGGCATTGCCCGTCTTCGGGGGTGATGGAAGGCTGGGCGATCAGCTGCTCGGCCAGGCGCAGGGTGGCGGTCATGGGGTCTTCACGTCCAGCGTGATTTCGGTGAAGGACGGTTCGTCGTCCGGCTGCGCGGGCGCCTGGGCAGCAGCGCCGCGCGTGAAGTCGTTTTGCAGCCGCCACATCAGGTTGGTGGCCGAATCGGCGTGGGACAGGCCTTCCTGGCGCTCGATGATGCCTTCGGTGATGAGCCGCGCGATGTCGCCCTCGAAGGTCTGCGAGCCCTCGGCGATGGACTTCTCCATGGCCTCCTTGACGCCGGAGAAGTCGCCGTGCTCGATCATCTCGGACACCAGCGCGGTGTTCATGAGCACCTCGACGGCCGGCACGCGGTCGCCGCGCACCGTGCGCAGCAGGCGCTGGGACACCACCGCCTGCAGCACGGCGGCCAGGTCGCCCAGCATGGTGGGGCGCACTTCGACCGGGTAGAAGTTCAGGATGCGGTTCAGTGCCTGGTAGCTGTTGTTGGCATGCAGCGTGGCCAGGCACAGGTGGCCGGTCTGGGCATAGGCGATGGCGGCCGACATGGTCTCGCGGTCGCGGATCTCGCCGATGAGGATCACGTCGGGCGCCTGGCGCAGCGCGTTCTTGAGCGCCACCTGCAGCGACTGCGTGTCGGTGCCGATCTCGCGCTGGTTGACGATGGACTTCTTGTTCTTGAACAGGAACTCGATCGGCTCCTCGATCGTGAGGATGTGGCCGCTCTGCCGCTCGTTGCGGTGGTCCATCATGGCCGCCAGCGTGGTCGTCTTGCCGGCACCGGTGGCGCCGACGACGAGCAGCAGGCCGCGCCGGCGCTGCACCAGGTCGGCCAGCACCGCCGGCACCTTGAGCGACTCCAGCGTTGGAATTTCCGTGTTGATGTAGCGCACCACCACCGCGTAGCTGCCGCGCTGGCGCATGGCACTCACGCGAAAGCGGCCGACACCGCTCAACGACACCGCGGCGTTGAGCTCGCCGGTGCGGTCCAACTCCTGGATCTGCTGGGCCGAGACCACCTCGGCCAGCAGCTTGACGGGCGCGTCGAATGGCAGCACCTGGCTGTTGATCGGCACGGTCAGGCCATTGATCTTGATCTGGGCCGGCGCATTGGCCGACAGGAACAGATCGGAGGCCTTCTTCTCCTGCATCAGACGCAGGATGCGTTCCATCGTGCTCATGGGCTGGCCTCCGGATGGCGCGCTCAATCGCGCAGCAGGTCGTTCAGGCTGGTCTTGGCGCGGGTCTGCGCATCGACGGTCTTGACGATGATCGCGGCATAGGTGCTGTAGGCGGTGCCGTTGGCCGTGGTCTTGGGCAGGTTGCCGCTGATCACGACGCTGCCTGCGGGCACGCGGCCGTAGCTGATCTCGCCCGTGGCGCGATTGAAGATCGGCGTGCTCTGGCCCAGGTAGACGCCCATGCCCAGCACCGAGTTCTCTTCGACGATCACGCCTTCGACCACTTCGGAGCGTGCGCCGATGAAGCAGTTGTCCTCGATGATGGTCGGGTTGGCCTGCAGCGGCTCCAGCACGCCACCCAGGCCCACGCCGCCCGAGAGGTGCACGTTCTTGCCGACCTGGGCACAGCTGCCCACGGTGGCCCAGGTGTCGACCATGGTGCCCTCGTCCACGTAGGCGCCGATGTTCACGTAGCTGGGCATCAGGATCGCTCCCTTGGCGATGAAGCTGCCGCGGCGGGCCACGGCAGGCGGCACCACGCGCACGCCGGTGGCCTTCATTTCGTCGGCCGACAGGTGCGCGAACTTGGTCTGCACCTTGTCGTAAAAGCCCAGCTGGCCGGCCTGCACGACCTCGTTGTCCTTCAGGCGGAAGGACAGCAGCACGGCCTTCTTGATCCACTGGTGGACGGTCCACTGGCCCACGCCCTCGCGCGTGGCCACGCGCAGCTTGCCGTTGTTCAGCTCGGCGATCACGTGCTCGACGGCGTCCTGCACCTCCCTGGGCGCGGCTTGCGGCGACAGGCTGGCGCGGTTCTCCCAGGCGTTGTCGATGAGGGTTTGAAGCTGTTGGCTCATGCTGTTTGCGGTCTCGAATGGATGAATTGAACGATGCGCTGCGCGGCTTCCACGCATTCGGCGGTCTCGGCCACCAGGGCCATGCGCACGCGACCCTGGCCGGGATTGGAGCCCGCGGCTTCGCGGGCGAGATAGCTGCCGGGCAGGACCGTCACATTGTATTGAGCGAGCAGTTCGCGGGCGAAGCGCGCATCGCTGCCCTCGGCCGGTTCGCCCGGGCGCAGCGGCACGCCGGCCCACAGGTAGAAGCTGGCGTCGGGCAGCCGCACGTCCATCACTTCGGCCAGGAGCGGCGTGACAGCGGCGAACTTCTCGCGGTACAGCGCGCGGTTGGCCTCCACATGGGCTTCGTCGCTCCAGGCCGCGATGGAGGCGGTCTGCACCACGGGACTCATCGCGCTGCCGTGGTAGGTGCGGTAGAGCAGGTACTGCTGGATCAGCGCCGCGTCGCCCGCGACGAAGCCCGAACGCATGCCCGGCACGTTGCTGCGCTTGGACAGGCTCGTGAAGGCCACGATGTTGCTCAGATCGCTGCGGCCCAGTTGCGCCGCGGCCTCCAGGCCGCCCAGCGGCGGCGTGTCGCCGAAGTAGATCTCGCTGTAGCACTCGTCCGAGGCGATCACGAAGCCGTGGCGGTCGGACAGGGCGAACAGCTTGCGCCATTCGTCCAGCGGCATGACCGCGCCCGTGGGGTTGCCCGGCGAGCAGACGTAGAGCAGCTGGGTGCGCGCCCAGACCGCCTCGGGCACGCTGTCCCAATCGACCGCGAAGTTGCGCTGCGGGTCGCTTGGCGCGTAGTAGGGCTCGGCGCCGGCCAGCAGGGCTGCGCCCTCGTAGATCTGGTAGAACGGGTTGGGGCAGACCACGGTGGCGCCGGGCCGGGTCGGGTCGACGATGGTCTGCGCGAAGGAGAACAAGGCTTCGCGCGAGCCGTTGACGGGCAGCACTTGCGTGGCAGCTTCCAGCCGGAGGCCATAGCGGCGCTGCAGCCAGCCTGTGAAGGCGGCGCGCAGCTCGGGCGTGCCCGCGGTGGGCGGGTAGCCGGCCAGGCCTTCGCGCAGGTCGCCGGCCAGGGCGGCCTGGATGAACGGCGGGGTAGGGTGCTTGGGTTCGCCGATGCCCAGGCTGATGGGGCGCAGGCCGGGCGGTGGCGTGACGCCGGCAAACAACTGGCGCAGCCGTTCGAACGGGTAGGGCTGCAGGCGGGCGAGCAGGGGATTCATGGGGCGCGATTATCGGGGTGCGCCTGGGTGCCGCTGCAGCCGTGACCCCGGTCACCGACCCAGGCACGCGCCGCTGGCCAGCCCTTGGGCTTGTTGGTATGGTCCGCGCATGTCTCCATGTCTGCTCCCGTGACGGACCCCCTGGACCAGGGCGGTGTGCAGCGCCTGCTCGTGATCGACGACCACGCGCTGGTCCGCATGGGCGTGCGCACGCTGGTCATGCAGCAGTTCACCGACGTATACGCCGTCGAGGAGGCCGGCACGCTGGAGCAGGGCCTGGCGCTGCTGGCCCAGGCACAGGGGCGCATCGTCCTGGTGCTGCTCGACCTGCAACTGCCCGATGCCAAGGGCTTTGCGGGCCTGCGCATCCTGCGGCGCGACCATCCCGGCGTTCCCGTGGTCGTGCTCAGCGGCGCGCAGGACCTGCGCATCCGCGAGGAGGCGCTGCGCCTGGGCGCGAGCGCCTACATCAGCAAGTCCGCCGATGCGGGCGCGATGGACGCCTGGGTCGAGGTGCTGCGCCAGCATGCGGATGGGACATCGCCGCCGCCGGCCCCGAGCGCAGCGCCGGGTGCAGCGCCGGGTGCGGCCGCTTTGCGCACGGCCCAGGGTCTGGGGCTGAGCCCGCGCCAGGTGCAGGTGCTGGAGTTGTTGCTGGCCGGCATGGACAACCAGGCCATCGCTACCGAAACGGGACTCACGATTGGCACGGTCAAGAACTGCGTGTCTTCGGTCTTCCTGGGCTTCAACGTGCGCTCGCGTGCCGAGTTGCTAGGCATGTTCCCGAACTGAGGTCGACATGCCCAAGGCCGCGGCCTGGCAGCGTCTGCTGCTGCACGAGGAGCTCGTCGATGGCGAGCGCGGCGCCGACACCATGCGAGCCGTGCGGCGCGCCCAGCTCGAACTGCTGCTGCAGAAGTTCAGCCTGGCCGCGTCCATTGCGGCCGCGCTGTACGCGCTGGCGCTGTGGGTGCTGTTCTACGCCCTGGGGGGCTCGCCGCGGGTGCTGGTCTGGGCGGCGCTGGTGCACGGCGTGCAGGCGCTGCGCTACACCCACACGCGCCGGCTGCTCGCGCGCGGGCCGGTGCCCGATGCTGAACTGGGGCCGGAACTGCACCGCCAGACCCGGCTGCTCTGGATGCTGGGCGGTGCGTGGGCCATGGCGCCCTGGTTGCTGATGCGCCAGGGCGACACCGCTTCCATGGCGCTGATGGCCGTGTTCATCGTCGGCATGGTGTCCAGCGCGGCCGCGGTGCTGAGCTCGCACCGCCAGACGGTGGCCGCTTTCGTCGTGCCGGCCATGACCGGCCTGGTGCTGGCGCTGGCCTGGTCGGGCGGGCTGATCGGCTGGATCATGGCGCTGGCCCTGACGCAGTACACCTCCACCTTGATCAAGTGGACGGCGCAGCAGGTGGACCTGCTGGTCGATTCGCTGCAGGTGCGCTTCGACCGCGAAGACCTGGCGCGCCGCCTGGCCGACCAGGTCGAGCGGGTGGAAGCCGGCAGCCGCGAGAAGACGCGCTTCCTGGCCTCCGCCAGCCACGACCTGCGCCAGCCGCTGCACGCCGTTTCGCTGTTCACCGCCGTGCTGGAGCATGCACTGGCCCAGGGGCCGCAGCGCGAGACGGTGGCGCGTCTGGCGCATGCGGTGCGCATGCTGGGCACCTCGCTGGACGGCATGCTGGACGTGTCGCGCCTGGACGCGGGCGCCGTGCAGCCGCGCATCGAGACGCTGGGCGTGCACGCGCTGTTCGTCTCGCTGCAGAGCACCTACGGCGTGCGCGCCCAGGACAAGGGCCTGCGCCTGCGCATCCGCGCACCGGGCGACCTGCGTGTGGCCAGCGACCGGCTGCTGCTCGAACGCGTGCTCGGCAACCTGCTGGACAACGCCATCAAGTACACGGAGCAGGGCGGCGTGCTGGTCGCGGCACGCCGTGTGCGCCTGCCCGACGGCAGCCAGGCCGTGCGCTTCGAGATCGTGGACACCGGCATCGGCATTGCGCCGGCCCAGCAAGGCCAGGTGTTCGAGGAGTTCTACCAGGTCGGCAATCCGCAGCGCGACCGGGCCCAGGGCCTGGGGCTGGGCCTGTCCATCGTGCGGCGGTTGTCGACACTGCTGCAGCACCCGGTGCAGCTGCGCTCGCGCCCGGGCCGGGGCACGCGCTGCTGCGTGCTGGTGCGGGCTGTCCCGCCGGTGGCGCTGTCAGCTGCCACGCTGCCGCAGCGGCCGCGACGGGCCGTGCAGCTGCCGGCGCATGTGCTGGTGCTCGACGACGAAGCCGTCAGCGCCATGGCCATGGCGTCCTGGCTGTCGGCCCAGGGCTGCCAGGTGCGCGTGGCGGCCGACGTGCCAGCCGCGCGGCTGGCGTTGCGGCAGCACCCGGAGATCGGCACTGTGGTGGCCGATTTCCGTCTGCCGGGAGCCGAGAGCGGGCTTGACTTCCTGGCGGAGCTGCGCCGCGACCTGCCCACGATGCGCGGCCTGCTCGTGACCGGCGAGACCGCGCCCGAGCGCATCTCGGCCATCCGCGCCAGCGGGCTGCCCTGCCTGTTCAAGCCGGTGCAGCCCGAGCGGCTGCTCGAGGCGCTGGCGCACTGACGGCGGCGTTTCAGCCTTTCTGCAGCAGCTTGAGCACGCTGGAGAAGTCCAGCGCGCCATAGCCGGCGAGGCTGTGCGCGGCGTACAGGTTGCGCGCCAGGCCGCCCAGCGGCGTGGAAGCGCGCACGGCGGCCGCGTTCTCCTGCGCCAGACCGAGGTCCTTGAGCATGAGGTCGGTGCCGAATCCACCCGCATAGTTCTTGGAGGCGGGCGCGGTTTCCATGACGCCGGGCATGGGGTTGTATTTCTCGAGCGCCCAATTGCCGCCCGAGCTGCGGCGCATGATCTCGGACAGGACCTTGGGATCCAGCCCGTTGGCCACGCCCAGCGCCAGCGCCTCGGAGGTGCCGATCATGAGGATGCCCAGCAGCATGTTGTTGCAGATCTTGGCGGTTTGGCCGGCACCGGCATCGCCCGCATGGAAGATGTTGGCGCCCATCTTCTCGAGCACGGGGCGCGCGCGCTCCAGATCGGCCGTGCTGCCGCCGACCATGAAGGTCAGCGTGCCGGCGATCGCGCCACCGGTGCCGCCCGAGACCGGGGCATCGATCACGGCGATGCCGCGCTTGCGGCCTTCCTCGGCCACCTTGCGCGAGCTGGCGGCCGCGATGGTGCTGCTGTCGATGACCAGCGTGCCGGGCGCGATCCGGGCCAGCAGCCCGTTCTGGCCCAGGTACAGCGCTTCCACATGCTGGCTGGCCGGCAGCATGCTGACCACGACTTCGGCGCCCTCCAGCGTGGCGGCCGCCGTGGCGGCAATGGCCAGGCCATCGGCCGCGTACTTCTTGCAAGCGGCTTCCGAAAGGTCGAAGCCGCTGACCTGGTGGCCGGCCTTGTGCAGGTTCATGGCCATGGGGCCGCCCATGTTGCCCAGGCCGATGAAGGCGATCTTCATGTCTTTGTCTCCGTAGGTTCTTGGTTCAGACGAGGCCGACGAGCTCGGGCGCCATCTCGCCGCGCGGGCGCAGGTGGTCCTCGACGAAGGCCGGTGTGATCTCGGCCAAGCTGGCCGGGCTCCACTGCGGATTGCGGTCCTTGTCGACCAGCACGGCGCGGATGCCTTCGGCGAAGTCCTTGTGCGCGCAAAAGCCCAGCGAAGCCCGGTACTCCAGCCGGAACACTTCGGCCAGCGACATGCGCGGCACACGTTGCCACAGCGCGAAGCTCAGGGCGATGGAGCTCGGCGCCCCCTTGGCGAAGGCCTTGGCCGCTCCATGCAACCAGGCGTCCTCGCTGTGCAGCGCGTTCAGACGCGCGGCGATGTCGAGCAGGTCGTCGCCGGCCATCAGGGCGTTGATGGTGTCGAAGTGCTCACGCAGCTTGGAGGCCGGCGCTTGCGCGCCTTCGCCGGCAGCGATAAGCAGGCGCGAGAGCAGTGCGCGGTTGGCCGCGGCATCGTCGCTCCATTCGGCGGCAGCGATATCGGCCAGCACCTTCGGCTTGTGCTCGTGTGGCACCAGGTGGTCGGCCTGGCCCACGAACAGTGCATCGTTGGCGTTGAAGTTGGCCGCCGTGAGCGCGAGGAACAGGCCGGTGCGGCCCGGCATGCGGCGCAGGAACCAGCTGCCGCCCACGTCGGGGTACAGGCCGATGTGGATCTCGGGCATGGCCAGCCGGCTCTGCGGCGTGACGACGCGGTGGGAGGCGCCCGCCAGCAGGCCGATGCCACCGCCCATCACGATGCCGTGGCCCCAGCACAGGAAGGGCTTGGGGAAGGTGTGGATCAGGTAGTCGAGTTCGTACTCTTCGCCGAAGAAGCGCTCGGCGTACGCGTTGCGGGCCGGGCCGCAGTCCAAGAGCGTCTGGTAGAGCTGGCGCAGGTCGCCGCCGGCGCAGAAAGCCTTCTCGCCGGCCGCGTCGAGCAGCACGCCTGCGATGCCGGCGTCGGCCGCCCAGGCGCGCAGCTGCGGTGTGAGCAGCCGCACCATCGCCACCGACAGCGCGTTCAGCGAGGCCGGCGCGTTGAGCGTGGCCACGCCGAAGCGCTTGCCGTTGGCGGCCTGAATTTCATTGAAAAGAACCACGGCTTCGGTCATCGGATGTCCACGTCGCTTTCGAGAAGTTTGCGCGCCACGATCAGGCGCATGATTTCATTCGTGCCTTCGAGGATCTGGTGCACGCGCGTGTCACGCACCAGCCGCTCCAGCGGGAATTCGCCCAGGTAGCCGTAGCCCCCGTGCAGTTGCAGCGCGTCGTTGCAGACGTTGAAGCCGGCGTCCGTCGCGAAGCGCTTGGCCATCGCGCAATAGGTGCTCGCGTCGCGGTGGCCGGCGTCGAGCTTGCTGGCGGCCAGGCGCACCATCTGGCGCGCGGCCACGAGTTCGGTCGCCATGTCGGCCAGCTTGAACTGCAGGGCCTGGAAACTGGCCAGCGGCTTGCCGAACTGCTGGCGCTCGTGCAGATAGCGCCTGGCCGCGTCCAGTGCGCCCTGGGCGGCGCCCACCGAGCACGTGGCGATGTTGATGCGCCCCCCGTCCAGGCCTTTCATGGCAATCCGAAAGCCTTCGCCCTCGGCGCCAAGCAGGTGGTTGGCCGGGATACGGACGTTGTCGAAACTGATGGTGCGCGTGGGCTGGCTGTTCCAACCCATCTTGTGTTCCTTCTTGCCGTAGAAGATGCCGGGCGCATCGGCCGGCACCGCGAAGGCCGAGATGCCGGCCGCGCCGCCGCCGCCTGTTCGCGCCATAAGCACCAGCACGTCGGTGGAACCCGCGCCCGAGATGAATGCCTTCCCACCGTTGATGACGTACTCGCCAGCCTGTAGTTCAGCGCGCGTCTTGAGGTTGCCCGCATCGGATCCCGCGCCGGGCTCCGTCAGGCAGTAGGAGGCGAGCTTGCGACCGCTGGTGAGGTCGGCGCCCCAGCGTTCGCAGACCGCAGGCTGGCCCCAAGTCCCCAGCATCCAGGTCGCCATGTTGTGGATGGTGATGAAGGCCGTGGTCGAAGGGTCCACTGCCGCCATCTGCTCGAACACCAGTGTGGCGTCCAGCCGCGGCAGGGCGAGGCCGCCGATGTGCTCGGGTGCGTAGAGGCCGCAGAAGCCCAGGTCGCCGGCCTTGGCGATGGCCGCACGCGGAAAGGTCTGCTCGCGGTCCCACTGCGCCGCGTGCGGCGCCAGTTCGTGCGTGGCGAATTCCCGGGCGGTGTCGGCGAAGGCCTGTTGATCCTCTGAAAGCTCGAAGTCCATGGACCCGAACTTACTTCAAGCTGATCGTGGTGTTCACGCCCTGCGAGACGGTGGAGTCGTCGAACCAGCGTTCGGTGATGGTCTTGGTCTGCGTGTAGAACAGGATGACCTGCTTGCCGTAGGGGCCCAGGTCGCCGAGCTTGGAGGCACGCGAGCCCGAGAACGAGAACAGCGGCACCGGCACCGGGATCGGCACGTTGATGCCGACCTGGCCCACGTCGATGTCTTCCTGGAAGCGGCGCGCCGCGGCGCCGGACTGCGTGAAGATCGCCGTGCCGTTGCCGTTCGGGTTGCTGTTGATGAGCTCGATGGCCTCGTCGATGGTTTCAGCGCCGGCCAAGCACAGCACGGGGCCGAAGATCTCCTGGTCGTAGATGCTCATGCCGGGCTTGACGCCCGAGAAGATCGTCGGGCCGACGAAGTTGCCCTTCTCGTAGCCGGGTACCGTGGGCTTGCGGCCGTCCAGGTCCAGCGTGGCGCCATCGGCCAAGCCGCGCTCGATCAGGCTGGTCACGCGGTCGTAGGCCGCACAAGAGACCAGCGGGCCCACGTCCACGCCCTTCTCGGTGCCGGCGCCGATCTTGAGCGTCTTGGCCTTGGCGACTAGGTCGGGGATCCAGTTGCGCGCCTCGCCGACCAGCACGGCCACCGAGACCGCCATGCAGCGCTGGCCCGCCGCGCCGAAGGCCGCACCGGCCAGCGCGTTGAGCGTCTGCTCCTTGTTGGCGTCGGGCATCACGATGGCGTGGTTCTTCGCGCCCATCATGCACTGCACGCGCTTGCCGGCCAGGCTCGCGCGGTTGTAGACATGGGTGCCGACCTTGGTGGAGCCCACGAAGCTGATGGCCTTGATGTCCTTGTGGTCGCAGATCGCGTTGACGGCGGCCTCGCCGCCATGCACCACGTTCAGGACACCGGGCGGGATGCCGGCTTCGAGCGCCAGCTCGCACAGCCGCATGGCGACCATCGGGTCCTGCTCGGAGGGCTTGAGCACGAAGGTGTTGCCCGTGGCGATCGCCATCGGGAACATCCACAGCGGAATCATGGCCGGGAAGTTGAACGGCGTGATGCCCGCGCACACGCCCAGCGGCTGCAGCACGGTGTAGGTGTCGACACCGCTGGCCACGTTGTTGGCCAGTTCGCCGAGCTGCAGGTTGCCAATGGCCGAGGCGTGCTCCACGACCTCCAGACCGCGGAACACGTCGCCCTCGGCGTCGGGCAGGGTCTTGCCCTGTTCGGCCGTCAGGATCGCGGCCAGCTCGGCCATGTTCTCGCGGATCAGCTGCTGGTATTTGAGGAAGATGCGCGCGCGCGCGCCGATGGCGGTCTTGCGCCAGGTCTTGAAGGCGGTCTTGGCGGAAGCGACGGCGGCGTCGATCTCCTGCGGCGTGGCGAAGGGCACGCGGGCCAGCACCTCCTGCGTGGCGGGGTTGACGATGTCGCGCCACTCGCTACTGCGCGACTCGACGAACTTGCCGTCGATGAGCAGCTTGACGGTGGGGACGGCGGGCTCGGATAGGGGAAGGGCGGACATGGACGGGTCTCCTGGTATCGGTTCGGGTCTCGGAACTGAGAAGCGCCGGCCATGCTACCTGTGCAAATTTCCATCGGCAATAGCAAACCAAGCTGTGCGACTCTGCAAATTTGCACAATACTCATGGCCCATGGACTGGGACCATCTGCGCTACTTCCTTGCGCTGGCACGCACCCGCAAGCTCAGTGCCGCGGCGCGGCGGCTGGACGTGCAGCACACCACGGTGTCGCGCCGCATCCGCGCGCTGGAGCAGGCTGTGGGCGCACCGCTGTTCACGCGCTCCGGTGGCGAATATCTGGTCAGCGAGGCAGGCCGGCGGCTGCTGCCGCAGGTGGAGGCCATGGAGGCGGCCAGCCTCGCAGTGCTGGGCACCGCCCCGGCGCGCGCCGGCGAACTCTCGGGCGTGGTGCGTGTGGGGGCGACCGAGGGCTTCGGCACCGTGGTGCTGGCGCCTCTGCTCGCGCGCTTCGCGCAGGCGCATCCGCAGCTCGTGGTCGACCTGCTGCCACTGCCGCGCAACGTCAACCTTTCGCAGCGCGAGGCGGACATCGTGGTCTCGCTGGAGCGGCCAGTCCGCGGCAGCGCCGTCGCGACGCGCCTGTGCGACTACGTGCTGCGGCTATATGCCTCGCCCGACTACCTGGCACATCACCCGCCCATTCGCAGCCGCGAAGATCTGCCGCAACACAGCTTCATCAGCTACATCGACGATCTCCTGTTCAGCAAGGAGCTGCGCTATCTGGCAGAGCTTTGCCGGCCACAGCGCTATGCGCTGCGCAGCACCAGCGTTCTAGCGCAGCACCAAGCCGTGGCCCTGGGCGCGGGCATCGGCGTGCTGCCGGCGTTTTTGGCGGACGGCGACACGCGGTTGTGCGCGGTGCTGCCCGACGAGGCGCATTTCGTGCGCACCTTCTGGATCTCCATGCCCAAGGAGAACCGTTTCATCGCGCGCATCCAGGCCGTTTGGAGTTTGTTGCGTTCTGCTGTGCAAACGGATCAGCGACTCCGACCATTGGTCTGAATTGACGCCGGTTTTGTCGCAGCCCTTTCCCAATGATGCGGTGAGATCAATAATTTTGCGTAATATGCCCTGATTCATGTAGCTGGAGTAGGGCGATGGACATCGACGCAGCGGTCGTGGCATGGAAAGAACTCTTGGGCCTGGAGCAGGTATTGCAGGCGCGCCAAGCACAGGATGCCTATGGCGCCGACACGGCCGCGAACGAGCGCGAGATACCAGCTGCGCTGCGCATCCTGGACAGCGGCTTGCTGCCCGAAGTGATGCGTATCGCGCAACAGTACAAGGTGCCTGTGCATCCCATCAGCACCGGCCACAACTGGGGCTACGGCACAGCGCTGCCCCCGGGCAACGGCTGTGTGCTGATCGACCTGGGCGGACTGCAGAAGATCCTGCACTTTGATCCGGAATTCGGTGTCGTGACCGTGGAGCCCGGGGTGACCCAGGGCATGTTGGCGGACTTCCTCGAAGCCGGGCAACACCCCTTCCTGGTGCCGGTCACGGGCGCGGGGCCGACCTGCAGCCTGCTCTCCAACGCGCTGGAGCGCGGCTATGGCGTCACACCGATCACCGACCATTTCGCTGCCGTGACCGATGTCGAAGTCGTGCTGGCCGACGGCTCGATCTACCGCACAGCCATGCACGAGGCGGGCGGCGAGGAGATGGCGCGCCTGTTCAAGTACGGTATCGGCCCGTACTCGGTTGGCCTGTTCACCCAGAGCGCCTTCGGCATCGTCACCAAGATGAGCATCGTGCTGGCCCGGCGGCCGGAATGCGTCAAGGTCTGCCTGTTCAGTCTCAAGGATGACAGCCTGCTAGAGGCTGCTGCGGCCGCAATTCGCAACGTGCTCTCCAAGCTGCCGGGCACGGTGGGCGCGATCAACCTCATGAACCTGCACCGCACGCTGGCCATGTCGGCGCCGTACCCCGAAGACCGGCTTGTGAACGGATTGATTCCGCCCAATGTCATTTCCGAACTCGGCAGCCAGTACCAGCTCTTTCCGTGGACAGGCTTCGGCACTCTGTACGGCACCAAGGGTGTGGTTGCGGCTGCCCAGAAGGAAATCAAGCGGGCCCTGGCGGGCATTGCGAGCCGGCTCATTTTCCTGACGCCTGCCACGGCTAAGACCCTGGCCAGGGCCGCGGCGCGGTTGCCGGGCGGGCTCGGTGAGCGCATCGGCAGCACGGCACAGACCTTGGCGATGTCGCTGGAACTCGTGGCCGGCCGGCCGAATGAGACGGCATTGCCGCTGGCCTACTGGCGCAATCCGAATCCGCCGAAGGGCCAATTCCGCGATCCGGCGCGCGACGGGAGCGGTCTGATCTGGTATGCGCCGTTGGTGCCGATCCGGCCAACGACCATGCGCGCGTACGTGAAGATGGTGCACGAGGTCACGGCACGCCATGGCATCGAGCCGCTCATCACCTTCACGACACTCAGCGACAAGCTCGTGGACAGCACTGTGCCCATCGTGTTCAAGCGCGACGATCCCAAAGCCGTGGCCGCAGCCAAGGCCTGCTACGCCGAACTCGTTCAGACCGGACGCGCGGCCGGTTACTTCCCTTACCGCGTGGGCATCGGCGGCATGCAGACTGTGGTCGGCTTGCAGAACACGGCGAAGGCCTTTCACGCGAGGCTGCATGACTGCCTGGATCCGAACGGTATCCTTTCGCCGGGACGCTATCGCTAGACATGGTCGAACGCAGGCAGAGCGGTCGTGAATTAACTCACACACACATGTCGCACAAACTTACAAATAAATGTGTGAAAACGTGACGCCTCGAAGAATTTCATAATGAAAACAGATAGTTAGGAGAGTACTCCGTCCTGGCATTGTTCGTGCTTTGTATATGGAGGAGGGCGCAAGGATCGCCCTCAGGTTCACAGACAAAGGACGAAATATGAACATTCTGAAAAAGACTCTCGCCAGTGCAGCCCTGCTCGCCGCGTTCACTGGCGCGCAAGCTGCCATCGTGAGCGTCGGTGGTGTGACCTGGGACACCTCCTACGGCTTCGACTTCACGAGCACCTCCGACAACTTCTTCCAGAACATTTCGGGCGCAGCCCCGTACACGGTGACGGGGTCGGGGTCGGTGACCAAGATCAACGACAACGCAGGTTTCCTCTGCGCCGGTTGCAGCCTTACATACACGTTCAGCGGTTTCAACTATCTGAGTTCGACGCCCATCCCGGGCGTCGGCGCCGTGCGCTTGTACGACCAGGGCGTGGTGGATGTCACGATCACCTATGCCGACAACACCAGCGCTTTGTGGCTGCAACTCGCTGGCCATACCGCGAATGGTTACTCGTTGAGCGGCTTCATTTCGCCCTCGTCCGTGACCGGCGGTGGACAACTGGACGTCGTCGCTGGGCTTGCGGCCAGCTACTTTGACACCAACACCAAGACCGATGGTGCAGACTTTACGTTCTCGACCGCGTCCTCTTCGGTGGTGACCGACCCGGACGGCAACGTTCGCACCCTCGGGACGGGCACCTTCTACAGTGCAACCGCCGTCAATCGGATTCCCGAGCCCGCCTCCGTGGCTCTGATGGGGCTGGGTCTTCTGGGTCTTGCCGCCGGCCGCCGCAAGCAGGCCAAGTAAGCGCCATTTGGCAACGGTTGCTCCTTTCCCGAGCAACGCAGGCTGAGAGAAAGCCCGGCAGGTTCATCCTGCCGGGCTTGTGCTTTTGTGGGTAGTGACGCTGGGTACACTTCGATCCGCTCACCCGATTGCCGTTTGGCCAGCCTGTGTGCTGGCCACTTTCATTTCAGTCACCCTTGCGCCTCAACTCCATCAAGCTGGCCGGCTTCAAGTCCTTCGTCGAGCCCACGAACTTCCTGCTGCCGGGGCAACTCGTGGGCGTGGTCGGGCCGAACGGCTGCGGCAAGTCCAACATCATGGACGCCGTGCGATGGGTGCTGGGCGAGAGCAAGGCAAGCGAATTGCGCGGCGAGTCCATGCAGGACGTGATCTTCAACGGCACGACCTCGCGCAAGCCGGCCAGCCGCGCCAGCGTGGAACTGGTGTTCGACAACGCTGACCACCGCGCCGGTGGCCAGTGGTCCCAGTTCACCGAGATCGCCGTCAAGCGCGTGCTCACGCGCGACGGCACCAGCAGCTACTACATCAACAACCAGCCCGTGCGCCGGCGCGACGTGCAGGACGTGTTTCTGGGCACCGGGCTGGGGCCGCGCGCCTACGCCATCATCGGCCAGGGCACGATCAGCCGCATCATCGAATCCAAGCCAGAGGAACTGCGGCTGTTCCTCGAAGAGGCGGCCGGCGTCTCCAAGTACAAGGAGCGCCGGCGCGAGACTGAGAACCGGCTGTCGGACACGCGCGAGAACCTGACCCGCGTCGAGGACATCCTGCGCGAGCTCAACGCAAACCTCGAAAAGCTCGAAAAACAGGCCGAGGTGGCGCAGCGCTACCACGCGCTGCAGGCCAGCGCCACGCTCAAGCAACACCAGCTTTGGTTCCTCAAGCGGGCCGACAGCGAGGCCGAGCAGGCCCGCATCCTGGCCGAGGTGGCGAACGCGCAGACCGCGCTGGAGGCCCGCGTGGCCGACCTGCGTCACATCGAGGCCGAGCTCGAAACCGTGCGCCAGGCCCATTACGCCGCCGGCGACCTCGTCAACCAGGCCCAGGGCAAACTGTACGAGGCCAGCGCCGAGGTCGGCAAGCTGGAAAGCGAGATCCGCTTCGTCATCGAAGGCCGCCAGCGCGTGGAGCAGCGCCTGGCCACGCTCAAGGAGCAGATCGGCCAATGGGGCACACGCCGTGAGGACGCCGAGGCCGAGATCGAGACGCTGTCGGGCCAGGGCGAGCAGGCCGAGGAGGCCGCCGAACTGCTGGCCGCGCAGGTCGAGGAACAGGCCGCGCGCCTGCCCGAACTCGAAGATGCGCTGAATCAGGCGCAGGCCCATGCCAACGAACAGCGCACGCGCGTGGCCCAGGTGCAGCAGCAGATCCAGGTGCTGGCGGCCGAGCAGCGCAGCATCGAGGAGCAGTCGCGCCAGCTCAACCAGCGCCGTGATCGCCTCGTCACCGACCAGCGCGCGCTGGCCATGCCCGACGAGGCGCGCCTGGCCCAGCTGCAGGAACAGCTTGAAGCGGCCCAGGAGGCTGCCAGCATCGCCGACGCACGGCTGCAGGAACTGCAGGACAGCGTGCCCCAACTCGACGGGGAGCGGCGCACGCGCCAGCAGACCGTCAACGCCGAGTCGGCGCGCGAGGCCGACCTGTCGGCCCGCGCCGAGGCGCTCAAGGCGCTGCAGGAGAAGGTGCGCACCGACGGCAAGCTCGCGCCCTGGCTGGCCCGCCACGGCCTGGACGGCCTGCAGGGCATCTGGAGCCGCATCCACATCGAGCAGGGCTGGGAAAACGCGCTGGAAGCCGCTTTGCGCGAACGCCTCGGTGCGCTGGAGATCTCGCGGCTCGACAGCGTCAAGGGCTTCCTGGGCCAGCAAGGTGCCGATGGCCCGCCGGCCAAGCTGGCCTTCTACAGCCCGCCAGCGGCACCGGCTGCGCAGGAGGCGGGCAAGCTGCCGCGCCTGGCGGAGCTGCTGCGCCTGGGCGATGCGTCCCAGCGCGCGCTGTTCGCCGAGTGGCTGCACGGTTGCTACACGGCACAGAGCTTTGAGGAAGCCCTGGCCCAGCGCGGCCAGCTGCAGCCTGGCGACGCCATCTACGTACGCGCGGGCCACGCGGTGGGCGCGCACAGCGTGAGCTTTTACGCGCAGGACTCCGAGCAGGCCGGCCTGCTGGCCCGCGCGCAGGAGATCGAGAACCTGGACAAGCAGTTGCGCGCCCAGGCCCTGATCTGCGAGGAATCGCGCAGCGCCCTCGTGCGCGCCGAGGCGGCCTATGCCGACGCCGCGCAGCGCCTGGTCAGCGCGCGCCGCGAAGCCGCCGAAACCCAGAGCAGCGCGCACCAACTGCAGGTCGAGACGCTTCGGCTGCAGCAACTGGCCGAGCAGGCCCGGGCCCGCAACGAACAGTTGTCCGGTGACCTGGCCGAGGTCGATGCCCAACTCGAGGATCTGCAGGAGCGGCGCATCACGGCCGAGGCCCGCTTCGAGGAGCTGGACATGCAACTGGCCGACAGCCAGGAACGCCATGCCCAGCTCGACGAGCGCGTGATCGACGCCCAGCGCCGGCTGGCCGAATCGCGCGAGCAGCAACGCAGTCTGGAGCGCCAGGCCCAGGAGGCGCAATTCGCCCACCGCAGCCTGGGCGCGCGGCGCGACGAACTCGCGCGCGCCATCGCCATGGCCGAGCAGCAGGCGGGTGCCCTCGTCGGCGAGGAGGAGCGTGCGCGCGAGGAACTCTCGCGTCTGTCGGACGCCGCGGCCCAGGCCGGGCTGCAGAACGCGCTGGCGCTCAAGCTCGAGCGCGAGGCGGCGCTGGGCGCGCAGCGCAGCGAGTACGACGACCTCACGCAGCGCCTGCGCGCGAGCGACGAGCGCAGGCTCAAGTTCGAGCGTGAACTCGACCCGCTGCGCCAGCGCATCACCGAATTCCAGCTCAAAGAGCAGGCCGCGCGCCTGGGCCTGGAGCAGTACAGCCAGCACCTTGCAGACGCCGGCGTGGACATGGCCCAGCTGGCCCAGTCCATCACCGAGGGCAATGTGCGCCTGTCGGGCTTGCAGACCGAGATCGACCGGCTGCACCGCGAGATCGTCGCGCTGGGCGCCGTCAACCTCGCCGCACTCGACGAACTCAGTGCCGCGCGCGAGCGCAAGCAGTTCCTCGATGCGCAGATGGCCGACCTGCTGGAAGCCATGACCACGCTCGAAGACGCGATCCGCAAGATCGACAACGAAACGCGCGAGCTGCTGTCTGGCACCTTCGACACCGTCAACGGCCACTTCGGCCGCATGTTCCCTGAGCTGTTCGGCGGCGGCAATGCGCGGCTGGTCATCACGGGCGACGAGATCCTGGACTCGGGCGTCCAGGTCATCGCCCAGCCCCCCGGCAAGAAGAACCAGACCATCCACTTGCTGTCCGGCGGCGAGAAGGCGCTGACGGCGATCGCGCTCGTGTTCGCGATCTTCCAGCTCAACCCCGCACCGTTCTGCCTGCTCGACGAGGTGGATGCGCCGCTGGACGATGCCAACACCGAGCGCTATGCCAAACTCGTGAGCGCCATGAGCCGCGAGACCCAGTTCCTGTTCATCAGCCACAACAAGATTGCCATGGAGATGGCGCAGCAGTTGATCGGCGTGACGATGCAGGAGCAGGGCGTCTCGCGCATCGTGGCGGTCGATATGGAATCGGCCCTGTCCATGGCCGATTCCTGAAACCCATCCCTAGAAAACAAGAGGAAACCGATGAGCAGCACGCTGCAGATCGGACTGGCCGTGGCCGGCGGCGTGGTGCTGGCAGGCATCGTGGCGCACAGCGCCTGGTCGTCGCGCCGCAACGCACCGCGCAAGCCCGACCCCGTCGCCACCGAGCCGGCGGCCACCGAAAACACCTCTGACGGCGAACGCCGCGAACCCGGCTTCGACGACGCCAGCCTGCCGTTGCCCGCCGCGCCCGAGCGCCGTGCCGCGCTGGACCCGCTGATCGACGTGATCGCGCCCATCGCGCTCGAAGGCCCGGTTTCCGGCGACGCCGTGCTGGCCGCGTTGCCGGCCACGCGCCGCGTCGGCAGCAAGCCCTTTGCCGTGGAAGGCCGCAACGTCAACGGCGGCCAGTGGGAGGCCGCGCAGCCGGGCCAGCGCTACGACGCCTTGCAGGCCGGCGTGCAGCTCGCCAACCGCACCGGCGCGCTCAACGAGATCGAGTTCTCCGAGTTCGTCATGAAGGCCCAGGCGTTTGCCGACGCCATGAACGGCGCGCCCGAGTTCCCCGAGATGCGCGAGGAAGTCGCCCGCGCGCGCGAACTCGACCAGTTCGCCAGCAGCCACGACGCCCAGCTCAGCTTCACGCTGCGCGCGCTGCACGCGGCCTGGAGCCCCGGCTACCTGCACCAGAACGCCGCGCGCCTGGGCTTCGTGGCCGGGCTGATCCCCGGCCGCATGGTGCTGCCCTCGGGCACGCCAGGCCTGCCGCCCTTGCTGGGCCTGGCCTTCGATTCGCAGGCCGCGCTGGCCGAAGACCCCGACCAGGCCGCCATCCGCAGCGTGACGCTGACGCTGGACGTGCCCCAGGTCGAGCGTGCCGAGCAGCCTTTCGTGCGCATGCGCGAAGCCGCGACGGCGCTGGCCCAGGCCATGGACGGCGTGGTCACCGACGATGCGGCACGCCCGCTCACACGCGAGGCCATGGACGTGATCGGCTCCGAACTCGAACAACTCTACGACACGCTGGACGCCCGCGAACTGTCGGCCGGCTCGGCGCTGGCGCGCCGCCTGTTCAGCTGATGGCACCCGCAGAACAGCTGGCACAGGCCCAGCAGCTCAAGGCGCTGCTGCGCCGCTACGCGCACCGCTACTACGTGCTCGACGATCCGGAAGTGCCGGACGCCGAGTACGACCGCATCTACCAGCAGCTCGAAGCACTGGAAGCGGCCTGGCCCGAGCTCGTGACGCCCGATTCGCCCACACAGCGCGTGATCGGCGCCGTGCTGGAGGGCTTGACGCCCGTGCGCCATGCGGTGCCCATGCTGTCGATCAAGACCGAGACCGACACCACGCCGGCCGGTGCGCTCAAGTTCGACACCAGCGTGCGCAACGCGCTCAAGCTGGCCGACGATGCGCCACCGCTGGCCTATGCGGCCGAGCTCAAGTTCGACGGGCTTGCCATCAACCTGCGCTACGAGCAGGGCGAGCTCGTGCAGGCCGCCACGCGCGGGGACGGCGAGACGGGTGAGGACGTCACGCACACCATCCGCACGATCAAGTCCATCCCCAACTACCTCAAGCATGGCAACGTGCCGGTGCTGGAGGTGCGCGGCGAGGTCTTCATGCGGCGCGACGACTTCGAGGCCTTGAACGAACGCCAGCGCGAGAGCGGCGGCAAGACCTTCGTGAACCCGCGCAATGCCGCGGCCGGCGTGGTGCGCCAGCTCGATGCCGGCATCGCCCAGCAGCGGCCCTTGAGCTTCTTCGCCTACGGCCTGGGCGAGGTGCAGGGCTGGGAGGCACCGGCCACGCATTCAGCCACGCTCGATGCGCTGGCCGCCATGGGCGTGCCGGTCAACCAGGACCGCCAGGTGGTGCAGGGCGCGCAGGGCCTGGCGGACTTCCATGCGCTGATCGCGGCCGCGCGCGACAGCCTGCCGTTCGACATCGACGGCGTGGTCTACAAGGTCGACGACCGTGGCCTGCAGCAGCAGCTGGGCTTCAAGTCGCGCGAGCCGCGCTGGGCCGTGGCCCACAAGTACCCCGCACAGGAGCAGATCACGCGGCTCAACGGCATCGAGATCCAGGTCGGCCGCACCGGCAAGCTCACGCCCGTGGCCAAGCTCGAGCCCGTGTTCGTGGGCGGCACCACGGTCAGCAATGCCACGCTGCACAACCTGTTCGAGATCCGGCGCAAGCGCGTGCGCGTGGGCGACCGTGTGATCGTGCGCCGCGCGGGCGATGTGATTCCCGAGGTCGTCGGCGTGGTGCCGGGGCCGCGCGCAGGCTACGTGCCCAACTTCCGCATGCCGCGGCAATGCCCGGTCTGCGGCAGTGCCGTGGTGCGCGAGCCCGACGGCGTGAACCACCGCTGCTCGGGCGGGCTGTTCTGCCCGGCCCAGCGCAAGCAGGCGCTGCTGCACTTCGCGGGCCGGCGCGCCATGGACATCGAGGGCCTGGGCGACAAGCTCGTGGACCAGCTCGTCGACGGCGGCCTGATCCGCACGCTGCCCGAGCTCTACAAGCTCGGTGTGGGCAAGCTCTCTCTGCTCGACCGCATGGCCGACAAGAGCGCCATGAACCTGGTGCAGGCGCTGGAGGCGAGCAAGAGCACGACGCTGGGCCGCTTCCTCTATGCCCTTGGAATCCGCCATATCGGCGAGTCCACGGCCAAGGACCTGGCCAAGCACTTCGGCCGGCTCGACCCCATCATGGACGCCAGCGTCGAGCAGCTGCTGGAGGTCAACGACGTCGGCCCCATCGTGGCCCAGAGCCTGCGCACCTTCTTCGACCAGCCGCACAACCGCGAGGTGGTCGAGCAGTTGCGCGCGGCCGGCGTGCACTGGCCCGAATCCGAAGGCTTGGCCGCGCAGCGCGTGCCGTTGCCGCTGGCCGGCAAGACCTTCGTGCTGACCGGCACGCTGCCCACGCTCTCGCGCGATGCGGCCAAGGAGAAGCTGGAAGCGGCCGGCGCCAAGGTCGCGGGCTCGGTGTCCAAGAAGACCGACTACGTGGTGGCCGGCGAGGAAGCCGGCAGCAAGCTCGAGAAGGCGCAGGCCTTGGGCATCACGGTGCTGGACGAGGCGGGCATGCTGGCCCTGCTGCCGAAGGAGGGAACATGACCGTCCGCGACATCCTCAGGATGGGCGACCCGCGCCTGCTGCGCGTGGCCCAGCCCGTGCCGCCCGAGTCCTTCGACTCCGACGCGCTGCACCTGCTGGTCTCCGACCTGTTCGACACCATGCACGCCGTCAACGGCGCGGGCCTGGCGGCACCGCAGATCGGCGTGGACCTGCAGCTCGTGATTTTCGGCAGCAAGGACCGCAATCCGCGCTATCCGGACCGGCCGCTGGTGCCCGTCACGGTGCTGTGCAACCCCGTCATCACGCCGCTGTCCTCCGACGAGGAAGAGGACTGGGAAGGCTGCCTGTCTGTGCCCGGCCTGCGGGGCGTGGTGCCGCGCTTCGCGAAGATTCGCTACACGGGCTTCGACCAGTACGGTGACGCGATCGACCGCACGGTCGAGGGCTTCCACGCCCGGGTGGTGCAGCACGAATGCGACCACCTGATCGGCAAGCTCTACCCGATGCGCGTGCGCGACTTCACGCGCTTCGGCTTCACCGACGTGCTGTTCCCTGGCATCGCCGCCAGCGAGGACGACTGATCCGCTGGTGAGGTCATGGTCGCGTCACGCACGCGGCCTACGCTGGCAGGGTGCGCAGCAGCGGCAACACGCCGCATGCGCGCGCATCCATACCCCACACAACAGCCATGACCTCACGACGCAACTTCCTGCGCGGTGGTGCCCACTCGGGCATCGCCGCCGCGACCTACGCAGCCTTCCCACCAGCCATCCAGCGCGCGCTGGCCATCCCGGCCCACAACGCGACCGGCACCATCCGCGACGTCGAGCACGTGGTGATTCTGATGCAGGAGAACCGTGCCTTCGACCACTATTTCGGCACGCTGCACGGCGTGCGTGGCTTCGGCGACCGCTTTCCCATTCCACTGCCTGAGGGCCGCAACGTCTGGCAGCAGCGCCTGGCGAACGGCAACGTGCTCATGCCCTTTCACCTGGATGGCAGCCGGGGCAATGCGCAGCGCGCCAATGGCACGCCGCACGACTGGAACGACAGCCAGCAGGCCTGGGACAACGGCCGCATGGACCAGTGGCCGCGCTACAAGAACCCCATTTCCATGGGCTACTTCAAGGAAGCCGAGATCCCGTTCCCGTTCGCGCTGGCCAATGCCTTCACGCTGTGCGACGCGTACCACTGCGCGATGCATACGGGGACCGATGCCAACCGCGCCTTCTTTTTGACAGGGACCAACGGCGCGGTGCCGACCGGCACGGCATTCGTGACCAATGAGTGGGATGCCATCGACGGCCTGGCCAGCGGCGTGAACACAGGCTACACCTGGACCACCTACGCCGAGCGCCTGGAGGCCGCCGGGATCAATTGGATCAGCTACCAGAACATGCCCGACGAGTGGGGCGACAACATGCTGGGTGCGTTCCGCCAGTTCAAGCGGGCCAACATCGCCTCGGGCTATCCCGTTTCCTCTGGCGGCTCGCCGGGCCGGCCCTACACCAACACCGGCCAGGCCGTGCCCTACAAGGCTTACGACGCAGCCACCGACAACCCGGGCAACCCGCTGTACAAGGGCATCGCCAACACGCTGCCCGGCAACTCGCCGGAGACCTACCTGGACGCGTTCAAGCGCGACATCCGCGAGGGCAGGCTGCCCCAGGTGTCGTGGATGAATGCGCCATCGATCTACTGCGAGCACCCGGGCCCCTCCAGCCCGGTGCAGGGCGCCTGGTTTCTGCAGGAGGTGCTGGACGCGCTGACCGCCAACCCCGAGGTCTGGAGCAAGACCGTGCTGATCGTCAACTTCGACGAGAACGACGGCTACTTCGACCATGTGCCTTCGCCCTCGGCCCCCTCGCCGGACGGCAAGGGCGGCTACGCCGGCAAGACCACCCTGGCCCCGGCCGACCTGACGGCCGAGTACTACACCCATCCCAGGCCACCCGGCAGCACGCGCCAGCCGGCGCCGGACGGCCGCGTCTACGGCCCCGGCCCGCGCGTGCCCATGTACGTGATCTCGCCCTGGAGCCGTGGCGGCTGGGTCAACTCGCAGGTGTTCGACCACACCTCGGTGATCCGTTTCCTGGAAGCGCGCTTCGGTGTGGCCGAGCCCAACATCAGCCCGTTCCGCCGCGCCGTCTGCGGCGACCTGACCAGCGCCTTCAACTTCGCCACGCCCAACAGCGAGACGCTGCCCCAGCTGCAAGGCCGCAAGAGCCGAAGCGAGGCCGACGCGATGCGCGCTGCCCAGCAGCGGCTGGCACAGATCGCGCCGCCATCGTCGCAGCAGTTTCCGGTGCAGGCCGAAGGCACGCGCCCTTCGCGCGCGCTGCCTTACGAGCTGGCGACCACCTGCGCGGTGCAGCCCGGCGCCACCATGGCGGCCGTGCGCGTGGCGCTGGATTTTGCCAACACCGGCCGCCAGGCTGCCGTGTTCCACGTCTATGACCGCAAGGACCTGGCCGCCGTGCCGCGCCGCTACATGGTGGAGCCCGGCAAGACGCTGTCGGACCTCTGGACGCCGGCTGTGGGCGGTGCCTACGACCTCTGGGTGCTGGGGCCCAACGGCTACCACCGCCACTTCACGGGCAGCGCGCTGCGCGCGATCGCGGCCGGCCAGCCGCGGCCCGAGGTGCAGGTGCGCTGCGACGCCGCCACCGGCGAGCTGGTGCTGCGCCTGGTCAACACCGGCACCGCGCCGTGCACCTTGAACATCGCCGCAAACGCCTATGCCGCCTTGAGCCAGAGCCACACCCTGGCGCCGCGCAGCGAGCTCGCGCTGCGCCTGGCCACGGCCGGCAACGGCTACTGGTACGACTTCAGCACCACCGTGTCGGGCCAGCCCGACTACCTGCGGCGTTTTGCCGGGCGCGTCGAGACCGGCCGCCACACCGTCAGCGACCCCGCGCTGGGCCTGCGCTAAACCATTCACGAGAACCGACATGCATTCCATTTTTCGCGGCATCATCGCCGGCACGGCCCTGGCGCTGTGCACCTCCCTTGCCTCGGCTGCAGTGCTGAGCTTCGACGACATCGTGGGTCCGAGCGGCTTTGAAGCCGTGCCCGCCAGCTACGGCGGCCTGGACTGGTCGGGCAGCAGCTGGTCGGTCATCACCGCATCGGAGGCGCCGTTCACGGCGCATTCGGGCGATGGCCGCATCGCCATGGGCTGGGACGGCACGGACGCCACGAGCACCATCCGCTTCCTTGCGCCGACGGTGTTCGACGGCGCCTGGTTCGCG
Organism: Variovorax boronicumulans; assembly: GCF_007677875.1. Lineage (GTDB taxonomy): Bacteria > Pseudomonadota > Gammaproteobacteria > Burkholderiales > Burkholderiaceae_C > Pseudorhodoferax > Pseudorhodoferax boronicumulans_A. The sequence continues at coordinate 260,903 of NZ_VEDO01000007.1, read as the reverse complement.
GGCTACGGCGAGGTCACGGTGCGTTTCGACCTGTACCTGGCAGGCGTGCTGGTCGGCAGCTCCGAGACGCTGGGCCTGTCCAACATGCCGGCCTACCTGGCCAGCGGCTGGACCGGTGGGATCGACGCGGTCGTGGTGTCGAGCAACCTGCACGCCTTCTACGTGATGGACGACTTCAGCTTCCAGGACGCGAGCGAGGTGCCCGAGCCGGCCACGCTGGCCCTGGTGCTGGCGGGCCTGGGCCTGGCCGGCGCGGCACGCCGCCGCCGCGGTTGAGCCCCGCCGCGGGGGGGCGCTCAGCCCTCGGCAATCCCCAGGTCCGGGAGCACCGAACGGTTCGCGAACTCCGTTTTCACGAAGGCCTCCCGATGCGATTTGTCAGCGGCCGGCAGAGCCAGCCGCTTCGGGCGGATGCGGAACGTGCCGCGGCCCATGGTGTGCTCGCACGGCTTGATGCACTGCAACAGGTCGGGCAGCGCATCGAAGTGAAGCCGTTCGTTGAGCGGCATGGGCTCGTCCCATCACGAGGAACAGCGGCATGCGCACCACCATCAGCGCGAGGATCACCAACCACTCCAGGCGCAGCGCGGCGCTGGAGGTGTCGAGCAGCAGACCGGATCACGGTGCCTCCAGCACCAACCGGATGCCGACCAGTGTGTAGCGCGTCTCGGGCGTGTTCCAGTTGCGAAAGCCGCAGCGCGCATAGAGCGGCCAGGTGTGCCAGGAGCCGCCGCGGCGGACCTTGACTTCGCCTTCGAGCGGTCCCCGCGGGTCGTCCGCGGGGGAATGCGCGTAGTAGTCGTCGGCATGCCAGTCGGCCGTCCATTCCCAGACGTTGCCCAGCATGTCGTGCAGGCCGAAGGCATTGGGCGCGAAGCTGCCCACGGGGGCGGTGAAGGCAAAGCCGTCATGGAAGGGGAAGGCCTGCTCGGCCCAGCGCGGCCAATGCACGGCCGCGTCGCGGTCGAACACGTTGGCCTGGCCCTGCAGCGCGGCGGGCGGTGGCTCGGCGCCCTGCTGGCCGGCGCGGCAGGCGTATTCCCATTCGGCCTCCGTCGGCAGCCGGTAGCGCTGCCCCTCGGTGCGCGAGAGCCACTGGGCGAGCGCCTGGGCATCGTTCCAGGTCACGTTGACGACGGGGTGGTCGTCGCCCTGCGCGAAACCCGGGTTGCGCCAGGAGTAGCGCGGTGCGCGGCCCTCGAAGGCGTCGCCGCGCACCGTGGTGGCAGGATCGTAGGCTGGGTTCCAGCCGTAGCCGCCTGTGCCGTCGGCGATGGATTCAGGCACGTAGCCCGAGCGTGCGAGGAACGCGCGGAACTGGCCCACGGTGACCTCGTGCTGCCCCAGGTAGAACGACCGCGTGATGCGAACGGTGTGCGCTGGCCGTTCATCGTCCAGGCCACGCAGGCGGGCCTGCTCGGCCTGGGGATAGAGCGCCTGGAGCTCTTCGACCGATGCCGCCGTGCCCATGCGAAAGCTGCCGGCCGGGATCCGCACGAACACCATGCCCAGCGTGTTGACCTGCCTGGCTTCACCGGTCGGGGGCGGTGCGGCGCAGCCGCCGAGCACGAGCGCCAGTGCCGAAAGACCGATCCAGGAAGTTGATGGCGGCATCCTGGATCTCGGCCTTCAGGCCAGCGCTTCTAGCAGCTCGGTTTCCACGGCGATCTGCAGCCGGTTCTGCTGCAGCGCCGGGCCGTGGACCAGGAAGGTGTCTTCCACGCGCTCGCCCAGCGTGGAGATCTTGGCCAGTTGCACGCTGATCTCGTTGCGTGCCAGCACGCGGGCCACGAGATAGAGCAGGCCGGGCCGGTCGCTGGCCGAGATCGACAGCAGCCAGCGCTGGGCCTTTTCGTCGGGCTGCAGATCCACGCGCGGGGCGATCGGGAAGCTCTTGACGCGGCGCGACACGCGGCCGCGGCCCGGCGTGGGCAGCGGCCCCGCCGCGGCCAGGGCCTGGGCCAGGTCAGCCTCCACCATGTGCATGAGCTCCTGGTAGTGCTCGGGCAGCATGGAGGTGACGACCTGGAAGGTGTCCAGCGCATAGCCGTTCTTGGCCGTGTGCACCTTGGCGTCGACGATGGAAAAGCCCGCGTGGTCGAAGTAGCCGCAGATGCGCGCGAACAGGTCGGCCCGGTCGGCCGTGTAGACCATCACCTGCAGCCCTTCGCCGACGGGCGAGCGGCGTGCGCGCACCAGCGCCGGCTGGTCCGGATCCAGGCCCTCAGGGCCCAAGTGGCGGGCGATCTGCCGTGCATGCCAGGCGATGTCGCCGGCCTCGTGGCGCATGAAGTAGCTCACGTCCAGCGTGGACCACAGCTGCTTGTGCGATTCGAAGGGTTCGGCATGCAGCGCCAGTTGCGTGAGCGCCTCGCGCTTGCGCGCCTCGATCTCGGCATCCGGGTCGGGCGCGCGGCCGCCCAGTACGCGCAGCGTGTAGCGGTACAGGTCTTCGAGCAACTTGCCTTTCCAGGCGTTCCAGACCTTGGGCGAGGTGCCGCGGATATCGGCCACCGTCAGAAGGTACAGGGCCGTGAGGTAGCGTTCGTTGCCCACGCGTTTGGCGAACGCCGCGATCACGTCGGGGTCCGACAGGTCGGCCTTCTGCGCCACGCGCGACAGCGTGAGGTGTTCCTCGACCAGGAACTCGATGAGCTTGCTGTCCTGCCGGCCGATGCCGTGCTGCAGGCAAAAGCGCCGCACGTCGCGCGCGCCCAACTCTGAATGGTCGCCGCCGCGGCCCTTGGCGATGTCGTGGAACAGCGCGGCGATGTACAGGATCCAGGGCTTGTCCCAGCCGGCCGCCAACTGCGAGCAGAACGGGTACTCGTGTGCATGCTCGGCCATGAAGAAGCGCCGCACGTTGCGCAGCACCATCAGGATGTGCTGGTCCACGGTGTACACATGGAACAGGTCGTGCTGCATTTGCCCCACGATCTTGCGGAACACCCACAGGTAGCGGCCCAGCACCGAGGTCTGGTTCATGAGCCGGATGGCGTGCGTGATGCCGGCCGGCTGCATCAGGATGCGGCGGAAGGTCTCGCGGTTGACGGGGTCGTTGCGAAAGCGCGCCGTCATCAGCGAGCGCGCGTTGTACAGCGCGCGCAGCGTGCGCGCCGACAGGCCGCGGATGCCGACCGTGCTCTCGTACAGCAGAAAGGTCTCGAGGATGGCGTGCGGGTTGCGGTGGTACAGGTCGTCGCTGGCGACCTCGATCATGCCGGCCTTCTCGAAGAAGCGTTCGTTGATCGGCCGCAGCGCGTGTGTGGTGGGGTTCAGCCGCTCCTCGATGTTGAGCAACAGGACCTGGTTGAGCTGGGTGACCGCCTTGGCGGCCCAGTAGTAGTGGCGCATCAGCTGCTCGCTGGCGCGCACTGCGTTGTCGTTGCGCCAGCCGAAGGATTCGGCCACCGCGGTCTGCAGGTCGAACACCAGGCGGTCTTCACGCCGGCCGGCGATCAGGTGCAGGCGTGCGCGGATCAGGCTCAACAGCGCCTCGTTGCGCTTGATCTGGCGCGCCTCGTGCGGCGTGGCCAGGCCGGTGCGGGCCAGCTCGTCCCAGCTGCTGCCCAGGCCGGCGGCCTTGGTGATCCACAGGATCAGCTGCAGGTCACGCAGTCCGCCTGGCGACTCCTTGCAGTTGGGCTCCAGCGCATAGGGCGTGTTGTCGAACTTGTTGTGGCGCTGGCGCATCTCCAGCGTCTTGGCGACCAGGAAGGCCTGCGGATCGAGGGCCTTGCGGAACTGGTTGCTGAACAGTGTGAACAGGCCCGCATGGCCGGCGATCGGCCGGGCTTCCAGCAGCGAGGTCTGCACCGTCACGTCCTTCTCGGCCTCAGCCAGGCATTCGCGGATGTTGCGCACCGAGGAGCCAATCTCCAGGCCCGTGTCCCAACAGCTGCCGATGAACCCTTCGATCCGGGCCTTGAGGCCGGCATCCTGCTCGGGCGACTCGGCCTCCGGCAGCAGCATCAGCACGTCGACGTCGGAATGCGGGAACAGCTCGCCGCGGCCGAAGCCGCCCACGGCCAGCAGCGCACAGGAGGCCGGCATGTCGGCACGCTGCCAGAGCTGGCACAGGGTCTCGTCGGCCAGCCGCCCCAGCTGCAGCAGCACCCCATGCAGATGGCGCGTACTGGCGCCGCAGTCGCGCAGCGTTTGCAGCAGCGCGTTCTTGCGCTGCTGGTAGCGGGCGCGCAGGGTCGGCAGATCAACCGCCGGTGCGGCACCGCAGGGGGCGGGCAGGCTGCTCAAGCGGTGGCGGTGCTCGGTTGGGGCTGCACGAAGGCCGGCGGCGCGAGGCTGCCGGCCGACAGGGTCAGCACCTCGTAGCCGGTTTCGGTGACGAGCACGGTGTGCTCCCACTGCGCCGACAACGAATGGTCCTTGGTCACGATGGTCCAGCCGTCCTTCTCGGGGCCGTCTTTGATCTCGCGCCGGCCGGCGTTGATCATCGGTTCGATCGTGAAGGTCATGCCGGGCTCCAGAACCTCCATGGTGCCGGGGCGGCCATAGTGCAGCACCTGCGGCTCTTCGTGGAAGCGCTGGCCGATGCCGTGGCCGCAAAACTCGCGCACCACCGAGTAGCCCTGGCCTTCGGCGAACTTCTGGATGGCGTGGCCGATGTCGCCCAGGCGCGCGCCGGGCTTGACCTTGACGATGCCGTGCCACATGGCCTCGTACGTGACCTGCACCAGCCGGCGCGCAGCGATCGAGCCTTCGCCGATGATGTACATGCGGCTGTTGTCGCCGTACCAGCCGTCTTTGGTGATCACGGTGACATCGACGTTCATGATGTCGCCCTTCTTGAGCGGCTTCTCGTTCGGAATCCCGTGGCAGACCACGTGGTTCAGCGAGGTGCACAGCGCGGCCGGGTAGGGCGGGTACCCGGGCGGCTGGTAACCCACCGTGGCCGAACGCGTGCCCTGCACGTTGACCATGTAGTCGTGGGCGAGCCGGTCGATTTCCTTGGTGGTGACGCCGGCCGCGATGTGCGGCGTCAGGTAGTCGAGGACTTCGGACGCCAGACGGCAGGCTTCGCGCATGCCCGCGATCCCGGCGGCGTCTTTGATGGTGATGCTCATGGCGCCGAATTATCCCACTCGGGTTTTCCATTGTCCGGCGCCGCTAAAATTGCGGGCTTTCCCGCCCCAGGCGGACCACCAAGCCCAGTCAGCGCTTGCCCGGCCCGCCCGCCCACCACCCACAGGCCGCCACAACGTGACCTCGCACCCGATCCAGCTCGAAGGCGGCAACGCCCTGAGCGACTTCCGCGTCCAGCAACTGCTCCCCCGCCTGCAGGCGGTCCACGACAAGATCACGGGCCTGGCGGCGCGCCATGTGCACCTGGTGCTGGCCGACGCGCCTCTGGCCCCCGCCGCCGCCGAGCGCCTGGCCGCGCTGCTGGACTATGGCGATCCGTACACCGGTCCGGCCGACGGCCCGGTGCTGGTGGTCACGCCGCGCCTGGGCACGGTTTCTCCCTGGGCGTCAAAAGCCACTGACATCGCCCACAACTGCGGCCTGCCCGTGCGCCGCGTGGAGCGCATCACCGAGTACCGGCTGGTGCTCAAGGGCGGTCTGCTGGGCGGCAAACCGCAGTTGAGCGCAGAGCAACTGCTGGCCGTCGGCGACCTGTTGCACGACCGCATGACGGAAAGCCTGCTGGCCGACCGCCAGCAGGCCGAAGGCCTGTTCGCCACGCTGCAGGCCGCGCCCATGGCCCGCGTCGACGTGCTGGGCGGCGGCCGCACGGCGCTGGAGTCGGCCAACCGCGAATTCGGCCTGGCCCTGGCCAGCGACGAAATCGACTACCTGCTCGATGCCTTCACCAAACTTGGCCGCAACCCGACCGACGTCGAGTTGATGATGTTCGCCCAGGCCAACAGCGAGCACTGCCGCCACAAGATCTTCAACGCCAAGTTCACGATCGACGGCCAGGACCAGGCGCTGAGCCTGTTCGGCATGATCCGCAACACCCACCAGCTCGCGCCGCAGCACACCGTGATCGCCTATGCCGATAACGCCTCGGTCATGGAGGGCGGCGAGGTCGAGCGCTTTGTGGCAGGCGAGGGCGGTGGCTACGCAGGCCAGCAGGCACTGCACCATGTGCTCATGAAGGTGGAGACGCACAACCACCCGACCGCCATCTCGCCGTTCCCGGGCGCGTCCACGGGCGCGGGCGGCGAGATCCGCGACGAGGGCGCCACGGGCCGCGGCTCCCGGCCCAAGGCCGGCCTGACCGGCTTCACGGTTTCCAAGCTCTGGCCCGACGCTGCCGATGCGGCCTATGGCAAGCCGGCCCACATCGCCAGCGCCTTGCAGATCATGACCGAGGGCCCGCTGGGCGGCGCGGCCTTCAACAACGAGTTCGGCCGGCCCAACCTCCTGGGCTACTTCCGCGAGTACGAGCAGACCGCGGCGAGCGACGTCGACAGCCAGCGCCGCGGCTACCACAAGCCCATCATGATCGCGGGCGGCCTGGGTTCCATCGCGGCCGAGCAGACGAAAAAGATCGCATTCCCGGCCGGCGCGCTGCTGATCCAGCTGGGCGGCCCGGGCATGCGCATCGGGATGGGCGGCAGCGCCGCCAGTTCCATGGCGACGGGCGCCAATGCGGCAGAGCTCGACTTCGACTCGGTGCAGCGCGGCAACCCCGAGATCGAGCGCCGGGCGCAGGAAGTCATCAACCGTTGCTGGGAGCAGGGCGCAGACAACCCCATCCTGGCCATCCACGACGTGGGCGCGGGCGGCCTGTCCAACGCCTTCCCGGAACTGACCAACGACGCGGGCCGCGGCGCGCGCTTCGAACTGTCGGCCGTGCCGCTGGAAGAGTCGGGCATGGCGCCCAAGGAAATCTGGTGCAACGAGAGCCAGGAGCGCTATGTGCTGGCCATCGCGCCGGAGTCGCTGGACCGGTTCGCGGCCTTCTGCGCACGTGAGCGCTGCCCGTTCGCCGTGGTCGGCCGGGCAACCGAGGAGCGCCAGCTGGTCCTGGCGGCCGAGGACAACCCGGTCGACATGCCCATGGAAGTGCTGCTGGGCAAGCCGCCCAAGATGCACCGCGTGGTGGAGACGGTGGCGCGCCGGTTCGCGCCGCTGGACCTGAACGGTGTGGAGCTGCAGAAGGCCGTGATCGACGTCCTGGCGCACCCGACTGTGGCCTCCAAGCGCTTCCTGATCACGATTGGTGACCGCACCGTGGGCGGCCTGTCGCACCGCGACCAGATGGTCGGCCCCTGGCAGGTGCCGGTGGCCGACTGCGCCGTGACGCTGGCCGACTACGCCGGCTTCGCGGGCGAGGCCATGTCCATGGGCGAGCGCACGCCGCTGGCCGTCATCGACGCGCCGGCGTCGGGTCGCATGGCGGTTGGTGAAGCCATCACCAACCTGCTGGCGGCGCCCATCGAATTGCCGCGCGTGAAGCTGTCGGCCAACTGGATGGCCGCCTGCGGCCAGCCCGGCGAGGACGCCGCGCTGTACGAAACGGTGAAAGCGGTTGGCATGGAACTGTGCCCGGCCCTGGGCATCTCGATCCCGGTCGGCAAGGATTCGCTGTCCATGCGCACGCAGTGGCAGGACGGTGGTGAGAAGAAGCAGGTCAGCGCGCCCGTGAGCTTGATCGTCTCGGCCTTCGCGACGCTGGCCGACGTGCGCGGCACGCTGACGCCGCAACTCGATGCCACCGAGGCCGACAGCACGCTGGTGCTCATCGACCTGGGCCGCGGAAAGCACCGCATGGGCGGCAGCATCCTGGCGCAGACGCTGGGGCAGGTGGGCGATGCCGCGCCTGACCTGGACGCGCCGCAGGACCTCGTGAACCTGGTCAACGCCGTCAACGCACTGCGCGCCCAGGGCCGCATCCTGGCCTACCATGACCGCAGCGACGGTGGCCTGCTCGCAACCGTCTGCGAAATGGCCTTCGCCGGCCACGTGGGCGTGGCGCTCAACGTGGACCTCCTGGTCACCGAAGGCGACGGCATCAGCGACAGCCGCGCCGAGTACGGCGACGCCAAGAACTGGGCGACCCAGGTTTCGGCACGCCGCGAAGAGCTGACGCTCAAGGCCTTGTTCAGCGAGGAGCTGGGCGTGGTGCTGCAGGTGCGCACGGCCGAGCGCAACGAGGTCATGCAGGTGCTGCGTGCGCACGGCCTGTCCAAGTGGAGCCACTTCATCGGCAAGACGCGGCCCGCGGGTGGCGCGATCGAGGTGGGCGTGGGTGAGGTCCAGGTCTGGCGCGACACCAAGTCGGTGTTCTCCGCCAAGCTGTCGGACCTGCACCAGGTCTGGGACAGCGTGAGCTGGAAAATCTGCCAGCAACGCGACAACCCGGCCGGCGCCGATGCCGAGCATGCGGCCGCTGGCGCGGCCGACGATCCGGGCCTGCAGGTCGCCCTGCGCTTCACGCCGACGCGGGCCGTGGCGCCGGCATTGCTGCAGCGCCGGCCCAAGGTCGCCGTGCTGCGCGAGCAGGGCGTCAACTCCCATGTGGAGATGGCCTATGCCTTCACGCAGGCCGGCTTCGAGGCCTTCGATGTGCACATGACCGACCTGCAGGCCGGCCGTTTCGATCTGGCCGACTTCCAGGGCGTTGTGGCCTGCGGTGGCTTCAGCTACGGCGACACGCTGGGCGCGGGCATCGGCTGGGCACGTTCCATCACTTTCCACGAACGCCTGTCGGCCCAGTTCCAGGCCTTCTTCGGCCGCGGCGACACCTTCGGCCTGGGCGTGTGCAACGGCTGCCAGATGTTCGCCGAGCTGGCCGACATCATCCCGGGCGCACAGGATTGGCCGCGCTTCACGACCAACCGCAGCGAGCGCTTCGAGGCGCGGCTGTCGCAGGTGGAGGTGCTCGAGTCGCCCAGCCTGTTCTTCAAGGGCATGGCCGGCAGCCGGCTGCCGATCGCGGTGGCGCACGGCGAGGGTTTTGCGAACTTCTCGCGGCGCGGCAATGCGGCCACGGCCATCGCGGCCATGCGCTTCACCGACCACCATGGCCAAGCGACCGAGGCCTACCCGTTCAACCCCAACGGCAGCCCGGGCGGCCTCACGGCCGTGACCACGGCGGACGGCCGCTTCACGGCCATGATGCCGCACCCCGAGCGTGTGTTCCGCAACATCCAGATGAGCTGGACGTCTGGCGACAAGAGCGCCATGAGCCCCTGGATGGAGCTGTGGCACAACGCGCGGCGCTGGGTGGGGTGAGCGTGGCGGCGGCGGTTCAGCCGCCGATGTAGCTCATCTCGATGCGTTTCTCGCGCGGTGCCAGCATGCCGGCGCCGCGCAACTGCGAATAGCGGTCGCTGCGCTGCTGCCAGATGCCGGCGATGGCCTGCGTGATTTCTGGATCCGAAGCGCCGCCGCGCAGCAGGCCACGCAGGTCGTGTCCGCGGCTCGCGAACAGGCACAGGTACACCTGCCCCTCGGTCGACAGCCGGGCCCGGTTGCAATCGTGGCAGAAGGCCTGGGTGACGCTGCTGATCACGCCGATCTCGCCGCTGCCGTCGGCATAGCCCCAGCGCTCTGCCGTCTCGCCGGGCGCAGAGGGCTCCAGCGCCACGAGCTGCAACTCGGCCGACAGGCGCTGCACGACCTCGGCCGAGGGCAGCACCTCGTCCATGCGCCAGCCATTGGTGGCGCCGACATCCATGTACTCGATGAAGCGCAGCACCACGCCCGTGCCTCGGAAATGCCGGGCCATGGGCACGATCTCCTGCTCGTTCGTGCCGCGCTTGACGACCATGTTGACCTTGATGGGCCCGAGCCCTGCCTGCTCGGCGGCCTCGATGCCGCGCAGCACGTCGGCGACCGGGAAGTCGACGTCGTTCATGCGCCGGAACACCGTGTCGTCCAGACCGTCCAGGCTCACGGTCACGCGGTTCAGCCCGGCCGCCTTGAGGCTCGCGGCCTTGCGCGCCAGCAAGGAGCCGTTGGTCGTGAGCGTCAGATCCAGCGGCGCGCCGTCCGGCGTGCGCAGCGCGGCCAGTTGCGCCACCAGCACCTCGATGTTCTTGCGCAGCAGCGGCTCGCCGCCGGTCAGGCGGATCTTGCGCACGCCCTGGGCCACGAACAGCCGGGCCAGCCGGGTGATCTCCTCGAAGCTCAGCAGCGCGCTGTGGGGCAGGTAGGGGTAGTCCTTGCCGAAGACTTCCTTGGGCATGCAGTAGCTGCAGCGGAAGTTGCAGCGGTCGGTCACGCTGATGCGCAGGTCACGCAGCGGGCGCTGCAGCTGGTCGCGCAGCGGGCCGGGTGCCTGGTCCATGGCATGCATCGGCACGGTCAGGGGCGCGCTGTGGGCAACGATGGGGATGACGCGGCGGACCATCGCGGGATTGTGCAGCAGCGTGCCGGGGAGTGAGCCGCGTGTGGACAATGGTTTGCAAGTCGTTGGCATCTGAGTGTCCGAGCACGTGGTCAACGCAAAGGGCGCTACCCCGGGTTCGGGCTCATGATGCTGCTGGACACGGCCCTGGCTTGCGCCGCTTCAGCCGTGGCGCACGGCCACGGTCTTCAGAACGGTGAAGCCGTAGAGCGCCTCGAAACCCTTTTCGCGGCCATGGCCCGAGCTTTTTACGCCGCCGAATGGCAGCTCGACGCCGCCGCCGGCACCGTAGTTGTTGATGAACACCTGGCCGCTGCGCACTCCGCGTGCCATGCGGAACTGGCGCGCGCCATCGCGCGTCCAGACGCCGGCCACGAGGCCGAACTGGGTGGCATTGGCCAGTTCGAGAGCATGCTCTTCGTCGCGGAAGGCCATGGAGGCCAGCACCGGGCCGAAGACCTCTTCCTGCGCCAGCCGGTGCTGCACGGGCACGTCGCGCAGCAGCGTGGGCGCCTGGTAATAGCCGGTCTCTGGCGCTTCCTCGACGACGCGGCCCTGGGCCACGACCGGGATGTCGGCCGAATGGGCGTCGGACAGAAAGTCCCACACGCGCTGCTGCTGCGTGGCACGGATCAGCGGGCCCACGTCCAGGTCCATCGCGGCCGGACCGACGCGCAGGCCTTCAAAGGCCGTGGCCAGGCGTTCGAGCAAGGGCTCGTAGATCGATTGCTCGACGAGCAGGCGCGAGCCGGCAGAGCAGGTCTGCCCCGCGTTTTGCACGATGGCGTTGACGATGGCCGGGATCGCCTGGTCCAGATCGGCATCGGCGAACACGATCTGCGGGCTCTTGCCGCCCAGTTCCAGCGTGACCGGGCAGTGCCGCTCGGCGGCCGCTTGCTGGATCAGCGTGCCGACCTTGGGACTGCCCGTGAAGCTGAGGTGGTCGATGCCGGGATGGCGCGCCAGCGCGTCGCCCACCTCGTGGCCGTAGCCGGTCACGATGTTGATGGCGCCGGCCGGAAAGCCGGCCTCGGCCGCCAGTTCGGCCACGCGCAGCAGCGACAAACAGGCGTCCTCCGAGGGTTTGACCACGCAGACGTTGCCCGCCGCCAGCGCGCCGCCCACGCAGCGGCCGAAGATCTGCATGGGGTAGTTCCAGGGCACGATGTGCCCGGTCACGCCGTGCGGCTCACGCCAGGTGAAGACGCTGTAGCCGTTCTGGTAGGGGATCGTCTCGCCGTGCAGCTTGTCGCAGGCACCGGCATAGAACTCGAAATAGCGCACCAGCGCGATGGCGTCGGCGCGCGCCTGCCTGGTCGGCTTGCCGCAATCGCGCTGCTCGAGCGCCGCGAGTTGCTCGCCATGCTCGGCGATCTTCTCGGCCAGCCGCATCAGCAGCCGGCTGCGCTCGGCGGCCGACAGTTTGGACCAGACGCCGTCGTAGCACTGGCGTGCGGCACGCACCGCGGCATCGATGTCCTGCGCATTGCTGCGCTGGATCTCGTCGAAGGGCTGGCCGTCGGACGGGTCGATCATCGGGATGGTGCGGCCGGACGAGGATGGGACGAAGGCGTTGGCGATGTAGTTCAGGGGCATTGCAGGAAAACGTGAAGCGGATCAGGGACCAATGATGTCAGGCCGAGGCAAGTCGTGGCAGTAACGCCCGGCATCGCGCGTGAGCAGACGCAAACCGGCGACCGTGGCGTGGGCGCCGATGCAGAACTCAGGCAGGGCAGAGCGCGCCCGGCCATCCGCTGGCCCGGCATCGCGCCGTATGCGCGGAGGGCCTGCCAGCGTGGCTTGCAGCTCGACGGCACGCGAAGGGGGGGCTCCGTTCGGCCAGGACCGGCGGGTTGATGACGACGGCGGCTGCGTCGGCCAGCCGTGCCAGGTGGTCGATCGACCAGCCGGCCCAAACGTGGCCCTTGCTGGTGATCTTCACGGCGACCTCGATTCTTACTGTTGCAAGCAAAAATCTTACGCCGTGCCTCAGGCGCCGTGGAATTTCATGACCAGCGGCACGATCAGCAGCGCCACGATGTTGATGATCTTGATGAGCGGGTTCACGGCCGGGCCGGCCGTGTCCTTGTAGGGATCACCGACGGTATCGCCGGTCACGGCGGCCTTGTGCGTCTCCGAGCCCTTGCCGCCGTGGTGGCCGTCCTCGATGTATTTCTTGGCGTTGTCCCAGGCGCCACCGCCCGTGCACATCGAGATGGCGACGAACAGGCCGGTCACGATGGTGCCCATCAGCAGGCCGCCCAGCGCGGCCGGGCCCAGCAGCAGACCGACCAGGATGGGCACGATGACCGGCAGCAGCGAGGGGATCATCATTTCCTTGATCGCTGCTGAGGTCAGCATGTCCACAGCCTTGCCGTACTCAGGCTTGGCCGTGCCTTCCATGAGCCCCCGGATCTCGCGGAACTGGCGCCGCACCTCGACCACGACCGAGCCCGCCGCGCGGCCCACGGCCTCCATGGCCATGGCGCCGAACAGGTAGGGGATCAGACCGCCGATGAACAGGCCGATGATCACCATGGGGTTGGACAGGTCGAAGGTGACGACCTTGCCATAGGCCTCCAGCTTGTGCGTGTAGTCGGCGAACAGGACGAGCGCTGCGAGGCCGGCCGAGCCGATGGCGTAGCCCTTGGTCACGGCCTTGGTGGTGTTGCCCACGGCGTCCAGCGGGTCGGTGATGTCGCGCACGCTGGAGGGCAGTTCGGACATCTCGGCGATGCCACCGGCGTTGTCGGTGATGGGTCCGTAGGCGTCCAGCGCCACCACGATGCCGGCCATGCTCAGCATGGAGGTGGCGGCCACCGCCACGCCGTACAGACCGGCCAGCGCGTAGGCCACCCAGATCGCGATGCAGACGAAGATCACAGGCCAGGCCGTGGAGCGCATGGACACGCCCAGGCCGGCGATGATGTTGGTGCCGTGCCCCGTGGTCGAGGCCTGGGCGATGTGCTGCACGGGCTTGTACTGCGTGCCGGTGTAGTACTCGGTGATCCAGACCAGCGCGGCCGTCAGCACCAGGCCCACCGTGCACGCACCGAACAGCTTCATCTGGCTGCCGGCGGCGGCGATCGCGTTGTCCGGAATCAGCCACGCCGTCACGAAGTAGAACGCCACCAGCGACAGCACGCCCGACATCGCCAGCCCCTTGTACAGCGCCGGCATCACGTTCTTCATGCCCGGGGAGGCCTTGACGAAGAAGCAGCCGATGATGGAGGCCACGATGGACACCGCGCCCAGTGCGAGCGGGTAGACCACGGTACTGGCGCCGCCGCCGGCCACCACCAGGGCGCCCAGCACCATGGTGGCGATCAGGGTGACGGCGTAGGTCTCGAACAGGTCGGCCGCCATGCCCGCGCAGTCGCCCACGTTGTCGCCTACGTTGTCGGCGATCACGGCGGGGTTGCGCGGGTCGTCCTCGGGGATGCCGGCTTCGACCTTGCCGACCAGGTCGGCGCCCACGTCGGCGCCCTTGGTGAAGATGCCGCCGCCCAGCCGCGCGAAGATGGAAATCAGCGAGGAGCCGAAGGCGAAGCCGATCAGCGGGTTGAGCAGTTCGCTGGGCTTGACGCCCGGCGCGCCGTTGGCCGCCAAGTACCAGTAGAAGGCCGTGACGCCCAACAGGCCCAGGCCCACCACCAGCATGCCCGTGATGGCGCCGCCGCGGAAGGCCACGTCCAGCGCCGGCCCGATGCCTTGCGTGGCGGCCTGTGCCGTGCGCACATTGGCGCGCACCGAGACGTTCATGCCGATGAAGCCGCAGGCGCCCGAGAGGACGGCACCAACCACGAAGCCCACGGCCGTCTTGGCATCAAGGAACAGCCCGATCAGCACGGCCAGCACCACGCCCACGATGGCGATGGTTTTGTACTGTCGCGCGAGGTAGGCGGCTGCGCCGGTCTGGATCGCCGCGGCGATTTCCTGCATGCGGGCATTTCCCGCGTCCTTGGACAGGATCCAGCTGCGGGCCCAGAAACCGTAGGCCACAGCGATGAAGCCGCAGACAAGCGCCAATATCAGCGCAGAGTTGCCATTCATGAAACGTCTCTCCTCACGCTCGTTCTCGTTGCTCGAAGGGGCACAACGCACGCGGTGCCCCGCTGCGTTGCTTCCTCGTCGTGCTCAAAACGCGTGCGAATGACGATTGGCCAACCGGGCCAATATATAAGCAAATCTCGCAATGACTGTTGCATCGCAGCCTCGACCATGGGCGCGCCCCCTAAAATCCGGGTTTGTCCCAGGCATTCCCCATTTCCTAACCGCTCCGAAAGCACCATGTCCCTCGACAAAGTCTCCCCCGGCAAAAACATCCCCGATGCGTTCAACGTGGTCATCGAGATCCCCATGAACGCCGATCCGATCAAGTACGAGGTGGACAAGGACTCCGGCGCGATCTTCGTGGACCGCTTCATGACCACCGCCATGCACTACCCGAGCAACTACGGCTATGTGCCGCAGACGCTGTCGGGCGACGGCGATCCGGTCGACGTGCTGGTGATCACGCCGTATCCCCTGTTTCCGGGCGTGGTCGTGCCCTGCCGCCCCCTGGGCATCCTGATGATGGAAGACGAGGCCGGCGTGGACGGCAAGGTGCTGGCCGTGCCGACCGACAAGGTGCTGCCCATTTACAGCCACTGGAAGAGTGTGGACGACGTGAACCCCATGCGCCTGAAGGCCATCACCCACTTCTTCGAGCACTACAAGGACCTCGAGAAGGGCAAGTGGGTCAAGGTGCTGGGCTGGGAAGGCATCGACGCAGCCAAGAAGGAAGTGCTGGACGGCGTGGCCAACTACAAGAACAAGGCGGGGGCCTGATCTGCGCATGGGCTCTGAAGGCATCAGCACGGGCATCGTGCACTCCGACCGCCGGCTCGGCATCGAGCACGGTGGGGTGCACAAGCCGATCCATACCTCGGTGCAGTACGGCTTCGACAAGGTCGAGGACCTGATCGGGGTGTTCCAGGGTACGACCAAGGGGGGCTTCAGCTACGCCCGCCAGGGCACGCCGACCACGGCCGCGTTGGAAGCGCAGATCACGCGGCTGGAAGGTGGTGTCGGCACGGTCTGCTTCGCCACCGGCATGGGTGCCATCAGCGCGGTGTTCTTCACGTTGCTGCGCGCGGGCGACCACCTGGTGGCCAGCCAGTTCGTGTTCGGCAACACCAACAGCCTGTTCGGCACGCTGCGCGATTTCGGCATCGAGATCACGACGGTGGACGCCACCGACGCGGCCCAGGTCGCGGCGGCGCTGCGGCCGAACACGCGCATGGTCTTTGTCGAAACCATCGCCAATCCCGGCACGCAGGTGGCCGACATGCCGGCGATCGGTCAGCTCTGCGCCGAGCGCGGCCTGCTGTTCGTGGTCGACAACACCATCACCTCGCCGGCGTTGTTCCGTCCTGCGCAGGTGGGCGCGGGCCTGGTCGTGCAGTCGCTGACCAAGACCATCTCGGGCCACGGCCATGCACTGGGCGGCGCAGTGACGGACACGGGCCGCTTCGACTGGCAGAACTACCCCAACATCTTCGCGGCCTACCGCAAGGGGGATGCCAAACAATGGGGCCTGGCGCAGGTGCGCAAGAAGGGGCTGCGCGACATGGGGGCGACGCTGTCGTCCGAGCACGCCCACCACATCAGCGTGGGTGCCGAGACGCTGGCGCTGCGCGTGGCGCACACCAGTGCCACGGCGCTGGCGCTGGCGCGCTACCTGGAATCGCACCCGTCCGTGGTGTCGGTGCGCTACCCGATGCTGGAATCGCACCCGCAGCACGCGCTGTCCAAGGAACTGTTCAGTGCGGGCTCGTGGTTGCTGTCGTTCGAGCTGGTCGACACTGCTGCCTGCATGGCCTTCATCAACCGGCTGCAGCTGGCTGTCAAGGCCACCGGCCTGGGCGACACGCGCACGCTCGTGATCCCAGTCGCGCCGACGATCTTCTGGGAAGCGGGTGCGCAAGTGCGCGCCGCCATGGGCATCGCCGATGGGCTGATCCGGCTCTCGGTCGGTCTAGAAGACAGCGCCGACCTGCTCGCCGACTTCGAGCAGGCCTTGCGCTAGGGAGCAGTCTGGCGGAACGGCGTGCGCTGCGCCAGTTCCTCCATGTAGTGCTCCACGCCCTGGCCTTCACGCTCCAGGAAGCGCTCCACCGCCTCGGCGAAGGCAGGATGCGCCAGCCAGTGCGCGCTGCTGGTGCGCACCGGCATCAGCGCGCGGGCCATCTTGTGCTCGCCCTGGGCGCCGCCTTCGAAGCGCTGGTATCCGCGCTGGATGCACCACGCCAAGGGCTGGTAGTAGCAGGCCTCGAAGTGCAGACAGTCCACACGTGCCAGAGCACCCCAGTAGCGACCATAGGCCACACCCTGGTCGGGTTGCAATGCCACGAGGCTGCAGGCGATGGCTTGCCCATCCCGTTCGGCGATGAACAACAACCAGTGCTCGGGCATGTCCCGCGCCATCGACGCGAAGAAGCTGCGCGACAAGTAGGGCGCGTTGCCGTGTTCCAGGTAGGTGCGCTCGTAGCAGCGGTAGAAGAAGCTCCAGTCCGCCGCGGCGATGTCGCGGCCTTGCGCCCAGCGAAAGCGCACGCCGGCCTGCGTCACCTTGCGCCGCTCCTGGCGGATCTTCTTGCGCTTGTCTTGGGTCAGGCTGGCCAGAAAATCGTCGAAGTCTGCAAACGGTCGTCCGTCGGCGCGGGCATTCTGCCAATGAAACTGCACTTGATGCCGCAGCAGCAGGCCAGCGTCGGTACAGGCGGCCATGTCTTCTTCGCTGCCGAACAGCAGGTGAAATGAAGACAACTCCTGCGCCTCGCACCAGGCCACGGTCGCGCTCAGCAGCATGGCCCGGCTGCTCGCATCGCGCGCGAGCAACCGCCCCCCCGGTACCGGCGTGAAGGGTGGGGCGATGACGGCCTTGGGGTAGTAGGGCAGACCGTGGCGCTGGTACGCATCGGCCCAGGCCCAGTCAAACACGTACTCGCCGTACGAGTGCGTCTTGAGGTACAGCGCACAGGCGGCCACGAGGGCGTCCTGCTGCCACAGGCTGAGGATGCGGGCCGTCCAGCCAGTGCCGGTCACCGCGCTGCCGCTCGTCTGCATGGCGCGCAGGTAGGCATGGCGCATGAACGGACTGGCGCCCGCCTGCGTTGCGAGCAGTCCATCCCAGGCGGCAGCGTCGATCTCGGACATGTCCGACAGGATGCGCAAGGTGGTGTCGTGGTCTGCCATGTGGTGTTCGAATGATGCCGGGAGCAGCAGCTTGCCGTTGCGCTCCGCGGCTTGGCCCCGGTGCGCCAGGCGAATTCGCGTCACATCCCGCGGGTTCGCGGATGAATGACGCTATCCTATTGCCGGTACGTTTCCGTATTGGCCAGCCTCCAGAAAGACTCAAATGAAGCAGATCACCGCCATCCTCAAACCCTTCAAGCTCGAAGAAGTGCGCGAAGCGCTGGCGGAATGCGGGGTGACCGGGCTGACCGTCACCGAGGTGAAGGGCTTCGGCCGCCAGAAGGGCCACACCGAGCTGTACCGCGGCGCGGAGTACGTGGTCGACTTCCTGCCCAAGGTGAAGGTCGAGATCGTGGTGAAGGACGATGATGTAGACCGCTGCGTCGACGCCATCGTACGCGCAGCACGGACTGGCAAGATCGGCGATGGCAAGATCTTCGTGACGGATGTGCAACGTGTGGTGCGCATCCGCACCGGCGAAGAGGACGAATCGGCCGTGTGAGGCCATCCAAGGCCGCGCCCTCAGATCTGGTCCAGCTGCGGCGCGGGTGCCAGGCCCGCATCGTTGACCAGGCTCTTGAGCAGTTCCTCCGCATCGCGGCCGATGCGGATCAGGTCCATCTGCCAATCGTTGACGAACCCGGCTCGCACGGTGGTCTGCAGAAAGCTCTGGAGCCCGTCGTACAGGCCCTCGACGTTGAGCAGTCCTACGGGCTTGTCGTGGTAGCCGAGCTGGCGCCAGGTCCAGACTTCGAAGAATTCCTCGAAGGTGCCGATGCCGCCCGGCAGGGCCAGGAAGGCGTCGGCGCGCTCGGCCATCATGCGCTTGCGGTCGTGCATGGTGTCGACCACATGCAGCTCGGTGCAGCCGCGGTGGGCCCATTCCTTCTCGACCAGGGCCCGAGGGATCACGCCGATGACCCGGCCGCCTGCGGCCAGCGTGGCGTCAGCGACCATGCCCATGAGGCCGTTGTGACCGCCGCCGTACACGAGCTGGCCGCCATGTTCGCCGATCCAGCGGCCGACCTGCTGCGCCACGGCGGCATAGCCTGGATGCGCTCCAGGACGGGAGCCGCAGTAAACACACAGCGAGAAAGCCGATTTCATCGGGTGCGGGGCGACGCCGTCACCAGGCGGGTGCCTGCCAGCGCGTCATGCCAGAACTGGTATTGGGGATGGAGGCGGCTGGCGATCGCCCACACTGCGACCCAGCCCAGCAGCAGCACGAAGGATTCGCCGGCCGGCAGCCGGAACGGCGCGATCAGCACCAGGGGCGGCAGAAACCAGAGCCAGCTCAGCAGGTAGCGCACGAGGGCCCTGGCCTGGCTGGCGGGGCGGCCCGCGCGGTCGACGAGGCGGATGTGCCAGGTCTTCATCGCCAAGGTCTGCCCCTTGGACCAGAACCAGGTGAAGTAGATGCCGAACACCACGAACAGGAACGCCTGCAGGCCCGTTCGATTGTCCAGCGCATTGCGGGTCTGGCTCAGTGTGCCGAACAGGTAGCCGGCGATGAAGACCACGCCGAACATCAGCATGCCTTCATAGAGCCAGCAGGCCATGCGGCGCCACAGGCCGGGCGCCTGCAGGGGGGCGGCCGGCTCGGTTCCCGCGGCGGTGTTCATTGGTGTGGCGCCGTGTCCGGCTCGGTGGCGTGGGCGTCGACCTGGGGGAGCAAGGTCTGCGGATTGATCAGGTGAGGGGCGGTGCTGATGCGCGGCATGGTGCGCTGATTCTCGGGCGCAATGGGCATGGTGGCCAGGCGTTGGCGCGGAATCGGGCGGACCGCGGTGGCTGCGCCAGGCAAAGCGCGGCGCGGCGCCTGTTCCGCCAGTTTGCGGCGCTCCTCTTCGCTAAGCGCCTGGTAGGCTTCCCATTTGGCCTGCTTGTCCTCGCTGGCCAGCCGTTCGGTCTCCGCGAAGTTCAGCCGTGCGCGGCTGCGTTCGGCGGCACTGAGCTTGACCCATTCGCCCATGCGTTCATGCAGCTTTTGCTGCTCCTCTGCCGGCAGCTTCTCGAAGTTGCGCGCCAACGCGATCCACTTGCGGCGCTGACCTTCGCCGAGCGTATTCCAGCTCGGCCCCAGCGGCTTGAGGGCCTGGCGCTGCGCGTTGCTCAACCCGGCCCAGCGTGGACTTGGTGCTTCGGCCAGGTCGGCGGTCTGACCGCTGGCCGGCTTGGCTGCAGGCTGCGCCCATCCGAGCGCTGTTGCACAGTACAGGCCGGCGGCTGCCGCGACGCGGAACCAGTGGATGGGACGAGATCGAAGCAAAGCAGGGGGACCTGTTTCAGTTCTGCGGTGCGGTGTCACCAGTTTTCAGGAACTGCAGGAACCCAGGGTCCGTGTAGGCGTCGGTCGGCAAGGTGTCGGTGAGCAGCGCGGCGTCGACTTCGGCCAGCTCGCTGGCGCGGTTGTCGTTTTGGACCACGTAGATGGTCAGCAGCCCGGCCGCGAGGGCGAACAGGGGCAGCATCGCGCCCAGCCGTGCCCACAGCCCTGGTTCGTCGCCTCCGCCCATCTGAAGCGCGCCTGCGCGCCCCGACCGCACGATGCTCAACGTGCTCACGGTCGGCGCGACGGCCGCAGCCTTGCGGCGCGCCACAGCCTGTTGCCGGGCCACGCGCAAGCGCTCCGCGATGTCGTGGTCCAGATTGGTGCAGGATTCCGACAGACGGCCCGCAATCAAGCTGCCGAGGCGGTCGGTCGACATGGTGATGGAAGGTGCTTGGTTCATAGGTGGATTCCTTTGGCCGTCAGGGCGCGACTCAGGCTGGCGACGGCCCGCGAGCAATGGGTTTTGACACTCCCTTCGGAGCAGCCCATGGCAGCGGCCGTCTCGGCGACGTCCATTTCTTCCCAGTAACGCAGCAAAAATGCCTCGCGTTGACGTCCCGGCAGTTTCTGGATCTCGCTTTCGATCTCCCGCAGGATCTGTGCCCGGCGCGTGCTGTCCTCCGCGCTCTCGTGGCCCTCCCTGCCGTCCTGCGGCGCCAAGGCTTCCAGGAGGTCGAAATCGCCGTCTTCGCCGGCCGATTCGAAGTCACTGAGGTTGGAAAAAAGCGCGTTGCGCGTCTTTTGGCGTCGGAACCAGTCCAACGTGCAGTTGGACAGGATGCGCTGGAACAAGAGGGGCAACTCGCCCGGCGGCTTGTCGCCGTAGTGCTCGGCGAGCTTCATCATGCTGTCCTGCACGATGTCCAGCGCAGCTTCCTCGTTGCGCACGTGGTAGAGGCACCGCTTGAAGGCGCGTTTCTCCACGTCTTTGAGGAAATCGGACAGTTCTTTGTCGGTGGCCAAGACGACTGTTGTGAGGCTGCGCGTTCGCGGCGGGTCCGCGAGGAAAGCCAAAGATTATCGCATCGACACGGCCTGGATTGCAAAAACGTCGCTTTCCGGTGCGATAATCCCCCCCGCTCGTCAAAAAAGCAAACGGGTCACGATCCGGCGCTCCAAGCATCTCGCCCATGGTCCTGGCCTTAAGTCCCGATGCCTCTCCACAAGAGGGCGCGAAGGGGCACCCAAGGTATTTCGTCAGAGAAATTCACAAAGGTTGATCATGGAAATCTCCAAAGCCGAACTGAAGTCGGCAGCCGCCGCATCCTCCCCCCTTTCGCAATCCGGCCCCCAGGAATTGATGGGCGCCGAGATCCTTGTCAAAGCCTTGCAGGCCGAGAACGTCAAGCACATCTGGGGCTACCCCGGCGGTGCGGTTCTGTACATCTACGACGCGCTGTACAAGCAGGACACCATGCAGCATGTGCTGGTGCGCCATGAGCAGGCCGCCGTGCACGCCGCCGACGGCTATGCGCGTGCCACGGGCGACGTGGGCGTCGCGCTGGTGACCTCCGGCCCCGGCGTGACCAATGCCGTGACCGGCATCGCCACCGCCTACATGGACAGCATCCCCATGGTGATCATCACCGGCCAGGTGCCGACGCCGGCGATCGGCCTCGATGCCTTCCAGGAGTGCGACACCGTCGGCATCACGCGCCCCATCGTCAAGCACAACTTCCTGGTCAAGGACGTGCGCGACTTGGCCATGACGGTCAAGAAGGCCTTCCACATCGCCCGCACCGGCCGGCCCGGCCCGGTCGTGGTCGACATCCCCAAGGACGTCTCGTTCAAGAAAGCGCTTTACACGGGCTACCCCGAGACCGTCGAGATGCGCTCGTACAACCCCGTGCGCAAGGGCCATGGCGGCCAGATCCGCAAGGCGCTGCAGCTGCTGCTCACCGCCAAGCGCCCCTACATCTACACCGGCGGCGGCGTGCTGCTCTCCAACGCGACCAACGAGCTGCGCACGCTGGTCGACATGCTGGGCTACCCGGTCACGAACACGCTGATGGGCCTGGGCGCCTACCCGGCGTCCGACCGCAAGTTCCTCGGCATGCTGGGCATGCACGGCACGCTGGAAGCCAACAACGCGATGCAGAACTGCGACGTGCTGCTGGCCGTTGGCGCGCGCTTCGATGACCGCGTGATCGGCAACCCCAAGCACTTCGCGCAGAACGAACGCAAGATCATCCACATCGACATCGACCCGTCGAGCATCTCCAAGCGCGTGCGCGTGGACATCCCGATCGTGGGCGATGTGAAGGATGTGCTGACCGAGCTGATCGCGATGATCCGCGAGTCCGAGATCAAGCCCGACAGCGGCGCGCTCGCCAGCTGGTGGGAGCAGATCGAGGTCTGGCGCAAGCGCGACTGCCTCAAGTACAACCGTGGTGCCGGCGATGTCATCAAGCCGCAGTACGTCATCGAGACGCTGTGGAACATGACCAAGGACGTCGAGACCTACGTCACCTCCGACGTTGGCCAGCACCAGATGTGGGCCGCGCAGTACTACCGCTTCGACGAGCCGCGCCGCTGGATCAATTCGGGGGGCCTTGGCACCATGGGTGTAGGCATTCCCTATGCCATGGGCATCAAGCTCGCCAAGCCCGAGGCCGAGGTGTTCTGCGTGACCGGCGAAGGCTCGGTGCAGATGTGCATCCAGGAACTGTCGACCTGCCTGCAGTACAACACGCCGATCAAGATCCTGTCGCTCAACAACCGCTACCTGGGCATGGTGCGCCAGTGGCAGGAGATCGAGTACTCCAGCCGCTACAGCAGCAGCTACATGGACGCGCTGCCCAACTTCGTGAAGCTGGCCGAGGCCTACGGCCACGTGGGCATGCTGATCGAGCGCCCGCAGGACGTGGAGCCGGCGCTGCGCGAGGCGCGCAAGCTCAAGGACCGCACGGTGTTCATGGACTTCCGTACCGACCCGACGGAGAACGTGTTCCCCATGGTCCAGGCCGGCAAGGGCATCACCGAGATGCTGCTGGGCTCCGAAGACCTGTAAGAGCCGCATCGCTCGGCCCGCCCAGGGTCGGGCTCTTTCCACGACGAATCTATTGCCCGCCGAGCCCGCGCATTACCGTGCGCGGGGGAGGGCGGCGAAAAGAGGAATCCGCCACCATGAAACACATCATCGCAGTGCTGCTGGAGAACGAAGCCGGCGCACTTTCCCGCGTCGTCGGCCTGTTCTCGGCCCGCGGCTACAACATCGAATCGCTGACCGTGGCGCCGACCGAGGACGCCAGCCTGTCGCGCATGACGATCCAGACCACCGGTTCGGACGACGTGATCGAGCAGATCACCAAACACCTAAACCGGCTCATCGAGGTGGTCAAGGTCGTCGACTTGACTGAAGGCGCCTACACCGAGCGCGAGCTCATGATGGTCAAAGTGCGCGCGGTCGGCAAGGAGCGCGAGGAGATGAAGCGCATGGCCGACATCTTCCGCGGCCGCATCATCGACGTGACCGAGAAGAGCTACACCATCGAGCTCACGGGCGACCAGGGCAAGAACGACGCCTTCTTGGAGGCCATCGAGCGCAGCGCCATCCTGGAAACCGTGCGCACCGGTGCCAGCGGCATCGGCCGCGGCGAGCGCATCCTGCGCGTCTGACATCACGCATCCGCGCGCGCCTGCTGGCAGGCTCGGCGTGGGCGGATCGCGACATTGCGAGGCTGCCGTCGGCAATTCGCCTGAACCATTTGGAGCAAGACAATGAAGGTTTTCTACGACAAGGACTGTGACCTCTCCCTGATCAAGGGCAAGACCGTCACCATCATCGGCTACGGCAGCCAGGGCCATGCGCACGCGCAGAACCTGAACGACAGCGGCGTCAAGGTGCTGGTCGGCCTGCGCAAGGGCGGCGCCTCGTGGAGCAAGGTCGAGAAGGCCGGCCTGCAGGTCGCCGAAGTCGCCGAAGCCGTGAAGGCTGCCGACGTCGTCATGATCCTGCTGCCCGACGAGCAGATCGCCCAGGTCTACAAGAACGACGTTGCCCCGCACATCAAGCAGGGCGCCTCGCTGGTGTTCGCCCATGGCTTCAACGTGCATTACGGTTTCGTGCAGCCGCGCGCCGACCTGGACGTCTGGATGGTCGCGCCCAAGGCCCCCGGCCACACCGTGCGCGGCACCTACACCCAGGGTGGCGGCGTGCCCCACCTCGTGGCCGTGCATCAGGACAAGTCCGGCAAGGCGCGTGACCTGGCCCTGTCCTACGCCATGGCCAACGGCGGCGGCCGTGCCGGCATCATCGAGACCAACTTCCGCGAAGAAACCGAGACCGACCTGTTCGGCGAGCAGGCCGTGCTGTGCGGCGGTACCGTCGAGCTGATCAAGGCCGGCTTCGAGACGCTGGTGGAAGCCGGCTACGCGCCCGAGATGGCCTACTTCGAGTGCCTGCACGAGCTCAAGCTCATCGTGGACCTGATCTACGAAGGCGGCATCGCCAACATGAACTACTCGATCTCGAACAACGCCGAGTACGGCGAGTACGTCACCGGCCCGCGCATCGTGACCGACGAGACCAAGAAGGTCATGAAGCAGGTGCTCAAGGACATCCAAACCGGCGAATACGCCAAGAGCTTCGTGCTCGAAGCCGCTGCTGGCCAGCCCGCGCTGATCAGCCGCCGGCGCCTGAACGCCGAGCACCAGATCGAAGTGGTCGGCGAGCAGCTGCGCGCCATGATGCCCTGGATCAAGAAGAACAAGCTGGTCGACCAGACCCGCAACTGAGCGTCGTTCCACGCGTCTCGCAAGGCCACTTCGGTGGCCTTTTTCATTGGTGGTGCTCCACTACACTCGCCGCATGCATGATGGTCAAGAATCCGCGCTAGTGGTCCAGAACGAGCCCACGCCGCGCAAGCGGCGCAAGGGCATCTACGTCCTGCCGAATCTGTTCACATTGGCTGCCTTGTTCGGCGGTTTCTATGCCGTCGTGATGGCCATGAACAACCGCTTTGACCTGGCAGCGGTCGGCGTCTTCTGCGCCATGGTGCTGGACAGTCTGGACGGCCGCGTGGCCCGCATGACCAACACCCAGAGCGCCTTCGGCGAGCAGATGGATTCGCTGTCCGACATGGTGTCCTTCGGCGCCGCGCCGGCCTTGATCGCCTACGAGTGGACGCTGCGCGGTGCGGGGCGCTGGGGCTGGATCGCGGCCTTCGTCTACTGCGCCTGCGCCGCGCTGCGGCTTGCGCGTTTCAACGTCAACACCGGTGTGGTCGACAAGCGCTGGTTCCAGGGTCTGCCATCGCCGGCCGCGGCGGCCCTGGTCACGGGCTTTATCTGGCTCATGACCGAACTGGAAGTGCCGCGCGCCGACGTGACCTGGATCATGTTCGCGCTGGCCTTGTACGCGGGCCTGACCATGGTGACCAACGTGCCGTTCTACAGCTTCAAGGACGTACAGGTGAAAAAGAGCGTGCCCTTCGTCGTGATCGTGCTGATCGCTCTGGGCATCGCCATCGTCAACATCCATCCGCCCATCGTGATGTTCGGCCTGTTCGTGCTGTACGGCTTCAGCGGCTATGCCGTGTACGCCTGGCGCAAGGCCAAGGGCCGACCGACCAGCGTGATCAGCACCTCCACGGACGAGCCCGACGAGCGCGGCCTGCACAAATGAGACAGCTGCTGGCGCGGTGCCGCGTGCATGTGTGCTAGAGTGCACGCCATGCAAAACTTCGCGCTAGCCCTACTAATCATCCCCCACGGGCGGAGACGGTAGCGCGCGCGCACCTTTTGTCGAAACGGCCCGTTTGCACCAGCAACGGGCCGTTTTTCTTTTTGGGTTTGCTGGTGCTGTTTGACCACTCTCGAGGATCCGCATGATGTTGAAGAACCCCGCCAGCAAGTACGCCGCCTTTCAACCGGTGCGCCTGACGGACCGCACCTGGCCCGACGCTGTCATCACCCAGGCACCGATCTGGCTGTCCACCGACCTGCGCGATGGCAACCAGGCGCTGATCGAACCCATGGACGGTGCGCGCAAGCTCAAGATGTTCGAGGCGCTGGTCAAGATCGGCTTCAAGGAGATCGAAGTCGGCTTTCCCTCGGCCTCGCAGACCGAATTCGACTTCGTGCGCAAGCTCATCGAGGAAGACCTGATCCCCGAGGACGTGACGATCCAGGTGTTGACCCAGGCGCGCGAGCACCTCATCGAGCGGACCTTCGAATCGCTGAAGGGCGCCAAGCGCGCCATCGTGCACCTGTACAACGCCTGCGCACCCATCATGCGCCGCGTGGTTCTGGGCACGGACGAGGACGGCATCGTGGCCATGGCCACCGCGCAGGCCCGCATGTTCCAGGACCTCGCGGCCCGCCAACCGGAGACGCAGTGGACCTTCCAGTACTCGCCCGAGATGTTCTCCGGGACCGAACTCGCGTTCTCCAAACGCGTCGTCGATGCCGTGACGGAAGTCTGGCAGCCCACGCCCGAGCGCAAGTGCATCATCAACCTGCCGTCCACCGTGGAGCACTCCACGCCCAACATCTTCGCGGACATGATCGAGTGGATGCACCGCAACCTCGCGCGCCGCGATGCCATCGTGTTGTCCGTGCATCCGCACAACGACCGTGGCACGGGCACGGCGGCGGCGGAGTTCGCCGTGATGGCAGGCGCCGACCGCCTCGAAGGCTGCCTCTTCGGCAACGGTGAGCGCACCGGCAACCTGGACATCGTCAACGTCGCGCTGAACCTCTACACCCAGGGCGTGTCGCCGCAGCTCGACTTCTCCGAGATCGACGAGATCCGCCGCGTGGTCGAGCACTGCAACCAACTGCCCGTGCATCCGCGCCATCCGTACGTCGGCGACCTGGTCTACACCTCGTTCTCGGGCTCGCACCAGGATGCCATCAAGAAGGTGTTCTCTGCACGCAAAGAAGGCGACGTCTGGAACGTCCCCTACCTGCCCATCGACCCGAAGGACCTCGGCCGCACCTACGAGGCCGTGATCCGCGTGAACAGCCAGTCCGGCAAGGGCGGCATCTCTTACCTGCTCGAGAGCGAGTTCGGCCTCGAGTTGCCGCGCCGTTTGCAGATCGAGTTCAGCCAGGTGGTGCAGGGCGTGATGGACGCCGAGGGCAAGGAACTCACGGCGCACGACCTCTGGACGCTGTTCGAGAAAGAGTACGGCCTGCACGACGTGGCAGCGCCCCAGCACCGCCTCAACGAGCAGCGCAGCGCCGATGGTGCGACCCAGGTCGAGCTCTCGGCCGACCTGGTCTACGGCGGCAAAGCGGTGCGGGTCCAGGGCCGCGGCACCGGCCCGATCGACGCCTTCGTCGACGGCCTGCAGCAGGCCACCGGGCGCAGCGTCCGCGTGATGGACTACCACGAGCATGCCATCGGCGCTGGCGCCAATGCCAAGGCCGTGGCCTACCTGGAGCTGCGTGTGGACGACGGCCGCACGCTGTTCGGCGTGGGCATCGACGCGAACATCGTGTCGGCCTCGCTCAAAGCCATCGTGTCCGGACTGCAGCGTGGCACGCGCGGTGAGGACAATGTGGCTGCGGAGCCCGAAGCCGCAACGGCGCGCTGAGCCCAGGCCTGCACGACAAGGAGACCACGATGAGCGACCAACTGATCATTTTCGACACCACCTTGCGCGACGGCGAGCAATCGCCAGGCGCCTCGATGACGCGCGACGAGAAACTGCGCATTGCACGCCAGCTCGAGCGGCTCAAGGTCGACGTGATCGAGGCCGGTTTCGCGGCCAGCTCCAACGGTGACTTCGAGTGCGTGCAGGCGATCGCGCGCACGGTGCGCGAGTCGACCATCTGCTCGCTCTCGCGCGCCAACGACCGCGACATCGCGCGCTCGGCCGAGGCGCTCAAGGACGCGGCCCGCGCGCGCATTCACGTGTTCATCGCGACCTCGCCGCTGCACATGGAAAAGAAGCTGCGGATGACGCCCGAGCAGGTGTTCGAGCAGGCGCGCCAGTCGGTGCGTTTCGCGCGCAACCTGGTCGGTGACATCGAGTTCAGCCCCGAGGACGGCTACCGCAGCGAGCCCGACTTCCTGTGCCGCGTGATCGAGGAGGTCATCAAGGAAGGCGCGACCACGATCAACGTGCCCGACACCGTGGGCTACGCGATCCCCGAGCTCTACGGCAATTTCATCAAGAACCTGCGCGAGCGCATTCCCAACAGCGACAAGGCCATCTGGTCCGTGCACTGCCACAACGACCTGGGCATGGCCGTGGCCAACTCGCTGGCCGGTGTGAAGATCGGCGGCGCGCGCCAGGTGGAATGCACCATCAACGGCCTGGGTGAGCGTGCCGGCAACTGCTCGCTCGAAGAGATCGTGATGGCCGTGAAGACCCGCAAGGACTACTTTGGCCTTGACGTCAACATCGCCACCGAGCACATCGTGCCGGCCAGCCGCATGGTCAGCCAGACCACGGGCTTCGTGGTGCAGCCCAACAAGGCCGTGGTCGGCGCCAACGCCTTCGCCCATGCCTCGGGCATCCACCAGGATGGCGTGCTCAAGGCGCGCGACACCTACGAGATCATGCGCGCCGAGGACGTGGGATGGAGCGCCAACAAGATCGTGCTGGGCAAGCTGTCGGGCCGCAACGCCTTCAAGCAACGCCTGCAGGACCTGGGCGTGCAGATGGAGAGCGAGGCCGAGATCAACGCCGCGTTCGCGCGCTTCAAGGACCTGGCCGACCGCAAGAGCGACATCTTCGACGAGGACATTCTGGCCCTGGTCAGCGAGGAGAGCGTGGCGCACGAGCAGGAGCAGTACGCCTTCGTCTCGCTCAAGCAGCACAGCGAGACCGGTGAGAGGCCGCAGGCCGAGGTGGTGTTCACGGCCCAGGGCCAGGAGGTGCGCGGCAGCTCCGACGGAAACGGCCCGGTCGACGCCTCGCTCAAGGCCATCGAGTCGCACGTGAAGAGCGGCGCCGAGATGGTCCTGTACTCGGTCAACGCCATCAGCGGCTCGACCGAAAGCCAGGGCGAGGTCACGGTGCGCTTGCAGAACAGCGGCCGCGTGGTCAATGGCGTGGGTGCCGACCCGGACATCGTGGTGGCCTCGGCCAAGGCGTACCTGTCGGCGCTGAACAAGCTGCACAGCAAGGCCGAGCGCGTCGCCGCCCAGGGCTGAACGCGCTCGGTGCAACAAAACGGCCTCCCGAGGGAGGCCGTTTGCATTGGCGGGGAAGTGCGCTTACTCGACCTTGGCCTTGGAACGCAGTTCCTGCTGGAACTGGGCCATCTTCTGCTGCTGCAACTGCTGGGCGATCTGCGGCTTGACCTGGTCGAGCGGCGGAAACTCCTGCTGGCGCTCGTCGTTCAGCCGGATGATGTGGTAGCCGAACTGGGTCTTGACCGGCACCTCGGTGGTCTGGCCCTTCTTGAGCGCCACCAGCGCATCGCCGAACTCCTTGACGTAGCCGGCCGGATTGGCCCAGCCCAGGTCGCCACCGTTGGCGCCGGATCCGGGGTCCTTGGACTGCTTTTTGGCGATGTCCTCGAACTTCGCGCCCTTCTTGAGACTGGCAATGATGGCCTTGGCGTCGGCTTCCTTCTCGACCAGGATGTGCTGGGCCTTGTACTCCTTGCCGTCGCTGGCGTTGGCGGCCTTGACCTTGTCGTATTCGGCCTGGATCTCGGCGTCGGTCACAGGATGCGTCTTCTGGTAGTCCACGAGCAGCTCGCGCACCAGCAGCGACTGGCGCGCGAACTCCATCTGCGCCTGGAAGTCGGGCGTGGCGTCCAGGCCGCGCTTCTGGGCTTCCTGCATGAAGATCTCGCGCATGATGATCTCTTCGCGCAGCTGGCCTTCCTGGTCGGGCGTGACCGGGCGGCCGGCGCGTGCCATCTGCTCGGCCAGCGCGTCCACGCGCGCCTTGGGCACGGCCTTGCCGTTGACGATGGCCACGTTCTGCGCCAGCGCGGGCAGGCTTGCGGCACCCAGCACGAGCGCAGCCGCAACTGCGGAATACAGGGACTTCTTCATGTTGCTTCCTTAAGGGTTTTGCGAGGGCAGGGCCTGGGATGGCGACGGGGTCGCGGCCGGGTGCACGGGAGAGAGAATGTCGATGGCTATGGCGTGCACGCCCTGGGTGATCATTTGGCGCAGCGGATCATACACAAGGCGGTGCTGCGCCACGCGCGACAGCCCGGCGAACTTCGGCGACGCGATGCGCACGCGGAAATGGGTGCCCCAGGGCTGCGGGCCTGCCCCCGCATGGCCGGCATGGGCTGCGCTCTCGTCCAGCACTTCCAGCTGTGTGGGCGCCAGCGCCGCGTGCAGCGCCTGTGCCATCTCGGCGGCTGTGACCGTCACCGGCCGCGTTCCTCGGATTGGACCTCGACGGCCTCGCTGTCCGACTTGAGGTAGCGCGAGACGTACAGGCCCTGGCCCACGATGAAGGCCAGCGGGAACACGTAGCCCCAGAGCTTGAAGTCGACCCAGGCGTCGGTGCTGAAGGCGTAGGCCACGTAGCCGTTGATGACCGACATGAAGAGGCAATAGCTCACCCATGCCCAGTTCAGCCGCATCCAGACTGCGTCGGGCAGTTCGAGCTGGCTGCCCAGCACCATCTTGAGAAAATTCTTCTTGAAGACCCAGACCGTGACGGCGAGCGCGATCGCCATGGCCGCATACAGCACGGTGGGCTTCCACTTGATGAAGCGTTCGTCCTGCAGCACCAGGGTCAGGGTGCCGAACACCAGCACCAGCCCCAGCGTGGCCTTCTGCATGGTCTGCAGCTTGCGGTCCAGCGCGTAGGTGACGCCCATCTGCACCACGGTGGCGGCCATCAGGACCGCCGTGCCCACGTAGATGCCGTAAAGCTTGTAGGCGCCGAAGAACAGCAGGATCGGCAGGAAGTCGAGCAGGATCTTCATGGGCTCATTGGTCCTCGAACTGCAGCGAGGCCGAGTTCATGCAGTAACGCAGGCCGGTGGGTGCTGGCCCGTCCGGAAACACATGGCCCAGATGCGCGCCGCAGTTGGTGCAGACCGTCTCGGTGCGCACCATGCCGTGGCTGCGGTCCACGATCTCTTCGATCGCGCCGGGCACCGCCTGCGAGAAGCTGGGCCAGCCGCAGCCGGCGTCGAACTTGGTGCCGGAATCGAACAGCTTGGCCCCGCAGCAGACGCAGTGGTAGCTGCCGTCGGCCCAGTGCTGTTCGTACTTGCCGGTGTAGGGCCGCTCGGTCGCCGCGTGGCGCGTCACCTGGTAGGCCGCCGGTTCGGCGCCCTTTTCGGCCAGCAATGCACGCCATTCGGCGTCGGTCTTTTCAACGGGTCGGGTCATGAGGAACAGCTGATCTCGATCGAAGAAGCCCAGTCGGGCGGGAAGTCGGCATCGGCCTCGGAGCCGGGATGCTCGTCAAATGGGGTCTGCAGCAGGCGGTACAAGCGCTCGACCTCGGAGAAGTCCTTCTGCTGCGCCCGCCGGATGGCCTGTTCTGCCAGGTGGTTGCGCAACACGAACTTCGGGTTGACGCCCCGCATGCGCGCGCCGGCCAGCGCCAGGTCCTGGCCGGCCATGCGGCGCTGGTACAGCACGGCCCAGTCGTCGAAGGCCGCGCCATCCAGGAACAGGTCGCGCACGGATGTCAGCACCATGCCGGCGGCCACGGCGTCCGACAGGCGGCGCCAGAAGATGGTGTGGTCCACGCGCTGGCGTGCCAGCAACTGCAGTGTGGATTCGACCAGTGCGCGGTCCTCGTCCAGCGCCTGCGCCAGGCCGAGCTTGGCGCGCATGGCGGTCTCCAGCGCCGCCGGGAAGTCGGCCTTGTAGGTCTCCAGCGCGGCCAGTGCCCGGTCCTGGTCTTCGATCAAGGGCAGCAGCGCCTGGCCCAGGCAGAACAGGTTCCAGTAGGCCACGTTGGGCTGGCGGTTGTAGGCGTAGCGGCCCTGGCTGTCGCTGTGGTTGCAGATGTGGCCGGGGTCGAAGGCGTCGAGGAACTGGAATGGCCCGTAGTCGATGGTCAGGCCCAGGATGCTCATGTTGTCGGTGTTCATGACGCCGTGGCAGAAACCCACCGCCTGCCATTGCGCGACCATGGCCGCGGTGCGTTGCGTCACGGTGCACAGCAACGCGGCATAGGCGTTGCCACCGAAGTCCGCAGCCTGGTCACGGCACGCCGGGTAGTGGCGGTCGATCACATGGTCGGCCAGCGCGCGCAGCGACGCATGGTCGCCGCTGGCCGCGAAATGCTCGAAATGGCCAAAGCGGATGAAACTGGGCGCCACGCGCGTGACCACGGCCGCGGTCTCCAGCGTTTCGCGGCGCACCGGCGCGTCCGAGCCGGTCACGCACAGCGCGCGCGTGGTCGGGATGCCCAGGCCGGCCATGGCCTCGCTGCCCAGGTACTCGCGGATCGACGAGCGCAGCACGGCGCGGCCATCGCCCATGCGCGAGTAGGGCGTGCGTCCAGCGCCCTTGAGCTGCAGCTCCTGGCCTGCGGCGGTCTCGCCGAGCACGATGGCGCGTCCATCGCCGAGCTGGCCGGCCCAGACGCCGAACTGGTGGCCGCTGTAGACCGTGGCATAGGGTGCGCTGCCGGGCAGCAGCGCGTTGCCCGTGAAGGCCTGCAGTGCGGCGTCCGACGCGAACCAATCGGCATCCAGGTCCAGCTGTGCGGCCAGCGCGGGATTGCGGCCGACCCAGTAGGGCGCGGGCAATGGCGTGGGCTGCAGGCGCGTGAGGAAGGCCGGGCCCAGGGCGGCAAAGCCTTCGCGCCAGGCAATGGGCGCGGGGTCGGCCAGGGCGGCGTCGGAAGGAGAGCGCATGGGCCGATTGTCGGTGACGCCGGGTAACCCCGGTTGGCAGGGGCTACCCGCGCCAGCTGGCCAGCATGGCGTATTGCGCGTTGCGCCGGTGCAGCGTGACCGCGTCCAGGCCGGCGTCGCGCAGCAGCGCAGGCGACGATTCGGGCAACTTCGTACTGCTGGAGAACATGGCGGCGCCACGCTGGCTGCGCAGCAACGTTGCGGCCTTCGGCGGCGACGCCGACACCATCACGGTCTCGGGCGGGTCCGCCGGCGCCAACAACGTGCTCGCGGGCATGACTTCTCCGATGGCGAAAGGCTTGTTCCACAAGATCGTCGCACGGAGCGGCGGCATCTCGCTGGTGAGCAACCTGCCGGCCGGCACCTCGCCCGTGCTGAGCGCGCTGGCGACCTGGCAGGCTTAGGGCGAGGCCGTGCTGCTGAACCTGCTGGTGGCCGACGGCACGGCCGCGGACCTGGACTGCTGGACGCCATGCCGACCGCGCTCGACACCCAGGCCCAGTGACCATCCGCGCCGCAAGGCGTAGGGGTAAATACCGAACGGTCGTGCGATTACGATGCTGGCCGTCCAAAACAAGCGTTTCCGGGAGCCATGGCCATGCTGGGTCTGATGCAAAACCAACCCCTCTTGATCTCCTCGCTGATCGACTTCGCCGAGCGCCACCATGGCGACGGCGAAATCGTCTCGCGGCGCGTCGAGGGCGACCTCCACCGCTACACCTGGCGCGACGTCGCACGTCGCGCGCGCCAGGTCGCCAACGGCCTGGACGGCTGGGGCCTCGCGTTCAGCGACCGCGTCGCCACGCTGGCATGGAACGGCTACCGCCATCTGGAGCTGTACTTCGGCGTGAGCGGCTCGGGCCGCGTGCTGCACACCATCAACCCGCGCCTGCATCCGGAGCAGATCGCCTGGATCGCCAACCATGCCGAAGACCAGGTGCTGTGCTTCGAGAGCAGTTTCCTGCCGCTGGTGCAGGCCGTGCACGCCAAGTGCTCCACGGTCAAGCGCTGGGTCATGCTCTGCGCGGCCGACAAACTGCCGGCCGACACCGGCATCCCCGGCCTGTTGAGCTACGACGCCTGGGTCGACGCGCAGTCGGCCGACTACACCTGGCCGCAGTTCGACGAGAACAGCGCCTCCAGCATGTGCTACACGAGCGGCACCACGGGCAACCCCAAGGGCGCGCTGTACAGCCACCGCTCCACCGTGCTGCATGCCTACGCCGCTGCGCTGCCCGACGTGATGGGCCTGAGCGCGCGCGACTCGGTGCTGCCCGTCGTGCCCATGTTCCACGTCAACGCCTGGGGCATTCCGTACTCGGCCGCGCTGACCGGCTGCAAACTCGTGTTCCCGGGCCCGGCACTGGATGGCAAGTCGGTCTACGAGCTGCTGGAGGCCGAGAAGGTCACCTACGCCGCCGGCGTGCCCACGGTCTGGCAGATGCTGCTGCAGCACATGAAGCCCGCTGGCCTGAAGTTCTCCACGCTCAAGCGCACCGTGATCGGCGGCTCGGCCTGCCCGCCGGCCATGATCGACGCCTTCCGCGAGGACTACGGCGTGGAGGTGCTACACGCCTGGGGCATGACCGAGATGTCGCCCCTCGGAACGCTGTGCACGCTCAAGAACAAGCACCTGGCGCTGCCCAAGGAAGAGCAGATGAAGATCCTGCTCAAGCAGGGTCGGGCCATCTACGGTGTGGACATGAAGATCGTCGGCGCCGACGGCACGGACCTGCCCTTCGACGGCAAGGCAGCCGGCGACCTGCTCGTGCGCGGCCCCTGGATCGTGGCCGAGTACTTTAAGGGCGAGGGCGGCGACCCGCTCGTGCGCGACGCCCAGGGCCGGGCCTGGTTTCCCACGGGCGACGTCGCCACGATCGACGCGGACGGCTTCATGCAGATCACCGACCGCAGCAAGGACGTGATCAAGTCGGGCGGCGAGTGGATCAGCTCCATCGACATCGAGAACATCGCCGTGGCGCACCCGGCCGTGGCCATGGCGGCCTGCATCGGCGTGTTCCATCCCAAATGGGATGAACGGCCCATCGTGGTCGTCGTGAAGAAGCCCGGCGCGGAGGTCGGCCGCGACGAACTGCTTAAGTTCTACGAAGGCAAGACCGCCAAGTGGCAGATCCCGGACGACGTGGTCTTCGTCGATGCGATCCCGCTTGGCGCCACCGGCAAGATGCTCAAGACCCGGCTGCGCGAGCAGCTCAAGGACTACCGCCTGCCCGGCCTGTGACGCGGGGTGAGCCGCGCACGACAACGCCTAGGGCAATCCCTCACGGGGCGCGAAACGAAGACTTGTAACCTGCCCCCACTTTTTTGAGACCACCAGGAGACGACCGAATGAAGCCAGTTGTACGACTCGTTGCAGCCTCCGTGCTGATGGCCTGTGCCATGGGCGCCTACGCCCAGAAGGGCGAGACGGTCAAGATTGCCTGGATCGACCCACTGTCCGGCCTGATGGGCCCGGTGGGCAACAACCAGGTCAAGAGCTTCCAGTTCTTCGCCGAGAAGTTCAACCAGAACAACCCGGCCGGCGTGAAGTTCGAAGTGGTGCCCTTCGACAACAAGCTAAGCCCGGCAGAGAGCCTGAACAACCTCAAGGCCGCGCTGGACCAGGGCGTGCGCTACGTCACGCAGGGCAACGGCTCCTCGGTCGCGGCCGCCCTGATCGATGCCATCGACAAGCACAACGCGCGCAATCCCGGCAAGGAGGTGATCTACCTCAACCACTCGGCCGTGGACCCGGACTTCACCAACAGCAAGTGCAACTACTGGCATTTCCGCTTCGATGCCGACACCTCGATGAAGATCGAGGCGCTGACCACCTACATGAAGGACCAGCCGGACATCAAGAAGGTTTACCTGCTCAACCAGAACTACTCGCACGGCCAGCAGGTCGTGAAGTACGCCAAGGAAAACCTGGCGCGCAAGCGGGCCGATGTGCAGATCGTCGGCGAAGACCTGCACCCGCTGGCACAGGTGCGCGACTTCGCGCCCTACATCGCCAAGATCAAGGCCTCGGGTGCCGACACCGTGATCACCGGCAACTGGGGTTCTGACCTGGCCCTGCTGGTCAAAGCCGCCAACGAAGGCGGCTACAACGGCAAGTTCTACACCTACTACGCTGGGGTGACCGGCACACCCACGGCGCTGGGCACGGGCGGTGCCGGCCGCGTCTACCAGGTCGCCTACAACCACTACAACATGGGCGGCCAGATGGGCCAATGGATGACCGAGTTCCAGACCAAGTTCAAGGACGACTTCTACACCGGCTCGGTGATCCACATCTACAACGCGCTGTCCGAGGCCATGGCCAAGGCCAAGTCCACCGATCCAGTGAAGGTGGCCGCGGCGATGGAAGGTCTGAAGTTCAAGAGCTTCAACGGCGATGTCGAGATCCGCAAGGCCGACCACCAACTGCAGCAGCCGCTGTACCTCAGTGTCTGGCAGAAGGCCGATGCCAAGTACCCCTACAGCCCGGAGAACACTGGCATGACGCTGGCACCGGTCAAGACCTTCGAGTCCTACGTCTCCAGCACGCCCACCAGCTGCCAGATGAAGCGGCCTGGATGACACCTGCGTGGTACCGCGGGCGGCGTATTGCCGTCCACCGGCCCGACCCAGAGGTTCTGGCTCGGGCTTTTTTGTGAGGTTGACCTGGCGGTCGCAAAGGTGAGGTGATGGAGTTCTTCACGATCTCGATGCTCAACGGGCTGAGCTACGGCCTGCTGCTGTTCATGCTCAGCTCCGGGCTCACGCTGATCTTCAGCATGATGGGCGTGCTCAATTTCGCGCACGCGAGCTTCTACATGCTCGGCGCGTACGCGGGCTACACGGTGTCGCAGCTGGTCGGCTTCTGGCCGGCACTGGTGCTGGCGCCCATCGTCGTGGGCGTGCTCGGCTCCTTGTTCGAGCGGCTGTGCCTGCGCAAGGTCCACAAGTACGGCCACGTGCCCGAATTGCTGGTGACGTTCGGCCTGTCCTTCGTGATCCTGGAGATCGTGCAGCTGGTCTGGGGCCGCACGGCCGTGCCGTTCACGCCGCCGCCCGTGCTGCAGGGGCCTGCCTTCACGCTGGTGCAGCATTCGGCGAACGGCCTCAGCCTGGTCTGGGGCGCAACGCCGAGCGGCATGTGCCAGGCGGCCGACGCCGCCGTGCGCGTGGTCTGCTCGCCGTTCCCGGCCACGCGCGGCTTCATGATGCTGGTGGCCGTGCTGATGCTGCTGGCGGTCTGGCTGCTGCTCACACGCACGCGCATCGGCCTGGTCATCCAGGCCGCGCTCACGCACCCCGAGGCCGTGGAGTCGCTCGGCCACAACGTGCCGCGGGTGTTCATGCTGGTGTTCGGCGCGGGCGCCGCGCTGGCTGGCCTGGCTGGCGTGATCGGCGGCTCCACATTCGTGACCGAGCCGGCGATGGCGGCCACGGTGGGATCCATCATCTTCGTGGTGGTGGTGGTGGGCGGCATGGGTTCGCTGTCGGGCGCCTTCCTGGCGTCCATCCTGATCGGCGTGATCCAGACCTTCGCAGTGGCCATGGACGGCTCGCTGCTCGGCCTGTTGCGCAGCATGGGCATGGAGCCCGGGCCTGCTGCCAGCAGCAACGCGCTGCTGACGCTCACGGTCTCGCAGGTGGCGCCCATCCTGCCCTACCTGTTCCTCGTGCTGATCCTGATCTTCAGGCCCAAGGGCCTGCTGGGCAGCCGGGAGGGTTGAGATGCCGAAGACGTACTACAGCTTCAAGCCCTGGAACGTCGGCCGCTTCGCCGTCTGGAGCCTGTTCGCGCTCGTGATGGCCGTGGCGCCACTGGTGTTCACGAGCAACCTGTCGGCGACCATGCTGTCGCAGATGGGCATCGCCATCATCGCCTGCCTGTCCTACAACATGTTGCTCGGGCAGGGCGGCATGCTGAGCTTCGGCCATGCGGTCTACACCGGCCTGGGCTCCTACGTGGCGATCCATGCGCTGAACATGGTCAGCGGCGGCACGCTGCCCATCCCGGTCAGCCTGCTGCCCATCGTGGGCGGTCTGGCGGGCATGTTCTTCGCCGTGCTGTTTGGCTTCGTCACGACCAAGAAGGCCGGCACGCCGTTCGCGATGATCACGCTGGGCATGGCCGAACTCGTGTTCGCGATGTCGCTGATGTTCTCGGGCTTCTTCGGCGGAGAGGCCGGTGTGAGCGGCAACCGCGTCGCCGGCAAGCCCTTCTTCGGCATCAGTTACGGGCCGCAGATCCAGGTCTACTACCTGATCGCCGTCTACACCTTCGTGTGCGTGGCCGCCATGTTCGCGTTCACGCGCACCCCGCTGGGCCGCATGCTCAACGCCGTGCGCGACAACGCCGAGCGCGTGGAGTTCATCGGCTACAGCACGCAGCGTGTGCGCTATCTGGCCTTCATCATCGCGGGCTTCTTCGCCGGCATCGCCGGCGGCCTGGGGGCGCTGAACTTCGAGATCGTGACGGCCGAGGTGGTGGGCGCAGGGCGCTCGGGCGGCTACTTGTTGTTCACCTTCCTGGGCGGGGCGACCTTCTTCTTCGGCCCCATCATCGGCGGCATCCTGATGGTGCTGGCCTTCGTGCTGCTCTCCGAGTTCACCAAGGCCTGGCTGCTGTACCTGGGCCTGGTGTTCCTGTTCATGGTCATGTATGCGCCGGGCGGCATCGCCAGCCTGGTCATGATGAACCTGCGCGTGGCCGCCTTCGGCCAATTGCGCCGGCTGTGGACCTCCTATC
Organism: Variovorax boronicumulans; assembly: GCF_007677875.1. Taxonomy (GTDB): domain Bacteria; phylum Pseudomonadota; class Gammaproteobacteria; order Burkholderiales; family Burkholderiaceae_C; genus Pseudorhodoferax; species Pseudorhodoferax boronicumulans_A. Next base: position 222,515 of record NZ_VEDO01000007.1, on the reverse strand, counting down.
TCGCGCTGGGCGCCACGGCGCTGGTGCTGCTGGCCGGCGCCGCCGCGATGGTGGAGATGATCTACCACCTGCAACTGGGTGCGGCCATGGGGCCGGAGCTGCACTTCCTGGGCGCAACGCTGAATGTGGAGAGCCGGGACAGCTGGTTCGGCTGCATCTTCGTGCTGCTGACTGGCATCGGCCTGTTCGAGCTCGCGCGCCGCAGCTTCATGCACGACTGGGGCGAGGCGCAGATCGCGATCGAGAAGGAAATCAAACGGCGGGAGGCCGCGTGAGCGAAACGTCATCCACCACGGGCTACGCGCTCGAACTCATCGACCTGCGCAAGAGCTTCGGCAAGACCGAAATCATCCGTGGCGCCGAACTCAGGGTCGCGGCCGGCGAGCGCGTGGCCATCATCGGCCCCAACGGCGCGGGCAAGTCCACGCTGTTCAACCTGGTCAGCGGGCGCCTCAAGCCCACGAGCGGAGAGATCCGGCTCAAGGGCCAGCGCATCGACGGCCTGGCGCCGTACGAAATCAACCGGCGCGGCCTCTCGCGCAGCTTCCAGGTCTCCAACCTGTTCACGCGCCTGTCGGTCTTCGAAAACCTGCGCTGCGGCGTGCTGTGGTCGCTGGGCTACCGCTACGCGTTCTGGAAGTTCCTGGCCGACCTCAAGGACGCCAACGACCGCGCCGAACAGCTCATGCACATGCTCAAGCTGGACAAGCGCCGCGACGTGCTGGCCATGAACCTGACCTATGCGGAGCAGCGTGCACTGGAAATCGGCCTGACGATCGCCGGGGGCTCCGAGGTGGTGCTGCTGGACGAACCCACGGCCGGCATGAGCAAGAGCGAGACCACGCGCTTCATCCAGCTGATCCGCGACGTGACCGTGGGCAAGACGCTGCTGACGGTGGAACACGACATGGGCGTGGTGTTCGGCCTGGCCGACAAGATCGCCGTGCTGGTCTACGGCGAGGTCCTGGCCTTCGACACGCCCGACGCTGTGCGCGCCAACCAGCGCGTGCAGGAGGCCTACCTGGGCTCGGTGCTGGCAGAACAGCAAGCAGGCGGACATTGACATGCTGAACATCGACAACCTGCACGCCTACTACGGCAAGAGCCATGTGCTGCATGGCGTGAACCTGGAGATCGGCCAGGGCGAGATCGTCGCGCTGCTCGGGCGCAACGGCTCGGGCCGTTCCACCACGGCCAAGGCCATCATGGGCCTGGTGGACTGCGAGGGCCGGATCGGCTGGAAAGGCCAGAACATCCTGGGCCGCAAGGCCTACGAGATCGCCCACCTCGGCATCGGCTACGTGCCCGAGAACCGCGACATCTTCCCCACGCTGACCGTGCACCAGAACCTCATGCTGGGCCAGAAGGGCAAGGGGCAGGGCAGCCGCTGGAACTTCGACGACATGTACGGCATGTTCCCGCGGCTGAGGGAACGCCAGCACACCGAGGCCGGCGTGCTGTCGGGCGGCGAGCAGCAGATGCTCACGCTGTGCCGCACGCTGATGGGCGACCCCGACCTCATCATCATCGACGAGCCCACCGAGGGCCTGGCGCCCAAGATCGTCGAGCTCGTGGGCGAGTACCTCAAGACGCTCAAGGCCAAGGGCATCTCGGTGCTGCTGATCGAGCAGAAACTGACCATCGCCATGACCATCTCCGACCGGGCGCTGGTGATGGGCCATGGCAGCATCGTGTTCCAGGGCACGCCCGAGGCCCTGCGCGCCGATGCCTACATCCGCAAGGAGTGGCTGGAGGTGTAGGGGAGGGCGGCGTCCGCCGGCAGTGCGAAGCGGCTGATCAGCGTCGCCAGTGCCTGGGCCTGCTGGCGCAGGCCTTCGGAGGCGGCGGCGGCCTGCTCGACCAGCGCGGCGTTCTGCTGCGTCATCTGGTCCAGCGAAGAGACGGCGGTGTTGATCTGCGCGATGTCCTCGGTCTGCGCGCGGCTGGCCTGGGCGATCTCGCCCAGCGTGTCGGCCACGCCCTGGATCGCGGCAACGATGCCGGCCATGCCTTCGCTGGTCTGGCCCACGAGTTGCGCGCCGGTGGCCACGCTGCCCATGGATTCGGCGATCAGACACTTGATCTCGCGCGCGGCCGCGGCCGAGCGGTTGGCCAGCTGGCGCACCTCGGCCGCCACCACCGCGAAGCCGCGACCCGACTCACCGGCACGGGCCGCTTCCACGGCCGCGTTGAGCGCGAGGATGTTGGTCTGGAAGGCGATGCCGTCGATCACGCCGATCACATCCGAGACCTTGCGCGAGGACTGCTCGATGCCCGCCATGGTCTGCACCACCTGGGCGAAGGCCGCGCTGCCCTGGACCGCCTGCGCCGCGGCCTGGTGCGCGCGGGCCTGGGCCTCCTGCGAGTGCCGGGCTGCGTGCTGCAACTGGCCCGTGATGTGTTCCAGCGAAGCTGCGGTCTGCTGCAGGCTGGTGGCTGCCATGCCCGTGCGCTCGGAGAGGTCGTGGTTGCCCAGCGAGATCTCGCCCGCACCCGTGCGCACGGCCTGGGCCGCCTCGCGCACCTGGCCCACCAGCGCGCGCAGGGCGCCCTGCATGCTGGCCAGCGACTGCAGCATGCGGCCCGCCTCGTCGCGGCCATGGCCGGCGATGTCCTCGCGCAGATCCAGGCTGGCCACGCGCTGCGCGGTCTCGCCGGCCTGGCGGATCGGCCCGGAGATGCTGCGCACCAGCCACCTCGCGAGCAGGGCGCCCAGCAGCAATGCGGCCGCGCCGAAGACCAGCAGGGCCTGGCGTGCGGAGGCGCTGAGCGCCGCGATGTCCTGGCCCGTGGCGTCGATGGCCTGGCGCTGCAGCGTGGCCAGTTGGTCCAGGCTGGCCATGAGCCGCTGCATGGCCGGCTCGAAGCGCTCGGTGAAGACCTTGCGGATGCGCTCGGTCAGCCCCGACTCACGCGCGGCGACGAGCTCCTGCACGGCAGCGTCGAAGGCCTCGCCATGGCGCAGCACCAGCGCGAGTCGCTCGGCATCGGCATGGCCTTGCAGGCGTTGCCGCAGCTGCTGCAGCAGCCGCTGGTATTCGGTGCGCATGGCCCCGATGTCGGCCAGCAGCAGTTCGCCGACTTCGGGTTCGGAGCTCAGCGCGAAGGCCTTGTAGCGCGCGGCGTTCGTGGCCTGCAGCCGGTAGGCATCGGCCACCAGGCGTTCGTTGGCCACGCTGTGGGCGATCGCCTGCTGCGTGGCGGCATCGACGCGCTGCAGCGAGCGGATGCCGATGGCCGTGCCCGCGAGGCACAGCAGCAGCGTCAGGCAGAACGCGGCCACGAGGCGGCGCGCGAGCACGGGCTTGGACGGGGAGGGCGAAGCGACATCGTTCATGGAAGCCGCGCATTGCATCCTCTGGACATGACGGTTTGACGACATGGTCACTTGGAAACAAGGTGTAACCAAGCCTGCCAGACGCCATGTCCCGATCGGGACAACACCGATCCGGCAGTGGTTGCTTCACCCCTAGAATGAAAAGTGAACGGTCGTTCTTTTCATGTCCAACGAGGAGCCCCAGCATGACCGCTGCCTATGCAGTCCACGGTGACGTTGCCGTCATCAGCCTGAACAACCCACCGGTCAATGGACTCGGGCTCGCGACCCGCCAGGGCATCGCCGATGGCCTGGCCCGGGCGAACGCCGATGCGGCCGTGCGCGCCATCGTGCTCACGGGCGCCGGCAAGGCCTTCTCGGGCGGCGCCGACATCAAGGAGTTCGGTTCGGCCAAGGCGCTGCAGGAGCCCAACCTGCTTAGCGTGATCCTGGCCGTCGAGAACTCGGCCAAGCCCGTGGTGGCGGCCATCCACTCGGTCTGCATGGGCGGTGGGCTGGAACTGGCACTGGGCTGCCACTACCGCATCGCCGCGCCTGGCTGCGCGGTCGCGCTGCCCGAGGTCAAGCTGGGCCTGGTGCCCGGCGCCGGCGGGACGCAGCGCCTGCCGCGCGTGCTGGGCGTGGAAGCGGCCCTCAACATGATCGTGAGCGGCGAGCCGGTCAAGAGCGAGTTCATCGCTGCCGTGCCGGGCCAGAAGCTGTTCGACAAGATGGCGGCCTCGCCCGAGTCACTGGCGGAGGAAGCCCTGGCCTATGCGCGCTCGGTCGCCGATGCGCGCCCCTTGCCGCTGGTGCGCAACCTGCCCTGCAAGCACCCCAAGGGCGACGCCTACTTCCAGTTCGCGCGCAACATGGTCAAGGGCATGGCCAAGAACTTTCCCGCGCCCGCCAAGTGCGTGGACACCGTGGAAGCGGCCACCAAGCAGAAGTTCGACGCGGGCATGGCGGCCGAGCGCGAGGCCTTCATCCAGTTGATGTGGACGCCCGAGTCGCGCGCGCTGCGCCATCTGTTCACGGCCGAGCGCGCCGCCTCCAAGATCCCGGATGTGCCCGAGGACCAGCCGCAGCGCAAGATCGAGAAGGTGGCCGTGATCGGCGCCGGCACCATGGGCGGCGGCATCAGCATGAACTTCCTGAACGCGGGCATCCCGGTGACCATGCTGGAGATGAAGCAGGAGGCGCTGGACCGCGGCGTGGCCACCATCCGCAAGAACTACGAAGCGCAGGTCAAGAAGGGCAAGCTCAAGCAGGACAAGTACGAGCAGCGCATGGCCCTGCTCAAGACCACGCTGTCCTACGACGACCTGGCCGACGCCGACCTCGTGATCGAGGCCGTGTTCGAGGAGCTCGGCGTCAAGGAGCAGGTGTTCAAGAAGCTCGATGCCGTCATGAAGCCCGGCGCCATCCTGGCCAGCAACACCTCCACGCTGGACGTGGACAAGATCGCCGCTTTCACGCAGCGCCCGCAGGACGTGGTGGGCCTGCACTTCTTCAGCCCGGCCAACGTCATGAAGCTGCTCGAAGTCGTGCGCGGCGCCAAGACCGGCAAGGACGTGCTGGCTACCGTGATGACGGTGGCCAAGAAGATCAAGAAGACGGCTGTGGTTTCGGGCGTCTGCGACGGCTTCATCGGCAACCGCATGATCGAGCAGTACAGCCGCCAGGCCGGCTTCCTGCTCGACGAAGGCTGCACGCCCGAACAGGTCGACAAGGCCATCGAGAAGTTCGGCTTCGCGATGGGCCCGTTCCGCATGGGCGATCTGGCCGGCAACGACATCGGCTGGGCGATCCGCAAGCGCCGCTACGTGGAGAAGCCGGGCATGAAGTACAGCAAGACGGCTGATCTGCTCTGCGAGCGTGGCCGCTACGGCCAGAAGACCGGCGCGGGCTGGTACGACTATGTGGCCGGCAAGCGCGACGCGATCCCGAACGCCGAAGTCGTCAAGATGATCGAGGAGCACCGCCAGGCCCTCGGCATCACCCCGCGCAAGATCTCCGACGAGGAGATCGTGCAGCGGCTGGTGTTCGCGCTCGTCAATGAGGCGGCCCACATCCTGGAAGAAGGCATCGCCAACAAGGCCAGCGACATCGACGTGGTCTACATCTTCGGCTATGGCTTCCCGGTGCACCGCGGCGGCCCCATGCTGTATGCGGACCAGGTCGGCCTGTTCAACGTGGTCCAGGCCATGCGGCGCTTCGCGACCAACCCGCTCGACGACGCTGCGTTCTGGCAGCCCGCGCCGCTGCTCGCGCGCCTGGCCGCCGAAGGCAAGACCTTCAACTGATCACACCAAAGAACAAGGAATTGCCATGACCAACGCCGTCATCGTTTCCACCGCCCGCACGCCGCTGACCAAGAGCTGGAAGGGCGCCTTCAACATGACCTACGGCCCCACGCTGGGCGCCCATGCCGTGCAGCATGCCGTGCAGCGTGCCGGCATCGAGGGCGCCGAGGTCGAGGACGTGATCATGGGCATGTCGCTGCCCGAGGGCACGACCGGCGGCAACGTCGCGCGCCTGATCGCCATCCGCGCCGGCCTGCCCGTCACGACCGCCGGCCTCACGATCAACCGCTTCTGCTCCTCGGGTCTGCAGTCCATCGCGCTGGCCGCGCAGCGCATCGTTGCGGGCGAGAACGACGTGCTCGTGGCCGGCGGCCTGGAAAGCATCTCCTGCGTGCAGCAGGAGGTCAACCAGCACATGGCCGTGGACCCCGAGCTCAAGGCCATGAAGCCCGAGATCTACTGGAACATGCTGCAGACGGCCGAGCAGGTGGCCAAGCGTTACAACATCGGCCGCGCCGCCATGGACGAGTACGGCGCCGCCAGCCAGCAAAAGGCCGCCGCCGCGCTGGAGGCGGGCCTGTTCAAGCAGGAGATCGCGCCCATCACCGTGACCATGGGCGTGGCCGACAAGACGCTGGGCCTCATCACCAAGAAGGTGACCGTGGAGAACGACGAGGGCATCCGCCCCGGCACCACCTTCGACGCCATCCACGGCCTGCGTTCGGCGCTGCCCGGTGGCCTCGTCTCGGCCGGTAACGCGAGCCAGTTCTCCGACGGTGCCGGCGCCTGCGTGCTCATGCACGAGTCGCTGGCGCAGAAGAAGGGCCTGCAGCCGCTGGGCCGCTTCCTGGGCTTCGCCGTGGCCGGCTGCGAGCCCGACGAGATGGGCATCGGCCCGGTGTTCGCGATCCCCAAGGTGCTCAATCGCCTGGGCCTGAAGATCGACGACATCGACCTGTGGGAGCTCAACGAGGCCTTCGCCGTGCAGGTGATCTACTGCCGCGACAAGCTGGGCATCCCGGCCGAGCGGCTCAACGTGAACGGCGGCGCCATCGCGGTCGGCCACCCCTACGGCGTGTCGGGCCAGCGCCTGACGGGCCATGCGCTGATCGAGGGCAAGCGCCGTGGCGCCAAGCGGGTTTGCGTGACCATGTGCATCGGCGGCGGCATGGGTGCGGCCGGCGTGTTCGAGGTGCTCTGATGGCCCAGCCAGTGCCGACGGCCGAAGAATTCCTCGCGTTCGGTCGCCAGGCACTGGCATCGCAGCCCTTCAGCCAGTTGCTGGGCGCCGAGCTGACGGCGCTGCAGCCCGGCCTGGTCGAGCTGCAGTTGCCGCTCACCGCGCAGCTGCAGCAGCAGCATGGCTTCGCCCACGGCGGCGTGCTGAGCTACCTGGCCGACAACGCACTGACCTTCGCGGGCGGCACGGCCATGCGCGTGCCCGTCGTGACGGCCGAATTCAAGATCAACTACCTGCGGCCCGGCGTCGGCGAGCGCCTGATCGCGCGCGCCCGCGCCGTGCACGTGGGCCGCTCCCAGACCGTCTGCAGCTGCGAGGTGTTTGCGCTGCAGGACGGTGCCGAGAAGCTCTGCGCGGTGGCGCAGGGCACGATTGCCGCCTTGCCCGAGAAAGCCAAGCCATGAGCCTGCGCCCCTTGCTGGACTTCCTGCTGTACGACTGGCTGCAGGCCGAGAAGCTGACCGAACGCGTGCGCTACGCCGAGCATTCGCGCGAGACCTTCGACGCCGTGCTCGACACCTGCGAGCGCATCGCGCGCGAGAAGTACGCGCCGTTCAACCGGCTGGTGGACACCGAGGAGCCACGCTTCGACGGCGAGAAAGTGATCCTGCCGGCCGCCACGCTGGCCGCGAGCCGTGCCTACGCCGAGTCCGGCATGCTCAGCGCGGCGCAGGACTACGACGAGGGCGGCATGCAGCTGCCGTTCACGGTCGAGGCCGCGGCCAATGCCTTTTTCGCGCTGGCCTCGGTCAGCATCAACTCGGCGCTGCTGACCAAGGGCAACGCCAACCTGCTGCTGGTGCATGGCACGGACCTGCAGAAGGCGGTGTTCGCGCGCAACGAGTTCAACGGCCGCTTCTCGGGCACCATGTGCCTGTCCGAGCCGCAGGCCGGCTCCTCGCTGTCGGACGTGGCCACGCGCGCCGTGCCCGATGGCGATGGCTTCGAAACCGACCCGCTGGGTCCGCGCTACCGGCTCACGGGGAACAAGATGTGGATCTCCTCGGGCGAGCACGAGCTCAACGAGAACATCGTGCACCTCGTACTGGCCAAGATCCCGGGGGCGGACGGCAAGCCGATTCCGGGCACGCGCGGCATCTCGCTGTTCATCGTGCCCAAGAAGCTGGTCGACACCGAAGGCCGGCTCACGGGCGAGCGCAACGACGTGGCGCTGGCCGGCCTGAACCACAAGCTGGGCTGGCGCGGCACGACCAACACGCTGCTGAACTTCGGCGAAGGCAAGTACCCCGTACGCGGCAGCGCGGGCGCCATTGGCTACCTTGTCGGCCAGCCGCACGAGGGCCTGCGTTGCATGTTCCACATGATGAACGAGGCGCGCATCGCGGTCGGCACCTCGGCCGCCATGCTGGGCCTGGCCGGTTACTACGCCGCGCTGGACTATGCGAGGAACCGGCCGCAGGGCCGGCCCCAGGGCAAGGCCGGCAAGGATGCGGCGGCGCCGCAGGTGCGCATCATCGAGCACGCTGATGTGAAGCGCATGCTCCTCGCGCAGAAGTCCTATGGAGAAGGCGCGCTGGCGCTCGAGCTGTACTGCGCGCGCCTGGTCGACGTGCAGCGCACGGGCGACGCGCAGGCGGTCGCCGAGGCCGGTCTGCTGCTGGAGGTGCTGACGCCGATCGCCAAGAGCTGGCCCAGCGAGTGGTGCCTGGAGGCCAACTCGCTGGCGATCCAGGTGCACGGCGGCTATGGCTACACGCGCGACTTCCCGGTCGAGCAGTACTGGCGCGACAACCGCCTGAACATGATCCACGAGGGCACGCACGGCATCCAGGCCATGGACCTGCTGGGCCGCAAGGTGCGCATGGAGGACGGTCGCGGCCTGCAGCTGCTCGGTGGGCGGCTGGAAGAGACCATCGCGCGCGCTGCCGCGCTGCCGGCGCTGGCCGACGAGGCGGCCGCGTTGAAGGACGCCTGGGCCCAGGTGCTGCAGGCCACGCAGGCGGCCTGGGCCGGCGGCGAGCCCGAGCGCGCGCTGGCCAATGCCGTGCCCTATTTGCAGGCCTTCGGCCACACGGTGCTGGCGTGGATCTGGCTCGACGTGGCCTGCAGCCTGCCCGCGAACGGCAGCGCCGCCGCGCAGGGCCGTCTCGCAGCGATGCGCTTCTTCTACCGCTACGAACTGCCCAAGATCGGCGCCTGGCTGGCCGTGGTGGCGCGCTGTGACAGCACCTGCCTGGACCTGCCCGAGGAAGCCTTCTGAGGCAGCGGACGCGACACCGGAGCCCGGCGGCTTGGGTACAGTGCACGCATGGCAACACCACGCAACCTCAAGCGGCTCCAGAACCTGGTCTGGATCCTGATCTACGGCGGCCTGCTGACCCTGGTCCTGGGCCTGGCGGTCGAACGCGGCGAGGAGCAGGCGCTGGGCCACACCATGGTCGTCGGCGGCGGCATCGTCGCGGCCATCGGCGTGCTGCTGATCTTCGTGCGGGCACGGCTCAAGCCCTCGCCCTGAACCACCCTCTGCATCCCAAGAACAAACAAGGAGCAACATGAGCCGCAACATCCAGCAACTTTTCGACCTCACCGGCAAGACGGCCCTCGTGACCGGTGGCTCACGCGGCCTGGGCCTGCAGATGGCGCATGCGCTGGGCGAGGCCGGCGCGCGCGTCATGTTGAGTTCGCGCAAGGCCGAGGACCTGGAGCAGGCCGCGGCCGAATTGAAGGCCGCCGGCATCGAGGCCGACTGGATCGCCGCCGACTGCGCCAAGGAAGACGAGACGCGGGGCCTGGCGGACCAGACGCTGGCGCGCTTCGGCCGCGTCGATATCCTGGTCAACAACGCGGGCGCGAGCTGGGGCGTGCCGGCCGAGGAGCACCCGGTCGCGGCCTGGGACAAGGTCATGAACCTCAACGTGCGCGGCTACTTCATCCTGGCCCAGCAGATCGCCAACGGCTGCATGATCAAGCAAGGTGGCGGCCGCATCATCAACATCGCTTCGATCGCGGCGCTGAACGGCAACCCCGTGGGCATGAAGACGCTGGCCTACAACACCTCCAAGACCGCGGTGATCGGCTTCACGCGCACGCTGGCGGCCGAGTGGGGCCGCTACGGCATCACGGTCAACGCGATCTGTCCGGGGTTCTTCCGCACCAAGCTGTCCAACGGCCTGATCGACAGCCTGGGCGAGGACAAGATGAAAGCCGGCGCGCCGCTGCAGCGCCTGGGCGACGACGAAGATCTCAAGGGCATCACGCTGCTGTACGCGAGCGATGCCGGCAAGCACATCACGGGGCAGTGGCTGGCCGTGGACGGCGGCGTGAGCGTGGTGCTCGGCGCAGCATGACGACGCCGATCCGCCAACTCTTCGCCGTGCCCTTCATCGACCACCTGGGCATCACGCTCACGCGCTTCGAGGACGGGCAGTCCGAGATGCGCTACGAGGCCAAGCCCGAGCACCTCAACAATTTCCACGTCACGCACGGCGGCGCCTGCATGACCTTGCTGGACGTGACCATGGCGGCGGCCGCGCGCAGCCTGCGGCCCGAGCTGGGTGTGCTGACCATCGAGATGAAGACCAGCTTCATGCAGAGCGCGCGCGGCCCGCTGGTCGCCACCGGCCGCGTGCTGCAGGCCACCGGCCGCATGGCCTTCACCGAGGCCCGTATCGAGGACCAGGAAGGCCAGCTCTGCGCCCATGCCACGGGCACCTTCAAGTACATCCCGCGCGCGCCGGCCATGGCCGAGCCGCCCAGCGACTAACCACTTCACCGGAGACCACCATGCCACGCAACCAGCAGATCCTGCTCGACAACCGCCCCGAGGGCGAAGCCCGGGCCAGCAACTTCAAGCTCGTGGAGACCGACACGCCGGCGCTGGCCGACGGCCAGGTGCTCGTGCGCCACCACTTCATGAGCCTGGACCCCTACATGCGCGGGCGCATGAACGAGAGCAAGAGCTACGCGCAGCCGCAGCCGCTGGGCCAGGTCATGCAGGGCGGCACCGTGGGCGAGATCGTCGAGAGCCGCAACCCGCGCTTCGCGGTGGGCGAGAAGGTGGTGGGCTTCGGCGGCTGGCAGCAGTACAGCGTGGTCGACGCCAACCTGCCCGGCGTGCTGCGCAAGCTCGACACCAGCCAGGTGCCGCTGTCGCACTACCTGGGCGCGGTGGGCATGCCGGGCGTCACGGCCTGGTATGGCCTCGTGAAGATCATCGCGCCCAAGGCCGGCGAGACGCTGGTCGTGAGCGCGGCCAGCGGCGCCGTGGGCAGCGCCTTCGGCGCCTTGGGCAAGGCGCGCGGCTGCCGCGTGGTCGGCATCGCGGGCGGGCCCGACAAGTGCGCTTACGTCAAGGACGAGCTCGGCTTCGACGACTGCATCGACTACAAGGTCCACGGCGACGTGAAGAGCCTGTCGACCGCGCTCAAGATGGCCTGCCCGGACGGCATCGACGGCTACTTCGAGAACGTGGGCGGCATGGTCATGGACGCCGTGATGCTGCGCACCAACGCGTTCGCGCGCATCGCGCTGTGCGGCATGATCGCCGGCTACGATGGCGCGCCGCTGCCCATGGCCAACCCGTCGCTGCTGCTCATCAACCGCATCAAGCTCGAAGGCTTCATCGTCAGCGAGCACATGGAGGTCTGGCCCGAGGCGCTGGCCGAACTGGGCGGCCTGGTGGCCAGCGGCAAGCTGCGCCCGCGCGAGTCCATCGCCCAGGGCCTGGCGGCGGCGCCCGAGGCCTTCCTGGGGCTGCTCAAGGGCCGCAACTTCGGCAAGCAGCTGGTGCAGCTGGTCTGACGTTTTCCAGGAGGTCGCCGTGGACCAGACGCACGAAGTCTTCAACCAGAGTTCGGCGCTGGTCGATGTCGACCTGTTCGCCACCAACCGCGGGCTGCGCGATGCGCTGGCGTTCCATGCCCCCGACTTGCAGCTGGCACCGTTGCAATCGCTGGGGCACGAACTGGGCACGGCCGCCATGCAGACCCACGCGCGGCTGGCCAATGTGCACGGGCCGCAGCTGCTGACGCACGACCGCTTTGGGCGCCGCGTGGACGAGGTGGAGTTCCACCCGAGCTACCACGCGCTGATGGCCGCCGCCGTGGCGGCAGGCCTGCACGGCACGCCCTGGGCCGGCGGCACGCACGCCCACCTGCAGCGCGCGGCCGGCTTCATGCTGTTCACCGAGCTCGAGCCCTCCGTGCTCTGCCCGATCTCGATGACCTATGCGGTGGCGCCCGCGCTGCGCGGCAACACCGCCGTGCATGCCGACTGGTCGCCCAAGTTGCAAAGCCGCTGGTACGACCCGCAACTGCGCTTCGTGGCCGACAAGCCCGGCGTGACCATGGGCATGGGCATGACCGAGAAGCAGGGCGGCTCGGACGTGCGTGCCAACACCACGCGCGCCGAGCACGCGGGCCGCGACGGCTGGGGCGAGCGCTACGCCATCACGGGCCACAAGTGGTTCTTCTCGGCGCCCATGTGCGACGCCTTCCTGGTGCTCGCCCAGGCGCCCGCAGGGCTGTCGTGCTTCTTCCTGCCGCGCGTGCTGCCGGACGGTACCCGCAATGCGATCCGCATCCAGCGCCTGAAGGACAAACTCGGCAACAAGGCCAACGCCAGTTCCGAGGTCGAGTTCCACGGCGCCCTGGCTTGGCTGGTCGGCGAAGAGGGCCGCGGCGTGCCGCAGATCCTCGAAATGGGCACCATGACGCGGCTGGACTGCGCGCTCGGCACCTCCGGCCTCATGCGCCAGGCACTCGCTCTGGCGCTGCACCACACGGCCGAGCGCATGGCATTCGGCAAGGCGCTGGCATCGCAGCCGCTGATGCGCAACGTGCTGGCCGACCTGGCGCTGGAGTCCGAGGCCGCGACTGCGCTGGCCCTGCGCCTGGCCCATGCCTTCGACCAGGCCGACGACCCCCACGAGCAACTCATGGCGCGGCTGCTCACGCCCGTCGCCAAATTCTGGATCTGCAAGCGCGGCAGCGCCTTCGGCCAGGAGGCCATGGAATGCCTGGGCGGCAACGGCTACGTGGAGGAGGGGGGCCAGGGCGTGATGGCCCGCATCTACCGCGAGATGCCGCTCAACTCGATCTGGGAAGGCGCCGGCAACATCATGGCGCTGGACCTGCTGCGCGTGCTGCGCAAGGGTGATGTGGGCGAGGCGCTGGCGGCGGAACTCGCGCCCGCGCGCGGCAATGCAGCGCTCGACCGGCTGGCTGCCGTGCTGCCGCAACGCATCGCCCAGGCCGAGGGCGAGGTCGAGGCCCGGCGCTTGGCCGAAGACATCGCGCTGGCGGTGCAGGCCGCCCTGCTGGTGCGTCATTCGGCACCGGCCGTGGCCGACGCCTTCTGCGCATCGCGCATTGGCGGCGACTGGGGCCGCAGCTTCGGCAGCCTGCCCGCGGCCTGCGACTTCGACGCGATCATCGCGCGTGCGACCCCTCACTGAAGAAAGAGAGCGCCCCCCAATGTCCGACCTGATCCTGCACCACTACCCCACCTCGCCCTTCGCCGAGAAGATCCGGCTCGTGCTGGGCTACAAGCAGCTCGCCTACCGCTCGGTCCACATTCCGCCCATCCTGCCCAAGCCCGACGTGCAGGCACTGACCGGCGGCTACCGCAAAACACCGCTGCTGCAGATCGGCGCCGACATCTACTGCGACACGGCCTTGATCTGCGATGTGCTCGAACACCACCAGCCTCTGCCCAGCCTGTACCCGCCGCAGCACAAGGGACTGGCGCGCATCCTCGCCCAATGGGCCGACACCAGCCTGTTCTGGGCCGCGATGGCCCATGCCACGCAGCCTGCCGGCCTGGCCGACATGTTCGGCGGCCTGCCGCCCGAGGCCGCCAAGGCCTTCGGCGAGGACCGGCGCGCCATGAGCCAGAACATGACGCGGCTGCGCCCGGCGGATGCGACGGGTGCGCTCAAGTCCTACCTGCGCCGGCTGTCCGAGTCGCTGGAGACGCAGCACTGCCTCATCGATGCCACGCCGGGTGTCGCCGATTTCGCGGCCTACCACCCGCTGTGGTTCATCCGCGTGCGCACGCCGTCCATGGCCGGTGTGCTGGACGCCTTCCCCTCGGTGCTGGCCTGGATGGACCGCATGGCCGCCATCGGCCACGGCCAGCCCGACAAGCTGGCGAGCCCCGACGCCGTGGCCATCGCGGCGGCGGCCGAGCCGTTGCCCGTGGCGGGCCAGACCTTCCAGGACGAGCACGGCATCGCGCTGGGCAGCCGCGTGACGGTGGCGGCCGAGAGCTTCGGCACCGAGCCCACCGAGGGCGAACTCGTGGCGGCCACGCGCATGCACTACACGCTGCGACGTGAGGATCCGCGCGCCGGCACAGTGCATGTGCACTTTCCGCGCATCGGCTATGTGTTGAAACCCGTCTGACTGGAGCAGGAACCGCGTGATCACCGACTTCAAGAACAAGACCGCCGTATTGACCGGCGCCGGCTCGGGCTTCGGCCTGGAATGTGCGCGCATCGGTGCGCGCCTGGGCATGCGCCTGGTGCTGGCGGACGTGCAGCAGGACGCGCTGGACCGGGCCGCGGCCGAGATCGCGGCGCTGGGCGCCGAGGTGCTGCCCATGCGCGTCGACGTGTCCAAGGCCGAGCAGGTCGAGGCCCTGGGCGCGGCCACGCTGGCGCGCTTCGGTGCGCCGCACCTGGTCTTCAACAACGCCGGCGTCGGTGCGGGCGGACTCATCTGGGAGAACAGCGCGCGCGACTGGGAGTGGGTGTTCGGCGTCAACGTGATGGGCGTGGCCCATGGCGTGCGCGTGTTCACCCCCATGATGCTCAAGGCCGCCCTGGACGACCCGGGCTGGCGCGGCCACATCGTCAACACTGCCAGCATGGCAGGGCTGCTGACACCGCCCAACATGGGCATCTACAACGCCAGCAAGCATGCGGTGGTGGCGCTGACAGAGACGCTGTACCAGGATCTGGCACTCGTCACCGAGCAGGTCGGCGCCTCGGTGCTGTGCCCTTACTTCGTGGCCACCGGCATCGACAGCAGCGAACGCAACCGCCCCGCAGACCTGGCTGCCAGCGCGGCCACGCGCAGTCAGCAGGTGAGCCAGGCCATGATGGGCAAGGCCGTCGGCGCGGGCAAGGTGTCGGCGGCCGAGGTGGCGCAGAAGGTGTTCGACGCCGTGGCGGCGAACCAGTTCTACATCTACAGCCACCCGCGCGCGATCGGCGCGGTGCAGGTGCGCATGGAGGACATCCTGCAGCAGCGCAACCCGACCGACCCGTTCGCCCACAAGCCCGAACTCGGCGAGGAACTGCGCAAGGCCTTGCGCGCCTGAGCCCCCGCGCGTTGCGGCTCAGTGCAGCCGGCGCGTGCGGTTTTGCTCGAACAGGTCGACCTGCAGCACGGCGTCGTCCGTGCGCTCCAGCGAGGCCGTGTAGCGGGCCAGTTCGGCATCCTCGATGAAGCTCGCGGACGATGAGGCCGCCAGCAGACGCTCGGCCGACTGGGGCCGCGCGATCGCGTAGCCCTGCACGTAGTCCACCCCGATCTCCACCAGCGTGCGCACGGTCGCCAGGTCCTCGGCCCATTCGGCCACGGTGCGCATGCCCAGGTTGCGGCCCAGATTCACGATGGCTTCCACGATGGCCACGTTCGCCGGGTGCTTGTTCATGTTGACGATGAAGCTGCCGTCGATCTTGAGCAGGTCCGCCGGCAGCTCCTTGAGGTAGGAGAACGAGGTGTAGCCTGCGCCGAAGTCGTCCAGCGCGACCTTGGCGCCGTAGCTGCGCACCTTGTCGATGAAGCGGCGCGTGTTGTCCAGGTCGTGCAGCGCCACGCTCTCGGTGATCTCGAAGCACAGGAAGCTGGCGACGTGGATGTTCTGCGCCAGCAGGGTGTAGACGTCGTTCATGAACTTCTCGTCGTTGAGCGAGGCGCCCGACAGGTTCATGCAGACGAAGCGCGTGTTGCGCAGCCGGGCCAGGTGGGTGTTGAGCCAGGTCAGCGCGGCCGACAGCACCCAGCGGTCGATCACGCCCATGCGTCCGCTGTTCTCGCCCGCGGAGATGACGCGGTCGGTCGGCACCAGCTTGCCGTCCGCATCGCGCATGCGCAGCAACACCTCGAAGTTCAGCGAGGCATGGGGTGCCGACAGCGACATGATGGGCTGCATCTGCAGGAACAGGCCTTCGGTGGCACGGCCGCCGGACAGGCGCTCGACCAGCTGCATCTCGGCATGGTGGTCCTGGAAGGCCTGGGCGTTCTTCTCGTAGACCACCAGGCCCTCGTTATGGCGTGTCTTGGCTTCGCGGCAGGCGCGGTCGGCGGTGGAGACGGCGTCCTTGAAGCGCGTGCCGGGGCTGACCTCGATGAGGCCGATGGAGCCGCGCACGTGGAAGGCCTTGTCGCCCACGCGGTAGGGCGTCCCGCCGATGGCCGAGACGATGCCCTGGCAGATCACCGCGGCCAGCGGCATGCGCGTGTCGGGCATCAGGATCAGAAACTCGTCGCCGCCCATGCGGCCCAGCGCCATGCTGCCGGACAGCATGTTGCCCACGCGCGCGCAGACTTGCTGCAGCACTTCGTCGCCCGCGTTGTGGCCGAACAGGTCGTTGATGAGCTTGAAGCGGTCCAGGTCCAGATAGGCCAGTGCCAGCGGATGGCCGCTGTCCATGCCGGCCAGCGCGCGTTCGAGCTCGCGCTCGATGCCGCGGCGGTTGAGAACCTTGGTCAAGGCGTCGTTGTTGGCCATGAACTGCAGTTCCTCGGTCGCGCGCGACGAGTCGGTCACGTCCTGCAGCGAGCCTTCGACCTTGTCCCGCGCGCGCGCGGCCTTGACCAGGAAGCGCTTGTGCACGCCGCCACCGTCGGGTTTGCGGCCACGCAGCTCCAGCGACACGTTCTCCTGGTTCTGCAGCAACTGCAACAGCTGCAGCCAGGCGCCTTCGTGGAAGTAGCGGTCCCAGGCTTCCTGGCCGGGCGCCAGCACGTCGGTGGCCAGCATGGTGCGCAGGGCCGGGTTGGCGCTCGTGAAGCGGCCCTGCAGGTCCAGCGTGAACAGGCCGATGGGCATGGCCTCGAAGGTGTGCTCCAGCTGGGCCTGGGCTTCCAGGCGCTGGTTGTGCTCCTGGCGCATCTGCTCGGCGATGGCCAGCGAGGCGAGCAGGCTGGACGACAGGGCCGCCGTGACGCTGTTGACGGCGCCGATCAGCCCCCGCATGCCGACCGCGGCCGACACCACCTCGTACAGGCTGGCGGCCAGCGTCACGGCCAGCGAGGCGCTGTACCACATGGCCACCCGCGAGCGCGTGCGCACCAGGATCTGGGCCAGCAGGAAGACAGCGATGCAGGTGCCGACGCCCGTCGTGGCCCAGATGTAGGGCAGCACCGTGCCGTAGGGCAGGAAGGCCGACATCACGAGCAGCGGCAAGGCCGGCCACATGATGATGCGCAGCAGCGGCGCGTAGCCGACCTTGGCCAGGTCTTCGCGGAACAGCTCGCGGAACAGCGTGGCCGTCAGCGTGTAGTACAGCGACATCGTGAACAGCCGCATGCGCGGCATCCATTCCGTCGGCACCGTGCGCCCCAGCCATTGGGCATCCCAGCCGGCGGACAGCGCGCCCATGCGCAGGTTCACGAGCAGCCAGACCGCGAACAGCACGTACATGCCGCTGCGGTTGACCAGCGCCGTGGTCAGCACGAACAGCGCCAGCACGATGAGGCCGCCGTCCAGCAGGCCGGCGTTGCGGTGGAATTCGAAGCCGGAATCGGTCAGCGCTGCTGTGGGCCAGTGCAGCACGGTGATGCGGGCCGGCCCGACGAAATGGCCCTCGCAGAGCAGGGTGCGTGGCTTGCCAGCGGCATCCAGTTGCAGCGCGAAGCCGGCCTTGGCCGGCGACAGATGGCCCTCGCTGGCCGTCCGGCTTGCAGTGCCCAGCGGCTGCAACGTGGCGGCATTCCAGCAGCGCAAGTCGGTCGCGTGGCGCGACGCGAATTCGACACTGTCGGTCGGCGCATCCACGCGCTGATCGGCGAGCGGCACCAGCAGCCAGAACGCGGCCTCTGACAGCCGCGTGTCCTGCAGCACCACGGGCGCGGGCGCGGACTTCAGAAGCGCGAGCGCTTCCTGCGGCGACATGTCAGGGTTGTCGGGCGGGGCCTCCACCACCTGGAAGGCCAGGCTGCGCGCGCCCGTGCTGCCGTATTGGTTGGACCAGGACAGCAGCGCGAACAGGCTCACCACCAGCAGTACAGCCGGCAGCGCATAGATCCCCATCGCATACAAGGCCTTGTCGAGACCTGTGTTCAGCCGAGAAAGCCGCAGCACGCTGCCGTTCATGTTGTTCTCAGTCCGCCAAATGCCCGAGCCGAGCCGGCGGTATGAGCCGGCCACAAATTGAAACAAATTATGGGGCTAATTCGGCAGATGCTGAAACGAATCGCGCGCCTGTCGCGCAATTTCGGGCGCAGCCGCGGGCTTTTCTCACGCCCGCATGTGGCTTTCCTACATCTGCAGGCGGGGCAGGGGGGCAGAAAACGCGGTGGCGCTCAGGCTCTTGCGCGGGGGCGCCTGGCCCAGGTCGATGTCCACGTGGTCCGTGCGGAACACGAACTGGAAGAGCGGGTGCTGCAGTTCTGCCCAATGCTGCTCGGCGCCGCTGACTTCCAGGCACATGATGCGGTGTGGCAGATTGCCAACATGGGCCAGCGGAACATAGCCCAGCGCAGGGTCCACGTCCTTGAACAGCAGCCGCTCGTACTGGCGGTCGATGGGCGTGCGCGCGGTGATGACCATCCAGTCGATGCCTTGCTGCTGGCAGTACAGGAAGAAGGCCTTGAACAGCACGGTCTTGACGGCGCGTCCCTGGGTCGGCTCGCCGACGCCCAGGCGCGTCGCCTCCGCCAGGGGGCTGTGGCGCATCGCTGGCGGCAGCGTGAGCGAGTGCTCCAGCGGCAAGGGGGCGAAGGCATTGGTCTGGATGCGCATGGTGCCCAGCGGCGTGCCGTCCAGCTTGGATTCGGCCAGCAGCACGACCGTACCATCCATGGTGTCGTAGCTCTCGGGCGAGCGCAGGCTCTCGGCGAACGTCGGCACATGACGGGCGTAGGCGCTGTGGCGCACATGCACGGCCTTGTACAGGTCGGCCTCGGAACGCACCACGCGCACGGTGAAGGGCAGGCGCTCGGACTGTGTCGGCAGGGCCAGCAGTTCCTGCGTGCGCGACCAGCCTGAAGGGGCCGCACGACCTTGGTGTTCATTCAGATTCACAGCAATCCTCCCCAGGCCGGCCCGCGTTGCAACCACTGCCCGCATGAACCGCCCTCGATATGTGAACGAATGTAAATATCGGTTTCAGCGCACAGTAGTCCCGCTTTGGATGAAGTGGGTGTAGGTATTAGGGAGACAAGGTTTCCGTCGACGAGGGGCTGCGGGGACGTGGCCAGGCCCTATGGCAAACTGCCGCCCCTTCCCACTGCGCCAGTGTTTTCCCAGGATGCTTTCCAAAATCTTTCGCCAGCTCGCCGCCGAGATCAAGATCCGCGAGGACCAGGTCAAGGCGGCCGTCGAACTGCTCGACGGCGGCGCCACCGTGCCCTTCATCGCCCGCTACCGGAAAGAGGTCACCAACGGCCTGGACGACGTGCAGCTGCGCGAGCTGGAGGCGCGGCTGGCCTACCTGCGCGAACTGGAGGACCGGCGCGAAGCCGTGCTCAAGAGCATCGAGGAGCAAGGCAAGCTGACGCCGCAGCTGCGCGCCGCGATCGAGGCGGCCGGCTCCAAGCAGGAAGTCGAGGACCTCTATCTGCCGTACAAGCAGAAGCGCCGCACCAAGGGCCAGATCGCGCGCGAGGCCGGCATCGAGCCGCTGGCGGACAAGCTGTTCGCCGATCCCACGCTGGCACCGTCCGAGGAGGCTGCGGCCTTCGTCAAGGCCGAGAAAGGCGAGAACGGTGAGGACTTCACCACCGTGCCGGCCGTGCTGGACGGTGTGCGCGACATCCTCTCCGAGCGCTGGGCCGAAGATGCCGCGCTGGTGCAGGGCCTGCGCGCCTGGCTCTGGGACGAGGGCCTGCTGCAGAGCAAGCTGGCCGCCGGCAAGGACGAGAACCACCCCGACGTCGCCAAGTTCCGCGACTACTTCGACTACGACGAGCCGATCGGCCGCGTGCCTTCGCACCGTGCGCTGGCGGTGTTCCGCGGCCGCGCCCAGGACATCCTGGACGCCAAGCTGGTGCTGCCCGAACCCGACGGCGCGCCGGCCAAGCCCGGCCAGCCCGTGCCGAGCCTCGCCGAGGGCCGCATCGCCATGCACCTGGGCTGGAGCCACCAGGGCCGCCCGTCCGACGATCTGCTGCGCAAGTGCGTGGCCTGGACCTGGCGCGTCAAGCTGAGCCTGTCGACCGAGCGCGACCTGTTCACGCGGCTGCGCGAGGACGCCGAGAAGGTCGCCATCAAGGTCTTCTCCGACAACCTGCGCGACCTGCTGCTGGCCGCGCCGGCCGGCCCGCGCGTGGTCATGGGCCTGGACCCCGGCATCCGCACCGGCGTCAAGGTCGCCGTGGTCGACGCGACGGGCAAGCTGGTCGACACGGCCACGGTCTACCCGCACGAACCGCGCCGCGACTGGGAAGGCGCGCTGCACACCCTGGCCCAGCTCTGCGCCAAGCACGGCGTGAACCTCATCGCCATCGGCAACGGCACGGCCAGCCGTGAAACCGACAAGCTGGCCGCCGACCTGATCAAGCGGCTGGAAAAGCTCGCGCCCGACGTGCAGCTGCAGCGCGTGGTGGTCAGCGAGGCCGGCGCCTCGGTCTACTCGGCCAGCGAGTTCGCCTCGCAGGAAATGCCCGATGTGGACGTGAGCCTGCGCGGCGCCGCCAGCATTGCGCGCCGCCTGCAGGATCCGCTGGCCGAGCTCGTCAAGATCGACCCCAAGTCCATCGGCGTGGGCCAGTACCAGCACGACGTGAACCAGGGCGAACTCGCGCGCACGCTGGACGCTGTGGTGGAGGACTGCGTGAATGCCGTGGGCGTGGACCTCAACACCGCCAGCGTACCGCTGCTGTCGCGCGTCTCGGGCCTGTCGCCCAGCGTGGCCAAGGCCGTGGTGCGCTGGCGCGAAAGCCATGGTGCGTTCGCGAGCCGACAGCAACTGCTGGAAGTGAGCGGCCTGGGCCCCAAGACCTTCGAACAGAGCGCGGGCTTCCTGCGCATCCGCGGCGGCAGCAACCCGCTGGACATGACCGGCGTGCACCCGGAAACCTATGAGGTGGTCGAGCGCATCCTCGAACGTGCCGGCAAGCCAGTGCAAGAACTCATGGGCCGGGCCGAGATGCTCAAGACGCTCCGCCCCGAGTTGTTCGCCAACGAGAAGTTCGGCGTCATCACGGTCAAGGACATCATGTCCGAGCTCGAGAAGCCGGGCCGCGACCCGCGCCCGGACTTCAAGGTCGCGCGCTTCAACGACGGCGTGGAAGACATCAAGGACCTCACCGAAGGCATGGTGCTGGAGGGCACGGTCAGCAACGTGGCAGCCTTCGGCGCCTTTGTCGACCTGGGGGTGCACCAGGACGGACTGGTGCACGTCAGCCAGCTGTCCAACAAATTCGTCAACGACGCGCGCGAGGTCGTCAAGACCGGCGACATCGTCAAGGTCAAGGTGCTGGAAGTGGACGTGGCGCGCAAGCGCATCAGCCTGACCATGAAGCTCGATGCCACGCCGGCGCGCCGCGACGCTCCGCGCGAGAACCGCTTCGAGCACGGCGGCGCCCGCCAGCGCCATGGAGGCGGCGGCCGGCAGGAGGCCGCGGTCCCCTCGGCCATGGCATCGGCCTTCGCCAAGCTGCAGGCGGGCAAGCGCTGAACCAGGGCGCACGCGGCGGGCAGACACCATGCAGGCGACCAGCGCCCAGGTTCGCGAGCCGGAGCTGCCCAGCAGCCCCAAGCTCGTCGCACTGCTGTTGACCGAACTGGCCCGGCCCGCGCCGGACCTGCGCCGCACCAGCCAGCTGTTCTGCGGCGACCCGGCGCTGGCCTTGCGGCTGCTGCGGTTGGCCAATGCCGTGCACCGCGAGGACACGCGTGGCGTGATCAGCGTAGCCCAGGCGCTGGCGCTGCTGCCGACCGAGGCATTGCGCCCACTGGCCGAGGCGGCCGCGCGCGCCAGCGGTCCCAACGCCGCGCCCGGGCTCTCACTGCCGCAGTTCTGGCGCTTCAGCCTGCAGGTGGCCAAGCTCGCGCGCGCTCTCGCCGCCAGCGTGCGCCAGAACCAGGCCGTGGCCTATACCGCGGGGTTGTTGCACGCGGTCGGCGAGCTCATGCTGCACGCCGCCACGCCGGACGACATGGCCAGCGTTAACCTCATCGCCGGGCTGTGCGACGTGCGCCGCGCCAAGCTGCAGCAGCGCATCCTGAACACCACCTATGCCGAGGCCGGCGCCAGGCTGGCGCAGCAGTACCAGTTCCCCGGTCCGCTGGTGGATGCCTTGCGCTACCAGCTCGCGCCCTTCGAGAACGAGGTCTACGAGCCGCTGGCCGGCCTCGTGCACCTGGCCGCCTGGCGCGCCCGTGCGCAGGAATCGGGCTACGACGAACGCGCGCTGGCCACCAGCTTCCCGGGCGAAGTGGGCCTGGCCCTGGGCCTGGACATCGACATGGTGCTGCAGCAGGACCCGATCGACTGGGGCGGCGGCAACGCAGCCCACCTCTGATGCAAAAGAACCCCCAAGACCTGTTGACGCCGACCATGCGCGGCGTGATCGACCGCATGCACCGCGCGGGCCGCCCGCCGCTGCACAGCCTGCCGCCCGAACAGGCGCGCGCAGCCTATGCGCTGGGCGCCGGCGTGCTGGACATCCCGCTGCGGCCGCTCGCGCGCGTGCAGGACCTGGTTCTGCACGCGCGCGACGGCGCGCGCCTGCCGGCCCGCCTGGTCGCGCCTGCGGCCGAGGTGCCGCTGCCGGTGCTGCTGTACCTGCACGGTGGCGGCTTCACGATCGGCTCGGTCGCGACACACGACACGCTGTGCCGCGAACTGGCGCACCAGGCCGGTTGCGCCGTGCTGTCGCTGGACTACCGGCTCGCGCCCGAGCACCGCTTCCCGACCGCGCAGAACGATGCCTGGGATGCCTTGCAATGGCTCGCCGGCCAGGGCGCGGCGCTGGGCCTGGACACCACGCGGCTGGCCGTGGGCGGCGACAGCGCCGGCGGCACGCTGGCGGCGGTCTGCGCCATCGCCGCGCGCGACGCCGGCCTGCCGCTGGCGCTGCAACTGCTGTTCTATCCCGGTTGCGCGGCCTTCCAGGACACGCCCTCGCACGAGCGTTTCGCCACAGGCTTCGTGCTCGAGTCCGCCAGCATCGATTGGTTCTTCGACCAGGTGCAGCCAGACCGGCCCGCGCGCGCGGACTGGCGCTTCGCGCCGCTCAATGCCCCAGATGTCGACGGCGTGGCACCGGCCTGGATCGGCCTGGCGGAATGCGACCCGCTGGTCGACGAGGGCGTGCTGTACGCCGACAAGCTGCGCGCAGCCGGTGTCGCGGTGGATCTGGAGATCTACCGCGGTGTCGTGCACGAGTTCATCAAGATGGGCCGCGCCATCCCGCAGGCGCGCATGGCCCATGCCGACGCGGCGCGCGCGCTGGCCATCGCCTTGCAGACCACCGGAGACACCGCATGAAACGTCAGGACTTCCGCTTCTTGCACCGCCTGCGCGTGCGCTGGGTCGAGGTGGACATGCAGAAGATCGTCTTCAACGGCCACTACCTGATGTACTTCGACACGGCCGTCACCGGCTACTGGCGCGCGCTGGCCCTGCCGTACGAAGAGGGGTTCGCGGCGCTGGGCGGCGAACTCTACGTGAAGAAGGCAACCTTGGAGTACCACGCCTCGGCGCGCAACGACGACCAGCTCGACGTGGCACTGAAGTGCGAACACGTGGGGCGCAGCTCCATGCGCTTCGTCGGCGCGATCTTCCGCGGCAACCAGCTGCTGGTCACGGGCGAGCTCGTCTACGTGTTCGCCGACCCGGCCGAGCAGAAATCGCGCCCCGTGCCCGACGCCCTGCGCGCGCTGCTGCAGGACTACGAGGCCGGGCAGGCCGTGACGGAACTGCGGCTGGGCAGCTGGGAGGCCTTGCAGACCGACGCACGCCGCGTGCGCACCGAGGTCTTCATCGAAGAGCAGGGCATCGCGCGCGAGGACGAGTGGGACGAAGCCGACGCCACCGCCGTGCATGCCGTGCTCTACAACCGGCTGGGCCAGCCGCTGGCCACCGGCCGGCTACTGCAGCACGCACCCGGCGTGGCCAAGATCGGCCGCATGGCCGTGCGCCACATGCTGCGTGGCGCCAACCTGGGCGCGCAAATTCTTCAGGCACTGGTGGAGGCCGCGGGCGCGCGCGGTGACCGCGAGGTCGTGCTGCACGCCCAGCGCAGCGCCGAGGGCTTTTACCGCCGGCTGGGCTTTGCAGTGCGCGGCGAGCCCTTCGACGAGGTCGGCATCGCCCACGTCGAAATGGTGCGGCCGCTCGAACCTCAGACGTCGGCCAGCAGCGCGTAGGGCAGGGGTTGCAACTGCAGCGCGGGGCCGGTCGCGCTGCCGGCACGCAGGTCGTTGGCCTCGGCGGCCGCGATCTGCACCGAGACCACCGCATCCCAGCCACCGTCCGGGTGGGCCGCGGCCTGCACCACGGTACCCGTCGGCTGCTCTGCATCGCTGGCCTGGAACACCTCCTGGCCGGCGGCCAGTTCGGCATCGGCATGCACGAGGTAGGCCCGGCGCTTGAGCGTGCCGCGGAACTGGCTGCGCGCCACGACCTCCTGGCCCGGGTAGCAGCCCTTCTTGAAGCTCACGCCGCCGACCGACTCGTAGTTGAGCATCTGCGGCACCAGCACCTCGAACAGCGGCTGCGTGATAAGCACCACGCCGCTGCGCACCTCGGTCAGCTGCCATTGCGCCAGCGACAGGGCCGGCGCATCGGGGAGTGCGGCCTGCGCGGGGAGCACGAGCAGTGCGCGCGGCTGGCCGTCCGCCGGGTACAGCGCCACCGCCACGCCGCCCGCCACCACGCGGCGGTGCCAGGGCGCGGGTTCGCCCTCCAGCAGCGCGGCCGCACTGGAGCCCAGCGCGCCCAGCAGCTGAAACTCGTCCGTCGCATCGCGCAGCTTGGCCTTGGCGCGCATCACGAACATGGACAGACGCTTGAGCGTGGGCGCCACCAGGTCGCGGGCGCAGACCAGCAGCACCTGGCCGTCGGTCCAGGCAAGGCCGATGAAGCTCGCCTGCATGCGGCCCTTGGGGGAGCAGAACGCGGCCAGGCGGGCCTCGTCGGGCGCTGCGAGCACGAAATCCTGGGTCAGCTGGCTGTGCAGGAACTTGGCAGCTTCCTCGCCCTGGACGGCGATCACGCCCAGGTGCGTCAGCGGTGCGATGCCATGGCGGGTGTCGGGAGTGTCTTGCATGGGCTGAATTATCATGGCCGGCTGTTCTTCTCCTGGCTTGTAAGGCTGCTGTGCGTCGTGCGCTGATGGTGTTGTTGGTGTTGGCCTGCGCGGCGGCGGCGGGTGCCTGGTGGTGGCTGGACCAGCCCTTGCGGCTGTCCCGCACGCCCGTGGAGCTGAACATCGCGCCGGGTACCAGTGCACGCGCCATCGCCAGCGCGGCCACCGAGGCCGGCGTGCAGGCGCCGGACTGGGCCTTGTTCGGCTGGTTCCGGCTGTCCGGCCAGTCGCGGCTGATCAAGGCCGGCAGTTACGAATTCGCCCCCGGCACCACACCGCGCCAGCTGCTGGACAAGCTGGTGCGCGGCGAGCAGGCCCTGCGCGCGGTGACCTTCGTGGAGGGCTGGACCTTCCGCCAGATGCGCCAGGCCCTGGCCAAGGCCGAGCGCATCAGGCCGGACAGCCGCGCGCTCGACGACGCCGCGCTGATGGCCGCGCTGGGCCGGCCGGGGGTCGCGCCCGAAGGCCGCTTCTTCCCCGACACCTACAGCTACGCCAAGGACAGCAGCGATCTCGCGGTGCTGCGCCAGGCGCTGCAGGCCATGGACAAACAACTGGACGCGGCCTGGGCCCAGCGCGGGCCGAACGTGGCGCTCAAGACGCCCGAGCAGGCCCTGATCCTGGCCAGCATCGTCGAGAAGGAAACCGGCCACGGCGTGGACCGCGCCGACATCTCGGCCGTGTTCCACAACCGCCTGCGCATCGGCATGCTGCTGCAGACCGACCCGACCGTGATCTACGGTCTGGGCGAGCGCTTCGACGGCAACCTGCGCCGCAGCGACCTGCGCGCCGACACGCCCTTCAACACCTACACGCGGCCCGGCCTGCCGCCCACGCCGATCGCGATGCCGGGCGCGCGCGCGCTGCTGGCGGCCGTACAGCCCTCCGATTCCAAGGCCTTGTACTTCGTGGCGCGCGGCGATGGCACCAGCCATTTCAGCCAGTCGCTGGACGAACACAACCGCGCCGTCGACCGTTACATCCGCGGACGTTGAGCCCCATGCAAGCACCACGCGGGCTCTTCATCAGCTTCGAAGGCATCGACGGCGCCGGCAAGTCCAGCCACATCGCAGCGCTGGCCGACGCCTTCCGCGCCCAGGGACGCACCGTCACGCAGACGCGTGAGCCCGGAGGCACGCCGGTGGCCGAGCGCCTGCGCGAGCTGGTGCTGCACGAGGACATGGACGCGTTGACCGAGGCCCTGCTGGTGTTCGCCGGTCGGCGCGACCACCTGCGGCGCGTGATCGAGCCGGCACTGGCGCGCGGCGAGGTCGTGCTGTGCGACCGCTTCACGGATGCCACCTTCGCCTACCAGGGCGCGGGCCGCGGCTTCGACACGGGCGTGCTGGCTTCGCTGGAGCAATGGGTCCAATCCAGCGACGGCCTGCCGGCCGGGCAGCTGCGCCAGCCCGACATGACGCTGTGGTTCGAACTGGCGCCCGAGGTCGCGGCGCAGCGCCTGGCCGCAGCGCGCGCACCCGACCGCTTCGAGGCCGAGCCCGCCGCCTTCTTCGCCCGCGTGCACGCGGGCTATGCGCAGCGCGCGGAAGCGGCACCCGCGCGCTTCGTGCGCATCGCGGCCGATGCCACGCGGCATGCGGTCTGGCAGCAGATCACGGCGGCCATGGTGCGGCGCGGATGGCTGGCCATCATGGTTGCTGCGCAGGCGGGGCCGCGATGAGTCTTGCGCCCTGGTTGGAGCGCCAGCGCACCGGTTTGCTGGCACAACGTGGCCACGCCTGGCTGCTGCACGGCCCGTCGGGGCTGGGCCAGTACGAATTGGCGCTAGAGCTTGCGCGGGCCTGGCTGTGCGAACGCGCCGACGGGCCGCAGGGGCAGGGCGCCTGCGGCGCCTGTGCCAGTTGCCACGCCATCGATGTGCGCGCCCATGCCGACTTGTGCGTGCTGCTGCCCGAGGTCGAGATGCTCGCGCTCGGCTGGCCGCTGGACGAGAAGGCCCAGGCCGAGATGGACGACAAGAAGCGCAAGCCCAGCCGCGAGATCCGGGTCGAGGCCATGCGCGCTGCCGTGGAGTTCGGGCAGCGCACCAGCGCGCGGGGACGCGGCAAGGCCGTGCTGGTGTTCCCGGCCGAGCGCATGAACACGATCAGCGCCAACGCCTTGCTCAAGACACTGGAGGAGCCGCCCGGCGATGTGCGCTTCGTCCTGGCCACCGGCGCGGCCCACCTGCTCCTGCCGACCATCCGCAGCCGCTGCATGGGCCACCAGATGGCGTGGCCGCAGCCAGAGGAAGCATCGCAGTGGCTGCAGGCCCAGGAGGGTGTCCCCGCGGCCGACGTTCCCGTGCTGCTGGCGGCCGCCGGTGGCCGGCCCGAAGAAGCCTTGCGCATGCACGCAGCCGGCCGCAGCGCGCGGGCCTGGAGCGCCTTGCCCCAGGCGCTGGCGCGCGGCGACATGGGCGCCGTCGGCGGCCTCGCGCCGGCCGAACTCATCGATGCCATGCAGAAGCTCTGCCACGACCTGCTGCGCACGGGACAGGGGGGGGCGCCGCGCTTCTTCGCGGCAGCCGACCTGCCACCCCCGGCCCGGCTGGAGACCTTGTTGCAATGGTCGCGCAAGCTGCAGGACAGCGCCCGCATCGCCGAGCACCCCTTGAACGCGGGCCTGATGTTGGAGTCGCTTGTTGCGCTCGCGAAAAGCGCCCTAAACTCGCGCGCACCATGAGCAGTCCAGCCCCGGCACCGCGCCCCAGCGTCATCCAGCTGGCGATCAAGGAGAAAGCCGCCTTGTACGCGGCCTACATTCCCTTGTTCGCCGAAGGCGGCATGTTCATCCCGACCTCGCGCGAGTACCAGCTGGGCGACGACGTCTATGTGCTGCTGTCGTTGCCGGATGACCCGCAACGCTATCCGATCGCCGGGCGCGTGGCCTGGGTCACGCCGCCGCGGGCGTCGGGCAACCGGACGCAGGGCGTCGGCATCCAGTTCCCCCGGGACGAGAAGTCGCGCCAGCTCAAGGAAAAGATCGAGAACCTGCTGAGCGGCCACCTGATGTCCGACCGGCCCACCCAAACCGTTTGATTTCGCACGCCGGCCTGCATGCCGGCGCTGCCCGCGCATGTACACCGACTCGCATTGCCACCTGAGCGACCCCGACCTGCTGGCGCGTCTGCCGCAGATCCTCGACGACATGGCCGCCGCGCAGGTCGACCGCGCGATGTGCATCTGCACCACGCTGGAGGAGTTCGACACCGTCCACGGCATCGCCATGGCCCACCCGCAGATCTGGGCGACGGTGGGAGTGCACCCCGACCAGGAAGATGTGCAAGAGCCCAACCTGGACGACCTGTTGACGCGCGGCCGCCTGCCCCGCGTGCTGGCCATCGGCGAGACCGGTCTGGACTACTACCGCCTGGGTGAGCGCAGCGTGGCCGACGTGGCCTGGCAGCGCGAGCGCTTTCGCACCCACATCCGGGCCGCGCGGCAACTGGGCAAGCCGCTGGTCATCCACACCCGGGCTGCCTCGGACGACACGCTGGCGATCCTGCGCGAGCAGGGCGAGGACGGCTCGGCCGGTGCCGCTGGCGGCGTGTTCCACTGCTTCACCGAGACCGAGACCGTGGCCCGGGCAGCGCTGGACCTGGGCTTTCACATCTCCCTGTCCGGCATCCTGACCTTCAAGAACGCACAGGACCTGCGCGAGATCGCCCGTTTCGTGCCGCTGGACCGCCTGCTGATCGAAACCGACAGCCCCTACCTGGCACCCGTGCCGCACCGGGGCAAGACCAACCAGCCCGCCTGGGTGCCGCATGTCGCGGCCCAAATCGCGGCCGTGCGTGGCCTGGCGGTGGAGGCCGTGGCGGCGCAGACCAGCGCCAACTTCGACGCTCTGTTCCGGCCGGAGGCCGCATGACGATCCATCTGCAACGGCGCCAGTGCCTGGCCGTGCTGCTGCTGGGCAGCGCAGGCTGGGCCTGCGCGGGCTCGTACGACGATTTCTTCGCTGCCATCACGAAGGACGATGCCGCGACCGTGGTCAGCCTGCTGCGGCGCGGCTTCGATCCCAACACGCGCGATCCGAACGGCCAGCACGGCCTGTACCTGGCGATCCGGGCGCGCTCGGCCCGCGTCACGCAGGCCCTGATCGATTGGCCCAAGACCGAGGTCGAGTCCCTGAACAAGGCCGACGAAAGCCCGCTCATGGTGGCGGCGCTGGACGGCCAACTGGAGCTGTGCAGAAAGCTCATCGCGCGCGGCGCAGCGGTCAACAAGACCGGCTGGGCTCCGTTGCACTACGCGGCGACCAATGGCCACGTCGAGGTCATGCGCCTGCTGCTCGAGGAGCATGCTTTCATCGACGCCGAGTCGCCGAACCGGACCACGCCCCTGATGATGGCCGCCCGCTACGGCAGCGTGGAGGCGGCCAGGCTGCTCCTGCAGGAAGGTGCGGAGCCGCTGCTCAAGAACGAGCAGGGCATGACCGCCATCGATTTTGCGAACTCGGTCAACCGCGGCGACATGGCCAAGCTCGTCGGCGACGCGGTGCGGCAACGCCAGCCCAAGGGAAAGTGGTGAAATTGCTGACGAACGGTTGGCATTCGGGTCGTTCCGTGGTCATTTTTTGTATCGGCGGACCTATAGTTGCGCCCGCTTGCATCTTTTCGTAGCGCAATGAACCCTACTGAGCACCACTTGACGGCGATCTACTTGCTCGCAGCAAGTGTGTTGGTGCCGCTGGTCGTCGCCAGTGTGTGGCGGTTCCTGGCACGACGGCAGTACCGCAAGGCCCAGGAGGCCATGCGCCGCGGCAACCAATTGCACCGCCGATGGCTGGAGTCCAGCCAAGGCGACCGCGAGCGGGCCAGCGAAGGGTGAGGGCGCCCGCGCAAGGGCACGCCTTCAGAGGGTCACCCCCCCAGGCGGCGCGGCGCGCCGTGCCACAGGGGATCCCGCACCTGTTCTCGGGCCGTCCCCGCGCACGCGCTTTGAGCATCTCGTAGCGCCTCGTGCCGCGGTCCACGTCCAGGACCGCGGTTTGTCAGCGCTGCGGCGTCCCGATGCACAGCAGCGCCTTCGTCAGCACGCCACCTCTGGTCCATGCCGTCCCCGAGCCACACGCCTGGCCACGGCTGGGCGCGATGGCTCAGCGCCACCAACCACAAGGACATCGGCACGCATGTTGCCGAACGTAACCTTTTCCCATGCACTTCCTGGGCTTGGCCGGGATGCCGCGCCGCTGCGTGGCCGACGCGGCGCATTTCACCGACATCCATGCGCTGACCAGCGTGGGCGCCTTCGTGTCTGGGCTGGCCCAGGTCTACTTCCTGCTGTGGGTGCTGCTGTCGGCCTTGCGCCGAGGCCCTGGAGTGGAAAGCGCCGTCGCCCGCGCCCTTTCACACCTTCTAGCATCCGCCCAAGCTCTCGCCACGGCCACGCGGGTGGTCCGATGGCGCCGTGACCATGCAGCCGCACAGCTGGCTGCTGCTGCGTCCGCGCAACTGGGCGCCACGGCGGGCGCGCACGGCCGGCGACTCGCGGACGGCGTGCGGGCGCGGCCGCGCTAACGGCCCGCGCGTCCTAGCGGCCTGCCTGCCCCACGCGGCGCACCGAGGGCGGTGCTGCCGGGGGGGCGGCGCCCACAGATGCTGCCAGCGCTGCGTGCCACTGTGCGTACGGCGTGCGGTGGACCAGATGGCGGTTGTAGTCGGGGGCGCCATCGGTCCACCACACCGGCCCGCGCTCGCCCAGCGCCCGCTTGGCAGCATCCACCTGGGCCCGCGCTGTGGCCCGGGTCTCGGCGCTGGCCGTGCCGCGCAGCGCACGACGCGCCTGCATGAGCGAGTGCACATGCGTTGCGCGCTCCGTCTCGGGCAGGCCGGGGTTGTTGGCGCGCCACAGGCGCCCCTTGACGACGATGTAGCGCCCGTCGGGGGTGCGCGAGGGGCCATCCGCACAGTGTGCAGACGGTCTCATGGGATCTGGCCGTTGCGCGCAGCTACCGGGTGGGCGGCGCCCGGCGGTGAGTTGGTGCGCGGCTTGCGCATCGGCCGCGGCGCGGGAAGGGGCAGGCGGGCGTCCACTACACCAGCCTGGCGGGCACCGAAGGGGCGTCCAGGCAGCGGCGTTCGCAAGTACGCGTGGGGAGCGGCCTACGGCGTGCCATCGCTGTGCGGCGCGCGTTCGGCTGCCAACAGCGCGCGCCCGCGCGCCGTGATCGCCAGCACGCGCGCGACCCGGTGCGGGCTCGCCCCGCTCTCGGGCGGACGGAGGAACATCGCCGCGACCAGGTCGGCTGCACGCAGGATCTGCGTTTCGTCGATGTCGGCGCGCTGCGAGAGTTGCAAGGGCAAGGTGGCGGCTTCGATTTTGCGGAGCAGGGCGAGGGTCATGGCGGGGCCTCCTTCCAGTGCAGGGAAGGCGAGCAATTGGCGTGCCAGAGGACGGGCGCTGCACGCCGGGAGGTCGGCGCCGCACGTGCACCGCCGGGCCCGGTGTGCGTGTGCGCGGGGGAGACAGACGTCGCCCCGCAGGCTCGCTGCGCGGCAAACCGCGCATCGGGTATTGCCGGTCAGGCCTGCGGCCGGCGCAGCAGCAGCACGATGCCCCACAGGGCTGCCAGGCCGACCAGCGCATAGACCACGCGCGACAGCAGGCTCATCGGCCCGAACAGGGCGGCCACCAGATCGAACTGCAGCAGGCCCACCAGGCCCCAGTTCAGACCGCCGACCACCATCAGCACCAGGGCGATGTAGTCGATGGCGGTAAAGGGGCGGCGGGCCGCAACGTGCAATGTCTGTGAGGCGCTGGTCTGACCGATGGCCATGGGGAACTCCTTGGATGGGTGGAAAAAAGAGGCCATCCCACGTGGCAATCGGGATGCCGCGCAGCGGTGTCAGCCGGCGGCTCCGGGTGTGGCCGGCGCTTCGATGGGGCGGCCCGCCAGTTGCTCGAACTCCAGGCGGTCGTGCGCACAGAAGAGCGCCACGGCCGCATCGCCGCGGTTGCGCAGCTCGCGCAGGCGCTGCTGGTTGGCCAGCCGCGCGGGCCGGTCCTTTTCCATGACGGTCTGGTACAGGCGCAAGCCGGGCGGGCACCATGGCTCGCTGCGGTGCATCTCGCCATGGTGGAAGTAGGCATCTCCGGCGAGCAGGAGCCAGCGTCCGGCGGACTGCACGGCCACGCCCGCATGGCCCAGTGTGTGGCCCGGCAGGGGCACCAGCAGCAGCTCGGGCGGCAGGCCGGCCAGCCCGCGCACGCAGCCGAAACCGAACCAGGGCTCGCCCTCGCTGCCCTCGTAGACCTCCCAGCGGCGCTGGTGGCCCCATTGCTGCGGGCGGTAGCGCTGGCGGTCCAGCCAGCTCGACTGGGCGGTGGCGTCGTCGCGCTCGCGGCGCAGCATGTGCACGCGCGCCTGCGGAAAGTCGTCCAGCCCGCCGGCATGGTCGAAGTCCAGGTGGGTCAGCACGATGTGCTGCACATCCAGCGGGTCGAAGCCAAGCCGCTCGATCTGGCGCAGCGCCGTCATCTCCTCGCGCAGTGCGGGCGCCATCAGGCGCAGGAAGAAGGGACTGAGCCGGTTGTGCGGATCGTGCACGTCGCGCAGTCCGTAGCCCGTGTCCACCAGCACCAGGCCCTGCGCGGTCTCCAGCAGCAGACAGTGGCAGCACAGCTGCGCGCGCGTGATCGGGCCGCCAGGCTGACCGTCCATGAGGTGGCCACCAAGCGGGCAGGCCGTGATGCAGTTCAGGTGGTGGATGCGCATGGCCGGTGCAGCAGCAAGTGGCGCTCCCGGCCTCCCCATCGCGCGGGACCAGTTCGCCAGCGTCCGTTCGAACGGCCGCGGAGCAGGCCATGCCAGCAGACGCCGCGCAACGGCCATGCCCCGGCGCTGGCGGCGCCCCTGGAGGGGGATGGGACGTCTACACGAAGTGAGAAGTCCAAGCGGGATGGTTCAAGTTCAGCCGCGCAAGTGCGCAGCCATGTCCTTGGCCTGGCGCAGGATGCTGATCCTGCCGTCGGCCTCGAGCAGCGCAAGCTTCATGTCGGCCACATCGCAATCGGCCTCGCGCAGGGCCTCCAGGACGTCTTCGCGCGTCACGTGTTCAGCGCGCAGCCGGTCCTCCAGGATGCGGCCGCCGTAGCCCACCACCACCGGTTCGCCCTCGGTGAGTTTGCGGATGCGGTCGCTGCGCGCGCTGAGCCGGCTCACCAGCGCGTTCAGGCCCAGCAGCGTGCAGGCCGCGATCAGGCCGCCCACCAGCGATTGCTCGCCGCCGGTCAGGGCGTTGGAAACGCCTTCGCTGAGCAGCATCACGACGAGCAGGTCGAAGGGCGTGAACTGCCCGACCGTGCGTTTGCCCGACAGCCGCATGAGCAACAGCAACACGGCATAGACCGCCGTGCCGCGCAGCACCAGCTCCCACCACGGCAGGCTCATCTCGAACATTCACGCCTTCCTCGTCGTCGTCTCGGCCGTGCAGGCACGGCTTGCGGCAAGGTTTGCCGAAGCCCCGTCACAGCCGGCAGCGCGCCGCCCGGGTCAAGTCCCCTTGCGCGGGGCGACGCCGCGGATCTGCGGCTCGCTGAGGCCCTTGGCGGCCTTGCTGTCTTCGCGGACCAGGCCGTACTGGCCGTGCTCCGCCTCGGGTGCGCCGCGTTCGGCCTGCACGCCGGTGCGCGCGCCATCGTCGGCGGCATCTGGACGCATGTCGGCGCGTTCACGCTCACGGGGTTGGTTGGTTGCCATGGGGTCGTTCTCCAGTATCGGAATTTCGTCGTCACCAAGCTAAAGCGGACGACGCCGCCGCGCCGTCACGCGCAGCCTCAATTGCCTGTAGGAAAGGAGCCGCTCAATGGGGACCGGAAAACCGCGCGGAACAGAAGTCGAAGAAGGCGTCGAGCTGGGTGGACTTGTCGAACACCGCATCCGCGCCCAGAGCGGTGCACTCCGCACGCATCCGGTCCGTGGCGTAGTTGCTGAGCACCACGACCACGCGCCCGCGGTGGTGGCGGCCGCAGGCGCGCAGCACGTCCAGTCCCGAGCCCTGCTTGAGGAACAGGTCCACCACCACCAGCTGCCATTGGGAGCCCAACGCAAGCAACGCGTCGATGGCCTCCTTGGCGCCTTCGGCAGTGGCCATCACCTCCATGTCGCCGAGTTCGGCGAGCGTAGGGATCAGCGCATCGCGGATGGTTTTGCTGTCCTCGACGAGAACGGTCTTGATGGACATGCACCGATTCTGGGGGCGGCAGTATCCCCTTGGGTAGGCGCGGACGCCGCTGCGGTGTCCTTGCATGCGCTGTGAAGGTGGGCAGCAGCCAGTGCTCGGGGCGGCGCAGTGCGCGCGGCGTCATGGCGCGTGTCAGCCCAGGGCGCCCGGCTTGCTCGGGGCCTCGCCCAGCTGGTTTCGGATCCGCTCCACGCACTCCGCCAAAGCCGGGATCAGCGCAAGCGACTCCATGGCCAGAAGCAGCACCTCGCGGTTGAGCCGGCCGCCGTCGTACATGCTGAGCAGCTTGTCGAGCAGGTCGTTGGCCAGCGCACGCATCTCGTCCGAGGCGTCGGCCACGGCGAGGGTGCGCACGCACTGCTCCAATTGGTCTCGGGTCACTTGTCTGTGCATGGCGATGGGGCGCGGCGGGTGCGTTCATGGAAGGCCCGCCGCAGCGGATGCGGGTGGATGGAATGCGCTGGTCCGGCCTGCAGCGCGGCAACTGTACGCGAACTTCCGTGCGCACGGCCCATGCCCATGGCTGCGGCAGGCGCAATGCGCGGGCGGCACGGGCGCTACGCGCGGTACGGGGACGGTCGTCGCACGCGGCCACCGCCCGGGGGGCCTGGGCCGGTGCGGCCGACCGGCCCGCAAGCGCCGGCGCGGCGGGCAGGGCGGCACAGTGCGCGGCCAGTGCATCGAGGTCGGCGTCGCCCAGCCACGCGGCGGTGGCGGGCATCTGCCCACTCTGGTCGGTGCGATGCTCGTCGTTCTTCCATTGCACGAGCGCCGCGCGCAGATGACCGGCGTGCTGGCCGGCCAGCATCGGCAACACGGGCTGTTGGCCGCGGCCGGCCGGCCTGTGGCAGTTGGCGCAAGCCTGCACCCGCAGTGCGTCGTCGCCGGTCTCGGCGAGCCTGCGGCTGCGCTCGGCCGCGCTCGGCCGCGCGTGCGCGAGCGGCCCCGGTGCGCGCAGGTCGTCGCGCGTGATGGCCTGGGCCGCCCAGTAGGCCAGCGCGCCCACGGTGTCGGTCGGGTCGTACGAGGCGTTCTGCGGAAAGTCGGAGGCGCCGATCACGAACACGTTGGGCACGTCCCAGCTCTGCAGGTAGCGGTTGACCACGCTGGTGCGCGGGTCCTCGCCCATTACCGTGCCGCCGGTGTTGTGCGTGGTCTGGAACTGCGCCACCATGTAGGGCCCCTGTCGCGGCAGCGCCACCGCCTGCTTGCCGCCCATGGCGCGGCCGATGGCTTCGGCCCGCGCCGTGGGGTGGCGCGACATGCGCAGGTCGTTGTCGGGAAAGTCGAAGTTCATGCGCAGCAGCGGCAGGCCCCAGGCGTCGCGGAAAGTCGGGTCCATGTCCAGGTCATTGCTGCGCGCCGCCATGGAACTGCCGTGCACGTTGAGCACCACGGTGTGGTCGTCGTGCCGTGCCACGGCAGCTTCAACTCCAGGCCCAAGGCCGGGGTGCCGGGCGGCACCGGGTGGAACTCGATCGGCCGGCCGTGCGACTTGGTCTCGCCGATGAAGGCCCCGCCCACGTAGCCCAGCGGCCCGTGGTCGAAGTTGTTGCCGACGAAATCGGCGATCACCGTGCCGCTGGCGCCCGAGCGCATGAAGGGATTGAGTGCCGGTCCTGGTCGTAGAAGACCTGCACCGCGCCCATGGTCTGGTAGGCGTCGTTGCGGCCCACGGTGCCGCTCGCGTCGCGCCCGGCCGCGTCCACGTAGGTCACGTCGGTGGCGGTCTTGCCGTCGGCCGACACGTTGATGCGCAGCACCTGGCATTCGGTGCGCACCTCGAAGCGCGGGTCGGCCAGCAGTGCGGCCAGCAGCACGGTCTGCGGCGAGGACTTGGCGTAGTGCTCGCATCCGTAGCGCTCGCAGAAGCCGCAGAACATGCAGGTGCGCAGCTGCTGTCCCTCAGGGTTGGTTCAGTTGCCGCTCATGTCGACGAGGGCTGCGGAAACGGGTGGTGACCAAGTTCGGCCGTTGCCATGCGGAACAGGCGGCACCGTAGCGCTCCAGCGTGCGGGTCTCGAGGCGGAAGTCCGAATCCTGGAAGCGGTAGGTCTGGCCGTTCCAGCGCACCAGCGCACCACCCAGGCCGGTGCCGGGCAGGAAGCTCTCCCAGCGCCGCACCGGCAGGGGGGTCTGGCTGGCGTCGGTGCGGAAGGTGAGCGTCTCGCGCGTGTTGTCCTGCATCAGGCCCTTGCGCACCGAGCGGCGCAGTTCGTCGTGCATGGCCGGGCCCTGGAAGTCGGGCACGGTGGGCTGGTGGCGGCCGCGCTCCAGGCCCACGACCTTCAGGCCCGCGCGCGTGAGTTCGCGCGCCAGCACGCTGCCGCCCAGGCCCACGCCCATCACCACGGCGTCGACGGCGGGGCGGCGTTCAGCCAGGGTGGCCTCCGTGCAGGCTGGTCTGCTCGGTGAAGGCGGTGCCGCCGCCGGCCTGTTCCGCGCTGCGCCAGGCCGTCAGTGCAGCGCGGAACAGCTCTGCCGGGGTGTAGGGCAGCTGGTAGCCCTGCTGCGGCAGCCCGGCCTGCCAGGGCCCGCTGCGGTACAGCCGCTCGCCCGCACCCCAGGCGCCGGCCAGCTGGCGGTCGATGAAGGCCGGCACGCCGGCCTGCAGTGCGCCGGGGCCGCTGGCGTCGGCCGGGATCAGACGGTCCGTGGCAGCGCGGATCCACGCCGCCTCCCAGGGGTTGAAGAACAGCAGGGCCTGGGGCGCGGGTACGGCGGGCGGGGGGTGCCCCGCATGCGGCGCGGGCTGGGCCACGACCGCAGCGGCACGGCGGCGGCCGCGGCGACGCCGGCCGAGCGCAGGAAGAAGCTGCGCCGCGGCAGCGCGGCGCCGGGGGGGCTTGGGCGGCGGGTTCATTTGGCGGGCGCTCCGGAGGCGATCCACTCGGCGAGGGTGCGGGCCGCCGCCGCGTCGACGCCCGGGTTGGGCGGCATGGGCACGGGGCCCCAGACGCCCACGCTGCCGGCGCGGATCTTGTTGGCCAGGTAATCCGCGGCGTCGGCACGGCCCTTGTACTTGGCCGCCACCTCGTTGTAGCCTGGCCCCACGACCTTGTGGTCGGGCGCATGGCAGGCCAGGCAGTTGTTCTTCGCGAGCAGCGGCTGGACCTGGGCGTAGGCCGGCGCGGCGCCGGCTTCGGCCGCAAGCAGCGCCAGCGGCAGGATCAGGGCGTGGGCGGGTTTCATCGGAAGGCTCCTTGCTTGGTGGACGGCAGGGCGGCGGCGCCTTCGGCAAGATCTGCTGCAAGAACTGCGCGGCGCGCCGCGGTGTCGCCGGCCACTGGCACGGTGCCGGCGGCTGCCACGGGCTGGCAAGCCGGATGCCCGGCTCAGCGCGGAGCGAGCCGCGTGGCGCCCAGGCAGCCGGCCAGCGGCCCGCGGCCGACCAGCAGCGCACCGTCGGCGAGCAGGCGCCAGGCCTGCCCCGGCCGGTCCATCTGCAACGCCCACACCCCGTCGCGGGCCCAGAGCACGCGCGCATCCAGCCGTGCGAACGCGTCGAAGGCTCGCGCACCCGCCGTCCCGGGCGCGAAGACCACGAGCACCTGGTCGGTGTCGGCGGCGGGCAGGGCCGCCAGCGGGCCGGCGAGCAGCGCTGCCAAACCCAGCGCGGCGGCGCCACGGCGGCCAGCGCCTCCTGCCTTGGGCGGTGGTGGCCGGCGCCGCCACCACAGCGCCAGTGCCAGCGGCACGAGACCGAACGCGGCGAGCCACCCCAGATCCCAAACCAGCGGGTTGGCCACGTCCATGCGCACGCGGTGCAGTCCCAGCAGCCAGTGCGAGAACAGGGCGTCCAGCACATGCCACAGGCCGAAGCCGAGCAACGCGGCGCTGCCCAGCACACGGCCGGCCCCGGGGTCCTCCCAGGACCGCCGCGCGCGCCACAGTCCCACGAGGCCGGCCAGCGCGAGCAGGTACATCAGCGCATGGAACACGCCGTCCGCCAGCAGCTGCATGCGCAGGTCGCGCACGCGCTCCAGGCCCGACAGCAGGTGGTGCCACTGCAGGATCTGGTGCAGCACGATGCCGTCGAAGAAGCCGCCCAGCGCGATGCCCAGCAGCAGCGCGGATCGGCCCCGGGCGTTTGCGGGGGCGCTCATGGCGCGCCGCGCCTACTTGGGCGTGCCCAGGATGCTGCCCGCGTCGCTGTCGCGCGGCGTGCTGCTGCCCTTGCGGTAGCCCGGCGGGTGCTTGGCGTCGTGCTCCGAGCGCGGCGGCGCGCCGGCCGATGCGGCGGCGCTGGGCGGGCGCGGCGTGCCTGCGCGCGTGCTGCCGTCCTGGCGCGGGTTGGCGCCCTCGCCGGTGGTGGGGCGGGGCGGGCTGCTGGCGTTCTGGGCGTGCAATGCCGGCAGCACGCCGGCGAGCAGGGAGGCAGCGAGGGTGAGCGAACGAACGGTGCGCATGGTCATTCTCCGAAGTGGGGTCTGGAAGCGGACGGGTCGGCGGCGTGCCTCAGCCTGGTGGGCGTGGTGCCGTGCGGCCCGCGGCGAGCTGGCGCGCCTGGACGAGATGGGCCTGCAGCATGGGCAGCGTCTTGCGCGCGAACGCACGCACATCGGCATCGCCGGCCTTGTCGGCCGCGTCGGTGAAGCGCTCCACCGCGTCGGTGTAGGTGTCGCCGTCCAGGCGCTCACGGTAGCGGCCGTCGAACTCGGCGCGGTCGGCATCCTCCAGGCGCCGCAGCTGCGCGCGTGCGACCAGCGGCGCTCCGTCGGGCAGATCCACACCCTTGCGCTGCGCCAGCCGGCGCAGTTCGGCCTCGCTTTTGGCGAGGTCCTGCGCGAGGCGGCGCGCAAAGGCGGCCAGTTGCGGATCGGCGGCCTTCTGCGCCGCGAGCCGGGCTGCCGGCAGTTCGGCCATGGCCAGCTTGGCCGCGTCGTTGAGGAAGGTGGTGTCCACCCGCGTCAGGAAGGCTTGCTGGCGGCCCTTGCGCACCCCGTTCTCGCCCGCGAACTCCGGGCCGTTGTCGGGGCGGCTGTGGCGGGTCGCGTCGGCCCCGCGGTGGCCTGCGGCCAGGCCGGTGTCGGGCTGCGCCTGCGCGCCCAGGGCCCAGCACAGCGCGCAGCACAGGGCGGTGGGGCCGAGGAACACGGTCTTCATGGTGGGCTCTCCTGATGGTGCTGGCCGGGCTGGCTGCGATGGCGATCGAGGCGGCAAACGGCGGTCCCGCAACTCAACCCGCGCCCTCGATGTCGTTCTTCTTGAGCCCGCGGATGTTCATGGCCGCCAGCCCCAGCTGCAGCGCCACGAGCGCCCAGCCATTGGTGTGCACGCCCCAGATCACCCACAGCACGTTGCTGAGCAGGAACACCCAGAAGCCGTAGGCGCGGCGGCGCTCGGAGGCCGATGCGACGAGCCACGCAGCCGCGAGCGATGCGGCCATGGCAGGCCACTGGAGGAGGTCGATGAGGTCCATGGGGTGGTGCGTCGGGAAAAAACGGGGAAGGACGGGGAAGGACACCACCGTAGCGCCCGCCCGCGTCCCGTGGCTGTCGAGCAGTTGCCAGGGTGGGGGTAGGACGCCGGCCGACTCTGCGGGATGGGCGGGCTTGGCCTGGACGCGGGATACCGTTTGCCGATCCCACAGCGCGCGCCCTGGCCGCATTGGCCCGACGACGAGGCCACGCCATCCAGGCACCTGCTCCCGACAGGACAGCCGAGCTGCGGCACGCCGCCCGCGGCGCCGGGCCGCGCCCGGCCGGCCTCAGGAGGTCAGCGAGATCCGGAGCCCGCCCGGATGCGCGCGCTCGTGCCGCTCCTGGCACGCGATGCAGCGCTCGGCCGCCGGCATGGCCTGCAGCCGCTCGATCGCGATGGGAACGCCGCAGTCCACGCACACGCCGTAGTCGCCGCTGCGCATGCGCTCCTGCGCCTGTGCGATCTGCTGCAATTCCTGCTGGTCCCGCTCCTTCTCGGCATGGCGCACCGCGGTGCGGATGGCCTGCTCGCCGCGGTCGCCCTCGTCACCGGGCTCGTAGGGTGCACCGGTGGTGCTCTGGGCGGCCTGGGCCGTGGCGTCCGCGGTCTCGGCGTCCAGCGTGCGCACCTCGCTGGCCAGCTCGGCCCGGCGCGCGCCGAGGCGCCGGCCGAGTTCGGCGATGTCCTGCTCATGGTCTTGGGTCATGTGATCTCCTTGCGCAGCGTTGCGGCAAGTGGCGCTCCCACTGCATGGCGCGGCACGGTCGGGCACCCCGTTTGCCAGGTGATGCCGTCTTTCAATCCAAGGAGCAACACGCATGGCAGACACCACCCCCAAGAGCCCCGTGGCGCTGCGCCTGGGCATCGCAGGCAGCGTCCTGTGCCTGGCCCTGGCCGCCACCGCGCAGACCGGCACCGCCACCCAGGGCGGCACGACCGCCGGACAGTCCGGCGAACGCGCAGGCCGCGCGGCGTCCCAGCTTGCGCGCGCGGACACCGCCTTCATGAAGCAGGCGGCCGAGAACAACCACGCCGAGATCGAAAGCAGCCGCTTGGCCGCGCAAAAGGCCAGCGACCCGGCCGTCAAGGCCTTCGCCCAGCAGATGGTGGCCGACCACGGCAAGACCGGGCAGGAGCTTGCCGCCCTGGCCAGCAGCAAGGGCGTGGAGTTGCCCGACGGGCCGTCGATGATGCAAAAGGCCAAGCTCAAGCTGCTGGAGACCGCCGACGGCGAGAATTTCGACCGCCGCTACAGCGAGACCATGGGCCTGGCCGCCCACCGCGACACCATCGCGCTGTTCCAGAAGGCGGCCAAGGAGGCGCGCGATCCCGAGGTCAAGGCCTTCGCCACCAAGACGCTGCCGGCGCTGCAGGGCCACCTGGAGATGGCGCAGAAGCTGCCCGCGGCACACGCGGCCAGCAAGGGCCACGGCAAGCGCTGAGCGTGTCGGCGCGGCGGATCAGCCGCCGCGCCAGCTG
Organism: Variovorax boronicumulans; assembly: GCF_007677875.1. GTDB lineage: Bacteria > Pseudomonadota > Gammaproteobacteria > Burkholderiales > Burkholderiaceae_C > Pseudorhodoferax > Pseudorhodoferax boronicumulans_A. Next base: position 181,111 of record NZ_VEDO01000007.1, on the reverse strand, counting down.
CGCGCAGCCACGGCCTGCACCACGGCCTGCAGGCGCGGGTGCTCGGCCAGCGCCTCCAGCGCCGGACCCAGCTTGCGGCGCCAGTTCGGGAACTGGTCCTCGCGCGTGCCGGGCAGGTTGACCTGCACGGGCTGCAGCGTGGCGTCCTCCAGTTGCACGCCGAGCAGCCAGCAGGGCGTGCGCGCGAGATAGGCGTGGATGGCGAACAGCAGCGCAGTGTCCACCTGACCGGGCGCGTCGCCCGAGGCGGGCCACAGTCCGGCCCGTGCCAGGGCCTGCTGCAGCGCCCGGCGCACCGCAGCGCGCTGTCGCCCGGCGCTGGGCAGGTCCACGGCCTGCCCCAGCTGCTGCTGCAGCCGCAGGTCCAGTCCTTCCCAGAAGCCGGCCAGCGTGGGCAGGTCGTGCGTGCCGAAGGAGGCGAAGGCCTGGGCCGGGAAGTCGGCCGGCGCCAGGAAGTGGCCCTGCGCGTCCTGCGCGAACATCAGCGGGCGGTACGACAGCACGCAGCCCTGCTGCATCGCTGCCTGCATCTCGGATGGCACCGTGCCCAGGTCCTCGCCCACCACCAGGCAGCGCTGGCGATGGCTCTCCAGGGCCAACAGGCCCAGCAGGTCCTCGGCCGGGTAGCGCACGTAGGCGCCGCCTTCGGGGCCGGTCCAGAACAGCCGCATCAGCACCATCACATGGTCCAACCGCAACGCGCCGGCGCTGCGCATGTTGGCGCGCAGCGTGTCGATGAAGGGCTGGTGGCCGGCCGCGCGCAGGGCGGACGGGGTGGGCGGGGCCAGGCCCCAGTCCTGGCCGTCCGGCTGCAACAGGTCGGGCGGCGCGCCGATGCGCATGTCCAGCGCATACAGCTGCGGCTGCAGCCAGGTCTCCGAACCCCCGGGGTCCACACCCACCGCCAGGTCGCGGTACAGGCCGATCGGCATGCCGGCGCGGCGGGCGTGGGTGTGCACGTCGGCCAGCTGCTGCTCGGCCAGGAACTGCAGCCACATACGGTAGCGCACACGGTCGGCATGCGCGACGCGGAAGGCGTGTACGGCCGCGCCGTGCGGGTCGCGGTAGGCCTCGGGCCAGTCCTGCCAGCCGTGGATGCCCTCGTGCTGCTCTGCCAGGTGCGCCTGCAGGGCCTCGTACAGCGCGTGCATGCCCAGCCGCGCCTCGTGCGCGAGCAGGAAGGCGCGAAAGGCGCGGCTGCCGGCGGCCGGCCAGCCGTGCTGGGCATCGACATGGCGCCAGACCACGGCCAGCAGTTCCTCCTTGGCGGCGGCCACGCCGGCGTAGTCCACCATTTCGCTGTCGCGCAGGGCCTGCAGGCGCTGCCGGTAGGCCGCGTCGTTCCAGAACACCCGCGCCTCGGCGCAGTCGCTGGCGTCCACCACGGCCTGCAGATCCAGGTACAGCGGGTTCAGCGCCAGCCGGCTGGACGGGCTGTAGGGGCTGGCCCGCTCCGGACGGTGCGGGAACAGCGCGTGCAGCGGATTGAGCCCGATGAAGGCCGCGCCCTGGGCGGCCGCCAAGTCCACCAGCCGGCGCAGGCTGCCGAAGTCGCCGATGCCGCAGTCGTGCGCCGAGCGCAGCGCGTACAGCTGCACCGTGTAGCCCCACCAGCGCGCACCGGCCTGCAGCGGGGCCGGGATCCAGCAGCGCGCGGGCGCCACGGCCACGCGGCACTGCTGGCGGCTGGCCGCCGTGCGCACGCGCAACCGGTAATAGCCGGGCGCCAGCGCACCGGTGTGGACGATGCTGGCCATGCCGCCGGCGAGGGCCACGGCACCGCTCGCCAGCGCTGGCGCGCCGACCAGTTCCTCGTCCTGCAGCTCCCAATGCGCGGGCGTGTCGTCGGCGGCCTGCCAGCGCAGCTGCAGGGGCTGGCCTTTGCGCAGCACCTGGCAAGCCGGCAGGCCGACCTGTGTGCGCGGCCGATCGGGCGCCACGCCCATGGCGGCGAGCGCGCGCCGCAGCGCCGCCTCGGGCACCGCGCGCTCGCTGCCATCGAAGGCCTCGTAGCGCGCCAGGACGCCCGCGGCGGCGGCGCAGCGGGCCCAGTCTTCGGGCGACGGTGTGCGGCCTTCGGACGGGGCCGGGTCGTCAGCAGGCAGTGCATGGCTTGGGTGCATGGCGTGTCCCGGTGGTTGGCGTGGCAGGTGCACGGCGCGGCGCGGCAAACGCCATGCCCGGGCTCATTCGGTCTCCAGCCCTTCGGCCTGCAGGGCCCACAGCTGGGCGAACAGGCCGCCGGCCTGGCGCAGCCGCTGGGGCGGGCCGTCCTCGACGATGCGGCCTTCGGCCATCACGAGGATGCGGTCGAAGTCGGCGACGGTGGACAACCGGTGCGCCACGGCCAGCACCGTGCGGCCGCGCATGAGCCGGTCCAGCGCGCGCTGGATCTGGCCCTCCGAGCGGCTGTCCAGCGCCGAGGTGGCTTCGTCCAGCAGCAGGATGGGCGCGTTCTTGAGCATGGCCCGCGCGATGCCGATGCGCTGGCGCTGCCCGCCGGACAGCCGGGTGCCGCGTTCGCCCACCACCGTGGCATAGCCCTGGGGCAGCGCGCGCACGAAGCCATCGCAATGGGCGTCGCGCGCGGCCTGCAGCACCTCGGCCTCGCTCGCCTGCCGGCGGCCGTAGCGCAGGTTCTCCATCACCGCGCGGTGCAGCAGGCTGATCTCCTGCGGCACCATACCGATGGCCGCACGCAGCGAGGCCAGCTGCACCTGCGCGATGGGCTGGCCGTCCACCAGGATGCGGCCGGCGTGCGGATCGGCCGTGCGCACGATCAGCCGCAGCAGCGTGGACTTGCCCGCGCCCGAAGGGCCGACGATGCCCACGCGCTGCCCGGGCGGGATGTGCAGGTCCAGGCCGCTGAACACCGGCGGCTGACCGGGGTAGGCAAAGCGCAGCGCCTCGATGCGGATCTCGCCAGGGCCGGGCCGCAAAGGCGCGGCATCCGGGCGGTCCGCCACCCCGTGCGGCACGGCCACGGCCTGCAGCATGTCGGCGATCACGCCGAACTGTTGCGATGCATCGACCAGCGACAGTGCCAGGTCGCGCGAGCCATGCAGGATGCGGAAGGTCAGCGCGCTGACCACCACCACATCGCCCGGCATGGCGTCGCCGGTGCGCCAGGACTGCACCACCCACGCCAGCATGCCGCCGGCCATCAGCCACAGGCACAGGTCGTGCGCGGCCCGCACCTTCTCCAGGTACAGCCAGCTGCGCCGCTGCGCCTGCGCCTCCAGGCCGAAGGCCGCGCGCAGCCGGCGGTGCTCGCGGGCGCGCGCGCCGAAGGCCTGCACCGTCCAGATGTTGGCCACCACGTCCACCAGCTCGCCGCCGACCCGGGCAGCTTGCTCGGCGAACCGCTGCTGCAGCGGCCGCGCGCGCCGGCCGAAGCGGGCCAGCACGGCGCCCATCAGCGCGACGAAGCCGGCCAGGGCCCCGGCCATGCGCAGGTCCACCGTCCACAGCACCACCGCCGCGCCAAGGAAGTCCACGCAGGGCGGCAGGATCTTCCAGATCAGCGTGCCGAGGATGGAGCCGGTCGCGCCCGCCGTGGCCGTGACGCGGTTGCCCAGCGATCCGGCCATGTGCCGCGAGAAGTAATCCTGCGAATGGCCCGAGAGGTGGCGAAACATGTCCTGCCGCACGTCGACGCCCGTGGCCACCACGGCATGGCAACCCAGCCAGCCGCCCAGCCGCCAGCACAGGCTCTCGGCCGCGATCAGCACGATGAACAGCGCCAGCCAGCGCCAGATCGCCAGGCTGTGCCGATCGTCCAGCGCCATCGCGTCGACGATGAGCTTCATGCCGTACTGCACGCCGACCGAGCAGGCCGCACCGGCCACGATCAGCAGCGAAAGTGTGCCGAACAGCAGAGGCCGGCGCCGCACGTAGTGCCACAGGAACGCGGCCGGGCGCGCCGGCAGCGCCGCTTCAGCCGCCGGCAACGGCAGGCAGCTGCGGCGGCAGCAGGCTGGGCCGCAGCGCCTGCGGCACGCCGACGCCGGATGCCTCCGGGGCGGTCTGGGCGATGCGCGCGAACAGCGCCAGGCTCTGCGCCACCACCTGGTCCATGTTGTAGTAACGGTAGGCGCCCAGGCGGCCCGTGAAGGTGACGCCGGGCGTCTGCTCGGCCAGCTGGGCATAGCGCTGGTAGAGCGCGGCGTTCTCGGGCGCGGGGATGGGGTAGTAGGGGTCGCCGTGGTCGGTCGGGTACTCGTGCGTGATGCTGGTGCGCGGGTGGCGCTGGCCGGTCAGGTGCTTGTACTCGGTGATGCGCGTGTAGGGCACCTCGGGCGCGGGGTAGTTGACCACCGCCACGGGTTGCAGCCATTCCTGGTCCAGCGTGCGGTGCTCGAAGCGCAGCGAGCGGTAGGGCAGCGGGCCGAAGCAGTAGCCGAAGTACTCGTCGACCGGGCCGGTGTAGACCAGGTGGCGCCAGCGCACGGCGCCGCCCAGATCGGCGTGGTCGGTGCCGGGCAGAAAGCGGATGTTGGGGTGGTCCACCATGCGCTCGAACATGCGCGTGTAGCCCTCCAGCGGCATGCACTGGAAGCGGTCCTGGAAGTAGCGGTCGTCCGCATCGGTGCGGGTGGGCACGCGGGCGGTGACCGATTTGTCCAGCTCGGTCGCGTCGCGGCCCCACTGCTTGCGCGTATAGCCCTCGAAGAAGGTGCGGTACAGATCCTCGCCGACCTGGCTCACCACCACGTCGCGCGCGCTGCGCAGCGCGGGCAGGGGGGTCGCCCGTGCGGCAAGAAATGCCGCCGCGCCGGCGCTGTCCAGCGCCAGGCCATAGAGCCGGTTGATGGTCGTGAGGTTGATCGGGATGGGCAGCTGCTGGCCGCGCACGTCGGCCAGCACGCGGTGCGCGTAGGGCCGCCAGCGCGTGAACTGCGACAGGTAGTCCACCACCTTCTGCGCATTGGTGTGGAAGATGTGCGGCCCGTAGCGGTGGACCAGCACGCCCGCCGCGTCGGTGCAGTCGTAGGCATTGCCGCCCAGGTGCTCGCGCCGGTCGATCAGCAGCACGCGCAGGCCCAGCTGGCTGGCCAGCCGTTCGGCCAGCACGCAGCCGGCGAAGCCGGCCCCCACGATGAGGTAGTCGAAGGTCTCGGGGGCGTGGGACGTGGGGAGCATGGCGTTCCTTGGAAGGACGGAGGGAGGACGCCTGCGTCAGGGCAACCGGCGTGCCCGGTGGCCGCGCCATACTGGCGCCTTTGTGCCGCCCCGCCCGCCATGCCGCCAGCCGCTTCTTCCCCGGACGACAGCCACCGATCCCCCTTGCTGTGGCTGGTGGCCATCGGCTTTTTCATGCAGGCGCTGGACGGCACCATCGTCAACACCGCGCTGCCCGCCATGGCCAGGAGCCTGGGCGAAAGTCCGCTGCGCATGCAGTCCGTCGTCGTGGCCTACACGCTGACCATGGCGATGCTGATCCCGGCCTCCGGCTGGGTGGCGGACCGTTTCGGCACGCGCCGCGTCTACATCACGGCGATCTCGCTGTTCGTCGCGGGTTCGGTCGCCTGCGCGCTGGCGCAGAACCTCACGCAGCTGGTGGCGGCCCGCGTACTGCAGGGCATGGGTGGGGCCATGCTGCTGCCGGTCGGCCGGCTGGCCGTGCTGCGTGCCTTTCCGCGCGAGCGCTTTTTGAAGGCCATGAGCTTCGTCGCCATTCCCGGTTTGATCGGTCCGCTGATCGGCCCGACGCTGGGCGGCTGGCTGGTGGAGTACGTGAGCTGGCACTGGATCTTCCTGATCAACCTGCCGGTCGGCCTGATCGGCCTGGTGGCTTCACGCATCTACATGCCCGACGGGCGCATGCCCGCGGTCACGCGCTTCGACATGGCGGGCTATCTGCTGTTGTCCTTCGGCATGGTGGCGATCTCGCTGTCGCTGGACGGGGTGTCCGAGCTGGGCCTGCGCCAGGCCGCGGTGCTGGTGCTGCTGGTGTTCGGCATGGCCAGTCTGGTGGCTTACTGGCTGCATGCGGCGCGGCGCCCCGATCCGCTGTTCAGCCCGCGCCTGTTCCAGATCCAGAGCGTCACCGTCGGCCTGCTGGGCAACCTGTTCGCGCGCCTGGGCAGCAGCTGCATGCCGTTCCTGATCCCCTTGCTGCTGCAGGTCAGCATGGGCTATTCGCCTTCCCAGGCCGGCATGATGATGCTGCCGGTGGCGATTGCAGGCATGGCGAGCAAATCGCTGGCCACCCGATGGATCACGCGTGTCGGCTACCGCAGGGTGCTGGTCACCAACACCATGCTGGTGGGCCTGGCGATGGCCAGCTTCGCGCTGAGTGCGTCGGACCAGCCGCTGTGGCTGCGCGTGGTCCAGCTCGCCGCTTTCGGCGCGGTCAACTCGATGCAGTTCACGGCCATGAACAGCGTGAGCTTGAAGGACCTGGACGGGCCGCTGGCCAGCAGCGGCAACAGCCTGTTGTCCATGGTGCAGATGCTGGCCATGAGCATGGGCGTGGCGGCCGCCGGCGCGGTGCTTGCCGCCTACACCGGCTACTTTGCGTCGGCAGCGCAGACCCAGACGCTGTTCGCGTTCCGCGCCACCTTCGCCACCATGGGCCTCATGACCATCGCCTCGGCCTGGATCTTCTGGCAGCTCGCACCCGACACGCCCAGGGCCACGCCGGTGGAGCATCCGGTCGACGTGGGCTGACGGACGCTCCCGGGCCTGCGCCACCGGCGCGTGCGGGGCGCGCACGGGCGGCGCGCTTCACCCATGCGCCGGCGCGAGAAGAGGCAGGTTCAATCGCCGGGCGATCGAGTAAGCGGCCGCCGCCGGAGCGACAGCCGAGGTATCGATGACGACTTCCGCCCGGGGCATCTGCCGCTCGGAGTCTTCGAACTTCGGCCGCAGCTCACGCAACAGCTCGACCGACCGGAGCTTTCCGAAGGCCGCCCGGCTCGGTGCAGTGAGACGTTCCTCCTGCACGGCTGCAGGGACGGTCAGTTGGACGAAGCGGGTGCTGCCCCCGGCGCGACCGACGCCTTCCTCGACACGTCGGGGGAAGCCTTCGGCGACGGTCGGCTCCGGCGCAAACGTAAAAACGAGAGAGCGCCTGCAAGCTGCGGCCTCGAGCAACACGTCGAGCCACATCCTCTCGCGCAGCTTGACGAACTGTTCGCTCCCAAAAGGAAGCACGGCTGCCACCGCATCGACGATCAGATGGTTGTGAAAAACCGCGCAGCCCGTGATGCGCCCGAGTTCCTGCGCAATGGTGAGCTTCCCGGAAGCGACCGGGCCGTACATGAACACGAGTTGCATGTCGCCGATGGTAGCCAGGACGAGCCGCTGAAGCTCTGCTGACGGCCGTTTGCCGCCGTGAAGGCCGCTCGGGGTCTGGCCGACGCGCCGCGCGCGTGCGCGCCCACCGCGACACCGCATCCACCAGCGCCGGCCGCCTGCGCCGCCCGCACCACGGCTGCGTTGCCTGTCATCAGACCGCCACCGCCGGCGGCAGGCCAGACAGCAAGGCCCGCAGCACCGCCATGTCCACCGGCTTGACGAGGTGGGCGTCGAAGCCGGCCTGCTCCGTCAGCTGCCGGTCGGCGTGCTGGCCCAGGCCCGTCAGCGCGATGACGGGGATGCCGCGTCCCCAGGCCTGCTGGCGCATGCGCCGGCAGGCCTCGTGGCCATTCATGAGCGGCATGCCGATGTCCATCAGCACCACATCGGGCCGCAGCGCGGCGCCCATGGCCAGCGCCTGGGCGCCGCTGTGGGCGGTGTGCGCGGCGTGACCGTCCAGCGTCAGCACGAGCACGAGCGATTCGGCCGCATCGCGGTTGTCGTCGACCACGAGGATGCGGCGCCTGGCCGCAGCCGAGGCCACAGGCCGGACCTCCGGCGCACGGACGCCCGCGGTGTCCAGCGGCAGCCGCACGGTGAACGTGCTGCCTTTGCCACGGCCTTCGCTGCGTGCCTGCACGGTGCCGCCGTGCATCTCCACCAGGCGCTTGACCAGCATCAGCCCGATGCCCAGGCCGCCCTGGGCCCGCTCCAGTGTGCGGTCGACCTGGATGAACAGTTCGAAGATCCTGTCCAGCTGGTCGGACGGAATGCCCTCGCCGTTGTCCTGCACCACCACCTCGGCCTGCCCCTGTGCGGCTTGCACGCGCAGCGCGATGTCGCCGCCCGGCGGCGTGTACTTGGCCGCATTCGTGAGCAGGTTGCCGAACACCTGGGTCAGCCGCGCCGCGTCGCCCTGCAGGCGCAGCGGCATGGCCGGCAGCTCCACGCGCAGCCGGTGGCCATGCCGGTCCAGCAGGGGGCGGCAGACCTCGATCGCCTGTTGCACGACAGGCTCCAGCACCAGCGGCTCCACCCGCAGCTCCAGCCTGCCGCGGTTGATGCGGTTCACATCCAGCAGGTCGTCCACCAGGCGCACCAGCTGCAGCACCTGGCGCTCCATCACCTCGCGCGTTTGGCGCAACAGGGCCCGGTCGCCCTCGGCCTTCTTCTGCACCTCGACCATGTTGCGCAGCGGCGCCAGCGGGTTGCGCAGTTCGTGGGCCAGCATGGCGAGGAACTCGTCCTTGCGGCGCCGCTCATCCGCCAGTTCCGATTCGGCCTGGTGGCGTTCGATCAGCTCGGCCGCCTGCCGTGCCAGCAGGTCGATGTAGCGCAGGGCCTGGGGCGTCGGGCCGCCGGGCCAGCGGTAGTGGTTGTTGAGCATGCCCAGCAGGCGGCCGTCGCGGCTCATCAGCGGGGTGCACTGGATGGAGCGGATCCCGTCTTCCAGCACGATTTCCAGGCCCAGGGTGCCCTGCAGGCCCTCGAGCTTCTCGACGTCCTGCACCACAAGGCGCTGGACCTGCTTGGCGGCCTCGCCGCAACTGGCGTCCCAGCCGTCCTCGCGGAAATGCTCGACCAGACGGCTGCCCAGGCCCTGGTGCACCACGATGCGCAGCGTCTTCGTGGCCGGGTCGAAGATCTGGATGTTGCCCTTGTCGGTGCCCGAGATGTCCGCGGCCGCCGCGAGTATTTTTTGCAGCAAGGGCCCGAACTCGCCGGGACCGACCAGTTCCGTACTGAGCGCTTGCAGCCGGGCCAGCGCGGCCATCTCGTCGCGCAGGTGGGCGGCCGCCCGGTCCCGCTCGACCACGATGCTCGTGGCCAGCGCGCCGAACTCGGCCACCCGGCGCTCCCAGGCGTCTGGCGCACGGGCCTGCGACAGACACAGGAAGAACGAGCCGACCGCCTTGCCGCCCTGGCCCAGCGCCGGGTGCGAATGGCAGGCGAGGATGTGGTTGTCCAGGCACAGCCTGCGCCAGGCCGGCGCCCACTGCGTCGAGTGCTCGACATCGGTGCAGGTCACGGCCTGGCCCAGGTGGATCGCCGTGCCGCAGGTGCCGATCAGCGCCTCGCCGATCGGCAGGCCACGGATGGCCGCAGCGAAGGAAGGCGGGAAGTGCGAGGAATACGTCTCGCCCATGGCGCTGCGGTCGGTGTTGGCCAGCAGCACGCAGGCACGGATGCCAGGCGCCAGGCGACCCACCGCGTCGGTCAGCGCGTCCAGGCACTCGCCCACCGGCGCGCCGGAGACGATCAGCAGCAGGGCCTGGCGCTGCTCTTCATCCAGGCGGGCAACGCGTGCGTTGTGCGTCTGTTCAGGGGTCATGGGCTGCTCCTGGGATGACGGCCACCGCGCCACTGGTTTTGTGAAAGAGAACACCACGCACCCTAGCAGCGTCGGGCCGCCAGTCGGGCAATGAAGTCGTAACAAGGCGCAAGGAACCTGGGGCCGGGCAGCCCGCTTGCCGGCCGCACGGCATGGGCACTTCCATGGTCGATGCCGCACACGCCGAGGGCTGGCAAGCCAACTGCGCGGGCTATGCGAAAAGCAGCAACCCCTACGCCGCAGCCAGCGCGCATTACCGCCTGGCCGACATGCTGACGCAGGCGTGGCAACTGGGCTGGGTCCGCGCCGAGATGGCCCGGGAGCTGGGCGAGCAGCATGCCGCTCTGCAGCGCCAGCTGAGGCTGTTCGGCAGCACACCCCGCGCCTGACCGCAGCGCACAGCGGAGCCGGGCGTTGCTTGGGCACGCGGTTTGCCGAATGGGTCGCCATGGATGCCAGTTCCTCACCGCGCACTGCCAGCGTCACCGGACGCCGGTCGGCGCATGGCCGCGGTGCCCGGCCGCCGCGGCGCCATCTCGAACCACCCCGTCACAAGGACACGCCGTGCTTCCCTTGCTCGTCTTCTCGCATCTGCGCTGGCAGTTCGTCTACCAAAGGCCGCAACACCTGCTGTCGCGGCTGGCCGCGCGCCGGCCGGTGCTGTTCTTCGAGGAGCCGGTCACCGGGGCCGAGCGGCCCTGGCTCGCCCATGCGCGCACACCGGAGGGCGTGACCGTGCTGCGCCCGCACGTGTGCGGCCAAGCGGCCGGATTCGACGACGCACACCTGCCGGTGCTGCGGCAGATGGTGCAGGAGGTGGTGCAGGACCCGGCGCTGGGCGCGCACCTGCTCTGGTTCTACACGCCCATGGCACTGGGACTGGCCGCGGAGCTGCGCCCGCGCGGAGTGGTGTACGACTGCATGGACGAACTGTCGGCCTTCGCCGGCGCGCCGCCGCAGATGCGGGAGCGCGAGAGCGCGCTGCTGCAGCTCGCGGACATCGTGCTGACCGGCGGCCGCAGCCTGTACGAGGCCAAGCGCGAGCGCCATGCCGAGGTGCACTGCCTGCCCAGCAGCGTGGACGCCGCCCACTTCGCCAAACAGCCGCCGGAGCATGCCAGCCAGGCGGCCCTGCCGCACCCGCGCCTGGGCTACTACGGCGTGGTCGACGAGCGGCTGGACCTGGACCTCGTCGCGGCGCTGGCCGACGCGCGAGCCGACTGGCAGATCGTCATGGTGGGGCCCGTGGTCAAGATCGATCCGGCCAGCCTGCCGCAGCGGCCCAACCTGCACTGGCTGGGCGCGCGCAGCTATGCCGAACTGCCGGCGCACCTGGTCGGCTGGGACGTGGCGCTGCTGCCGTTCGCGCTCAACGCCTCCACACGCTTCATCAGCCCGACCAAGACGCTGGAATACCTCGCGGCCGGGCGACCCTGCGTCAGCACGCGCATCCGCGACGTGGCACGGGAGTACGGGCCCGAGGTCGCCATCGCCGACGGACCGGCCGCCTTCGTCGCCGCCTGCGAGCGCATCCTGGCCTGGTCTGCGGCCCAGCGTGCGGCCTTCGCCGCCGCGGCGCGGGCGCGGGTGGCGGCCACCTCGTGGGACCGCCAGGTCGAACGCATCGAGGCGCTGCTGGCACGCTTCGAACCGGGGCAGGGCACGGGCGCGGCCGGTGCGGCGCCCGCCCTGGCGGCCTGACGGTCCGCAGCGAAGAAGGGATCGCCCGATGCAGCCCACCCAGCGCCCCGAACCGGGGTCTCCGAACGCCACCGACCGGGCGGCATTGCCCCTGGCCGGCGCGGCGCCCCCTTCCCAGCGCGAGGTGCTGCAGCAGCTGCAGGTGCTGGGCGAATTCGACGCGGAACGCGAGCTCGAACGCCGCGTCGCCTTCCTGGCAGAGGACCTGCGCGCCAGCGGCCGGCGCGCGCTGGTGCTGGGCATCAGCGGCGGTGTCGATTCGCTGGTGGCCGGCGCCATGGCGCAACGGGCCGTGTCGCGGCTGCGGGCCGCAGGCACGCGCGCGGAGTTCATCGCCATGCGCCTGCCGTACGGCCGCCAGCACGATGCGGCCGAGGCCGAGCGCTGCGTCGCCTTCATCGCGCCCGACCGCGTGCATGCGGTGGACGTGCAAGGCGCGGTGGATGCACTGCGCGATGCCCTGTTCGTGTCCGGTGTGGACCTGGGCGACGCGGGCATGGCGGACTTCCTGGTCGGCAACATCAAGGCCCGCGCGCGCATGGTGGCGCAGTACGCCGCGGCCGGCGCCTACGACGGCCTCGTGATCGGCACCGACCACGCGGCCGAGGCCTTGATGGGCTTCTTCACCAAGCATGGCGACGGCGCTGCCGACGTGCTGCCGCTGGCCGGCCTGTCCAAGCGCCGCGTGCGCGCGCTCGGGCTGGCGCTGGGCGCGCCGGCCGAGCTCGTCATGAAGGTGCCCACGGCCGACCTGGAGAGCCTGGCGCCGCTCAAGCCGGACGAGCAGGCCTTCGGCGTGTCCTACGACACCATCGACGACTACCTGGAGGGCCTGCCCATCGCTGCCGCGGCCGAGCGGCGCATCCTCGCGCAGTACCTGGCCACGGCGCACAAGCGCGCCCCGGCCCGCCGGCCGCTCTGACCGGATCGCCCGCGTGCAGGAAACCCCGGACAGGCAGGCGGGCGGCACCCCCGCATGGGAACAGCCCCTGGCGCTGCGCTCGTTCTGGATGGGCGGCTTCGAGGGCGCCGACCACCTGGATCCGCAGCGCCGGCCGCTCGACATGGCGAGCGCGCATGGCCACCTGTCGCAGTTGGAGGACGACTATGCCCGCGCCGCTGCGGCCGGCCTGCGCACCGTGCGCGAGAGCATCGGCTGGCGCCTGTGCGAGCCACGCCCCGGCGTGTTCGACCTGGCGCGCCCCCTGCGCATGGCGCGCTGTGCACGCCGCCATGGCCTGCAGATCCTGTGGACCGTGATGCACTACGGCACGCCGCCCGACGTGGACCTGCGCGACGACGCGCTGATCGACCGCTTCGCCGCCTTCGCCGCGGTCGTGGCGCAGGCGCTGGGCGGGCAGGGCGCCGAGCCGCCCATCTACACCCTGGTCAACGAGATCAGCTTCCTGTCGTGGGCCGTCGCCCACACCAACATGCTCGGCGCCTACCAGGGCGCCGAGGGACGCCGGCCCAGCACGCGCGCCAGCGGCTACGAGGTCAAGCGCCGGCTCGTGCGTGCCACGCTGGCGGCCACCGAGGCCGTGCGCCGCATCGATCCGCAGGCGCGCTTCCTGCAGGTCGAGCCGCTCGTGCACGTGGTGGCGCCGGCCGGCCGGCCCGAACTGGCGCCGCTGGCCGCGCAGGTGGCCGGGTACCAGTGGCAGGCCTGGGACCTGCTGGCCGGCCGCGCCGAACCGGGCCTCGGCGGCGGCCCGGGCATGCTGGACCTGCTGGGCGTCAACCACTACCACAGCGGGCAATGGGAAGTGGAAACCGAAGAGCGCCTGTGGTGGCACGTGCGCGACCCGCGCCGGCGCGGCCTGGACGCGTTGCTGCAGGACGCCTGGCAGCGCTACGGCCGACCGTTGCTGGTGGCAGAGACCAGCCACGTGGGCGCGGGCCGGGCCGCCTGGCTCAGCGACGTGGCCTGCCAGGCGGCGCGGGCGCGCGCCGCCGGCGTGCCGCTGCTGGGCCTGTGCCTGTATCCCCTGGTCGACCGGCCGGACTGGAACGACGCCAGCGCCTGGCACCACAGCGGCCTGTGGGACGTGGCGCCAGCGCCGGCCGCGCGCACGCCCTTCGAGCGGGTGCTGCACCGCCCCTATGCGCGCGCTCTGGCCCTGTGGCAGCAGCGCCTGCCGGAACCGGCAGCGGCACCGGAACCGCCCACGCTGGCCGTGTTCTCGCACCGCCCCTGGGACCTGCTGCAGCATCGCACGCTGCACCTGATGACCGCACTGGCGGCCGACCACCGCATCGTGGTCGTCGAGCCGCCCGTGGCGGGCGATGGGCCGGCACGGTTGCTGCGCAGCTGCCCCTGGCCGGGCGTGGAGGTGCTGCAACCGCTGCTGCCGGGGACTGCGGGCGGTTTCGACGGTGCGCCACCACACGCCCTGGCCGCGCTGCTGGCCCCGGCGTTGCCATCCGGTGCGCTGGCCTGGGCCTGCACGCCGCTGTGCCTGCCGCTGCTGCGCGCGCTGCGCCTGCGTCCCGCGGTCTACGACTGTGCCGAGGGCCCTCCACTGGGCGCTGCGGAACCGCGCTGGCGGCTGCAGCAGGCGCGTCTGCTGCGCAAGGCGGCGCAGGTCTGCGCGGCCGGCCCGGCACTGGCGCGCGCGCTGGCACGGCAGCGCCCCGGCGTGGAAAGCCTGTTCCAGGCCGTGGACGCCGCGCACTTCGCGCCGGCGGCCGTGGCGTCCGGTGGCAGCGAAGCGCAGGAGGCCGCGCGCCTGCTCGGCGGCCTGGTCGGGCCCGTGCTCTGCCACGTGGGCCGCATCGGCACCCATGTGGACCTGGCCCTGCTGGCCGCCATCGCCGATGCGCGGCCGCACTGGCAGCTCGTGCTGATCGGCCCGGTCGCGCTGCCGGCGGACACGCCGCTGCCGCAACGGCCCAACCTGCACTGGCTGGGCGCGCAGCCCTACAGCCTGCTGCCGGCCCTGCTGGCGCGCGTGCAGCTGGGCCTGCTGGCCTGGCACCGCGATGCCCACACCGAACTGGCACATCCGCCACAGCTGCTGGAGTTCCTTGCCGCTGGCAAGCCGGTGGTCAGCGTGCCCTTGCCCGACGTGCACGACCTGTACGCCGCGGTGGTCGACACCGCAGAGGACGCGGCCGGCTTCGTGCGGGCTTGCGAGGCCGCGCTCCAGCGCCAGGGCGTGCACGACCTGCACCGGCACGCGCGCATCCAGGCCATGCTCGCGCGCTGCAGCTGGGAAGGCCGTGCGCAGACGGTGCGGGCACTGCTGCACCCCGCGGCGGCGTGCGCCACCAATTAGGGCGCGCTGTCGCCGCTGCCGTCGACCTGGCGTTCGGCCTGCAGCCAGTCCTCGACTTCACCGCCGGGTGCGAAGCCGCGCCCGGCGGACAGTGCGTAGGCCGCGGCGCGGATGCGTTCTTCACGGCCACCGGCCGCGTCGGCACCGTCCTGCGTGCGGCCCTGCGCGGCCTCGTGCTCGTGCAGGCTGGGCGCCACGTTGGGGCCTTCGGGCAGCGTCGCCGGGGCCTGCTGCAGATCGGCGGGCGTGGGGGAAGGGTTGGGTGTGGCCATGCTGTCCTCCTGTGGATGGTTGTCCGGAAGCGACGTGGGGCTGCGGCGCGGCTCGCCGCGCGCGGCGTCGTCCCGCGAGGGACCGCTCAGCACCGCGCGCTGCTGGCGCTCGTGCTCCGCGGCGGGTGCGCCGCGTTCGCCGGCCGGGTACTCGTAGGCGGTGGTCGGGGCATCGGCCGGCGCGCGGCGCGCGGGCTGTCCGGTGCCGGGCGGTGGCGCCGGTGCCAGGTCGCCAGGGCCCTGGGGCTGTTGCTGCGTCGGGCCCGTCTGTGGCCTGGCCTGGTTCGTCATGCTGTCCTCGTGGAAGTTGCGGTGTGCCGCGTGGGCCTGGTCGCGCGGCAAGTTGCGTGCCCGCCCGCGACGCTACGCTGCACCTCGGCATGCGGCGGCATGTCAGACGGCGCTGTCGTCACGGCGCGCAGGGGCCGCAGGTTTTGCGGCAAGCTTTGCCGGGCGGGTGGGCGCATGCGCCTGATGGCCCTCAGCCCAGCGCCGTGTCCAGCACCATCATGAGCACGAAGCCCAGCAGCAGCCCGCCGGTGGCGAAGGCCTCGTGGCCCTGGCGGTGCGATTCGGGAATGATTTCGTGGCTGATCACGAACAGCATGGCACCTGCCGCCGCCGCGAGACCCCAGGGCAGCAGGCCGGCAGACACGGCCATCAGCGCGGCGCCCAGCACGGCGGCCACAGGCTCGATGAGGCCGGAGGCGATGCCGATGCCGGCGCTGAGCCAACGCCCGTAGCCCACGCTGCGCAGGGCCAGCGCCACGACCATGCCTTCGGGAACGTCCTGGATCGCGATGCCGGTGGCCAGCGCGTTGGCGCCGAAGTGGTCGGCACCGCCGTAGCCCACACCGATGGCCAGGCCTTCGGGAAAGTTGTGCAGCGCGATGGCCAGCACGAACAGCCACGCCCGGCGCAGCGAACGCGCGCGCAGCCCTTCGGTGCCTTTGACGAAGTGTTCGTGCGGCAGCAGCCGGTCGATCAGCATGAGCAGCGCCGCGCCCAGCAGCAGCGCGCTGCCGACCAGGCCGCCTGCCCCCCACGGACCGGCGCCCTGGGCCTTGGCCGCGGCCAGCGCCGGCAGCACCAGCGAGAAGGCGCAGGCCGCCAGCATCACACCCGCGCCAAAGCCCAGCAGCGTGTCGCAGGTGCGCTGCGACATCTGCTGGCGCAGCAGCACCGGCAGCGTGCCCAGCGCCGTGGCCAGCGCGGCCATGCCGCCGCCGGCCAGCGCACCCAGAAGGCGCGGGTCGTCCCAGGGCAGCGCCTGCCAGGCCCGCAGCGCGAGCAGCCCAAGGCCCAGCACGAGGATCAACGTGCCCAGCGCGCGGCGCCAGGGGCGCAGCGTGCCGGCAGCCACGGGCGCGTGCATCGCGGTCAGCTTTCGACGGCTTCCTCGATCGATGACGCCTGGCCCAGCGTGCCGAGCTTCTCGTCGGTGGCCTTCTCCTCGGCCAGGGAAGCTTCGAGCAGCGGCACGGCGTCGGTCAGGCCCAGCTTGGTGGCCAGCAGCACCAGCGTGGTGTAGCTGGCGATCTCGTAATGCTCGACCTTCTGGGCCGCGCCGATCAGCGCCACGTCCAGCACCGGGCCCTTGTCGATCTCGTCGATGAGGTCGTTGCCTTCCTCGACCAGACCTTCCATCGCTGCGCACTTGATGCGTTTGAGCTTCAGGCCCGTGAGCTCGACGATCTGGTCGATGCGCTCGACCTGGGTGCGCGTTTCCTCGAGGTGGTCGCGGAAAGCCTGCGCGAGCTGTTCGTCGGCAGCGGCACGTGCCATCTTGGGCAGCGAGCGCGTCATCTGCTTTTCGGCGCTGTAGGTGTCGGAGAGTTCGTGGATGAACAGTTCCTGGACGGTCTTGACGGCCATGGGTGGGCTCCTGGGGCAGGTTGAACGATGTGACACGCCGCCCGGAAGCGACGCGGCGCGGTGATGGTGGAGGCCAGGCCGGCGCGCCGGTGTAGGGCTGGGCCGGCGGCCCGCTCCCGGCGCCGGCCCGGTGCGCGTGTGGGAGCGGATTGACAGACAGGAACAGGCGCTCATGCCGGCTTGGCCACCATGAGCCAGAAGATGCCGAGAAAGGCACCCAGAGCCGGCACGCCCAGCGCGAACCACCAGCGGAAGTAGCGCCAGTAGGACGCGGGCAGCGGCGTGCCGCCGCGCTGTGCCTCGGCCGCCACGTCGCGCAGGCGCATCTGCAGCCAGACCACGGGCAGCCAGCAGGCGATGGCCAGCACGTACAGGCCGATCGACCACTGGAGCCAGCGGGCCGTCGCCGGGAATCCCGCCAGGTGCATGAGCCACCAGCCCGTGAGCGGTTGCAGCACGGCCGTGGTGGCGGTGAACAGCCAGTCGGCCCGCACCACCCAGCGGGTGACGCCGGCCGTCAAGGCCACGTCGCGGCTCAGGCTGGCCACGAGCAGGTAGAAGGCCGTGCCGATGCCGGTGCCGAACAGCACCGTGGACGACAGGACGTGCAGCCACTTCAGCGGGAGGTAGTCCATCGCGCTTCAGCGCCGGCGCTGCGTGGCCCACAGCACGCCGATCAGGGCCAGCATGGGCAGGTTCTTGGAGAGCGGGCCATAGGGATGCAGCCACCACTGCGGCATGCGCAGCGTGATGAGGGCGGTGTAGCCCACGATGACCACGAGCTGCGCGCACCACACGCGCCCCAAGTGGCGCCGCGGCGCGAGCAGCGTGGCCAGGCCGAGCAACAGGTCGAGCAGGGCGCCCGCGTACAGCGCCAGCAGGGCCGGCCGGCCGTGCAGCCCGAAGTCGGCCAGCAGGGCGAGGCTGGCGGCCACCGGGTACAGGCTGAGGGAGACCGCGGCGGTCCAGAGCCAGACCAGCGCCACGCTGGCGCGACCCAGGGGCAGCAGTGCCTGCAGCGCTGCGGACTGGCGCAGCGCGGGCCGCTCGCATGGCACGATGAAATCCGCGGGCGGCCGCGGCGCGTGGCCCAGCAGGCCCGTGATGGGCCCGGCATCGGCGGTGTTGCCGCGCAGCAGCATGCGCACCGCTTCGGCGTCGACCACCGCCCCGGGCAAGCGCCCGAGCACGCCGGCGGCGGCGATGGCCAGGCGCGGCGGCACCGGCAGCACCCAGGCCGGCCGGCGCCATCCGAGCGCGCGTCGCAAGGCCGCCAGGTAGGCGGGCAGCTCCAGCGGCTGCGGGCCCACGGCGGCCAGCGTCATGGCCGGTGCGGCCGGGTCGCCGATCCAGCGCAGGACCGCCTGCACGAGGTCGTCCAGGTGCACGGGCTGCACGCGCGCCCGCGTGGCCGGCAGCGCCAGCAGCGGCAGCGCGGCCAGGCCGTGGAACAGCCGCGTGCTGGCACCTTGCGCGGCATGCACCAGCGAAGGCTGCACGACCAGCGCCTGCAGGGGAAGGGCGCGCAGGGCGGCGTCGGCCGCGTGCTTGCTGCGGTGGTAGGCGCTGGTGGCCTGCGCGTCGCTGCCCAGCGCCGACAGCTGCACCACCCGGCCCACGCCGGCCTGGGCCGCACCTTCGAACAGCGCGATGGGCGCGCGCGTGTGCAGGGTGTCGAAGCGCTGGCGGCCCTGCTCGCGGAAGATGCCGACCGCGTTGACGACCAGGTCCACGCCACGCAGCCGCTCGGCCCACCACTGCGCCGGCGGCACGTCGGCCAGATCGGCCTGCAGCACGTCCATGCAAGCGTGTGCCGGGTGCAGCGCTGGCGCGCGCAGCGCAGCGACCACGGTGTGGCCCTGCAGCAGCAGCGCGCGCGCCAGCGCCCCGCCGATCAGGCCCGTGGCGCCCGTGACGAGGATGCGCAGCGGCCTGCTGCTCACCGCGCAGGCCCGGGCGGGCGGGCGTCGCCAGGGCGCTGCACGGCCCGCGTGCCCAGCCACAGACCCAGCGCGAACGCTGCATAGACCCCGGCCAGCGCGGGCCGGGACAGTCGGTGCTCGAAGCCCGGCGTGAAACGCCGGGGCGTGAGCGCGAAGTCGACGAAGCAGGCCAGCGCGCTGGTGGCCGCGCTGCCCAGCAGCGCGCCCTGGCCCTCGCGGAGCCCCGGTTGCCGGCGGCAGGCCAGAGCGAACAGGCCCGCCCAGAAGACCGAGGTGGCATGGTGGGTGGCGTAGCCCGTGGCCGTGTGCGCCAGGTCGGCCCGGTCGTGGTGCAAGGCCTCGTCGCCCCAGTACCAGTGGCTCACGGCGTTGAGCGGCGCGACCGCACTGGCGTTCTCGCGGCGGCCGGCCCAGGCCAGCACGGCGCTGGACAGCAGGCTGGCCAGGCTGCCGGACACCAGGCCGTGCACGGCCGTTGTGCGGGGAGATGTGGGGTCCGTCGAAGTGGGCATGGCGATCTTTCGCACCGACAGAGAAGCGGGAGGGTAGCGGGGGCAAAGAAAAAAAGCGCCCGCCACGCGTGGCGGGCGCACACCCCTGCAAGCAATGTGGGTCCAGGACGAGACCCATGGCCAGTCTGGCGCGGTGGGCAACACAGGCCAGCCGGAAGCGTTCGACAGCGCCTGTGGGACAGGCCGCGCAGGCGCGAACCGGCGGCTCAACGCGTCTGGTCGGTCTGGCCCTGCGGCGGCGGGACCACGTCTTCGGCGCGCCCGCGCTCGTGCTGCTCGGGCAGGCCGCTCGTGGGTTCGCCCTTGATGGCGTGGTCGGCACGGGCGCGGTGCAGCACGGCGCGCTTGCCGGCGCGCCCGGCATCGGGCGGTTCGGCGTGCCGCCCGTCGTCGGTCGAGCGATCGGGCCCTGGCAAACCGTCGGCCCGCTGCACCGGCCCATCGGCGCCAAGGGGCGCCTCCCGGCTGCCGGCCTGGGCCGTCAGGTCGCTGTAGCGCTGCTGGGTCGCGGGCCCGCGCGGCGGGTCGGCCTGGCCGCTGGCCAGTTCCCGCCCGGCCTGGCGCATGAACTCGTTGGGTGCGCGCACGCCGCTGTCGCTGGACTCGTCGCGCTCGTGCGGCAGGCGCAGGGCCTCGTCGTCGTCGACGACCGTGCGCGTGGTGCCGCGGTCGGCGGCGCTGCCGGCCGTGGGCGGCGGATCGCCAGCGCTCGCATGCGTGGGAAGGGTGTTGTCGGGGTCTGTCATGGTGGTTTCCTGCGTCGGGGCCCGGGGGCCGGTGCCGCGGGGCTGGTCCGCCCCGCAGGTGGCCGGAGCGAGGCAAATGGCATGCCGCACCCGGTCCGCGACGCGGTCGGGCGGCAGCGGGTCGGCCGCGGGGAAACGGCCGTCGATCGCATGCGGCTCGGGGCGGCATGCCGCTGCCGCGGCGGCGCTGGCGCCCAGCAACACCCGCAGGCGCTGCGAGACGTGACGACGCAGCGCCGTGGCGCGCTGGCGCTCCTCGATGTTGTCGCCCACGAGCCCACCGCGCAGTGCCTGGCACTCCGCCTCGTGCGCGGCCTGGTGGGCGTGCTTCCACATGTCGAATGCCTGCCGAAACTCCATGGTGTCGCCTTTGATGGTGCGCTCAGGATGTCTTGGCAGGTCAGGGCACGAAGGAGACCGCTCTGACAGTCTGGTGCGTGGCGGTGCCGATGTCCAGGACAGAGCCACCCGCCTGCCCCGAACAGCGCTGCGTCCTACAAACCGGGCCGCCCACGCGCCCGTAGAACAGGCCATGGACAGTGCAGTGGACGCGGCGATGGAAGCGGGGCGCAGCGCCTACCGGTGCGGGCACCAGCGCTGGGCCAACCCCTATGGGTTCGACCCGGCCTCCCGGCTGGGGCAGATGCAGGCCTGTGCCTGGACCATCGGTTGGGTGCGTGAGCACCACGCGGCGGTGATGCGTCAGTCGCAGCGGGCAGCGCGCGACACCAGGGCTTGGGAAACGCAGCCGCCCTGTCCCTAGCCCGCTCAACACGCCTGCGTGCAGATCGGGTCGGTGGAGGCGGGGTGCAGGACCGGCGCGGTCTCAAGACGTGGTGCACGCGCCGACAGGCGGTCCGGACACCCACCTACTTGGCCTGGCTGCCGGTCCGTCAGACTCGGTTGTGGCCCTTCATTGATCTCACACCGCGCATGTCCACCGCCACCTGTACTGACCCCGCCCTGCGTCCCGGCACGCCGGCCGCCCCAAGGGGGCGGCCATGAGCCTGCAGACCCACGGCCATGCGGCGTGGGACGCGCAGGATGCGCAGGCGCTGTTCGCGCTGTTCCCCGCGGGCCTGAAGCAGTACGCCGTGGTATTCGTCGACACCGCAGGGTGCATCTCGGGCTGGAGCGAAGGCGCGTTTGCGCTGACCGGCTTCACCGCGCAGGACGTGCTCGGCCGCTCCCTGGCGATCCTGTTCACGCCCGAGGATGCGGCGCTGGACCTGCATCTGCACGAGCTCAACAGCGCCCGCCTGCTGGGCTCGGCCGAGGACGAGCGTTGGCACATGCGCAAGGACGGCTCGCGGCTATGGGCCAGCGGCCTGACCGTGCCGCTGGGCGGCGCTGAAACGCCGCGCGGCTTCGCCAAGCTGTTCCGCGATGCCACCCACCTGCGGCTGCGCCTGGACGCGCTGGAGCAGGAGGTGCGCCAGGTGCGCCAGTTCCGCAAGGACCAGAACCTGGTGCTCGCCACCATCGCCCACGAGCTGCGCAGCCCGCTGCAGCCGCTGACCACGGCGGCCGAGCTGCTGTCCCAGCCGATCGAGCCGGCCTTGCGCGAGCGTGCCACGCGCATCCTGCGCCGGCAGATCCACCAGATGGAGCGCCTGGTCGAGGACCTGATCGACATGACGCGCGTGGGACAGGGCAGCATGCGCATGGTCTACGAGACGGTGCCTCTGCAGCCGCTGCTGGCCGAAGCCGTGGAGAGCTGCCGCGAGGCCGCGCTGCGCCGGCAGGTCGAGCTCGTGTGCGTGCTGCCGCCGGTGCCGGTGCAGGTCGAGGTGGACCCGGGCCGCCTCGCGCAGGTCATCGGCAACCTGCTGGACAACGCCATCAAGTTCACGCCGCCGGGCGGGCGGGTTGCGCTGCAGGCCAATGTGGAGACGCGGCATTTCGTCGTGCGCGTCCAGGACACGGGGCGCGGCATCGGTCCGGACCTGCAGCCCCGGATCTTCGAAATGTTCACGCAGGCCGACGGTGCGGACACCGCCCGCGGCAAGGGGCTGGGCATCGGGCTGGCGCTGGTCAGGGAGATCGTCGCGCTGCATGGCGGCTCGGTGGAGGTCAAGAGCGAGGGGCTGGGCAAAGGCAGCGAGTTCTTCGTCCGCGTACCGCTCACGCGGCCCGCCACCTACCTGCACGGCCCGCCGCCGTAGCCGGGCCGGCGGCGGCCCTGTGCGGTCCCTGTCCTACCCGCGTGCGGCGCAGCCGCCACCGGCGGCGGGGCTGCGCGTGCGCTAGCGTGGAGCGCATGCATGCACCGAGCGAACCCTCACCGCGCCGCGGGCCGGCAGACCCGTGCCTGCAACTGGCGCTGCAGGGCGGTGGCGCCCATGGCGCCTTCACCTGGGGCGTGCTGGATCGCCTGCTGGACGAGCCGCGGATCGGGCTCGGCGATGTGAGCGGCACCAGCGCCGGTGCCCTCAACGGTGCTGCGCTGGTGTCGGGGCTGCGCTGCGGCGGACGCCAGGAGGCAAGCCGGCGCCTGGAGCAGCTGTGGACCGAGTTGGCGCTGGTCGGCGCGCCGCTGAGCTGGCTGCTCACGCCGCTGCGCAAGCCGGGCCTGGGCGTGTGGGACGACGCGGCGCCGCTGCTGTCGCCCTACCAGAGCAACCCGTTCGCGATGGCGCCGCTGCATGCCGTGCTCGCGCGCGTGGTGGACGTGGCCGCCCTCAATGCCCCAGGGCCGGTGCGGCTGCACGTCAACGCGCTGAACCTGCGCACCGGCGAAGGGCGCGTGTTCGGGCCCGGTGCGCTGAGCGTGCAGGCGCTGCTGGCCTCGGCCTGCGCGCCGCTGATGTTCCAGGCCATCGAGATCGACGGCGAGTCCTACTGGGACGGCAGCTACGCGAGCAACCCGGCACTGGCGCCGCTGTACGAGGATCGACGGCAGGCCGATCTGCTGCTCGTCGAACTGGCGCCGCTGGAACGTCCGGAGGTGCCGACCACGGCGAAGAACATCCTGAACCGCATCAACGAGATCGCCTCCATGCGTGGCCTGCGCGAAGAACTCCGCGCGCTGCAGCAGGCCGACAGCCGCCGCGGCGGCGGCGCCCTGCGGCTGCATGCCATCCGCCTGGCCGACAGCGTGCCGCCCGCGCAGGCCGAGCCCTCGGTCAAGCGCACCGTGGGCATGGAGCTGTTCCGCGCCCTCCATGCGCAAGGGGCGGCAGCCTGCGAGGCATGGCTGCGCAGCCATGCGGGGGCCGTGGGCCGCAGGTCCAGCGTGGACCTCGCTGCCTGCTACTTCGCTGCGTCCGCATGAGGACCACCGGCCGGCCCCGGCTGTTCCGGCACGTGCGGCCGCACTGAAGCGCAGCGTTGCCGTCGACTGACAGCTTGCTCACGCCGGGAGGACGACCGTGGCGACTGGCCTGCAAGAGGCCTTCTTCAACGCAACCACAGAGCAGCCATGGTCGTCCATCACAAGCAGGACTTGGCCAGCGTGCGGATCGGCATCTCGGGCTGGCGCTATGCGCGCTGGCGCGGCGTGTTCTACCCGCGCGGCCTGGCGCAGCGCCTGGAGCTGCGCTTCGCCGCGCACATGCTGCCGACCATCGAGCTCAACGGCTCGCACTACGCGCTGCAGCAGCCCGCCTCGTACCAGGCCTGGCACGACGAAACGCCCGAGGGCTTCCGGTTCGCGGTCAAGGGACCGCGCTACATCACCCACATGCTGCGGCTGCGCGACGTGCGCACACCGCTGGCCAACTTCTTCGCGTCCGGCCTGTTCGCGCTGGGCCGCAAGCTGGAGCCGATGCTCTGGCAATTTCCGCCTTCGCTCGCCTACGACGCCGAGCGCTGCGAGGCCTTCTTCACGCTGCTGCCGCAGGACACCGAAGCCGCCGCCGCGCTGGCCCGTGCGCACGATGCGCGCATGCAGGGCAGGGCGCTGCTGCGGCCACGTGCCGCGCAGCGGCTGCGCCACGCGGTGGAGGTGCGCCATCCCAGCTTCGCCGACCCGGCCTTCGTCGCCCAGCTGCGCCGCCACGGCATCGCGCTGGTGGTGGCCGACACGGCCGGGCGCTGGCCGCTGCTGGAGGACCTGACGGCCGACTTCGTCTATGTGCGCCTGCACGGCGACGAGGAGCTTTACGCCAGCGGCTACGGCGATGCAGCGCTGGACGACTGGGCCATGCGCGTGCGCGCCTGGCACACCGGCGGCCAGCATGCGCAGGCGCACACGGTGGGCAAGGGGCAGGGCAGGCGCAGGGCACGCGACGTGTTCGTCTACTTCGACAACGACGTGAAAGTGCACGCGCCCTTCGATGCGGGCCGGCTGGCGGCGCGCCTGCAGGTACCCACGGGCATGGACGCACAGGGCGGCTTCGCGCTGCCGCACGGCTGGGATGCGGCGCCGCGCTGATGCGTGGCAGCCTGCAGCGCCGCACGCCGGCCTGCACCTGCGCGATGCGCCGTGAACCTACATCGGCACGCCGGGTACGCCCCCACCATGCCCGCATGACCTCCACCGCATGGCCCCATACCCTCTGGATCGTGCGCCATGGCCAGAGCGCCGGCAACGTGGCGCGGGACGCGGCCGAGGCCGCTGGCCAGGCCGTGATCGACATCTCGTTTCGCGATATCGACACGCCGCTTTCGGAGTTAGGCGTCACGCAGTCGCGTGCGCTGGGCCGCTGGTTCGGCCGCCTGCCGCCAGAGCAGCGGCCCCAGGTGGTGCTGTGTTCGCCCTACCTGCGCGCGCTGGAGACTGCGCGCATCGTCGCCGAGTCGGCCGGCGGCTGGGATGGCGCGGTGCGCACGCGCCAGGACGAGCGCCTGCGCGAGAAGGAGTTCGGCATCGTCGACCGACTCACGCGCCATGGCATTGCCCAGAGGCATCCCGAGCTGAACGCGCAGCGCAGCCATGTCGGCAAGTTCTACTTCCGCCCGCCCGGCGGCGAGAGCTGGTGCGACGTGATCCTGCGCCTGCGCAGCCTGACCGAGATGCTCACGCGCGAGTACGCCGGCCAGCGCGTGCTGATCGTCGCGCACCAGGTGGTGGTGAACTGCATGCGTTACCTGATCGAGGAACTGGACGAGCGTCAGATCCTGGACATCGACGCCCAGGGCGATGTGCCCAATTGCAGCGTGACCTCCTACCGGCGCGCCGAGGACGGGCAGGGGCTGGTGCTGGACCTCGTTAACTTCCTCGCGCCCTTGCAGGAAGCCGGCGTGACCGCCACCGCCGCGCCCGATGCGCCCGCCGCGCCCAAGCCATGAGTGCCGCGCCCACCGAGCCGCTGGACCTGACCGTGCATTCGCTGCGCGACTGGCCGCTGCCTGCGCCCGATGCCGGCGGCGATAAAGAGGCGCGTGGCCAGGTGCTGGTGGTCGCCGGCAGCCGCGAGATGCCTGGCGCGGCACTGCTGGCCGCGCGCGCTGCGCTGCGGGCCGGTGCGGGCAAGCTGTCCATCGCGGTGCCGCAATGCATCGCCCAGGGCCTGGCGCTGCAAATGCCGGAGGCCCGCGTGATTGCGCTGCCCGAAACCGCCGAGGGTGGCTTGGCCGCCGACGGGGCGCGCGCGCTCGTGGCGGTCGCCCGCAAGGCTTCGGCCGTGCTGGTCGGACCGGGCATGCAGGACGCGGCCGGCACCTGCGCCTTCGTGGCAGCGGCGCTGCCCTTGTTCACACAGGCCACGGTCGTGCTCGACGCGCTGGCCATGGAAACGGTGCGCGCTGGCCACCGCTTCGCCCAGAGGGTGGTGCTGACGCCGCATGCGGGCGAGATGGCCGGGTTGCTGGACATCGCCAAAGAGGAGATCGTGGCAGCGCCGGCCCGGCATGCGCTCGCAGCCGCAAGGCGCTGGCAGGCCGTCGTGGCGCTCAAGGGAGCCACGACCTGCATCGCTGCACCGGACGGCCGGGCCTGGCAGCACGCGTGCGCCGTGCCGGGCCTGGGCACCTCGGGCTCGGGCGATGTGCTGGCCGGGGCGCTGGCCGGTCTGGCGGCCCAGGGCGTGCCGCCAGCGCAGGCGGCGGCCTGGGCCGTGGCCGCGCACGCGCAGGCCGGCAGCCGGCTGGCACGGCGCCACGGCACGCTGGGCTATCTGGCCAGCGAGATCTGCGATGCGCTGCCAGCCGCGCTTCATCGGCTGTCGCATCGGCCTGTGCGGGATCGCGGTTTGCCGCACTCGGGCATGACCCCAGACCAGCCATCCCCATCCGCGGGCGCGCCGAACGTGCCCACCGCCACACCCATGGCGCCCGGCGACGAAGCGCCCACTGGCACGCCTGGCACCGGAGAAGCCCCGTGCCGCGACTGCGGCGGCACCGGCCGCACCGACGGCCGGACCTGCGCGACCTGCCAGGGCACGGGCACCGTCAACGTCGGCATTGGAGGTGCATGAAATGAGCAGCAAACGCCCCTGGCCCTTTCCTACGGCGGAGCACCATCCACCGCCCGATCCCGCTGCGCCGTCGCCCAAGGAGCCCAGCGAAGACGCGCTGGACCACGGCATCCAGGAGAGCTTCCCGGCCAGCGACCCGGTATCGGTGACCGTTACCACGGTGCCCGACGAAGTCCCTGGCACCGCGCCGCCGCCCGCCCCGGCCAGCAAGCCCCGGGCAGACGGCGACTGACGCCAGGCGCTCAGCGTCGGCGCCGCAGCAGGTAGAGCAGCGCCAGCGCACCCACGGCCAGGCCGACCTTGTGCACCGCGCCGCGCGGGTTGTGCTGCCATTCGGCGCGCATGCCCATCTCGGCCGGGATGTTGGGAACGCGGCCACGCAGCAGGTCTTCCACCAGGCCTTCGCCCACGTGCACGCGATCGGCAGCCAGCAGCACCAGCCAGTGGCGCAGGTCGTTCTCGCTCCAGCGGAAGGCCAGACCGCGCAGCAGGCCGCTGATGCCGCGCGGCGGCACGGTGGTGCCGAAGACGGGCGTGAGGCCGGGCCGCTCGATCGAGCAGAGCACGTGGACGTGGCTTTGCTGCTGCTCCGGCTGCGTCCAGTGCAGGCCCGGCAGGCGGGCGGGCTGGCGCTCCTTGGGCACGGCTGGCCGGTTCTCCGGCGCGAGGTCGGCGCCCCAGCCGGGCGGACGCGGACGCAGCGGCGGCGCGGCCGCGGCGCTGCCTTCGGTGGGGAGGGTGGCGGAGGGCAGGGTGTCGTCGGGCATGGCAGGCTCCTGGGTCAGCGCGCGGAGGGCATGGTCAGCACCGTCTTGATGCAGCCGTCCAGCTTGCTCGAGAAGATGTGGTAGGCATCGGCCACGTGCTCCAGCGGGATGCGGTGGGTGATGACTTCGGAAGGCTTGACCCGACCGGCACGCACATGCTCGATGAGCCGCGGCAGGTGGCGCTTGACGCTGGCCTGGTTCATGCGCAGCGTGAGGCCCTTGTTCAGCGCATTGCCGATGGGCACGGCGTTGAAGGTGGGGCCGTAGACGCCCACGATGGACACCGTGCCGCCCTTGCGGACCGAATTGATGGCCCAGTGCAGCACGGTGGCCGCACCGGCCTGCAGCATGAGGTGCACGCCGGTCAGCCGCTGCAGCGCGCTGCCGCTGGCCTCGGCGCCCACGGCGTCGATGCAGACGTCCGGCCCGAGGCCGTCGGTCATCTTTTTGAGGTGCACGGCCATGTCGCGCACGTCGCGGAAGTTCACGGTCTCGCAATGCGCGAAGCGGCGCACGAAGTCCAGCCGGTACTCGACCTCGTCGACCACGATCACGCGGCCGGCACCCAGCAGCCAGGCCGATTTGGCCGCGAAGATGCCGACGGGTCCCGCGCCGAACACGACCACCGTGTCGTTCTCCCGGATGTCGCCCATCTCGGCGGCCTGGTAACCGGTGGGGAAGGCGTCGGTCAACAGCACCGCATCGTCCTGCGAAATGTCCTCGGGGATCACGGTCGGGCCGATGTCGGCCATGGGCACGCGCACCAGTTCGGCCTGGCCGCCGGCATAGCCACCGGTGGTGTGCGAATAGCCGTAGATGCCGCCCACGGCCGTGGCCTCGGGGTTGACGTTGTGGCAGTTGCTGTAGAGCTCGCGCTCGCAGAACCAGCAGGTGCCGCAAAAGATGTTGAAGGGCACGAGCACGGCGTCGCCGACCTGGAGGTTGCGCACCGCAGGGCCGATCTCCTCGACGATGCCGCAGAACTCGTGGCCGAAGGTGCTGCCCACGCGCGTGTCGGGCACCAGGCCATGGAACAGGTGCAGGTCCGAGCCGCAGATGCACGAGCGCGTGACGCGCACGATGGCATCGCCCGGATGCTCGATGCGCGGCTCGGGCATCTGGTCGGCACGCACGCGGTAGGGGCCGCGGTAATTCATTGCCAGCATGGATCGCTCTCCGGAAAAGGGCCGCGCGCGGCCCGTGGATGGAACTCAGAGACCGGGGGTGGTGGGCGCAGTGGTGCCGCCCGCACCATCCGTCGACGGTTTGACGGCCCGCGTGAGGTCGTTGAGCGCAGCGTCTTCGCCCATGCCGAGTTCGGCACCCGTGAGCGGATCGCCGGTGGGCGCGGAGGCGGTGCGCTGGGCCATCTGCTGCACCACGGTGTCTTCTTCGGCGCCCAGCTGCACGCCGGGCAGGCCGGAGCCGCCGTCGACCGCGGCCTGCTGGTCGCGGTCGGAGACGAACTGCCAGCGGTCACCCGCGTTCCACGGGCCGCGCACGGTGTCGCCGTCGCCCTGCGACATGTTGAAGTACACGCTCGTGAAGCGCGGGTCGCCCGGCGTCTTGCCCGGCGGGAAGTTCGGCGTGATGCTGTACAGCGCCTTCTCGAAGGACTTCTGGTGCGCGATCTCGCGCGTCATCAGAAAGCCCAGCGCCTCCTTCACGCCCGGATCGTCGGTGAGGTTGATGAGCCGCTCGTAGACGATCTTGGCGCGCGCTTCGGCCGCGATGTTCGAGCGCAGGTCGGCCGTGGGCTCGCCGATGGTGTCGATGTAGGCCGCGGTCCAGGGCACGCCGGCGGAGTTCACCAGCGGCGGGCCGCCGCCGTACAGCACCTGCGTCACGTGGCTGTCGTTGCCGGCGCCCGAGATGGCGCGGTACAGCTCGGCCTCGGTTTCCACGCCTTCGGCCAGCCGTCCCTTGGCGCCTTTGTTGAGCATGGCCACGATGGTGCCGATCACCTCCAGGTGGCTGAGCTCCTCGGTGGCGATGTCCATGAGCATGTCCTTGCGGCCGGGATCGTCCTCGCCCAGGGCCTGGGTGAAGTAGCGGCAGGCGGCGGCCAGCTCGCCCTGCGGGCCGCCGAACTGCTCGAGCATGAGGTTGGCCAAGCCGGGGTTGGTCTCGGTCACGCGGACCGTGTACTGCAGGCGTTTGCTGTGGGCGAACATGAAGAGCTCCTGGTGGGTGTGGTGGTCTGGCAGGTGGGGGCAATCGGTGTGCCGGCGCGGTGCCATCACCGCGTGCCGGGCGGCGCGTGTGTTTCCGGAGGGTGCCGCTGGCCACTTGGACGGCCCTGGCTCGCGCCAGTGGTAACGCTTGCCGCAAGAGCGGTATTCAGCTGCGCTGTGCCAGCTATCGCTTAATTGACACGATGTATATTATGTTAAGTAAAGTGCTTCAAAAAAAGCAGGATGCGAGATCCTGCTTCGCTTCAGTTGCGGTGGATCAACAGCGTCTCGTAAACGTAGTTCTGCAACAAGGCCTGGTGCGTCGCATCGATGTCGAGGAAATTGATGCCGTACGTGTAGACGGTGTAGAAGGCTCCGCCGTCGGGTGCCGTACCCACGGCCTGCTGCACGCTGCGGATCGAGGCTGTTGTCGAAATGGCGACTTCCTCGTTTTGCGACTGCACGAGGATGGAAAAATTGATCTCGATGGCGTCGCCCACGGCACCGAGCGGATTGGGGGTCGACACCAACGCGCCAGACAGACTGATGTCCGAAAGCGTCGCCTCTTTGACCACTTCGCGGTTCGTCGGATTGACCACGCGGACGGGAATGTTGGCTTTCACGCGCACGGCCTTGCGCAGGCCGACCTTCTGGATGTTCGTCGGAAACGACAGCAGCATGAGCGGACGGGGTTTGCTCAACACGGCTTCGACACGCGAATCGAAGGTGAAAACCGACACGCCAGAAAACACGCGCAACGCCACTTCGGCCCCGGCCGCGGTCTCGACCGGCTTGCCATCCTGTTGCGGGACCTGCATCAGCAGATAGTCGTCCACCACGAAGCCGATCAGCGATGTGTACTGCACAGTCGGACTGCTCGCCTGCTTGGGCATGATTTGCAGGCGGACGCCGACCTGCAGGTTCATGTCCTCGAACTCGATCTTTGCCTTTTTACTCATCTCGATGTTGGGATGTAGGTGAAGCCGCCGGAAACCGCCTTGCACCGTCATCTGCTCAAAAACCACGCAGTTTAAGCGCCCCCGTCGAACAGTTCATGGTACTAGTTGGAGTGTATGCGGAATGCTTTCGGGCGCCATGCGCAAAAATCGATACTCCACGTGCGACCATTCCTGCGCCATGTCACGGTAGCGGCTGGCAAACACGAGCCCGCTTTGGCCCGTCTGGTAGATGAACTGGCTGCGCTCGAGGTCTGCGAGGTCGTAGACCGCGCGCAAGGACGCCGCGTGGCGGCTGGCGAACGGATTCTTGGCGTCGTTCGGCCAGTATTGCCCCACGTTCACAGTGAAGGTGTCACCGCCCGCGGGCACACGCACGTCGAACCAGCGGGCCAAAAGCGCGACATTGCCAAATGGCCGGTGGACGCTCAGCGCCATGTGGGCCGCGTCCCAGCGCCAGCGTGACGGATCGTCGCCGTAAAGCTTGGACAGCCGATCCAGCGTCCGGGTGAGCGCCTGGCCGGCCTGCTCGGCGCAACCGCGCGGCGCGCACCACCAGGCGTCGTCGGCGGCGAGTGCGGTCTCCACCGTGCTGCGGAAATGGCGCTTGCCGTACAGCGCATCGAAGCGCTCTTGTCCCATGCGGGGCACCAGCAGGCCCCGCGTAAGCTCATCCACCCACACGGAAAACACGAGCGCGGCCGCGCTGTCACCGCGCATGTCGCCGTCGAAGCTTTGCAGCATGCGTTGCACCCCGAGCGCCAAGGGATGGCTCGAAGGGGCCCTGCGCAGGAAGGGCAGCAGCCGCTGCGTGGCGAGCGACACCGTGTCGCCCTGCAGCCGCGCCATGCTCTGCGCATCGTGGTGCGGCGTGGCACCCAAGCGCTCGACGATGCGGTCGAACCGGTAGGGCACTGCCCAGTCCTGTCCGATGAAGTAGGGATAGTCCGGTGGGGTCGGACGCTGGTTGGCGTTCGCGATCCAGGCGGGCTGATCGCCCTCGCCTGCCCCGTGCGCCGGCGTGTCGGCATAGGGCAGCCAGCCGGACCACGCGTAGCGCGGATCCCAGCCGGGTGCGGGCGCAATACCGCGGATGTCGTTATCAGTTCGGCGCAATGGCACCCGGCCCACGGCCTTGTAGGCGATGCGGCCGGTCGTGTCGGCCATCATCACGTTCTGCATCGGCGAGTGGTAGTCGGAGAAGGCGGAAAGCAACTCGCTGACGGTGCCCGCCTCGTTCACGCGCTGCATGGCCAGGGCCGTTCTGTTGTCGGCCTCCAGGGCCGACCAGCGCAGCGCCAGCACGTAGCGATTCAGGTCGATCAGCTTGGCATGCGCGCTCTGCGCATCGCTCAGGACCGGGCCATGGCGCGTGCTGCGCACGAGGTGTTGGACATCCGCCCTGCCCTTGACGCGGATGGTCTCCATGCGCTGTTCAAACCTCGCCCAGGCGGGTTGGCCCTGGACATCGTCCACCCGGTAGGACCTCGGGTCGTCGGGTTTGATCTGCTCGATGTACAGGTCCTGCACGTCGGGGCCGGTGTTTGTAAAACCCCAGGCGGCTGTGCGGGTGCGGCCGAGCACCACGAAGGGCAGCCCGGGCAGGGTGGCGCCGATCACGTCGAGCGTGGGCGCCTGCAGGCGCGCGAAGTACCAGATCGCTGGCGCGCTGAGCCCCAGGTGGGGATCGTTCGCGAGCAGGGGCTTGCCCGAGGCCGTGTTGCTGCCGCTGACCACCCACGCATTGCTGCCCTTGCCCTCGGACAGCCCGGCATCGCGCACGAACGCTTGCGACCAGGCGCGCGCCGCGTCGTCCAGCAGGCGGGCTGCGAGCGGGATGCCGCCCGGTGCGCGCGAGGTCTTGGAACTTGGCTGCTGATCGGTGCGGTAGATGCCCAACTGTCGGTACAGCGCCGCGAAATCCACCGCGGAGGCCGGCGGCTCACCGGGGTATGGCGGAAACAGCTCCCACAGCCGGGGCGTGTCCACGACCTGGGCGGCGGACAGGCGCGCGAACTCCGTGCCCCAGTTCCCGCCAAGATCGAGCGCCATCATCAGTGACCATCCGACACAGTCCACTGCCTCCCAGGCCTTGCCGGTATGGCCGGGCCGCACACCGAGCAGCAGGAACTCCGGCTGCAGCGCCTGCGGCCGGTTGGCGTAGAAGGACTGGATGCCCTCGCTGTAGGCTTCCAGCGCCGCGCGCGCGTCGGGCGGCATGCGATCGAGCTGCTGCTGGGCCGCCTGCATGATGCCCAGCGTGCGCATCAGCTTGTCGGTCTCCAGGGTGGCTTCGCCCAGCACCTCGGACAGCGTGCCGCGCATCACGCGCCGGTTGAACTCCAGTTGCCAGCCCCGCTCCTGCGCATGCACGAAGCCCAGTGTGAACCAGGCATCCCGTGCCGACGCCGCCTTGATGTGTGTGACATCGGAGGCATCCCGCTCGACCGTGACGGCGCCTTGCAGACCCTGCACGCGCAGCGTGCCGTCCAGTTGAGGGAAGCTGCGCCAGACGTACATGCCCAGCACCAGCAGCGCGGACAGGACGAGGAACAGCAAAACGGCGCCGAGGCGCTTGAACCATCGCATCAGTGATCCCTCGCAGTACGCCGGTCAGCGTTGGGTGCTGCCGTTGATGGAAAAGGCCACGGTCGGCGCGCTGAGGTCGCCGTGCGGGACGCCGAGCGCGATCTCCCCGTTGCCGTGAAGCTGGCATTCGTCGCGCCGCAGTGCGATGTCCGAATCGCTGCCGGAAAAACGCACCCAGGTGCCGAAGCTGCTGAGGTCGACCAGCACGAAGCCGCCGCCGCGCGCTTCGATGCGCGCATGCAGGCGTGACACACGCGGGTCGTTGACGATCACTTCGGCATGTTCGTTCCTGCCCAGATGCACCGGCAGTTCACGCGCGTGAAAACTCAGCGAGAGGTCCAGGTGCTGCAACTGGATGCGGCCCGACGCTGCGGCATCGGCGACCACGGGCCGCACCAGCACGGCCTGCTGGGTCAGGAAGTCGGAGGCGACGTCTTCCTCCCATTCCACCTTGAACAGCGCGAGCGGCTCGGCCTTGCCGCGCAGCGTGACCGAGCCCAGGCTGCGAAAGCGCAGGCCGTGCCCGTCATCAACACCATCGACCACGGACGCGGTAGCCCAGATCTCGCTCCCGCCGGCCAGATCGCTCAACCGCGCGGCCACGTTCACGGCATCGCCGTAGCAGTCGCCGTCGACTTCCACCACCTGGCCACGCGCTACGCCCGCCTTGATCTCCATGCGCAAGGGCTCGGGCCATTGCTCCAGCCGGATCCGGTGCCCGCGCTCCATCTGGATGACAGCATCGACCGCATCGATGGCCTGCTCGAACACGGCCAGGATGCCATCGCCCAGCGTCTTCACCACGCGCCCGCGATGGGCCTCGCAGATGGCACCGATCCATTGCGTGAGCCGTGTGATGGTTGCTGTCGCCCTCTCGTTGCCCAACGTCTCGAAGAACGCCGTGCTGTCCGAAAGGTCTGCAAAAACAACCGTGGCCTGAACGCCCATGGTGCTGCGGGTGGGTGACGGGAAGATGCCGCAGTGTAGGGGATGTCGCCTGCCGCGGGCTCAGTGCACGTGTTCGCCGTGATCGTGGTGGCTGCCTTCCAGGTGGCCCCAGAACAGCAGCGCCTCGCGGTTCTCCACCACCATCTGCACCTTGGCACCGACCGGAAGCAACACCTTGGTAGGCACATGGCCGAACGGCAATTGGGTAAAAACCGGCACCCTGAGTTGGCTGCGCAGCCAGGCCACCACTGTGGCCATGCGGAAGTTGCGGTCGTGCGCCACCGCCTGGTAGCCCGTGAACTGGCCGAGCACCACGGCCTTCTGGCGGGCGAGCACGCCGGCATGCAGCAGCTGCGTGAGCATGCGCTCGATCCGGTACGGGTGCTCGTTCACCTCCTCCAGGAACAGGATGCCGCCGCGGACGTCCGGCAGATAAGGCGTGCCGACCAGTCCGCTCAGCACGGCCAGGTTGCCGCCCCATAGCGTGGCGTCGCGGATGCTCCAGGAGGGCGGCGCTTGCTCCGCAGCGGCCGCGCGGCGCCGAGTGCGCGGGGCCGGCATCGGATCGTCTCGGCCGATGCGCCAGCCCGTGCCCTCGCCCTGCCCCAGCAGCAGATCCTCGAAGCAGGCCTGCATGATTTCGTCGGGCTCCTCCTCGCCACCGAAGTCGCCGCACAGCGCGGGGCCGGCCCAGCTGATGCCGCCGGCACGCGCCAGCAGCGCGAGCTGCAGGGCCGTGAAATCGCTGTGGCCGACCCAGCGCAGGCCGCGCTCTGTGGCGCGCGCGAGCAGCGGGTAGCGGATGCGATCCAGCAGGCGGGTGAGGCCGTAGCCGCCACGCGAGATCAGTGCGATGTCCGCGCCGCTGGCCGCGGCGCGGTGCACCGCAGCGAGCCGCGTTTCGTCGTCGCCAGCAAAGCGCATGTGGCTCTTGAGCGCGGCTTCGTCGATCTCGACGGCGTGGCCTTGCCCGCGCAGGCGCTGCACCGCGCGCTTGAACGCAACTTTGTCGCGCACGGCGCCGGCGGGGGAATAGATGTAGATGTGCTTGGGATTCACGGGTGGAAGTATCCCACCGCGAATCCGTCCAGCAGCTGCTGTGCAAGCGCGGCGTCGCCGCCGGCGGCCGGCGGCGGCTGCGCGGCGGACCAGTCGGGTGCCACTGCGTCGTCGGCCGCCCAGCGCTGTAACGCGCGCGGCCCGGCGCGGTGGCCCGCGTCGGGAAAGGGCGCGTCGTCCGCTTGGCGGCGCGGCTCCTTCCGCAGCAGTTCCACCGCATCCCGCACCCGTGCAGGCTGCCACATCGCCGGCCATGGCGCGGCCTGCGGACGCATCGCCACAGCCGCCGACAGATCGGGGGCCAGGGCGACCAAGCCGCAGTAGCGGGCCGGTGACCGCTCCGGCAGATCCAGCGCCAGCAGGCCGCCTCTGCCCTGCAGCACCAGCACGATGTCGTGCAGATCGAGGGCCTGCACGAACTCCGCGAGCACCGCACGGTGCCAGGCCGGGCTGTGCGCGCTCTCCTTTTTGGGCTTGTCGCTCATGCCGAAGCCGGGCAGGTCGACAGCGACGACGCGGTGGCCGGCTTCGCGCCAGACCGGCAGCAGGGTACGGAAGTCGTGACTCCAGCCTTGGGCACCATGCACACAGAGCAGCGTCAAGGCACGGGCACCGCCCTGCCCTCGCTCGTCCAGGTAGTGCATGGACAAACCGGCCAGGCTCGGCAGGCTGCGGATGTACTGGCCATGCCATGGGTAATCCGCCAGCCCGGCGAAACGCTCGGCCGCCGTGCGCAGCGCGTCTTCGCGCAACGGCACGCGTGCGTGGGCCTGCGCCTGGCGCTGCTGCTGGAAGAACTCGCGCAACAGCGCACCGCAGGCCTCGCCCAAGACGCCGCGGCGCACGCGCGTGCGGTGGTTCAGCGCGTGCTGTGCGAACAGGTCGAGCACCGAACCTGCGGCGCCGGTCTTGGGATCGGCAGCGCCGTAGACCACGCGCGCCAGGCGCGCGTGCAGCATTGCGCCGCTGCACATCGCACAGGGCTCCAGCGTGACGAACAACTCACAGTCTTCGAGCCTGTAGTTGCCGAGCGCGCGCGCTGCCGCCCGCAACGCAACGACTTCCGCATGGGCCGTGGGATCGCATTGCCCGATCGGCGCGTTGGCACCCGTCGCAACCACCTGCCCCCGGTGCAGCACGACCGCGCCAACCGGCACTTCGCCTCGCGCGGCTGCCGTGCGTGCCTGCGCCAGTGCGAGCGCCATCGCCTCCTCGTCCGTCATGGACGAAGGGTGACACAGAGACGGGGGAAGAACTTGAACATCGACGGCATGGCGGATGTCCCAAGACAAGAAGGGTGGTAGGACGTACTGGGGTCGAACCAGTGACAAACGGATTAAAAGTCCGCTGCTCTACCAACTGAGCTAACGTCCCACTGCTGTCTGCAGCAAAGCCTACGATTATAGCCAGACGAATCAGGCTTTTTGCACGCTCCTTGCAATTTGGTCCAGCACCCAGCCCGCGGCGCATTGGCCAAAGGTGGCCGTCACGCTCACGACGGAGCCGTAGCCGTGGCAATTCAGGCTGCCGTCCCCAGCGATCGCACAGGAGGGGTCAGGCGGCGCCACGGGCTCACGGCTGAACACGCATGCCACGCCCATGCGCTTGCCGTCGCGCGGGGCCTGGTGGTGCTTGCGCAAGCGCTGGCGTAACTGGGCCAGCAGCGGATCGTGTGTGACCGCGGCCAGATCTTCGATCTGCACGGCATGCGCCAGGCGTTTGCCGCCGGCCGCGCCCACGGTGATGAACAGCCGGCGCTGTGCGGCCGCACTGCGGGACCATGCCGCCATCGCCGTCTTCGCGGCCACCTGGTCGCAGGCGTCGATCACGGCGTCGGCATCGGCCGGCAGCAAGGCGGGCCAGTTCTCGGGCGTCACGAAGTCGTCGACAGCATGCACGCGGCAGCCCGGATGGATCTGTGCGATGCGCTCGCGCATGGCCAGCACCTTGGCCTGGCCCACGGTGCTGTCCAGTGCGTGGATCTGGCGGTTGATGTTCGATTCGGCGACGTGGTCCATGTCGACCAGCGTCAACTGCGCAACGCCACTGCGGGCCAGGGCCTCCGCAGCCCACGAGCCGACCCCACCGATGCCCACCACAACGGCGTGCGCGCGGCGGATGGCGCCGGCGCCGGCCACGCCGTAGAGCCGCTCCAGGCCGCCGAAGCGCCGCGCCAGGTCGGGTTCGTCCAGCGCCGTCATGGCAGGCGCTCCAGGCGCCAGCTCTGGTAGCGCAGCGCGAGAACCGCGCCGCCCAGGATGGCAGCGACGGCCACCAAGCTGGTCATGCTCAGCGTGGACAGGCCAGACAGCCCCTGGCCAACGGTGCAGCCCATGGCCGTGATGCCGCCCACGCCCATCAGCACGGCACCGATCAAGTGGTTGGCCAGGTCTTCGGTGCCGCCAAAGCCTTCCCAGCGGAAGCTGCGCGAGATGAGCGCCATGGCCCAGGAGCCAGCGACCACGCCGGCGACCGACACGATGCCCAGCGTCAAGACCCTGCTGCGGTCGCTGAAGAAGAGCAGCCAGTCCAGCGTATAAGCCAGGGGGGCGACGAAGCTCAACGCTTCGATGCGGCCCGAGTTGGTCGCGAGGTAGGCCTGTTCCAGCGTCTGGGGATGTTCGGGCACATGCCCGAGATGGCCGCTGACCCACCACATGGCCACCAGCACCGCGCCGACGCCGATTCCGGCCAGCAGGTTGTCGGCGCGCCAGAAGCCCTTGCCGACCAAGGCCCAGCACACCAACGCGCCCCCAACGAGCAGACCCAGGGCCAGGCTGGCGACGGGCAGGCTCCAACCCGTGGCCGGCGCCACCAGATGCGGCAACGCGGCCTGGGTGGCCAGTTGCCAAGCCATCTGATCGACCGAGCCCGCACGCAGCACGGCGGTGACGCCGCGCAATGTCGCAAACGCAGCCACGGCCATCACCACGAACACGACCACGGCCTTGAGGCTGCCGCCGCCGATGCGCACCAACGTCTTGCTGCCGCATCCGGATGCCAGCACCATGCCGAAACCGAACATACCGCCACCTGCAAGCGCCGAGAGCCACAGCCAGCGGTGGGATGCGTACAGTGTCCTGGACGGATCAACCTGTCCGAAGAACACGAGTGCGCCAAAGCCGATCTTGGCCACGCCAGCCGCCAGGGCCCATTGGCGCATGCGTGTCCAGTCGCCCATGTGCACCGCATCGCTGACGGCGCCCATGGTGCAGAAATGCGTGCGCTGTGCAATGGCGCCGAAGACCACGGACAGCGCGAGCGCTGCCCATAGCACCAGGTGCGTCAGCAGCGAAATGTCGGGGGACTGCATCGTCGCAATTCTAGGAAGACGGCAACTTCACCGGGCGGCCCGCCGCTCCAGCGGCGCGACCCGCCGGACCCAGGCGTGGATCTCGTGCGGCGCCAGCAGGGCCGGGTCGACGGGTCGAAACGGCCGGCGCATGAAGGCGCCGATCTCGGCAGCGTCCACACGCGTGATGACCAGCACCCGGTCCGGGTCGAAGTAGGCGTCCTCGCGCGCAGAGGCGCGGTTGGTGACGATCTTCTTCTGCAGGAACAGCGCTTCCATGCTGCGCAGCGTGGGGCCGGATTGGTGCTCCTGGACGATCTCCACCAGGCAATCGGCGTGCTGGCTCTCGATCAGGCTGCGTGCATAGGGGATCCAAACCGCCTGCAGATGCGCCTGCAAGGCTGGCGCATAGTCCTTGCCCTTGTCGGCAACGACATGGAACTGTGCGGACATCCCCAGTTCTCCGATGGCCGCCCTGAGCTCCAGCAGCAGACCGAGGCGACCCTTGTCCACGCCGGAGAAATAGAACGCATGCCGCTTGCCCGGGGTGGCCAAAGCAGGCACATGTCGGTAAGGCTGGAGCGCGAAATGCAAGCCGTACGCCGAGGCATCCTCCTGATCGAAGGTGTGCACGGCGTCGACGATCTGCTGCAGCCTGTGCAGCTGCCGCCGGCTGTGGACCAGATTCCCCTTGATCCTGGCAACCGGATTCCAGAGAAAGACGTGGCGCGTCTGCGCCCGGATGTATTTCGCCACGCTGGCGATGTTGTTGAGGTTCTCCATCGCGAAGAAGAGCACCACATCCGTGGGCGCGATCTTGCGCAGCCGCTGACGCGTCCCTGCATCCGGATACAGCCCGAGCCGGGCGCCACGGAATCTGGATTCGACACCCCGGCCGATCCGCCCGGTCCAGCTGTCGGGCATTTCGCGGTAGGGAATCAGGCGCGTGTCTTGATCGCGAAAGCCTTCGAAAACGAAGGCAGCCAACTCGGACCTCGCGTTGTAGATGACGTGGCGCATGGAGCAAGACGCGGAGCGTCGAGGTGGCATCCACCACCGCCTGCTCCTTCCGTGCGGATGGCGTGCAGGCGGGATGGCGGCGCTCAGCGCATTTTGGCCAGACGGTCCTTGGCGGCGGCGGCGGCTTCGGACTGCGGGTAGACCTTGATCAGGTCTTCCAGCGTCTTGCGCGCGCCGCGCACTTCCTTGAGCTCCAGCTGGCAGTTGGCGATCGACAGCGCAGCTTCGGGAGCGCGCGGGTGGTTAGCGTCCACCGTCAGCATGTTCTTGAAATTGCCGATGGCAGCCTGGTATTCGCGCGTGGCGTACTGCGCGTTGCCCAGCCAGAAGAGGGCCAGTGCGCGGTAACCGCTCTGCGGGTAGCGCTTCAGGAACTCGGTGAAGGCGTTGCCGGCCACCGCGAAATCGCCCTTGCGGAACACGGCCAACGCCGCGTCGTAGTCGCGCGTTTCGGCCGGATCGGCCTGGAACTCGCGGCCGTCCACCGTCACCTTGGCCGGCTCGAACTTGCGCAGCCGCTCGTCCACGCCCTGGGCAATGTCCTTCTGGCGGCGCTGCATCTCGGCGACGTCGCGGGCCAGCTGCTCCTCCTGGCCGCGCGACTTGGCCAGGTCGGCGCGCAGGGCGTCGATCTGGGTCTGCAGGTCCAGCAGGCTGCGCCGCATCTGGGTGTTCTCGTCGTTCACCCGGCGCAGTTCTTCCGCGGACTTCTGCTGCGCGGCCTGCAACGCATCGTGGCGCTGGCGCAACTCCAGGATCGCGCGCCGCGCCTCGTCGTCGCCGAACAGCGCGTGCGCCGGCATGCTGGCCAGCAGCCCCATGCCCAGGCACGCCGCAGCGGCCGCGCGCGCGCCGGCGCGCATCACTGCAGTGGTGCGCATGCGCTTCAACGGTAGGTGATTTCGGCGCGGCGGTTCTTGGCGTAGGCCGCCTCGTCGGAGCCCTGCACGGCCGGCTTTTC
The DNA here is from genome assembly GCF_007677875.1 of Variovorax boronicumulans. Taxonomy (GTDB): domain Bacteria; phylum Pseudomonadota; class Gammaproteobacteria; order Burkholderiales; family Burkholderiaceae_C; genus Pseudorhodoferax; species Pseudorhodoferax boronicumulans_A. Next base: position 141,025 of record NZ_VEDO01000007.1, on the reverse strand, counting down.
CTTGCCGAAGCTGACGGCCTCGACCTGGTTGTCCGCCACGCCCAGCAGCACCAGCGAACGGCGCACGGCTTCGGCACGCTTCTGGCCCAGGGCCAGGTTGTATTCGCGGCCGCCACGCTCGTCGGTGTGGCCTTCGACCACGCTCTTGCGATTGCGGTCTGCGCGCAGGAAGCGCGCGTTGTTCTCGATCGTGGTCTGCTCGGTGGCTTCGATGCTGTAGCTGTCGTAGCCGAAGTAAACGGTGCGGGCACCAGCCGGGCCGGCGGCCAGGTCGTTGGACTTGCTCAGGTCCACGGGCGCCACGCTGCTCTGGCCCACGTTGCCTGCGCCAGCGCCTTGCGAGCCGATGGTCGAGGCCGAGGTGCCGGCCTTGTCCTGCACGGGCACGTCGTCCAGCTTCACGGGCGAACTGCAACCCACCAGAGCGGCGGCGACGATCGCGGTCAATACGAACTGCTTCATTTACACACTCCCCTTTTTGACAAAAAAACCGGTGCTCAAGCCTTCAGGAACGGGCCCCAGTCGGGCTCGCGGATGTCGCCCGCCTGGCCGGCCAGGCGGGCCTTGATCTTGCCATCGAGCGTGGTCGTCATGAGCGCCTCGCGGCCGTTCTGGACTGTGGCGTACACGAGGAGCTTGCTGTTGGGCGCAAAGCTCGGGCGCTCGTCGGCCGTGGTGTCGGTGATGCCGGCCACGGTGGAGGTCGCCAGTTCCATCACCTGCAGGCGGAACGCGCCGCCGATGCGCGACACGTAGGCCAACCAGCGGCCATCCGGGCTCAGCGCAGGCGAGATGTTGTAGCTGCCGCTGAAGGTTACGCGCTCGGCCGCGCCGCCGGACGCCGGCATGCGGTAGATCTGCGGCGCGCCGCCGCGGTCGCTCACGAAATACAGGCTCTTGCCGTCGGGCGAGAAGGCCGGCTCGGTGTCGATGCTGTTGGACTGGGTCAGCCGGCGCGGCTCGCCGCCGTTGCTGTCGATGGCGTAGAGCTGAGAGCCGCCATCGCGTGTGAGCGTGACGGCCAGCGTGCGGCCGTCGGGTGACCAGGCCGGCGCGCTGTTGGAGCCGCGGAAGTTGGCCACGAGCCGGCGCCGGCCGCTGGCCACGTCGTGCACGTAGACCACCGGCTTGCGCGACTCGAAGGACACGTACGCCAGTTGCTGACCGGTCGGAGACCAGGCTGGCGAGATGATCGATTCTGGGCTGGCCAGCGCAGTCTGGCTGTTCTCGCCATCGGCATCGGCCACCCACAGCGTGTAGCGCTGGCCGGCGCGCGTCACGTAGGCGATGCGCGTGGAGAACACGCCGCGTTCGCCGGTCAGCTTCTCGTAGACATAGTCGGCGATGCGGTGGGCCGACAGGCGCAGGTCGGCCTGCACCACGCTGTAGCTTTGACCGCCGAGGTCCTGGCCACGCACCACGTCCCACAGACGGAAGCGCACGTCGAAGCGGCCATCGGCCAGACGCGTCACGCTGCCGGTCAAAAGCGAGTCTGCGGCGCGCTGGCGCCACAGCGACATGTCGGGCCGGGAGGCTTCGTCGAGTGCGGCACCCGAGACATCGACCCCGCGGAACTGGCCGCTGCGTTCCAGGTCGGCCTGCACGATGGCGGCGATCTTCTGGGGCGACTGGTCATCGCCCCGGAAGGTGGCGACAGCGATCGGCAGCTGGGTCAGGCCCACGCCCGTCACTTCGACGCGGAACTGCGCCCAGGCGGGCAAGGCGCCGGCCAGCGCCAAGCCTGCGACACATTGCCGGCGGCGGGAGGAAAACTCAAATGGCATGGAAGAAATGTAATGAACGCGAGCCACTCGGGTCAGATCAGCCCCAGGAAGTTCCCGCTCAAGGTTTCAAAATGTTGGTCAGGCAGCCACCGACTATGCTCGGTTCCGCCGCGTCGGCCCGCGATAGGACAGGAGCGCAATCCCTCGCCCGACAAGGCTGGCGGACGCGCACGCCACGCCCGAAGACATCCACCTGCCGACGGCCGCAGGCACGGGGATGTGAGGTGACTTGGCACGGGAGGCTACTGAGGGGGCGGTGGCGGGTGCGCCACAGCCCGCGAGGATAGCAGAGTCCCAATCGCCGACCCGCGGCGGCGAGCACCCGATAATGCCGCGCCTGCGGTCGTGCCACGCCCGCCTCCGTGCCTGCGGGCCGCCCTGCTCTCGATGGACCGTCTTTGAATCTACGTCTTGTTCTTGCATGCCTGATGGCCATGGCGGTCGGGCTCCCGATGGCGGTGGTGAGCATCTCCAAGGCCTTGCTTCTTCTGGGTGCGCTGGGCCTCGTGCTGTGGCCGGCGATGCGTGGCCAGCGCGACCTCGCGGCGGCGCGGCTGCGTTCGCCAGCGCTGATCCTGGCGGCGCTGGCCTTTCTCGCGCTGACGTTGTGCTGGACCACGGTGCCGCAGGCCGAGGCACTGGGCGCCCTCGGCAAGCATGCCAAACTGCTGGTGATCCCCGTCCTGGTGCTGTTCCTGCGCACGCGGCGCGAAGCCTTGATCGCGCTGGCCTGGTTCGCAGGTGGCCAGGTGTTCCTGCTCCTGAGTTCCTGGCTGCTCGTGCTGGGCGTGCCGATACCCTGGGCCACGGCGGACACGGCGCTGGTCGACCATGCCGTGTTCACGAACTACCTGGGCCAGTCCATCATGACCGCCACCGTGGCCGCTGTCTGCTGGCATCTGCGCAGCTACCTGCCGCGCGTGTGGATGCGCCAAGCCGCCGTCGGCGTCGCTGTGCTCGGGCTGGCCAGCACGTTGTTCGTGATGCCGGGCCGCACCGGCCACCTGGTCGCCATCGCGGTGATCTCATTGGCATTGCTGTGGTGGCTGCCGCGGCGCATGCGCCTTCTCGGGCTGCTGGCGCCCGTCGTGGTCGCCGCGCTGCTGCTGCTCACTTCCGACCCGATGCGCCACCGCGCCAGCCTCGTGGTGGACGAGAGCGTGGCCTTTGCCGAGCGGGCCGACAACCGCTCCTCTTCGGGCGAGCGGCTGAATTTCTGGCACCGCTCGCTTCAGGCCATCGCCGAGCGTCCTCTGACGGGCTTCGGACTGGGCAGTTTCAACCAGCAGTACCGACGCTTCGACGCAGGACGCGGCAATCCCGTCACCTTCGGCGTCAAGAATCCGCACCAGGAATTCCTGCTGTGGGGCGTGGAAGCCGGCATCGGCGCCATGCTGCTGCTGTGCGCGCTGATGTATGCGCTCTACCGCGACCTGTGCCTGGGCGAGCGGCCTGCCGTGCGTGCAGGCGTCTCGGCCATGTTCGCCTTGCTGATCTCCTGCATGTTCAACTCCATCCTGTTCGACGCGGCCATCGGCGACTTTTTCTGCGTCACCATCGGCCTGCTGATGGCCCTGAACCTGCGCACGGCCGACTGGCCGGCGCCGCAGGACCGCCCCGCATGACCGAGCCGGCCACCGCACCCAAGGCCTCCATCGGCCAGCGCCTGCGCCGGGTCTGGCCGTACTTCCGGTCGGCCCGTGCGGGCTGGGTGCTGCTGGTGCTGGCCACCGCCGTGGTCGCCGCGACGGAGCCGATGATCCCGGCCCTGCTCAAGCCGCTGCTGGACCGCGGCTTCCAGCGCGACGGCCTGCCTCTGTGGGCGATCCCCGTGGCGCTGCTGGGCCTGTTCGGCCTACGCGGACTGGCGGCGTTCACGGCCAACTACGCGCTTGGGCGCATCGCCAACCAGGGACTGCTGCAACTGCGGCGCGAACTGTTCGCCAAGATCCTGTCCGGTGACCTGCGGCTGTTTCGCAGCCAGTCGGCCAGCTCCCTGGCCAACACGGTGGTCTACGAGGTGCAGACCGGCTCGCAGGTGCTGGTCGGCGCCATCATGGCGTTCTCGCGCGACAGCCTCACGCTGCTGGCACTGGTGGGCTATCTGCTCTATCTGAACTGGAAGCTGACCCTGATCGTGGCGCTGCTGATCCCGGCCGTCGCCTGGGTCATGGGTGTGCTGTCGCGCCGCCTGTACAAGCTCACGCGGGCCAGCCAGAGCTCCACCGACGCGCTGGCCTACGTGGTCGAAGAGAACGTACTCGCCCACCGCGACGTGCGCTTGCAGGCCGCGCAGGCCTTGCAGCAGCAGCGCTTCAACGAACTCAGCGAGCGGCTGCGCCAGCTGTCGATGAAATCCATCGTGGCTTCCTCCACCATGTCACCGCTGACCCAGATGCTGGTGGCCGTGGCCATGTCGGCCGTGATCGCCATCGCGTTGGTTCAAAGCGCCGATGGCGGCACCTCGGTCGGCAGCTTCGTCGCCTTCATCACCGCGATGCTGCTGCTGGTGTCGCCGATCAAGCACTTGTCTGAAGTGGCCAACCCGATCACGCGCGGTCTGGCCGCCATCGAACGCGCGCTGGAGCTCATGCAGCAGACCGAGGACGAGCGCGGCGGCAGCTTCAGCCTGCCGCGCGCACGCGGGGACATCGTGTTGCAGGGGGTGACCGTGCAGTTCGACGGCACCGCCCAACCAGCCCTCGATGCGCTGGACCTGCGCGTTGCCGCGGGCGAGACCGTGGCGCTCGTCGGTGCCTCCGGTGCCGGCAAGACCACGCTGGTGAACCTGCTGCCACGCTTCCTCGAGCCCACCGCGGGCTGCGTGGCGCTGGACGGCCACGCCGTGCAGGACTGGGACCTCACGGCATTGCGACGCCAGTTCGCCGTGGTCAGCCAGCATGTCGTCATGCTCAACGACAGCGTGGCCGCCAACGTGGCGCTGGGCCAGCCGCTGGACCGCGCCCGGCTCGCGCACTGCCTGGCCGATGCCAACCTGGACAAGCTGGTCGCCGAATTGCCGCAAGGCATGGACACACCGGTCGGCCACAACGCCGCCCAGCTGTCCGGCGGCCAGCGCCAGCGCCTGGCGATTGCCCGGGCGCTTTACAAGGATGCGCCCGTGCTGATCCTGGACGAGGCCACCTCGGCGCTGGACACCGAGTCGGAGCGTGCCGTGCAGGCTGCGCTGCAGCGGCTGATGCAGGGCCGCACCACGCTGGTCATCGCCCACCGCCTGTCGACCGTGCAGCACGCCGACCGCATCGTCGTCATGGAAGCCGGCCGCATCGTCGAAATGGGCTCCCACACCGAACTGCTGGCGCGCGACGGTGCCTATGCCCGCCTCTACGGTCTGGGCCTGCCCGAGTGAGCCCACGACGGGGCGATCCGGCGCTTGCCGTGGTGCTGGCCGGCGTCACGGCTGCGCTGCACGTGGGCAAGCTGCCACCGGCCCTGCCCGTGCTGCGCGAGGCGCTGCAGCTGTCGCTGGTGCAGGCCGGCTTCCTGCTGTCCCTGGTCCAGCTGGCCGGCATGGGCTTGGGCCTGGCGGTCGGCCTGGCCGGCGAAAGCCTGGGCCTCAAGCGCTGCATGGCCGCGGGCCTGGTGTTGTTGAGCGCGGCCAGCCTGGCCGGAGGGTTCGCCCAGGACGCGACCGCCCTGCTCGCCCTGCGTGCGCTGGAGGGTTTCGGCTTCCTGCTGGCCGTGACGCCCGGCCCCAGCCTGATCCGCCGGGTGGCCGAGGCCGGCGAGCTCGATGCCAAGCTCGGCCTGTGGGGCGCGTACATGCCGCTGGGCACGGCGACGGCCTTGCTGGCCGGCCCCTGGCTGCTGCCGCTGCTGGGCTGGTCGGGCTGGTGGTGGTTGCTGGCCGCGCCCTCGCTGGCCATGGGGGCGCTGCTGTGGCTCGCGCTGCCGGCCGACGGCCGCGGCCCGGCGCCAGGGCACAGCGCCTGGGCCACGCGGCTGCACCGCACGCTGACAGCGCCGGGGCCCTGGCTGCTCGGTGCGAGTTTCGCGATGTACGCCGGCCAGTGGCTGGCCGTGGTCGGATTCCTTCCCACGGTCTATGCCCAGGCCGAGGTTGGCGCCCAATTGGCCGGTGCACTGACGGCGCTGGTGGCCGCTGCCAACATCATCGGCAACATCGCCGCAGGCCGGTTGCTGCGGCGCGGCGCCGCGCCCCGCACGCTGCTGTGGACCGGCTTCGCCGCCATGGCGCTGGGCGCCGCACTGGCCTTCGGGCCGGGGCGCGATGCCAGCCCGGCCATCCGCACCAGCGCCGTGCTGTTGTTCTCGCTGGTCGGCGGCCTGGTGCCGGCCACGCTGTTCGCGCTGTGCGTGCGGCTGGCATCCGGCAGCGACACCGTCGCCACCACGGTCGGCTGGATGCAGCAGTGCTCGGCAGTCGGACAGTTCGTGCTGCCGCCGCTGGTCGGCTGGGTCGCGCGGCTGGCGGGCGGCTGGCAATGGACCTGGGCGCTGACCGGCTTGTGCTGCGCCGTGGGCGCGCTGCTGGCCTGGCGCATGACCGCGGTCCGCGGCTGACGGCCTCGCCGACAATCCCGCCATGTCTTCGCCTTCCCCCACCCTCAGCGTCGTCATCGCCGCCAAGAACGAGGCCCTCCACATCGCCGAGTGCGTGCGCTCGGCCAGCTTCGCCGACGAGATCCTGGTGCTGGACTCCGGCAGCACCGACGCGACCGCCGCCCTCGCGGCCGAACAGGGTGCCCGCGTCGTCGCCACCGACTGGCCCGGCTACGGGCCGCAGCAGCAGCGCGGCATCGCCATGGCGCGCGGCGACTGGGTGCTGTCGCTGGACGCCGACGAGCGCATCAGCCCCGAGCTGCAGGCCGAAATCCGCGCGGCCATCGCCTCGGGCGCTGCCGACGGCTACCGGCTGCCGCGCCTGTCCAGCTTCTGCGGCCAGTTCATTCACCACAGCGGCTGGCGGCCGGACTACACGCTGCGCCTTGTGCGGCGCGAGAAGGCCGGCTTCACCGCCCACCTGCTGCACGCCCACATGACCGTGGAGGGAACGCGCCGGGACCTGCGCCACAGCCTGATCCACTACAGCTACCAGGACCTGGACGACGTACTGGAAAAGCTCAACCGCTACTCCGCCGTCGGCGCGCGCGACATGCATGCGCGCGGCAAAAAGGCTTCGCTGGGCAGCGCCATCGTGCATGGTCTGTGGGCCTTCGTGCGGACCTATCTGGTCCGCCAAGGCTTTCGGGACGGGCGCGCAGGCTTCCTGATCGCCGTCTACAACGCAGAGACGACCTTCTACAAGTACCTCAAGCTCATGGCGCTCAACGCGCCGAAGCAGCAGCCGTAGCGGCGGCTCGGCCGCAGCGCGTCCGGCAGTTCTGCAGGGCGCCTGCGCCGCTCAACGCGGCACCGGTTCGGGCCGCAACCACAGCCAGCACAGCACGGCGCCCATGCAGCCGCAGGCCAGCATGCTGACCCACCAACGGCTGTCCAGCCACAGCAGCACCGCGGCGCAGACCGCCATGGCCAGCGTCGCGTTCCACTTGGCGCGCCGGCTCACGCACCCACCGGCCTGCCAGTCCTGAATCAACTGGCCGAAGACCGGGTGCGCCAGCAACCAACGGTGCAGCCGGGGCGAACTGCGCGCCGCTGCCCAAGCTGCGATCAACACGAAGACCGTGGTCGGCAGGCCGGGCACGAACAGGCCCACCACGCCGGTGGCCAGCGAGACGCAGGCCAGCAGCAGCAACAGCCAGCGCCATGGCGCTGGCACGGGCCGCGGGACCGGCGCGCCACCTTCAGGGCATTCGCTGGGATGCGGTTCATCGATCGGCATGGCTGGTTTGCATTCTGGCCCAGGCCGTTCGGCCAGCATCGCGTGCGCGGCATGGCCAACTCCGCTTCATCCAGAATGTCGAACAGGTTCTCCACAAAAGTAATGAAATTCGGGAAATGACCTCCACGGCCCAGCACGCCCCGTCCCTGCACCGCCGCAGCCTTGCGCACTGGACCGCCATCGCGCTTGCCTGGGCTGTGTTGGTGGCTGTGGTGGTCTTGTTGCTCTTGGTGCAGCGCTTTGCCGAGCGCCATGCCACGCGCACGGCCACGGCCGCGCTGGCACAGGTCGGCTGGCAGATGCGCGACCAGCTGGACCGCGGCATGGCCTACCGCTACGAGGAGCTGCGCATTCTCTCCGGCCTGCAGGACATGCAGCCAGGCCAGTTGCCCGAGCAGCGGCGCGCCGTGCTCGAGCGCGTGCAGCAGAGCTTTCCGCTGTATGCCTGGATCGGCTATGTGCACCGTGATGGTCGCGTGGAGGCGGCCACCGGCAGCCTGCTCGAAGGCCAGGATGTGTCCAATCGTCCCTGGTTCCAGGGCGGTCTGCAGGGTGCCTTTGTCGGCGACGTGCACCCGGCCCTGCTGCTGGAAAGGCTCTTGCCGCAGCAGCAGGAGCCCTGGCGCTTTGTCGATATCGCGATGCCGGTCCGCGGTGCAGGCGGCGGTCTGCATGCCGTTCTTGGTGCCCACCTGAGCTGGGAATGGGCGCGCGACCTGCAACGCAACCTGCTGGCGCAGGCCGAAGCCCTTTACCGAGTCGAACTCTTCGTCGTCGATGCCCGGCGTGTGGTGCTGCTGGGCCCCGCCGGCACCGAAGGAAAGCCGCTGGACCTGCCCGCTGTCGGCGAACTGCGCGGCGCAGCGGGGGCTGCCATGCGCGGCTGGGGCGACGGCCGACAGTACGCCACGGCCATCGTGCCCACGGTGGGTCAGGGCAACTACCCCGGCCTGGGCTGGGTGGTGGTGGTGCGCCAGGCCGAGCAGATCGCCTTCGCCGACTACCACCAGCTGCAGCGCGAGATGGCGATCGGCGGCATCGGCGTCTGCCTGCTGGCCGCGCTGTGCGCACCGCTGGCCGCCCGGCGCCTGGCGCGGCCGCTGCACCGGCTGACGCAAGCCGTCGGTGCGCGCGCCGCCGGCCATGCCGAGCCCATCCCGTCGGAAACAGCGTACCGCGAGGTCGCGCTGCTGTCGCGCGCCCTGGCCGACGCCGATGCGCGTGAGGCGCGCGACCGTGCAGAACTCGAACAGGTCAACGCCAGGCTGGAAGAACGCATCGCCGAACGCACAGCCCAGATCCGCGCAAGTCAGGCCCAGCTGCACAGCATCACGGACAACATCCCGGCCTTGGTCGCCGATGTGGACCGCACGCTGCGCTACCGCTTTGCCAACCGCGCCTACCTGGACTGGTTCGGCAAGGACCCGGACGCCCTGATCGGCGAAACCATGGAATCGCTCTATGGCGATGCCGCCGTGCGCCTGTGGCAACCCGAGCTGGCCCGTGTGCTGCAGGGCGAACGCGTGCAGTTCGAGCGCAGCATGGTGCTGAACGGCCAGCGCAGACACAGCACGGCCATCTACCTGCCCTACCGCGACGCCCACGGCCAGGTCGACGGCTTCCATGCGCTGGTGTTCGACACCACTGCCAGCAAGGAACTCGAGCTGCGCCTGGAGGAAGAGGCCACGCGCGACGCTCTGACCGGGCTGCCCAACCGCCGCCTGCTGCAGCGCAACCTCCCTGCCGCGCTGGCGCGCTCGGAACGCCAGGGCCACAGCCTGGCCTTGCTGTTCCTGGACCTGAATGGCTTCAAGGCCGTCAACGACACCCATGGGCACGAGGCTGGCGACGCGCTCCTGCGCCAGGTCGGTCAGCGTCTGGTGGCGGCCGTGCGCGTGACCGACACGGTGGCCCGGCTGGCCGGCGATGAGTACGTGGTGCTGCTCGAGCCGGTCAGTGACCCGGTGGCCGACCCTGCGCGCGTGGCCGCCAAGATCGAAGCCGCCATCGCCCCACCCTTCACGCTCGAGGCGGCCACGGTGCAGGTGTCCGTCAGCATCGGCAGCGCCGTCTACAGGCCGCGTTGCGGCATTTCGGCCGAAGAATTGCTCTCCGGCGCCGACCACGCCATGTACGCAGCCAAGCGGACCGGAAGGAAGCCGATTTGAAACAAGGCGTCCGACGGGCTTGTGCGGACGGCCCGGGCCCCCATGTCTGGGCAACGGCCCGGCTGGCCGGTGAAGGAGACCTGCCGATGTTCAAACGTGTGTCGCTGCTGTGGACCGTGGTGCGTGGTGACCTGCTGCGGTTCTGGTGGGCGCTGCGCGACCCACGCGCGCCGCGCTGGTTCAAGCTGGCCGCCGCCGGCCTCGTGGTCTACCTGCTGAGCCCGGTCGACCTCCTGCCCGATGCGATCCCGTTCCTGGGCGCGGTGGACGACCTCGTGCTGCTGCCGCTGGCCATGCGCTGGCTGCTGGCGCGCCTGCCTGCCGCGATGCAGGCCGACCTGGCGGCCCGCGCCGGCTGACGCTCAGCGCCCGGCCGGCAGCAGCCGCGCCAGCGCGTCGAGCACGCGCACCACCGACTGCGCCGCGCGCACGTCGGCCAGTCCGCCATCGGCGTCGAACGCTTCGTTGGCGCGGCCGAGCGCGAACTGTTGCGGCACCACCAGCATCGCAAAGGCCATCTGCAGATACTGCCGCACGAAATTCATGGAGCGCAGGCCTCCCAGCGGGCCGGGCGACGCTGACAGGAGTCCCACGGGCTTGTCCGCGGCGGTGGCCAGGCCCGCCGGGTGGCCGTCGGCCGCCGGGATACGCGACAGCCAGTCGAAGGCGTTCACAAAGAGTGGTGTCGGAAAGCCGTTGTACTCGGGCGTCACGACCAGCAGCGCCGCGCTCTCGGCAATCGCCTGCTGCAAGGCCAGCGCGCCGGCCGGCACGCCCTCGGCGGCCTCCAGGTCGCCGTCGTAGACCGGCAGCGCCAGACTGCGCAGGTCCAGCAGCTGCGCCTGCCAGCCGGACGCTTCGGCGGTGCGCGCCGCATGGCGTGCCAGCTGGACGTTCAAGGACCCCGTGCGTGCACTGGCGGGGATGAGAAGGAGACGGCGTGCGGACATGGCTGACCTGGGGGGACGAGAACGTAAAACGCCGCCCGGTGGGCCGGTAGGGCGGCATTGTGGCCCAAGTCGGGAGTTGCCCCACCATAATCCGCGCGCCACAACCACGGGAGAAGACATGCACAAGCGAGATTTCCTGGCCGGCGCCGCGCTGGCCGCCGTCGGTACAGCCCAGGCCCAGAGCGCCGCCAGGCCGGCCGTGGGCGGCCAGCCCACCCTGCTCACGGTGGGCGGCGCGATCGGCAAAAGCAACCGCGGTCCGCTGGACAAGGCGCTGGACCAGATGATGGCCAAGCACAAGGTGCAGTTCAACACCGCCTTCGCGTTCGACGCCGCGGCGCTGCAGCGCCTGTCGCGCGTGCACATCACGCCCACGCTGGAGTACGACAACAAGAAGCACAAGCTGAGTGGTCCGCTGCTCGCCACCGTGCTCGCCGAGGCCGGCGCGGACCTCAAGGCGCCTTTGCGCCTGGGCCTGCGCGCGGTCGATGGCTACAACGCCATCGTCTCGCTGGCCGACGCGCAGGCCTACCGCATGATGGTGGCCACGCACCTGGATGACCAGCCCATGGGGCTGGGTGGTCTGGGTCCGCAATGGGCGGTCTACGACGCCGACAACCTGCCCGCGTTCAAGGACAAGCCCGTGCACGAACGCTTTGCGCTGTGCCCCTGGGGCGTCTACTACATCGACGTCGCGGTGCAGGGCTGAGCGCCCTGCCCTGACGGATCGGCTCAGTCGCGCTCGCGGTCCTCGAGCGCGCGGTTCAGGGCCAGCGCGCCGAGGGTGCAGGCAGCGCCCGAGAGCAGGTAAACGCTCACGTAGCCCAGCCCGAAGTGCGCCGACAGGCCCAGCGCCACCAGGGGCGCGAAGGCGGCGCCGATCAGCCAGGCGATGTCGGACGTGAGCGCCGCGCCGGTGTAGCGGTAGCGCGGCGTGAAGTTGGCCGTGACGGTGCCGGACGACTGGCCGTACGACAGGCCCAGCAAGATGAAGCCCAGCAGAATGAACACGTCCTGGCCGAGCGTGCCGCCGTCCAGCAGCGTGGGCGCGAAGCCGCTGAACACCGCGATCATGGCGGCCAGCGTGCCCAACGTGCGGCGCCGGCCAAAACGGTCGGCCAACCGGCCCGAGATGGCGATGCTGGCCGCGCAGAGGAAGCCGCCCAACACCTGGATCAAGAGGAACTGCACGATGGACTGCTCGGTGTAGAGCTGGATCCAGGACAGCGGGAACACCGTGACCAGGTGGAACAGCGCGTAGCTGGCCAGGGCCGCGAAGGCGCCGATGAAGACGTTGGCACCCTGGGTGCGCACCAGTTCGGAAGCCGAAACGGGCTCCAGCTCGCGTTGGGTCAGCTGCTCTTCCACGTCCTCGGCCACCACCAGGCGCAGCCGGGCAAACAGCGCCACCACGTTGATCGCAAAGGCGACGAAGAAGGGATAACGCCAGCCATAGTCGAGGAAGTCGGCATGCGACAGCGCGCCGTACAGGTAGGCGAACAGCGCGCTGGCCAGGATGAAGCCGATCGGCGCGCCGAGCTGGCCCAGCATCGCGTACCAGCCGCGCCGGCCCTTGGGCGCGTTCAGCGCCAGCAGCGAAGGCAGGCCGTCCCATGAACCGCCCAGGGCCAGGCCCTGGCCGACGCGCAGCGCCGCCAGCAGCCAGACCGCCGTGACGCCCAGGCTGGCGGCGCTGGGCAGGAAAGCGATGCCGGCCGTCGAAGAGCCGAGCAGGAACAGTGCGATGGTCAGCTTGGTGGCCCGGCCCCAGCGGCGCTGGATCGCCATGGAGACCACGGTGCCGATCGGGCGTGCGATGAAGGCCAGCGCGAACAGCGCGAACGACCACAGCGTGCCGTCCAGCCGCTGCATGTGCGGGAAGAACACCGCGGGGAACACCAGCACCGAGGCGATGCCGTAAACGAAGAAGTCGAAGTATTCGGAGGTCCGGCCGATCACCACGCCGACGGCGATGTCGCCGGGATCGACGTGGTTCTCGGTTTCCGGAAAGCGGCCGTGCTGGCGCTCGTCGAATGAGAGGGGAAGGTTTGCTGCTTGGCTGATGCTGGACATCGAGCGGTCTCCAGTGGGTTTGCCCCTTGCTTATCCTGGGGCCACTATATACCGTCGCACCAGGGCGATCCGCTTGATGTAGGACAAAGTGTCCAATCGCCCGCCGACCGAAGCCCGGATACATTCGCCGGTTATCTGCAACCCGGAGTAACCCCTACAGGGTTCACCCGAAAGCCTCGCCTACAGCATGCGCCGTTTCCTCAACTTCGTCCGGGCACCGCTCCTACTCGCCATGGCCGCCCTGCTGGCCGGGTGCAGCAAGATGGTGGTGCTCTTCCCCGCCGGCGACATCGCCGCACAGCAAGGCCGCCTGGTGGTCATTGCCACCTTTCTGATGTTGCTGATCGTGGTGCCGGTGATCTTTCTGATCCTGCTGTTCGCCTGGCGCTACCGCCAGAACGGCCGGCATGCCCAGACCGACTATGACCCCGAATGGCACCACTCGACCAAGCTTGAGCTGGTGATCTGGTCGGCGCCGCTGGTGATCATCATCGCGTTGGGCGCGCTGACGTGGATCACGACGCATCAGCTCGACCCGTACCGCCCGCTGGACCGCATCGCTGCCGGCAAGCCGGTGCCCGAGGGCACCAAGCCGCTCGAGGTGCAGGTGGTCTCGCTGGACTGGAAGTGGCTGTTCTTCTATCCCGAGCAGGGCATCGCCACGGTCAATGAACTGGCCGCGCCCGTGGACCGGCCGATCCGCTTCAAGCTGACTTCCAGCCACACCATGAATGCGTTCTACGTGCCCGATCTGGCCGGCATGATCTACACCATGCCTGGCATGCAGACCGAGCTCAACGCCGTCATCAACAAGCCGGGCGTCTACCACGGCATGTCTTCGCACTACAGCGGTGCCGGCTTCTCAGGCATGACCTTCAAGTTCCACGGCCTGTCCAACGATGACTTCGACAAGTGGGTCGCCAAGGCCAAGTCCGAAGGCCAGCCGCTCACGCGCGCCAGCTACACCGAGCTGGCCAAGCCCAGTGAGCGCAATCCCGTGGCACGCTTTTCCAGCGTCGAGAACGGCCTGTACCAACGCGTGCTGAACCTGTGCGTCGAGGAAGGCAAGCCCTGCATGCACGAGGTGATGGCCAAGGATGCCCAGCGCAACCAGGCCTATGCGGCCGCCCGCAAGCTCGACGCCGCGGCCGAGGACGCGCTCTGCACCGCCGCCACGCGCACCGATCTCCAGGAATTCTGATCCATGGCCATGACCGAACACACGACCGCACCCGCAGAAGCCCCCCACTGGTTGCTGGGGCGCCTGACCTGGGACTCGATTCCGATGTCCCACGAACCCATCCTGCTGTGGACCTTCATCGCCGTGGTGATCGGCGGCATCGGCGTGCTCGCGCTGCTGACGAAGTTCCGCCTGTGGGGGCCGCTGTGGCGCGACTGGTTCTGCAGCATCGACCACAAGAAGATCGGCATCATGTACATGGTGCTGGGCATCGTGATGCTGCTGCGCGGCTTCGCCGACGCCGTCATGATGCGCCTGCAGCAGGCGATGGCCTTCGGCGAGAACATGGGCTATCTGCCGCCGCACCACTACGACCAGGTGTTCACGGCGCACGGCGTGATCATGATCTTCTTCGTGGCCATGCCGCTGGTCACGGGCCTCATGAACTACCTCGTGCCGCTGCAGATCGGCGCGCGCGACGTGGCCTTCCCGTTCCTGAACAACTTCAGCTTCTGGATGACGACCGCCGGCGCCATCCTGGTGATGGTCTCGCTGTTCCTGGGTGAGTTCTCCACCTCGGGCTGGCTGGCGCTGTCCAACCTGGGCCACCAGAACCCCGGCGTCGGACTGGACTACTACATCTGGTCATTGCAGATCGCGGGGGTGGGCACGACGCTGTCGGGCATCAACCTCCTGGTGACCATCGTGAAGATGCGCGCACCGGGCATGGACATGATGAAGATGCCGATCTTCACCTGGACGGCGCTGTGCACCAACGCGCTGATCGTGGCCTCGTTCCCGGTCCTGACGGCCGCCCTGGTGCTGATGAGCCTGGACCGCTACGTCGGCACGAACTTCTTCACGAACGACCTGGGCGGCAACCCCATGCTGTACGTGAACCTGATCTGGATCTGGGGCCACCCCGAGGTCTACATCCTCGTGCTCCCGGCGTTCGGCGTGTTCTCCGAGGTGGTCGCCACCTTCAGCCGCAAGCGCCTGTTCGGCTACACCTCCATGGTGTACGCCACGGTCTGTATCACCATCCTGTCGTACCTGGTGTGGCTGCACCACTTCTTCACGATGGGCTCGGGCGCGAGCGTGAACTCGTTCTTCGGCATCACGACGATGATCATCTCGATCCCGACCGGAGCGAAGATCTTCAATTGGCTGTTCACCATGTACCGTGGCCGCATCCGCTTCACGGTGCCCATGCTGTGGACGGTCGGCTTCATGGTCACCTTCGCCATCGGCGGCATGACGGGCGTGCTGCTGGCCGTGCCGCCGGCCGACTTCGTGCTGCACAACAGCCTGTTCCTGATCGCCCACTTCCACAACGTGATCATCGGCGGCGTGGTGTTCGCCATGTTCGCGGGCATCAACTACTGGTTCCCCAAGGCCTTTGGCTACAAGCTCGACGAGTTCTGGGGCAAGGTGTCGTTCTGGTGCTGGCTGGTCGGCTTCTGGGTCGCGTTCACGCCGCTGTACATCTTGGGCCTGATGGGCGTCACGCGCCGTGCCAACCACTTCGAGGACCCGTCGCTGCAGATCTGGTTCATCATCGCCGCCTGCGGCGCCGGCATCGTGGCCATGGGCATCGGTGCCTTCCTCGTCCAGCTCGGCGTGAGCTTCCTCAAGCGCGACCAGCTGCGCGACCTGACCGGCGACCCCTGGGACGGCCGCACGCTGGAATGGGCCACCTCCTCGCCCCCGCCGCAGTACAACTTCGCCTTCACCCCCGTGGTGCATGAAGTCGATGCCTGGTGGGACATGAAGAAACACGGCTACAAGCGTCCGCTGTCCGGCTTCAAGGCCATCCACATGCCGCTGAACACCGGTTCGGGCGTGGTGATCTCCCTGCTCTCGCTGGTCTGGGGCTTCGCGCTGATCTGGCACATGTGGCCGCTGGCCATCGCATCGTTCGCGGCCATCGTGCTCGCGTCCATCGTCCACACCTTCAACTACAAGCGCGACTACCACATCCCGGCGGCCGAAGTCACCGCCGCGGAGAACGCGCGCACCCAACTGCTGGCCCGCCATGTCTGATCTCGCCCACACCGCCAGCGCCGGCGCCCCGCGCGCCTACCACCTGGACCATGAACCGCATCCGGAGAACGGCACCGCGCTGGGCTTCTGGATGTACCTGATGAGCGACTGCCTCATCTTCGCCGCGCTGTTCGCGACCTGGGGCGTGCTGGGCCGCAGCTATGCCGGCGGCCCCGGCGGCGCCGAGCTGTTCGACCTCAAGCTCGTGGCCCTCAACACGGCCTTCCTGCTGCTGTCGTCCATCACCTTCGGCTTCGCCATGCTGCGCAAGCAGATGAACGACAAGGGCGGCACGCTGGTGTGGCTGGCCGTCACGGGCCTGTTTGGCCTGGCCTTCCTGGCCGTGGAGCTCTATGAGTTCCACCACCTGATCCACGAAGGCGCCGGCCCGCAGAGCAGCGCCGCCATGTCGGCCTTCTTCGCGCTGGTCGGCACCCACGGCCTGCACGTGACCTTCGGCTCGGTCTGGCTGGTCGTGCTCATGGTGCAGATCGCCAAGCACGGCCTGATCCACGAGAACAAGCGCCGCCTGATGTGCCTGTCCATGTTCTGGCACTTCCTGGACGTCGTCTGGATCGGCGTCTTCACCTTCGTCTACCTGATGGGAGTGCTGTGATGGCCGCCTCTGATACCCACGCACACCACGGCCACGGTGATGGCCACCATGACGATCATCACGGCGATGTCGGCCCGCACAGCTCGATGCGCGAGTACGTGACCGGCTTTGTGCTGTCCGTCATCCTGACGGCCATCCCGTTCTGGCTGGTCATGAACAACGTGATCGAGAACCGCACCACCGCCGTGCTCGTGCTGGGCGGCTTCGCCGTCGTGCAGATCCTCGTGCACATGGTGTACTTCCTGCACATGAACGGCAAGGTCGAGGGCGGCTGGACCATGCTGTCCACCATCTTCACGGTGGTCTTCGTGGCCATCGCGATCGCCGGCACGCTGTGGGTCATGTTCCACATGAACACCAACATGATGCCGGCGCACGGCCAGCACGGCCAGCAGCAACCCGCCGCCACGCACCAGCACCACACGCAATGAAGCCTGCGCGCGGCCTGCCCTGGGTGCTGCTGGCCGCGGCCCTGCTCAGTGCGGTGTTCGTCGCCCTGGGCAGCTGGCAGGTCCAGCGCCTGGGCTGGAAGAAGGGCCTGATCGCACGCACCGAGGCACGCGTGGGCGCGGCGCCCGTGGCGCCGCCGGAGCTGCGCGCCTGGCCCGCCATCCACGCCGCCCCGCTGGATTTCGAGTACCGGCGCTTACGCCTCGTGGGCGAATTCCTGCATGCGGACGAGGCGCTGGTGCAGGCCAGCACCGCGCTGGGCGCCGGCTTCTGGGTCCTCACGCCGCTGCGCCTGCAGGACGGCAGCATCGTGCTCGTCAACCGCGGCTTCGTGCCGCCCGAGCGGCGCGACCCCGCCCGGCGCGAGGCCGCCACGCCGGCAGGCTTGGTCACTGTCACCGGTCTGTTGCGCATCAGCGAGCCGCACGGCGGTTTCCTGCGCGAGAACGACCCGGCTGCCAACCGCTGGCATTCGCGCGACGTGGCCGCCATCGCCGCCGCGCGCGGCCTGCCAGCCGACCGCGTGGCGCCCTACTTCGTGGACGCCGAGGCCACGCCGCCGGGCCAGTGGCCCGTGGGCGGCCTCACGGTGCTGCGCTTCAGCGACAACCACCTGGTCTATGCGCTGACCTGGTTCGCGCTGGCGGGCATGGTGGGCGCCGGCGGCTGGTACGCGTGGCGCTCGGCGCGGCGCCCGTCGGACTGAGAATCCGGCCCCATGCTCCCTTCCGCTACCGGCCGCGCAGAACCCGCTTCACGCCCGGCCGGTCCCGACAAGGCCGCGGGCCTGAAGAACCTGCACCAGCTGATCCAGCTGCGCTGGATCGCGGTGTTCGGACAGGTGCTGACCATCGAGGTCGTCCATTACGGTCTGCGCATCGCGATCCCGGTCGAACCCATGCTGACGGTGCTGGGCTGCCTGGTCGCCTTCAACGTGCTGTCGCTGCTGCGCGCGCGCACGGGCAGGCGTGTGACCAACGTGGAGCTCCTGGTGGCGCTGCTCGTGGACGTGGCTGCGCTCACCGCCCAGCTCTATCTGTCCGGCGGTGCCACCAACCCCTTTGTGTTCCTGTACCTGCTGCAGGTGATCCTGGGCGCCGTGCTGCTGCCGGCCTGGGCCACCTGGACCATGGTGGGGGTGACCTCGGCCTGCTTCGCCGCGCTGGCGCTGTGGGCGCAGCCGCTGGCGCTGGCCCCTGACCACCACCGCGGACTGGCCAGCCCCTACATGATCGGCACCCTGATCAGCTTCGCGCTCACGGCCGCACTGCTGGTGACGTTCATCACGCGCATCGTCGGCAACCTGCGCGAGCGCGACCGCCGCCTGGCCGCGCTGCGCCAGCGCGCGGCCGAGGAAGAGCACATCGTGCGCATGGGCCTCTTGGCCTCGGGCGCGGCGCACGAGCTGGGCACTCCGCTCTCCACGCTCGCGGTGATCCTGGGCGACTGGCAGCACCTGCCGCACTTCAGCTCCGAGCCCGAGCTGGCGGACGACGTCGCCGAGATGCAGGCCCAGGTGGCGCGCTGCAAGGCCATCGTGAGCGGCATCCTCCTGTCGGCCGGCGAGGCGCGCGGCGAATCCTCGCGCGCCACCACGCTGAATGCTTTCCTGGACGAAGTGGTGCAGCGCTGGCGCCAGCGCCGGCCCTGCCCCGGCTTCGTCTTCGACAACCTGATCGGCGACGATCTGGCCATGGTGGCGGACTCCGCGATCCAGCAGATGATGGTCAATGTGCTGGACAACGCGGCCGAGGTCTCGCCCGAGCACGTGCGCCTGCAGGCCATGCGCAGCGGCGACCAGCTGGTGCTGACCGTCCGCGACCGCGGCCCCGGCTTCGCCCCGCAGATGCTGGAGCAGCTCGGCAAGCCCTACCAGTCCAGCAAGGGCCAGCCAGGCCGCGGCCTGGGCCTGTTCCTGGTCGTCAACGTGGCGCGCACGCTGGGCGGCTACGTCGCCGCCCGCAACCTGGATGGCGGGGGCGCCGAGGTCCGGATCACCCTGCCGCTGCCGGCCATTGCCCTGCTGGAGGAAGATAGCGCCGATGACCGATGAGCCCCTGGACCGCCGCCTGCTGATCGTCGAGGACGACGCCGCCTTCGCCCGCACGCTGGCCCGTTCGTTCGAGCGCCGCGGCTACGCCGTGCGCGTCGCCACCGGCCTGGAGCAGTTGCTCGTGCAGCTGGAGGACTTCGCGCCCACCCACGCCGTGGTGGACCTCAAGCTCGCCGGCGAGGCCTCGGGCCTGGCGTGCGTACAGGCCCTGAGCGCCCGCGACGAGAACATGCTGATCGTGGTGCTGACCGGCTTCGCCAGCATCGCCACGGCCGTGGAGGCGATCAAACTGGGCGCCTGCCACTATTTGGCCAAGCCCTCGAACACCGACGACATCGAGGCCGCCTTCGGCCGCGCCGAGGGCACGACCGAGGTCGAGCTGACCAACCGGCAGAGTTCGATCAAGACGCTGGAGTGGGAGCGCATCCACCAGGTGCTGGCCGAGACCGGCTTCAACATCTCCGAAACCGCGCGCCGCCTGGGCATGCACCGGCGCACGCTGGCCCGCAAGCTCGAAAAGCAGCAGGTCAAGTAGCGCCGCTTCGCGCACGGACATGTGGGCGGTCCGGCCGCCCTCAATCGAGCTTGATGCCCAGCTCCACGGCCAACTTGATCCAGATGGGCACCTCGGTGTCCCAGTCGCGGCGGGTGCCGGCCAGGTCCTTGGGCTTGTTGGGGATCCCGAAGCTCTCGCGCAGCTTGCTGCCGCGCTCGGTCTCCACGCAGTCCAGCGCCACCTTGTTCAGCGTGCGCAGCACGGCCTCCGGCGTGCCCGCGGGCGCCATCAGGGCCAGGCCGCCCTCGAGCTTGACGAGAGGCGTGTCGATGCCCTGCTCGGCCAGCGTGGGCACGTCCGGCATCTTGGGCGAGCGGTAGTTGCCGGTCACGCCGATCGGTCGCACGCCGCGGCCCTGCACCGTGTTGAAGGCCTGGTAGCTGCCGATGCCGATCTGCGCCGAATTGCCCGCCACGTCCACCCACATCGGCGACTCGCCCTTGTACATGATGGTCTGGATCTTGGTGCCGGCATGGCGGTTGAGCTGGTCGGCCACCATGTGCGGGTACGCGCCCGGCGCGTAGCTGGCCATGTTGACCTGGCGCTCGCGCGCGTAGGCGATGAACTCGCGCATGTTTTTCGCCGGCACCTCGGGCGCCACGGCCACGGCCAGCGGCCCGGACGGGAACAGCGCGATCGGCGTGAGGTCGGTGTCCAGGTTGTAGGGCAGCTTGCTGTAAAGCACGCGGTTTTGCCAGACCGTGCCGGAGGTGGACACCAGCAGCGTGTAGCCGTCGGCCGGCGCCTTGGCGACTTGGCTGATGCCGATGATGGCGCCACCGCCGGGCCGGTTGTCCACCACGGAGGGTTGGCCCAGAGTCTGGCTGAAATGGTCGGCGAACAGGCGTGCGTAGGCATCGGTGAGCCCGCCGGGCGGGAACGGCACGACCACCCGCAACGGCTTGTCGGGCCAGCGCGCGGTCTGGGCCTGCAGGCCGGGGACCAGGCCGCCAGCGGCCAGTGCGGCCAAGCTCTGCAGGCCGCGGCGGCGCGAGAAGTCGGGGAATGCGTGCATGCTGCGTTGTCTCCTTCAAATGGGGCGGCGGCGCGCGGGCTTGCGGCCGCGCTGCATCATCGCGGCCGCGGGCAGGTGGCGTAACCCGCGGATTCCCGCAGTGCTCAGGCCGGGGGCAGCGGCCAGACCTGGCCGTCGCCGACCGCATAGCAGCGCCGCCCGGCTGCCGGTTCCACGCGCCAGCCGCCCGTGAACTCGCCGAAGGCCGGCAACCACGCCTGCCCCGCCTCGGCCACGAAGCCGGGCAGCCGCAGCCGGTCGCGGCCCGGGCCGTACAGCACGCAGACCGGGTGCACATGGCCGGCCAGAACGAAGTGCGTGGCATGCCGCTGCGGATGGTGGCAGCAGGCGAACGGGCCCAGCAGGTGCGGCTCGTCGACCACGGCGACGCCCAGGCCCGGCGGCGGGTCGCCGGCATGGCTGTCGTGGTTGCCGCGCACCAGCGTGATGGCCAGCGCCGCGTGCTGTGCACGCCACTGCGCCAGTGCATCCAGCAGGGCCCGCGTGCGGGCCTGCTCGGCATGCAGGAAGTCGCCCAGCACCACGAGCGACTGCGCACCGTGCCGCGCGATCAGCGCGTCGAGACGCGCCAGGTTGCGCTGCGTGGTGCCGGCCGGCACCGGCTGGCCCGCGGCGCGGAAGGTCGCGGCCTTGCCCAGGTGCAGGTCGGCGATGAACAAGGTGCGGCGCGCCGGCCACCACAGCGCCCGCTCGGGCAGCAGCAGCAGCGGCTCGTCGGCCCAGGCGACGGCAAGCCCCAGTGTCACAGGCCGTGCCTCCGGCGGCGCCGTGGCGCAGTGCGCGTGGGCTGGTCGGTCTGGCGGCCGAACTGCAGGCTGGCCTGCACCTGGTCTGCGTCCTCCGCCGGCGCGCCGCCGGCCGCGCGCTCGAGCTGGGCGAGCATGCGCGCGATGCGGTCGGCCACGCGCTCGTTGGACAGCTGCTCGCGAAAGCGCTCGACCATCAGCGGGAATGCAAACGGTGTCGGCCGCGCCAGCGCGCGCAACACCAGGCGCCGCGCGCGCATGCGCTGCAGCGCGGCCTGCAGGCGGCCCACCTCCAGTTCCTGCGCCAGCAGCTCCTGCTCGGCCTGCAGCAGCAACTGGTTGGCCGGGTCGTACTTGCGGAACACCTCCCAGAACAGCGAGGAGGAAGCCTGCAGCTGGCGGCTGCTGCGCCGCTCGCCCGGGTGGCTCTGGAAGATGAGGCCGGACACCCGCGCGATCTCGCGAAAGCGCCGCTGCGCGAGTTCGCCCGCGTTGAGGCTGGCGAGCACCTCGGCCAGCAGCGCCGGGCCCTCGTTCGGCTGCTGCAGCAGCACGGGCAGCAGTTGCGGCCACTCCACTTCGGTGGCGCACAGCAGCTCCAGGCCATAGTCGTTGACGGCGATCGAGAACGTGCGCGGCGCCTGCTGCGCGGCGCGCCAGGCCAGCAGGCTGGCCAGTCCCAGGTGCACCTGGCGGCCCGCGAAGGGATAGAGGAACAGGTGCCAGCCCTCGCGCGAGGGCAGCGTTTCGGCCAGCAGCGTGTCGGGCGTCGGCAGGGCCGACCAGGCGTGCTGCAGGTCCAGCAGCGGCTGCGCGGCGCGCATCTCGGGGCTGTCGTAGCGGCCCTGGTCGGCCTCGGCCAGTTCGATCACCGCCGCATCGGCCAGCAGCGAGGACAGCGGCATGCGCCCGCCGTTCCAGCGCGGCACGGCGGCTTTCTTGCCGCTGGCGCGCCGTACCCAGGCCGTCATGTCGTGGATGCGCACGAGCTCGAGCAGCCGCCCACCGAACATGAAGGCATCGCCGGGCTTGAGCCGCGCCGCGAAGCTCTCCTCCACGCTGCCGATGCGCGCGCCGCCCACGAACTGCACCACCATGCTCGCGTCGCTGACGATGGTGCCGATGTTGGCGCGGTGGCGCCGGGCCAGCCGCGCCTCGGGCACGCGCCAGATGCCCTCCTCGTCCGGTACCACGCGCCGGTAGTCCGGGTAGGCCGTCAGCGCCGCGCCGCCCTGGCGCACGAAGTCCAGGCACCACTGCCAGCGATCGGGCTCCAGCGCGGCATAGGCATGGGTCTGGCGCACCTCGGCGTAGAGCGCGTCCGGCACGAATCCTCCGCCCAAGGCCACCGTGACCAGGTGCTGCACGAGCACATCCAGCGGCTGTTGCGGCGGCTCGCGCGCCTCGACCAGCCCCGCCTGCACCGCGGCGCGTGCTGCGGCGCTCTCCACCAGTTCCAGGCTGTGCGTGGGCACCAGCGTGATGCGCGAGGGCCTCCCCGGCGCATGGCCCGACCGGCCGGCGCGCTGCAGCAGCCGCGCCACGCCCTTGGGCGAGCCGATCTGCAGCACGCGCTCCACGGGCAGGAAGTCCACACCCAGATCCAGGCTGGAGGTGCAGACCACGGCGCGCAGCTGGCCGGCCTTGAGCCCGGCCTCGACCCACTCGCGCACAGCCCGGTCCAGCGAGCCGTGGTGCAGCGCGATGCTGCCGGCCCAGTCGGGCTGGGCCTCCAGCAGGGCCTGGTACCAGATCTCGGCCTGCGAGCGCGTGTTGGTGAAGACCAGTGCCGTGCTGCTGGCGGCCAGTTCGGCCACCACCTGCGGCAGCATCGCCAGCCCCAGGTGCCCGGCCCAGGGGAAGCGTTCGGCGCGCGGCGGGAGCAAGGTGTCGATCACGAGCTTCTTGGGCACGGCGCCGCGTACCAGATGCCCCGGCTGCTGCGGCCCCAGCAGCACGCGCATGGCCTGCTCCAGGTTGCCGAGCGTGGCCGACATGCCCCAGGTGCAAAGCGCCGGCCGCCATTGCCGCAGCCGCGCCAACGCCAGCTGCACCTGCACGCCGCGCTTGTTGCCCAGCAGCTCGTGCCACTCGTCCACGACCACGAGCTGCAGCTGCGCGAACAGCTGCTGCGCACCGGCCTTGGCCAGCAACAGCGACAGGCTCTCGGGCGTGGTCACGAGCACCGTGGGCAGGCGCCGGTCCTGGGCGCTGCGCTCGGCCGAGGTGGTGTCGCCGCTGCGCGCGCCGGCCGTCCAGTGCGGCGCGAGGTCGGCCAGCGGTTCGCGCAGCGCGCGCAAGGTGTCGGCCGCCAGCGCGCGCATGGGCGTGATCCAGAGCACCGTGAGCGGCGCGGCGCCGCGCGCGGGTGGCTTGCCCGCGAAGGCGCCCAATGCGCCCAGCCACACCGCATAGGTCTTGCCGGCCCCGGTGGTCGCGTGCAGCAGGCCGCTCTCGCCGGCCGCCAGCGCCTGCCAGACCTCGCGCTGGAACGCAAAGGGCTTCCATCCACGGGCGGTGAACCAGGTCTGCAGGGCCTTCTTCATGTCGGGCGCAGCATGCCACCGGCCACGCGCGCCCTGCGCAGGACAAGCCCGCGAGATTGCGGGCGCCCAGGACTTGCCGGGACGGCCTGCCACGCCGTCCCGAGAGGCCTGGCTGCCGCAGACCTGCTGCACGTTGTCCTCGTCATCCAGCCGCCGCTCGCTGACGATGCGGCGCAGCCTCCCCTTCACGGCACGGCGCGTGACCGACGACAGCGCCATGCGCCAGTGCACGAGCGTGGGGACCGCAGTGCGCGATGCGTCCGACGCCGGCCGCACGCGAGATGCTGCCTTCCTCCGAGATGGTGAAGACCCGCTGGACCATGGCGGAATCGGGTTGCATGCCCTCAGCGCTGGCCGTCGCGCTCGCGCAGCAGGTGGTACAGCACGATGGCGCCGAAGGTCGCCGTGCCGATCCCGCCCATCTTGAAGCCCGCGATCGACAGCGTGAGGTCACCCGCCCCGGCCGTCAGCGCCACGCCGGCCGTGATCAGGTTGCGCGGGCGCGAGAAGTCCACCTTGCTCTGCACCCAGATGCGCCCGCCCGTGGCCGCGATCAGGCCGAACACCACCAGCGCCAGTCCGCCGATCACGGGCACCGGCAGGGTCAGGATCAGCGCGCCGAACTTGGGCGAGAAGCCCAGCGCCAGCGCGACGAGCGCTGCCACCACGAAGACCAGCGTGGAGTAGATCCGCGTGACGGCCATCACGCCCATGTTCTCGGCATAGGTGGTCACGCCGGTGCCGCCACCGGCGCCCGAGACCATGGTGGCGATGCCATCGGCCATGAAGGCGCGACCCATGAGCGGGTCGAAGTTGCGGCCCGTCATGGCCGCCAAGCCTTTCACGTGGCCCAGGTTTTCGGCCACGAGGATCACGGCCACGGGTGCGATCAGCAGCATGGCCGTGCCGTCGAATACCGGGGCGCTGAACTTGGGCAGACCGAACCAGGCGGCCTGGCCCACGCCCGAGAAGTCGATCGGCTTGGCCCAGCCCAGGCCGTTGGCCGCGACCCAGTACAGCGCGTAGCCGCACAGCGCGCCGAGCAGGATGGGCAGGCGCCCGGCCACGCCGCGGCTGCGCACTGCGATGAGGCCGACGAACAAGGCCGTGAGCAGGCCGATGCCGGTCTCCACGGCCGTGGCACCGAGCATCTTGACCGCCACGGGCGCAAGGTTCAGGCCGATGGCCGCCACCACGGTACCGGTCACGATGGGCGGCATCAGCCGCTCGATCCACGCCGTGCCGGCCACC
The DNA here is from genome assembly GCF_007677875.1 of Variovorax boronicumulans. Lineage (GTDB taxonomy): Bacteria > Pseudomonadota > Gammaproteobacteria > Burkholderiales > Burkholderiaceae_C > Pseudorhodoferax > Pseudorhodoferax boronicumulans_A. The sequence goes on along the minus strand of NZ_VEDO01000007.1, from coordinate 115,749 downwards.
TGCACGACGAGGCCGATCACGAAGTACAGCAGCCCGCAGGCGATGATGCCGCCCAGCGCCACACCGATGTTGGTGTTGGGCCCGCTGCCCGCATAGCCCGTGGCCGCGCTGACCACGCCGATGAAGGCGAAGCTCGAGCCCAGGTAGCTCGGCAGCCGCCCGCCCGTGAGCAGGAAGAAGATCAGCGTGCCGATGCCCGAGAAGAAGATCGCGGTGTTGGGGTCGAAGCCCATCAGGATGGGCGCCAGCGCCGTGGAGCCGAACATGGCCACCACGTGCTGCACGCCCATGGCGATGGTCTGGCCCGTGGGCAGGCGTTCGTCGGGGGCGACTTCGCCGCCGGTCTTCAGGGTCCAGTGCGGGAACAGGCTGGCCATAGCAGATCTCCTTGTTGTGGTTGGCGCGCGCGGCGGGCCGGGACAGCCTGCGCGGGCGCCATTGTGTGCCAGGGCCGCCAACGGGCTCGGCCGACAAGGAGTGCGCAGGCCCGCGCATCCAACGCCGCAGACCCCATGCCCCTGCGCTCAGGCGCCGGGAGGCCGCGGCGGTACCACGAGCACGTCGCTTTCGGCGAGCTCCAGCACGCGCTCGGCCACGCTGCCCAGCAGCAGGCCCGTGAGGCCGGAGCGGCGCTGCGTGCCCAGCACCACGAGCTCGCCCAGGTGCTCGGCGCCATGCTCGCGCAGCAGGAGACCCGGGTCGCCATAGGCCAGGCGCAGCGTGGTGCGCGCGCGCACGGCGGCCGGCAGCGGCGTGGCGTCCAGGAACAGCCGCGCCTGCTCTTCGGCCACGGCGCGCCCGGCCTGGCGCGCCTGCTCGACGTCCATGCCAGCAAGCAACGGATAGGGATTGCCGAAGGCGTGGAACAGCGTGAAGCTGGCCTGGGGGAACAGCGCCACGGCCGTCTGCAGCGCATGGCGCGCGTGCTCGGAGAAATCGCTGGTGACCAGCACCTGGGTGTAGGCGGCCCGGGCGCGCTCGCGCACCACCAGCAGCGGCACGGGCGCACGCCGTGCCAGCGCCTCCACGGTGGAGCCCAGCAGCACGCGCGCCAGCGCCTCGTGGCGCGCCACCCCCGTCACGATGAGGCCGCAGCGCTCGGCCTGGGCCACGGCCAGCACGGTGCTGGTCAGTTCGCCCTGCTCCACGCGCACGATGGGCGGCACGGTCGCATCGGCCAGGTCGGCGCGCAGCCGGCGTTCGGCCTGGCGGCGTGCGGCACGCTGCGCCACCGCGTCGGACGACAGCGCCAGCACCGGGTGCGAGACCAGGCCCGCGCCGCCGGGCACCACGGTCAGCGCCACCAGCGGCACACGCCACTCGCGCGCCAGCAGCAGCGCGCGGTCGAGTGCGCGGTCGCTGCGCGGGCTCAGGTCGGTGGCCAGCAGCACGCTCTGGCGCAGGGTTTCGGTCATCTCGCGGTCCCCTCGGGGTGTTCGGGTCTGCGCCATGGTACGGTCCGCAGTGCGTGCTAGGCCGCCGTGGCGGTCCAAGAACCAGCCGCACGTGGAGACATGCAGCAACGACATCCGATTCCGACGCGGCCCTGCACGCCGCGTGCACAGCCTCTTCCTTCGTCCGCGGGCCCTGCGCCATGACCTGGCTCAGCCTGTCCATGGTGGTGCTGGCGGCGCTGATCCACGCCACCTGGAACCTGCTGGCCAAGCGCGCCGCTCATGCCGGCACGGCCTTCGTGGCCGCCAGCACGCTGGTGGCCTGCGCGGCCTACGGGCCATGGGTGGCGTGGGAGTTGACGCACGGCGGCATGCCGCTCAACGGCCCCGTTCTGGCCTGCATCGTGGCCAGCGGCCTGCTGCACCTGGTCTACAGCATGTGCCTGCAAAAGGGCTACCGCGTCGCCGACCTCTCGGTGGTCTACCCGGTGGCGCGCGGCACCGGGCCACTGCTGTCCTCCATCGGCGCCTTCGTGCTGCTGGGCGAGGCACCCTCGGCCCACGGCCTGTTGGGGCTAGCCGCGATCGTGCTGGGCATCGGGCTGCTCTGCACCGATGGCCGGCTGGCCATGTTCCGCCAACCCAGCGCGCTGGCCGGCGTGCGCTGGGGCGGGGCCACGGGCGCGCTGATCGCGGGCTACACCGTGGTCGATGCTTACGGCGTCAAGGTGCTGGGCGTGGGGGCCGTGGTGCTGGACTGGTGCTCCAACGCAGTGCGACTGTGCATGCTCCTGCCCTGGATGCTGCGCAACCGTGCCGCCGCGCTGGCCGCCATGCGCGGGCACTGGGGGCTGGCCGTGGCGGTGGGCCTGCTCTCGCCGCTCTCCTACATCCTGGTGCTGGCCGCGCTCGGGATGGGGGCGCCGCTCAGCGTGGTGGCGCCCACGCGCGAGATGTCGATGATGGTCGGCGCGCTGTTCGGCCTGTTGCTGCTGCGCGAGCGCGTGGGCCCGGGCCGCGCCGTGGGCTGCGTGCTGGTGGTCGTCGGCGTGGTTCTGCTCAGCGGCTCGCGTTGAGCGATTCGCGCGGGATGCGCCGGATCTTCAGGATCGTGAGCGGATGTTCCTGCACGCTGTGCTCGTACGGCAGCACGCGCTCGGATGCCGCGCCCGGCAGGTGTGCGCTGGCATAGGGCACGATGCCGTCGCTCGCCTCCGTGCGTGGCAACGCCCTGTCGGCCTGGCCGATGATGGCGTGGTAGCGCACCTGCGGGCTGATCGGCAGCGGCACGCTCTCGCCGGCCAGCGGCGCCTGCGCGCTGCGGTAGGAGCCGTACAACATGGGCTGCACGGCGCGGCCGGACAGCACGCCTGCCAGCGTCTGGCCCTCAAAGCGCAGCAGGGCCTCGATCGCCGGAAAGCGCGTGGCGTCGAAGGGCCGGGTCGGCATCGGCGGGCGGCGGCAGCACGGCCACGATTTCGGCGCCGAAGCCTTCGCGTCGGCAGGTGTTGCGCAGGCCTGTGAAGCGCAGCGAGGAAGCCGGCAGCAGTTCGTCGGGCATGGGCGCATCCGGCGGCAGTGCGGAGTCGTCGGCATGGCTGGCGATGCGCCAGCCGCCCACGGCCAGTGTCTCGCCGCGCTGCGCCGCCGGCGTGGCGCTGTAGACCTTGAGCAGACGCGTCACGGTCTGCTGCACGGCGTCGTTGTAGTAGTCGCGCATCTGGGTCTGGCGGTCCTCCAAGGCGCGCTCGCGGGGCTTGCGTGGGGGGAGGAACAGGTAGGCATAGGCATGGCGCGCCGTCTCCAGCCAGGCGTCCAGCACGGCCTCGTGGGCGGCCTGGGCGAGGAACAGCGCGCGCTGCGCGGCCGGCGCCAGCTGTACGCGGTACAGGTAGACGTCCTCGCCGCGCACGTTGGTGCGCACGCGCAGGATGTCGCGCTCGTCGGCCGCCACCAGGCTCAGCTCGTACTGCTTGAAGAGGCCGGCCACGGCCGAGAAGGATTCGCCGGGTTGCTTGCGGATCTCGACCGAGAAGACGATCCGCTGGCCATCGTCGAAGCCGAAGGAGACCAGGGTGTGGGCGATGGGCGGGCCCATCCCGTAGGACAGCGCCATGTCCACCGTGCGCAGCCGGTCCAGGTCGAAGCGCCTCGCCTCCCAGCGCGCGGTGTAGTCGGTGTCGCTGCGCCAGTCGAAGTTGCGCACGTTGGAAAGCAGCACCACGCCGCCCTCGACCTGCGCCTCGAGGTGCCGCGCCACGTCGTCGGCCCAGACGCGCGCGTCGGACGGCGCGATGCGCACCCACCAGCCCAGCAGCAGCGCGAAAGCCACCCCATAGGCCAGCACCGGCCGCGCCGCGCCCTCGCGCCACAGCAGCCAGATGGCCGCCAGTGCGAACAGCGCCCAGCCGCCCGCTACCACGCTGCCCCACGGCGCTGGCAGCGGCAGGCGGTGGTGCAGCGCGGGCACGGCCCACAGGCTGGACAGCAGCAGCACCAGGGCCCAGGCGGCACGGCCCATCATGGCGGCGTAGACGGCAGGTTCATGGTCGCGCCGGATGATCCCGGCGGCGCCCAGCTCACCGCGACGGTGCGACGCGGTCCGCGGCCTGGCGCGCCACCGCCAGGCGCTTGCGCAGCGAGATCTCGGCCAGGTCCAGCTCGCCCACCAGCGCGCGCAGGGACTCGTCGTTGATGCGGTGCGCCTGGCGTTCGGCGTACAAGGCATTGCGCTCCACGTGCAGCGCGTTCAGCCGCAGCTCCATTTCCAGCAGGTAGCGCTGGCGGCGCTGGCGCACGGCCTCGGGCGACTCGGCCTGGGCCTCGAGCGTGGTCGGCTGGGCCGGGTCTTCCAGCAGGTCGATGCGCTTGCGATAGTCCTGCGTGAGCCGGCCCACGGCCTCCTGGATCTGGGCCAGCCGCTCGGGGTCGGTGGTGGCCGGTGCCTTCTTCGCCATGTGCGCGATGGCGGCCTTGCACGCGGCCAGCCGGGCGTTGCGCTCCTCTCGCAAGGCCAGCGGCTCGCCCGCCGGCGGCAAGCGGCGCAGCACCAGCGGCAGGCCCACGCTGCCGATCACCAGCGTGAACAGGATGGTGGCCGTGGCCAGGAAGACCAGGTCGTCGCGCGCCGGGAAGGCGTCGCCGCCGGGCAGCAGCAGCGGCACCGACAGCGCGCCGCGGATCCCCGCCAGCGTGGTGGCCAGCGTCAGCAGCGGCGAAGGCGGCTCGGCCATGGAGCCACGCTCGTGCGCGCGCCACAGGCTGCCGCGCACGCCCAGCGTGAGCCAGATCCAGCGCAGGCCCAGCAGCGCCAGCGTGATCAGCAGCGCCTCGCCGGCCGGTTGCCACCAATGCTCGCCGGCGGCCGCCAGCGTGGTGCCCACGATGGAGGGCAGCTGCAGGCCCAGCAGCAGGAAGATGGCGCCGTTGAAGGCCGCCTCCACCAGGGTCCAGATGCCCTCGGTCTGCATGCGCTCGGCGACGAACTCGCTGCGCCTGAGGTCGGCGAAGTTGGTCGTGACGCCCGCCGCCACCGCGGCCAGGATGCCCGAGACGCCGATGTGCTCGCCCACCAGGTAGGCCGCGAAGGGCAGCAGCACCAACAGCAGCACCATCTGCGTGGCAGCCACGTCGCCCACGCGCCGCGTGACGGTCTCGCGCCCCAGCGCGAAGGCCCAGCCCAGGCCCGTGCCCACGGCCAGACCGCCCAGCGCCACCCAGAGGAACTCCTTGCCCGCATCGGCCCACGAGAAGGCGCCCGTCAGCGTGGCCGCCACCGCGAACTTGAGCGCCACCAGGCCCGACGCATCGTTGAGCAGCGACTCGCCCTCCAGCACATGCATGGTCTTGGCCGGCATGCCCAGGTTGCGCGTGATGGCTGAGACCGCCACCGCGTCGGTCGGCGAGACCACGGCGGCCAGCGCGAAGGCCACCGTGAGCGGCATGGCCGGGATCACCCAATGGATCAGGTAGCCCAGGCCCAGCACCGTGAACAGCACCAGGCCCAGCGCGAGCCGCAGGATGGGCCGGTGCAGCGCGAAGAACTCACGCTTGGGAATGCGCCAGCCGTCGGCGAACAGCAGCGGCGGGATGAATAGCAGCAGGAACAGTTCCGGATCGAACGCAATGTGCAGGCCCTGCTGCGGCCAGGACAGGGCCGCGCCGAGCGCGATCTGGATCAGGGGCAGCGGAATGGCGCGCAGGTAGCGCGCCGCGATGCCGGTCATGGCCCCGAGCAGGAGCACCAGCAGCACGGTTTCGACGGTATGCATGAGAAGGGCAAGCGGACCTGGGGCGGCGGTGGCCCGCCGGCCCGCATTCTCGCCCCGCGGCGAGAATGCCCGGGACATTGCGGAGCACCTCCACGACATCCTTCACCGTCGTGCTGAACTGCGGTTCGTCCAGCATCAAGTTCGCCCTTTTCGATGCGGCTCCGCCGGACCGCCAGCCGGCCTGGAACGGCAAGGTCCAGGGCATCGGCGGCCCGGCCCCCGACTTCGGCGCGAGCACCGTGCCGGTGCGCCCTGTGCCGCTTGACACGGAGCAGCCGTACACCCGGGCGCTGCAGTGCATCCGTGAGGAGGTCCTGCGCTGGCTGGACGGGCGGCCCGTGGCGGCCGTGGCGCACCGCGTCGTGCACGGCGGCGCCGCTACCAGGCGCCGGTGCGCGTGGACGCCCAGGTACTGGCCCTCAAGGCCCTGGTGCCGCTGGCGCCGCTGCACCAGCCCTTCGCGCTGGAGGCCATGGAGATCCTGCTGCGCGAGCAGCCCGAGCTGCCCCAGGTGGCCAGCTTCGACACGGCCGTCCACCGCAGCCTGCCGCTGGTCGAGCAGGTGCTGCCCCTGCCCTACGCCGCCTTCGAGCGCGGCGTGCGCCGCTACGGCTTCCACGCCCTGTCTTACGAGTACATGGCGCTGGCGCTGGGCGAGCGCTACGGCGCGCAAGCGCGCGGCCGCACCGCGGTCGCGGTGTCATGGCCGCCGCGCTCGGCGGGCTGGACCTGCTGGTCTTCACGGCCGGCGTCGGCGAACACAGCGTGGCGCTGCGCCAGCGCATCTGCGCGGCACTGGGCTGGCTGGGCGTGGCGCTGGACGACGCGGCCAACGCGCGCCATGCCGCGTTGATCTCGGCCGCCGGCAGCGCGGTGCGCGTGGCGGTGGAGCCGACCAACGAGGAGTGGATCGCGGCGCGCCATGCCCGCGACGTCCTGGCGCAGCGCTCAGCGCATGCCCCGCATCAGGCCGCCGGGGTAGCTCCACCGGCGGCGAGCAGCTCCAGCTGCAGGGCGATCCTGGCCTTCACGGGGCTGAGCGGGCTGGCGGGCAGACGGTCGGCCGCGCCCGGCAGCACGCGGCCGGCGGCGCAGCGGCTCGCACGCACGACGCGGATGCCGCGGGCCTGGGCCTGCAGCAGCGCCGCCTCCAGTTCTGCGTGCAGCGATCCGTTGCCAGTGCCGGCGACGACGATCCCCGCGACACCTGCTGCGCACAGCAGCTGCACCGCGGTGCCTCTGGCACCGGCGTGGCTGGCCAGGATTTCGACCCACGGCCACTGCGCCACCTCCGGCAAGGCAGCCAGGCGGCAGCCGCCGGCACCGGCCGACCGCCAGGGCCGCGCCAAGCGCACCCTGCCGTCTTCGACGAAGCCGACCGGGCCGGCGTCGCCTGCATCGAACGCATCCAGCCGGTACGGGTGCACCTTGCTGACCTGGACCGGATCATGGATCCGGCCCGCGCAGACCAGCAGCACACCGGCCGCGCCCGGCGTGTTCGCGACCGCGATGGCGTCTGCGAGGTTCTGTGGCCCGTCGGAGCCGAGATCGGTTGCCGGTCGCATGGCGCAGGTCAGCACCACCGGCTTGTCCGCCGCCAGCACCTGGTGCAGCAGGAAGGCGGTTTCTTCCACGGTGTCGGTGCCATGGGTCACGACGATGCCCCGCACCTGCGGCTGTGCCAGCAGCGCCGCGCAGCGCGTCGCCAGGCGGTGCCAGACCGCTGGAGACATGTCCTTGCTGTCGATCTGGGCCAGCTGCTCCGCATGGACCGGCAGGCCCGCCACGGACGGTATGCTGGACAGCAGCTGCGTGACGGGCAGCACGCCGGCGCGGTAGTCGAGCGGCGATGTGGCGCTGGCGCCAGTCCCGGCGATGGTGCCGCCCGTACCAAGCACCACGATGCTGGCGGAGCCCATGTTCAGGGCCGTGGATGATTCTTGCGCGAGGTTTGGAATGGAAGTGGGTTCTGAAAGAAATGGCATGGCGGTCGGCCGCAGGATCGCGTCGCAGCGACTGATGGCAGCGCTGCGTTTTCGTCAGCTGGAGCTGCTCAGCACGTTGGCCGATACCGGCAACATGCGGGCGACGGCGCAACGTCTGCACATGACCACGGCGGCCGTCAGCAAGGGGCTCAAGGACGTCGAGGCACTGTTCGAGCAGGCCTTGTTCCACCGCCTTCCCCGCGGCGTCGTGCCCACCGTGGCCGGCACGCTCGTGGTGCAGCGTGGCCGCGTGCTGCTGGCCGAGATGGAGCAGTTGTCCGACGAACTGGCTTCGCCGCTGCGGCCGCTCCACGAGCGCTTGAAGATCGGCGCGACCCCATTCCTCGCGTGGACGCTGCTGCCGGGCATCCTTGCGGACATGGCGGACGGCGGACTGCTGCCAAGCCTGCTGCTGATGGAGGGGCGGCTGGCGGACATCTCGCGCCAGCTGGAGGCCGGCGAAGTCGATGCCCTCGTCACGATGGACACCCCGTCCGAACTCGGCAGCCTGTCCAGGCAGGGATTCACCATCGAGCGGATTGGCCTGGAGCAATGGCGGGTGGTCTGCTCGCCGCGCCATCCCCTGGCGGCCGGCCAGGCACGCCAAGGCGCCGCATTGAAGTGGGCCGACGTGGCGCAGGAGCACTGGATCCTGCCGCCGCGGCCCACCCACTCGCGGATGATGCTGGAGCAGTCGCTGCAGGACCACGCCCTGCCCGCGCTGGTCCCTTTCATCGAAACCATGAACGCGATCACCCACCTGCAGATGGCCGAGCAGAACCTGGGCCTGACGCTGGCAGCCCAGGGCGTGCTCGCCGACCGCCTGCAGCGCGGTGTGCTGGTGGAGCTCACCATGGAAGACCTGCCGCCGCCGGTGGCCATCGTGATGGTCTACCGCCGCAGCGGCAACTACCGTGCCCGGCTCGCTGCACTGGCGGCCGCGGCGCAACGGGTCCGCAGTGCGTCGATGCCGCCCACCGAGATGTCCAGCGCTTCCAGCAGGAAGTTCTCGGCGCGGAAGTCGCGCGCGTAGGCAGCGTCAAGCAGGCTCAGGCATGCCGTGAGCACGGGCGTTGGTACACCGGCTGCGCCGCCCAGCGCCTCCAGGAAGGCCAGACCGAAGGGCGCATCCTCCAGCACGTACCGGTGTTCCAGCGCAGCGGGGCCATTGGGGCTCATGCCACGGCGGACGATCTCCGCCGCCATGGCGTGCAGCGGCCCTGGCGGCACGTGGTAGGACCGCGCATAGTGCTGGCGCAACGAGGGGAGCTCCAGCCCGAAGGCCTGCGCCACGGCGCGGCGCTCGTCGTCCAGCGCTTCCGCGAGCCGGCCCACCACCGGCGTGAAGTGGCCGAACAGCGACCAGGCTGCGCCCGACTCCATGCGCGTGAGGTTGGGGATGACCTCCGCCGCATGCGCGATCGGGTTGATGTTGGCCAATGCCGGCGCCAGCAGACTCTCCGCGGCGACAAAGCGCTCGCCGAACAGCTCCTCGCACTGCTGCTGCGCGGACACGGGACCTGTCGACCCCACGCTGGCCATGTCGATGCGGCTGCGCAGCGGGTTCACATGCAGCAGGCCGTCCGGCTGGAAGTGCGCGGTGGTCAGCGTGGTGGCCCAGCCCGTGACCTGCACGCCCGCGGCGGCCGCCGCGATCCACAGCGGGGCCAGCGACAGCGCACCACTGAGAACCACATGCTGCCTACTGCGCCAATGGGCGTTCAGCGGCCCCAGGACTGCGGCGTAGGCGTTGGCCGGGAGGCAGACCAGCACGACGGGAAACTCCGCGAGCCGCTCCGGCGAGGCCAGCAGCTCGCACTCCACCTTGCCTTGCAGCGCGCCGGTGCAGGCGAAGCTGGCCCGGCCTGCGGTGCGGTTCAGTCGCCCGCCGGTGGGTGACCACATTGCCGGCGCATGGCCGGCACGGACCAGAAATGCGGCGGCGGCACAGCCGATCGGGCCGGCGCCGACGATGGCAACGCGCGCCGTCATGTCGCAGCGGGGGTGCGCGGCCAGCCGCAGCACCAGTTGATTGGACGCGCTGGCGCGCGCATGGGGAGTCCGTGCATGGCCTTCATTCCAGGCTCAGCTTGCGTTCGGCGATCAGCCGGCCCCACTTGACGAAGCCTTCGGACGCGTCCGTGGCCAGTTCGGCCGGGCTGCTGGCCACGAGCTCGATGCCCTGCTGGCGCAACTTGTCGTTCAGCTCGTCGTTCTTCTGGGCGCTGCGCACCGCCTCGTACAGCCGCTCGATGATGGCGGCGGGCGTGCCGGCCGGCGCGAACAGCGCGAACTTGGTGGCTGACTCGAAGCGCGGCACACCGGCTTCCTCGACGGTGGGCACCTGCGGCAGGAGCGGGCTGCGGCTGCTGCCGGACACGGCCACCGGCTTCAGGCGGCCGGCGCGGATCAACGGCAGGGCCACGCCGATGTCGACGAAGCCCAGATCCACTTCGCCGGCGGCCACCGCGAGCGTCGCGGGGCCACCGCCCTTGTACGGGATGTGGGTGATGGCCGTGTGGGTCAGGTCCTTGAACAATTCGGCCGCGAGGTGGCTGGTGGAGCCATTGCCGCCCGAGGAGTAGTTCAGCTGCCCGGGCTGCTTGCGCGCCATCTCGAGCACGCCCTTGACGCCCTGCACATCGAGTCCCGTCTTGACCGCCAGGACGAGGGGACTCACGCCGACGAGCGAGACCGGTGCGAGCGCGCCAGGCCCGTACGGCAGCGACTTGATCAGATGCGGGGCGATCGCGTAGGTGCTGTTGGTGGCCAGGGTCAGGGTGTAGCCGTCCGGTTTCGCGCGGCCCACTTCGCCCTGGGCGATCGTGCCCACGGCGCCGGGGCGGTTGTCCACCACCACGGACTGCTCCAGTTGCCTGGCCATGTGGGCGGCCAACTGGCGCGCCAGGATGTCGGTGGCGCCGCCGGCGGTCCAGCCGATCACCAGCCGAATGGGCTGGCTCGGGTAGCTCGCCGTCTGGGCGCCCGCCGCAGGCGCCGCGAAGACGGCGATTGCAGCCAGCCCAGCCGCCAGTGCATGTGTGCAATTCATCGGAAAACCTCGTGCCGTTCAGTGGATGGGCAGTCTAGGCACCGGCCGGCCGCACGGCCAGCGAACGATTTTCAAGAGGTCTTAACCGCAGGTGGACACGCACGCGCTCGGCGGGGGGCGATCGTTTGCCCTGGAGCCGGCACTCCCGCTGCCGGATTCCTGCGCGTCAGGAATGCGTCAATCCAGCCGGATCGGCGGCCGCACGCGCGCCTGGATGCGGTCGGCCAGCCACAGCAGCCCGCCGCGCCAGAAGCCGTGCAGACGCGCCTGGTGGCTGCGGTACAGCATGGCGTGGCTCAGCTGCGCGAGCCGCCCGCGGACGATGCCGCCGTCGAAGAAGCCGAAACGGCCCAGCGAGCCGAAGGCGTCGTAGTCGGCCAGCGAGACCAGTGCGCCGAAGTCGCGGAAGCGGAACGGCGGCACCGGCCGCCCGGACGCCAGCACCTCGGGCAGGTGGCGCACCAGGTGCCGCGCCTGCTGGTGGGCGACCTGCGCCGTCGGCGGCAGCGGGCGTTCGCTGCCCGGCAGGGTGAGGCTGGCGCAGTCGCCGACGGCATAGATGGCATCGTCGCGCGTGGTCTGCAGCGAAGGCTTGACCACAAGCTGCTGGCTGCGGCTGGTTTCCAGCCCGTCCAGCCCGGCCAGCACGGCGGGGCCCTTGACGCCGGCGGCCCAGACCTGCAGCGTGGCCGCGAGCAGGCTGCCATCGGCCAGTTCGAGACCCTCAGCGCGCGCGGCCTGGACCTGGGTGCCGGTGCGCACGCGCACGCCCAGCGAGTGCAGGCGCTGCTGCGTGGCGGCCGAGATGTCGCGCGGGAACGCGGCCAGCAGCCGCGGCCCGGCCTCCAGCAGCGTGATCGTGATGCGATTGGCCAGCCCCCGGGCGCCGTACGCCTCGGCGGTCTCGGTCAGCTGCACGAGCTCGGCGGCCAGTTCCACACCGGTGGCGCCGCCGCCCACGATGGCGATCGACAGCGGCTGCCCCATGGCCACGCACTGCAGCATGCGCAGCCGCACCTCGCGGCAAAAGGCGTCGGCCTGCAACCGCGAATCGATGGCATGGCAATGCTCGGCCACACCCGGCGTGCCGAAGTCGTTGGCCTGGCTGCCCACCGCGAGCACCAGCAGTTCGTAGGGCAGCGCACGCGCCGGCACCAGCAGGCGGCCGTCCTCGGCATGCAGCGGGGCGACCTGCACCACGCGGCGCTGGCGGTCCAGACCGCTCAGTGCGCCGGGCTGGTAGACGAAGCCCGCATCGCGCGCCTGGGCCACGTAGGTGGTCTGCTGCGTCGCGATGTCGCGCGTGCCGGCCGCGATGGTGTGCAGCATGGGCTTCCAGACATGGGCGGCGTCGCGGTCCAGCAGCGTGACCGTGGGCGCGCCGGGCCGCCCGCGCCACTGCCGCCCGAGCACGGTGGCGATCTCCAGCCCGGCGATGCCGCCGCCCACGACCAGCAGCCGCGCGCCCGGCGTCTCACGCGTTCCGAATCCTGCATCGACCATCGGACCATTACAGCATCGTCCCCCGGGCAGACCCCGAGAAGCTCGGTCGGCGCAGGGGCATCGCTCAGACCAGCGCCGGGACGCGCAGCCAGTCCAGCAGGGCGCCGCGCTCCATGGGCGGCGCGATGTGGAAGCCCTGCCCTTCGTGGCAGCCCATGTCCAACAGCGCCTGCCAGGTCGCCGCGTCCTCGATGCCTTCGGCCAGCACCTGCAGGCCCAGCTTGCGGCCCAGTTGCGTGACGGTCTCGGCGATGCGCGCGCCCTGGGCCTCGCGCAACTGGCGCACGAAGCCGCGGTCGATCTTGATGCGGTCCAGCGGCAGCCGCTCCAGGTAGCTCAGCGAGGAGTAACCGGTGCCGAAGTCGTCGATGGCGATCGTGATGCCCTGCGCCCGCAGCGCCGAGAGCGTGGCCTCCAGCAGCTGCGTGGGCAGCACGGCCACCGATTCGGTGATCTCCAGCTCCAGGTGGTGGCCCTGCAGCCCATGCGCTGCCAGCGTGCCGCGCACGGTTTCGAAAAAGCCCGGGTCGCGCAGCTGCGCGACCGAGACGTTGACCGCCATGCGGCGCGGCGCGCAGCCCAGGTCCAGCATCTCGCGCATGGTGGTGCAGGCCTTGGCCAGCACCCACTGGCCCAGCGGCACGATCAGGCCGGAATGCTCGGCCACCGGGATGAAGCGGTCCGGCGGAACCAGCCGGCCGTCCTCGGTGCGCCAGCGCAGCAGCGCCTCCAGACCCACCAGCGCCTGGGTGCGCAGGTCGCGCTGCGGCTGGTAGACCAGGTACAGGCGCGCCTCGTCGATGGCAGTGCGCAGCTCGGACAGCAGCAGCGCGCGGTCGCGCGCCTCGGCGCCCATCTGTTCGGCGTAGCGCAGGTCCTGGCCCCGGTGGTCGCGTTTGGCCCGCTTGAGCGCGATGGTGGCGTCCTTGACGAGGTCGACACCGGCCTGCGCCACCTGTGGCAGCAGCACATGGCCGCAGGTCAGCGTGACCTTGTGGGGCACGCCGTCCACCAGCACGGGCTGGCGCACGCACTCCAGCAGGCGCTGCGGCACCACCTGCTCGGTGGTGCCGAGCGCGCCGAAGGTGTCCGGCCCCACGCGCGCGAGCAGCACGCCGGGCGGCACGGCCTCGGCCAGCCTGCGCGCCACGGCGGCCAGCAGGCGGTCGCCGAAGCGGTGGCCCATGACGTCGTTGGCGGCGCTGAAGTCGTCGATGTCCAGCAGCGCCAGGATGTGGTTGCGCGCCCCGCGCCGCGCGCAGGCGTCCACCTTCTCGATGAAGTGCGCGCGGTTGGGCAGGCCGACCTGTGCATCGAAGTAGGCCGACTGGTGCAGCCGCTCGAGCAGGCCCCGGTTGTGCCGCAGCGTGCGCAGGTTGGTGCAGAACACGTCGAGCAGCTGGCGGTCGGCCCGGCTACGCAGGCGCGGCGCCTGCACGTAGACGGCCATGTCCTGGCCGTCGCGCCGGCCCAGGTACAGCGCCACGCCGCCCTGCTCGCCATGGCAGTTGCCGCCCTGCACCAGCGCTCGGCGCAGCAGTTGCACGGAGCGGCAGGCAGGCAGGGCCTGCAGCGCCTGGCCGGCCAGGCCGGCGAAGCGGCCGGAAGCGGCCAGCACCTGGCCGCCCCCGTCGGTGGCCGTGCCGTCGCGCAGGCACAGCATCCCCTCCTCGGGCACGTCCAGCACCGCGGCCAGCTGGGTGATCACGGCGGCGGCGAAGGCCTGCAGGCTGGTCTGCTCCAGCAGCGCGGTGCCCGACTGCACGATGCGCTGCAGGCTGCGCCGGCTGGCCTCGGTGCTGCACAGCTGCTCGTAGGCGCGCAGCGCGGCGGCCACGGTGGCCTGCAGCCGCGCCGGTGCCAGCTCGGCCTTGCTGCGGCAGTCGGCGATGTCGTAGCGCAGCAGCTGCTCCAGCGCCGGGACGGCTTGTTCGCTGCGCAGCACGATGCGCGTGTGCCGCAGGGCCAGGCCCTCGCGCAGGAACTGCACCAGGCCCCAATCGGTGTGCGGCGGCGCGTCCACGCCCAGCAACACGACGGCCAGGTCGCGCTCGCGGCGCAGCACGGCGCGCGCCTCGGCCTCGCTGCGCGCCTGCAGCAGCAGCACGGGCGCGCCGAACAGCACCAGGCCCTGCAGGCCGGCCTGCGCGGCAGCGTGCACCGCCTCGTCGCCATCGACCACGAGCACGCGCCAGTCGCGCGCCGCCGCGGCCGTCAGGATCGCGCCGGGCCGTGCCGGCGCGCAGGCAAGTCCGGGCATGTCAGTGGCGCCCGGCCGCCAGCAGGCACTGACGCGCCCCCGCAGGGGGCAGCGGACCGCGCGAAGCGGGCAAGCGTTGGGGCTGCATGTCAATCGTGCAGTTGCAGGTCGCCGCCGGCGTGGGCCACGCGGTTGCGGCCGCCGCGTTTGGCGGCGTACAGCGCCTGGTCGGCCTGCCCGTAGGCTTCGTCGAAGCTGGCGCCGCAAGGCATGCAGCTGATGCCGAAGCTGGCCGTCACGCGGCTGCCGTCGGGCAGGCCGAAGGCATGGGCCTCGATGGCACGGCGTGCGCGCTGGGCCACGGCCTCGGCCGACTCGGGGTCGTCGTGCGGCAGCAGCAAGGTGAACTCCTCGCCGCCGACGCGGCCGATCAGGCCCTGGGCCGGCACCGCCTGCTGCAGGCAGGCCACCACGCCCAGGATGACCTGGTCGCCGATGGGATGGCCGAAGTTGTCGTTCACGCGCTTAAAGTGGTCGATGTCCAGCACGATCAGCGTGAGCCCGCTGCGTGCGAACAGCTGGTTCACGCGCTCGATGATGGCGGCGCGGTTCAGCACGCCGGTCAGCGGGTCGTGGGTGGCGCGGTACTGCAGTTCGCCGGCCAGGTCCTGCAGGCGCTGGTTCAGCTGGGTCATCTCCAGCTCGGCGCGGTCGCTGCGGCGCACCAGGCGGCGCGTCTCGCGCAGCAGCCGCTCGTAGGCGGCCAGCAGCTCGCCCAGCGCGGCGTGGGCGCCGTCCGGGCCGGCCGCGTGGGCCGCGCGCGCGGCCAGCAGCGCACGGTGTTCGGCCGCGAACAGGTCGGACGCATCGCCGAGCGCGTCCATTCAGGCGGACTCCACCGGGTGGCTCGTGAAGGCGATGGCCGGAAAGTCGTCGCGCAGCTCCTCGCCGAACTCGAGGATGGTGTCGTCCTCCGCATCGTGGTACCAGTGCAATGCCACCTGGTTGCCGGCCTCCACTGCGTCGTCGAGCGCCTCGATCAGGTTGAACAGCATCTTGGTGCTGGAGCTGTTGAAGTAGGCCAGCGCGATGTGCACGGCAATGCTGCGCCCGTCCTGCTCTGCCAGGTAGCGCTTGAGTTGCGCGATGACCTCGCCGTAAAAGGCGGCGGCGTTCTCGGGATAGGACTCGCCGCGCAGGTGCAGCTGGTGCTGGTCGAAGCGGAAGTCCACCTCGGGCGAGCTGGGCGTCGGGGCGATGTAGAGGTTGTCCATGCGTGTTTCGTGTCGGTGCGAGGCGGATGCCTCAGATGGCCGCCTTGAGGTAGAAGACCGGCGCGCCGTCGGCCCCATCGGCAGCGTCGAAGTCGAACTGCAGCGGCTCGCGCGCATCGCGTGCGACGGTCAGAAGGCCGATGCCCGCGCCCTTGCTGCCCTCGGGCGTCTCCTCGCGCAGCGTCTTGCGGTAGGCCTGCTTGATCTCGTCCAGCGTCATGCTGTGCAGCGCCTCGAGCTTGCCGCGCAGCTCCTCGGCGATGCGGGCCTCCACCGGGTTGGCGCACAGCAGGAGGAAGCTGCCGTCGCCCTCGCGCCGGATGCAGACCGCGCCATGGCGCACCTCGCCCTCGCGCTGCGTTGGCGGCGTCAGCGCGTCGGCCGAGTAGTGCACGATGTTCTGCGCCATCTCGATGAAGCAGGAGAACAGCTTGCGCCGTGTGGGGCCGGCCACCCCGCTCACTTCCAGCTGCAGCTTCACGGCGTCGGCCATGGCCGCCACGATGTGCTGCGAGAAGTAGCCCATGTAGTAGAAGATCACCTGGTGCTCGCGCGCCAGGTGGAAGAAGGAGCCGTACTTCTCGGCGATCGGGTTCGGTGGCATGGCGGCGTTCAGGCGGAGAAGCTGAAGAAGCACAGGTCGTCGCGGCGGTGGTGTTCGCCCTGCCAGGTCCGCAGTGCGTCGTGCACGGCGCGGTTGACGGCCGCCGGCGTGCGCGCAGGCGCAGCCAGCAAGGCATCGCGCACGCGCTTCTTGCCGAATGCGATCGCGCGCGGGCCGCCGACCTGGTCGATCAGGCCGTCGGTGGTGATGAACACGAGGCCACCAGGCTCGAGCGAAAGGCTGTGGTTGTGCCAGGCGTAGCCGGGATCGCTGTCCACGTAGCCCACGCCCTTGCGCTGGCCTTCGATCAGCTCGACCTGCGCGGCGCCCGGACGCAGCACGAACAGTGCCAGCCGCGCCCCGGCGAACACCAGGCGTCGCTCGCCGGGCGCATACCAGAAAAAGGCCGCGTCCATGCCGTCGTCCGAGCCCGGGGTGGCGTCTTGCCCGCCCTGCTGGCCCAGCGTCAGCTTGATGCTGCGGTTGACGGCGCCCAACAGCAGCGCCGGGTCGTGCGGGCCGTGCTGCGCGAGCGCCTGCGTCAGGCTGCTGGAGGCGATCAGCGTCATGAACGCGCCCGGCACGCCGTGGCCCGTGCAGTCGGCCACCGCGCCGAACCAGCCGCCCTCGCCTTCGCTGAACTGGTAGAAGTCGCCGCCGACCACGTCGCGTGGCTCCCAGACCAGATTGGCCGCCGGGCACACGCGCGCCAGCGCCTCGCGCGAGCTGCGCAGCGTGGACTGCTGGATCACGCTGGCGTATTCGATGCTGTGCATGATCTGCCGGTGGCGCGAAGCCTGGATGTCTGCCACCACGCGCATGAGCTGCAGCCCACTGCCCACGCCCGCGAAAGCCCCGTCCTGCGTGATGATGAAGCCGTCGGACAACGCCTTCTCGCCGTGTTCCACGGCCTTGAAGGTCAGCGTGTCGATGTCCATGGCCGCATCGACGACGAGTGGTTCCTTGTCCATGAAGGCGATGCAGCTCTTGCGCCCGTACAGCTCCATGCGGAACTGCTTGCTCATCTGCGAGAGGAAGATGCTGCGGTTGATGAGCCCGATGGGCCGGCGCCCCTCCACCACCGGCAGGCTGGCCAGGTCGCGGTGCCGGTTGAACATCTCCATGACCTTCTCGTTGGTCTCGTCGGTTGTCATGCACGGCACCGCAGAGCACAGGTCGGCGGCACTGGGCTGGCGGAAACGGGGACGGGAATCGGTCAGGTACTCGGCAACTGCGGACATGGGACGCGCATCCTCAAATGTGAGGAAATGTTATGAAGGCCGCATGTCAGGCACATGACACAACACGAAAGACATGTGGGCCGTCGGCCCATAAAAAAACCGGGCCAGGCCCGGTTCTTGTCGAGGCGCCAAGCGCTCAGTCGACCAGACGCAGCTCCACGCGGCGTGCCTCCTGGTCGGAACCGCTGCCGGTCGCGACCTCGGGCTTGCGCAGCGCGATGCGGGACTTGTCGACACCGGCGGCGAGCAGTGCGGCGCGCACCGACAGCGCACGCTGCTTGGCCAGCTCGGCGTTCCTGGCGGCGTCGCCGGTTTCATCGTGGAAGCCCGACAGCACGACCTTGCGTGACGGCGCGGCGGCCAGGGCCTGGGCCACGGCGCCGATCAGCGGTGCGGCATCGGCGGGCAGCGCGGATTCGCCCGTGCCGAAGTACAGCGTGGCGGCCAGGTCACCGGCCATCGGGGTTTCGATCAACACGATCTCTTCGACGACGACCACGGCCGCTGCCGGTGCGGCGGCCGCAGCGGCCGGCACCTCGATGCTCTGCAGCTGGCGCACCACCATGGCGCTGACCGTGCTGATGACCACCAGGGCCACGATGCCGAAGGTGATCCACAGACCCACGCGCTGGGTGTCGTCCTTGTCTTCCTGGTACATGCTCAGAATTCCTCGTCCCGGTTGGTTTGCAAACAGCCGGCGATTCTAGACGGAGGTGTATTCACCAGCTGGCACCGAACTGCTGCCGCAGCTCCTCGATCTGTCCGTCATCCAGCGGCTGCGGTTGCGTCAGCATCCAAAGCCGTGCCGTCTCTTCCAGTTCCTCGAGCGCGGCCATGGCCGCGGCCGGGCTGTCGTGCCAGACGTTGGGGCCCAGCCGCGCGAGCATCACGGCGCGGATCGGCCTGCCATCCTGCTGGTACTGGGCGATGGCGTCGGCCACGGCCTCGGCGGCCTCGGGTGCGCCCGGGCGGCGGTAGCCGATGTGCGGCACGCGGCCCACCTTCATGACGAAGTACGGCGTGATCGGCGGCAGCAGCTCGGTGGCCCCTTCGTCCTGTAGCGAGCAGGCCACGAGGTGCGTGCTGTGCGTGTGGATGATGCAGCGCGCGGGCTGGGCCGTGGCCGCGCTGGCCTCGTAGATGCGCCGGTGCAGAACGATGGTCTTGCTGGCGCGGTCGCCACCGGTCTGCTGGCCGTTTTCGTCCAGCCGCGCCAGGCGCGCCGGGTCCAGCGCGCCCAGGCAGGCGTCCGTCGGCGTGATCAGGTAGCCGTCGGCCAGGCGCACGCTGATGTTGCCAGCCGTGGCGTGCACATAGCCGCGTGCGAACAGGCTGGCGCCCACGCGCACGATCTCCGCGCGCGCGGTGGCTTCGTCCAGGAAACCACTCATAGTGTGGAGAACGCCTTGGTGAAGAAGTCCGGCGTGCCGAAGTTGCCCGATTTGAGCGTGATGTGCAGGCCCTGCGGCGCGGCCGGGCTCAGCGCGTGGCACCAGGGCACGCCCGGGTCGATCTGCGCGCCAATGCGCATCTGCGCGATCTGCAGCGCCTGCACGCAGGCGCCCGAGGTCTCGCCACCGGCCACGACCAGCTGGCGCACGCCCAGCTCGACCAGGCCGCGCGCGATGCCCGCGATGGTCTCCTCGACCATCGCGCCGGCCTGCTCCACGCCCAGGCGCCCCTGGATGGCGCGCACCGAGGCCGGCTCGGCCGTGGAATAGACCAGCACGGGGCCGCCGGCCAACTTGTCCTTGGCCCAGGCCAGCGCCTCGCCGCGCACGTCCGCGCCTTCTGCGATGCGCAGCGGGTCGATGGCCAGCGCGGGCCGGCCCGTGGCGATGAATTCCGCCACCTGGCGGTTGGTCGCGACCGAGCAGCTGCCGGACACCACGGCCTGCAGGCCCTCGGCCGCCGGGAGCGCAGCGGCCTGCGAATCCGGCGCGATGCCGAAGTTCTGTGGCAGTCCGATGGCCACGCCCGAGCCGGCCGTGACCAGCGGCATGCCCTTGAGCGCTGCGCCCAGGGTCACGAGGTCGGCACTGGCCAGCGCGTCGACGATGGCAATGCCCACGCCCTCGGCCTGCAGGGTGGCAAAGCGGGCGCGGATCGCGTCCGCGCCCTGCGCGATCGTCTGGTAGTCCACCAGGCCGACCTTCTGCTGCGTCTGCGCCTGCAGCACGCGCACGAGGTTGGGATCCTTCATCGGCGTGAGCGGATGGTCCTGCATGCCCGATTCGTTGAGCAGCACATCGCCTGCGAACAGGTAGCCCTTGAACACCGTGCGCTTATTGTCCGGGAAGGCAGGCGTAGCGATCGTGAAGCCCGTGCCGAGCGCCTGCATCAATGCATCCGTCACGGGGCCGATGTTGCCCTCGGGCGTGCTGTCGAAGGTCGAGCAGTACTTGAAGTAGATCTGCTCGGCGCCCTGCTCTTGCAGCCACTGCAGCGCGGCCAGCGACTGGGCCACGGCTTCGGCCGGCGCGATGGTGCGGCTCTTCAAGGCCACGACCACGGCGTCCGCTTGCGCATCCAGCGGCGCCGTCGGCACACCGATGGTCTGCACCACGCGCATGCCCGCGCGCACCAGGTTGTTCGCCAGGTCGGTCGCCCCCGTGAAATCGTCGGCGATGCAGCCCAGCCGCACGCCGCCCTGGCGTTCCGTCGAATTATCCATGTGTCGTCCTTGTCGTTCAGCCCGCGGCCGGGAGTTCGCGCCTCGCGAACAGGCGCCCCACCAGGCCCCACGCCAGCAGCAGCAATGCGGCCGTGGTGATGGTGGCGACGAGGCCGTTGGCGAAGAACACGCCCATGGCGCCGTCGGACAGCAGCATGCTCTGGCGGAACGCGTCCTCGGTCTTGTCGCCCAGCACCATGGCCAGGATCAGCGGTGCGATCGGGTAGTCGAGCTTCTTGAACACATAGCCCAGCACGCCGAAGGCCAGCGCAATGTACACGTCGGACATCTTGCCGCTGATGGTGTAAGCCCCGATCAGGCAGATCACGATGATCAGCGGCCCCACCACCGCGAACGGCGCGCGCAGGATGGACGAGAACAGCGGGATCGTCGCGAGCACCAGCACCACGGCCACGATGTTGGCCACGTACATGGACGAGATCAGGCCCCAGACGAACTCGGGCCGCTCGATGAAGAGCATGGGCCCGGGCTGCAGGCCCCAGATCATGAGGCCGCCCATCATCACGGCCGCCGTCGCGGAGCCCGGCACGCCCAGCGCGAGCATGGGCAGCAAGGCCGAGACGCCGGCCGAGTGGTCGGCCGCCTCGGGCGCGACGATGCCGTCGGGCTCGCCCTTGCCGAAGTGGGCGCGGCGTTTGGAGAAGCGCTTGGCCAGTCCGTAGGACATGAACGAGGCCGCCGTCGGCCCGCCCGGCGTGATGCCCATCCAGCAGCCCACGATGGTGGAGCGCACCAGCGTGACGGCGTGGCTGGGCATCTTCTTGGCCGCATCCCAGACCACGCCCCAGCTCATGCGCGCCTTCAGGCCGTTGAACTTCAGGCCCTCCTCGATCGTGACCAGCAGCTCGCCGATGCCGAACAGGCCGACCACGGCCGCCAGGAACGACACGCCGCTGACCAGCGTGTCCGAGCCGTAGGTCAGGCGGATCTCGCCGGACACGGTGTCCATGCCCACGGTGGCCAGGATCAGGCCGACCAGCAGCGAGGCCAGCGTCTTGAGCGGCGAGCCGCCCGAGACCAGGTAGCTGCAGAAGGTCAGCAGGTAGACCGCGAAGAACTCGGGCGGACCGAACTTGAGCGCGAAGTCGGCGATGGCGTTGGCGATCAGCGTGACCACCACCACGCCGGCCATGGCGCCGAAGCCGGCCGACAGAAAGGCCGTGGCCAGGGCCTCGGGCGCCTTGCCGTTGCGCGCCATCGGGTAGCCGTCGAAGGTGGTCGCCACCGACGAGGGCTCGCCCGGGATGTTGAACAGGATGGAGGTGGTCGATCCGCCGAACAGCGCGCCCCAGTACATGGACGAGAGCAGGATGATGGCGGACACAGGGTCCATGGTGAAGGTCAGCGGCAGCAGCAGCGTGACGCCGTTGGGCGCGCCCAGGCCGGGCAGCACGCCGACCAGGATGCCGAGCAGCACGCCGCCGGCCATCAGCAGCACGTGGTGCAGTGTCAGCGCGTGCTCGAAGCCCGTCGCGAGGTAGTTGAGTTGGTCCAGCATGGCGGAAGAACGGTCAGGCGGCCGCGCGCAGGGCGTCGAGCCAGTCTTCGAGCGGGCCGCGTGCCAGCGGCACGCCGAACCAGAGCTCGAACACGGCGTACAGCACCACGGCCGTGCCAAAGCCCACGAGCAGCGAGCGGCCCCAGCCGAAGCCACCGTGCACGCGGCACATGTACAGAAGGAACAGGGCCGAAGCCAGGTAGAAGCCCGCGAACGGGGCCGCCAGGGCCAGCACCACGGTGGGGCCGAACAGCGAGGCCACGCGGCGCAGCTGCTCGCCGTTGGCGAAGGAGCCCTCCACGGGTTGGCGCACGGCGTTGGCAACGAGCAGCAGGCTCACGGCCAGCAGCAGCAAGCCCAGGCGCAGCGGGAAGTAGCCGGCCTGCGGGCCGGTGCTGCCCCAGCCCGAATCGAGCTGCAGGCTGCCGTAGATGACGACCGCAGCGAAGGCGGCGAGCAGCCCGGCCATGGTCACTTCCATGGCCTGGCGGCGGATCGTAGTTGTCATGCCATTGCGCATTTCAAGTTTTCAACTGTGTCTGACCAGCTCCGACGGCGCGCCGCACTGCACGATGCCGAAGGCCGCGGAGTAGGCCATGCCAGTGCACCCGAGGAGCTGGCTTTGCCAGGCCTCCGGGTGCGCCCCTGGGGGTATCGGACGGCTACACGCAGTGAGCCGGCCAAACGGGGGAAGTTACTGAATCAGCCAGTCGTCCTTGGCGAACTGCGCTTTGTTTTTCGCGGCGTCGGCGGCGATGTAGTCCTTGAGCTGGGCGCCCGTCAGGAACATCTCGGTCTGCAGGCCGCGCGCCAGCCATTCCTTGAATTCGGGTTTCTCGCGCACCTGGGCCATCACGTTCTCGTAGTACTTGACCTGCTCGGGCGTGAGGCCGCCGGCGGCCCAGACCGTGCGCGGCATGTTGAAGGTGTCGATGGCGATGCCCGATTCCTTGCAGGTCGGCACGTCGGCGAAGCCCTTGTCGCCATGCACCTTGCCAGCAATCTTCAGGCGCTCCTTGGTGAACACGCACAGCGGCTGCACCTTGCCGGCGCGCCAGTGCGAGACGTTCTCGGACGGGTTGTTGAGGTTCGCATCCACATGGCCGCCCGACAGCTGCGCCGCGACCTCGCCCCCGGACTTGAACGGCACATAGGTCATCTGCACGCCGGTGGTCATCTCGATTTGGCGCGTGAGGATGTGGTCCGTGTCCTTGGATTGGGCGCCACCCATCTTGATGCTGCCGGGCTTGGCACGGGCCGCGTCGACGAAGCCCTTGGCGTCCTTGTACGGGCCATCGGCGTTGGACCACAGCAGGAACTCGTCGGCCGCCATGATGGCCACCGGTGTCATGGTCTCGATCTTGTAGCCCACCTTGGTGATCATGGGCATCAGGTAGGCCAGGTTGGTGGAGAACACCAGCTTGTTGGCATCGCCCTGCGAAGACTGCAGATAGACCATGGCCTCGGAGCCGGCGCCGCCGCCCTTGTTGGTCACGATGATGGGCACGGGCATGAGCTTGTGCTTCTGCACCGTGGCCTGCACGACGCGGGCGAACTGGTCGGTGCCGCCGCCGGGACCGGCGGTCACGACGAACTCGACCGGGCGGGTCGGCTTCCAGTCGGCCAGGGCCGGTTGGGCCGCGAAGGCGCCGGCGATGGCGGCGACGATGGAAAGCGAGCGGAATGCGTTGCGCATGGTGTCTCCTTGGGATCGTTCAGGCAGCGGGGAAGAAGGCGGCGTCCATCTGCTGGCGCAGCTGGAGCAGTTCGGAAGCGGGGTCGATCTCGACATCGTCGAAGCAGATCAGCTGGCCGGGCGCGATGTCGCGCACCAGGCGGCGGTTGCCGACCAGGTAGAAGGGCGCCGGCGTGCCGGCGGCCAGCGGCGCGGCGGGCACGAGTTCGGCGGCCAGACCATCGATGGTGTGGTGGTGGCCGCCCATGGTCAGCACGGTACCGGCCGCCAGCGCCTTGTTGCTGCGTGCCACCAGGTCCAGCCGCGGCTGCGGTGCCTGGGCGCCGCTGGACACGCCGTGCACGGCGGCATCCAGCACGCTGGTCATGGCCTCCAGGCCCAGCAGGTGGCGCGGGATGTAGACCATGGCGCGGCGCTTGTCGCGGCTCAGCACATGGCCTTTGCCCGCCAGCAGTTCCCAGGTCGGCGCGTCGTCGCAGCGGATCACCACGAACACGCCGCCCGCGAAGCTGAGTTCGTCGGGCCGGCGCAGGCAGTGGAACACGTCGATCGCGCCGTCGCGCGCGAACAGGCCGCCCTCGGCCCGGCTGGCGAACAGGTCGGGAACCTCGGCCGGCCGCGCGATGGGCGCATGCAGCGGCGACACGTCGGCCATCAGGCCGGTGCTGTTGGCCACCACCTGCAGCTCGCACAGATCGGGCACGGCGCGCTGCGGCAGCGCGGCGCAGATCTCGGCGCGGGCCTGCACGCGCGCGCCCACGGCGGCCTCGCCGAGGCCGAAGTGCGCGCCGAAGCCCGGCACGGCCACCGACGCGCCGTTGCTGTGCATGGTTTCGGTGGCGGCGTCGAACACGAAGTCGTACTCGCTGGACTTGCCGGCCGACAGCACCGTGAAGCCCAGGGCCTGCGCCCAGGTCACCAGGCCGATCAGCAGAGAGGGCTGGTCACCGTCCACCGGCGTCACGATGCGGCCCTTGGCGCGCGCCTGGCGCGACAGCTCGGGGCCGACCACGCTGTCCACCTCCTTGGAGGTCAGCGCCACGTGCAGGCCGGCCTCGATGGCCAGACGGGCATGGCGGGCACCGGCTTCGGGGTGGCCGGTGGCCTCCACCAGCACCTGCAGCGGCAGGCCGAGCACGGTCGTCACATCGCCGGCGGCGATGCACAGGCCCTGCGCCCAGGCCGCGGCGGCCTCGGCCGGCGTGTGACACTGCGCAACCTGGACGGCGGCGACGCCGATGGCCGTGAAGGCTTCGGCCGCGATGGCCGGCGTGAGATCGACGGCCACGCGGGTGCTGACGCTGCGCACGCGCAGCGACTGGGCCAGGAAACTGCGGCCGAAGCCGCCGCTGCCGACGACGCACACCTCGATGGGCTGGGTGACGCCGGCGTATCGGTGAAGATGGTCCATGTGAATGCAGTTGGCGCGCAAAAACACAATTCGGGCGCGCCGGAAAGAAGAATGACGCGAGTTTGCATGCACTTTGCGCTTTGGAACCCAGGGTAAACCCTAGGTTTGAGCGACTACGTCATCAAAGTGCATGTACTTGGAGGTACAAGATGGATGTGGACACAGAACAAGACCAATTGCCCGACACCCCACGCAAGGCCGCGGGGCGCGACGGCATGCGCACCGAGCAGGCGGCCGCGCGGCTGCGCACGCTGATCGTCTCGGGCACGCTGGTGCCGGGCCAGCGCCTGTCCGAGCGCGTGATCGCGGAGCAACTGGAGGGTGTCTCGCGCACGCCGCTGCGCGAGGCCTTCAAGATCCTCGCGGCCGAGGGGCTGCTGACGCTGGAGCCCAACCGCGGCGCCGTGGTCACGGCACTGTCGCTGGCCGAGGTCGAGGCCGCCATCGAGGTGCTGATCGGCCTGGAAACCATGGCGGCCGAGCCGGCCTGCGAGCGCGTGACCGATGCCGAGCTGCGGGCCATCGACGCGCTGCACGCGCGCATGGTGGCGGCCCATGCGGCCGGCGACCTGATGTCCTACTTCGAGATCAACCAGGCCATCCACCAGTGCATGGTGGACGCCGCGCGCAACCCCGTGCTCTCGCGCATCTACGCGGCCGAATGCGCACGCATCCGGCGCTACCGCTACGCCGGCAACCAGCACGCCGGCCGCTGGCGCCAGGCCGTGCAGGAGCACGGCGAGATGCTGGCCGCCTTGCGCGACCGGGCCGGCCCGCTGCTGCGCGAGATGCTGCGCAAGCACCACAAGGGCGGCTGGGCGGTCTCCCGGCTGGTGTTGCAGGACGACCCGCTGACGCATGGCGCGCCGCCGGCCCGGCCGGCGCGGCGGCGCCCCCGCGGCGGCAGCGCGCCCTCCTCCGCAACCGCCTGAACGCCGCAGGACGGCAAGGTCGGGCGATGCGCGGTGATGGAATGGCCTTCGGCGTTCGCCTTTGTCCTGCGCTGTCCTACACGCCCGCGTCCGCATCACGCGCAGACTTGAGCGACCGCACGGCGCCTTGCCTGTCGGCATAAAACAACCACATTTCTGGGAGCGGCAACGCCCATGGCAGTCCACAAGACGGCACCCGTGCGGGTGGTCGATACCGCGACCGGCGACATCAGCAAGGAAGGACACAACATCTTCTTTGCTGCCGTGCAGACGACGCGCATGCCCATGCTCGTGACCGATCCGCACCGGCCGGACAATCCCATCGTTTTTGCCAACCGGGCGTTCCTCGAGATGACCGGCTACGAGGCTGCAGAGATCATCGGGACCAACTGCCGCTTCCTGCAGGGGCCGGAAACCGATCGGTCCATCGTCGCGCAGGTGCGCCGCGCGATCGAGGAGCGCCGCGAGATCGCCGTGGAGATGGTCAACTACAAGAAGGACGGTTCGGCCTTCTGGAATGCTTTGTTCATCTCTCCGGTGCTCAACGAGTCCGGCGAGCTCACCTACTTCTTCGCGTCCCAGCTGGACGTGAGCCGACGCCGCGACGCAGAGGAAGGCCTGCGCCAGGCACAGAAGATGGAAGCGCTCGGCCAGCTGACCGGCGGCATTGCGCACGATTTCAACAACCTGCTGCAGGTCATGCTGGGCCACTTGGACATCGTCGAGCGCGCCCTGGCCGCGCCCCGGCCGGAGCGCGAGAAGATGGCGCGCAGCCTGGCCAGCGCCCGGGCCTCTGCGGAACGTGCCAGCACGCTCACGCAGCAGCTGCTGGCCTTCTCGCGCAAGCAAAAGCTGCATGGCCGCGTGGTGAACCTCAACAGCTTTGTGGAATCGACGCTGGACCTGGCGCGGCAGTCGCTGGGTGGTGCGTCAGTGCGCGTGGAGCTGGGCAAGCCCCTTTGGAACAGCCGCATCGACCCCACCCAGATGGAGGTCGCGTTTCTGAACATTTACCTCAACGCGCGCGACGCATTGCAGGGGCGGCCTTCGCCACAGTTCAGCATCCAGACCAAGAACGTGGAGGTCGAAGCGGACGACCGGCCCGGCTTCGACGAACTGCTGCCGGGTCGCTACGTCAGCGTGTCATTCACCGACAACGGCGTGGGCATGTCGCCCGCCGTGGTGGCGCGCGTGATGGATCCCTTCTTCACGACCAAGGAGGAAGGCAAGGGCACTGGGCTGGGCCTGTCCATGGTCTACGGATTCGCCCGGCAGTCGGGCGGCATCGTGCGGATCTATTCCGAAGAAGGCGTGGGCACCACGGTGCGCCTGTACTTTCCCGCGGCCGACGAAGTGCCTGAACGCGAGGCGCCGCAACCCGTGCAGCCCAGGCGCCGGGGCTCGGAGCGGGTGCTGATCGTGGACGACCGCCACGATGTGGCCGACCTCGCCCAGCTGATGCTGGAGGAGTACGGCTACAGCGCGCGGGTGTGCTACAGCGCCGCTGAGGCGCTGGCCATCCTGGAGGAACAGCGGTTCGAACTGTTGCTGACCGACCTCGTGATGCCAGGCGGCATGAACGGCGTGATGCTGGCCCGCGAGGCCAAGCAGCACTGGCCCGCCATGCAATGCCTGTTGATGACGGGTTATGCCGAGAACTCGATCGAACGCACCGACGTCGGCGGCAGCGAGTTGCCGGTCATCTCCAAGCCCTTCCTGCCACAGGACCTTGCGCGCAAGGTGCGCCAGGTGCTCGACGGCCCGAGCGGTGTCGAATAGCCGCGGACCCTGCCCGCCCGCACTATCATGCCGCTGCCGCCGACCCGCGCGGCACAGACAGACCCGCCCTCGGCCCGCCATCCATCCATGAACGCTGCAAACAGCGGTGCTGCGCACCGCGACATGTCGCTCGAAGCGAGGGAGGAGCAGTTGCGGCTCGCCGTCGAAGCGGCCGAGGTGGGCCTGTGGGACGTGGACGTCGACAGCGGCGCGCTGTACTGGCCGCCCCGCGTCAAGGCGATGTTCGGCATTTCCGCGCACGCACCGGTCACGCTGCGCGACTTCAGCGCCGGCCTGCATCCCGATGACGCGC
Organism: Variovorax boronicumulans; assembly: GCF_007677875.1. Lineage (GTDB taxonomy): Bacteria > Pseudomonadota > Gammaproteobacteria > Burkholderiales > Burkholderiaceae_C > Pseudorhodoferax > Pseudorhodoferax boronicumulans_A. The sequence continues at coordinate 87,901 of NZ_VEDO01000007.1, read as the reverse complement.
CCGCGGTGCTGGAGGCGTTCGCACAGGCGCAGGACCCCGTGCTCCGCGCGTTCTACGACGTGGAGTACCGCACCGTCGGCAAGGAGGATGGTCGGGTGCGCTGGGTGGCGGCCAAGGGCCGGGGCCTGTTCGACGAAGCCGGCGCGTGCAGGCGTGTGATCGGCACGGTGATCGACATCACCCGGCGCAAGGCAGCCGAAGCCCTGCAGCAGGCGGCGCAGCGGCGGCTGCATCTGCTGGACAGCATCGAGCGCTCCACCCGGATGTTGACCGACCCCGGCGAGGTCATGCAGGTCACCACCCGTCTGCTTGGTGAGCATCTGGACGCCACGCGCTGCGCCTATGCCGACGTGGAGGCCGACGGTAACCGCTTCACGATCCGCAGCGACTGGTCGCGCCCCGGCGTGCCCTCCAGCGCCGGCGTCTACACGCTCGACCTGTTCGGGCCGCAGGCCACCTCCAATCTGCGCAACGGCCGGCCCCTCATCGTGCACGACGTCGATGCCGAGCTGGGCGAGGACGGCGGTGGCCGCATGTTCAATGCCATCGGCATCAAGGCGGTGGTGTGCGCTGGCCTGGTCAAGGCTGGCCGGCTGGTGGCGATGATGGCCGTGCACCAAGCGCATCCCCGCCGCTGGACCGAGGACGACCTGCGCACCATCACGGAGGTGGTCGACCGCTGCTGGGTCCACATCGAGCGGGTGCGCGACGCCGCCGCCCTGCGCGACCAGGACCGCCGCAAGGACGAGTTCCTGGCGACACTGGCGCACGAGCTGCGCAACCCCATCGCGCCGATGCTGTTCTCGCTGGCGCTGCTGCAGCGTGCGCAGGCGGCGGACGACCAGGCGCGCGCGCGCGCGGTGATCGAGCGGCAGGCCAGGCACCTGGTCCGGCTGATCGACGACCTGCTGGACGTATCGCGCATCAACCGCGGCCTGGTCGTGCTCAAGCGCGAGGTGGTCGCGCTGGGGCCGCTGGTCGCCCAGGCCCTGGAAGCGGTGGCGCCTGCCATGCAGCGTGCGCGGCACCAGCTGCGCGTGGAGGTCCAGGAAGTTCCGGCTTGGGTGGATGCAGATCCGGCGCGCATCGTGCAGGTCCTCACCAACCTGCTGACCAACGCGGCCAAGTACACGCCGGACCAGGGCCAGATCCGCCTGTCTGCCAAGTCCGCTGGCCAGCGTGTGCGCATCGAGCTCGCCGACAACGGCATGGGTATCGAACCGGCGGACCATGGCCGCGTCTTCGAGATGTTCACGCAGCTGCCGCACACCGGCACCAAGGCGCACGGTGGCCTGGGCATCGGGCTGTCCCTCGTCAAGCGGCTCGTGGACATGCACGGCGGCGTCGTCGGCGTGGAAAGCGCCGGGCTCCACCAGGGCAGCACCTTCTGGGTCGAACTGCCGTTGGTGGCAGCGCCGCCGGGGGCGGCGCAGGCCGCCGAGGTGCGCACAGCGGCGCGTCTCAAGGGGCGCATCCTGGTGGTGGAGGACAACGTCGACGGACTGGCGACGCTGGTGGAGCTCATCGAGGCGGATGGCCATGAGGTCCGCGGTGCGCCGGACGGCGCCGAGGCGCTGCGCACGGCTGCCCAGTGGCAACCGGACCTCGTGCTGCTGGACCTGGGCCTGCCCCGCATGGACGGCTTCGAAGTCGCCGCGCGGCTGCGCAAGGACCTGGGCCTGGCCGACGTGCGCATCGTCGCGCTGACGGGCTGGGGAACCCGGCGCGACCGCGAGAAGACGGCGGCGGCCGGCTTCGACGCCCACCTGACCAAGCCGGTGGCGCCGGATGTGCTGCTCGGCTCGCTGAGCCGCTGGCTGGCTGCGCCCCGCCGGCAGGACGAGGCGCGGTGAAGCGGCTGCTGGTCGCGCTCGCCTGTCTGGCCGGCGCGGCCCGCGCGGACGTTCTCTGGTTGACCATCGTCGGCGACCGCACCGATCCGAACGCCGACACCATCGAGATGAACCCCATCGCGGTCTCTCGCCACGGGGCTTCCGTGGTGATGGAAATCCGCGTGAGCCGCAGCATCGTGCGCACCAGCAACGACGGTGTGCAGTTCCGCTCCTACCGCGGCGAAGTGGGCTTCGACTGCGTGCAGGGCACGGCCCGATTCCTGCGCAGCCAGTTCTACGCCGAGCCGCTGTGGCGGGTGCCGCTGCAGGAGTTGCGCTACCCGAGCGACCAGGTGCGTCCCATGGAATTCCGGCTGTTCGAGCCCAACCCGCGCGACAAGGTCATCAAGGCGGCCTGCGGGCGTTGAGGCCGGGGCGGCAGGGCCGCCAGGTGCTCCTGCGACGCGCTGCGCCGCCGGAATGCTCGACCACGCAGCTCATGGCTCAGCGCTCCAAGGGTGCGGCCTGCAGGCTGGCCTGGGTCACGCTCGCGCCGCGCGGCACGTCGTCGGTGATCCAGACATTGCCGCCGATCACGGCTCCGGCGCCGATGGTCACGCGGCCCAGGATGGTCGCGCCGGCATAGATGACCACGTCGTCCTCGACCAGCGGATGGCGCGGCAGGCCCTTCCTGAGTTTGCCTTCCCCGTCGGTCGGAAAGCGCTTGGCGCCCAGCGTCACCGCCTGGTAGATGCGCACACGCTCGCCGATCACCGCCGTCTCGCCGATCACCACGCCGGTGCCGTGGTCGATGAAGAAGCCAGCGCCGATGCGGGCACCCGGGTGCAGGTCGATGCCGGTCTGCGCATGGGCCAGCTCGGCGATGATGCGCGCCAGCAACGGCAGGCCCAGGCCGTAGAGCGTGTGCGCCAGACGGTGGTGGATCATGGACAGCACGCCGGGGTAGCACAGCAGCACCTCGTCCACACTGCCGGCGGCCGGGTCGCCATGGAAGGCGGCCAGCACGTCGCTGTCGAGCAGCCGGCGCGTGGCCGGCAGGCTGGCGGCGAAGGCCTTGACGGCCTGCTGCGCCTCTTGGTCGATCTGCGCGGCCGGCAACGGGGCATGCCGGTGCGCGTGGTGGAGCTCGAGGCGGGCCTGTTGCAGCAGCCCGTGCAGGGCCGTGTCGAGCTCATGGGCGACGTAGTAGTCCTCGCTTTCGACGCGCAGCTCCGGCGGGCCCAGACGCATCGGGAACAGCGCACCCTTCAGGCGCTCCACGATGCGCGCCAGCGCGTCGCGCGAGGGAAACTCCCGGCCACCCGGTTCACGCGAGCGCTTCTGCGCGGCGCGCCATTCGTCGCGCACGCCATGCAGCGCGCGCGCGACTTCTGCGACATCAAACTGGGCCATCTCTTTTCCTCGCCGGTGTTGGCGGATCGCAGGCTCCATGGCCGGTTGCGGTTGCCGCGCGGTCTTTCCGTGCAGGACAGCTCAGACGGCTGCCAGCGCCTGCTCGAGGTCGGCCTTCAGGTCGTCGATGTGCTCGATGCCGACCGACAGCCGCACCGTGTCCTCGCCCACGCCGGTCTTGGCCAGTTCCTCGGGCGACAACTGGCGGTGCGTGGTCGAAGCCGGGTGCGTCGCCAGTGAACGCACGTCGCCGATGTTGACCAGCCGCGTGAACAGCTTGAGCGCGTCCAGAAAGCGTGCGCCGGCCTCGCGGCCGCCGCCCTGCCCCTTGAGGCCGAACGTCAAGATGCCCGAGCCCGTGCCGCGCAGGTACTTCTTCGCGAAGCCATGCTCGGGGTGGTCTTCCAGGCCCGCGTAGTTGACCCAGCCGACCTTGGCGTGCCCCTGCAGGTGCTGCGCCAGGGCCAGCGTGTTGCTGGTGATGCGGTCCATGCGCAGCGCCAGCGTCTCGATGCCCTGCAGGATCAAGAAGGCGTTGAACGGCGAGATCGCCGCACCCGTGTTGCGCAGCGGCACCACGCGGGCGCGGCCGATGTAGGCGGCCGGGCCCAGGGCCTCGGTGTAGACCACGCCGTGGTAGCTCACGTCGGGCTCGTTCAGGCGCTTGAAGCGCTCTTTGTGCTGGGCCCAGGGGAATTTGCCGGAGTCGACGATGGCGCCGCCGATGCTGTTGCCGTGGCCGCCCAGGTACTTGGTCAGCGAGTGCACGACGATGTCGGCGCCGTGCTCGATCGGCCGGCTCAGGTAGGGCGAAGGCACGGTGTTGTCGACGATCAGCGGCACGCCGTGGCGGTGCGCGATCTCCGCGATGGTGGCGATGTCGGTCACGTTGCCGGCCGGGTTGCCGAGCGACTCGACGAACACGGCCTTGGTGCGGTGCCGCCTTCCAACGCCGCGACGCGCTGCTCGAGCACATCCTGCGTCGGGTTCATGATGCGCGTGTAGATGTTGCCCGGCACCTTGAGGTCGAACAGGTCGGCGCCATGCTGTGCGCTGTCGAAGGCGTAGGCGGCCGTCTGGTAGATCGGCGGCACCACGGCGCGCGTGGTCGGGTCCGGCGAATAGCCGGCGTGCACGGACAGGGTCTCGAACTTCCAGTCGTTGGACATGGGTCTCCTTGGGTTAATCAGTTCACATCCGGCTCGACAAACTCGAGCCGGTTGCCGGCCGGATCGTGCACGAAAAAGCGCAGGTAGCCGGGCAGCGGCTGGTTTTCCTCGATCGGGAAGGCGGCGTCGAGCAGGCGCTTGCGCAGCTGCGGCAGGCCTTGTACCTCGAAGGACAGCGGCGTAAGCCCGGGCGCCGTGGCGGCGGCCTGCTCGGTGGCGACCAAGTCCACGCGCTGGCCGCGTGCGGCAAAGCGCAGCACCGGGCCGCTGGGCTGCGGCATCAGCGTGAGGCCCAGCAGCTCGCCGTAGAAATGCGTGACGGCGCCTTCCAGCGCTGGCGGGAACGGCAGCTGCACGCGGTTGATGGCCTGGATGTCCATGGCCGCGCTCACCGGGAATGCGCCAGCAGCACGGGAACGGCAGGCCGTAGCGCCGCCAGCGCGGCGGCGCGCTGGCGGGCACGGCGCGGCACATAGCCATGGGGGGCGCGGCGGGCCGGCGCCTGGGCCGAGCGCGGCGCGAGCTGCCAGGCGCGGGCGGTCACGTCCAGCACCGTTGATGCCCAGGTGATGGGCAAGGCCTGGTCGAAAGAGAGGGGCACGGCATGGGCCATGAAAAACACTCCTGCAAGAGACGGTGGCCTGGCCACCGCAAAGGTCGGGCGGATTGTGTGCAAGCGCCCGCAGGAAGGGAACGAACCAATCGTTAGAACCTTATGCCAGTAGCGCTGGCGACACCGCGACATGGCGCCGGCCCACCAGAATCGGCAGCGCGAACAGACAGTCGCCCCTCAACGACGCGCGCCGCAGGCCCGGCGCGCCACACCGGAGACCGCATGCCCCTTCCATCCGCCCGCCGCCGCGCGCTGTGCGCCGCTGCCCTCGCCCTGCCCTTCGCCACAGGCGTCGCAGCGCAGACCGACCGACCGCTCAAGCTGCTCGTGCCCTACGCACCGGGCGGCGTGACCGACCAGCTGGCGCGCCTGGTGGCCGGCAGCATGGCCAGCCAGCTCGGCCAGCCCGTCGTGGTGGAGAACAAGCCCGGTGCCAACACCATCATCGCGGTCGACGCGCTGATGCGCGAGCCGGCCGACGGCAACACCCTCCTGATGGGCGCGGGCTCCACCATGGTGCTGAACCCGCTGCTGATCCGGAAGCTCTCCTACCAACCCAGACGCGACCTGCGCATGCTCTCGGTGGTGGTGGACACCCCCATGGTCATGGTCGTGCCGGCCGCCTTGCCGCCCAACAACGTGGCCGAATTCCGCCGCTACGCCCAGGCCAATCCCGACAAGGTCAACTACGCCTCCGTCGGCGTCGGCGGCTCGCTGCACCTGGCGGGCGAGCTGTTCGCGCAGAGGGCCGGCGTGGCCATGACCCACGTGGCCTACAAGGGCAGCGTGCCGGCCGTGACCGATCTGATCGGCGGCCAGGTGCAGCTGATGTTCGACGCGCCGGCCACCAGCCTGCCGCAGGTCAAGGCCGGCAAGCTCAAGGCGCTGGCCGTGACCACGCGCGAGCGCATGCCGCTGCTGCCCGATGTGCCGACGATTGCCGAGACGCTGCCCGGCTTCGACGCCGCACTGTGGTTCGGCGTGATCGTGCGCGAGGGTACGCCGCCGGCCGTGGCCGCCAGGCTCAAGGCCGCGGTCGACCAGGCCCTGCTCGACCCGGCCCTGCGCAGCGCGATGGAGGCTCAGGGCAACATCGTGCGCAAGCCGCAGTCGCAGGATGAGATCAATGCCTTTCTCGCGCGCGAGGAAGCGCAATGGGCGGCGCTGATCAAGGCCGGCAACATCACGCTGGACTGACTGCCTCTTTTGCGTGCACCGTGGCGCAAGCCGCGCCGGACAAGGCTTGGCGGAGATGCTCCTGCACTTGTCCACAGCCTTGCCCACGGCAATCTGGGACAACAGCGGCCAGCGCGGACACAAAAAAACCGCCCGAAGGCGGTTGCGCTGTGCTAAGGCATTCAGTAACTGCTGCGGCCACCGCCGTAGCCGCCACGGCCGCCGCCGCCAAAGCCGCGGCCACCGCCGCCCTCTTCACGCGGACGGGCTTCGTTGACTGTCAGCGCGCGGCCATCGGCCATGGCGCCGTTCAGTGCCGAGATCGCGTCCTGGGCCTGCTGGGCAGTGCCCATTTCGACGAAGCCGAAGCCCTTGGAGCGGCCGCTGTCGCGATCCTGCATGACCTGGGCGGACTTGACTTCGCCGTAGGCCGAGAAGTTTTCGCGCAGGGCGTCGGTGGTGATGCTGTAGGCGAGGTTGCCGACGTAGATGCGTGTGCTCATGGTGATTCCTTGGTGTTTGGCGCGTTCAGCGCCGGTACTGCGGGCGGGCGGGTGCGCCGCCGGCGCGGGGTTCGAGGTGACGGAAGGTGATCCGTCCCTTGGTGAGATCGTAGGGAGACAGCTCCAGCGAGACGTTGTCGCCCGCCAGGATCCGGATGCGGTGCTTGCGCATCTTGCCGCCGGTGTAGGCCACGAGGTTGTGGCCGTTCTCCAGCGTCACGCGAAAGCGCGAATCGGGCAGGACTTCGTCCACCTTGCCGCGCATCTCGATCAGTTCTTCCTTGCTCATTCGGCTCCTTGGTTGCAAAGGGGAAAGCCCGACGCGCCGAAGCGCGGGCGGATGTAGGCCATGCCCTCGGCCAATGCGTGGCTGCGGGCGTTTTCGGCCGTGCGGAAGCGGCCGATGAGGCGCAGCACGCGGTCGTGGGTGCCGGTGCCGCGGCCGCTCTTGACCGACACGGAGGCGCTGTAGCCACCGCCGTCGGCCACGCGGACGAGGGGGGAAATGAGGTACTTGCCGACGGTGAGACCGGCGCTTGAAATCAGGGACATGGATGGGCCTGTTGCCGACGACGGCCCACAGGCAGGGGGAAATTCCGGCGCGGGCCGGAGCGGTGAAGCTCTCCGTGGAAGGATTCGACGACCGCGAAGGACCGGGCAAGGCCGGTCATGAAGGCGTGGCGCGGGCCCGCAGTGGGGGCGCGTGCATGTCGGACGACATCTGCCGTGTGGGAGAGCACGTCACGGCAGGCCCGCGAGTGTACACGTTCGGCGGGCGCGGCGCTTCGACCCGCGTCGGCGAAGGTCTTGTGCCGCCGCGCGTCAAGGCTGGTCGGCCTGCTCCACGCTGACCTGCATGTCGACCACCGTCATGTCGGCGTAGTTGGACAGAAACGCCACGTCGGCCGCGTCGCGGCCATAGGCCATCACGACACGGCCGCCGCGCGGCGCCGTCTGGGTCGCATCGAAGCTGTACCAGCGCCCGCCGACAAAGGCCTCGAACCAGGCGTGCAGGTCCATGGGGTCCAGCTGGTGCAGATAGCCCACGACGATGCGGGCCGGGATGCGCAGGCTGCGGCACAACGCCGCGCCGATGTGGGCGAAATCGCGGCACACGCCGGCCTTGGCCTGCATGGTGTCCAGCGCGTCGGTGCTTTCCTGGCTCACGCCGTAGCGGTACTCGTGGTTCTCGTGGATCCAGCGCCGGATGGTCTCCACCTGCGCATAGCCCGGGGCCGCGCCGGCCACGATCTCGCGCGCCCGCGCCTCGAGCTTGTCCGAAGGGCAGTAGCGGCTTTGCAGCAGGTAAACCAGCACGTCGTCGGGCAGCAGCTCGATCGGCGTGGGTGCGGCATCGGGCGCGACGGCCAGTTCCGCATCGACCTCCACGCGCGACTGCACGTCCAGCGTGGTGCGACCGGGTGGCACGGTGAAGCGCTGGCACAGGTTGCCGAAGGCATCCTCGTACTCTCGTGGGCGCAGCCAGGGCGAGATCGCGTAGCGCTCGGACACCACCCACTGCGCAGCACCGCTGCGCGGGCGGAGCATGGCCACGACCGGGCAGGCATGGGGACATTCGACGGTGATGGTGGCGCGGGTGTCGAGCAACATGGCGTGTACGTTAGCGCCGGCCCGTGTCCCGCGCTGTCAGCGGCCGGCCCCTGTACGCCCGGCCGGGGTCCTACAGCGGCCGGTCCTCACGTCCCCAAGCCGCCCAGGCGCCGGCGCGCCCGGGCCAGCAGGCCCATGTGCGGCGCGGGCGCGGCACGCGGTTTCCTGGGTCCGGTCGGCGAGATGTCGATGCAGCCGTCCGCCGCCAGCCGGGCGTGCAGCGCGTCGCCACGCCGCAGCGCGTCGACGTGCCGCGCCGGCACCACGTCGGCCTGCACATGCTGGCGCAGCGCGCCGGACTTGAGCAGCCTGCGCAGGGCCTGGTCCAGCGCCTCGCGCTCCGGGGCCAGGTCGGCGTAGACCAGCAAGAGCTGCAAGGCACCGGTCTCGGCGTCCTCGCCGAGCAGGAAGGCGCGCTGCACCGAGGTCCGGAACTTGGACTGCAGCATCGCGCGCAGCGGTTCGGCCGCGGCGAAGGACTTGACCGCGATGCGGCGCAGCTCAGGGTAGAACACGAAGCCCTGGTCGATACCGACCGTCTCGGGCTGGCCCTCGCAGGCTTCGCCGCGCCGCAGCACGCCGTGGGCGAGCAGATGGCCCACGGTCTCCTCGACCTGCGGCAGCGCGAGCTTGCACAGTTTGGCCAGGTCGGCGGCGGCGAACTGCTTCGCAGGGTCGGCCAGCGTGAGCTGCAGGATCTGTTGAACGGCGGGAGAAAGAAGGAAGTCGGCAGCACCCATCGCGCCATTGTTCCCCATGCACGTCGCGTGTCGGACCGCATGCGGCGCCGTCCGACCGACGCTGCGGTCGGACCGTGCTATCAATGCGGTCCCCGAGCCACCGGAGTCCACTGAATGAAGTTCGCGTGTTCCGTCCTCGTCTGCGCCGCGCTGGCCTGCGCCCCGGCCTTCGCCGACGAGCCTTCCGAGACCACCCCGGCCGCCGCACGCGCCAAGACCAGCGCCAGCTGCCGCGCCGGCAACAGCGGGTTCTTCCGCGACCAGGGCCTGGGCATGAAGCTGGCCAGCAAGCTCAAGTTCCGCAAGAAGCTGCTGTCCGAGCAGATCGACGCGCGCGTGAGCAACGGCGTCGCGACGCTGTCCGGCGGTGTGTCCAGCCAGCAGGTCATCGTGCTCGCCCTGAACATCACGGCGGACGTCGAAGGCGTGCAGTGCATCAACAATTTCCTGCGCGTAGGCCCACCGACGCCTGCGCCCGAGCCGCTGCGCTGAGGCTCAGCCGCCGTCGATGTCCTTGAGCATGGCCGCGCTGATGCTGGCCAGTTGCTTGTCGGTCATGGCCGAGAAAATGCCCTGCCATGCACTGCTCGAGGTGCTGTAGCTGCGTTGGCCCACGGCCGTGCGGCCCGGGCCCACGTAGAAGGATGCGTCGGCGTTGACGTAGGCATTGCCGGTCATCACGCCCAGGCCGTAGCGCGCACCGGTGCTGAGGTAGCGGTAGTCCTTGACCTGCACCACCACCAGCGTGCTGCCGGCCGGCGCGCTCTGCGGCTCGTTCTTCAGGTACTGGAACTGTTTGCCCGCCGCGCGCGCGGCCTCGGCCATGGCGTCGCGCCAGGCCCCGCGCAGCGCCTGCCAGTCCGAAGACTTGGCCACTTCGGGATGGGCCGCGCGCACCACCAGCGCCACGCTGGCCTGCGCGCGCCCCGGGACCTGCAACGCGGTGCCGCCGGCCGCACCGGGGCGCTCGACGTTGGCGGCGCAACCGGCCAGAACCGCGCACAAGGCCAGTGCCGGCAGCCGGAACCATGGGGAGGAAGGAGGTGCAGTGTTCATGGCCGGCACTGTAGCGATGTGCCCGCAGCAGGCATGTCGGACGGCGCCGGCACTGCAGGGCGCGGCGCAGCCGGCCGCTATACTTCGCGCCCGTCGCAGGGCCGCCGCAGGGCCGGCGCCAGGCCCCCGCCGCCAACCGACCCCTGACCCCATGAATCCGACCCAGACCGATCTGCAACGCGAAGTGGCGGCCCTCCTCGTCGAGGCCCTGAACCTGGAAGTCGCTCCGGAATCCATCGATCCGGCCGCCCCGCTCTATGGCGAAGGCCTGGGCCTGGACTCCATCGACATCCTCGAAGTGGCCCTCGTGGTGTCGCAGCGCTATGGCTTTCAGCTGCGCTCGGACGACGAAGACAACGTGCGCATCTTCGGCTCGCTGGCCAGCCTGGCCGAGCACATCGCGGCGCACCGCACCGAGGCCGGCTAGCCACGCGCGGTGGACCTGCGCCGCCGCCCTGCCCTGCCCCCCGATCCCCATGCCCGTCCGCATCCTCGCCGTGCTGGCCCTGGCCCTGAGCTACACCGCGGTCTCGCACTGGCTCATGACCGCCGCGCCGGCCTCGCCCTGGAACGCCGTGGGCGTGCTGGCGCCCATGCTGCTGGCCGTCGCCTGCGGCGCCTGGCGCGGCGGCCAGCGCCCGTTGGCGCTGCTGGCCGCCCTTTCGCTGGCCGCGTTGTGCGGCCAGGCCAGCCTGCGCACGCCGCTGTCGGACCGCCTGCTCTACCTGGCCCAGCACGTGGGCATCAACGTGTTCCTGGCGGTGGGATTCGGCGGCACGCTGCGCGCCGGCCACGAGGCGCTGATCACCCAGCTGGCGCGTCGCGTACACCGCAACTTCACGCCGGCCATGGCGGCGTACACGCGCCGGCTCACGGGCATCTGGACGCTGTACTTCGTCGCCACGGCGCTGCTGTCGCTGGGCCTGTACGCCTTCGCCCCGTTCGAGGCCTGGGCCGTTTTCGCCAACGTGCTGACGCCGGTGGCCGTGGCCGCGCTGTTCGGCGGCGAATACTGGCTGCGCTACCGTCTGCACCCCGAGTTCGAACGCGCCAGCCTGGCCGACGCGATCCGCAGCTACATGCACAGCGGCAAACCGGCACAGCACGACACCGTCCAATGAGCACGCTCGTCACCGGCACCGACCTGGACGCGCCGCTGGCCTGGCGTGCCGGCCAGCCGATCGCGCGCCGGCGCTACCTTGCCGACGTGCAGGCCCTGGCCGTGCAGCTGCCGGCCGAAGGCGCGATGCTGAACCTCTCGGGCGACCGCTACCGCTTCGCCGTCGGCCTGGGCGCGGCCATGTTGCGCGGCCAGGGCAACCTGATGCCGCCCAACCACCAGAGCGCGACGGTGGCGCGGCTGCGCGCACTGTTCCCGCAGGCCTATGCGCTGGTCGATGCGCCCGGCCACGAGGTCGATCTGCCGCAGGTGGTCGCCACCGATGCCGGCGACGCCCGGGCCCAGGCTGCGCCGGCCCTGCCGCGCGACCAACTCGTCGCCCACGTGCTGACCTCGGGCTCCACGGGCCAGCCCGTGCCCCACGCCAAGCACTGGGGCCCGCTCGTGGACTGCACCGTGGAAGGCGCGCAGCGCCTGGCCGAACACCTGGGCCGGCCCGACCTGCAAGGCCTGAACCTCGTGGCCACCGTGCCGCCGCAGCACATGTACGGATTCGAGTCCACGGTGCTGATCGCTCTGCTGGGCGGCGCAGCCTTCGATGCCGAGCGGCCCTTCTACCCCGCCGACATCGCCGCCGCGCTGGCCCGCCTGCCGCGCCCGCGCATGCTGGTCACCACGCCGTTCCACCTGCGCATGCTGCTGGAGGCCGGCATCGCCTTGCCCACGGTGGACATCGTGCTGAGCGCCACGGCCCCGCTGTCGCCGCAGCTGGCCGCACGCGCCGAAGCCATGCTGCACGGTCAGCTCGTGGAGATCTACGGTTGCACCGAGGCCGGCCAGGTTGCTACGCGGCGCACCACGGACGGGCCCGAATGGCGCACCTACGACGGCTTGCGGCTGTCGGGCGACGGTGAACACGCGCGCGTGCAGGGCGGTCATGTGGTCGAAGCCACGCCGCTGGCCGACATCCTCGAAGTGCTGGAGCCCACGCGCTTCCGTCTGCTGGGCCGCTCCAACGACCTCATCAACATCGCCGGCAAGCGCAACTCGCTCGCGCACCTGAACTTTCACCTCAACAGCGTGCCCGGCGTGGTCGACGGTGCGTTCTGGCTGCCGGCCGACGAGCTCGACGGCGCCGTCACCCGGCTGGTCGCCTTCGTCGTCGCGCCCGGCCTCACGCCGGCTGCGCTGCAGCAGGCCGTGCTGGCCCACCTGCGCCCGCGCGTGGACGCGGTCTTCCTGCCGCGCCGCACCGTGGCCGTGCCCGCGCTGCCGCGCGAACCCTCCACCGGCAAGCTGCCCGCGATCGCCTTCGGCGAATGGGCCAGGCGCCAGCTCGCGCCGTGATGCAGTTGCTGGCGCTGCGGATTCCCGTCGACCACCCGGCCTTCGCCGGCCACTTCCCGGGCCAACCGCTGCTGCCCGGCGTGGCGCTGCTGGCCGAGGTGTTGGAGGCCGTGCTGGCCGACGGCGCGCTCGCCCAGCGCCTGGGTCGTGCGCCGCGCCTGGCCAACGTCAAGTTTCTGGCGCCCGTGCGACCTGGCGCCGAACTGGCGCTCGAGCTGGACGCCAGCGGCCGCGGACTGCGCTTCGCGGTGCGCGACCGCAGCCACGGCGACCGGCTGGCGGCCAGCGGACAGTTCGAAGGGGCGAGTTCGTGAGCAGCCCGGCGCCTTCGGCGGACTGGGCCAGCCAGCGCGAGCGCAGCAATCTCTGGGTTCTGCGGCTCATGCGCACGATTGCCGTTCACGCGGGCAGACCGGTGGCCCGGCTGGTGCTGCATCCGATCGCGCTGTATTTCCTGCTCGCCAACGGCCGCGCGCGCCGTGCCTCGCGCCAGTACCTCGGCCAGGTGCTGCAACGCCCGGCCGGCTGGCGCGACAGCTACCGCCACATCCACGCCTTCGCCGCGACCGTGCTCGACCGGGTCTACCTGCTGCAGGGCCGGCTGGCGCAGTTCGAATTCGACACGCGCAACGTGCCGGCTGTCGAGGCCGTGCTGGCCGAGGGCAAGGGCGTGGTGCTGATGGGCGCGCACCTGGGCAGCTTCGAGGCCTTGCGCGCCGCAGCCCAGGGCGTGGGCACGCGTGCAGCCATGCTCATGTACGAGGACAACGCGCGCCTCATCAACGCCACGCTGCAGGCCATCGCGCCGCAGGTCCAGCTGCACACCATCGCGCTGGGCCGGCCCGGCGCCATGCTGGCGCTGCGGCGCTGGCTGGACGAAGGCGGCATGGCCGGCCTGCTGGCCGACCGCACGCTGCCGGGCGCTGCATCGGGCCGCTCGCGCACGCGCACACTGCCCTTTCTGGGGCGGCCCGCGCCCTTCTCCGACGGCCCGCTGCGGCTTGCGGCCATGCTGCGTCAGAGGGTGTTCTTCATGGCCGGCCTCTACCATGGCGGCAACCGCTACAGCCTGCGTTTCGAGCCGCTGGTGGACTTTCGCGCCGTGCCGCCGGACCAGCTGGAAGCCGCCATCGCGACCGCGCTCGAACGCTATGTGGCGCTGCTGCAATCCATGTGCCGCGAGGCGCCGTACAACTGGTTCAACTTCTACGACTTCTGGCAAAGCGATGCCGATGCACCCGCTCCCTCTACGCCTTGACCGCCGCACGCTGCTGGCCACGCTGATGGCGCTGCCGCCTGCGCTGCACGCCCAGGCCTTCGACCTGGTGCAGCTCATGCAACTGCTGGCCAAGGTGCAGTCCGGCGAGGCGACGTTCACCGAAACCCGCCATTCCAGCCTGCTGGACCGGCCCGTGGAAAGCCGCGGCCGGCTGTCGTTCCAGGCGCCGGACCGCTTCGTGCGCGAAACGTTGGCGCCGCGCAGCGAGAGCATCGCCGTGGTCGGCAACGAACTCACCATGCGCCAGGGTAGCCGCAGCCGCACGCTGCAGCTGGACAGCGTGCCCGAAGCAGCCGTCATCGTCGAGGCCATCCGGGGCACGCTGACCGGCAACCGCGCCGCCATCGAGCGGCACTTCGAGGCCCAGGTCGGCGGCGGCCCGGCCGACTGGCAGCTGCTGCTGGCACCGCGCGCACCCGCACTGCGCAAGCTGGTGGTGCAGGTGGCGATCCAGGGCCGGCAGTCGGCACCGCGCCAGATCACCATCTCGATGGCCGACGGCGACTACGCCGTCATGCAGATCACCCCGAAATGACACCACCCCGTTTGGCTGGCGCACTTCGTGTCGCCATCCGATACCCCTCAAGGGGGCGCACCCGGCGGCCTGGCAGAGCCAGTTCCGCGGCTGCGCTGGCATGGCCTGCTCCGCGGCCTCTCGACCAGTGCCATGCGAGCCGGTTCGTACGCTGCAAGTGGCGCGCTGGAACGAGCGCACGGGCCCCGTTCTGATGCGCAGGCTGCGCAACACCGCCGTCCTGCTCTGGCTGCTGTTCGTGCTGGTGGCGGCCGTCATCACGGCGCGCACGCACTACGTGGCCGACCTGTCGGCCTTTCTGCCGCGCAACCCGAGCGCCGAGCAGGCCGTGCTGCTGGACCAGCTGCAAAGCGGCGTGGCCTCGCGCCTCGTGCTGATCGGCCTCGAGGGCGGCGACGCCGAGCAGCGTGCGCGCGCCTCGCTGGAGCTGGGCCGGGCCCTGCGCGCCAGCGGCGCTTTCGATGCCGTGCACAACGGCGACAACAGCGCCTTCGCCGACACCGGCCAGTTCCTGTTCGCACACCGCTACGTGCTGAGCCCGGGCGTGGACGCGCGGCGCTTCACGGCCGAAGGCCTGCGCGAAGCCATCGACGAAACGACCAGCCTGCTCGGCACGCCGGCCGGCAGCCTCGTCAAACCCATCCTGCTGCGCGACCCCACGGGCGAGACGCTGCGCATGGCCGAGCACATGCTGCCGGCCCAGGCGCCGCGCAGCGAGGGCGGCGTCTGGGTCTCGCGCGACGGCGCACGCGCCGTGCTGCTGGCCACCACGCATGCCGACGGAGGCGACCTGGACGGCCAGGAGCAGGCCCTGGCACTGGTGCGCAGCCGCTTCGCCCAACAGGCGGATGCGCCAGCACTCACGCTGCTGGTTTCGGGCGCCGGCAGCTTCGCCGTCGCGTCGCGTGCGCAGATCAAGACCGAGGTCGAGAAGCTCGCGCTGGCCGGTGGCGTGATCGTCGTCGGCCTGCTGCTGCTGTCCTTCGGGGGTTCGCTGCGCACGCTGTTCACCGCATTGCTGCCCGTCAGCACCGGCGTTCTGGCCGGCATCGCGGCCGTGAGCCTGGCGTTCGGCAACGTGCACGGCATCACGCTGGGCTTCGGCACCACGCTGATCGGCGAGGCCGTGGACTACGCCATCTACTACCTGATCCAGGCCCGCGGCGCCCCGCACACCGGAGCCGGCGCGCGGCGCTGGCTGCAGGTCGGCTGGCCCACGGTGCGGCTGGGTCTGTGGACCTCGCTGTGCGGCTTCGCGGCCCTGCTGTTCTCGGGCTTTCCGGGCCTGGCCCAGTTGGGCCTGTTCTCGGTCGCCGGCCTGGCCGGCGCGGCGCTGACCACGCGCTTCGTGCTGACTGCGGTGGCACCGGACGGCGCACCCGGCCTGGGCCTGCGCCGCCACCTGGGCCGCGGGGTGGCGATCGCCATGCGCGGCCTGCAGCGGCTGCGCTGGCCGCTCGCGGCGCTGGCCGTGGCCGCAGCCCTGGCGCTGGCCTGGCTGCCTTCGCCCTGGCGGGGCGACCTCGCGGCGCTGAGCCCCGTGGGCGAGGACAAGCTGCAACTGGACGCATCGCTGCGCGGCGACCTCGGCGCGAGCGACCCCGGCGTGGTGGTGGCCGTGGCTGCCGCCGACGAGGCCGGCGTGTTGCAGGCGGCCGAGGCCGCCAGTGCGCGGCTGGACCGGCTCGTGGCCGCGGGCCAGTTGGCCGGCTACGCCTCGCCCGCGCGCATCCTGCCCAGCCCGGCCCTGCAGCAGGCCCGCCGCGATGCGTTGCCGGACGCTGGCGAGCTGCGCCGACGCCTGGACCAGGCGACGCAGGACGGCCCGATCGCCGCGGCCCGTCTCGCCCCCTTCGTCGAGGAGGTGGAGCGCGCGCGCGTCCAGCCTTTGCTCAACCGCGCCGCGCTGGACGGCACGCCGCTGGCCGCGGCCTTCGACGCGCTCATGGTGCCGGGCGGTGGCGAGCGTCCCTGGCGCGGCATGCTCACGCTGAGCCAGGGCAGCCAGCCACTGGACACCGCGGCGCTGCGTGCCGCCTTCGCCGACATGCCCCAGGTGCAGGTCGTGGACATCGCAGGCGAGTTGCGCGGCATGTACGCGCGCTACCTGCACGAGGCCGGGGTGCAGGCCGCGTTCGGCGCGCTCGCGCTGTGCCTGGTGCTGCTGGCGCACCTGCGCTCCTGGGCGCGGCTGTGGCGCATCGCCCAGGCGGTCGGCGCCGCGTCGCTGATCGTCATCGCCACGCTGGCACTGGCCGGCGTCGAGCTTGGCATCCTGCACCTGGTCGGCCTGCTGCTGACCGTGGCCATCGGCTCCAATTACGCGCTGTTCTTCGACCAGCTGCGCGCCGAGCAGGACGCGCACCGCGGTCCCGGCCCCATGCCGGTGGACGAGGACTTGCTGGCATCGCTGGCACTGGCCAACGCGACGGCGGCGACCTCGTTCTTCCTGCTCGCGCTGTCCAGCATCGCCACGCTGTCGGCCCTGGGCCAGGTGGTGGCCCCCGGCATCGTGCTGTGCCTGCTGCTGTCGGCGGCTTTCATTCCTACACGCGCTGCGGCGCGCGTCCAGTAAATTCCGGGCCGATGCACGCTGCCGCAGCCTCCTCCGCCCCCGCACAGCGCTGGCGTGCGCCGCTGCTGCTCAAGGCCAGCGCGGCCTGCCACCTGGGCGCGGCGGGCCTGGCGGCCGCCGCGCCGCCGCTGTGGCCCTGGGCGCTGGGCGCCGTGGTGTTGGACCACGCGTTGCTGACGGCCACCGGCCTGTGGCCACGCTCGACCTGGCTCGGCCCCAACCTGCTGCGCCTGCCCGCCCCGGCCGTCGCGCGCGGCGACGTCGCCGTGACGCTGGACGACGGCCCCGACCCCACCGTCACGCCCCAGGTGCTGGACATCCTGGACGCGCACGGCGCGCGCGCCACCTTCTTCTGCATCGCCGAGCAGGCCACGCGCTACGCGCCATTGGCGCGCGAGATCGTGCGGCGCGGCCACAGCGTGCAGAACCACAGCCTGCGGCATCGCCACCACTTCTCGGTGCAGGGGCCGCGTGCGCTGCGCCGCGAGATCGGCGAGGCGCAGGACCGCATCGCCCAGGCCACGGGCGAGCGGCCCAGTTGCTTTCGCGCCCCGGCCGGCCTGCGCAACCTGTTCCTGGACCCGGTGCTGCACGCGCTGGGCCTGCGGCTCGTGAGCTGGACAAGGCGGGGCTTCGACACGCGCGAGCCCAACCCGCAGGCCGTGCTCGCGCGCCTGACCCGTGGCTTGGCCGCCGGCGACATCGTGCTGCTGCACGACCGCCATGGCGCGCCCATGGCCGATGGCCGACCCGTGGTGCTGCAGGCCCTGCCGCTGCTGCTCGCGCGGCTGCGCCATGCCGGCCTCAAACCCGTCACCCTCCCCGAGGCGCTGCACTCTTGAACCCCTCCCATGCCTGGACGGCCCTGCGCGAGCGAGCGTGCGCGCCCTACCGCGCGGCCGGCCGCTTCGCCTGGCATTTCGCGCGCGGCAAGCTGTCCATGGATCCGGTGTTCCGCCACCTGATCGAAGCCGGCCTCATCCCGCCCGGCTCGCGTGTGCTGGACATCGGCTGTGGTCAGGGCCTCCTGACGAGCCTGCTCGCCAGCACCGGTGCCCAGGCCCGCGCGGGCCGCTGGCCGGCCGCCTGGCCGCCGGCACCGGCGCCGGCCCAGGTGACCGGCATCGAGCTCATGCCGCGCGACGTGGAGCGCGCCCGGGCCGCGCTCGCGCCGCTCGGTGCGCAGGCCCGCTTCGTTTGCGGCGACATGCGCAGCACAGCATTTCCGCCGGCCGATGCCGTGGTGATCCTGGACGTGCTGCACTACATCACCATCGCCGAGCAGAACGCCGTGCTGGCCCGCGTGCGTGCCGCGCTGCCGCCCGGCGGCCGGTTGCTGCTGCGCGTCGGCGATGCAGCAGCGCGGCGCGGCTTCGCGGTCAGCCAGTGGGTCGATGCGGTGGTGACGCGCGTGCGCGGCCACCGGGTGCTGCCCCAGTACGGGCGCACGCTGGCCGAGTGGTCGGCCGAGCTCGCGCGGCTCGGCTTCGCCGTGAGCAGCCGGCCCATGAGTGCCGGCACGCCCTTCGCCAATGTCCTGCTGATCGCGAAAGTGAAGGAATGAACCCTCTTGCCATCTCTGCCTTCACGCTGACGACCGCGTTGGGTGCCGGCCGCGCGGCCACGCTGGCGGCGCTACAGGCCCAGCGCTCGGGGCTGGCGCCTCTGCGCTTCATGGATCTGCCGCTGGCCACCTGGACCGGCGAAGTCGAAGGCGTGCACGGCGTACAGCTGCCCGCGCCGCTGTCCGCACTGGACTGCCGCAACAACCGCCTGGCCTGGCTGGGGCTGTCGCAGGACGGCTTCGCCGATGCGGTGGTGCGGGCGCGCGAACGCTGGGGCGCACGCCGCGTGGGCGTGTTCCTGGGCACCAGCACCTCGGGCCTGCTGCAAACTGAGCTGGCCTACCGCAACCGCCAGAGCGACGGCAGTCTGCCCGATGCCTTCCGCTACGCCGAAACCCAGAACACCTACTCGCTGGCGCTGTTCATGGCCGAGGCGCTGCAACTGGGTGGCCCGCGCTTCGTCGTCTCCACGGCCTGCTCGTCCAGCGCCAAGGTGTTCGGCAACGCCCAGCGCATGTTGCAGGCCGGCTGGATCGACGCCGCCGTGGTCGGCGGCGTGGACAGCCTGTGCCTGACCACCCTGTACGGCTTCAACGCGCTGGAGCTGCTCGCGCCCGAGGCCTGCCGGCCGTGGGACGCGCAGCGCCGCGGCCTGTCCATCGGCGAGGCCGCGGCGTTCGCGCTGATCGAACGCGACGCCGATGCCCCTGAAGGCTGGGTGCTGGGCGTGGGGGAAACCAACGACGGGCACCACATGAGCACGCCCCACCCGGAGGGTGCGGGCGCGATCGCCGCCATGCGCGCCGCGCTGGACGCCGCTGCGCTCGCGCCGGCCGACATCGACTACATCAACCTGCACGGCACGGCCACGCCGACCAACGACGCCTCGGAAGACCGCGCCGTGCGCGCCGTGTTCGGCGACGCGGCGCCGCCTTGCAGCTCGACCAAAGGCGCGACCGGCCACACGCTGGGCGCAGCCGGCGGTGTGGAAGCTGCGATCAGCCTGCTGGCCCTGCAGCACGGCTTCATCCCCGGCGGGCTGAACCGCCAGCACCCCGACCCGGAACTGCACGTGCCCTACCTGGACCACAACCGCAACGCGCCGCTGCGGCGCGTGCTGAGCAACTCCTTCGGTTTCGGCGGCACCAACGCCAGCCTGGTGCTCGGAAAGGACCGTGCATGAACCCGCTCTACGTCGAGGGCATTGGCCTGCTGGGTCCGGGCCTGCCTGACTGGACCACGGCCCAAGCCGTGCTGCGCGGTGAGGCCGCCCATGCGTTTGCACCGACGCTGCTCATGCCGCCCGCGCGCCTGCCGCCGGCCGAGCGCCGGCGTGCCGGCCCGGTGATGCGCCTGGCCATGGCGGTGGCCGATGCCGCCATCGCCCACGCGGGCGCCGACCCGTCCACGCTTGCCACGGTGTTCACCTCCTCGGGCGGCGAAGGTGCGAACTGCCATTCGCTGTGCGAGGCACTCGCCGTGCCCAACCCGCTGATCTCACCCACGCGCTTCACGAACTCTGTGCACAACGCCGCGGCCGGCTACTGGCACATCGCGGTGGCCAGCCGGGCCAGTTCCACCAGCCTGTGCGCGCACAACGGCAGCTTCGCCGCCGGACTGCTCGAAGCCGCTGCCACGCAGATGGCCGAGGCCCGGCCGCTGCTGCTGGTGGCCTACGACCTGCCCTATCCGGAGCCATTGAACAGCAAACGGCCGATCCCCGAGAACTTCGGTGTGGCGCTGCTGCTCGCGCCGGTGCGCAGCGCTACCAGCCTGGCACAGCTGCGCGTCCAACCGATCGCGGCGCAAAGCGATCCGAGCGCCTGCGCCGATGCATCGCTGGAAGCGCTGCGCTGCGCCATCCCGGCGGCTGCCGCGCTGCCGCTGCTGGAGGCGCTGGCCCGCCGGTACACAGCCACGCTGCGCCTGCCCTACCTGGACGACCTGGCCTTAGAGGTCGAGGTGGCGCCGTGCTAGATGCAGCCTCCATCGCGCGGCTGATCCCGCACAGCGGGCGCATGTGTCTGCTGGCGCGGCTGGAGCGCTGGGATGCGAACACCATCGTCTGCAGCGCCAGCAGCCACCGCGACGCGGACAACCCGCTGCGCACGGCCTCGGGCCTGCTCGCGCCCTGCGCGATCGAGTACGCGGCCCAGGCCATGGCCTTGCACGGCGCGCTGATCGGCGAGGAAGCCGGCAGCGTGGCGAGCCCCGGCTTCCTCGCCAGCGCCCGCGGCGTGCAGCTCCACCGGCTGCGGCTGGACGACCTGGCGGGCGACCTCACCATCGAGGCGCTGCGCCAGGCCGGTGACGCGCAACAGATCCTCTACCACTTCCGCGTGCAGCACGCGGGCCAGCCCGTCGCAGAAGGCCGGGCCGCCGTCGTACTGAACACGCCGCTCGCCGCATGAACACTCCCACCAGAAAACGTGCCCTCGTCACCGGCGCCAGCGGCGGCCTCGGCCGCGCCATCGCGCTGCAGCTCGCGCGCGACGGCCACCATGTCATCGTGCATGCCAACCAGCGCCTGGCCGCGGCCCAGGCCCTGGCCGGGGAAATCCTCGCGACCGGCGGCAGCGCCGAGGCCGTGGCCTTCGACGTGACGGATGCGCAGGCCACTTCCGCTGCCTGCGCCCAACTGCTCGCGGCGGGGCCCGTGCAGATCCTCGTCAACAACGCGGGCCTGCACGACGATGCAGCGTTCCCGGCGCTGCGGCCCGAACAGTGGCATCAGGTCATCGCCGTCTCGCTGAACGGCTTCTTCCACGTCACGCAGCCGCTCACCATGCCCATGGTGCGCACGCGCTGGGGCCGCATCGTCAACATCTCGTCGATGTCGGCCGTGGTCGGCAACCGCGGGCAGGTCAATTACGCGGCGGCCAAGGGCGCACTGAACAGCGCCACCAAGTCGCTGGCGCTGGAGCTGGCCAGCCGTGGCATCACGGTGAACGCGGTCGCGCCCGGCATCATCGCAACCGGCATGGCGCAGGACTTCGACAAGGCCACCATCGAGCGCATCGTGCCCATGAAGCGGGCCGGCACGGGCGAAGAGGTCGCGGCGCTGGTCGGTTTTCTCGCCTCGGACGCGGCCGGCTACATCAGCGGCCAGGTCATTTCCATCAACGGAGGGATGGTCTGAACATGCACCACGACGTCGTGATCCTGGGTGGCGGACTGGCCGGCCTGACCCTGGCCTTGCAGCTGCGCCGCCGCATGAAGGACCTCAACGTGCTGGTGCTGGAGCGCCGCACCCATCCTTTGCCCGAGGCCGCGCACAAGGTCGGCGAGTCTTCGGTCGAAATCCAGGCGCACTACCTGTCGCAGGTGCTGGGCCTGCAGGACTACCTCGCAGAGCGTCAGCTCAAGAAGTTCGGCTTCCGCTTCTTCTGGAGCGACGGCGCGCCTGACCTCACCGAAGTCACCGAGCTGGGCGCCAGCACCTTCCTGCCCACGCAGAGCTACCAGCTCGACCGCGGCATGCTGGAGAACGATCTGGCGCAGATGGTGCAGGACGCTGGCGTGCAGCACCGCGACGGCGCGCTGGTGCGCGACTTCACGCTGGGCCGCAAGGGCGAGCGGCATGCGGTGCGCTTCGAACATGGCGGCCAGACGCACGAAGCCACGGCCGACTGGCTGGTGGATGCGAGCGGCCGCGCCGGCCTCGTCAAGCGCCGACTCGATCTGGCCCAGTCCAACGACCACGCCGCCCATGCCGTCTGGTTCCGCATCGACCGGCGCATCGACGTCGCCGCCTGGACACGGGACGCCGAATGGCTGGCGCGCTGCAATCCGCCGAACCGCTGGCTCTCCACCAACCACCTGGTCGGCGCGGGCTACTGGGTCTGGCTGATCCCGCTGGCCTCGGGCTCGCATTCCGTGGGCATCGTGGCCGACCCGGCACTGCACCCGCTGGAGGGCATGAACAGCTTCGACAAGGCCATGGACTGGCTGCGCGTGCACCAGCCGCAGCTGCATGCGGACCTGGACACCAAGCGCGATGGATTGCAGGACTTCGCGTTCTTCAAGCGCTTCTCCTACGGTTGCAAGAAGGTCTGGAGCGGCAGCGACCGCTGGGCGCTGACGGGCGAGGCCGGGCTGTTCCTGGACCCCTTCTACTCGCCGGGCGGCGACTTCATCGCGATCTCCAACAGCTTCGTGACCGAGCTCGTCGCGCAGGACCGCGCCAAAGCGCCCGTGGGCATGCTGGCCCCCTTGTACGAGCGCATCTACTTCTCGCTCTACGAGGCCATGCTGCCGATCTACACGGGCCAGTACCCGCTGTTCGCCAGCGCCGAGGTGATGCCGCTCAAGGTGCTCTGGGACTACACCTTCTACTGGGGTGTGATGTGCCAGCTGTTCTTCCAGGGCAAGCTGGTGGATGTGCAGACCATGGCGCGGCTGCAGGACGACCTGGCCTGGTCGCACCGCCTGAATGTGGCCGTGCAGGACTTCCTGCGGGCCTGGGGTGCCGTGGACGGCGGTGCACGGCCGCGCCGCATGCTGGACCAGGCCAGCCTGGACTGGTTCGCCGAACTGAACCGCGGGCTCACGGACCGGTTGGACGAGGCGGCCTTCGCGGCGCGCCTGCAGGACAACCTGGCGCTGCTGCACCAGCTGGCCGAACAGCTGCTGGACCGCGCGCTCGGGCAGCATCCCGCCTTGCCGACCGACGCCCTGCGCGCCGTGATGGCGCAGCGGCCGGCCGCACCGGCCGCGCAGAACCTGCTGTTCCCCGAACTCAGTCCCGCGTGAACAGCAGCACCGCATTGGTGCCGCCGAACGCGAAGGAGTTGCTGATCGCGGCCGCCAGCTGCGGTGCTGCCGCGCCATCGGCAGGCACCAGCGGCACGCGGCACTGCGGATCCGGCGCGCTGCAATGGGCGTTGGGCGGCAGCCGGCGCTGCGCCAGCGCCTGGACCGTGACCACGGCCTCCAGCGCGCCGGCTGCGCCCAGCAGGTGGCCGTGCAGGGCCTTGGTGGAACTGACGGCCAGGCCGGGAAGTGCGTCGCCAAAGACCTGGGCCAGCGCCTCGCATTCGACGAGATCGCCAGCCTTGGTGGCCGTGCCGTGCGCGTTGCAGTAGCCCACGTCGCGCGGCGCCAGGTCGGCGCGGTGTAGTGCGGCATTCAAGGCGCGGGCCTGGCCGGCCGCGTCGGGCTTGGTCAGGTGGGCTGCGTCGCTGCTGATGCCCCAGCCGGCCAGCCGGGCGTGGATGCGCGCGCCGCGCGCGCGGGCACGTTCAGCCGACTCGAGCACCACGAAGGCCGCGCCCTCGCCCAGCGCGAAGCCGCTGCGGTCGGCCGCGAACGGCCGCACGCTGGTGGCCGCCATGCCTTCGTCGAAGGCGGCCAGCGTGTGCATGGCCTGCCAGGCCAGCACCACGCCGGGCACGATCAGGGCCTCACTGCCGCCGGCGATCGCCACGTCGAGATCGCCGCGCTGCACGGCGGCGGCGGCCTCGGCGATGGCCACGGCGGAAGAGGCGCAGGCCACGGAATAGGTCAGCACCGGCCCCAGCACCTTGTGGCGCATGGCCACATGGGCGGCCGGCGCGTTGGGCATGAAGGCCGGAATGGTCAGCGGCGGCACGCGGCCGCCGCCGCAGTAGGCGGCCTCCAGAGCGGCCGCGCCGCCCATACCGCAGCCGGCATAAATGCCCAGGCGCTCCGGCGCCACTTCGCCCCGCACGTCGGCGTCGCGCAGCGCCAGGTCGGCGGCGGCCACGGCCAGCTGGCTCACGCGGTCCACGCCGGTCAGCTGCATCTTGGTGAACCACTGCAGCGGGTCGAAGGCGACGGTGGCCGCACAGGCCGGCTTGGTCAGTTCGGGGAACACGGGCGCGATGGCCGAATGGCCCTGCAGCAGGGCTTCGAACATGGCGTCGGCGTCCGAGCCGTGGGGCGAGACCACGCCCAGGCCGGTGACGGCGACCGCCTGCATGCTCACGCGGCGGCCTGCTTGGCGGCGACGAGCTGGTCGACCAGGGCCGCGAATTCGGCCAGGGTGTCGATGCTGGTGTTGTCGTCCGGCACGGAGATGTGGAACTGGTCCTCCACCGCGAACACGAATTCGACCAGGGCCAGCGAATCGAAGCCCGACTCGCGCATCGAGGTTTCGGGCGTCAGGGTGGCGGCGTCGATGCCGAACTTGCTGTGGATCAGCTCCTGGAGGGCAGGCAGGGAACTCATGGTGGACGGTGTTCTACGGGCGGGGCGCATGATAGCCCGGCCTCGGGCGCCAGCGCAGCGAGGCCAGCGCGACCGCCAGCCCCAGGGCCGCGCCGCCAAGCACGTCCAGTGCCACGTGCTGGCGCACGGCCATGGTCGACCAGGCGATGAGCAAGGCCCAGACCCCGTTGGCCAGGCGCAGCGCAAGCGGCGCGCCGGTCTCGCGCAGCACGGCGTGCAGCCGGATGCCCGTGAACACGGCCGAGGCCACGTGCATGGACGGGCTGGCGTTGCCGGCGGCGTCCACGCCTTCGAGCAGCGCGAAGCCCGGATGGCCGCTGCGGTCCAGCGTCAGCGGCGGCACCGCGGTCGGCCAGAAGTAGAAGATGAGCAGGCCGCCGCCCATGAGCACCGCCGTCCATAACCCATAGACCAGCAGCTGCGCGAAGCCGCGCTGCAGCCCGGGCGCGATGCCGATGTAGAACCACAGCGACAGGTAGGGCCACAGCATGAGGGGCTGGAACGGCACCAGCGCGTCGACCCAGGTCAGCGGCATCACGGTGACCGGGTGCACCGGATTGCGCAGCAGCGCGAAATAGCCCACGAAGAAGGCGGTGGTCCACAGCGCGGTGCCGAGCAGCTTGAGCCAGAACAGCTCGCGCGCGCGGGACCAGAGCTCGGCCCGCCAGCCGGGGCGCGTGGGGCCGCGCATCAGGCTTGGAACGGCGGGCGCTGCGTGGCACGGCGCCAGGCCAGGAGCGGCAGGCGCAGCACGAACTCCAGCATGAGCCGAAAGTGCATCCAGCTCAGCAAAGCGTTGTCGCGGCCGTAGCGAAAATGCGAGACGCCGCCCTCCTCGGCCGTCAGGTACTTGACGGGCGCATCCAGGTTGACGGGCTTGACGCCACGCCAGGCCAGGCGCACGACGGCCTCGGTGTCGAAGTCGAAACGGCGCATCCAGGGCTGGCGCCGCATCACGGCCACGAGCTCGGCGATCGGGTAGACGCGGAAGCCGTACAGCGAGTCGGCGATTCCGGCGCCCAGCGTCTCCACGTTGGTCCACCAGTTCGACACGCGCCGGCCGCGCACGCGCAGCAGCGGTGCCGAGGCGTCGAACACGGGCCGGCCCAGCACCATGGTCTCGGGCCGCGCGAGCGAGGCCTGCATGAAGGTCGGGATCAGCGCGGCCGGGTGCTGGCCGTCCGAATCCATCGTCAGTGCATGCGTGAAGCCAGCGGCCTGCGCACGCTCGAGGCCGTGCAACAGCGCCGCGCCTTTGCCCACGTTGACCGGCAGCGCGATGACCACAAGGCCGGGGTCCTGCGCGGCCATGGCCTGCAGGCGGGCGGGCGTGCCGTCCGTGCTGCCGTCGGTCACGACCCAGACCGGGCTCCACTGCGCGCGCGCGGCGGCGACGGTCTCGTAGACCTTGGGGCCGGTGTTGTAGCTGGGGATCAGCAGCACATGGGTGCGCGATGGCGTTGTCATTGGCGCAGTTCTTCGGCGAAGTAGTGTTCCAGCCGCTGGAGCAGCCCGGCATGGTCGGCTTCGGGCGCGAAGCGCTGGCCCAGCCGCACCGTGAAGCCCATCGGGAACTGGGGCGCACGCCAGATCGGCCAGCCCTTGCGCAGGTAGTCGGTATCGGTCTCGATGAACACGGTCTGGATCGGCACCTGCGCCATGTGGGCCATCAGCGTGATGCCGGGGCGGAACGGGTTGATCGGCGGGGCCAACGTGCGCGTGCCCTCGGGAAACAGCACGAGCTGGCCGCCGGCGCGCAGGTTCTCCACCGCGCTGCGGATCATGCCGCGCGGCGGATCGTTGCGGATGTAGCGCGCCATGCGCGCGCCGGCGCCGAGGAAGGGGTTGCGCATGAGACTGGCCCGCATGATGCAGATGCCGCGTGGCACCCGTGCGACGATCAGCAGCGCATCCAGCATGCAGGGGTGATTGGCCGCGATGATCAGGCCCTCATCGCGCGACAGCGCGTCCAGCGCCCGGTAGTCGATGCGCATGAGGCCCAGCCACTGCGCACAGGTCCAGAAGCCGCGGTAGACCGAGGAGATCGCCGCGCGGCCGACCACCGTGCCCTGCGCCCGCGGCAGCAGCGGATAGAGCAGCATGCACACCAGGTTCCATGTCAGCGACATGGCACCCAGGTGGGCGAGCAGCAGGTAGAACAGCGTGCATTGCAAGAGGCGGCGCAGCACCCTCATGCCGCCCCGCCCGCCTGCGGCCACGGCAACGCCCGGAGAATTCTCGACACTGGCCAGCTCAGCCCCTTCCCGCCACCCACAGGGCTGGGGCGGCCAGGATCCACCACACGCCAGGCATGGCATCGGTGCGTCGTTTGTTGGGATGGGTCAATGCGAGTCTCCGGAGGGACGGTGGGCTCCCGGCCCGAAGCGCGTGATTCTCCATGGTTTTTCGCGGTGCCTTCGCGGGCCCTGCGCGGCCGGTCTGCTACCAAACGTCACCCCCTGCGCTGCCGCTCCTCGGAATAATGGCGCGATGCATCACACAGGACAGGCGCCTTCTGCGTTGGCGCCGCACGCACCCTTGCGTGCGTATTACGCAGACGAGTCCGACCGCGACCGCTATCTGCGCCGCATCTTCGACGCCACCGCGTCCGACTACGACCGCATCGAACGCCTGCTGGCGCTGGGCACCGGCCCCTGGTACCGGCGCACGGCCTTGCAGCGCGCCGGCATGGGCAGCGGCGCGCAGGTGCTGGACGTGGGCATCGGCACCGGCCTGGTCGCGCGCGAGGCGCTGCGGCTGATCGGCCTGGAGGGCCGCCTGGTCGGCGTGGACCCCAGCCCCGGCATGATGGGCGAGGTGCGCCTGCCCCAGGTGGAACTGCTGCAGGGCCGCGCCGAGGCCCTGCCCCGGCCCGATGCCAGCCACGACTTCCTGAGCATGGGCTATGCGCTGCGCCACATCGCCGACGTGCACGCGGCCTTCGCCGAGTTCCACCGCGTGCTGCGCCCGGGCGGCCGTCTGCTGGTGCTGGAGATCACGCGGCCCGAACACCGCGTCGGCCGCGCGATTCTGCGCGCCTACATGCGGGCCTTCGTGCCGCTGGTCGCGCGCGTCGTCGGTCGCCGGCGCGACACGGCCGAACTGTGGCGCTACTACTGGGACACCATCGATGCCTGCATCCCGCCGGCCTCGGTGTTGGCCGCGCTGCGCGAGGCAGGCTTCGAGCAGGTGCAGCGGCACAAGGAGCTGGGCGTGTTCTCCGAGTACACGGCGCGCAAGCCCGGCTGACGCTGCGCCAATGACAAAGGGCGTCCGGCAGATTTGCCGGACGCCCTTGATCGTCTTGTGTGGTCGGAGCGATAGGATTCGAACCTACGACCCTCTGGTCCCAAACCAGATGCGCTACCAGACTGCGCTACGCTCCGAAGCCGGCCATTCTAGCCTGGACGCGCACGCATTCCCGCGGAACGGAGACAAACAACATGAGCATCCGCATCGTTCGCCTCGGTTCGCCACGCGCCGCCGACGAAGGCCTGCGCATCGGCACGGTCCGCCGTCCGCCGCGCGGCGTGCCCAAGGCCGAGTTCGCCACGCAGGATTGGTACGACTGCTGGTACCCGAACCTCGCGCCGAGCGCCGACACCATGGCCCTGGGCCAGGCGGCCCAGGCATCCGGGGACGCCAAGGCCTGGGCCGACTTTCGCAAGCAGTATCTGCGCGAGATGAACACCCCCGAGGCCAGCCGCAACCTGGACCTGCTGGCCGCGCTGTCGCATGGCGCCAACCTGTCGGTGGGCTGCTACTGCGAACACGAGGAACGCTGCCACCGCTCGCTGCTGCGCGAACTGCTCGCCGCACGCGGCGCCGCGATCGCCTAAAAACATCACGGAATGATAGAGTTGCGGGCTTTGCGGATGCGCCACCCGCGTCGCCACAGCGTTTGAACTCCTCCCCGCTCCTTGCCCGCCTGAAGGCGTTGGCGCACGGCTTCTGGACCACCGGCCTGGTGGCCGGCGGCCGCGTGAGTTCACGCGAGATCGGCCGCGCCGCGCTCGGCAGCGCCGTAGGCATCCTCGTCGCCTCGCTGGTCGCGCATGCGCTGGCGCCGGGCCTGCCGGCGCTGGGGTTGATCGCGCCCATGGGCGCCACGGCCGTGCTGGTGTTCGCCGTGCCGGCCAGTCCATTGGCCCAGCCCTGGCCGGCCGTGGCGGGCAACACGGTGTCGGCCCTGGTCGGCGCGCTGTGCGCGCGCTACGCCGGCGACCTGGGCCTGGCCGCGCCGCTGGCTGTGGGCCTGGCGATCGCCGCCATGTTCGCCTTGCGCTGCCTGCATCCGCCCGGCGGCGCCACGGCCCTGCTGGCGGCGCTGTCGGGCGTGGGCCCTGGCTTCGCGCTGTCGCCCGTGCTCATGGACACGCTGGTCATCGTGCTGGTCGGCGTGGCCTACAACCGGCTGACCGGACGGGCCTACCCGCACACGCTGGCGCTGCGCCCGGCAGCCGCCACAGCCACGCCGGCCCGCTTCTCTGCGGCCGACCTGGACGCCGCACTGGCCCACTATGACCAGGTGCTGGACATCAGTCGACAGGACCTGGAGCAGCTTCTGCAGTTCGCCGAGGCCGCAGCCTACGAGCGCAAGTTCGGCGAGCTGCGCTGCCGCGACGTGATGTCCACGCCACCGCTGACCGTGCCCTTCGGCTGCACGCTGGAGGAGGCCTGGCGACTCATGCGCGAGCGCCGCATCAAGGCCCTGCCCGTGGTCGACCGGGCCCAGCGCATCGTCGGCATCGTGACCGTGGCCGACTTCATGAAGCACGCGGATTTCGCGTCGATCGACGGGCTGGGCGCGCGCCTGCGCAGCCTGATCCGTGCCAGTGGCCTCACCCACGACGACAAGCCGCATGTGGTGGGCCAGATCATGACGCGCCAGGTGCGCATCGCCAGCGCCGACCGCTACATCAGCGAGCTGCTGCCGCTGTTCTCCGAGGCCGGCCACCACCACATCCCGGTGCTGAACGAGGAGCGCCGCGTGGTCGGCGTGATCACGCAGTCCGACCTGATCCGCGCCTTGCACCGCACCGTGCGGTCCGCCTGAACCGCGGCGCCGCTATGCTCGGCGCCATGCAACTGAAGATCCTCGTCGGAACCGTGACCGGCAACGCCATGTCCGTGGCCCAGGCCATCGAACTCTCGTGCACCGACCTGGTGGCCGACATCGCCGTGCAGCCCATGGACGGGCTGGACATCGGCGTGTTCGACACGGACGCACTGTTCCTGGTCTGCACCTCCACCACCGGCGCTGGCGATGTGCCCGACAACGCCCAGGCGCTGTACGCCTCGCTGCTGAACGAGCCGCGCTACCTGGGCTCCGTGCGTTACGGCCTCATCGCGCTCGGCGACGCCGGGGCGCATGGCGCGACCTTTGTCGAAGGCGGCATGAAGTTCGACGCGGCGCTGCAGGACCTGGGTGCCAGGCGCATCGGTGAGATCTTCACCCACGACGCCAGTGGCGACGCGGATGCCGAGACGGCCGGCGTGCAGTGGTGCCGCGCCTGGCTGGCCCAAGCCCTGTCCTGAAACCTGTGCCATGCCCCTGTCGACCTACCTGCTCTACCTGGCTGCCGTGCTGCTGCTGGTCGTGACGCCCGGCCCCACCATGCTCATGTGCATGACGCGCGCGCTGCACCACGGCCCGCGCGCCGCGATGACCAGCGTGGCCGGCTCGGTCAGCGCCGTGCTGTGCGTGATGCTGCTGTCGGCCATGGGCCTGGGCGCGCTGCTGGCCTCCTCGGAGGCCGCCTTCACGGTGGCCAAGACGTTGGGCGCGGGCTACCTCGTCTGGCTGGGCATCAAGACGCTGCGCAGCCCGGCGCCGGCGCTGCGTCTCGACGCCGCGGTCGCGCCCTCGCGCCGCTCGTTCTGGCTGCAGGGCTTCCTGGTCGGCGCCAGCAACCCCAAGGCCGTGCTGTTCTTCGCGGCCTTCTTCCCGCAGTTCCTCGATCCGGCCGCGCCCATGCTGCCGCAGTTTGCGCTGCTGGCACTGAGCTTCATGGCGCTGGAATTCGGCGTGCTGACGGCCTGCGCACTGGGTGTGGCGCGGATCGCTCCCTGGCTCGTGCGCAGCGGGCCGGCGCGCTGGATCAACCGCGTCTGCGGCAGCCTGTTCGCGCTGATGGGCGCGCTGCTGCTGTTCGCCCGGCGCAGCGCCTGAGCCTCATTCCAGGGCGTGCATGCGCCCCTGTGTGTCGCGCCGCCAGCGCGCGAACGGCGGCAGCGCGGCCAGCAGCCGGCGGCCAAAGGCGGTGGACACGAGGCGTCGGTCATAGCAATGGATGCTGCACTGGTCGTCCTCGGTGCGGATGGCACGGCCGGCCCATTGCGCCAGCCGCATCGCCGTGGCCGGCAACACGAGTTCGACGAAGGCGTCGCGGCCGTTGGCGCGCAGCCAGGCCGCGCGCGTCTCGCCGACCGGATCGTCGGGCGAGGCGAACGGCAGCTTGGTGATGAACAGCTGCTCGCACTGCGCGCCGGGCAGGTCCATGCCCTCGCCGAAGGACTGCAGGCCGAACACGATGGACGGCCCACCGGCCGCCACGGCCGCGCGGTGGCGCTCCAGCAGCGCGGCGCGCGGCAGCTCGCCCTGCACCAGCACCAGCGCGCGCAGCGCCGGCGTCAGCGCGGCCACGGCCTGGCGCATCTGCTCGCGCGAGGTGAACAGCACCAGCGCGCCACGCCGCACCTCGGCCAGGTCGGCCTGCAGCAGGCCCACCATCTCGGACGTGAAGCGGGCAGCGTCCTTGGGGTCGGCGCGCGTCTCCACGACGATGAAGCGGCCCTGCTTCGGGTAGTCGAAGGGGCTGGCCACGGCCAGCGTGGTCACGGCCTCGTCGCCGGCCAGGCCAGACTCGCGCAGGAAGAAGTCGAACGCGTCGCCTGCGCGCAGCGTGGCCGAACTCATGACCACGGCACGCGCGCCGCTCCACAGGTGGGCGCGCAGGCTGCCGCCCGGCAGCACGTGGCTGGCATGGGCGCGCACGCGCGGGCCGCGCACGCCGCCGCCGTGCAGGCTGAACCACTTGGCCACCGGGGCCGCGCTACCCACCGTCTCCTGCAGCAGCAGCTGGGCCGTGGCATGCACCTGCTCCAGCCGCGGCGTGAGCATGCCGAGCTGGGCGTAGAGCACAGACAGGCGGCGCGCCTCGTCGGGCAGGTCGCGGATCTGGGCGCGCAAGGCCTTGGCCACGCCAGACAGCGCCGCCAGAAAGCTGTCGGCCATGGCGCTGACCAGCTCCAGGGGCTCCACCAGCACCTGCGGCAGCAGGCTCTCGGGCACGCGCACGCGGCTGCCGTCCGGGCCTTCGCGGGCCTGCGCGAACTCGGCTGCGTAGACGTCCAGCACCAGGCGCTGCAGGTCGTGCAGGCTCTGCTGCAGCTGGGCGGCCTGGCGCGGCGCGTCGGCCGCCTCGGGCACCAGCATCAGGCCGCCGATGCGCTTGCAGCGCGCGCCCAGCGTCTCGATCCAGGCCGTGGCCGCCAGGTCCATGCTGCAGGCGAAGCGCTCCAGCGCCACCGCGGGCAGGTGGTGGGCTTCGTCGAGCACGAGCAGGCTGTTGTCCAGTGCGGGCAGGTTGCGCCCGCCCAGCGAGGCCAGCAGCAGGTCATGGTTGACCACGATGACCTGCGCGCCGGCCAGTTCGCGGCGCTTCTCGAAGTAGGTGCAGCCGTTGAAGGCCGGACAGTGCTTGCCCGTGCAGGAACTGGCCTCGGCCGCCACCGGCCACCAGGCCTCGGGCGCGGGCTGCTGGGCCAGGTTGTCGCGGTCGCCGTCCCAGTCACGGCCCAGGCTCTTGGAAAGCGCACCGTAGAACTGCAGCCGCGCCTGGCGCTCGGCATCGGAGCCGGGCGGCAAGCCGCTGCCGTCGTCGCCGGCCTCGTCGGCGAACAGGTCGTCCTCGCCGCCGCCCTCTTCGCCGGCCAGTCGCGCGAGCTTGAGCTTGCAGACGTAGCGCCCGCGGCCCTTGGCCAGCGCAAAGCGAAACGGTTCGTCCATGGCCGCAGCCAATGCCGGCAGGTCCTTGAGCACCAGTTGCTCCTGCAACGCTACGGTGGCGGTGGAAATCAGCACACGCGTCTTGCGCGACAGTGCCAGCGCGATGGCGGGCGCTGCATAGGCCAGGGACTTGCCCACGCCCGTGCCGGCTTCGACCACGGCGATGGCGCGTTCGGGCTCCTCGCCCTCCTCCGCCTGGCCCAGTGCGCCCGCCGCGAGCGTGCGGGCCACGCACTCGGCCATCTGGCGCTGGCCGGGACGCGCGCGCAAGCCGGGGTTGCGCGCCAGCACGCGGTCGAAAGCGCCCAGGGCGTCCTGGGCCAGGGTCGCGGGCGCAGGGCCGGCAGCGGGAATCGGGGGAGGCACGGGAAGCGGATGCTCGGACAGGGGCGCCGCGCCGGGTTCGCGCGCGGGCCGCAAGTGTAGAGGCAGCTTGCGACTGGCGTCAGCAGCCTGGGCCGCACAGCCGTCCGAACGCGCCAACCGCCCAGGAATGCAAGCCCCATGCGCACCAGACACCCATCATTTTGAGGATAAAGTCTGCCGCGCGACGGGTTTCGAAGACCTGCGCGCCGCGAAAGGAGCCTGCGCGTCCGGTTGCGCCCTTAGCCGGCGGCGCCCTCTGCCGGCGCCGGCCCGGTCGCCGTCCCGCCCCATCCCGAGAGGAAACTGACAGTGGTAGACAGGCTGGTCCAGATGCCGATGCGTCCTCTGTGGCAAATCGCAGCCTGGACCTTCGTCGGTGCCTTGCTGATCGGCCTGGCGCTGTTCGGGGCGACCTGGGCCAGCCTGAATGCCGCACGCCAGAGCGATCTGGCCCGCGCGCGCGCTGCCGCCGACAACATGGCCCAAGGTCTGGGCATCGAGATCGCCTCCGAACTGCGCCTCGTCGAGAACGCGCTGACGACGATCGCACTGGATTACCGCCATCCCACGGACACGCGCGCCGTGGCCGAGCGGTTGCGCGGCGCCGTGCGCGAGCAGCATGCGTTGATCCCGTTCGCCAGCGCGCTGCGCGCCACGGATGCGTCGGGCACCGTCGTCGTCGGTCTCCCGCGGGAGCGGGACGCCGTCAGCGTCGGCGACCGCGATTACTTCGCGCTGGCCCGGCAGTCGGCGCGCCCTGTGATTTCCGAACCGCTGTTCAGTCGGGTGACGCAGGAATGGGGCATCGTCGTGGCATTGCGTCTCGAGTCGCAGACGGGCGAGTTCGGAGGCATCGTCTATGCGGTGCTGCTCTCCAGCCATTTCCAGCACCTGTTCGCCCAGCTCTCGGTCGGCGAAAGCGGTGCCATCTCGCTGCGCACGGACACGCTGCGCCTGGTGGCACGCCATTCGGCCGCGGATCCAGGCTCCACGCGCGGCCTGGGCGGGAACGATGTCTCAGACGAGTTGCGGCGCGCCTTCACCGAGCGGCCCGATGCCGGTGCCTACGTGACGGCAACAGCCCTTGACCAGGTCGAGCGGATCACGGCCTACCGCCGCGTCGCCGGCTATCCGCTGACCGTGCTGGTCGGCTTCAGCGCGGAGAACTACCTCACGCCCTGGAGCCGCAGCGCCGAGCGGCATTGGGCGATTGCTAGCGCCACCTTCGGCCTGGTCGTCGCTGTGCTGGCCTTCATGCTGCGGCAGCACCGCCGCCAGTTCGCCATCAGCACCTACGCCTCGCAATTGGCCAGGCAGCAGAACCTGATCCTGAACAACGACATGATCGGCATGGTCCGGGTGCAGGACCGCAGGATCGTGTGGGCCAACCGGGCGATGGAGCGCATCCTGGGCTATGGGCCGGCGACCCTGCCGGGGCAGTCCACGCGGATCCTGTACCCCAGCGACGCCGCATTCGAGGACATCGAGCGCACCGGCTACCCGTCCCTGCGGCGCGACGGCCGCTTCCGCACCCAGGTCCGGATGAAGACCAGCGCCGGCAGGCAGCTGTGGGTGGACCTCAGCGGCGCCGCACTCAACGAGACCGAATCCATCTGGATGATTGTCGACATCGATGTGCTCAAACTCAGCGAGCAGCAGGCGCAGCATCTGGCCCGGCACGATCCCCTGACCGGCCTGGCCAACCGCCGGCTGTTCGAAGAGCACCTGCGCCGCTGCACGGCCCAGGCCCGGCGAACCGACCAGGCCTTCGCGCTCTGCTACATGGACCTGGACGGCTTCAAGCCCGTCAACGACCGCCATGGCCACGAAGCCGGCGATGCCGTGCTGCGGGCGGTGGGCGCGCGCCTGGCCAACGAGCTGCGCGCCAACGACACGGTGGCCCGCCTGGGCGGCGACGAATTCGCCTGGATCCTTGCCGGCGCGACGGCGGGGCCGGATGTCCGGCCGGTCCTGCAGCGCTGCATGGATGCCGTCCGGCTCCCGATCGCGGTCGGTGCAGGCCAGGTGGTCGAGGTCGGCTGCAGCGTCGGTGTGGCACTCAGCACCCGGTGCGGGCCGACGGAACAGGACATCCTCGCGGCGGCCGATGCGGCCATGTATGCCGCCAAGCAGAACGGGGGGTGCAGCTTTGTGCTGGCGGGGCCGGGCGCGGACTTGCCCATGCAGCGCTGAACCACGGTACTCCGCTGGCCAAATATGATAGATATGCTAAGAAATCGGCAGAATTTCACGCTAATTATTATCATTTTTGCATGGTCTGTTTTATCATTTTTGCATTTCAACGGAGTGCAAAATGATGTCATGCAGCTTTCCTTCCACATCCCCGGGGTTGGCGCGCGCCGCGCCTGACCGCGCTCCCCACAAGGTGCTGAGCTTCGCGCTCGGTCCCGAGACCTACGGGATCGACATCCGGCAAGTCCAGGAAGTGCGCTCGTTCGAGGCCCCCACCCCGCTGCCTCACACGCCCGGCTGGCTGCTGGGCGTCACCAACCTGCGCGGCACGGTCGTGCCCATCGTGGACCTGCGCGTGCGCCTGGGCCTGCCGGCGCAGTTCGATCGGCGCACGGTCACTGCCGTGCTGGATCTGGGCACCCGCATGACGGGCATCGTCGTCGACGGGGTCTCCGATGTGCTGGAACTGCAGGCGGACCAGCTGCGCGCGCTCCCGCAGGGCGCGACCCCCGAGCGCGCCGGTGTGCTCGGGCTGGCCAACGTCTCGGAGCACCACGACGCCCGGCCGTTGATCCTGCTCGATCCGGTGGCCTTGCTCGGCGACCCGCCAACCACCGCGCCGCTGCCCTGCTAGGCCTGAGGCAGCCAACCCGTCAACCACCGAATCCCCTGCCATCCGATGAACCTTCAACGCCTCACACTGGGCACACGCCTGGGCGCGGCCTTCACGCTGCTGGTCCTGATCACACTCACCATGGGCGCGCTCGCGTTCGTCGGCGTCAACGACATCCACGACGACCTCGAAGCACTGGCAACGAACTGGCTGCCCAGCGTGGATGCGGTCAACGAACTGCGCGCCGACGTCAACCAGATGCGCCGCAGCGAGACCGATCTCGTGTTCTCGGCAGCACCGGCGCAGGCCGCCAATGCGGCCGACAAGCTGGACACCCTACGCCGCAGCCACGAGCAGCACGACGAGGGCTACCGCCGGATCATCAGCTCGGCCGACGAGCGCGACACCTACGACGCGTTCGTGCGCGCACGCAGCACCTACCTGGACACCCAGCAACGCCTGCGCGCGCTGGCCGGGGCGCGCGGCGGCAGCGCCGGCGACAGCCAGGCCTACTTCCTCGGTGATTCCAAGGCCGCCTTCGAAGCCATGATGGTGCCCCTGCGCAAGCTGGTGGAAATCAACAATGGCGGCGCGCACCAGGCCCATGTACAGGCCGGCAACACCTACCGGCAGGTCCGGCAGGTGCTGCTGGGTGCGCTGGTGCTGGCCGTGCTGGTGGCCGTGGTGCTGGGCATCGTGGTGACGCGCTCGGTCACGCGTCCGCTGGCCGGCGCCATCGCGGCGGCCGAGCGTGTCGCCGCGGGCGACCTGAGCCAGAGCTTCGACGCCGAGGGCCGCGACGAAGTGGCCCAGCTGCTGCGCGCACTGCTCGCCATGCAGCAGAGTCTGTCCGATACCGTGCAGGCGGTCCGCAGCAACGCAGAGGCCGTGGCGACGGCCAGCGCGCAGATCGCCCAGGGCAACGGCGATCTCAGCCAGCGCACGGAAGAGCAGGCCAGCGCATTGCAGCAGACCGCAGCGACCATGGACGAGCTTGCCGGCACCGTGCGCGCCAACGCCGACAGTGCCCAGCAGGCCAACCAGCTCGCGCAGCATGCGAGCCAGGTCGCCGGCCATGGTGGCGCTGCGGTCCGCGAGGTGGTGGAGAAGATGCAGCGCATCCAGGAAGGCTCGGGCCGCATTGCCGAGATCATCGGCGTGATCGACGGCATTGCCTTCCAGACCAACATCCTGGCGTTGAACGCGGCCGTGGAAGCGGCGCGCGCCGGCGAGCAGGGCCGCGGCTTCGCGGTCGTCGCCAGCGAAGTGCGGGCCCTGGCCCAGCGCAGTGCCGGTGCGGCCAAGGAGATCAAGGAACTCATCACCGGCAGCGCCGCCGAGGTGCAGCAGGGCTCGGACCTGGTGCGCCGGGCCGGCCAGACCATGGAAGACGTGGTGGCGGCCATCGAGCGCGTGCACGCCATCGCCGGCGAGATCAGCAGCGCGAGCAAGGAGCAGAGCCATGGCGTGAGCCAGGTCGGCCAGGCGGTTTCGCAGATGGACCAGGTCACGCAGCAGAACGCCGCCCTGGTCGAGGAAAGCGCGGCCGCCGCCGACAGCCTGCGCGGGCAGGCCAGCCGCCTCGTGGAAGCGGTGACGGCCTTCCGCCTCTCCGGCCCCGCCGCACAGGCTGTGCCCGCGCCGCCGGCCCGGGTGGCCGAGCCGGCCAGCCCGCGCGCCGCCGCGGCGAAGCGCCCCGCGGACCGGTCCCGCCGGCCGGCCGCCGGCGGCGCGCTGCAACTGGCGCACAGCACGACGGACTGGGCCGCGTTCTGACCGGCCGCGCGCAGCCGGGCGATCGGCTCAGGCCGGCCCCGGCGGCGGCTGTTGCGCCTGGGTGCGCAGGAAGTCCACCAGTGGCGCCAGCGCCCCGGCCGCATCGGCCTGCCGGTACAGCATGCCCAGCGGCTCCAGGGGGGCCTGCAGGTCCAGCGGCAGCACCTGCACCGGGCTGCCGTCCAGCCGGTCCAGCGCCGACTGCGGCACGGGCGCCAGCACGCCGGGCTCGGCCAGCACCGTGGGCAGCAGCTCGGGCACCAGCACCTGGATGGCGTGGGCCTGCGGCTCGGCCCCCTCGCGCGCAAAGGCCGCGTCCAGCGCCTGGCGCACCGCGAAATGCGGCGGCGGCAGCACCCAGCGCGCCGCGGCCAGGTCGCGCAGGCGCAAACGCCTGCGACCGCCCCAGGGGTGGCCGGCGCCGGCCAGCACCACCATGCGGTCGGCCCGCAGCGGCTCAAAGCGGCAGCCCTCGGGCACCGGCGTGGGCCGGCGCAGCAGCACGAGGTCGAGCGCACCACCCTGCAGGCCGGCGAGCAGGCGCTCGATGCTGGCCTCCTCGATCGCCAGCCGCAGCGCGGGATGCCGCGCGCGCAGCAGCGGCAACGCCGGCCGCAGCAGGCTGGACAGCGCGGCCAGGATCGCGCCCACGCGCAGCGGCCGCTGCTGCAGTGCCGCCTGCTGCGCGAGCGCTTCGGCCGTGCTGGCCAGCGCCTCGATCGCCACGCGCGCATGGCGGGCCAGCACGCGGCCGGCCTCGGTGATGCGCATGCCGCGCGCATGCCGCTCGAACAGGGGCAGGCCCAGCAGGTCTTCGAGCTCGCGCAGCAGCTGGGTCGCGGCCGGCTGGCTGATGTGCACGGCCTCGGCCGCGCGGCGCAGATGGGCCTGGGCCGCCAGCGCGTCGATGAGCTTGAGGTGGCGCAACCGCAGCCGCGCGAGCAGGCGCTCATGCAGCACGGCGCCGGTGGTGGGCGGGGTGGCGCTCATCGATAGGCAATGCTTATCAGAGCATCGAGATTGGATTGGACGCCTATCGTAGCGCCGCCTAAGCTGCCGGCCTTTCGCTGTCCCGACGCATTCCGATGAACACCACCCTGCCCTCGGCCGCACGCCGGCTGTTGCCCGCGCTGCTCGCCACGCTGTCCATCTGTGCCACGGCCCAGACCCCGCCACCGCCAGCGGCCGCCCAGGCCCTGTACCCGCTGATCGCGCAGCGCTCGCAGGCCATCGAGCAGCAGGTGATCGCCTGGCGCCGCGACATCCACCAACACCCCGAACTCGGCAACCAGGAAAAGCGCACGGCCGCCCTGGTCGCGGCCCATCTGAAGCGCCTGGGTTTCAAGGTGCGCGAGGGCGTGGCCGTGACCGGCCTGGTCGCCACGCTGCAGGGCGGCAAGCCCGGCCCCGTGGTGGCGCTGCGCGCCGACATGGACGCGCTGCCGGTCAAGGAGCAGGTCGACCTGCCGTTCGCCTCCAAAGCGCGCGCCGTCTGGGACGGCAAGGAGGTCGACGTCATGCACGCCTGCGGCCACGACGGCCACGTCGCCATCCTGATGGGCGTGGCCGAGGTGCTGGCCACGATGAAGGAGCAGTTGCCCGGCACCGTCAAGCTCTTGTTCCAGCCGGCCGAGGAGAAGCTGCCCAACGGCGAGATCGGCGGCTCGCGCCGCATGCTGGCTGAAGGCACCTTCGATTCGCCCAGGCCCGAGGTGGTGTTCGGCCTGCACCTGATGTCGGCCGGCAACACCGGCACCATCGGCTACAAGGCCGGCCCCATCCTGGCCGGCTCGGACGCCTTCAAGGTCGACGTCAAGGGCCGCCAGACGCACGGCTCGCAGCCCTGGTCTGGCATCGACCCCATCGTGCTGGCCTCGCAGATCGTGCTGGGCTTTCAGACCATCCAAAGCCGCCAGGTCAACGTGACCCAGGAGCCCTCGGTGCTCAGCGTGGGCACGATCGCCGGCGGCACGCGCTACAACATCATCCCCGACGAGGTCAAGATGAGCGGAACGCTGCGCACCTACGACGAGGACATGCGCAGGTTCATCATCCAGCGCATGGGCGAGACGGCTTCGCTGATCGCCCGGAGCGGCGGCGGCCAGGCCCATGTGCACTTCGAGCCCGACGGCTACGCGCCCACCGTGAACGACCCCGCCCTGACCGAGAAGATGGCCGCCAGCCTCCACCGCGTGCCCGGTGCGCGCGCCGGCATCGTGCCCAAGAGCACGGGCGGCGAAGACTTCTCGTTCTTCGCCCAGGCCGTGCCGGGCCTGTTCGTGTTCATCGGTGCCACGCCGCCGGGCCAGGACGCGGCCAAGGCCGAGCCCAACCACTCGCCGCGCTTCTTCGTCGACGAGGCCAGCCTGCTGGTCGGGGTGCGCACGCTGTTGCACCTGACGGTGGACTACATGGCGATGCACCAGCGCTGAAGCGTCAGAGCTGATCCTCCCCGACGAACAGCGAACCGAACCAGTTCCAGAGCTCCGCGATCCAGTTGGTGCCCGGGTTGTCGTGGTGCACGGTGACGCCGCCATCCTCGCGCGGCTCCAGCCACTCCACGCGGCCGCTGTCGGACAGCCGCAACCGGTAGGCCGACTGGAAGCCGCGGGCCGGGATCAGCCGGCGGAACTCGCGCACCACCTCCGCGCTCTCGACCACCAGACCGATCTCGGTGTTGATGCGGGCCGAGCGGCTGTCCAGGTTCATCGATCCGACGAAGATCCGGTCGTCGTCCACCACCGAGATCTTCGCGTGCAGCCGCGAGATCGATGTGCCGAAGGCACCCAGGTGCGTGCTGTTCCCGCGGTGCGGCGCCACCTCGTAGATCTCAAAGCCGAGTTTGAGCAGATCGTCGCGGTAGCGCGCATAGCCCAGGTAGACCAGTGGCTCGTCGGTGGAGCTCAGCGAGTTGGTGTAGATCGTCACGCGGATGCCGTTGCCCACCGCCCGGCCCAGGCGCTGCATGCCCAGCCGCCCGGGGATGAAGTACGGCGAGATGATGAGGAGCTGCGAGCGCGCGGAGTCCATAAGGTCCAGCACGTGCTGGGTCACGCTGCCCGCGAGCCGCGCATCGGCGTCGCGGCGCGTGATCTTGTCGGGGTCGTCGACGAGCACGCTGGCCTTGGCGAACATGAGGTCCAGCCGGCCCTCGGCCAGTTGCCGGTGCACGGGCGTCTTGCCCAGCACGTCGTGCGGGCGCATCTCGAGGGGCGGCGCCTCGGCCCCGACGATGGCGTCGAAGCGCTGGCGCGCCGCATCGGGCGCCAGCAGCGGCGGCACCACCTGCTCGATCGGCCAGACATGGGGGCTGTTCCAGTACAGGTCGAACGCAGCCGATTGCTCGCGCACCACGGGCCCGGTAGCCAGTACGTCGGCGTCGATGAAGTTCGCCGTTTCGCTTTGCATGAAGTACTCGTCGCCGATGTTGCGCCCGCCCGCGACCGACATGCTGTTGTCGGCGATGAACAGCTTGTTGTGCATGCGGTGGTTGATGCGCGAGAAGACCGACGCGGAGCCGATGAAGCGGCCGACGAAGCTGCCTTTGCGTTCGGGCAGCGGATTGAACAGACGGACCTCCACGTTGGGATAGGCGGCCAGCGTGCCGAACAGTTCGTCCTGCCCCGCTGTGTAGAAGTCGTCCACGAGCAGGCGCACGCGCACGCCGCGCGCCGCGGCGTCGCGCAGCGCGCGCAGCAGGCGAAAGCCCACGCTGTCGCTTTGCAGCTGGTAGTACTGCAGGTCCAGCGACTTCTCGGCGCTGGCGGCCAGCGCCAGCCGCGCATCGAGCGAGAACGGGCCCTCCGGCAGCATGCGCAGGCCGGACTTGCCGACGGCCTC
The DNA here is from genome assembly GCF_007677875.1 of Variovorax boronicumulans. Classification (GTDB taxonomy): domain Bacteria; phylum Pseudomonadota; class Gammaproteobacteria; order Burkholderiales; family Burkholderiaceae_C; genus Pseudorhodoferax; species Pseudorhodoferax boronicumulans_A. Next base: position 46,379 of record NZ_VEDO01000007.1, on the reverse strand, counting down.
CTGCGGCGTGCTGGCGGCGGCCACCTGCGCCAGCCGCGTGGCGCCCACATCGGTCAGCGCGTGCGTCGGCGGCGGTGCCTGGCGCGCCGGCAGCGCGGCACAGCCCGTGAGCCAGGCCATGCACCATGCGAGCAGGCAGGCCAGCAGCAGCGATCTTGGAGTCATCATGGTTCGGCTGCGCAAAGGAAGCTGACAGCATCCTAGCTTGACCGCGGTCAAGCGAACAGGCGCGCTACAGCAGCCCCCGCAGCTCCCGCGCCGCCTCCAGCATGGCCGGCAGCAACTCGCGCTCCATGGCCTCGCGCCCGGTGCGCGCCGGCGAGGCCACCACGTTGAGCGCAGCCACGGTGCGGCCCTGCATGTCGCGCAGCGGCACAGCCAGGGCGTGCACGGCCAGTTCGTGCTCCTCGATGGCCACACAGTAGTCCTGGCGGCGCACCGCGTCGATGAGTTCGCGAAAGCGCCTGGCCTCGGTCACCGTGTGCACGGTCAGCCGGGCCAGCGCCCTGCCCTTCATCCAGGCGGCGAAATCCTGGCGCGTCTCGGCCGCCAGCAGCACGCGGCCCGTGGAGGTGGCGTGCAGCGGCAGCCGCGCACCCAGGTGCAGACCGTAGGCCAGCATGCGCAAGGTGCCGCTGCGTGCCACGATGACGACCTCGTCGCCGTCGCGCACCACGGCGGAGAAGGATTCGCCGGTTTGCGCCGCGAGCCGGTTCAGCGTGGGCTGGATCGCGCGCGGCAGCCGCGCCGAGGCCAGGTAGCTGCCCGAAAAGCGCAGCACCTTGGGCGCCAGCCAGAAGTAGCTGCCGTCCGTTTCCAGATAGCCCAGGTGGGCCAGCGTGAGCAGGTGGCGCCTGGCCGCCGCGCGCGTGAGGCCGGCGCGCTGCGCGGCCAGCGTGGCGTTCAGGCGCTGGCGCTCGGTGTCGAAGCTCTCCAGCACGGCCATGCCCTTGGCCATGCCTTCGATCAGGTCTGCTTTGGCGATGCTCATGGAGGCGGCGGAAAGTTTCGCAGTACTGCGCGATGATCGCGCAGCCAGGCCGATGATCGCACAACGCCGGGGTACCGCCTGCCCACGCCGGGACGGGCCGCCCTACGCTCGCCGCATTCCCATTCGCTCCAGCGGAGACATCCCATGCGCACCCAAGTCGCCATCATCGGCGCCGGCCCTTCGGGCCTGCTTCTCGGCCAGCTGCTGCACCAGGCCGGCATCGACAACATCATCCTCGAGCGCCAGAGCGGCGACTACGTGCTGGGCCGCATCCGTGCCGGCGTGCTGGAGCAGACCACCATGGACCTGCTGAAGGCGGCCGGCGTGGACCAGCGCGCCCGCGCCGAAGGTCTGCCGCACGACGGCATCGAGCTGCTGTTCAAGGGCCAGCGCCACCGCATCGACCTGCATGGCCTGTCGGGCGGCAAGCGCGTGACGGTCTACGGCCAGACCGAGGTCACGCGCGACCTGATGGACGCGCGCGCCGCCGCCGGCCTGCAAACCGTCTACGAAGCCAGGGACGTGGCGCTGCACGACTTCGACGGGGCGAGCCCGAGCGTGAGCTGGACGCAGAACGGTGAACGCCGGAAGCTGCAATGCGACTTCATCGCCGGCTGCGACGGCTACCACGGCATCAGCCGCCAGAGCGTGCCGGCCGGCGCGGTGACCGAATACGAGAAGGTTTACCCGTTCGGCTGGCTCGGCATCCTGGCCGACGTGCCGCCGGTCTCGCACGAGCTGATCTACGCGAACACCGAACGCGGCTTCGCACTGTGCAGCCAGCGCAGCGCCACCCGCAGCCGCTACTACGTGCAGTGCAGCCTTGATGAAAAGGTGGAGAACTGGAGCGACGAGGCCTTTTGGACCGAGCTGCGCAGCCGGCTCGACCCCGAGGCGGCCGACAGGCTCATTACGGGCCCCTCGCTGGAAAAGAGCATCGCGCCGCTGCGCAGCTTCGTGGCCGAGCCCATGCGCTTCGGCCGGCTCTTCCTGGCCGGCGACGCGGCCCACATCGTGCCGCCCACGGGCGCCAAGGGCCTGAATCTGGCGGCCTCGGACGTGGGCTACCTCTGGCATGCGCTGCGCGAGTTCTATGCCGACAAAAGCACGAGCGGCATCGACCACTACTCGGCCACCTGCCTGCGCCGCGTCTGGAAGGCCGAGCGATTCTCCTGGTGGTTCACCTCGCTCATGCACAAGTTTCCCGACACGGGCGCCTTCGGCCAGAAGATCCAGGAGGCCGAGCTCGACTACCTCGTGAAGTCGCACGCAGCCTCGACGGCGCTGGCCGAGAACTACGTGGGGTTGCCCACCGAGTGGTGAGCCGCCCCTGAACGCCACTCGATGAAAGGACTGCCAACGCACCGAGCGCCACGTACCCCCGTCTGAGTCAGAACACACAACCCATCAGGAGACAAGATGCAGACACTGCCATCCGCGCTGCCCGCGCAGCGCAAGACCTTGGTCGCCCTCGCCATCGCCGCCACCCTCACCGCCTGCGGCGGCAGCGACGACGACGACAGCTTCACCACCCCACGGGTCGTGGCCAACCCCGCCAGCGCCTGCGCGGCCCTGGCTGGCCAATCCGTGGAGGCCGGCAAGATCGGCGAGCCGACGACAGGCGCCACCGTCAAGTCCGCCACGCTCAAGGCCGCCGTGGCCGATGCGCCCAACGCCGCCGGCACCGCCACCGTGCTGGGCACGCCGGAGTATTGCGAACTGCTCATCGAGATCAAGCCCGTGGACCCCGCGGCGCCGCTGATCAACACCCAGCTCAACCTGCCCAGCAGCTGGAACGGCAAGAAGCTGCAGTTCGGCGGCTCGGGCTACAACGGAGCGCTGGTCACCGGCCTGGACGCCAGCCGCAACGCGCCACCGGACGTGCCACGGCCCATCACGCGCGGCTACATGACCACGGGCACGGACTCGGGGCACCAGAACCAGGCCGGTGTGGAAGCCTATGCCTTCGCGCTGAACCAGGAGGCTCTCGTCAACTTCGCCTACGCGGCCTACAAGAAGACGCACGACGTGGCCGTCGAACTGGGCCAGCGCTATTACGGCAAGCGCCCCTTGCGCAGCTACTACATGGGCGGCTCTGAAGGCGGGCGTGAGGCGATGGTGATGGCCCAGCGCTACCCCGCCGACTACGACGGCATCGTCTCCATTGACCCGGTCATGAACTGGACCGGGCTGCAGACCTTCGGCAACTGGATCGGCGGCATCCGCCAGAGCGCGCCGGGCGCCTGGCTGGGCGGCAAGACGCAGCTCGTGCACGACACCGTGCTGGCCGCCTGCGACAGCCTGGACGGCATCGCCGACGGCGTGGTCAGCCGCTACGCCGCCTGCAAGCCCGTGGCCGAGGCTGCACTGGCTGCGAAGGCCTGCGCCTCGGGCAACGACGAGGGCGCCAGCTGCTTGTCCAGCGCCCAACTGGCCGTGATCCAGTCCGCGCATGCGGGCTACCAGTTCAGCTTCCCGGTGGCCAACGGCATGCAGGCCTACGCCGGCTTCGCCTTCGGTGGCGAGGGACTGGCCGGCAACTGGTCGAACTGGCTGGTGGGCACGGCGCCGCCGACCGACGGGCCCTCGGCCAACGGCATCAACCAGGTCTACCGGTACGGCAACGGCTACGTGCGCTACTTCATCGCGCAGAACGCCGCTTTCGACCCGCTGACGTATGAGCCCGGCAACTTCCGCGAGCGCGTGCTGCAGGTGTCGCAGTGGATGGACGCCACCAACCCCGACCTGTCGGCCTTCCGCGCCCGCGGCGGCAAGCTGATCCTGCGCGAGGACATGAGCGACACGGCGCAGAGCCCGCTGACCGGCCTGAACTACTTCGACACCGTGGTCGCGCGCATGGGCGCGGCCACCGTCGGCGAGTTCTTCGCGGCCTACGCAGCCACCGGCCTGCCCCACACCTCGGGCGGTATCGCGGCCGGTACGGCCAATGCGCCCAGCTACGGCATCCCGGGCCGCGTGGACCTGCTGGCCGTGGTGGAGGACTGGGTGGAAAAAGGCAGCAAGCCGGCCACCCAGTACACGCTGACCAACAAAAATGCGCTGGCACCGTTCGCCGAAATCGCCTCCAAGCCCATGTGCCAGTACCCGCTGTACCCGCGCTACACGGGCACGGGCAGCGGCGCGGCGGCGGCGAACTTCAGCTGCGTGGCCAACTGAGCGCGAGCGACGAAAAATAGTCGCTTTGGACGATGCCGTCTCCGGGTGGCGGTCACTACCGTGGCCGCTCCCAACGACAACGGAGACGACATGCACCACCCCATCCAGCGCCGCGCCCTGGTGCTCGCGCTCGCCGCGGCACCGCTGGCGGGCCGGGCCCAGGCCAAGAAATACGGCCCCGGCACCAGCGACACCGAGATCCGCATCGGGCAGACCCTGCCCTACAGCGGCCCCGCCTCGGCCTATGCCCAGCTGGGCCGTGCCGAGGCGGCGCACTTCAAACACCTGAACGACAACGGCGGCATCAACGGCCGCAAGATCACCTTCCTCTCGATGGACGACGGCTACGCGCCGCCCAAGGCGGTGGAGCTCACGCGCAAGCTCGTCGAGCAGGACGAGGTGGCGCTGATCTTCGGCGTACTGGGTACGTCGGTGAACGTGGGCACGCGGCGCTACCTGAACCAGAAGAAGGTGCCGCAGCTGTTCATCTCGGCCGGCTCGGACACCTTCGCCCAGCCCGAGCAGTTCCCCTGGACGATGGGCTGGCAACCCACGCTGCGGGCCGAGGCGCGCTTTTACGCCCAGAGCATCCTGGCCGAACGCCCGGACGCGAAGATCGGCGTGCTCTACCAGGACGACGACTTCGGCAAGGAGCTGCTGGCCGGTTTGACGGACGGGCTGGGCGACAAGGCCAGGCAGATCGTCTCGTCCCAAAGCTTCCAGGCCACCGACCCGACCGTGGACTCGCAGCTCATCACGATCAAGGAAAAAGGCGCGGACACGCTGATGCTCTTCGCCTACGCGCGCCATGCGGCCCAGAGCATCCGCAAGGCCGCCGACCTGCGCTGGCAGCCCGACATCTATCTGCACCTGGGCTCGGCTTCGGTCAGCGCCACATTGGCGCCCGCGGGCCTGGAGAACGCGACCAAGGTGCGCACGGCCGGCTTCATCAAGGACATCACCGACCCACAGTGGGCCAACGATCCGGACCTGGCGCCCTTCATCTCCACGATGAAGAAGTACCAGCCCGACGCCGACCTCAACGACGCGCTCTACATCATGGGCTGGGCGATTGCGCTCACACTGGAGCAGGTGCTGCGCCAATGCGGCGACGACCTCACGCGCGAGAACATCATGCGCCAGGCCGCGAACCTCAAGGACTGGCGCAACCCCGCGCTGCTGCCCGGCAGCCTGATCACGACCTCGCCGACCGACTACCGCGTGGTCGAATACATGAAGCTGCAGCGCTTCAACGGCAAGACCTGGCGGCTCGTCTAGACATTGCGCTGCGACCAGCCTGGTCTCATCCGACGACAGCTGTGCATGCGCGGCCTCTGCCCCACGCCCGCCGCGCCCGCCGCGATCCTTCAGAGCACGCAGCGCGGTGCCGGCGCATCCGGTCTCTCGGCGAATGAGGCAGCCCTTCGCCGGGCGAATGTCCGGCTGGCTCCCGCAGAGCGCCACACCTCGCCCTGCGCCAACGCCCCAACCCACGGGTTGCCGGCCGCGGCGGCCTCGCTCCGGTCACGAGGGCAGCGCGGCCGCGCCGTCCAGCCATTGCAGCGCCTCGGGCGCCACACCCGCGCAGCGCATCGCGTCGCGCAGCGGCCGGGGCGCGGCGAACAGGTAACCCTGGTAGCCGTGGCAGCCGATCCGGCGCAGGAAGGCGAACTGGCCTTCTGTCTCCACGCCCTCGGCCACCACGCGCAGGCGCAGGCTGCGCGCCAGCGAGACGATGGTGCGGGCGATCGCGGCATCGTCCCGGTTCCGCGTGATCTCTGCGACGAACGACTTGTCGATCTTGAGCTGGTCCAGCGGCAGCCGCTTGAGGTAGCTCAGCGAGGAGTAGCCCGTGCCGAAATCGTCCAGCGCGAAGCGCACGCCGAGCCGGCGCAAGGCCGCGACACGGGCGATGGTGGCGTCCAGGTCCTCGTGCAGCATGCTCTCGGTCAATTCCAGGCGCAGCCGGTGCGGATCGGCGCCGCTGCAGGCCAGCGCGCGCTGCACACTGGCCACGAAGCCGTCGTCGCGGAACTGGCGCGCGCTCACGTTGACGGCCAGCGTCCAATCGCGCGTGGCGCGCCCGCGCGCCCAGCGCGCCAGCTGTGCGCAGGCCTGGTCGAGCACCCACTGACCGATCGGAAGGATCAGGCCGGACTGCTCGGCCAGCGGGATGAATTCCGCCGGCGACACCAGGCCGCGGACCGGGTGCATCCAGCGCAGCAGCGCCTCGAAGCCGCTGACCTGGCGCTCGGGCTGCACGATGGGCTGGAAGTACAGCAGCAGTTCACCGCGCGCCTGGGCCTGGCGCAGGTCGGCCAGCAGGCCGGCGCGCGCATTCACGTCGGCCTGCAGCGCCGGATCGAAGAAGCAGACCTGGTTGCCACCCGCGCCCTTGGCCTTGTAGAGCGCCATGTCGGCCTGCTTGAGCACCTCGTCCGCACGCTCCTCGCTGCCCTGCAGCAGCACCATGCCGGCGCTCAGTGCGGCATGCACGCGCCCGCCGTCCAGGAAGTAGGGCTGCTCCAGGATGCGGCGCAGCTTCTCGCCGAGGTCGGCCGCGCGCAGCGTGGCCGCCGGCAGGTCGGGCCCCAGGTCGCCCAGCAGCAGCACGAACTCGTCGCCGCCGAGCCGCGCCACGGTGTCGCTGTGGCGCACGCAGGACAGCAGGCGCTGGGCCACCAGCCGCAGCAGCGCGTCGCCCTGGCCGTGGCCCAGCGTGTCGTTGACTTCCTTGAAGTTGTCCAGGTCGATCAGCACCAGCGCCCCGGCCTGGCCGGGGCGGCGCGCCTGGCCCAGCAACTGCTGCAGCCGGTCCTGCATGAGCCGCCGGTTCGGCAGGCCCGTGAGCGTGTCGAAGAAGGCCATGCGCTGGGCCTCCTCCTCGGCCTGCTTGCGCTGGGTGATGTCGGTGCGGATGGCGACGTACTGCTCGGGCCGGCCATCGGCACCCAGAAAGGGCACGATGGTGGTCGAGACCCAGTACAACGCGCCGTCCTTGGCCCGGTTGCAGATTTCGCCGTTCCAGACCTGACCGCGGCCGATGCAGCGCCACATGTCGGCAAAGAAACTTTCGGGATGCCGGCCCGAGCAGACCACGCGGTGGGTGCGGCCGACGAGGTCCTCGCGGCCGTAGCGCGAGATGGCGCAGAACTTATCGTTCACGCGCAGGATCACGCCGCGCGCGTCCGTCACGGCCACGATGGCGTGGGCGTCCAGCGCGGCATTGAGCCTGCCGATCTCGCGCATGGCGTCGGCCAGCGCGCCTGCTGCGGGGCGCAGTCGGTCTTCGGCGGCGACGGGCGCCATGCCCGTCACCCCTGGCCTTGCGGGAGGCTGTTGCGGCATGGAAGGGTGGTCAGCGCGCAATCTGCGGCACCTGCACGGCCCCCGTGCGGAACACCGACACCGCGCGAACCAGGTCGCCGGCGAGCCCCTTGAGGCTGGCCGCCGCCGCGGCCATCTGTTCGACCAGCGCCGCGTTCTGCTGGGTGACCTGGTCCATGTTCTGCACCGCCTCTCCGATCTGCACGACGCCGTCGCTCTGTTCGCCGCTGGCGGTGCTGATCTGCGCCATGAGTTCGGTCACGCGGCGGATGGCGGCCACCACTTCCTGCATGGTGCGCCCGGCCTCGTCGGCCAGTGCACTGCCCTGTGCGATGCGGCCCACGCTGTCGCCGATCAGGCCCTTGATCTCCTTGGCGGCCTGCGCGCTGCGCTGGGCCAGGCTGCGCACCTCGCCGGCGACGACCGCGAAGCCCCGCCCCTGCTCGCCGGCCCGCGCGGCCTCCACGGCGGCATTGAGCGCCAGGATGTTGGTCTGAAAAGCGATGCCGTCGATGACCGCGATGATCTCGGCCATCCGGCCGGCGCTTTCGTGGATGCCCTGCATGGTGCTGACGACCTGGCCCACGACGGCGCCGCCGCGCTCGGCCACGCCGCAAGCGCCGCGGGCCAGCGCATCACCCTGGCGCGCGCTGTCTGCGTTCTGTCGCACGGTGGCGCTGAGCTGTTCCATGCTCGCTGCGGTCTGCTGCAACGCGCTGGCCTGGCTCTCGGTGCGGCTGGAAAGGTCCTGGTTGCCCTGGGCGATCTCGGCGCTGGCGTTGGACACCGCATCCGAGCCCTGGCGCACCCGCTCGACGATCTCCACCAGCTTGCCCTGCATCCGGGCCAGCGACTGCAGCAGTTGCGCCACCTCGTCGCGCCCGCGCAGGTCCAGCGTTCGCGTGAGGTCGCCATCGGCGATGGCACCGGAGACCTGCACCGCGCCGTGCAGCGAACGCGCGATGCCCCGCACCAGCGCCACGCCGAAGAGCACGGCCAACAGCACGCCGGCCGCGAGCATGGCCAGCGTGGCAGCGCGCACGGCCACATAGCGGCTTTGCGAGGCGTTGAACGCTTTGAGCGCCTCGTCGAACTGCACCTGCACCAGCGCCACGATGGGTTTGCGCACCTCTTCGTACAAGGGGGCGATCCGGTCCGCTTCGATGCGCCGGGCCTCGTCGTAGCGGCCGGCCAGCAGGGCGGCCTCCATCGGCAGCAGGCCCTCGGCCAGGAAGCGGGCGCGGGCGGCCTCGAAGGCCTTGGCCATCGCGGCCTCCTCGACCGTCATGGTCGAGGCCATGTAGTTCTTCCAGTGCCGGTCAATCTCGCGCGTATTGGCTTCCATGCTGTGCAGCCGCGCGCGGGTGGCGTCGACACGCTGGTCCACCAGCGCACCGATGGCTTCCATGCGGTTGCGCAGCACCAGGCGCTGGACCTCGGCCAGTTCGTGCAGCGGCTCCATGCGGTCGTGGAAGACGGTCTCGAAGGCTGCATTGGTGCGGCCCATGCCCAGCAAACCGACGGCGCCGATGCCTCCCATCAGCAGCACGAGGATGCCGATCAGCAAGGCCAGTCGCGAGGAGATCTTGAGTTTGTTCATATGTACAGTTCTTGTCACAAACGTTCAAAAGCCTGCTTGACTGCATTCGTTGCCTCGCGCGCCACAAGTGGCAGGCTTCCGGCACAACGCAGACCTGCATTCTTCTATGCATGTCCAGTGGCATGGAACATCTGAAGAATCATGCGTTGTAATCAACACAAATGTCTTGACGCTGGTCAAACTTGATCGGCGTCATGCGCACACGCGGCGCGCGGGTGCGGCCAAGCCCTGCCGGACAATGCGGCGATGAACGACGAAGAGCTTTCCTCGGGCGACGACGGCCCGGTCCAGCAAGCCCGCTTGTGGCGTGACGAGCGCTGGACCGCCGAGGTCATCAAGAACGAAGACGACGACGGCTGGGCCGTGTCCATGACGCTGCGTGGCGAGTCCGAGCCGGCGCTGGTCGGGCCCTGGACCATGGGCCGCGACAAGAAGAACCCCAAGCCGCTGGACGCACCGTCCTTCCACACGCTTGTGAAGACCGCCAGCGAGGTGCTGCGCCGGCACGAGCAGCAACTGCATGCGCGCCTGCACAGGGAGGTCGCGGTCGGCGCGGGTTCCGAGCGCATCCGCGTGGCCTTGACCATCGTGCCGGACGAGGAGTACCCCTATGCGGTGCTGACCGCGCAGGACGAATCGGGCGAGACGCTCGGCCACGCCCGCGTGGGCGCAGATTTCAAGCTCAACCTGGACAAGGCCGAAGCCTGGATCGCCAGCGGCTACGCCGCGCGCGTGCGCTGAGCTTCAGCGCCGCAGCCCGCGCGCCAGCCGGCCCAGCGCCACACAGGCGGCCAGCGCCATGCCGGCCGACAGCCACAGTGCGCCCACGCCCAGGCGCTGCACCGCCAGGCCGAACAGGAAGGGCGCGCCGGCCTGCACGATACGCGCCGGCACCATCAGGAAGCCCTGCCGCTCGCCATAGCCCCCGGCACCGAAGAACAGCAGCGGCAGCGTCCCGATGGCAATGGTCAGGATGCCGTTGCCCAGGCCGTGCAGCACCGCGAACACCGCAGCGGCCGGGCTTCCGAGCAGCACGAGGCACAGCACGCCCAGCGGATGGGCCAGTGTGGCCAGGCGTGCCGACAGCAAGGGGTGCGCCCGGCTCAGGAACGCGAACTCGATCAACCGCCCCGCGACCTGCGCCGGTCCTACCAGCGCCGCTGTGGCCACCGCCGTGGCCATGGCGGCGCCCGCGGCCACCAGCAGCTGCGGCAGGTGCGCCGCCATGGCCGTGCTGATGAACCAGGCCACGGCGAACACGAAGGCCAGCAGCCAGGCCGCCATGGCCTGCTGTCGCGGGGCCAGGGCGGCCTGCGGGCCGGCCGGGGCCGCGCTCTCGACGGCGGCGTTCTGCACGCGCGCGGCCGCGGGCAGCAGCGCATGCAGCGGCAGGCCCAACAACAGGTGCAGGCCGGCCCACACCAGGCAGGCGCCGCGCCAGCCCAGGCTGCTTTCCAGCCAGGCCGTGAGCGGCCAGCCCACGGTGCTGGCGAAGCCCGCGAACAGCGTGATGCCCGTGATGGTGCGCCTGGCCTGCTGGCCGTGCAGGCGCACCGCGGTGGCGAACGCGGCTTCATACAGGCCGCTGCCCATCGCCAGCCCCATCACGGCCCAGGCCGCGAAGACATGTAGCGGCTGTTGCGCCAGGCCCAGTGCCGCCAGACCCGCCGCGAACACGAGGTTGCTGGCCAGCAGGACGGGCCGGCCACCGCGCCGGTCGATCCAGCGGCCAGCGAATGGCCCTGTCGCCGCCGCCACCAGTAAAGCCACGGAGAAAGCGGCGAACACGGTGGTGCGCGCCATGCCCAGCTCGCGGCCGATGGCGCCCGCGAGGATGGCGGGCAGGTAGTACGACGATGCCCAGGCCAGGGTCTGCGCCAGGCCCAGCAGCACCGTCGTCGTGGTGCGGCCTTGTGCCGGCGCGCCAGCGCTCAACGGCGGCACCGCTGCACCGGCATGAACTGCGTGGTCTGGCCCATGCGCCCATGGTACGGGCTGGACCTTGCGGCCCGCCCCTCTGTCTCAAACCACGACCCGTCGCTTCGGCCGTGAGCCAGGCCGCAGTCGTCGTTTGACGCACGGTGACGCCATGCACCTGTCGTGGCATGAGGCAGGCCATGCAGAACGGCCATTCGTGGCTTGAAGCACTGCCGCTGCGGACATGTCTCGGGTTTTGAGTCACACCCCGTGTCGAAGGCGCCGATCGGCACATGAATCAGTCGGTGTCGTGGCATGACACCGCCCGCGTCGCGGAATGAAACCGGTGCAGTCGTCGCTTGAAGCGCCAAGACTCGGGGAATGAGTCCGCAGGATCTTTAAAAAAATCTTTCCGATCAATGGCTTGAAGAAGAACTGGCGCCCCCCTAATCATTCTCTAATCGGTCTCTAATCCTTTTCATTAATCAAATTCCTAATCTGCAAACGCAGCCGCCGTCGGTTCCGGCTTGCCGGAATCGATGGCGGAAGGGGTCCGGGGCTGGCCCCGGTGGTTTCCTAGCGCGCGGGGCCGCGCGTGCACGTTCACGAGATGCTGCTTCAAACCACGAGTTCGCCAGGCGCAGGGCCCAGTGTCAAACCACGACTGAAACGGCTGCCTCAACCCACGATGCGCGGCAGCCGCCGGGGCACCATCGCCTGTCTCAAGCCACGAGAGCCGGTGTCCTTTAGTTTCGCCAGAGCGGGCCGGCCGGCAGCGTCAAGACACGAACAGCTGGATTCAAACCACGAGACTTCTGAGTCAAGCGACGACGGCCGGCTGCTATCGTCGCGGCCCGATGACCGACCTCGCCACCCTCCCCAAGTCCAGACGCAAGTCCCCCGGCATGCTGCTCGCCGGGCCGACCCAGCTGCCCCTGTGGGGCGAGCGCGTGCGCGGCGCGCCCAACGCTCTGGCCCGCTCTGCCCTGTTCACCTGCGCCGACAAGCGCAAGCCGCGCCGCAGCTTCGACCGCCAGGTCATCGTCTCGGTGGCCGGGCAGGAGATCCGCTACACGGGCAAGGAGCTGCGCCAGGACGACCTGACCGTGTGGCTGCAGGTCGTCCACCTCGCTCGCATGCAGCCTATCGGCGACCAGGTCGAGGTCTCGGCCAGTTCGCTCGGCGTGGCCATCGGCTGGGGCAACAGCGGCGACACCTACAAGCGCCTGCGCGACTCCATCGCCCGCATGCGCGAAGGCTCGGTCTGGGTGGACAAACCCAACGGCAAGGGTTTTTCGGGCAACCTGATCATGCGGCTGGAGTGGTCCGATGCGGGCTCCAAGTCGCGCGAGAAGTGGAAGCTCTACCTCGATCCCAACATCCTGGAGCTGTTCCAGCCCGATGCCTTCACGCTGCTCAACGGCGAAGAGCGGTTGGGCCTGACGCCGCTCGCGCAATGGATCTACGGCTTCTTCAGCACCCACGAGACGCCGTTCCCGTACAAGGTCGAGACCCTGTTCGGCCTCAGCGGATCGACGGCCACCTGCCTGTCGGGCTTTCGCCGCAACCTGCTGGAGGCGCTGGACGTGCTCAAGGAGCGCCGGCTGATCTCCGACTTCATCTACGACACCAAGACCAAGACCGTGCATGTGCTGCGCCGCCCGCACATGCCCGCCGTCGAGGGCCCGCTCGCGGCCTGAGTGCCGTGCCATGCTTCAAACCACGAGTCGCACGCGTGGTTTGAGGCAGCGCCCCGCGCGCCGGCCCCTGCGGCGGCGGCGCATTCGGGGTTTGAAGCAGGCCGCGGCTAGGACTGCCGACGCGCCAGATGCCGGTACACCGTGCTGCGGTGCACGCCCAGCAGACGGGCAGCTTGTGCCACGTCGTTGCCGGTGGCCTGCAGTGCCTGCGCGATCGCCGAGCGCGTGGCATCGCGCAGCGACTCGGGCGCCGCGAACGGCCGGTCGGGCGCAGCGGCGGCCTTGGCCGGCACCGGCGTCGCGTCTCGCAAGGCCATCGGCAATTCATCCAGGCCAACCACAGCGCCCTCTTCGGCCAGCGCCACCAGCGACATCAACGTGCTGCGCAGCTCGCGCACATTGCCGGGCCAGCGGTGCGCGGCCAGCCGGTCCAGCGCCTCCTCCTGCAGGTGCAGGCCACGCTGGCGGCCGCCGAGCTCGTCGAACAACCGCGCGATCAGCGCGCGCCGGTCCGCACGCTCGCGCAGCGCCGGCAGGCTCGCCGTGAAGCCGGCCAGGCGGTACATGAGGTCGGCACGGAAGCGGCCGGCCTGCACCATGGCTGCAAGGCTCTGGTGCGTGGCGCACACCAGATCGAAGTCCACGGGCACCGGCTTGCCGCTGCCCAGGGGGACGACCACACGGTTCTCCAGCACGCGCAGCAGCCGGCTCTGCAGCCCGATCGGCATCTCGCCGATCTCGTCCAGGAACAGGATGCCGCCGTCGGCCTCGCGCACGCGGCCCGGGCTGCCGCGCTTACGCGCACCCGTGAACGCGCCGTCCTCGTAGCCGAACAGTTCGGCCTCGATCAGGTTCTCGGGCAGCGACGCGCAGTCCAGCGCGACGAAGGGGCCGGCGCTGCGCCGGCTGGCGGCATGCAGGCGGCGCGCGAACACGTCCTTGCCGCTGCCGGTTTCGCCCGTCACGAGCACGGGCACGCCCTGGTCCAGCACGCGCCGCGCCTGGGCCAGCAGCGGTGCCACGGGGTCGGACTCGGGCTGGGCCTCCTGCGCGGCGTCGGCACGTGGGCGCGGCGCCGCATGCAGCGGTGCCCCCAGACGCTCGACCACGCCCGCGATCTGGCGGCCGCCGGGCAGGGTCAGCAGCCCGCGCCGGTATTCCAGCCGGCCCCAGTCGCGGCCCAGCAAGCCGCGGATGTCGCGGTCCAGCAGGCCGGCCCAGTCGCTGTCGAAGAATTCCAGCGCGAGCCGGTTGGCGCCCGCGATGCGGCCGTCGGTGATGACCAGCACGGCCTCGCGCGGCGTGCCGATCAGGCCGGGCCGGGCGTGGAAGCGCAGCACGTGGCCCTCGGCCCCGGCCAGCAGCATGCGGTGCTCGACCTGCTGGGCCGACATGCGCACCAGACCCAGCGCATGCTGGTTCACGCGCTGCGCGTCGCCCGAAATGTCCAGCACGCCGGCCACGGCGCCGCGGCCATCGAGGATGGGCGCCGCGGCGCAGCCCAGCTGGGCGTACGGCGCCAGGTAATGCTCGCCGCCCAGCACCATGATGGCGTGGCGCTCGACCAGCGCCGTACCGATGGCATTCGTGCCACGCAGGCCCTCGGACCATTGCACGCCGGGCTTGAGCGCGATGCGCTCGGCCTTGGGCAGGAACTCCGGGCTGCCGATTTCGTGCAGGATCAATCCGCTCGCGTCGGTCAGGATCACCACACAGCTGTTGCCGGCCGCATGCTCGGCCAGGCCGTCGAGCTCGGGCTGGGCGCAGGCCAGCAGGCGCAGCGACTGCTCGCGCCGCGCGTCGAGTTCGCCCAGCGTGATCGGCTCCAGTTGCTGCTGCTGCCAGGGCAGGTGCCGGCTGCGCTGCCAGGAGCGTGCGATGGGCTCGGCCACGCCGGTGGCCTCGCGGCCTTCGCGGAAGAACCGTTCGCGGGCCAGGGCGATCGGATCGTGCCCGTCAAGCGGGCGTGCCGGTGCGGTGGCATCCGTCATGGCTGGTCTCCGTGGTGCAGATTCGGCGCGGATCGTAGCGGGCCGGCCGCCGGCCGGTCTGTCGCAAGTTGCGAATTTTCATGTCGCTTTCCCCGGGGTCGCTGCGTCGACGCATTGCGGCCAGGCTGGCGCCATGGGCACGCCTCTTCGGCAGCGGTGCGCCCTGATCCAGACGGCCGCGCTGCGCAGCGCTGCGCCGGCCGGGAGCCGGGCTGCCTCCCTGTCGCGCCCGGGATGCGGGGCGACTGCGACTACAGTCGCGGCCTGATCCACAGCCCCGTGCGCCTGGCACGGACACCACAGAGCACGTGCCAGTCCCCGCGGATTCCCACTCCATCGCCCCGCAGCCGCCGCGCTGGCCTCGGCGCCATCCCGGCGCAGGCCTCGTGCGTGGCGTGCTGGGCTCGCTGCTGGTGCATGCGCTGGTCCTGAGCCTGACCTTCGGCAGCGCCGAGTTTGGCCTGCCGGGCCTGGGCCTGCCCTGGCAGGAGCGGCGCGGCGAGGCGCCGACGCTGCGCGTGGTGCTCGCACCGGCCGCGGCGCCGGGCCAGGAGGCCCCGGCCGCGACGGCGCCGGCCGTGCCGGACACGGGTGCGGCGGTGGCCGTGGACCGCACGCCGCCCCGCCTTGCACCTGCCGCGCCCGCCGCGCCGGCGCCCGGTGCCGCCGTGCTGGCAATGCCCTCCTTGGACGCCGCGGAGCAGCAAGCCGCGCAGCGCGCCGAGGCGCACCAGCAAGCCGAGCGCGAGGCCCGCCTCGCTGCGGCGCGCGCCCAGGTCGCGCAGGCCGAGGCCGAGCGGGCGCAAGCCAGCCGCGAGGCGGCCCTGCGTGCCGAAGCCGCGCGCCAACCGGCCGCACAGGCCGAAGCGCAACGCCTGGAACAGGAGCGCCATGCGGCGGACCGAGCGGCTGCGGCACGGCAGGAGGCGGCGCGCCAGGAAGCCGCCGCACGGGAAGCCGCCGCACGGGAGGCCGCCGCACGGGAGGCCGCGCACAGGACGGAACAGGAGGCGGAGCAAGAGCGCCAGCAAGCCGAACGCCAGGCAGCGACCCGGGCCGAGGCGGCACGGCTGGAAGCCGCCCGCCAGCAAGCGGCGCAGGCCGAGGCGGACCGCCTGGCGATCGAACGCGAGGCGGCCGAACAGTCGCTCGCCGCACAACAGGCGTCCCGGACCGCCGAAGCGGCAAGGCTGCAGGCCGCGCGAGAGGCCGCCGCGGAAGAAGCCGCACGCCAGGCCGCTGCGCTGGATGCGGCACGCCAGCAGCGCGCCAGGGCCGAGGCCGAGCGGCAGGAAGCTGCGCGGGCCGAAACGGCCCGGCAGGACGCCTTGCGCCAGGAGGCGGAGCGCGCCGAGACCGCGCGCCAGGAGGCCTCGCGGCAGGAAGCCGCACGACAGGCTGCCGCGCAGCAAGAAGCCGCACGCCAGGAAAACGCCAAGGCTGAAGCCGCGCGCCAGGAGGCGGCGCGGACCGAAGCGGCCCGGAAGGAGGCCGAGCGCCAGGAGGCCTCGCGGCAGGAAGCCGCACGACAGGCCGCCGCGCAGCAAGAAGCCGCACGACAGGAAAACGCCAAGGCTGAAGCCGCGCAGCAGGAGGCCGCACGCGCCGAAGCGGCCCGGCAGGAGGCCGAGCGCCAGGAGGCCCAACGCGCCGAAGCCGCACGGCAAGCCGCCGCGCAGCAGGAGGCAGCACGCCAGGAAAGCGCCAGGGCCGAAGCCGCGCGGCAGGAGGCCGCACGCGCCGAAGCGGCCAGACAGGAGGCCGAGCGCCGAGAGGCCCAACGCGCCGAAGCCGCACGGCAAGCCGCCGCGCAGCAGGAGGCCGCACGCCAAGAAGCGGCGCGTCAGGAAGCGGCCCGCGCGCAGGCCGCCCAGGAAACCGCGGCCCGCCAGCAGGCCGAAGCGCAGCGCCAGGCCTCGGCCGGCAACGAGGCGGCCCAGCGCGAAGCCGCCAAACGCGAGGCCGCGCGTGCCTACGAGGCGCAGCGCGAGGAACGGTTGCGTGCCATCGGCCGCCAGCTCAACGCCGAGGCCGACCAGCGCGCCGCCGCCGAGGCCGCCGCGCGGTCGTCGCCCGACCTGCCCTCCTCCTGGAGCAACGCCAGGCGCGGCCGCAACCTCGCGCGCGGCGATCCGAACGAGGACCTGCGCCTGTACGGCGATGCCTGGAGCCGCAAGATCGAGCTCAACATGCCCACCGAGCAGGTGCGCACACTGCTGCAGCAGCCGCACCAGCCGCCCGTCGTGACGGTCGCGGTACGCCGCGACGGCTCGGTGGAATCCATCACCTTCGTGCGCTCCAGCGGCGTGGCGGCCATCGACGAGGCCGTGCGCGGCATCGTGCACGGCCAGGCCAACTACCCGGCGTTCGCGCCCCGGCTCGCGCGCGACTTCGACGTGGTCGAGATCCGACGCACCTGGCACTTCGACGTGGCGGTCCGCCTGTACTAGGAGCGTGGGCGCGCAAACACGGCCCCGCTCCTAGGCAAACCCGCAGGCTGTCGCAAGCCGCGACATCTGCGTCGCCGCCTGCGCACCGCAGCTGTCGCATTTCGCGGCACGCCGCCCCGCTCCGCGCCCCCCTCCCTCTGAACGCCGCCTCGGTGTTTGTCCCAGTCCCGTCGGGCCTGGCCTTTGCACGGGTCCAGGCCAGCCACCGCATGTCGCGGGGCCCAACACCAGACGGACGGAGTCAACAATGGACATGCTCGAACCCGGCAAATTCGGCACCACGGTGCATTTCAAGAAGCGCTACGGCAACTACATCGGCGGCCAGTGGACCGCGCCGGCCGAGGGCCAGTACTTCGAGAACATCACGCCGGTGACCGGCAAGGCCTTCTGCGAGGTGCCGCGGTCCACGGCCGCCGACATCGAGCGCGCGCTCGACGCCGCCCACGCCGCGAAAGCCGCCTGGGGCAAGACCTCCACAACGGAGCGTGCCAACATCCTGAACAAGATCGCCGACCGCATGCAGGACAACCTGGCCGAGCTGGCCACGGCCGAGACCTGGGACAACGGCAAGCCGATCCGCGAGACCACGACCGCCGACCTGCCGCTGGCCATCGACCACTTCCGCTACTTCGCGGCGTGCGTGCGCGCCCAGGAAGGCGGCATCAGCCAGATCGACCACGACACCTACGCCTACCACTTCCACGAGCCCATCGGCGTGGTCGGCCAGATCATTCCCTGGAACTTCCCGCTGCTGATGGCGGTGTGGAAGCTGGCGCCCGCGTTGGCGGCCGGCAACTGCGTGGTGCTCAAGCCCGCCGAGCAGACGCCGGTCTCCATCCTTGTGCTGGCGGAGATCATCGGCGACCTGCTGCCGCCGGGCGTGCTCAACATCGTCAACGGCTTCGGGGTGGAGGCCGGCAAGCCGCTGGCCTCGTCCAACCGCATCGGCAAGATCGCGTTCACGGGCGAGACCTCCACGGGCCGGCTGATCTCGCAGTACGCGAGCCAGAACCTGATCCCCGTGACGCTGGAACTCGGCGGCAAGAGCCCCAACATCTTCTTCGCCGACGTGCTCGACAAGGACGACGCCTTCTTCGACAAGGCGCTTGAAGGCTTCGCGATGTTCGCGCTGAACCAGGGCGAGGTCTGCACCTGCCCGAGCCGTGCGTTGATCCAGGAATCGATCTACGACCGCTTCATGGAACGTGCGCTCAAGCGCGTCAAGGCCATCCAGCAAGGCAGCCCGCTGGACCCAACCACCATGATCGGCGCCCAGGCGTCCGGCGAGCAGCTCGAGAAGATCCTGTCCTACCTGGACATTGGCCGCCAGGAAGGCGCGGCCGTGTTGACCGGCGGCGCGCGTGCCGCTCTCGACGGCGAGCTGGCTGGCGGCTACTACGTGCAGCCCACGGTGTTCCTGGGCCACAACAAGATGCGCATCTTCCAGGAAGAGATCTTCGGCCCGGTGGTCTCGGTCACGACCTTCAAGGACGAAGAGGAAGCCCTGGCGATCGCCAACGACACGCTGTACGGCCTCGGCGCCGGCGTCTGGAGCCGCGACATGAACCGCGCCTTCCGCATGGGCAGAAGCATTCAGGCCGGCCGCGTGTGGACCAACTGCTACCACCAGTATCCGGCGCACGCCGCCTTCGGCGGCTACAAGCAGTCGGGCATCGGCCGCGAGAACCACAAGATGATGCTGGACCACTACCAGCAGACCAAGAACTTGCTCGTGAGCTACAGCGAGAACAAGCTGGGCTTCTTCTGACCGCCTGATTCAACCGACGACACCCCGGCCTGGCGCGCAGCGCGTGCCAGGTCCGGCCGCCGCATGCCCGAACGATGAGACACGGCGTCCGATGAAGACCACACGCCCGCTCCTGGCCGCCCCCTGCCCTGGCCATCGCTGGCGGTGCCCTTCTACACCAGCGGCCCGCGGCTCATCATCGTGGTGGTGGCGGGCCGCGGCGGCATGTTCTCGCTGGAGGGGCCGACGGGCCGGCGCTTCCTGACGCGCTCGCGGCTGTTCACGGACGCCGAACGGGCCGCACTACAGCTACAGACAGCACGGAAAAAGCCGATACCGCCTGAACGGGCCGCCATCCGGGCGCCCTGCCGCCACCGAGGTGCCCGACCCGCATGACCACCGTATCCGCCCTCGGCAGCACGCCATGGGCCGCCAGCGGCGCCCTGGCGCGCCAGCCCGTGGCCGAGGCCACCGCCACGCCACCGTCCACCGTGCTGCAACTCGGGCGCAGCGAGACCGCGTCCGCGGTCTACGACCGCCCGACAGGCCCGACACGCAGCTGGGCCAGCGCGCCAGGCGATGCGATCAGCAGCCTGATGCAGCGCAACGCCGCCAACGGCACGGGCAGCCTTGGCTCGCAATGGCGCGGCCTGGGCGGCGCCCTGCTCACGCGCCTGGCCGAGCAGGGTGGCGGCTACCGGCAGACGCTGGTGCAGCACGCCGGCGGTGTGGCCGCCAGCGACGCGCTGGCCAGCGCGCGCGACAGTGCCGTGACGCTGCAACTGCGCATCCGCACGCAGTCGGGCACGACCGTGGAGCTGTCCATCGCGGTCAACCGCGGATCGGGCCCCGTGCAGAACGGCCTGCAGGTGGACATGCGCAGCAGCAGCGCGCTGAGCGATGCCGAGCGCCAGGCTCTGGGCGCGCTGGCCGAAGGCTTCGACCAGGCCCTGGCCGGCCTGGGCCGCACGGATGCGCCGCAGCTGGACCTCGCCGGCCTGCTGGCCTACGACGACGAGCAGCTGTCGTCGCTCGAACTCACGGTGCGCAGCCCGCAGGCGGACGCCCCGCTGCGCAACTTCAGCCTGCAGGCCAACGCGCGCGAGAAGCGCATCGACATGCAGGGCACGGCCGGCCATGTGTCGCTGCGCCTGGACGCCGCCGTGCCGTTGGCCGCCGCTTCCGAAGATGTGCGGCAGGCCAGCATTGCGCAATACCTTGCGCAGTTCGATGCGGCCGCAGACCACGGGCACATCGGCGCCGAACTTGTGGCGCAGCTGCGTCAGGCTTTCGCGCAGCTGCACGGCGCCAACGGCGATCAGGCGCAGCCGCTGGACAGCACGCCCTCCGCTGTACAGAACCAGGTGGCGCCGCTGCTGAACGGGCTGGCCGATTTCGAACTGCGCATCGAAGGCGAGTCGCGCAAGACCAACCAGAACGGCTACCTCAGCGAGGTCAGCCAGGCCCGCTACGGCGTGGCGCAGCAGACCAGCGTGCAGCGCACGGGCGGGGCGGGTGCGAGAGGTGCCACGGGCGACATCACGGTCACACAGACGCGCAGCGCCGTGCTGCAGGCGCAAGTCCTGCGCGCGCTCGGCGAGGCCGAGATCGATCTGAAGGGCGGGAACTACCGCCGCACCGACATCGACGACGAAAGCCGTGGCAAGACCACGGTGGCGACCGTTCAAGGCCGGATCGTGCGCGCCGATGCCGAGCAGGCACACAGGCAACTGCTGACCTACGCCAAGCTGCTGAACCACCGCGCCGTGGAGACGCACACCGAGCCGCGTGAGCGACACCAGCGCGAGGATCTGCTGCCCGGCCTGCGGTAGATTGCGGCCCTTTCGGCCGCCCTCCTCCGCATGACCAGCACGACCTCCCGACCCGCCCGTGCGCCACGCCCTCTGGCCGGCGTGCGCATCCTGAGCCTGGCGCTCAACCTGCCCGGCCCTGCCGCGCTGATGCGCTGCCGCGCCATGGGTGCGACCTGCGTCAAGCTGGAACCGCCCGCGCCCGACGGCGGCCCGGGCGACCCCATGGCCATCTATGCGCAGGGGGCCTATGCGGCGTTGCACGCAGGTGTGCGGGTGCTGCAGGCCAACTTGAAAACCGACGCGGGCCAGAACGCGCTGCACCGCGAACTGGCCCGCACCGACGTGCTGCTGACTTCGTTCCGCCCCTCGGCGCTGGCCAAGCTCGACCTGTCCTGGCGCAAGCTGCACCGGCTGTATCCGCAGCTCTCGCAGGTGGCCATCGTCGGCGCCAGTGGCGCGCGGGCCGAGGAGCCCGGCCACGACCTGACCTACGTGGCCGAGCACGGCCTGGTGAACGGCCTGGAACTGCCGCCCACGCTGTACGCAGACATGGGCGGCTCGCTGGCCGCCAGCGAGGCCGTGCTCCAGGCCCAGCTGCTGCGCGCGGCCAAGGGCAAGGGCCATTTCCTCGAGGTCGCGCTGGCCGACGCGGCGGGCTACCTCGCTCTGCCGCGTGCCTGGGGCCTGACCACGCCACAGGGCTCGGTCGGCGGTGCGCATGCGGGCTACCGTGTCTACCCCTGCAAGGACGGCCGCGTGGCCGTGGCGGCGCTGGAGCCGCACTTTGCCAAGGCGCTGTGCGCGGCGGCCGGCGTGGCCGACGCCTCGCGCAAGACCATGCTGGCCGCCTCCACGCACGCCGCCGTGGCGGCCTTCTTCGCCACGCGCACGCGCAAGCAGCTCGAGAAGCTGGGCCACGAGCGCGACATCCCGCTGCACGGCCTGCCGCGCTGACCGGCCGGTGCACAGCGCGCGGGCGGCGCGCTACTTCCTGGCCTTGTCCAGCTCCTCCCGGTACAGCCTGACCAACGCCGGGTCATAGCTCGCCGCGAACTTCTCTGCCACTGGCGCGGTCAGCTCGCGCATGCGCGCCAACTGGGCCGCCGGCACGTCGTTGACCTGCATCTTGCCTTCCAGCTCCTTGCGCGCGGCGACCGAGGTGTCGCGGCTCAGCTTGCGCTGGTAGGCACCGGCTTCCGTGGCGGCGTCCTGCAGGATCTTGCGCTCGGCGGCACTGAGCTTGTCCCACAGGCGCTTGCTGACCAGCACCGGGCTGGCGGTGTAGACATGGTTGGTCACGCTCAGATACTTCTGCACCTCGTAGAACTTGGCGGAGAGCGTGATGGCGAACGGGTTCTCCTGCGCGTCCATGGCCTTGGACTCCAGCGCGCCGTACAGCTCGGGAAAGGCCATCGGCACCGGGTTCGTGCCCAGCGCAGCGAAGCTCTCCACGAACATCGGGTTCGGGATCACGCGCACCTTCAGGCCCTTCAGATCCTCCACGGTCTGGATCGGGCGGCGGCTGTTGGTGAACTGGCGAAAGCCCGCTTCCCAGAAGCCCAGGCCGACGAGGCCCTTGTCGGGCAGGCGCTGCAGCAGCGCCTGGCCGAACGGGCCCTGCAGCAGCGCATCGA
This sequence comes from Variovorax boronicumulans, assembly GCF_007677875.1. Taxonomy (GTDB): domain Bacteria; phylum Pseudomonadota; class Gammaproteobacteria; order Burkholderiales; family Burkholderiaceae_C; genus Pseudorhodoferax; species Pseudorhodoferax boronicumulans_A. The sequence goes on along the minus strand of NZ_VEDO01000007.1, from coordinate 24,031 downwards.
CCTGCTCGCCACGCGTGAACGAGAAGGGGATGTCCAGCAGCGTGAATTCCTTGACCGTGGCGCCCGTGACGGTGGCCGACAGCACCGTCATCTCCTGCACGCCGCCCTGCGTGGCACTGAACTGCTGTTGTTCCCCACCCAGCGCGCTGGCCGCGAATTCCTTGACGGTGATCTTGCCGCCGCTGCGCGCCGCCACGAGTTCGGCGAACTTCTGCACGCCCATCGACAGGTGGTGGCCCGGCGGGTTCACATGGCCGAACTTGATCACCCGCTCCTGAATGTCCTGCGCCAGGGCCGTGGCGCCAGCGGCCAGCAGCAGAACGGATGCGATGTGCTTCTTCATGTTCAAAACGGTCTCCTCCAAAGGTTCGGCGGCGATTCTAGGCGGCAGAATTGAACACCTTTCAAACTCGAAATGACCTTCCAGGAGATCCCATGCAAACGACGGACGGAGTGCGCTGCGTCGTGCCGGGCAGCGACGTATTGGGCGAGACGCCGCTGTGGTGCGAACAGACCCAGAGCCTGCTGTGGCTGGACATCGAGCAGGCGCGGCTGCAGCGCTTTCACCCGGCCAGCGGACGGCACGACGTGTGGCAGTTCGACGAGCGCTACGTGGGCACGCTGGCGCTATTGCGCCACCCGGGCCGGGTGCTGCTGGGCATCGATCTCGCGCTGGAGACCTTCGACCTGGGCACGGGCGCGCGCGAGAAGCTGTGCCAGGTCGAGCCTGTGGGCACCGACAACCGGCTCAACGACGGGCGCTGCGACAGCCGCGGCCGCTTCTGGGTCGGCACCATGGACAACCAGCTGTCGCGCGGCAACGGCGGCTTCTACCGTGTGGACCCGGACGGCAGCGTGCACCGCCAGTTCGGCGACGTGATCGTGTCCAACACGGTGGCGCTGTCGCCCGCGGAAGACCGCCTGTACTTCTCCGACACGCGGCGCTACATCACCTGGCGTTTCGGGCTGGACGTGGCGGCCGGCACGCTGGGCGAGCGCGAGGTCTTCGTTGACTACGGCGGCCGCGAGCGGCCCGACGGCGCCTGCGTCGACAGCCAGGGCTATGTGTGGAACGCCATCTTCGCGGGGGGCCGCGTGGTGCGCTACGCGCCCGACGGCACGGTGGACCGCGAGATCGCCCTGCCCGTCAGCAACCCCACCTGCGTGTGCTTCGGCGGGCCGGACCTGCGCACGCTGTACATCACGACGGCGCGGCGGTTCCTGACGCGTGCGCAGTTGCGCGCGCAGCCGTGGGCGGGGTCCCTGCTGGCGGTCGATGTGGATGTGGCGGGGCTGGCGGAACGGCGGTTCGGGCGGGACTGAGGCCGGGGCGGCGCGCAACAGGCGCGCCATGCGCCCTGGAGGCGGCAACAACGCACGCAACGCCATGGCGACAATCGCCCGGAAACGGCCGCACGACCCGTGCGTCTGCAGGCCCATGGTTCCACCAGGAGTTCCCATGAACGTGACGCCAGCCAAGACAACCCGTGCCATGCCGGCGGCCGCAACGGGCGCGCACGCCGTCGGTGCGGCCGCATTCGGCTCCGTCCTGATCGGCGCCGCCGCCGTCGGCGCCCTTGCCCTCGGGGCCTTGGGCATCGGACGGCTCTTCGTGGGCCGGGCGCGCATCCGCCGGCTGGACATCGACGAGCTCGTCGTTCGCCGCATCCGCGTCATGGAATAGCCGGCGCCATCTCCAACGGCGCAGTCCCATGTGGTCAGCCAGACGGTCGGCGTGCCGGCGGAGTTGGCCTATGCGTTCGCCAGCCGCATGGACAAGCTGCCGCTCTGGGCGTCCGGCCTGGCCAAGGGCATCGTGCAGCGCGGGGGCAAGTGGTTCGCCGACTCGCCGATGGGCGAGGTCGAAGTGGAGATGGCTCCCGCCAATCCATTCGGTGTTCTGGACCACGACGTCAAGCTGCCCAATGGCGTCAGCGTCCACAACGCATTCCGGGTCACGCCCTGTGGGGCCGGCTGTTTGCTGAGCTTCGTGGTGCCTCGGCCGGCCGGTGTCAGCCAGGAGCGCTTCGCGGCCGACATCGCGCATGTGCAGCGGGACCTCGCGGCGTTGAAGGAGTTGCTTGAACGAAGGGCGTCGTGAGCGGTGCGGGTGAACGGGCCTCCCACGATGACGCACCGGGCCTGGAGGCAGAATCCAGACGACCGCGGCCATCTCGGCATCAGGCCCGCCGGGATGCCATCTTGAGAAACGGAGCAGCATCGATGGCACTGAGGAAGAAGGGCGAGTTCTGGTACGGGACGACGTCCGGGGACACCCAAGCCGAACTGCGCAGCTACAGCGTTGCGAATCGCCATGAGGCTGTCCGGTTCGCTGTGTCCAAGTGCGATTGCGGATGCCGCACCTTCGCGCTCCAGACGGACGAAGAAGCCGGTGTGGCCATCCGCACCTGCACCGACTGCGGGCAGGAACACCTGATGGGCGACAGCGCGTCCAACGTCGACGAAGCCGCGCCTGAGGCGCACGGGTGCGTGTGCGAGAACGATGTGTTCGAGCTGGTGTCCGGCGTCTCTGTGCACGAAGGCACACATCACGTGCGCTGGTACTACATTGCCTGCCGCTGCGTGGAATGCAACCTGGTCGGGGTCTTCGCAGACTGGAAGTGCGATGCAGGTGATGCAGCGGCCTTCCTCGCCAAGGTCTGAGCATGACGTCATCGGTGGAGGACCACGGTTGCCGCGCAGAGCGCCGCTACAACGCCTTGCGCAACGGCCCCGGCACCACAAGCCCTGCCCCAGCGCCAGCCCTCAGCCTTTCCTGGTCAGCACCGCGAACACCCACGTCGCCGCCAGCAGCACGCTCCCCAGGAACACCATGACCGCCGCCAGGCCCCATGCCGCAGCGATCGGGCTGGTCAGCGCCTGCACGACGGCCGCACCGGCGAAGAACGAGAGGTTGATGGCCGCCAGGGCCTTGCCGGCGTGCTCCGGCGCCACCACCGCGCGGCCCATCGCGAACAGCAGCGGCTGCACGGCGATGGCGGCGCCGAACAGCAGGAACGCCGCGACGTCGAAGCCCACCGGCAGCGCGGCGCCGCCGAGCGACTGCGCGATCCATCCGCCCGGCCGTGCGCATGCGACGGCGAACAGCGCCAATGCCGCGACCAGGTGGCCGGCGACCAGCAGATGGCGGCGGTTGTTGCTGCGGCGATCCACCACGCCATAGAGCATCGGCCCGACCACCAGGGCGAGGGTCAAGGGCAGCAGCGCGTTGCCCGCCTCGATGCGCCCCAGGTGCCGCACGTCCATGAGCCACGGCCCGCCCCACAGGCCGCGCACGGCGATGGCCGCCGCGAAGGACGAAAAGGCCAGGACGACGATGCCGCGCAGCTGCGGCGACAGCCCGATCCGCACCACCTCGCGCGCCTCCGACCGGATGGTCCGCCCGGTCGCCGCAGGGCCCGGACCCGCGTTCGAGACGAAGAAGGTGACCAGCGCCGCGATGACCACGGCGAAAAGGGCCGCCGCCCAGAAGCCGGCGCGCCATCCATGGTGCTCGATCAGCCACGCCAGCGGACTGGCGGACAGCAGCATGCCCGTGTTGCCGACACCCTGAATCAGCCCGGACCACAGGCCGAACTGCTGGGGCGTCAGCAGCTTGGCGGCCAGCGTCATCGGGCACAGCAGCATGCCGCAGCAGCCGATGCCCAGCACGACCTGGGCGACCAGGAAGCCGCTGGCGCCGCCGACCGTGGCGGCCAGCACGGCGCCGACGGCCACGATGGCGAGCAGCGTCAGCGCGACCGTGCGCACGCCGTAGCGGTCGAGCGCCACGCCGACCGGAATCTGGCCTGCCGCAAACGCGACGTGGTAGGCGCCGGTCAGGGTGGCGAGGCTCGCCGCGCTCACCCCGATGTCCGCGCCGATCACATCGGTCGCCACTGCGGGCAGGGTCCGCAACAGGTTCGACAACATGTGCCCCAGGGCCAGCACCAACAGCGGAACGCCGAACAGGAAAACCGCGCGGCCCGACGCCACCGGCTGCCGATGCGCCAAGCTTGAACCAACCTTGCCCACGCGATGTCTCCCCAGTTCGGTCTGTGCCGTGCGTCCGCGCCGCTCCCGCGGTGCAGCGCGCGCGATTCTAGGTAGGTTCGCAGGGTGCAGCCTGGTCGCGGGGCAGCCAGCAGGCCGTCGGAAACAGGTGCAGACCTCGCGCCGGTCCGCCCAGGGCCGTCCCGCACAGCGCGGCCACGCCCCACAACATGCCGCAGACCAGTGCCACGGCGCGCGGCCACAGCGGCGGCGCGAACACCACGCGGACCAGCGCGTCGTTCAACGCGGCCAGAGATGAGGCCCGAGGCGGCGCGCCAGCGGGTGAGCAAGCTGCTCGCTGCCGGTCTCGTCGCAGGCCGGCAGGAGGCGGCGGCAGGCGTGGGACGGCCGCGCCAGAACTGGGTGCTCAGCGCCCAGAGGACCAGCGCCAGTGCGCTGACCGCCGCGCCCAACAGCCGCACACCGGTCCCGCAGCAATCTGCGGCTCAACCGAACCTCAGCCAATGGTTGTCCAGCCACAACGCCGGCACCGGCCGCGCGGCCAAGCCAGCGGCCTCGGCCACCAGCGCCTCTTCGCGTCCCCCGGCCCAGAGCCGGCCGGGCTCGGCCGCGAGCGCACAGGCTTCGGTCAGTGCCGTGAAGCCTTGCCAACGGCCATCTGCTCCCCAGCGCGCAAAACCGTCGACCTTGGGCGTGCTGACGGCAAAGCCGCCATTGGCCCAGGCGATGTCGCCGCCGTAGCCGGCCAGCGGCAGCGGCGCCGCGGCCGTGCGCAGCGTTTTGCCGTCGAACAGGGCCAGCAGCGGCGCGGCCTGCTTGGCGGCCGCGTCGTCGTGTTCGGCTTGCAGCGCGATGCCGAGCAGGCGGCCATCCGCGCCGCCCCAGGCGAGGTGGCGCAGGCTCAGGCGCGGGTCGGCCAGGCGCCACTGGCCCAGCAGCGCGCCGCCCTGCGTGTGCAGCCGCACGAGCGAGGCGTCCATGCGTTCCAGGCCGATCTTGAGGCGACCGGTCTCCGGCAGCGTGGGGATGCCACCGTTGGCTACGAGCATGCTGCCATCGGCGTCGAGCACCAGCTCGTGCGGGTCCATGCCGTGCGTCGGCCATTCCTCCTGCTTTTCCAGCGTGGCCGCATCGCGCACGCCGACCAGGCCGGCGCCGGTTTCCAGGTCGGTTTCGGTGGTGTACAGGCGCCGGCCGTCGCCGCTGGCCACCACGTGGCCGTTGAAGGCGCGGTCGGGCTCGATCCAGGCGGTCTGCGGTTCCGCCTCGCCGGGTCTCCAGCGCAACAGCCAGTCGCCGGGGCGGCGCGCCACGGCCAGCACCGTGCCGCCGGCTTCGGCCAGGAGGCCGTGGGCGCGCGTGGGCACGTCCAGCGCGCGGGCCACGACCAGCGCGTCGGCCTGGGCGGCCAGCAGACCGATCTGGTAGCGCGCGGCCTCGGCCGTGTCCTGCGGTTCGCACTGCCACGCGGCGAGCAGGCGCGCTGCGGCGGGAATGGCCGACCAGGCCGGCGCAGCCATGGCGGCGATGCCCAAGGCCAGACAGTGGCGGCGTGTCAGCATGGCTTCAGTCTCCGTCGGCATCGGAAAAGCCGATCCGGATGTTGAGCGCCGGCGCCAGCTCGGCCTCGGCCAGCTGCTTGAGGCCGGCCACGGCCTTGGCCGCGGCCTGCACGCTGGCCGGCGCATCGGGCTGCGCGGCGGCCATGGCCTCGTCGACCTTGCGCACGGTGGCGGCCCAGCGGTCGGCCAGCGGGTTCAGGCCGCGGCCGCGCATGTAGGTCTCCAGCGTGACGAGGTCCTGGCCCGGCTGCGGGATGCGGTCGTCGGACGCCACGGCCAGCGTGCGCAGCCCCTGCCATTGCGCGGCCCAGGCCTCGCGTGCGAGGCCGCTCGCAGACCGCGGATAGGCCGGCGGCTTGCCCTTGGGCGCGCTCTTAAGCGGCTTGTCCATGAACGGCCAGCGCAGGCGCTCGACGCCGCCCACCCACTGGTTCACGAGCTCGGACATGGCAAGGGCGGCGGCTTCGTTGGCCTCCTCGTCGTCGGGATCGGGCTGGGCGCTGGCCAGGGCGGTGAAGGCCTGGGCCAGCGCCTGCGCCTCGGCCAGCACGTTCTCGGCCAGCAACTGGGCGTAGCGGCAGGCCGGCGTACCGGGTGCCGGTGGCTGCGTCCAGAGCAGCCATTCGAGCGCGGGCAGGCCCTTGGCCGGCGTGCCGATGCGCTCCAGCGCGGCAGCTTCCGCGGGTGCTGCGGCGATGGCGCGGCGGATCAGCTCGGGCCGCGTGGGCGCGAAGTCGATCTGGCGCAAGGTGCGCCGCTGCAACAGCGGGCCGACCGAGACCGCCGACAGCCGGCCCAGCGCCTGCGCAGCCTCGCCCCAGGCGCTGCGTGCCGTCGCCAGCGCGGCGGTGTCGCCCGCGGGTGCCGAGCATTGGGCCGACAGCGCGGCCGCCAGCGCCTGCGCGCGCTGCTGAAACTCCTGCGCGCGCGGCGTGAACCAGCGGCGCCAGGCCCCTTGCATGAAGTCCGGCGGGCCGTAGAACGGCAGCGCCACGTTGCCCGGCACGTGCTGGGCCGCAGCCGGCAACGCCAGGGCCGCCAGGCCGCTCAGCACCAGGCGCCGGCGCGCCACATCGGTGTTCATCACAGGGACTCCACGAATTTGGCCAGCGCTGCGCGCTCCTCGGCCGTGAACTTCAGCACCGCGTCGCGGCTGGCCTGGGCTTCGCCGCCATGCCACAGCACGGCCTCGAGCACGCCCTTGGCGCGGCCGTCGTGCAGCAGCCGGGTGTGGCCGTTGACGTCCTTGATGAGCCCGATGCCCCACAGCGGCGGCGTGCGCCACTGGCGGCCGTTGGCCTGGAAGTCGGGCCGGCCGTCGGCCAGCCCCTCGCCCATGTCGTGCAACAGCAGGTCGGTGTAAGGATGGATGGTCTGGCCCGACAGCGCCTTGCTGGTCAGCCGAGGGAACGGCCCCTCGGCCGTGGTGTAGCTGGGCCGGTGGCAGACCGCGCACTGGGCCTGCGCGAAGAGCTGCTGGCCGCGCAGCACCTGGGGATCGTCGGCGTTGCGCCGTGCCGGCGGTGCCAGCGTGGCGGTGTAGAACACCACGTCCTCGAAGGTCTTGTCGTCCACTTCGGGCTGCTTGCCCTGCGCACCGCGTGGCGCGGCCAGGCAGTCCTTCTGCGTGGGCATGCAGGTTTCGTCGGGGAACAGGCTGGAGGTGATGCCCATGTCGCCATGGAAGGCGCCGGCGGTCTGGTGCGCGACCGTGGCCACGTTCGCCTTCCAGCCGAAGCGGCCCAGCATCATCTTCTGCGAGGGCTGGTCCCAGACCTCGTTGACCTGGCCGCGGATCGGGCCGCCGGCGGCGGCCTGGGCGCGCGCGTTGCCGCGGATGGCGTCCTCGGGGATGGCTTCGAGCAGGCCCATGCCAATCACCTGCGGCGCGAGCCGCGGGCTGACCATCACGTCCTTGGCCATGGGGCCGTAGTTGAGGCCCTTGAATCCGTAGAGGGGCTTTTGCAGCGTGTAGCGCGTGCCGTCGGCGAAGCGGCCGTGGACGGGCTCGTAGCGGATCGTGATGCTGCCCTCGGGCTTGACCCCGTTGACCGCGAAGTTGGAGAACTGGTCGCCGTAGACCGGGTCGGGCAAGGGGCCGCCGGCCTTGTCCTGGCCGGGGATGGACAGGCGCAGCAGCAGGCCCACGGGCTGGTCCGACAGGCCCTTCGTGAAGTCCGGCGGCTGGCCGCGGCCGTCCTGCGTGTGGCAGCCGCCGCACGAGCGCGCAATGAAGTGCGGGCCGAGGCCGTCGCGCGCCTTGGTGGAAGCCGGCGCCTGCACCCAGTTGCGCTTGAAGAAGGAATTGCCGATCACGAAACGCGTGCGCTCCGGGTCGGTCAGGTTCGCTGCGGGAAACGAGAAGGCGTTCTGGCCGGTGGCGTAGACCGTGGTGGCGCCACCGACGGCGACGTCGTCGGCCGGCGCGGGGTCGCTGGCAGCCCAGGCCAGGCCCAGCGAGGCCAGCGACACCAGCGTCAGGCCGGCTGCCGCGCCTGCGATGCGGCAAGGGCTCAAGGTTGCACCAGCGTGAGTTGGGTGATGCCCAGCGCGTTGGCGGCTTCGACGATGTCCTTGGACTGCTGGGTCAGGCTGTCGATGGTGGCCTGGATCCGGGCGCGGCCGGGGTTGCCGACCTTGATGGCCTGGTCGAACGGGGCGGGAATGGCCTCGGCCGCGGCCACCGAGGTGGCGATCTGCTTCGTCGTCTTCTCGGCCACGGCGGCATCGCGCGCGGCCACGAGGTCGCGCAGGCCGGGGCCTTGCAGCTGGCTGCCGTCGCGGCGCTTGAACTGGCCCAGCCAGACGTTCTGGATGCCGGTCGCGTTGGCCACGGCATCGCGGTGCGTGTTGTCCGAGAAGCAGGAGTGCTCGTCCTCCTGGTCCTGGCTGGCCAGGGCGACCTCGAGCCGCTCGCCGGCCAGCTCGCCGCGCGACAGCGAGCCCAGGCCCACGAGCATCTTGCGCACCGACTCCATGCCGCCGCGCTCGAAGCGCGCGCGGTAGTTCTTGGGCTGCATCGGTGCCCAGGCGCGGGCCACGGAACGCAGGTCGTCGAGGAGCAGCTCGGTCACCACGCGCAGGTACTGGCGGCGCCGGTCGGCGTTGGGCTTGCCGCCGTCGACGAAATCGGTGTAGGGCCGGTTGCCCGGGCCGGTGTCCGACAGGTCCTGGCCCCACAGCAGGAACTCGATCGCGTGCCAGCCGGTCGCGATGTTCTCCTCGCCGTCGCGCTCGTTGAGCGAGGACAGCTGCTTCTTGCTGATGGAGACCTTGCGGTTGTTGATGATGCCGGCGTCGGGCGCGCCCTCCACATAGTCCACGTAGGACTCGTCCATGGGCCAGGCGTTGATGCGGCCTTCGGGGCCGTCGTCGCTGTCGATCGGGCCGCCGTAGAAGCGGAAGGCTTCCGTCTGGCCGTAGAACTCGCGCGCGTCCAGCCAAGCCTTGCGGGCGGCGTCCAGACCTTGCTGCGAGGGCTTGTCGAGGAAGGCGTGGATGGCGGTCTGCAGCGCCTGTGCGGCGGCCAGCGCGTCTTCGTACGCCGCGCTCACGAGCTGGGCGTGGTGGCGCACGGCGGGGGCGACATCGGCGGCGACGGCCTTGCTGGCGGCGGCGGGTTTGGCGGCGGGGCTCTGGGCCCAGGCGGGCGCGCAGGCTGCGGCAGTGGCGGCCAGGACCCAGGCGATGGTGGAATGCTTCAAGGCAGTGCTTCTCGGAGTTGCAGCGAGGAGCCCATTCTAGATGCGAGTGATTATCAAGTTGTCGCAGCCGCCCGGCGGATGACAGCCAGCCGACGGTTCGGCTTGGTCGATGTGCGATCATCGCGGGTTCGTTTTTACCGTCCGACAGGAGAAGACCATGGGCAACAAACTCGTCACCGAAGCCGACCGCCGCGCCACCCCCGCACCCACGCCCGCCGGCGGCCTGGTCCTGCGCCGTTCCGGCGGCGGCCAGCGCGTGAGCCTGGAGCGCGGCGTCGCCACGCGCAGCAAGAAGAACCCGGGCAAGCGGCCCCACAAGGGCGGTTGATCGCCCTTGCCGCGGCCCGTGCAATGCGGGCCGCTCCTTTGCGAGGCATGCCGCCATGGCCACGCAATACGACATCCACCACACCACCACCTACCGCTACCGCACGCCGGTCCGCTTCGGCCTGCACCGCGTGATGTTCCGGCCGCGCGACAGCCACGACCTGCGTGTGCTGGCGACCGACCTGCAGGTCAGCCCTGCGGCTGCCGTGCGCCTGATCCAGGACCCGCATTCCAACTCCGTCGCCCTCGTGCAGCCCGAAGGCGAGGCGACCGCGCTGACCATCGTCTGCGCCTTCACGGTCGAGCACGTGCCCTCCCCGGGCGACCTGCTGGCGCTGGCGCCGGCCGCCGAGTTCCTGCCTTTCGCCTACTCGCTGCAGGACCGCCTGGACCTGGAGCACTACCTGCGCCCGCACCACGAGGACCCCGACGGCCTGCTGCTGCGCTGGGCCCATCAGTTCCTGCTGAGCGACGCGCCCAACAGCACGCGTGAGACGCTCAAGCGCATGAACGCGCACATCCACACCGAATTCAGCTACCAGTCGCGCGACGAGGAAGGCACGCAGACACCGCTGCAGACCCTGGCGAGCCGCAGTGGCAGCTGCCGCGACTACGCGCTGCTCATGATGGAGGCCGTGCGCCGGCTGGGCATCGCCACGCGCTTCGTGTCGGGCTACCTGTACGACCCGGCCCTGGACGCCGCGGGCCAGCAGGCCGGCGAGAGCGTCGTCGGCGCGGGTGCCACGCACGCCTGGCTGCAGGCCTACCTGCCCGGCGCGGGCTGGGTCGCCTTCGACCCGACCAACGACCTCATGGGCAGCGGCCATCTGCTGCGCGTGGGGGTGGCGCGCGACCCGGCGCTGGCCACGCCGATCAGCGGCAGCTGGTTCGGCGAGGCCGATGCCTACGAAGGCATGGACGTGGCCGTGAAGGTCACGCGGCGCCAGGGCTGATTCAGCGCGGCTTGCCTGGCTTGCGGGCAGCCGTGCCGGCGCGCGGCGGCAGGCCGGTGTGCTGCGTGAGCAGGCGGCCCTTGACGACCTTGTCCGCCGCCGTGCGGGCCGTCTGCGGCGCGGGCGTGGAGTTCTTGCGTCGGGCGCTCTGGTAGCCGCCGTCGGTCAAAGGCTGCCAGGTCGGGATCAGGTGGTGCTTGCCGTTGCCGATCAGGTCGGCCCGGCCCATGGCCTTGAGCGCCTCGCGCAAGAGCGGCCAGTTGTTCGGATCGTGGTAGCGCAGAAAGGCCTTGTGCAGCCGGCGCCGCTTCTCGCCGCGCACGATGTCCACGCCTTCGCTGTCGCGTGTGATCTTGCGCAGCGGGTTCCTGTTGCTGTGGTACATGGCCGTGGCCGTGGCCATGGGGCTCGGGTAGAAGGTCTGCACCTGGTCGGCGCGAAAGCCGTTCTTCTTGAGCCAGATGGCCAGGTTCATCATGTCCGCGTCGCTCGTGCCCGGGTGCGCGGCGATGAAGTAAGGGATCAGGTACTGCTTCTTGCCCGCCTCGGCCGAGAACTTCTCGAACATCTGCTTGAACTTGTCGTAGCTGCCGATGCCCGGCTTCATCATCTTCGACAGTGGCCCCTGCTCGGTGTGCTCGGGCGCGATCTTCAGGTACCCGCCCACATGGTGCTGCACGAGTTCCTTGACGTACTCGGGCGACTTGACGGCCAGGTCGTAGCGCAGGCCCGAGCCGATCAGGATCTTCTTGATGCCGCGCAGCGCACGCGCGCGCCGGTAGATCTTGATCAGCGGGCCGTGGTCGGTGGTCAGGTTCTGGCAGATGCCGGGGTAGACGCAGCTGGGCTTGCGGCAGGCGGCCTCGATCTCGGGCGACCTGCAGCCGATGCGGTACATGTTGGCCGTGGGGCCGCCCAGGTCGGAGATGGTGCCCGTGAAGCCCGGCACCTTGTCGCGGATCTCCTCGATCTCGCGGATGATGGATTCTTCCGAGCGGCTCTGGATGATGCGGCCCTCGTGCTCGGTGATCGAGCAGAAGGTGCAGCCGCCGAAGCAGCCGCGCATGATGTTCACGGAAAAGCGGATCATCTCCCACGCGGGGATCTTGGTCGCACCATCGTGGCTGCCGTGCTCATCGGCATAGCGCGGGTGCGGGCTGCGCGCATACGGCAGGTCGAACACGTGGTCCATCTCGGCCGTGGTCAGCGGGATCGGCGGCGGGTTGATCCACACGTCGCGCGCCGTGTGGCCCTCGCCGTGCGCCTGCACGAGTGCGCGCGCGTTGCCGGGGTTGGTCTCCAGGTGCAGCACGCGGTTGGCGTGGGCGTAGAGCACCGGGTCGGACTTGACCTGCTCGTAGCTGGGCAGGCGGATCACGCTCTTGTCGCGCGGCGGCGGCTTCAGGGCCACGCGCGGATTGGCGACGAACTGGATGGTCTGGATGGCCGGGTTGACCGCATTGGCCTGGTCGGCCACGGCCTGGGCCTCGTCTTCCTTGGCGCAGCTGGCGCCGTTGGCCCTGGCCTGCTCCGACACCATCAGGTACGGATTCACATGCGCGTCCACGCGGCCCGGCAGGTCCACACTGGTCGAGTCGATCTCGAACCAGCCCTCGGGGGTTTCGCGCCGCACGAAGGCGGTGCCGCGCACGTCGGTGATCTCGTGCACCGGCACCCGCGCGGCGAGCCGGTGCGCCACCTCGACGATCGCACGCTCGGCGTTGCCGTACAGCAGCAGGTCGCACTTGGCATCGACCACGATGGAGCGGCGCACCTTGTCGCTCCAGTAGTCGTAGTGCGCGATGCGGCGCAGGCTGCCCTCGATGCCGCCCAGCACGATGGGCACCTCGGGGAAGGCCTCGCGGCAGCGCTGCGAATACACGATGGCTGCACGGTCGGGCCGCGCCCCGCCGACGTCGCCCGGGGTGTAGGCGTCGTCGCTGCGGATCTTGCGGTCAGCCGTGTAGCGGTTGATCATCGAATCCATGTTCCCGGCCGTCACGCCCCAAAACAGGTTGGGCTTGCCGAGCGCGCGGAAGGGCTCGGCGCTGGTCCAGTCCGGCTGGGCGATGATGCCCACGCGAAAGCCCTGGGCTTCCAGCATGCGGCCGATCACGGCCATGCCGAAGCTGGGGTGGTCCACGTAGGCGTCGCCCGTGACCAGCACGACGTCGCAGCTGTCCCAGCCCAGGGCCGCCATCTCCTCGCGTGAGGTCGGCAGGAACTTCGCCGTGCCGAAGCGGGCCGCCCAGTACTTGCGGTAGCTGGTCAGCGGCTTGGCCGCGCGCGCGAAAAAGGAGACGTCGACGGGGGCGTTCATCGGGTGGGGGATGTCCTCGGGCGGGACGGCAGGCGGGGGAAGGCGGCGATTTTAGGCGGCGACGCCATGTTCCTGCCCGCGTAAGGGCACAGCAGCCGCCGCTGTGCTACAAATCTTGGTAGCGATCTGACACAAAACTCTTACAAATGTCGACCAATTTCCGGGAAACCGTCCAACAGCTCGTGGACGGGCGGCCGCCAACCGCTGTCAATGCCATCTACAGTTCCCAGGGCATCAAGCTGATCGAACGCGGCGTCAAGGTCGACCCCCGGCTCTACGAGCGCCTGCTGCGCCACCAGCTCGCGGCTCCGCTGGAAGACGCCCTGCAGGCGCAGGACAGCATCACTGGCAAGGCACTGCGCGATGCGGCCGAGAACCTGATCGAGCGCCGGCCCGTGCTGGCCGTCCTGCTCCGGCACGGCAACCACCAGGCGGCCTTGCTCGATGCACTGGAGGCCATCCCCCTGCCGGCGCCGGTGGCCTTCCAGCTCAGCGTGGCGCGCGACGTGCACCCTGCCCTGTTCCAGTACGCCGTCTGCACGGCCCTGTTGGCCGGCTGGCTGGTGCAGCGCCCGGGCATGCTGCGTTACGACCTGGTCATGCCCATGGCAGCCGGCCTGCTGCAGGACCTGGGCATGATGCACATCGACCACGCCCTGCTGCAGCCCAAGGGCGACCTCACGGCCGAGCAGCGGCGCCAGCTGTATTCGCATCCGCTGGTGTCGGCGCTGCTGCTGGAGCGCCACCACGAATACCCCCGCGAACTGATCCGCGCCGTGCGTGAGCACCACGAGCTGCTCGACGGCTCGGGCTATCCCGCCCATCTGGCGGGTGACCGGATCAGCCCCTGGGGACGCGCGGTGTCGCTGGCCCAGGTCATGTCGGCCTTGCTGCGGCCCGGGCGCGCGTTGTCGGCGCTGCGCCTGTCGCTCCTGCTGCGCACCAACCGCCACCAGTTCGACCCGGCGCTGGGCGATCGCGTGCTGAACGCCTTGCGGGGCCTGGCCAGCGAACACGCGCTGGGCACCGTCACGGGCATGGCAGCGCTGGAGCCGATGGCCTCGCCCGTCGGCCAGCTCATCGCCTTCGACCGGGTGCTCGGCGCCTGGCCGGCCGGACTGGCCTCCGACCCCGCAGCGACACCGGGACGCGTGCAGGGCATGACTGCCATCGGCCGCCAGTGCAGGCAGATGCGCCGACTGCTGGCCGACGCGGGCGCCAGCGGCGACCAGCTGCAGATGCTCGGCGACGGCGACCAGGACGCCGACCTCATGAACGAGCTCTCCCTGATCGCCCAGGAGATGGCCTGGCAGCTGCGCACGCTGGCACGCAACGCCAGCCGCCGCTGGGCGCCTGCGGCGGACGAGGCGCTGCCAGCCGCCCTCGCCGCCTGGGTGGACGAGGTGGAGGCCTGCCTGGCCTGAAGTGCGCGGGCGGCGGCAGCGCCGCAGCGACCGTGGGACACTGCACGGCTTTGCCGCGCCCTGTCGCCCCGATGGATTCCCCCCCCGCCCCTCCTTCGCTGGCACGCCAGCTGCTGCCGCTCATGGTGGTCATGGTGCTCGTGCACCTGGCCTTCACCGGAGGGCGCGTGGCGCTGTCGCTCTACGCCATTGCGCTGCACGCGCCCACCGTGGTCGTCGGCCTGCAGGTCAGCCTGCTGTCGGTGCTGCCCATGCTGCTGTCGGTGCGGCTGGGCCGCTGGATCGACCGCGTGGGCATGCAGCGGCCGGCCCGCATCGCGATCGCCACCACGGCCGTGGGTGCGGCGCTGCCGGCGCTGTGGCCTTCGGTGCCGGTGCTGTGCCTGGCCAGCATGCTGCTGGGCAGCGGCTTCATGCTGCTGCACATGACCATCTACAACGAGGTCGGCCACAGCACCAACGACCAGACCCGAGTGCGCGCATTCACGCTGCTGGCGCTGGCGTTCTCGACCTCCACGGTGATGGGCCCGGTGATCGCGGGCGTCGCCATCGACGGCATCGGCCACCGCTGGACCTTCGCGCTGCTGCTGCTGTTCCCGCTGCTGGCGTTGGCCGTGCTCGTGGCGCTGCGCATCCGCGTCGCCCCGCGCACTGCGCCCGGCGGCGTGGCGGGCGCGGGCAAGGTCATGGACCTGCTGCGGGATCCGCGCATGCGGGCCGTGTTCATCGTGAGCGGCCTGTTGTCCATGGGCTGGGACATGTTCACCTTCATGGTGCCCGTGCAGGGCGCGCGCATCGGGCTGTCGGCCTCCACCATCGGCCTCATCATGGGCTGCTTCGGCGTGGCCACCTTCGTCGTGCGCCTGGCCATGCCGGTGCTGCAGCGCCACCTCAATGAATGGCAGACGCTGACCATTTCGCTGGGCGTGACGGCAGCCGTCTACCTGCTGTTCCCGCTCACGACCGCGGTGCCGCTGCTGCTGGCGCTGGCCTTCGTCAACGGGCTGAGCCTGGGCTCCACGCAGCCCATGGTCATGAGCCTGGTGCACCAGGTCGCGCCGCCGGGGCGCTCCGGCGAGGCGCTGGGCGTGCGCGCCACCATCATGAATGCCAGCCAGGTGTTCCTGCCCATCCTGTTCGGCGGCCTGGGCTCGGCGGCCGGCATGGGGCCGGCGTTCTGGACGCTGGCGGCCATCCTGTCGGGCGGCACGGCCTACGCGCGGCGCTTCTCGCGCAGCGCGTGAAGCGGTCCGTGCGCGCGCCTCCCACAGCATGCACCCCACTGGGCTGATCGCCCCGGATGCGGTCGAGCGGATATAAACCGCCGATGCTGCTCTCCGACTGGTTCCACACCACCTTGCTGCTCGGCGTGCCCATGACCCAATGGGTGCTGGCCGCCGGTGCTGCCCTCGCCGCCTACTTCGTCATGCGCACCGGCCTGCGGTTCGCGCGCGGACGCATCCGCCAGAGCGCCGAAGCCGACCCGGCCGCGCGCGGCCTGGGCCAGGTGCGGCCCACGCTCGCGCAGATGCTGGACGCCACCAACGGGCTGCTGCTGACGGTGGCCTCCGTGCTGGTCGGCCTGTCGCTGCTGGACCTGCCAGCGCGCTGGTCCGACCGCGTCGCCCAACTCTGGTACGTGACCGTGGCGCTGCAACTGGCGCTGTGGGGCGCGCGGCTCATCGACGTGCTGATGCAGCGCCAGCTCATGCGCCACGCCGCGCCCGGCAGCTCGCCGCAGGCGACGGTGTCCAGCACGCTGATCGGCTGGGGCCTGAACACCGCGCTGTGGGCGGTGGTGGCGCTCGCCGTGCTGTCCAACCTGGGCTTCAACATCACGGCCTTCGTGGCCAGCCTGGGCATCGGCGGCATCGCCATCGCGCTGGCCGCGCAAAACATCCTCGGAGACCTGTTCGCCTCCATCGCCATCGCCCTCGACAAGCCATTCGAGGTGGGCGACGCGATCAACAACGGCAGCGTCAACGGCACGGTCGAGCATGTGGGCATGAAGACCACGCGGCTGCGCAGCCCCAGCGGCGAGCAGATCGTGGTGTCCAACACCGAGCTGCTCAAGGGCTCGCTGCGCAACTTCAAGCGCATGAGCACGCGCCGCATCGAGTTCACGGTGGGCGTGAGCTATGCCACCACGCCCGAGCAGGCGGCCGAGATCCCGGCCGTGATCCGCCGCGTGGTCGAGGCCCAGCCCGATCTGGTGTTCGACCGCGCCCACTTCGCCAAGCTGGGCGAGAGCTCGCTGGACTACGTGGTGGTGTACGTCATGCAGACCGCCAACTACGGCCAGTACATGGACAACCAGCAGGCCATCAACATCGGCCTGATGCGCGAGTTCGCGGCCATGGGCGTGGAGTTCGCGTTTCCGACGCGCAATGTGGTGCTGTCGGGGCCGGCGGCGTTGCCACCTGAAGCGGCTGCGCAGGCATCGGCCCTGCCTGGTGCCTCGCCCCTGCCCGGCGCGACGTAGTTTTTCTGCTGCCGCGTACGGCGCCCGCCGGGCGGCAAAAAAGCTGACTGCGTCAACTGCTTTTGCTAGACTTCGTCAACGATGGACGAAGTCATCACGCACCAGGTCAAGGCGCTGCGGGCCTTCAACCGTTCCTACACACAGAGCGCAGGCCTGCTGGAGCCCTATCTCGACGGCCCGCTGTCCCTGACCGAGGTGCGCGTGCTGTACGAGTTGGCCCACCGCGAACAATGCGCTGCGAGCGAGATCGGGCGCGTGCTGGGCCTGGACGCCGGCTACCTGAGCCGCATCCTCAAGCGCTTCGCGGCGCGCGGATGGCTTCAGCGGGGCAGATCACCGGCCGATGGCCGCCTGCAGGCCTTGCGCATGACCCCGGCCGGCCATGCGGCCTTCGCACCGCTACAGCAGAAATCGCGCGACGCCGCGCGTGCGCTGCTGGAGCGCCTGTCCTCCGACGACAGGGCAGAACTGGTCGACGCCATGGCCAAGGTGGAGCGCCTGCTCGTACCGCCTGCGGCCAGCACCGCGCCGCGTGCGCGCACGGCCGTGCTGCGCGAGCCGCGGCCCGGGGACATCGGCTGGGTCGTGCAGCAGCATGGCGAACTCTATGCGCGCGAGTACGGACTGGACGCGCGCTTTGAGGCCCTGGTGGCCGACATCGCGGCGCGCTTCGTGCGCAACTTCCGGCCCGGGTGGGAGCGCTGCTGGATCGCCGAGCTGAACGGTGAGCGCGTGGGCTCGGTCTTCCTCGCGCGCAAGAGCGCCACTGTGGCCCAGCTGCGGCTGCTGATCCTGACGCCGGCTGCGCGCGGCATGGGCCTGGGCGCGCGGTTGACCGACGAATGCCTGGCCTTCGCGCGCGCCCGGGGCTACCGCAAGATCGTGCTGTGGACCAACAGCTGCCTCTCGGCCGCGCGCAGCATCTACGCGGCGCGCGGCTTCGTGCTCACGAAGAGCGAGCCCTACGAGGACTTCGGCCAGTCGCTGGTCGGCGAGACCTGGGAACTCAAGCTCTAGGGTCGGCCGTCCGGGCCGGCCGGCGTCACTGCATGAACCAGCCGTGGCTGACGACGAGCGACTGGCCCGTCAGTGCATTGCTCGGAAAGCCGGCGAACAGCAGCGCCACCTGGGCCACGTCGTCGGTAGTGGTGAACTCGCCGTCCACGGTCTCCTTCAGCATCACGTTCTTGACGACCTCGGCCTCGCTGATGCCCAGAGTCTTCGCCTGCTCGGGGATCTGCTTCTCGACCAGCGGCGTGCGCACGAAGCCCGGACAGATCACATTGGCACGCACGCCGTGGGCCGCGCCCTCCTTGGCCACGGTTTTGCACAGGCCGATCAGGCCGTGCTTGGCCGTCACGTAAGGCGCCTTGAGCAGCGAGGCCTCCTTGGAGTGCACCGAGCCCATGTAGATCACGCTGCCACCGCGGCCCTGGGCGACCATGCGCTTGAGGCAGGCCCGCGTGGTCAGGAAGGCGCCGTCCAGGTGGATGGCCAGCATCTTCTTCCAGTCGGCGAAGGAGAATTCCTCGATCGGGTGCACGATCTGGATGCCGGCATTGCTGACCAGGATGTCGATGCCGCCGAAGGCCTTGGCGGCCTGTTCCACCGAGGCCTCGACCTGGGCTTCGTCGGTCACGTCCACAGCCACGCCCAGCGCCTGGGCGCCGCTGGCGCGCAGCGCGGCGGCCGTGCTCTCGGCCGCCGCCGGGTTGAGGTCGGCGATGACCACGGCTGCGCCCTCGCGCGCGAAGACGGTGGCGATTTCCTTGCCGATGCCGCTGGCCGAACCCGTGATGTAGGCGACCTTGTTCTGGAGTTGTTGCATGGGGTGTCCTTTCGATGTGAAGTGGTTGGGGTAACTCGATTCAAAGCCGACCTGCGCGATATTCAGATCGGGTCGCAGGCGAAGGCACCGAGGGCCGCGGAGCAGGCCATGCCTGTAGACGCCGCGGAACGGGCTCTGCCCGGCCGCTGGCGGCGCCCCTGGAGGGGGATGGGATGGCTACACGCAGTGGGCCGACCAAACGGGGTGGATTCATTTCAGGTAGTCGTGCTCGACCGTGCCGAGCGCGAGCGTCATGTCGGCGATGTAGTGCACGGCCGACTCGACCTTGCGCACAGGCAGATCGGCCACCGGAGCCAGCGCGTGCGGATGCAGTTCGAGCGCCGCGGGGCCGCTCCAGGCGCCATGCAGCTGGATGTCGACCATGTGGTAGCGCACGAGTTCGCAGATGCGCGGCGAGCCATCCACGTGCGGAATGATCTTGAGCAGGAAATTCGGCTGCGCCAGCGACGCCAGGATGGGCCCGGGCTCCAGCGTGCGGTGCTTGAAGCCCATGGTGGCCGTGGCCACGCGGACCTGGCCGTAGTCCAGGGTGCCGACCACGGTGTCGGTCTCGTAGTCCAGCTTGGGCGTCGCGAGCTTCTTCGGAAAACCCCACAGCTCGCGGCCACCTGCGATCGGCGGATGGTCGTTCAGGTACATGGCGTGCACGTAGGCGCCCTGCTCCAGGCCCTTGGCCGTGCGCAACTGGACCGGGATCACCTGGCCCGATTCGGTGTAGTCGCCAAAGCCCGTGGAGTCGGGCATGCGGATGAACTCGTACTTGACCAGCGGTTGGACCACCTCCAGCGGCTCGGGCACGACGGCGCGCAGCGCGTCCATGTCGGTTTGGTAGGTGATGACCACGAACTCGCGGCGTACGAAGCGGTAAGGGCCGCAGGGAAAGGCGGGGCTGGTGGCCGGCATCGCGAAGGCGCGGCGCACGTCGTCTGGCTTCATGGAGGGCTTTCAGTGGGGAAGAGCCGTCACTGTGCGCCCCAAGACTTAGACCAGGCTGAAGCGCGCGCCCGGCCGCGGCACACGGCGCTGCGCGCGAATGGCCGCGGTGCGACGGGATAATCCGCGCCATGTCCGCCCCCGATCCCGCGCCCGAGCCGCCCGGCGCCCTGGCGCAACCGCGCTCCAAGACCGACCTCTTCCTCTCGTTCACCTGGCTCGCCTTGCAAGGCTTCGGCGGCGTGCTGGCCGTGGTGCAGCGCGAACTCGTGGAGAAGAAGCGCTGGATGAGCCGCGACGAATTCGTCGAGGAATGGGCCGTGGCCCAGATCATGCCGGGGCCCAACGTCGTGAACCTGGCCCTCATGTTTGGCGCGCGCCACTTCGGCTTGCCGGGCGCACTGGCCGCGCTGTCCGGCATGCTGCTGGCGCCGCTCGTGGTGGTATTGCTGCTGGCCCTGGTCTACACGCGCTTTGCCGACGACGCCCACATGGCCGGCGCGCTGCGGGGGATGGGCGCGGTGGCCGCCGGGCTCATCATGGCCACCGGCATCAAGCTGGTGCCGGCGCTGCGCAACAACGCGCTGGGCCGCGGTCTGTGCCTGGTCTTCGGCAGTCTGTGCTTCGCCGGCATCGCGCTGCTGCGCTGGCCGCTGGCCTACGTGCTGTTCGGCCTGGGCGCGCTCGCCTGCGTGCTGGCCTGGCGCCGGATGGCACCATGAACGGTGTGTCGCTGGCCTTGGCCCCAGCCGACTGGCTCGCGCTGTTTTTGCACTTCGCCACGCTCTCGCTGCTGGCCGTGGGCGGCGCGATCACGACGGCGCCCGACATGCACCGTTTCCTGGTCGACCAGCGGCACTGGCTCAGCGATCCGCAGTTCAACGCCTCGATCGCCATCGCCCAGGCCGCGCCCGGCCCGAACGTGCTGTTCGTCGCGCTCATGGGCTGGAACGTAGGGCTCAATGCGGGCGGCTATGCGACGGCAGCGCTGGGGCTCACGGTGACCATGGCCGGGGTGCTGCTCCCCAGCTCCACGCTGACCTACCTCAGCGCGCAATGGGGCCACCGCAACCGGCACCGGCGCAGCGTGCGCGCCTTCAAGGCCGGCATGGCGCCCATCGTCGTGGCCCTGCTGATCGCCACGGGCTGGGTGCTGGCCGGCAGCCAGGGCGTTGCCGCGCAGAACTGGCGGCTGTGGCTGGTGACGGCCGTGGTGGCGGTGCTGGTCTGGCGCACGCGCTTGCACCTGCTGTGGCTGCTGGGGGCCGGCGCGCTACTGGGCGGCCTGGGCTGGGTCTGAATAGCCCGCCCAGCCCTTGGCCCGCAGCACGCAGGCCGGGCAGTTGCCGCAGCCATAACCCCAGGCGTGCAGCGCACCGCGTTCGCCCAGGTAGCAGGTGTGGGTGTGCTCCACGATGAGGTCGACCAGCGCCTTGCCGCCCAGCCGCTCGGCCAGCGACCAGGTGGCCGCCTTGTCGATCCACATCAGCGGCGTGTCGATCAGGATGCGCCGGTCCATGCCCAGCGACAGCGCGATCTGCATGGCCTTGATGGTGTCGTCGCGGCAATCGGGGTAGCCCGAAAAGTCCGTCTCGCAGACGCCCGTGACGAGCACGTCCAGCCCGCGCCGGTAGGCCAACGCGGCCGCCAGCGTCAGGAACAGCAGGTTGCGCCCCGGCACGAAGCTGTTGGGCAGACCCTGCTCTTGCATCTCCATCGCGATGTCGCGCGTCAGCGAGGTCTCGCTGATCTCACCGAGCACGGGCACGGCCAGCAGGTGGTCTTCACCCAGGCGCGTGGCCCAGTGCGGAAACTGTGCGCGGAATTGGCGCATCACCTCAAGCCGCGCATCGAGCTCGATGCGGTGGCGCTGGCCGTAGTCGAAGGCGATGGTTTCGACGCGCTCGTACTGCGCGAGCGCGTGGGCCAGGCAGGTGGTGGAATCCTGGCCGCCTGAGAACAGCACCAGGGCGTTGCGTGGCAGGGTCACGCGATTCCCTGCGCGAACACGGGCTTCAGCGCGGCATACACCGCACGGAAGCGCTCCATGCGCGGCTGGTGCAGCGCCGCCGTGCCCTCGCCCGGCTCGAATAGCCCGCGCCGTGGCGGCACGGTGCAGACCGTGGCCTCGTCGCCCCCATCGGCCAGCCAGGCCAGGCGTGCGGCGCCGAGTGCGCCGCCGGATTCGCCGCCCGCGCCCAGGGCCAGCGGCACCTGCAGGATGTCGGCCAGCAGCTGCGACCACCATGCGCTGCGCGCGCCGCCGCCCACCAGCGACAGCGGCCTGGCACCGGGCGGGCGCGACAGCGTGTCCAGCCCGTCGCGCAGGCCGTGGCCGACGCCCTCGACCACTGCATAGGCGATGTCGGCACGCGAGTGCGCGGGCGTGAGCCCGTACAGCACGCCGCGTGCCTGCGCGTCGTTGTGCGGCGAGCGCTCGCCGGACAGGTAGGGCATGAACAGCGGCGCCCGGGCACGCGCCGCCTCGTCGAGCGACGCGGCCGCATGGAAGAAGCCGGGAATGTCGGCGAAGCCGAAGGCGCGCACGGCCCAGTCCACGCTGCTGGCGGCCGAGAGCATCACGGCCATCTGGTGCCAGCGGCCCGGCAGCGCGTGGCAGAAGGCGTGCACGGCGCGGGCCGGGTTGGGCACGAAGCCGTCGGAGCAGACGAAGATGACGCCGGAGGTGCCGAGCGAGACGAAGCCCTGCCCTGGCGCCACCAGGCCCATGCCGACCGCGCTGGCGGCGTTGTCGCCACCGCCGCCGGCGATCGGGATGCCGGCCGGCAGACCCCAGCGCTGCGCCATCTCGGGCTTGAGCGTGGCCGACACCGCACTGCCTTCGACCAGGCGCGGCATGTGGTCCCGCGTGAGGCCGGTGGCGTCCAGCAGTTCGTCGGACCAGTCGCGCCGGGCCACGTCCAGCCACAGCGTGCCGGAGGCGTCGGACATGTCGCTGACCGCCTCGCCGCTCAGCCACAGGCGCAGCCAGTCTTTGGGCAACAGCACGCGCCGCGTGTTGGCGAAGACCTCGGGCTCGTGCTCGCGCACCCACAGGAGCTTGGGGGCGGTGAAGCCCGGCATGGCCAGGTTGCCGGTAATGCGGACCAGGTCCGGCACGGCCTGCGTGAGCGCCGTGCACTGCGCCGCGCTGCGGCCATCGTTCCACAGAATCGCCGGACGCAGCACGGTCCCGGCCGCGTCGAGCAGCACGGCACCGTGCATGTGGCCCGACAGACCGATGGCGCGCACGCTGCGCATGGCGTCCGGGTGGCGCGCGCGCAGCGCGGCCATCACCACGTCCAGGGCGTCTGCCCAGGCCTGCGGGCGCTGCTCGGACCACAGCGGCTGGGGACGCTGCACCGTCAGTCCAGCGTGTGCGACGCCCACGACGCCGTGGTCGTCGGCGAGCAGCAGTGCTTTCAGTTCGGAAGTTCCGAGATCGAGGCCCAGGTACATGGCAACAACACTTCAAGAAGCGCCGCCGAAGCGATGTTCCGCCTGGCGGCGGAACTCCGTGGGCGTCACGCCCTTGAGCTCCAGAAAACGGCGGTTGAAGTTTGCCACGTTGTTGAAGCCGACCTGATAGCAGATGTCGGCGACGAAATGGTCGGTCTGCATCAGCAGGCGGCAGGCGCTGTTGATGCGCACCATGTTCACGAAGTCGGTGAAGCTGTTGCCCGTGGCGCGCTTGAAGAAGCGCGACAGCCGGCTCTCGCTCATGCCCAGTTCGTTGGCCAGATCCGCCAGGCTCACCGAGGCCGCCAGGTCGCCCGTGATGCGGTCGACGATGCGGTTGATCTGTTCGAGCTCGCCATCGCCCTCGGCGCTCTGGATCTGCACGGTGGACAGCAGCCGGTAGTCGCCGCACTGCGCCAGATCGGCCAGGTATTCGCAGAAATGGCCAAAGCGGCGCACGCCGCGCGTGCCCTTGACGGCCTGCCAGTGCGCGAGCGCACGCCCGGACAGGCCGAAGAACTCGATGCCGTGGCGCGCGCGCTGCAGCAGCGCCATGACCTCGCGCAGCTCGGGCAGCGATTCGGCAGCGCGCGCGAGCGGTGCGTGCTCGAACTGGATCACGAGGTCGCGCTCGGCCACGCCGTCGCCCGCATCCAGCGAGATCCAGTTGTGCGGCAGGCGCGGGCCGCACAGCACCAGGTGGCCGGGCTCGAACTGCCCGATCCAGTCGCCCACGAAGGCCTTGCCCGACGTGCAGGTGATCAGGTGCAGCTCGTACTCGTCGTGGAAATGCCAGCGCGCCAGCGGTGTCGGAAAGCCGTGCGCCAGGCAGCGCACGAGGCCGCCGTCCTCGGGCGCCTCGTAGCCGAGCGCAGGCGAGCGTGCGAACTCGCCTTCCAGCTCGGGCTGGCGTTGGCGCGGGCGGTTGCGCGGCGCGGGCACGGCTTGTATCTTTAGATCCGACCGGCGCGGTAGAGTCTGGCGGCCGTTGAGGCGGCCAGACC
>NZ_VEDO01000079.1 GCF_007677875.1 Variovorax boronicumulans | reverse complement strand
GTGACCGTCGCGAATGGCAGCCTGCTCGACTACGAAACGGCCACCAGCCACCAGATCACGGTGCTGGCCACGTCTTCCGACGGCTCGACCTCGAGCGCCAACTTCACGATCGCCCTGACCGACGTGAACGAAGCGCCCGTGGGCGCCGTGGCCGATGTGGACCCGGCGGCCAACACCGTGCCCGAGAGTGCGGCCAACGGCACGGTGGTCGGCATCACTGCGCAAGCCCTCGACCCCGACGGCACGGCCAGCGTGAGCTACAGCCTCACCGACAACGCCGGCGGGCGCTTTGCCATCGACGCCA
>NZ_VEDO01000078.1 GCF_007677875.1 Variovorax boronicumulans | reverse complement strand
CCTCTTCCCCCCCACCCTACCTCTCCTCCCCCCCCCTCCTCTCCTCCTACTCATCCACAAACATCTACCCCTACCCCCTCCCCACCATCCCTCCCACCTTCTCATACCCCCCATACACAATACCCCCCATCCACACCACCTCATCATCAAACATCCCACCCTCGACCAACTTGCACCCCCCCTCCAAATAGTTCACCTCCAGCCCGTCATCCACCTTCCCTTCCAACTCCCCCTGATCCACTCCACCCCTCCTTCCCCTTCCTCCCCCACCACCACCACCCCCCCCCCCACCACCACCACCCCCA
>NZ_VEDO01000077.1 GCF_007677875.1 Variovorax boronicumulans | reverse complement strand
CCAACCACCCCCTCTTCCCCACCACCCCTCTCCCCAACCCAAACTCCACCCCCCACAGCCCTTCTCCCCCCCTCTCCCCACCCTTCTCCACCCCAACCTTTCCCCCCACCACATTCCCGCTACCCTCCCCAAACACCACCCCAACCAACTTCCCTTCCAACCCTCCCACCACACCATCTACACCCCCATCTATCCCCCCCCCCCGCGCCACCTTCCCCCCCAACTCCTCCCCCTTTTCCTATGCCCCCAACACCCCCTATCCCCCCCCACCCCCCCCAACCCCACACCAACCCTAAATCCCAACATC
>NZ_VEDO01000076.1 GCF_007677875.1 Variovorax boronicumulans | reverse complement strand
CCCCACCCCCCCATCCCCCCCACCTTCTTCCCCACTTCCCACACTCCCCTTTCCACAAACCGCCTGATCCATCCACCCCCATCCCCCACCACCCCCCCACCCCCTCTTTCCCCACCTTCATCCATTCCCCCATCTTCACCCTCTTCCCTCCCTCATCCGTTCCGAGGACTCTCCCCCCGCCCTCCTCCCCACTCCCACCCCCCCACACCCTCACCACCATCCTCCCCAACACGCCCCACATCCGCTCGAACCCCCACCCCTACGTCCCCAGCCTCCCCCACTCCCTCCCCGCCGTCCTCAACCCCCCC
>NZ_VEDO01000075.1 GCF_007677875.1 Variovorax boronicumulans | reverse complement strand
TAAATGTTGTGGAATTTGTGGGGGAAAAATGGGAGGAGGAGTTTGTGAGGGAGGAAAGGGAAAATTGGGGGAAGGAGGATGTGGACAAGCGGCGGGGTGGTGTGGTGGTAGTGATGGAGAAAGATGTAGGGGTAGGGGGTCGCCAGGATGGGTGGCAGGTTGTGATAGCGGGGATAGAGAATAGGGGGGATGGAGAGGAGGTGATGATGAAAGATGGGAGGGTGGAGGAAGTTGGAGGGTGGGTCGGAATAGTTGAGCTGGAGGGGGTGATGGAGGGGATGGGGAGGGGAGGGTGGGGGGGGGGAGGGGGG
>NZ_VEDO01000074.1 GCF_007677875.1 Variovorax boronicumulans | reverse complement strand
CGTCCACCCCTCCTCACCACCACAACACCCTCCCCAAACAACTCCACCTCCCAAACACCTACCACTACCCCCCACACCCCTCCTCCTACATCCCCACCTTCATCACCAACTCCATCCCCCACCCCCCCTACCCCTCCAACCTCCTCACCCTCCTCATCCCCTACTCCCCTCCCCCCCCCACCCACACACCACTCCATCACCTACCTCCCCACACCCACCCTCCACCACCCCTCCCTCCCCAACAACCACCTCCCCTACACCCCCCCCCAACCCCTCACCCCATCCCCCCTCACCTCCCCCCCCCCCCCCGCCC
>NZ_VEDO01000073.1 GCF_007677875.1 Variovorax boronicumulans | reverse complement strand
CACACTCTCCACCTCCCCCAGCACCTCTTCACCACCCTCCCCACTCCTCTCCACCAACTTCTCCTTCACCCACCCCATCTCCCGCTTCACCTTGAACCCCATCCCCACCACCACCCTGCCCATCCACACCCCCATCATGCCCGCCACATCGCCCCCCCACACCTTCCCCAACTTCCTCCACCTCCCCGCCACCCTGCCCTCCAACACCCCCCACCCCCCCCTCACCACCCCCTTCCACCCCACCACCCCCACCTTCCCCACCTTCCCCCCCACCCACCCCACCCACACCTCCGAAATCCTGCCGTCGCGCCCTCCC
>NZ_VEDO01000072.1 GCF_007677875.1 Variovorax boronicumulans | reverse complement strand
GGAGTTGGATGGGTGAGTGGGCGCAGGCGAGGAGGGAGAGGATGGTGAAGATCTGGAGGGGAAGACGGAGGGAGAGTGGTGGGGTGATGTAGTGGATGAGGAGATGAGGGATGGGGACGGATAGGTGGTAGAGGAGGGAAAGGATGAGGGGAAAGGTGAGCAGGTTGATGGATTGGGGGGGGAAGATGCTGGGGGAGAGGTGGTAGCGGATGGGGGGGTTGGTGAGGAGGAAGTTGAGGTGGTGGTGCAGGAGGAGGGCTTGGTGTTGGTGAAGGAGCGTGCGCTGCAGATCGCGGGGCGGAGCCGGGAAGAGCTGGTGGG
>NZ_VEDO01000071.1 GCF_007677875.1 Variovorax boronicumulans | reverse complement strand
TAGTGCCTCAAGTATTAGGTGGGGGGGTAGAGGAGTGTTTAGGGTAGGGGGTGATGGGGAGTTAGGAAAGGTATGGAAAGTGGGAATAGGGGAGAGTAGAGGTTGGGAGAGAGAGGAGGGGGTGGTAAGGTGGGGAGTGAAGAGGGAAAGAAGCGAGAGCGGGAGGTAAGGTGGGTAAAATTGGGTAAGTGGGAAAGGAAGTGGGAAGGCTAAAAGAGTGAGGATGTTGGGTTAGAAGGAGGGATGATTTAAAGAAAGGGTAATAGGTGAGTGATGGAGTGGTGGTGGGGGGAAGATGTAAGGGGGGTAAGGGAGTTAGGGAAGGTG
>NZ_VEDO01000070.1 GCF_007677875.1 Variovorax boronicumulans | reverse complement strand
CCTTCCCCCCTACAACACCCAGATCAACAACCCCCTCCCCACCCCCCACAACCAGAACCCCACCCAACTCTTCCCCAACATCCAATCCGTCCTCCACACCCTCCCCCACAACCCCCCCACCCTCGCCCCCCCCCCCACTCAACTCCTCCCCCGCCTCCTCCACACCATCAACTCCATCCACCACACCTCCCCCAACATCCCCAGCCCCACCACATCCCACCCCCCACCCCCCACCCCATTCCCTACCCTCCCTCCATCAACATCGCGCACCCCGTCTCCAACTCCCTCCTCCCCATCCAAACTCTCCACCACCACTCCCTATCCTCCC
>NZ_VEDO01000006.1 GCF_007677875.1 Variovorax boronicumulans | reverse complement strand
GTCTGGCCGCCTCAACGGCCGCCAGACTCTACCGCGCCGGTCGGATCTAAAGATACAAGCCGCGCGGGCCGCCAAGGGAAGGGCGCATGCGCCCTTTTTTTTGGCCGTGGCCCGCAGCATTCGCCCGCAG
Organism: Variovorax boronicumulans; assembly: GCF_007677875.1. Lineage (GTDB taxonomy): Bacteria > Pseudomonadota > Gammaproteobacteria > Burkholderiales > Burkholderiaceae_C > Pseudorhodoferax > Pseudorhodoferax boronicumulans_A. The sequence goes on along the minus strand of NZ_VEDO01000006.1, from coordinate 346,766 downwards.
TGGGCGGCGGCGTCGTCCTACAGGAACATTTGCCAGGGTTACCCAGAATGCGGCGTTTTCCGAAACGCCCCGCAGGAAGGTCCCGATGCACGCCCAGGCCCAGCACACCGAACGGCTGTCGATCCCAGCTTTTGAGGAACTCGGTGGCCTGGATTGCCTGTCGGTGCTGCACAGCGGGCCCGATCGGCTGACCGTGCAGATCGACGCCGACAAGCCGGCGATCCGCCAGGCCGCAGCGCGCATGATGGCCGGCCAGCTCTATGCCACCTTCGGCGAGACGCCGATCAAGCTCCTGCGCTACACGGTCATGAACCAGGGCGTGCCGGGCCGGCTGGTGTTCGACGCCACTTACCGGGTGCGCCAGCTCCACAGCTGAAAGTCAGGGTGCTGCGCGGTAGGGCTCGTCGAAGTCCACGAAGCGGTGCTCGGCCAGTGCGGCTTCGGTCCAGCGCTGCATGGCCGGCAGCGCACGCACGCGTTCGATGTAGGCTGCAATCGCCGGCGGCACCGGCAGCGCGAAGTTGGCCAGCCGCACGCAGACCGGCGCGTAGTAGGCGTCGGCGATGCTGAAGCCGCCGAACAGCATCGGGCCGCCATGGGTGTCGAGCAGTTCCTGCCACATGGCCACGATGCGCGCCACGTTCGCGCGCACGCCGGCCTGGTCGCGCCAGATCACACGGCCCATCTCGGGCAGGCTGGCCTCCAGGTTCATGGGGCAGTGGTTGCGCAGCGCGCTGAAGCCGGCGTGCATCTCGGCACACACGCTGCGTGCGCGGGCCCGGGCCCGCGCGTCGGCGGGCCACAGCTGCTTCTCGGGGAACTTCTCGGCCAGGTACTCGGCGATCGCCAGCGTGTCCCAGACCACCAAGTCGCCATCGACGAGCAGCGGCACCTGGCCCGTGGGCGCGAGCGGCTGCAGCGTCTGCTTGAAGGGCGAGGTGGGCGCCAGATCGTCGAAGGGCACCATGACTTCTTCGAAGGCGATGCCGGCCTGCGACATCAGCAGCCAGGGCCGCAGCGACCAGGACGAGTAATTCTTGTTGGCGATGTAGAGCTTGAGCATGGCGGACTCCGCAGGTTCAGGAGCCGGCCATGCTAGCGCGGCGCCGGGGCGCCGTGGATGCCGAAAACGCGCGCGATCGATGCGCGCCGTGAATCAATAGCGCTCGGGCACGTACATGCTGGCCGGCACCGGGTTGCGCGTGTACTCCGGATTGCGCGTGCGTTCGGGCAGCACGATGGACGGGTGCTCGATCTCTTCGTAGGGCAGCTGCGTGAGCAGGTGGCTGATGCAGTTGAGGCGGGCCTTCTTCTTGTCCACGGCCTGCACGAGCCACCAGGGCGCTTCGGGAATGTGGGTGCGCTCCAGCATGACTTCCTTGGCCTTGGTGTAGGCCTCCCAGCGGCGCCGGCTCTCGAAGTCCATGGGCGAGAGCTTCCACTGCTTGAGCGGGTCGTGGATGCGGCCCAGAAAGCGCAGGTGCTGCTCGTCGTCGGTGATGGAGAACCAGTATTTGACGAGGGTGATGCCCGAGCGGATCAGCATCTTCTCGAACTCGGGCACGGAGCGGAAGAACTCCTCGTACTCGGCGTCGTTGCAAAAGCCCATGACGCGCTCCACGCCGGCGCGGTTGTACCAGCTGCGGTCGAACAGCACGATCTCGCCGCCCGCAGGCAGGTGCGAGACGTAGCGCTGGAAGTACCACTGCGTTTTCTCGCGGTCGTTGGGCGCGGGCAGCGCGGCCACGCGGCACACGCGCGGGTTCAGGCGTTGGGTGATGCGCTTGATCACACCGCCCTTGCCGGCCGCGTCGCGGCCCTCGAACAGGATCACCACCTTCTTCTTGTGGAACTGCACCCAGTCCTGCAGCTTGACGAGCTCGCCCTGCAGGCGCAGCAGCTCGCGGAAATAGGTCTGGCGGCCCAGGCCGTCCTCGGTGCCGGCTTCTCCGCCGCCGGCCAGGCGCTCGTCGTCGATCTCCATCTCAAGCTCCTCGTCGTAGCTGTCGAGCAGGTCGCGCTCGATGCGCTGCATCACACTGTCGTGGTGGTCGGGGAGAAGCTTGTCGTTCATGGTGCGCGGATCCTTTGCAGCGGCGATGCTAGGAATCGGATGTGACAGCGCCATGTCGATCCTGTCATGCCGCTGTCACCGTTCTGTCGGATCAGGGCGCGTGTGCCCGTCACTCGCGCGCGCGTCCGAGCGGCCGCACGCGCGCGCGGGACGGTTCAATCCGCGTGTCGCAGCGAGGTCACGGTGAAGACGCCGTTGATTTTGTCCGCCGTGAACTTCACCTTGGCGCCCGGCCTGACGGCATCCAGCATCTTCGGATCGGCTACGCGGAACACCATCGACATCGGTGGCATGTCCAGGTTCGGGATGGGACCGTGGCGCAGCGTCAGCTTGCCTTGTTCCAGGTCGACCTTGCGGACCTCCGCATCGACGGGTGGAGCCGCGCCGGTGGTTTGCTGATCGGCGGCGCTGGTGGCTGGTGGGGTTTGCGCCGGCGTTGCCACGGCCGTTGCGGCCAATGCGGCGGCGACCAGCAGGGATGTGAGTTTCATGTGCAGCTTTCAACAAAGGGGATGGGGGGCGACCACTGCGCCAGCGGCGGAACGGGCCGCCACTTCATCGAACTGTCAACCGGCCGACCATGCCGGCCTCCATGTGGCCGGGCAGCAGGCAGGCGAACGCGAACTCGCCAGGCTGGGTGAACTGCCACACGATCTCGCCGCGCCGGCCCGGCTGGACGTGGGCCATGTAGGCCTCTTCGTGTTCCATGCCGGGGAACTTCTTCATCATCTCGGCGTGCTTGCGCAGTTCCTCGGGCGTGCCGATCACGATCTCGTGCAGCACCTGGCCCTTGTTGGCGGCGACGATCTTCACGGTCTCGCCGCGCCGGACCGTGATGTCGGCGGGCGTGAAGCGCATCGTGTCGGCCATGTCGACCCGGATGGTGCGCGCCACCTTGGCGGGGTCGCCCGCGCGGCCGAAGGCGGTGTCCTCCACCTTCGCGGCGTCGAACTTGCGCGCCTTGGACGCATGGCCTTCGCTGCCGTGCGCGAAGGCGCCGGCGCTGGCCAGCAGTGCGGTGAGGCTGAGGATGGCGATCTTGGTGTTCATCTGGAGCTCCTGCCGTCAATGGTGGGCGTGGCCCGACGGCTTGCGCACGGTCATGGTGTTCTGGTCCGCCTTGGGCGCCTGGGCGCGGGGCGCCTGCCCGACCTGCCCTGTGAACTCGTAGGCCACCGTGCCGGGGGGATGCTGGTAGGGTGCCGGCTCCTTGTAGTCGCCAGGCCGCACCGCGTCGCGCACCTTGACCACGCTGAACATGCCGCCCATTTCCAGGGGGCCGAAGGGCCCGGTGCCGGTCATCATGGGCAGCGTGTTGTCGGGCAGCGGCATCTCCATCGAGCCCATCTCGGCCATGCCCTTGTCGCCCATGACCATGTAGTCGGGCACGAGCCGCGTGATGCGCTCGGCCACGCCGCGCTGGTCCACGCCGATCATGTTCGGCACGTCGTGGCCCATGGCATTCATGGTGTGGTGCGACTTGTGGCAATGGATCGCCCAGTCGCCGGCGATCGCGTCGAACTCGAAGGCCCGCATCTGCCCCACGGCGATGTCGGTCGTCACCTCCGGCCATCGCGCCGAAGGCGGCACCCAGCCGCCGTCCGTCCCCGTGACCACGAAGTGCGGCCCGTGCATGTGGATCGGGTGGTTGGTCATGGTGAGGTTGCCCACGCGCACGCGTACGCGGTCGCCCGTGCGGCACACCAGCGGGTCGATGCCGGGGAACACGCGGCTGTTCCAGGTCCACAGGTTGAAGTCGGTCATCTCGGCCGTCTTCGGCGTCGCCGCGCCGGGCTCGATGTCGTAGGCGGCCAGCAGGAACACGAAGTCGCGGTCCACCCGCATCTGCCGCGGGTCCTTGGGATGGATGATGAACATGCCCATCATGCCCATGGCCATCTGCGTCATTTCGTCGGCATGCGGGTGGTACATGTGGGTGCCGGCGCGCAGCAGAGTGAACTCGTAGACGAAGGTCTTGCCCACCGGGATGTGCGGCTGCGTGAGGCCGCCCACGCCGTCCATGCCCGAGGGCAGCAGGACGCCGTGCCAATGCACCGTGGTGTGCTCGGGCAGCTTGTTGGTCACGAAGATGCGCACCCGGTCGCCCGCGACGGCTTCGATGGTCGGCCCGGGGCTGGTGCCGTTGTAGCCCCACAGGTTGGCCTTCATGCCGGGCGCGAACTCGCGCACCACGGGCTCGGCGACCAGGTGGAATTCCTTGACGCCGTTGTTCATGCGCCAGGGCAGGCTCCACCCGTTGAGCGTGGCGACCGGGTTGAACGGCCGGCCCGTGTCGGGCGGGCGCGGCGGCTGCATGGTCGGCGAGCTCTGGTAGACGGCCTCGGGCAGGGATGCGGCGCCCACGCGGCTGACCGTTGTGGCACCCAGGGCGACAGCGCCTGCCGTCCTGAAGAAGTTTCTGCGGTTGGACATGTCGGTTCTCTCAGTGGGCGGTGGACGGCGTGCCTGCCGCTGCCGCCGGGGAGACGGCGGGGGTGGGGCTGGCGCCGGGGGAGAGGCCGGTCAGTGCGGTCTGCAGGTCGGTCTGCGCGATCCAGAAGTCGCGCAAAGCCTGCACGTAGTCCGTGACGCCACGGACCTGTTCGCGCGCGTCGGCCAGCAGTTCGAACACGCCGATCAGCATGCCGTTGTAGCGCAGCAGGTTCTCTTCGGAAATGCGCTTGCGCAGCGGGACCACCTCGTCGCGGTAGTGCCGCGTGAGTTCGTAGGCCGTCCGGTAGGCGGCGTAGGACTCCCGCACTTCGGAGCGCGCGTTCACGGCGACGGCGGCCAGGCGGTGCACGGACTGCATGTAGGTCGCCTCGGCGCGCGCCGAGCGCGCGGCGCCGAAGTCGAACAAGGGGATGGGCAGTTCGACTTCGTAGCCGTTCTGCCGGCGCGCGCCCGTCTCGCTCTTGTTCTGGTAGCCGACCTCCAGGCCGTCGATGAAGCGCGTGGCGTTGGTGAGCCCGAGCGCGCTGGCGGTCGCCTGCGTGGCGCGCCTGGCCGCCAGCACGTCCAGGCGCATCGCGATGGCCGTCTGTTCGGCGTTGTGCGGTGTACTGGGCTGTGGAGGCAGGGCCGGCAGACGTTCGGGCAGCGTGTAGCCCAGCTGGTCGCCCGACAGGCCCAGCAGGCGGGTCAGGCGCTCGCGCTCGGCCAGGGCCTGTTGCTGGGCCCGGGCGAGCCCGGCCGTGGCATCGGCATAGAAGGCCTGCTCGCGCATCTGGGCCAGTTTGTTGAAGTTGCCCGCCTGCAGCATGCGCCGGGCCAGTTCGTTGGAGACATCGGCCGCCTCCTTGACCTGGCGCAGGTAGCTGGTGGTCTCCTGCGCAGCGACGGCCGCGAAGTAGGCACGCCGCGTGTCGGCCGCCAGGCCCACGGCCTGCGCCGCGGCCTGGAGCTGTGTCTCTTCGAAGTTGCGCTGCTGCACCCGGGTCGCCGCCGACATGGTCAGCAGGCCCAGCAAGTCGAACATGACCGAGCGCTCGATCTCCGTGGCGCCGCCGCCCAGTGCCATGCGGCCGAAGCTGAACACCGGATTGCGCAGCCGGCCGGCCTGGACGAGGTCCGCTTCGGCGATGCCCAGCTGGCTGAAGCTGGCCTGCAAGCCGCGGTTGTTGAGCAGGGCCAGCTCGACCGCTGCATCGGGCGTGAGCGGCTGCGCGAGCAGTTCCGCCACGCGGGCCCGGGCCTGGCCGACCTGCTGCGCGGAGCGCTGCGGCGCAATGCCCTGTCCGCCACGCTCCCTGGTGAGTTCGGACACCCGGTCCATGCCGCCGTCGGGCGAGAAGCTGGCACACCCCGCCAGCAGCGATGCGGCCAGGGCCGCTGCCGTGGCGCACCTCATGGCCGGCCTCCGTGCCCGTGGCGGTGCGCCGGCGCCGGGGCGGCGGGATCGTCGGGGCGCGGCCCCTCGGCCTGGGCGAAGGCGCCCAGCGGCAGGCACAACACCAGCACCGGTGCGGCCCGCAGGGAAAGTCTGTTCATCGTTCGAAACCATGTGAGACAGCTGGCGCATGCCAGCGACGCCCATGCGTACGCGCAGCGGACGCACGAACCCCATCGGGCCTCGCGCGGAGGCCCCGTGGGTCAGATGGTTCGTGGAGGGCGGTCCTGGCCGTCGGACAGGAACGTCGGGGCCGCGGCCGGGAGATCGGGGAAGGGCGCCGAGGCCAGTTCCAGGGCGGCGACGAGGCCACCCGCTGCGCTGGGCACGGGCGGTGTGGCGCACGACGCCGAACACATGTTGCACTTGTTGTCGGCGCTGCCCGCCGCGTGTGCATGGTCGGCGGCCACGTCTGTGCCGCCAGGGGCGTGCCCGGCCTCTGCGTGCCCATGGTCACCGTGCCCATGGCCACCGTGCCCGTGGTCGCCCCCGTGTTCTTCGAGTTGCTGCACCGCTGCGCCTGCCGGCGGTGGGCACACCATGGCTGCAGCCATCGCGCCTCGGATGGGGAGCAACAGGGCGAGCAACACGAGCAGCCAGAGGCGCAGCAGTTTCACGGGCATGGGGCGACGGGCGGACCGCACGTCGGTGCATGAATTCGCCGCGATGCTAAACCTTGCCATGGGGGAAAGGTCAATCGGCGCGTGTACGAAGAAGCCGGCCCTTGGCGCGGCGCCGGTTCAGTGCTCCGGTGGCGTGACGGTGCGCTGCGGCGCATCGGCCTCGCGCTCGAACAGCCGCGCGACCAGCGGCAGCGAGGCCATGATGGCCAGCGTCAGCAGCGTGGCGAGGATGGCCGTGCTCTCCTTGCCCAGGCCGGCGGCCACGCCGATGGCGGCCGTCATCCAGATGCCGGCCGCGGTGGTCAGGCCCTTGACCTGGCTCTCGGCATCGCCCTTGAGGATGGTGCCGGCGCCCAGGAAGCCGACGCCGGCGATCACACCCTGCAGCACGCGGCTCATGTCGGCCGCGCCGATGTCGAACTGCTGCGAGGCCAGCACGAACATGGCCGCGCCCATGGCCACCAGCATGTGGGTGCGCACGCCGGCGGCCTTGCCCTTGGCCTCGCGCTCGATGCCGAGCAGGCCGCCGAGCAGGGCCGCCAGGGACAGACGCAGGACGATGCGCGTGGCGTCCTCCAGGCTGCGCAGGTCGGAAAACTCCTGTGCGATGGTGTCGCCGATGCGGGCCAGCGCGTCGTCCATGGCCGCCTCAGGGAAGTTCCTTGCTCGGGTCGGGGGCGCCGGCGGCGAGCGGGCCCACGCTGCCCAGACGCGCTTTCAGCGACTGCGGCTGGCCGGTCAGGATGGCGGCATAGTTGGTGGCGTTGGAGACCACCTTCTTGACGTAGTCCCGCGTTTCGTTGAACGGGATGTTCTCGGCCCAGATGGCGGCCTCCAGCGTCGGGCTGCCGGCCTGCCCGCGCCACACGCGTGGCCGGCCCGGACCAGCGTTGTAGGCCGCGGCGGCCATCGGCAAGGAGCCGGCAAAGTCGTCGAGCACCAGCTTGAGGTAGCCGGTGCCGATCGCGATGTTGGTCTCGCGGTCGTTGATCTGGCCCGGCGTGAAGTCCGCCAGGCCGATCTTGCGGGCGGTCCAGCGCGCCGTGGCCGGCATCACCTGCATGAGGCCGGAGGCACCCACGTGCGAGCGCGCGTCCATGATGAAGCGCGACTCCTGGCGGATCAGGCCGTAGACGAAGGCCGGGTCGAGGTTGATCGCGCGGCTGCGCGGCACCACCGAGTCCTGCAGCGGCATGGGGAAGCGCTGCGCGAAATCGATGGTCTGGCGCGTGCGTTCGCTGGTGTTGATGCAGCGGTCCCAGACCTCGCGCTCGCAGGCAAGATCGGCCGCGGCCAGCAGGTCGCGCTCGGCCATGCCGCCGGGGCTGTGCAGGTTGGTGGCGTAGTTCCACTCGCGCACGCCCTCGCTGCGCAGGCCGATGCCGATGGCGTAGAGCGCGCGCTGCAGGCTGGGGTTGCTGCGGGCCAGGGCCTTCTCGTCCGGCGTGAGCGGTGGCGGAGCGGGCGGCACCTCGATCTTGCGGCCGAGTTCTTCCAGCGCCAGCTGCTCGTAGAAGCCGCGCACGCCAGCGATGCTCTCGTACAGCTGCAGCGCCTCGGCGCGGTCGGCCTCGCTGCCGATCTTCTGCAGCGCACGGGCGCGCCAGTAGATCCAGGTCGGGTCGAGACGGCTCTCGTCGCCCATGGCCTGGATGGTGGTGGTCAGCGCCTTCCACTGGCCTTCGCGCAGCGCGGTGCGGGCCTTCCACACCAGCATCTCGTCGTGCAGGTCGGTGTCCTTCTGCACCTTGGTGAAGTATTCCCAGGTCGACGGCGAGCGGCGGATGGCGGCCTGCTTGCCGATGGTGCCCCAGATCCAGTTGCGCTCCTCGGCCGTGAGGTGGACGCTCCATTTGGTCTCGAGCATCGCGGCGGCCTGGTCGGGGTCGGCGGCGGCCAGCTTGACCAGGGCCAGCGTGATGAGTTCGCGGCGCAGTTTGGAGGCCGCCACGCTGCGCCCGGCCAGGTAACGCACCGGGCTGTCAAGCAACTGGCCGACCTGGTCCAGCACCTCGGGTGCGACGATCTGCACGGCGTCGCGCGTGGCGCGGCCGCGGTTGGCCTCGGCCGACAACCGGGCCTTGCGCCACACGTCCTCTGCGGGCAGGCGGCGGGTGGCGTAGAGGCGGTCGGCCGCCTGGGTGCAGCCGTCGTCCGCGTCGCGCTGGGCCAGCCACAGGCGGCGTACTTCGTCGGCCACCAGCTGCGAGGCAGGCTGGTTGCTGCGCAGCTGGTCGACCAGCGAGGCGTAGCAGCGCACCTGGCGGTCGTCACCCATGCGGTACTGCGGATGCTCGGTGGCGAACGTGGTCCAGTCTCGGCGCTGGCCCAGGAGCAGCAGCCAGTCGTTGCGCAGCCGGTCTTCCTGGTAGCTGCCGGCGTAGCGGGCGCTGAAGGCCTGCATGTCGGCGCTCGTGAACTCCTCGAGCCGGCTGCGGGCTTCCCAGTAGGCAGCCCAGGGTTCGAGCACGTGTCCACGCACCTGCGGCAGCAGGCTGGCCAGGCGTGCCTTGTCGCCGCGCCGGGCGGCCTGCTGCATGTCCAGGATGAGCTGGTCCGCCGGGGTCTGAGCGGGGCTGGACAGGGCCGTGCCCAGACCGGCCACGAGAACGATCGATGTCAGAATGGCCCGTACTTGCATGGGGAGGATTATGGAGAAATCGGCCGAGGACAAGGCGCGCGCGCGCAAGGCCTTGCGCGCCGCACTGTTGGAAGCGCGCCTGGCCCTGCCCGACCGCATGGAGCGTGCGCGGGCCCTGCAGCAGGTCATGCGCATCTGGTTGGTCGGCCGGCCCGACACGGTGATCGGCGCCTACTGGCCGATCAAGGGCGAGTTCGACCCGCTGCCCGCGCTGCACCGCTGGAAAGAGGACGGCGAACTGCAGGGCGAGGCGACGCGCAAGCGCATTGGCCTGCCTGTGGTCGACAAGGTGCACAAGACGCTGACCTTCCACGCCTGGTACCCGGGCTGCCCGATGGAAGAGGACGCCTACGGCATTCCCAAGCCCAAGGGCACGGAGGTGGTGGTGCCCACGCTGCTGTTTGTGCCCTGCGTGGGCTATGCGGCGGGCGGCTACCGGCTCGGCTACGGCGGCGGCTTCTACGACCGCACGCTGGCCACCTTGCAACCCAAGCCCATGACGGTGGGCTTGGGCTTCGGCACGGGGTTTCTGGACGATTTCGAGCCCGAGCCGCACGATGTGCCGCTCGACGCCATCCTCAACGACCACGGCGTGGTCTGGCCGATCCGCTAGCCGGCCGCGGACGCTTCAGTCAAAGTTGTCCACGGTGTCGGGGTCGGGCGCATCGCCGACGGCTGCACGCGTCAGCGCGGCCTGGCCCATGAGCCAGTCGCAAAACGCCTGGACCTCGGGCCGGCTTTCGCGGCGTGGCGCCAGCTTGAGCCAGTAGGTCATCGGCGAGTCCATGCGCCGGCCCGGCAGCACCTCGACCAGGTCGCCGTTGGCCATGCTTTCGGCCACCAGCGGCAGCCGGGCCAGCACCAGGCCCTGGCCGGCCAGGGCGGCCTGCACCATCTGGTAGGCGTAGTTGAAATAAAGCCAGCGCTGCGGCTGGAACTTGCGGGCCTGCGCGGCCGGAAGCTGCAGGTCGATCCAGCGCTGCCAGGTCAGCCACTGCAGGTGGGTGGCATGGGCATCGCCGGCCTCGATCAGCGTGAACTGGCCCAGGTCCTCGGGCTGGTGCAGGCGCACGCCGCTCTTGAGCAGCCAGGGGCTGGCCACCGGCGTCAGCTGCTCGCCGAACAGCCGGCGCCCGTCGGGCGGCATGTTGGAAAAGTGGCTGTAGCGCAGCGACATGTCGACGTCGGCGATGTCCAGGTCGAGCACGGCGTCGGTGGCGTCGATGCGGATGTCGATGTCCGGGTGGTCGCGCTGGAAGGCCTCCAGCCGCGGGATCAGCCACATGGAGGCGAACGAGGCGAAGGTGGTCAGCGAGACACTGCGCCGGCCAGCGCTCTGGCGGATCTGGCGCACGGCGCCGTCCAGCCGTTCCAGCGCCGGTGCCGCGGCGGCCAGCAGCTGGGCGCCTGCGCCCGTGAGCTCCACGGCGCGCGTGTGGCGCAGGAACAGTGGCACGCCGACCTCTTCCTCCAGGGCCTGGATCTGCCGGCTCACGGCCGACTGGGTCAGCGCCAGCTCTTCCGCGGCGACACGGAAGTTGAGGTGGCGGGCGACGGCCAGGAAGGCGCGCAGGTAGCCGGCGGAAACCGGGCGCGTGCGCAGGTGGGTCTGGGAATGCTGCATGGGAGGCGGCCTGGGAATTGATGCGCGCGTCGAATCAATAGCCTAGCGCGAATTCATTGGACCACCAAGGGGGCGGCGACGATCATTCACTCCCAAGCACCGCACTCAGGAGCCCACCATGTTCACCCAAGCCACGCAAAGCACGCATCAATCCCCGTCCACCGCCGCCCTGCCGGGCTGCTGGAAGCTCGACGCCGGTCAGGCCCTCAGCTTGACGCCGTCCAGCGCGGGCGTGTTGCGCATTGCGCATGGGCGTGTCTGGGTCACCATGGACATGCTGCGCACCGACACCCAGGCCTCAGGCGACCTGTTCCTGGTGCCGGGGCGGGGGCTGGTGGTGCAGGCGGGCCAGCGCGTGGTGCTCGAATCCTCGGGTGACGAGCGCGGGGCAGCGGCCTACTTCGCCTGGGACCCGCTGCCGCAGACGCAGGCACGCGCCGTCGGCCGCGTACTGCAGGCCGGCCGCTGGCAGCAGGCTGTGGTCCAGCCCGTGCGCGATCTCGGGCTGGCCCTGGGCCAGGCTGGCACGGCGCTGGCACGGCTGGCGCTGGGCGTGATCGGCCTGGTGCTGCCGCCGGCACGCGGCCGCATGCAGCAGCAGTCCTGACCTCCGGTCCGCTCTACCAGCGCGCCGGCAGCTTCGCCAGCAGGGCGATGCGCCGGTCGCGCAGGCCCACGTAGCCGCCGGCCTCCAGGTCTTTCATGATGCGGCTGACCATCTCCCGGCTGCAGCCGACGCGGCTGGCGATGTCCTGCTGCGTCATACGTTCACGCAGCAGCCCCGTGCCATCGGGCTGGGGCTCGGCCAGCTCGGTCAGCAGTTGCGTGATGCGGCCGTAGACATCGGTGAAGGCCAGGTTGCGCACCGCATTGGTGGCCGAGCGCGCGCGCCGGATCACCTTGCCCAGCAGGTCCAGCGCAAAGCCCGGTTCCTGGCCGATGAAGGCCAGCAGGGTGGCGCGCGACACCAGCGAACACACGGCCGGCTCCAGCGTGATCACGCTGGCCGAGCGCGGCCCTCCATCCAGTGCCATCTCGCCGAAATAGTCGCCCGCGACGATCACGCCCAGCGTGATCTCGCGGCCATTGGCGTCGGTGCTGAAGACCTTGACGCGGCCTTCCATGACGACGAAGAGCGTGTCGCCATGGTCCGATTCATGGATCAGGATGGTGCCCTTGCGGTAGTGGCGCACGTCGCCAAGGGCAGCCAGGCGGCGCAAGGGGCTGGAAGGGGCAGCGTTGGAACTGAACGCGTCGGTCTGTGTACTCAACTCGGACATCATGGCTCGACGCGCCGCGCGACGGCGGCGCTGGTGGGCGTGTTCGCGCCAGTCTAAGCCATGCATCCCGGGCAGGCGCGCACGCGCGCGACCCGGCAGGAGGGGTCAGGCGAGGTGGCGTGCCATCGGCGGCAGCAGCGACACGGTGTGCACGAGCTCGCGGATCGAGCCGCTGCGCGTTTTTTGCCGGATCGACAGCAGCTGGCTGCGCACCGTGGAAACCTGGACGCCATGCCGGCGGGCCACCTCGTGCGGGCGCTTGCCTTCGCAGACGGCGGCCAGTACGTTGCTCTCGGCGGCCGTGAGGTCGCACGAGCGCGCGAACAGCGCCAGCGTGGTGGCGTCGCACAGGCGCGACTTGGAGAAGATCAGCAACGCCTGGCCGTCATCCTCCGGACCGGCCAGCGGCACCACGGCGACGGTCGTGCGGCCAGGACCCTTGTTGGCGGTCAGCAGGTCGCGCACGCCGGTACGGGCCAGGGTGAGGCTGCGCTCCAGTGCGCGCTCGCCGACCGGCGTGAGGGCGCAGAGCTCGCCTGCCACCACAGACAGGCCGCTGCTGTGGTTGCTGTCTGCGCTCATGGCCAGCAGGGCCGCCGAATTCGCCAGGTGCAGCCGGCGTGAACCAATCGAAATCAGCGCGAGGCCATAGTCCACATGCTCGATGATGCAGCGCAGCATCGTGGTGGCATCGGGGAGAAAACGCCGCGGCGTGGCAGCGATGACACTGCCGAGGTCCCAGGCAGCCTCGGCGTGGACAGACGTTGAACCTTCCAACATGGCAGCTTCCCTATTCCCCGCGGCATGGGCGAGGCCGGTGCGAAGCTTAGGTGGCAGCCTCGGACCGGCGCCGTGTGGAACCCACAGCTGGTTTGTGACGCATGCACACAGTTTGGAGCGAATTCTTTCAACCGCACGCGCTATTCCCGACGCGTGCAGTCGCCGACGGAGCCAGCGGCGCCACCTACACTCGCCCGGTGACGACGCCCGACGCCCCTCCATTGCCGACGCGCTGTGCGCATTGCGGCCTGCGCGCCAGCGGCGCCTTCCACCAGCTTGCGGCCAGCGAGCTCGGGTTCATCGAAGATCTGCGCAGCGCGTCCGAGCGCGTGCCCGCAGGGCATGTGCTCATCCGCGAGCAGGCGGACGGCGGTCGGCTCTACACGCTCTACGCCGGTTGGGCGTTCCGTTACAAGACGCTCAGCGATGGCCGGCGTCAGATCCTGAACTTCCTGCTGCCTGGCGACTTTTTCGGCCTGCAGCAACGCTTCTCCGAAGGTGCGACCTACGGTGTGGAGGCCTTGACCGAGGCCTCGGTCTGCGTGTTCCAGGGCAGCCGGCTGTGGGAGCTCTACCGCGCCCACCCGCGCCTGGGTTACGACCTGACCTGGCTGTGCGCGCGCGAGGAGCAGATGCTGGACGAGAACCTGCTGACCACCGGGCGGCGCAGCGCGCTCGAGCGCGTGGCCGTGCTGCTGATCCATCTGTTCAAGCGCCTGCAGCGGCTCGGCCTGGTGGCCGAGGACAACAGCTGCGCCTTTCCGTTGACGCAGCAGCACATGGCCGATGCGCTCGGGCTGTCGCTGGTGCACACCCACCGGACGCTGCGCCGGTTGCAGGCGCTGGGGCTGCACAGCCTGGAGGACGGCCGTCTGGTGCTGCGCAACCCGCGTGCACTGACGCAACTGGCCGATTACGCAGCACAGCCGCTGGAGCAGGTGCCTCTCCTGTAGGACGAGACCGACGGCTGTAACAAGCCGTGGACGACGGGTCTGTAGCGACTCGCGCCCTAAGCTGGTGCAACGTCGCTAGCATGCCCCGTTTCCGGGCATGCGGCGCTCCAGGATCGATCGCCATGCACCAGGACTTCCGCGATTCCGTGTCGGGTGGGCTGCAGCAACGCAGCATGCCGCCGGACAACCGCCAGCAACAACAGGACAACGGCACGCGCGAATTCCAGCCGCCGTCCCAGCAGGGCGATGACTGGAGCGCGCCGGACGTGCCGCACAGCCTGCATGCCTACCTGGAGCGCAGCCGCCAGCGCGGGGAGCTGCCGCGCCCACGCCCGGCCTTGCACCTGGCCAAGCGTTGAGCCTCAGCGCTGCACAGCCAGCGAACGGAAGTCCTTCTCGTACGCTTGCAGCCGCTTGACGGCGCTGTCCCGCTGCGCTGCGGTGGTGGTGTCGTGCAGCAGCGCCAGGCCTTCGCAGCCCTCCTCGATCTGGCGCTGGGCGTAGGCGCGGTAGTCGGCCTGCGGCGACTGCCGGTAGCGTGCGAACAGGCCACGCAAGGCGCGCTCGGCCTGCTCGGGCGTGGCCTGCTCGCCGGCCACGCTGCGCAGCGTCTGCAAGGTGTCCTGCTGGCGCCGCAGCCGCTCGGCCTGCAGCTTGCGCGGGTCGTAGCTGGAAGCATCGACCTGCCGGCGCAACAGGTCCCGCTGCTCGGCGCTGAGCCGGCCGTAGAAGTGCTCGGCGCGGTCCAGCATCTTGTCGTAGCGTTTCTCGTGCAGCTTGTCCGGGCTCAGTGCCAGCCATTCCTTGCGGAACTCCTCGTTGGTCTTGCTGTATTTGCTCTCCAGGTGCTGCAGCTGTGCCGGCGTCAGGCTGCGCACGAGTTGCGCGGCCCCGGGCTCGGAATGCGCGCTGATGTCGGCCAGCTGGCGCTGCACATCGTCGACCAGCGCGCAGGCCTGGGCGGCGGCGATGTGCTCCTGTGCGGCCAGCGCCTGGGCACGCTGCAAGAGGCCGGCCATCTCCGGCAGCTGCGTACTGCGGTGCCACTGCTGCAGGCTGGCGAGGTCTTCGCGCAGCCGGGTCGATTGCGAATCGTCGAAATCCAGGTAACCGTTGAGCCACCAGGTGCCGAAGGTGGGCACGTTGTTGTAGGCCAGCCGCACCGTGGCGCAGCCAGCCATGAGGCACGCCAGGGCCAGCACGATAATCCGCGCGGCATTTGAACCAGTAGAAGCGAGGTAGTGCATGGCATCCGTCGATGTGGTGGTCATGGCCGCGGGCAAGGGCACGCGGATGAAGAGCAGCATCCCCAAAGTGTTGCACCGTCTGGCCGGTCGCGCCCTGCTCGGGCACGTGCTGGACACTGCGGCACAGCTGGCGCCGCGCCGTACCGTCGTCATCACCGGCCATGGCGCTGCGACGGTGGAGAGTTTCGTCCAACAGGTGGGTGCCGCCCAGGCTGCGCTGGCGCTGCATTGCGTCAGACAGGAGCCGCAGTTGGGGACGGGCCACGCCGTACAGCAGGCCGTGCCGCAACTGCCCGACGATGGGGTCACGCTGATCCTCAACGGCGACGTGCCGCTGATCGCTGCCGACACGCTGCGCGCGCTGCTGGCCAGCAGCGCGGGCGAACGGCTGGCGCTGCTGACGGTGGACATGCCGGACCCCACGGGCTATGGCCGCATCGTGCGCGATGGCGACGCCGTGCAGCGCATCGTCGAGCACAAGGACGCCTCGGAGGCCCAGCGCGCCATCCGTGAGATCTATACCGGCGTGATGGCCGTGCCCACCGTGCAGCTCAAGCGCTGGCTGGCGCGGCTGACCAACGACAACGCCCAGGGCGAGTACTACCTGACCGACATCGTGCAGATGGCCGTCGCCGACGGTGTGCCCGTGGTGGCGAGCAAGACCGCCGACCGCATCCAGGTCGACGGCGTCAACAGCCCGGTGCAGCTGGCCGAGCTGGAGCGCGCCTGGCAGCTGCGCAACGCCCAGCGCCTGATGGAGCAGGGTGTGCGCCTGGCCGATCCGGCACGCCTGCACGTGCGCGGCCGGCTCGAGTGCGGAGCCGACGTGGAGATCGACATCGGCTGCGTCTTCGAAGGCCAGGTGACGCTGGGCGAAGGCGTGCGCATCGGCCCGTATTGCGTAATCGCCAACGCGCAGATCGCAGCCGGCACGGTGATCCAGGCGTTTTGCCACATCGAGGGCGGCGCCGACGCGGGCGGCCAGGTGCAGGTGGGCGCGGGCGCCATCGTCGGCCCCTACGCGCGGCTGCGCCCCGGCGCCAAGCTCGGCGAGGAGGTGCACATCGGCAACTTCGTCGAGGTCAAGAACTCCACGCTGGCCAAGGGCGCCAAGGCCAACCACCTGGCCTACCTGGGCGATGCCACCGTGGGCGAGCGCGTGAACTACGGCGCCGGCAGCATCACCGCCAACTACGACGGCGCCAACAAGCACCGCACGGTGATCGAAGCCGACGTGCACGTGGGCAGCAACTGCGTGCTGGTCGCGCCCGTCACCATCGGCGCGGGCGGCACCGTGGGCGGCGGCTCCACCATCACCAAGGATGCGCCGGCCGGTGCGCTGAGCGTGGCGCGCGGCCGCCAGGTCAGCATCCCGAACTGGAACCGGCCGGCAAAGAAGGCCAAGTGAGCGCGGACGCCGCCAGCGAACTGCAGGCGCTGCGCACACAGCTGGGCGCAGCCCAGGCCGATGCCGAGGACATGGCGCGCATGGTTTCGCACGACCTGCGCACGCCGGTGCGCCACGTGCTGGCGTACGGTGAGGTGCTGCGCGAGATGGTGGCGTCCGGCGAGGACCTCGCCCCCGTGCTGGCCCAGCTCGATCGCTCCTCGCGCCAGCTGGGCGAGATGCTGGACGCCGTGCTGGCGCTGGTGCGGCTGTCGGGCGCGCCGTTGCGCTGGAGTGTGACCGACGGCGCCTTGCTGGTGGCCGAAGCCCGCCGCGCGGCGGAGGCCGCCTTGCCTGAGGCCGACCGCGCACGCGCCATCCGTTGGGACATCGCGACCGGCCTGCCGCCCGTGCCGGGCGACGCTTCGCAGCTGCGCCAGGCGTTGGCCGCGCTGCTGGCCAACGCCCTCAAGTTCACGCGCCCCGCGGCCGAGGCTTGCATCCAGGTCGATGGCGCGGTGCTGGCAGACGGTGGTGTGCAGCTGTGGGTGCGCGACAACGGCGCCGGCTTCGCGCCGGCCCAGGCCACGCGCCTGTTCCAGCCCTTCGGCCGGCTGCATGGTGCGCGCTTCGAGGGTCTGGGCACGGGTCTGGCCCTGGTGCGGCAGGTCGTGCGCCGCCATGGTGGCAGCGTGCGCGCCGAGGCCGCGCCCGGTCAGGGCTGCACGGTCTGGCTCACCTTGCCACGGGCAGCGGAAGCCGGGTCTGGAACTTCGCCCGCTTGAGGCTGAAGAAGGCCTTCACGTTGCGCACGTTGGCGTCGGCCGTGAACAGCCGCTCGGCCAGCGCCAGGTAGTCCGGCATGTCGCGCGCATGCACCACCAGGCAGAAGTCCGGCCCGGGGGAGACGCGGTAGCACTGCTGCACGGCGTCGTCGGCCACCACGCGTTGTTCGAAGGCGGCCAGTCGCTCGGCGTCCTGCCGGTCCAGCGTGATCTCCACCAGGGCCGTCAGCCCATGGCCCAGCACTGGCGCCAGCCGGTCCGGCGAGAGGATGGCCACCTGGCCTTCCACCAGCCCGGCATCGATCAGCCGCTTGACGCGGCGCAGGCAGGTGGGCGCGGACACATGCACGAGCTCGGCCAGCGCGAGGTTGCTCAACGACGCGTCGCGCTGCAGCTGGTCCAACAGCCGCAGATCGGTGGCGTCGATTTCCAAAGATTCCATGGTTCGATCATCGATGAAATTTTCCGTCCTTGTCGACCAAGAGGGAAACAATATTCCGTCTGGTGTGAAAAATTGAACAAAAAGAACGCAGCCCATCGCCTAGCATCCGCCCGCTCATTCCACAGGAGAACCTCTATGTGCGGCATCGTCGGCGCAGTGTCCAAGCGCAACATCGTTCCCATCCTGGTCCAAGGGCTGCAGCGGCTCGAATACCGGGGTTATGACAGCTGCGGCGTCGCGATCCATGCCGCCAGCCTGGGACCGGCCGAAGGCAGCGGGCTGCAGCGGGCGCGCAGCACAGCGCGCGTGGCCGAACTCGTGGCCCAGGTGCAGGCCGAGCACATCGAGGGTGGCACCGGCATCGCCCACACGCGCTGGGCCACGCACGGCGCGCCGGCCGTGCACAACGCCCATCCGCACTTCAGCCATGGCCCCGGCGCCGACGCGGCCGAGCGGCCGGGCCGCATCGCGCTGGTGCACAACGGCATCATCGAGAACCACGACGAACTGCGCACCGCCCTGAAGGCCAAGGGCTATGTGTTCCACAGCCAGACCGACACCGAGGTCATCGCCCACCTGGTCGACAGCCTGTACGACGGCGACGTGTTCGAGGCCGTCAAGGCCGCCGTGCGCCAGCTGCGCGGTGCCTACGCGATCGCCGTGTTCGCCAAGGACGAGCCGCACCGCGTGGTCGGCGCGCGTGCCGGCTCCCCGCTGATCCTGGGCGTGGGCAAGGACGGTGGTGAGCACTTTCTCGCCAGCGATGCCATGGCGCTGGCCGGCGTGACCGACCAGATCGTCTACCTGTCCGAGGGCGACGTGGTCGACCTGCAGCTGGGCAAGTACTGGATCGTCGACAAGGCGCACAAGAGCGTGACGCGTCCCGTCAAGACCGTGCAGGCGCACAGCGGCGCGGCCGAGCTGGGCCCCTACCGCCACTACATGCAGAAGGAGATCTTCGAGCAGCCGCGCGCGATCGCCGACACGCTGGAAGGCCTGGTCGGCGTCGCGCCCGAACTGTTCGACGGCCAGCCCGACGAAGAGGGCGAGAGTGCCAGCGCGCACCGCGTGTTCAAGGAAATCGACCGCGTGCTGATCCTGGCCTGCGGCACCAGCTACTACAGCGGCTGCACCGCCAAGTACTGGCTGGAGGGCATCGCCAAGATCCCGACGCAGGTCGAGATCGCCAGCGAGTACCGCTACCGCGAGTCCGTTCCCGATCCGCGCACGCTGGTCGTCACCATCAGCCAGAGCGGCGAGACCGCCGACACGCTGGCTGCGCTGCGCCATGCGCAAAGCCTGGGCATGGAACACACGCTGACGGTCTGCAACGTCGCCACCAGCGCCATGGTGCGCGAGTGCAAGCTGGCCTACATCACGCGCGCGGGTGTGGAGGTCGGCGTGGCATCGACCAAGGCCTTCACCACGCAGCTGGCCGGCCTGTTTCTGCTGACGCTGGCGCTGGCCCAGGCCAAGGGCCGGCTGACCGAGGAGGCCGAGCAGCGCCACCTCAAGGCCATGCGCCACCTGCCCGTGGCGTTGCAGTCCGTGCTGGCCCTGGAGCCGCAGATCATCACCTGGGCTGAGGACTTCGCGAAGATGGAGAACGCGCTGTTCCTGGGCCGCGGGCTGCACTACCCGGTGGCGCTGGAAGGCGCGCTCAAGCTCAAGGAGATCACGTACATCCACGCCGAGGCCTACGCCGCTGGCGAGCTCAAGCACGGCCCGCTGGCGCTGGTCACCAGCACCATGCCGGTGGTGACCGTGGCGCCCAACGACCAGTTGCTGGAGAAGCTCAAGAGCAACATGCAGGAGGTGCGTGCGCGCGGCGGCGTGCTGTACGTGCTGGCCGACGGCGACACGCACATCGAGAGCGAGGAAGGCATCCACGTGATCCGCATGCCCGAGCACTACGGCGAGCTGTCGCCGCTGCTGCATGTGGTCCCGTTGCAGCTGCTGGCCTACCACACGGCCTGCGCGCGCGGGACGGACGTGGACAAGCCGCGCAACTTGGCGAAGTCGGTGACGGTGGAGTAGGGCGGCCGCTCGCCCACCTTGTTGTCCTTGCCATCAATGTCTGGGACAGCCCCCGTCTGAGACGGGAACCGCCGGGACCGCAAGCCGGCTCGCGGCCCCCGATCGTTCAGCGCCTGGTCCAGCCCATGGGACGCGCGCCAGGTCCTGCCGCCGACGCCGCCGGCGACCTTGCTGAATCCTTGACGATCTTTGCCCAATCCTGGGCAACGCACGGACCAGCCAGGACAAAGCCTGCGGCGTCCCATAAGCTTGCGCCATGCTCACTTTCGCCAAGCCAACGCCGGCCACGCAAGCCCCCATCGACCAGATGCAGGTGACGGTGATGCGCGCCGAACTGGCCGCGCTGATCGAGCGCCACACCGGCACAGACGGCGCGCACGCATCGGCCTATGGCCACCTCAGCTTCGCACGCACCACGCAGGTCCACCACCCCGCGCATTCGATCTGCGAGCCATCCTTCTGCATCCTGGCGCAAGGCAGCAAGCGGGTGTTGCTGGGCGCAGAGACCTACATCTACGACAACAACCAGTACCTGGTGGCGTCGCAGAACCTGCCGGTGTCCAGCCAAGTGATCGACGCGTCGCCCGAGGCCCCTTACCTGGGCCTTCGGCTGAGCTTCGGCGTCAAGGAGATCGCCGACGTGGCGCTCGAGTTCGGCCTGGCCAACGCCGGCCCCAGGGGGACCCCGCAGCGCGGCATTTTCACGGGCGCACTGTCGGCCACGCTGCTGGAGCCGGTGTTGCGCCTGATGAAGCTGCTGGACTCCCCCGAGGACGTGCCTGCGCTGGCGCCTCTGATCTCGCGCGAGATCCTGTACCGCTTGCTGAAGTCGCCCGATGGCTGGAAGCTGACGCAGATGGCTGTGAAGGATGGCTACAGCCAGCGCGTCACCCACGCCATCGGCCTGCTGACGCAGCGCTTTCGCGAGCCGCTGCGCATGGAAGATCTGGCGGCATCGGTGCACATGAGCGTGTCGTCACTGCACCATCACTTCAAGGCCGTGACGTCCATGAGCCCGCTGCAGTTCCAAAAGCAACTGCGGTTGCAGGAATCGCGCCGCATCATGATGGTCGAGCGGCTGGATGCAGCCACTGCCGGACACCGCGTCGGCTACGAGAGCCAGTCGCAGTTCAACCGCGAATACAGCCGCTTCTTCGGCATGCCGCCCCTGCGCGACATCAAGCGCCTGCGCGAGATGCAGGTGGAGCAGCCGGGGATGCTGCCCGACCCCGGCCGCTGAAGGCCATCTCGGCGCCACGTCCGCGCGGGCGCCGCGCTTTTCTCGGTACCGCCTGTGTGACGCCCTTGCTGGGCGGCACCGGCGACGTTCGGCCCGCGACAGGGCCTGGTCCTTCTCGGAGGTTCAGCATGAAGATCCATCTGGAGTGCGATGGCCGCGTCCTGACCGCGACCCTTGCCGACACGCAGGCTGCCCGCGCGCTGGTCGCGATGCTGCCCTTGTCCACCACCTTGTTCGACCTGTTCGGGCGCGAGAGATTCGGCGCGCTGCCCCAGACGCTGGGGGCCGCCGAACTGCAATCGCGCATGTGTGAAGCTGGCACCTTGATCGCCTGGTCCACCGGGCCCGACCTCGCCGTGCTGTACCGCACGCCGGCCCGCCCGCTGACCGGGCGCTTCCATCGCCTTGGCCGCATCGACCAGGGCCCCGAAGCCTTGGCGCAAGCCTTCGACCGCAGCGGCCCTGTCGATGTGCGCGTCACGCTGGCCGGCCGCGAAGGGCGACACGCACGCAGCGCAGCGGCCCGCGCATTGGTTTGCACCGGTCCCAGCATGCGCGCAACGTCTCAGGACGGCGCAGGACAGCTGGGCTGCCGCGCCGGCCTGGCGTTCGAGCCGCCTGCAGGCCGAACGGATCAAGGGGGAGGGTTCTTGTCGAGCTGAGCGGCCTGCAGGATCGCCTGCACCACTTCCATGGGCCTGGACAGTTGCGGCACATGGCCCGCGGCGACGCGGATGATCGTGGCCGAGATCCTCTTCGCGTTGTCCAGCTGCAGTGCCGGCTGCACCATGCGGTCCTGCTCTGCCACGATGAACCAGGAGGGCTTGGTCGACCACGCGGCCACGCTGACCTTCTCGTCGAAGGCGGCGCCGCGGATCGGGCCCTGGGTTGCGGCCATCAGTCGGTGCTTCGCGGCAGGGACGTCCTGGGCGAAGTGCTGGGAGATGCCCTCCAGCGACATGGTCACGAAGCCTTCCCGGTCGACGACCAGGTGGTCGAGCCCGCTCGGCTTGGGATAGTCCTTGGCGAGATCGTTGATCGATTGGCCGACGGAGGGCGCGAACGAAGCCACATACACCAGCGACTGCACGCGCGGATGGTTGCCCACTTCCGTGATGACCACCCCGCCCCACGAATGGCCGACGAGTACCACGGGGCCGGTTCCCGCATCGAGCGCGCGCCGTGTGGCGGCGACGTCGTCCGCCAGTGAAGTCAGCGGGTTCTGCACGGAGACGGCCTTGAGGCCCTGCGCGTGTAGCGTGGGGATGATCTCGTCCCAGGCCGATCCATCGGCGAAGGCGCCGTGGACGAAGACCACGGTTGGCGGCTCGGCAGGCGCCGCGGCCTGGGCCGCGGGCACCACGCCAAGGGCGGTGACGCCCAGTGCAGCAACGAGGGCGGACAGTTTGAACAACGATTTCATGGCGAACTCCTTGGAAGCGGATGCCGGCGGCGGCCGGCGTTGAGGACAGGGCGGGGAAGGGTGGCGCGGCGCGCACTCACACCGTCGGCACGGTGCCGCCATCGATCACGTGCTCGGTGCCGGTGATGGACGAGGCCCGGTCCGAGGCGAGGAAGGCGATCAGGTCGGCCACTTCCTTCGGGTCGGCCGGTCGCCCCAGCGGGATGCCGCCGAGCGATTTCATGATCACCTGCACGGCCTCGTCGTAGCCGATGCCGGCCTCTTCGGCGATGCGCATGGCCAGGCCGTTGGCGTTCGGGCTGGCGATCCAGCCCGGCGACACGCGCACCACGCGCACACCCTTGGGCGAGACCTCCTTGGACAGGCTCTTGCTGTAGGTGTTCAGCGCCGCCTTCGCCGCCGCGTAGGCGGTCGTGGCCTCGGGCAGCGGCAAACGGTTCTGGATCGAGGTCACGTGGATCACGACGCCGCGGCCCTGGGCGACCATGGCCGGGACCAGGGCACGGTCCAGCCGGACCGCCGGGAACAGATTCAGGCCGAACTCCTTGTCCCACTCGGTGTCGCCGAGCGCGGCGAAGCCGCCCGACGGGGCGGACGATCCGCCCAGAACGTTCACGAGGATGTCGAGCCCGCCGAGCTTTTGCTGCACGGCATCGACCACGGTCTGCACGCCGCTGTGCGTGGTCAGATCGGCTTGGACGAAGCCGTCTTCGGTCACGTCCGCGGGCCGGTGGCGCGCCGTGGTCAGCACGCGCGCCCCGAGTTCGCGCAAGAGCGCCACGGTGGCGGCCCCGGCGCCCAGCGTCCCGCCCGTGACCAACGCGCGGCGCCCTTGCAGTGTGACGAACGGGGTCATGCCGTCACCTCCATCTGGGCGATCTTGTCGTGCGCGAGGAGGAAGGTGAACCGCAGGTCGACGGGGCTGCCGGGAAAGTCGCCCACGACGTGGCAGGTGACCTGCGTCTGCCCCTCGTCGGTGGCGACGGCGAACGGCTCCATCGTGTATGTGTACTTCTGCGTGGTGCCGGCCTTCCATGCGCGGATGGCGTCCCGGCCCCGGTGGGTCTTTCCTTCGTCTTTCACCACGCCGTCGGGGGTGAAGGCGGCGGCGACCGCGTCCGGGCCGCCGTGGCGGTCGGCTTCGAAATAGGCGGCGATGCTGCGCGGCAAGTTGACATTCATTCCATGCTCCAGTGGGTTGAACAGAACAGCCTTTTGAGAGGCTTGCGGCCCCTTCGCAGAGCCGAGGGGAGGAATTTAGGACCGAGGGATTGCCGCGACAATCTGGACAAAATAGGATGAGCTATTTCGAAAATCGGGACAATGACGCGCTCTGTACTGGCCGATCTGGATGCCGTCCTGGCGGTTGCGCGGCGCAACTCCTTCCGGGGTGCGGCGCTGGAGCTGGGCATGTCCACGACGGCCCTGAGCAACGCCATCGGCAAGCTCGAGCAGCGCCTGGGCATTCGCCTGTTCAACCGCACCACGCGCAGCGTTTCGCTCACCGACGCGGGCAAGGCCTTCGTCGAGCGCGTGGGCCCGGCGATGACCGACATCCACGACGCCATGCACGCGGCGCAGTCGCTGCAGGAGACGCCGAGCGGCATCTTGCGCATCAATGCCTTCGCATCGGCGGCGCGTGAGGTGATGGCGCCCCTCATCCTCCCGTTCCTGGGCCGCCACCCCCAAGTGCATGTCGACCTGGTCACGGAGGGGCGCCTGGTGGACATCGTCGCGGCCGGCTTCGACATGGGGTTGAGGCCGGCCGATCTCGTGCCCAGCGACATGGTGTCCCTCTCGCTCGGCCTGCCGCGCAGCAATGCCGTTGTCGCATCGCCCGACTTCCTGCGCCTGCACGGCAAGCCGATCGTGCCGGCCGACCTGCACCGCTTTCCTTGCATCCGGGCGCGCCTGCCCAACCATGCCTTGTTCCGCTGGAGGTTCGAGAAGGAAGGGGAGACTGTCCAGATCGATGTGCAAGGCGCCCTCACGCTCGATGAGCCCAGCCTGGTCCGGATCGCCGCGCAAAGCGGCGTCGGGCTCGGCTACGTCATGGAGGCGGACGTGCGCGAGGACCTGGCGAGCGGCCGACTGGTGCGGGTGCTGGAGGACTGGACGCCGGCCCTGGCGCCGCTGTCGCTGTACTACCCCGGCAGGAAGAACCCGCCCGCCGCGTTCCGTGCGTTCGTGCAGAGCGCACGCGCGTTTGCTGAAGCCAACGGTTGAAGACACCGCCGCGGCGCCATGCGCGTACCCCCGTCCGAGATCCATGGGGTCGCCGTCGGCACATGGACGCGCGCGGCGGCCCGCGTGGCTTGAGCCGCCTCAGCGCCAGCCCAGCTCGCCCAGCAGGAACTGCGCGGCCGGCGGCGGCAGCGGTTCGCCATCGAAGAACTGCGCCACGCTGCGCAGGGCGACCAGCCGGCCGTCCTGCAGGTAGGCCACGCGCGTGGCCAGGCGCCGCGCCTGGCCCAGATGGTGGGTGCTCATCACGAGCGTGACGCCGTCGGCGGCGAGGGCTTGCACCAGGGCCTCGATCTCACGCTGCGCGCCCGGGTCCAGGCTGGCGGTGGGCTCGTCCAGGAAGAGGATGTCGGGCTGCAGGCTCCAGGCCCTGGCCAGTCCCAGGCGCTGCTGCTGCCCGCCCGACAGGGTGCGTGCCGGCCGATGGGCCTGCGCGAGCAGCCCGACGCGCGCGAGCGCCGCATGGCAGCGCGCACGGCGCTCGGCCGCGGGCACCCCGGCCAGCCACAGGCCGACCCAGACATTGCGCCAGACCGACAGGCGCAGCACGAAGGACCGCTGGAACACCATGGCGGTGCGCGGCAGGCGGCCCTCGGGCTGCAGCGCCAGCCGCGTGCAGCGGCCCGCGCTGGGCAGCAGGCCTTGTAGAGCCTGCAGCAAGGTGGTCTTGCCGGAGCCATTGGCGCCCACCAGCACGAGCCGGTCGCCGCGCTGCAGCGTGAGCGAGATGGTGTCCAGCGCCAGCACGGGCCCGAAACGCACCGATAGCTGCTCGGCCACGATGAGTGGTGCGGCCGGCGCCGCGGGGGCCGCCGGTCGCTGCCGGCCCATGGCCGGTGCGGGCTGGGGCGCCGGGCCCGGCGGCACCCGGCTGCCCAGCCAGTGCAGCAGGCCGATGGCGCCGTTCACGGCGCCGACCACGGCCAGCAGCACGCAGCCCAGCGCCAGCGCCAGCCCCAGGTCGCCCTTGCTGGTCTCCAGCGCGATGGTGGTGGTCATCACGCGCGTGACGCCGGCAATGTTGCCGCCCACGATCATCACCGCGCCGACCTCCGCGATGGCGCGGGCGAAGGCCGTCAGCAACACGGTGGCCACGCCCAGCCGGTCGTGCACCAGCATCAGCAGCGCCGTGGTGAAGGGGCGGGCGCCCAGCGCGCGCAGCTGATCGCCGCCCTCGGCCAGCGCCGCCAGCACAAGCCGGCGCGTCAGGGCCGCGATCAGCGGTGTGACGAGCATGCTCTGCGCCACCACCATGGCGGTCGGCGTGAAGAGGATGCCCAGCGCACCCAGCGGCCCCGCGCGCGACAGCAGCAGGTAGACCAGCAGGCCCACCACCACCGCCGGCAGCGCCAGCAGTGTGTTGAGCAGCCACACCAGCAGCCCCTGGCCGGGAAAGCGTGCCACAGCCAGCCAGGCGCCCAGCAACAGCCCGACCAGCGCGCCCACGGCCGTGGCGGTGCCGCTGATGCGCAGCGAGAGCGCCGTGATGCCCAGCAGCTCGGGGTCGGCCTGCAGGACGAGGTGCCAGGCCAGTGCCCAGCTGTCGGTGATGGTGTGCATCGCGGGGCTGCATTGTCGGTGCAGCCGCGCCGCCGCTCAGGCTGGGGCGGGGCCGGCCGCCCGGGGCTCGGCGTCGAAGCGTTCCAAGCCCGTGTAGCACAGGAAGTGCCGGTTGGCCGCGCGGCCGAACAGGCACATGCCCAGGCGGGTGGCCAGGTCGTGGCCCATGGCGGTCACGCCGTTGCGCGACACCACGATGGGCACGCCCATCTGTGCTGCCTTGATCACCATCTCGCTGGTCAGCCGGCCGGTGGTGAAGAAGACCTTGTCGGCACCCTCCACGCCATGCACGAGCATCCAGCCGGCAATGGTGTCGATGGCGTTGTGGCGGCCCACGTCTTCGGCGAAGACCAGCATGCGGCCCTCCTCGAACAGCGCGCAGCCGTGCACCGAGCCGGCCCGGCGGTGCACGGTGTCGCGCTGCTTCAGGCTGTCCAGCAACGCGTAGAGCTGGCGCTGCGTGATGCGCGCGGCTTTTGCGTCGGGTAGCTGCAGACCGTCAAGCGCGCCCATGGCCTCGCCGAACACCGTGCCCTGGCCGCAGCCCGTGGTGACGATGCGGTGGGCCGTGCGGGCCTCCAGGTCGGCCAGCCCGGCGCGCGTGTGAACGGCCGCAGCATCGACCTCCCAGTCCACGCTGATGGATTCCACGTCGTCGAGCCCGGCGATGAGCCGCTGGTTGAGCAGATAGCCCAGCACCAGCAGCTCGGGCTGGGCGCCCAGCGTCATGAGGGTGACGAGTTCGCGCTTGTCGACGAACACCGTCAGCGGCCGTTCGGCCGGGATCTCGATCGCGCGGCGCGCGCCGTGCTGGTCGAGGATCTCGATGCTGCGCAGCAGTGGCGCGCCCGCCTGCGTCATGCGCGGCGCGCCGGGCCGCGGGAGGTGCGCGGCGCTGGCTTCGAACCCGCGGGCGGCGGGCGTGCTCAGGGCTTGGTCCCCGCGGCCGCGGGCTGCGTGGTGTTGTGCGGCGTGGCGGCCGTCTGCGGTGGCGAGTGCGCACCGGCGGCCTCGATGGGCTTGGACTCCGGCGGGACGTAGGTGAACGCGCCCGGGTCGCTGCAGGGCGGTGTGGGCGTCGGCTGCAGGGCCTTGCCCTCGGCGCGCGCATGCGCAAGGTAGCTCGCGGCCACCCGGTCCATGGCCTGGCACAGCTGGTAGGCCGCGACCTTGTCGGACCAGGCCGTGCGTGCCGCGGTTTCGGCGGCCTTGGCCTTGGCCTCGTCCGACAGCGGAGGCAGCTTGGCCGACGCTGCGCCGGCGGCGAGGGCGAGGGCCAGCAGGACGGTGTGTCTCATCGGGGTCTCCAGAGGGCGGCTCATGCCTGGCGGGGCTGGGGCTGGGCGTCCTGCGCCGCCGGCGCGCCGGATCGCTGCGCGGCAATCTTGCCAGCCCGGATGTCCTCGTACCAGAGCGCGTGGTGTTCCTGGGCCCAGGCCTCGCTGACATAGCCCTTGCGCATGGCCGTGTAGGCACCGCGCATGCCCAACGTGCCCAGGTAGATGTGGCCGAAGAAGGCGCACAGCATCAGCACCGCGCCCGTGGCGTGGAACATGTGGGCGATCTGCATGGTGCCGCGCGTGTAGGCGATGTTGGGCACGAGGTGGTCCAGCACCAGGCCGGAGAGCACGACGGTCAGGCCCAGCACGAATACCCCACCCCAGAAGATGCCCTTCTCGCCGGCGTTGAAGCGGTGAGAAGGGACCTCATGGCCGGAGAACATGCCGCCCGCCTTCTTGACCCAGGTCCAGTCCTCACGGCGCGGCAGGTTGTCCTTCACGAAGGTGAAGAAGATCACCAGCAGCGACACGGCGAACAGCGGCCCGACGAAGTTGTGCAGCGTCTTGAGCCCGTAGGTAATGAGGCCGAAGACGGTGTGCCCCATCCACGGCAGCAGCAGGAACTTGCCGAAGGCCATGAGGATGCCCGAGACACCCAGCAGCACGAAGGCGATGGCGTTGAGCCAGTGCGCGGCGCGCTCGAAGGGCGTGAAGCGCTCGATACGCCGGCCGCCTTCTGCGCTGGCATGCCCCATCGTGCCGCGGCCGAAATAGAACAGCGCGATGGCCACCAGTGCGATCAGCATCAGCGCGCCCCCGTAGGGAATGATGAAGCGGTTGCGCACCTGGCGCCAGGCTTCGCCGGCCGTGGCGTAGTCCACGCCCGGGTAGCGTTCGAAGCGCTGGATCAGCACGCCCGTCTCCAGGCCCTGCACCTGGGTCACGCCCGCGGTCTCGCCCGAGTTGCGCACGCCGCGCCAGAACGGCGCATTGTTGCCAGGCTGGGATTTGGCGCGTGCCGCATTGCTGTCGTCGGCCTTCGGCTCGGCCGGAGCCACGAAGCCGGGCGGCGGGCCATTCAATGCCGTGGCGGCGGAGGCAGCCGCGGGTGTAGGAGCGGGTGTAGCAGCAGGGGGAGCGGCCGGGTCCGGGGCCTGCGCCCAGGCACCCGCCGCGCCCAACAGAGCGACCGCGATCCAGCGGGAAAGCGCCTTGTTCATGGTCGGGACCTTTGCATCGGGGTCACGGCAGCCGCAGGTACTCGTTCTGGCCGCGGTTGCGCTGCTTGATCTGTTCGTCCCAGCTGGCCTGGTCGCCGACCTTCCAGCCCGGTGCGGTGAAGCCGGTCTGCGGGCCGTTCCAGGCCGGGGTGCTGTGGCCATGGCTGGTGCCCGCATGCTGGGGCTTCTCGCCGC
The DNA here is from genome assembly GCF_007677875.1 of Variovorax boronicumulans. Lineage (GTDB taxonomy): Bacteria > Pseudomonadota > Gammaproteobacteria > Burkholderiales > Burkholderiaceae_C > Pseudorhodoferax > Pseudorhodoferax boronicumulans_A. The sequence continues at coordinate 317,842 of NZ_VEDO01000006.1, read as the reverse complement.
AGCCACCGAGCAGCAGCGCGGTGGCGGCCAGCGCGGCGCAGAGCAGGGTTGCGCGGGCCATCACTTGCTCGGCTTTCCGTAGGCTGTGCCCCAGCCCCACACTTCGCTGCCCTTGCCACGGTGCAGCACGCGGGTGCGGAAGATGTCGGCCACCACATCGCCGTCGCCGCCCAGCAAGGCCTTGGTCGAGCACATCTCGGCGCAGGCCGGCAGCTTGCCTTCGGACAGCCGGTTGCGTCCGTATTTCTCGTTTTCGGCGGCACTGCCGTGTTCCTCGGGGCCGCCGGCGCAGAAGGTGCACTTGTCCATCTTGCCGCGCAGGCCGAAGGTGCCGTTGCTCGGGAACTGCGGTGCACCGAACGGGCAGGCGTAGCTGCAGTAGCCGCAGCCGATGCACACGTCCTTGTCGTGCAGCACCACGCCCTCGTCGGTGCGGTAGAAGCAGTCCACCGGGCACACCGCCATGCAGGGCGCGTCGCTGCAGTGCATGCAGGCCACCGAAATGCTCTTCTCGCCGGGCTGGCCGTCACCCATGGTGACCACGCGGCGCCGGTTCACGCCCCAGGGGACGTCGTTCTCGGCCTTGCAGGCCGTGACGCAGCCGTTGCACTCGATGCAGCGCTCCGAGTCGCAGATGAATTTCATGCGTGCCATGGTGGATTCCTTATGCGGCCTTCTCGATCTGGCACACGGTGGTCTTGGTTTCCTGCATCATCGTGACGCTGTCGTAGCCATAGGTGGTGGCGGTGTTGATGGCCTCGCCGCGCACGATGGGCATGGCGCCCTCGGGGTAGTACTTGGCCAGGTCGATGCCGCCCCAGCGGCCCGAGAAGTGGAAGGGCAGGAACACCGTGCCGGCATCCACGCGCTCGGTCACCAGGGCCCGCACCTTCAGGCCCTTGAAGTCGGGCAGGGCGGCCATGGGCGGGGTCTTGACCCAGACCTGGTCGCCGTTGCGGATGCCGCGGTCGTTGGCGGCGCGCGGGTTGATCTCGACGAACATCTCCTGCTGCAGCTCGGCCAGCCAGGGGTTGGAGCGGGTCTCCTCGCCGCCGCCTTCGTACTCGACCAGCCGACCCGAGGTCATCACCAGCGGGAAGGTCTTGCCGATGTCCTTGTTCTGCTCCTGCACCGTCTTGTACAGCGTGGGCAGGCGCCAGAAGGCCTTCTTGTCGTCGTGTGTGGGGTACTTGGCGACGAGGTCGGCCCGCGTGCTGTACAGCGGCTCGCGGTGCTGCGGGATCGGGTCGGGGAAGTTCCAGACCACGGCGCGCGCCTTGGCGTTGCCGAAGGGGTGGCAGCCATGGTTCTTCATGGCCACGCGGATGATGGCGCCGGTCGGGTCGGTCTTCCAGTTCTTGCCCTCGGCGGCCTTCTGCTCGGCCTCGCTGAGCTCGCCCCACCAGCCCAGCTTCTTGAGCAGCAGGTGGTCGAACTCGGGGTAGCCGGTGGTGAGGTCCGCGCCCTTGCTGTAGGAGCCATCGGCCGCGAGCAGCGAGACGCCCTCGCGCTCCACGCCGAAGTTCGCGCGGAAGTTGCCGCCGCCGTCCATCACGTGCAGGCTGGTGTCGTACAGGTTGGCGGTGCCGGGGTGCTTCATCTCCGGCGTGCCCCAGCACGGCCAGGGCAGGCCGAAGTAGTCGCCGTCCAGCGCGTAGCCGGTCTCCTTGTCGATGCCGCCCTTGGCGCGCAGCGTCTTCACGTCGAAGACGTTCATGTTGCGCATGTGGGCCTTCAGACGCTCGGGGCTCTGCCCGGTGTAGCCGATGGTCCAGACGCACTTGTTGATCTCGCGCAGGATGTCCTCGGGCACAGGCTCGTCCATGCCCTTGACCTTCTGCATCTTGTAGTTCTTGACCAGCTCCTTGGCGAAGCCCAGCTTCTCGGCCAGCTGGTACATGATCATGTGGTCGCTGCGGCTTTCCCACAGCGGCTCGATGACCTTCTCGCGCCACTGGATCGAACGGTTGGACGCCGTGCACGAGCCGCTGGTCTCGAACTGCGTGGTGGCCGGCAGCAGGTAGACGGCGCGGTTCGGGTTCAGGTCGCCGGCCTGGCCGGGCATGGCCGCCATCGCGGCCGTGGCGCTGGGGAAAGGGTCGACGACGACCAGCAGGTCCAGCTTGTCCAGCGCCTTCTTCATCTCCAGGCCGCGCGTCTGCGAGTTGGGCGCATGGCCCCAGAAGAACAGGCCGCGCAGGTTGCTGTCCTGGTCGATCAGTTCGTTCTTCTCGAGCACGCCGTCGATCCAGCGCGACACCGTCATGCCGGGCTTGGTCATCATGCCGGGCGCGTACTGCTGCTTGATCCACTCGAAGTCCACGCCCCAGGTGGCGGCGAAGTGCTTGAACGCACCCTCGGCCAGGCCGTAGTAACCGGGCAGGGAATCGGGGTTGGGGCCGACGTCGGTCGCGCCCTGCACGTTGTCGTGGCCGCGGAAGATGTTGGCGCCGCCGCCCGACTTGCCGATGTTGCCCAGCGCCAGCTGCAAGATGCACGAGGCACGCACCATGGCGTTGCCGATGGTGTGCTGGGTCTGGCCCATGCACCAGACCAGCGTGCTGGGCCGGTTCTCGGCCATGATGCGCGCGACCTTGAGCGTGGTGGCCTCGTCGACGCCGCAGACCTCCTGCACCTTGTCGGGCGTCCACTTGGCCATGACCTCCTCGCGCACCTTGTCCAGGCCGTAGACGCGGTCCTCGACGTACTTCTTGTCCTCCCAGCCGTTCTTGAACACCTGGTAGAGCACGCCGAACAGGAAGGCGATGTCGGTGCCCGAGCGGATGCGCACGTACTCGTCGGCCTTGGCCGCCGTGCGCGTGAAGCGCGGGTCCACCACGATCACCTTGCAACCGGTCTCCTTGGCATGCAGCAGGTGCAGCATGGACACCGGATGCGCCTCCGCGGCGTTCGAGCCGATGTACAGCGCCGCCTTGGCGTTCTGCATGTCGTTGTAGGAGTTGGTCATCGCGCCATACCCCCAGGTGTTGGCGACGCCCGCCACCGTGGTGCTGTGGCAGATGCGCGCCTGGTGGTCGGTGTTGTTGCTGCCCCAGAACGACAGCCACTTGCGCAGCAGGTAGGCCTGCTCGTTGTTGTGCTTGGACGAACCGACGACGAAGATGGAATCGGGGCCGCTGGCTTTCTTGAGCTCCAGCATCTTGGCGCTGATTTCGTTCAGGGCCTGGTCCCAGCCGATGCGCTCGTACTTGCCGTTGACGAGCTTCATCGGGTACTTCAGGCGGAACTCGCCATGCCCGTGCTCGCGCAGCGCCGCGCCCTTGGCGCAGTGCGCGCCCATGTTGATCGGCGAGTCGAACACCGGCTCCTGGCGCACCCAGACGCCGTTCTCGACCACCGCGTCCACCGCGCAGCCCACCGAGCAGTGGCCGCATACCGTGCGCTTGACCTCGACATTGCCCTTGCCGACGGCGGGCGCGTCGGCGGCCGCCTCGACCTTCTTGACCAGCGTGAGCTGTGAGGCCGCGATGCCGGCGCCCACGCCCAGACCGGAACGGCGCAGGAAGGCGCGGCGGTCGACGGTGGGCACCGCATGGGACAGCCCGCGCGCGAGCTGGGCCACCAGGCCCGACGACAGTTGGACCGGGTGCGTGGTGGAAGACTTGCGGGTGAGCAACATCGCGGGCTCCTCCTGCGCCTCAGACCCGCGCGGTCTGGTAGTAGCGCTTCACGTGGTCCGTGAGCTGGTAGCCCGTGCTTGCAGGCTGCGGTGCCGCTGCAACGGCAGGTGCCGCGCTGCGCACGGCGCCGGGGAGCACGGTGGCGGCCGCTGCGGCGGCGCCCGCGACACCGACGCCGGCGAAGACGGTGCGGCGGGACAAGGCAGGCTGGCGCGTATCGCGCGAAGGGTTTGGCTGGGACATCTGGCTAACCTCTTTCCGGCGCGACCGCCGGCTCAGCAGTGCATATTACCGTTTGAGCATATGCGGCGTCGTATATCCCGCATGCTGGGGATTGCCCCCATCTGCCTCTCTGGGGTAGCGAGGGCTACACTGCCGCGCTTCGGCCGCACAGCACCGGCCCCAACCGGCGCCACTGTGGCGCGGAGTCCTTTCCACGGTGTTCTCGAACGAGCTTCCTCCCTGCATGCGCGTTGCGGTGCGCATCGACCGCCTGCGGCAACCCAGCCGCTGGGAGGATTGGCGCTTCAGCATCGCCGAGGTCGTGCCGGACGACGGCGGCTTCGGCAGCGCCCCGCGGCTGCTGCGCGACGACGGGCGCTGCGCGCAGTGGCTGTTCCCCGACCTGCCGGTCACGCTGCACCGCGACGAGGCCGAGGGCTACTACCTCAACCTGAGTTCGGGCGCCCCGGTCTGGTTCGTGATGTGGCGCACCGACCATGCCGACCCCGCGCGGGCCTGGCCCGAGATCGTGACGCTCTCCTACAACGAAGCCGGCCGCTGGCTCGACGCGCAGGAGCGCGTGGACAACTGCCCGCTGGACGAGGGCGTGCGCGCCGCGCTGCAGGACTTCGTCGACGCGCACTACCGGCCCGAGCCCAAGCGGCGCAAGCGTCCGGCGTCCTTCGTGGCGCCGCAGGAGCGGCGCTGAGCCATGGCGCAGGACAGCGGCTTTCTCGCGCGCTGGTCGCAGCGCAAGGTGCAGGCACGCCAGGGGGTGGAGGTGCCGGAGGTGCCCGCACCCGCACCCGCACCCGCCGCCACCGTGGCGCCCGCCGATGCGCCCGCTGCCGCGCCTGCCGCGGCGCCGCTGCCCACGCTGGACGACGTGACGCAGCTCACGCGCGACTCCGACTTCTCGCGTTTCGTCGCGCCCGAGGTCAGCGGCGAGGTGCGCAACGCCGCGCTCAAGAAGCTGTTCAGCGATCCGCACTTCAATGTGATGGATGGGCTGGACACCTACATCGACGACTACAACACGCCCGACCCCTTGCCTGCGGCCATGCTGCGTCAGATGGCGCAGGCGGCCTACCTGGGCCTGGCCACTACCGAGACCGAGACGGAGCCCGCACGGACGGGCCCGCCGGCAGCCGGCCCGCAGCTCCCCCCTGCGGCCGCGATGGAGCCCTACGATGAAGACCCTGATCTGCGATTGCAATCGCTCCATGACCCTGGACCGCCCGGCCCTGAGCCGGGCGCTGGCGGCGACGCCGGGAGCCAGTGCTGAGGGACTGACCGACGTCCACTCCGTGCTGTGCCGGCGCGAGGCGCCGGCGTTCCAGCGCGCCGCGAAGTCCGGCGAGGAATTGCTGGTCGGCTGCACCCAGGAAAGCCGTTTGTTCCTGGAACTGGCCGAGCAGACCGAAGGCGCGCCGCCGCTGGCCGAACGGCCGATCCGCTTCGTCAACCTGCGCGAGACCGGCGGCTGGTCGCGCGACCGCGCGGCCGCCACGCCCAAGCTGGCCGCGCTGATCGCCGCGGCCCAGCTGCCGCCGCCCGAGCCGGTCGCGACCGTGGGCTACCGCTCGGCGGGGCGCTGCCTGGTGGTCGGCCCGGCCGAACGCGCCGAGGCCGCCGCCGCGCTGCTCGGCGACGCGCTCGACCTCACGCTGCTGGTCGAGGGCGGCGCGCTGGCGCAACGCCACGACCAGGTAGTGCTGCGCGGCCGGCTCACGCGGTTGTCGGGCTGGCTTGGCGCCTTCGAGGCCGGCTGGGACAGCGCCAACCCGATCGACCTGGACCTGTGCACGCGCTGCAATGCCTGCATCGCGGCCTGCCCCGAGGGCGCAATCGATTTCGGCTACCAGGTCGACCTGTCGCGCTGCACGGCCCACCGCGACTGCGTGACCGCCTGCCAGGCCGCCGGCGCCATCGATTTCGAGCGCAGCGCGCGCAGCGAAGAGGCGCGCTTCGACCTCGTGCTCGACCTCGGCGATGCCCCCGCCTTCGCCATGCACCAGCCACCGCAGGGCTACGTCCACGTGCCGCCCGGCGCAGCGCTCACACAGGCCGTGCTGCAGCTGCGCGGCCTGGTCGGCGAGTTCGACAAGCCGCGCTTCTTCCGCTACGAGCAGCGGCTGTGCGCCCACACGCGCAACCAGCAGATCGGCTGCTCGGCCTGCATCGATGTGTGCTCGGCCCAGGCCATCCGTTCCGACGCCTCGCTCAAGGGCAAGACGGCAGCGCGCGGGCGCGGCAGCGTGGGGCATCCGACGGCCGGCATCGTGGTGGAGCCGCACCTGTGCGTGGGCTGCGGCGCGTGCGGCACGGTCTGCCCCAGCGGCGCGCTGAGCTTCGCCTACCCCACGCCGGCCGACCTGGGCAAGCGCGTGCGCACACTGCTGCGCACCTATGCCGCCGCCGGCGGCCGCGATGCGGCGCTGCTGCTGCACAGCCAGGAGGAGGGAACGGCCGCCATCGAGGCCCTGGGCCGCGCGGCCAGCACCGGCCGGGCCCATGGCGTGCCGGCCCGCGTGCTACCGCTGGCCGTTTGGCACAGCGCCAGCGTGGGGCTGGACCTGTGGCTGGCCGCGCTCGCGCAAGGCGCCAGCCAGGTCTGGGTGCTGACCGGCCGCACCGAGGCGCCGCAGTACCTCGAAGCCCTGGCCGCGCAGATGGCCCAGGCCCAGGCCATCGTGACGGGCCTGGGCTATGCCGGCCAGCATTTCCGGCTGATCGCGGCGGACGACACCGCCGCGCTCGACACCGCGCTGCGCGCACCGCCGGCCCAGGGCGTGGCCCAGGCCGCCAGCTTCGCGGTGCAGGCCGACAAGCGCAACACGCTGGAGCTCGCGCTGGCCCACCTGCTCGCGCAGAGCCCGCAGGCTGAGTCCGAGGCCATCGCCTTGCCCGCTGCGGGTGCGCTGTATGGCAGCCTGCAGGTCGATGCGGCAAAGTGCACGCTGTGCCTGGCCTGCGTGGGCGCCTGCCCGTCCCAGGCCCTGTCGGACAACCCCGACCGGCCGCAGCTGCGCTTCACCGAGAAAAGCTGCGTGCAGTGCGGCCTGTGTGCCACCACCTGCCCGGAGGACGCCATCCGGCTCGAACCGCGCCTGCTGCTGGCCGACGGAGGCCGCGCGCGCGCCCAGGCCCGGGTGCTGCACGAGGCCCAGCCCTTCCACTGCGTGCGCTGCGCCAAGCCCTTCGGCACATTGCGCGCGATCGAGACCATGGTCGCCAAGCTGGCCGGCCACGCCGCCTTCCAGGGCGCCGCGGCCGAGCGGCTGAAGATGTGCAGCGACTGCCGCGTCGTCGACATGTACTCCAACCCCCAAGAACTCCGCATCACCGACCTGTGACCACCGAGACCTTCAGCGAAGAAATCGCGCGCGCCGAGCTCTACGGCCTGCTGGCGCGCCTGTGGCTGGCGCCGCCCGACGCGGCCCTGCTGGAGCAGTTCCGCCTGGCCGTGACCGAGGCGCCCGAGCCCGGCAGCTTCCTGGAACCCCCCTGGCAGGCGCTGGTGGCGCAGATGCGCGCGGCCACGCCGGCGTCGGCGCAGCACGAGTTCGCCGCGCTGTTCCAGGGCGTGGGCAAGCCCGAGGTCTTTCCCTATGCCTCGTTCTTCCTCGCGGGCTTCGTCAACGAGAAGCCGCTGGCGCGCCTGCGCGAGGACTTGGCGGCCCTGGGTCTCACGCGCGATGCCGCGCAGTTCGAGACCGAGGACCACGTGTCCTACGTGCTGGAGGTCATGCGCTACCTGATCGCGGGCGAGGGCGTGGCGCAGGGCAACCTGGCGCAGCAGCGCGACTTCTTCCGCGCCCACGTGCAACCCTGGATCGCGCCGCTGTGCGAGGCGGTCGAGGCGCAGCCCGCCGCCCGGCTGTGGCGCGCCATCGCGGCCATGACCCTGGCCTTCGTCGACGTCGAGACGCAGGCCTTCGACCTCATCGACACATGACCACCATCGCACGCGAAGACATCACGGGCCTGGTGCTGGCCGGCGGCCGTGGCAACCGCATGGGCGGCGTCGACAAGGGCCTGCAGAACCACCGCGGCATGCCGCTGGCCCTGCATGCGCTGCTGCGCCTGCAGCCACAGGTGGGCACCAGCATGCTCAGTGCCAACCGCAACCTGTCGGCCTACGAGGCCATGGGCGTGCCGGTCTGGCCCGATTCGGTGGAAGGCTATGCGGGCCCGCTGGCCGGTCTGCTGACCGGCCTGGAACATGCCGAGACGCCGTGGCTGGTCACCGTGCCCTGCGACACGCCGGACTTCCCGACCGACCTGGTCGAACGCCTGGCCGCGGCCGCTGCGGCGCAGGACGCCGAGATCGCCATGGCGGCCACGCGCGAAGACGGCAAGCTGCGCGCGCAACCGGTGTTTTGCTTGCTGCGCACCGAGCTGGTCGAGAGCCTGGTGGCCTTCCTGCACACGGGCGAGCGCAAGTTCGGCCTGTGGGCCGGCCAGCACCGCAAGACCGAGGTGGTGTTCGACGATGCGGCGGCCTTCTTCAACGCCAACACGCCGCAGGAACTGCAGCAGCTGCAGCGTTGAGGCTCACTTCGTCGGCCGCGCGTCGCGCCACCAGGGCAGTGCTCTGGTGAGCGCCAGCACCTCGCCCGGTCGGTGCACGCCGTAGCCCGGCAGCCGGGCCAGAGCATCGGCCCAGGCTGGCGAGGCCAGGCGCGCGCGCAGTGCCCGCAGTGGCGGCGTCTCCAGGTCCTCCTGGTGGCACAGCAGGTAGTAGTTTTCGTCGACCAGCGGCGCGAACGCGAGGCCCGCCTCGGCGGCCGCCGCCTCGATGCCGATGCCCACGTCGGCGGCGCCGCTGGCGATCGCCGCCGCCACGGCCACGTGCGTGTCTTCCATGTGGGTGGTGTAGCCGGGCACGTCCTCGGGTGCCACGCCGTGCTGGGCCAGCAGGTGGTCGGTCAGCAGCCGCGTGCCCGAAGACGGCTGGCGCGCGACGAAGCGCCAGCGGCCCGTGCCCAGCGCGGCGATGCCCTCGGGCCGCTCCTCGCCTGGGCGCCAGATCCAGCCCTGGCGCCGCCAGTGGCTGCCGATCAGCTGGTGCGCGCCGGGCTGCAGCAGCGGTCGCAGCGCGCGCGCCATCACGCTGTTGGGCGCTGCGTCCTGCGCCACGTGGAAACCGGCGACGCGGCAGCGGCCCTCACCCAGCGCGCGCAGCGCCTCCTGGCTGCCGGCGAAGCGCAGGGCGATGTGCAGGCCGTCGTGTTCCTCGGCCAGCGCCTGCAGCCGCGGCAGGCCCAGGTCGTGGCTGGCGAAGATCTCCAGCACCTGCAGCGCGGCGTCGTCGGCCAGCGCGAACACGCGCGCCAGTTCGGCGCGCAGCGCCTCCACATGCGGCGTCATGCGCACGCGGGCCTGGCGCTCGGCCCACAACAGGCGCTGCGCGAACGGCGTCAGCCGCGCATGGCGGCCCTGGCCCCAGAGCACCAGCGGCGCGCCCAGCACCTCCTCCCAGTGCTTGAGCGCGCCCCAGGCATGGCGGTAGGAACTGTCCAGCGCGCGTGCGGCGGCGCTGATGGAACCTTCGGCCTGCACGGCCGAGAGCAGGTCGAACAAGGGGTTCTCGATTTCGGCGCGTTGCTGGCCCGGCGTCGCGGCGGTCTCGAAGGTATAGCGCAGGTGGATGCCGCGGCGGGAAGAAGGCATGGGCAGGGCGGGGTGAAGGGGCCGCAGTGTCCCATGGCCGCCCGCGTTCACTGCGTCGCGTTCGGGAAGAACAGCTGCTCGCCGCCAATGGTGTAGGAAGCGATCGCGGCCTGGCCCGCCGGCGAGACCACCCAGTCGGCAAAGCCCTGCGCCAAATCCTTCTTCACATGCGGGTGCCTGGCGGGGTTTACCACGATCACGCCGTACTGGTTGAACAGCTGCCTGTCGCCCTCGACCAGGATGCCCAGGTCGGCGCGGTTCTTGAAGCTGAGCCAGGTGCCGCGGTCGGCCAGCACGTAGGCGCCGGTGGAGGCCGCGATGTTGAGCGCCGGCCCCATGCCGCAGCCGCATTCCTTGTAGCCGGCCGGCTTGGCGGCGGCCAGGTCGACACCGGCGAGCTTCCACTGGCGCAGCTCGGCCGCGTGGGTGCCGCTCTTGTCGCCGCGCGAGACGAAGCCTGCTCCCGTCTCGGCCAGCCGCTTGAGCGCGGCGGCGATCGCGTTGCCGCGCGTGCCCGCCGGGTCGGCCTGGGGGCCGATCAGCACGAAGTCGTTGTACATGACGGGGCGGCGCTCCAGGCCGAAGCCGTCGGCCACGAACTTCTCCTCTGCCGGCTGGTCGTGCACGAACAGCGCGTCGGCGTCGCCGCGGCGCGCCATGTCCAGCGCCTGGCCGGTGCCCACCGCCACCACGCGCACCGCAGTGCCGCTGGCCTGCGTGAACTGCGGCAGCAGGTGCTTGAACAGACCCGACTGCTCGGTCGAGGTGGTCGAGGCCAGCACGATGAATTTCTCCTGCGCCTGGGCGGCGCAGGCAAGCAGGGCGGCGGGCAGGGCGAGGAGCAGGAGGCGTTGGCGCAGCAGCATCGGGGCGGGAGCCTAGGAAGGAAGGAGGGGGCCGATTCTGGCGGCCCGCTTCCCGCTGCGCGATAGGAACGGCGCTGCATAGGCGCCGCCATGTCAGCCCCTCTCAGTCGACGCGAAAGCCCAGTTCGCGCAGCGCGGCGCGCGCCGCGTCCGATCGCAGCAGCGCGAGAAAGGCCTGCACCGGCGCGCGCGCCAGCCGGTCCCGCGGCAGCACGAAGTCGTAGCGCTCCTCCTGCACGGGAATGAAGCCCAGCCCGTACTGCCGCGCCACCGTGTCGATGGCCAGGCCCCAGTCGGCACGGCCCTGCGCCACGGCCACCGCCACGGCGTTGTGCGACTTGGTCTGCACGCCGTAGCCCGCGGGCTGGGCGCCGCCGAGCAGCCGGTCGATGAGAATGCGCGTGCCGCTGCCGGCATTGCGGTTGACCATCACGCAGCCGGCATCGCCAAGCGCCGCAGCGATGGCCGCGGCCGCGTCAAGGCCTTCGAAGCGCGCATCGCCACGGCGGTACACGATGCCCTGCATGCGGCCGTAGCCCGGCACCAGCTCCAGCGCGGGCGTCAGCAGGTGGGTGTTGTAATGGCCCGTGGCCGGGTCCATGAGGTGGATGCCGCCCAGGTCGCACTCGCCGCGCCGGGCCGCCATCAGGCCGCCCGTGCTGCCCACGCTCATGCTCTTGGTGCGCAGGCCCTGGCGGACCAGGGCACCTGCCAGCCAGTCCAGGCCCACGCAGTGGCTGCCGACCAGGATCAGGTCGGCCGCCTGCAGGCTCCGGCCCAGCAGTTGCACCTGCACGGGCGTGCCTGCGTCAAGGATCTCGGTGTGCTGGCCGATGGTGATGAAGCCGTCGGCGCCGCTGAACGTGGTGACCGAGCCAGAGCCCTTGCCCATGGGGTAGGCCGCCAGGCCCTGCTCGCCCGGCACCAGGCCGACCAGCAGGTATTCGGTGCGGCCGCGCTCGGAATTCACGCGCATGGGCAGGCGTGCATCCACCAGCTGGCGCTGCTCGGGCGGCAGCCCGCCGAAGGCGCGGATGACGGGCGCCATGAACTCGTGGAAGGTGAACACCGCCGAGGTCGGAAAGCCCGGCAGGACCGCCACCGGCTTGCCCTGCGTCACGGCCAGGCAGACCGGCTTGCCGGGCTTGAGCGCTACGCCGTGCGCGACGATGCCGGGGTCCTGCAGCGCGGCCACGATGCGGTAGGACAGGTCGCCCTCGCCCTTGGAGGTGCCGCCCGAGAACACCACGGCGTCGCAATCCAGGCCCTGGCGCAGTGCGGCCGCCAGCCGGGCTTCGTCGTCGGGGATGACGCCCAGGCGCACGGGCTCGCCGCCCAGTTCCTCCACCGCGGCCGCGAGGATGGCGGCGTTGGAGTCGTACACCGCACCCACGGGCAGCGGCGCGCCCGGCGCCACGATCTCGTTGCCGGTGGAGAAGATGGCCACGCGCGGCTTGCGGTGCACGGACACGCGGTCCAGGCCAAGCGCGGCGAGCACGCCGATCTCGCGCGAGCTTAGCGGCTGGCCGGCGCGCAGCACAGTCTCGCCGCGCGCGATGTCGGTGCCGGCGTAGCTCACGTTCTCGCCCGCGGTGGCGGCGCGGCGCAGCACCAGCCGGCCACCTTCCAGGTCGGTGTGTTCCACCATCACCACCGCGTCGGCGCCGCGCGGCAGCATGCCCCCGGTGGCGATGGAAGTGGCCCCGCCCGCGGTCACTTCGGTTTGCGGCACGGTGCCGGGCGCCAGCGTCTCGGCCGTGAGAGCCAGCAGGCGCGGCTCCTCCTCCATCGCGCCCCACGTGTCGGCGGCCTGCACGGCGAAGCCGTCCACGTTGGAGCGGTCGAAGCCGGGCACGTCGACGGCGGCCACCACATCCTCGGCCAGCACACGGCCCAGTGCGGCGTGCAGCGCCACGGTCTCGGCGCCCAGCGGCGCGAGTGTCAGATGTTCGCGGAAGCGGCGCTCCGCCTCGTCGCGCGTGAGCACATGGAGAAACTGCGATTGGGCTTTCACGGGCATGCGTAGAGATGGACGGTCACGTCGCTGCCGGCGCCGTGGCCCTCGCTTTCGGCCGGTACGACGACGAAGCCGTCGGCCCGCACCGTGGAGCTCAGCACCGAGGCGCCCGACAGCGCAAGGGGCTCCACGCCCTCGGCGCCGAGCTTCACGCGCACATAGTCGAGGCGGCCGACCTGCGAGACGATCTTGCGCGCAAGCAGTGCCTGCACGCGCGGGTAGGGCCAGTCGTCCGGCCGGCCGCCCAGGCGGCGGATGGCGCGGCCGGCGAAGAAGTCGTAGGCGCAGAGGCAGGAGACCGGGTTGCCCGGCAGCAGGAACACCAGCGCCGTGCCGATGCGGCCCATGCCGGCCGGGCTGGACGGGCGCATGGCGACGCCGTGGATGGCCAGCTCGCCGAGGCGTGCCAGCAGGCGCGGCGCATGGTCTTCGGCGCCCACGCTGGAGCCGCCTGAGACCAGCACCACATCGGCGCCCGGCGCGGCCAGCGCCTGGGCGATCCGCTCCGGGCCGTCGCCCAGGCGCTGGTGCGATTCGAGCAGGCCGCCGTCGCGCGCCACCAGGCCGCGCAGCGTGACCGAGTTCGCGTCGTAGATCTCGTGCGGGCCCTTGGCCTGGCCCGGCGCGCGCACCTCGTTGCCGGTGACCAGCAGGCGCACGCGCGGCTGGCGCAGCACCTGCACATGGGCCAGGCCCAGCGAGGCAATGAGGCCCGCGTCCTGCGGCCGCAGCCGCCGGCCCGCGGCCAGCGCCGGGCTGCCGCGCGCGATGTCCTCGCCCACGCGGCCCACGTGCTGGCCGGGCGCCACGGGCTGGGCCACGGCCACGCGGCCGTGTTCCTCGCGCGCGTACTCGGCGGGCAGCACCGCGTCCAGCCCGGCCGGCACGGGCGCGCCGGTCATGATGCGCACGGCCGCGCCCGCGGGCACGGTGCCCTCGAACGGACGCCCGGGGAAGGCCTGGCCCACGACTGCGAATTCGAGCGGGTTGTAGTCGCCCGCACCGGTGGTTTCGCCGCCGCGCAGTGCGTAGCCGTCCATGGCGGCGCGGTCGAATTCGGGCACCGCGATGGGCGCGACGAGATCCTCTGCGAGCACGCGGCCGGTGGCGTCTTCGGTGGCCACCGTCTCGGCCGCGAGGCATGGCGAGTGGGCATCGATCCAGGCCAGTGCGGTGGGCACTTCGGCCCGTTGCGTGAAGCCGCGCATGCGCACGTCGGTGGTGGAGACTGGGGCGGTCGACTGCATCCGGGCCAGTATAGGAGCGGGGTTTTCAGGCGCTCGCCGGCACATCTGCGGCCGCACCGCCGGCCAGGTCCTCGTACCACAGGAAGGCATCGCAGGCGCCTGCCCAGTGGCGGTTGGTGTTGGGCCGCGTGCCCACGCCCACCAGCCGGCGGCCGGCCGCGTGGACCTTCTGCGCCAGCGGCAGGAAGTCGCTGTCGCCGCCCACCACCACCACGGTGCGGATGTGCGGGAAGCGCGTGAGGTCCTCCAGCACGTCCAGGCTGAGCCGGATGTCGGCACCGTTCTTGGCCGCGCCGCCGGGCGGGAACATCTGCACGAGGTCCATGCCGGCCTGCATCAGCGCATCGCGGTAGCGGCTGAAGAACTGCCAGTTGCAGTAGGCGCGGTGGATGGCCAGCGGGCCTTCGGCCATCGCCGCGGCCGTGACGGCCGCCACGTCCACGAGCGGCTCCTGCAGCTTGAAGCGCACGTCGGGCTTGGCGTAGTGGCCCTCGCCCGCGCGCGCCTCGACCAGGCCGGCGTGCAGGTTCTCGAAGTCCCAGTACAGGGCGACGCAGGGCGGTTCATGGGAATGCGGCATGGGGCGCGATCGTAGCTGCGGCCTCAAAGCCACTGGCGCGTGACGCCATTGGTCCAGCCGAAGCCGTCCTGCAGCGGGTACTCGCCGCCGCTGCCACCCTGGGCCTCGGGGTGGGCCAGCAGCGCGTACTTCTCGACCAGCCGGTGCTCGCGGCCGTACACCGCCTGCACGGTGCGCAGCCAGCGCGCGCGGATCTCGCCGGCGAGCGCGTCCTGGCCATAGGCGGCCAGGCCTTCGGCGGCGATCCACTGCAGCGGCGCCCAGCCGTTGGGCCGGTCCCACTGCTCGGCGCTGCACTGCTCGGTGGTGGCCAGGCCGCCGGGCACGAGCAGGCGGCGCGCCAGCGTGTCGGCCAGCCGGCGCGCCTGCGTCGCACTGGCCGTGCGCGTGAACAGCGGGGTGGCGGTGGCGGCGTTCAGGGCCGGGCGCGGCCGCTGCTCGGGCCAGTCGAGGTCGAGCCAGGCGCCTGCGTCCTCGTTCCAGAGCCAGCGGTCCATGGCCGCGTGGCGCGCGTCGGCCAGGGCCTGGTGCCGGCTGGCCAGGGCGGCGTCGCCGGCCTGCGCGGCCAGGTGGGCGATGCGGCTTTCCACCTTGTGCAGCAGCGCGTTGAGGTCCACCGGCACGATGCGTGTGGTGCGGATGGTGGCCAGGGCCTGCAGCCGGTCGCTGCCGGGCGCCGGGCTGTCGAGCCAGCGGCTGCTGAAATCCCAACCCGACTCGGCGGCGGCGCGCAGCTCGCGGAACACCTCGGCCGCCGGCCGCTGCGGTGCCGCCGCGGCGGTGGCCACGTCCTCGCGCCAGGCCTCCTCGCGCGGCTGGTCTCGGTCGTCCCAGTAGCGGTTGAGCAGGCCGCCATCGGCCAGGCGCACCACGCGCCGGTGGGCCTGGCCCGGCGCCAGCGTGTCGGCACCGTCCATCCAGAAGGCATGCTCGCGCAGCAGCTGTGGCAGGTAGCGCAGCGCGCCCTGGCCGCCGCAGCCCTCGCAGAGCTCGGCCATGCAGGCGAACAGCGGCGGCTGCGAGCGGCTCAGGTAGTAGGTGCGCGTGCCATTGGGCACATGGCCGAAGCGCTCGATCAGGTAGGCGAAGTTGTCGGTCATCGCATGCAGCAGCTGCGTGCGGCCGCTGGCCGCCAGGCCCAGCATGGTGAAGTACGAATCCCAGTAGTACATCTCGACGAAGCGACCGCCCGGCACCACGTAGGGGTGCGGCAGCGCGAGCAGCGAGCCGCGGTGCGGATGCCGGTCGGGGTGGCGCGTGAGTTCGTCCCAGAGCCGGTCGATGTGCTGGCGCAGGTCCTGCGCCGGCGCGCCGGCATGGCTGGCCAGCGCCGGCCGCTGCGGCTCGAAATGCGCAGCCACGAAGGTGACCAGGTCGAAGCCCGGCGCCGTGCGGGCCTGGCGATAGGCCGCGAGGATCTGCTCGGGCGCGGCCAGGGGCGCGCAGTCGGGGAAGGTCTTGCTGTCGGGGAACACGCCCGCGCGCTGCACCGCCTCGAACAGCTCCGCGTAGCGGTCGGCCGGTGTGTGCGTGTCCGGCGGCGGGTGGCGCTGGGCCGCAGCGTGGCGCGTGGCGGGTTCGGTGTGGATGCCGCGGGGGGCGGGCGGTGCGGGGTGCATGGACGCGCCGATCTTGCCCGCTTCGGTCGCCGCACGCTGTCGGTCAACGCCGATCGCGCGAGAGCAGCACGATGCCGGCCAGCACCACCAGCGTGCCCGCGATCTGGATCGGCGCCAGCCACTGGCCCAGCACGGCCCAGCCGATGAAGAGCGTGGCGATCGGCTCCACGTTCATCATCGGCGCGTTGCGCGCCATGTCCAGCCGCGGCACCGTCACGAACAGCAGCGTGAAGCCCGTGGTGTAGAGCAGCATCAGCACTACCAGGCCGGCCCAGCCCTGGCTGTGCTGGGGCCAGGCCATGCCGCCGGGAATGGCACCGGCCGCGCCGGCGATGGCCAGGCTGCAGCACACCGTGAGCATGGTGTAGAAGCTGCGCACCGTGCCCGGCAGCGCGGCGAGCTTGCGGTCGGTGACCCACAGTGCGCAGGCGAAGACCGAGGCCGCCGTCAGCGCGAAGGCCACGCCCGCGCCCCAGGCGATGCCGCCCGTGCCGGTGCGCGCCTCCTCCAGCCGCGCCGGCACGTTCAGCGCGAGCAGCAGGCCCAGCAGCACCACGCCCATGACGGCGCAGGCGCGCCGCGTCGGCGGCTTGCCGCCGCTGGCCCAGTTCAGCAGCGCCAGCAGCACCGGGAAGGTGTTGCCCAGCAGCAGCGCCAGCGCCACCGGGATGCGCGCCACAGCCGAGTACAGGCACAGGCTCTGCACCGCGATCAACAGGCCCAGCAGCAGCTGCCAGCGGCGCGTGGTGGCCGGCAGCGACAGCCGCTCATGCCGCACCAGCACCAGCGTGCCCAGCACCAGCAGCGCCGTGCCGGCACGGCACAGCACGGCCGTCAGCACGCCGGCGCCGTCGTCGAAGGCGAGCCGCGCCGCCACATGGTTGCCCGCGAAGCAGCAGGCGATGGCCGACAACAGCAGCAAGGCGGTCGGGCGCGGGAACAGGGCAGGTGCTGGCATGGGGCGCGGATTGTGCCCCTCCTGGTCAGTCGGGGATGAGCCGCTTGCCCAGTGGCACGGCCTCGTCCACCGCATAGCCCAGGCGGCGGTAAAAGGCCTGCACCGCGCTGTTGCTCGAGCGCACGAGCAGGCTGATCTTGGGGCAGCCGCGCGCGCGCAATGCCTGCTCGACGTGCCGCATCAGCGCGGCGCCATGGCCCTGGCCCCGCAGCTCTGGTGCCACGGCCAGGTAGTTGACCCAGCCGCGGTGGCCCTCGTAGCCGGCCATCACGCTGGCGACGATCCGGCCGTCCACGTCGCCGACCAGGAACAGTTCGCGCTGCACCGTGAGCTTGCGCGCGATGTCCTTGTGCGGGTCGTTCCAGGGGCGGGTCAGGCCGCAGGCCTGCCAGAGCGCGACGACGGCGGCCTCGTCGGCCTCCAGGTAGGGGCGGATCTGCATGGCGCTCAGTGTCCTACGGACTGCGCTGCGAAAAAGATCGCCGGCTGGCCGTCGATGGCCATTTCGATGCAGGCCGCCAGCCCGCTCGCCGGGGGTCTGGCGCAGGGCACTGGCGGTCCTTGAAGGGAATGCGCGGCATGCCGCGAGCAGGGGCAATCCACCCCAGGCGCGCCAATCCTGGCCGGTGGCAGCTGGCAGAGGGTGGTCACAATTTGTTTCAACTGCCGCTGCATCCAGAACGCGAAGTGCGCCGTAGTGCCTGCACGTTCAACCACTGGAGAGAGTCCCCATGCGCACCCCCGCTTTCACCCACACCCTGGTCCGCTGCAGCACCGCCGGCGCCGCGCTGGCGGCCGCCGCGCTGCTGGCCGCTTGCGGTTCCATGTCCGGCCCGGGCGGCACGTCGTTCTCGCAGACCAGCCTGCCGGCCAGCATCCAGGTGCCCGCCGGCAACCGTGTCGCGATGGAAACGGTGGGCAAGGGCGAGATCCTGTACGAATGCCGCGAAAAGGCCGGCATGCCTGCCCAGCTCGAATGGACCTTTGTCGGGCCCCAAGCCAGGCTCATGGACCGTGCGGGCAAGCAGGTGGGCCGCTACTACGGTCCCCCGGCCACCTGGGAAGCCGCGGATGGCTCCAAACTCACGGCCACGCAGCTGGCGGTCGCGCCCTCCGGTCCGACGAGCCTGCCGTACCAGTTGGTCAAGGCCAACCCGGCCATGGGCTCCGGCGCCATGAGTGGTGTGACGTACATCCAGCGGGTGGCACTGCAAGGCGGCGTGGCGCCGACGACCACGGCCTGCACGGCGGCCAACAAGGGCCAGCGCGTCACCGTGCCCTACCAGGCCGACTACATCTTCTGGAAGGCGGCCTGACACGCCACACCGTGGCGTGATCGCAATGGCTATTGCGGCCATTGGTTCCTAAAAGCTGCCGATTTGAGGAAAAGATTGGCGCAAAGCGGATGGCAAGCCGACCACAATCGCGGCTTGCCTCTGCACAGCGCGATGCACACGTCGCTTGCGATGCCATGGGCTCACCAATATCGAAGGGCCTCCATGAATCCGTTGCGTGCGTTTTCCATTTTCTTTTCCGGTGCCCGCGCGCGGCGCCAGCTGCAGGCGTTGTACGGCAACCAGGCCGTCGTCGAGTTCGATCCCGCCGGCCACGTCCTGACGGCCAATCCCCAGTTCCTGGCCCTGATGGGTTACGGCTTGGACGTGTTGCGCGGTCAGCACCACCGCATCTTTCTGGATTTGGCCGAACACGACGAGCAGGCCTACCAGGCGTTCTGGGCGCAGCTGCGGCGCGGCGAGGCGTTCGTTGGCCGCTGCAAGCGCCGCACCGGCACCGGCCAGGAGGTCTGGCTGCAGGCCAACTACAGCCCGGTGCGCAACCGCCGCGGGCAGGTGGTGCGCATCGTCAAGTACGCGATGGACATTTCTGCGGAAGTGCTGCGCGCCGCCGAGGCCACCAGCCAGCTGGCTGCCGTGGGGCGGGCGCAGGCCGTGATCGAATTCACGCTGGACGGTCACATCCTGCGCTGCAACCGCAACTTCCTCGACGCCATGGGCTACGCCTCGCAGGACGAGCTGGTCGGCCGCCACCACAGCATGTTCGTGGATCCGGCCGAGCGCGCTTCGCGCGAGTACGCCGCGTTCTGGGAGCGGCTGGCGCAGGGCGAGCACCACCGCGGCCAGTTCCGCCGTGTTGGACGGCGGGGCAACGACGTCTGGATCGAGGCGAACTACAGCCCGGTCGTGAACCAGTCCGGCCAGCCGTTCAAGGTCGTCAAGTACGCCACCGACATCACCGCCCGCTTCGAAGCCACGCGGCTGGTGCAGGACGCCTTCGAGCAGCTGCAGCAATTGGTGCGCGACGGTGCCGAACGCGCCCATGGCGCCCACGCCCACACCCGTGAGGTCGCCACGGCGGCCCAGGCCGGGGACAGCGCCATCGGCAGCGCGATCCAGAGCATGGCGCAGATCAGCGACGACTCCAAGCGCATCGGCGAGATGGTGGGCCTGATCGACGGCATCGCGTTCCAGACCAACCTGCTCGCCCTCAATGCCGCCGTGGAGGCCGCCCGTGCTGGCGAGCAAGGCCGCGGTTTCGCGGTCGTGGCCGGCGAGGTGCGCAACCTCGCGCGGCGCAGCGCCGACGCCGCGCGCGAGATCAAGAACGTGATCGGCGCCTCCGCACAGAGCGTGCAGACCGGCAGCGCGCGCGTGCAGGACACCGGCCGTGCGATCGCGCAGATCCAGGAGGCCGCCGGCCGCGCCAGCGCCATCATGGACGGCATCGTGCAGGCCGCGCGCACGCAGGATGCCCGTCTGGGCGCCGTGCGCCAGGCGATGGGCCAGCTCGAGCACGCGGTGGTGCGCGGCTGAGCCTCCCTCAGAACCCGGCCTGCAGGAACAGCTGCGGGCCGTTCATGCGGTATTTGATCTCGCCCGAGAAATTGCGCGCGTCGGCGTCCACGCGCAGGTCGTGGTAGCGCCAGCCCAGGCCCAGTCCCACGTTGGGCGTGACGCGGTACATCGCATTGGCCTGCAGGTTCACGAGGCGGCCGTCGTAGTCGCCGATGTGCAGCTTGAACAGGTCGGCGCGGCCGCTCAGTTCCCAGCGCCCGGCGCCTGGCCGCCAGCTGCCGTACACGCCCACCGTGGGCGCGGGCACCGTCTCCGTGCGCCGTTCGGTGAAGGCGCCCACGGGCTGGCCGTTCACGATGGCCGCCCCCTGCACGCGCAGCAGCGCGTCCGTCACATGCGCGCCGAGCAGCACGCCGGCCTCACGGTCGGGCTGTTTCAGGAAGGAGTAGCCGGCGCTGAGCCGGTAGGTGCGCGTGCGCATGCGCGTGTCGATGTCGGCCACGAACTGCCCGTCGCCAAAGCGGATGCCGTCGGTGCTGGCGCTGCCACTGCGGTCCAGCGAGAAGTACTCGAACTCGGCGCGCCAGCGCTCGGACAGCCGCCCGCCCAGCAGCACGGCCGGCACGGTCTTGCGGCGGGCCAGGCCGAAGTCGTTCTCGCCATCCAGCGGCGTGCCCTGCAGCACGCTGTCGGTTTCGTCCAGCCGCACGCGCGAGTCCATGTTGGGCCGGAAGGCCGACAACTGCAGCCACACTCGTGGTTCCTCTGCGTAGGTGAGGCCTTGGGCCGTGGCCCCGCCAGTGCTGCAGGCCAGCACGGCCGCCGCCGTCAGACCCTGGGTGGAAAAACGCCGACCGCTGCGCATGGTGTGCCTTTCTGTCCGTTTAGTGTGCGCAACTGGCTGCGCATTCGCGCATGATCGGGCGCATATTGGCCCTGGGCCCATGGTCTCGTGCGGGTCTGACCGTCGGCGCGGACGCAATCGGACTGTCGGCCGGCGCCTACGGGCCCCTAAACAGGTACGGTGGATTCCTTGAGCACGCGCAGCACAAAGTGCGATTTGCTGTGCCGGATGCCGGGAATCTTGTAGAGCTTCTCGCGCAGCAGCCGCTCGTAGTCGCGCGTGTCGCGCACGGCGATGCGGATGTAGTAGTCGTAGTCGCCTGAGACCAGATAGGCCTCCAGGATTTCGGGGATGGTCGCCAGCACCTGGCCGAAGGCGTAGAGCGTGTCCTCGGTGTGGCTCTCCAGCGTGAGCTGCACGATGACCGTGTCCTGGTAGCCCAGGCTGGCCGGGTCCACCTCGACCGTGTAGCGCTTGATCACGCCCTCGTCCTGCAGCCGCTTGATACGGCTCCAGCAGCTGGTCGGCGACAGGCCCACTTCGGCGCCGATCTCCTGCAGCGTGCGGCGCGCGTCCTGCAGCAGGATGCGCAGGATGGCGAGATCGGTCTTGTCGAAGATTTTTCCGTCAGACATTCTCTTCTCCGAATGAAGTTCGGAACAAACCGCCTGAACTTCGAAAAACAAGAAGCCTATTCTGCGCCATCGCCGAAAAAATAGAGGGCATGAAAACCTCTGACGTCCTCGATCCCCAGCCCGCCACCGTCTCCCCGGCGGCGCCCGCCGCTCCGCGCAACGGCGCCCAGGCGCTGCTGGACGCCCTGATCGAAGGCGGCGTCGATACCCTGTTCGGCTACCCCGGCGGCGCTGCGCTGCCGCTGTACGACGCGCTGCACGGCGAGCCGCGGCTGCGCCACATCCTCGTGCGCCACGAGCAGGCTGCCGTGCACGCGGCCGAGGGCTATGCGCGCAGCACAGGCAAGGTCGGGGTGGTGCTGGTCACCTCCGGTCCCGGTGTGGGCAACACCATCACGGGCCTGCTCGACGCGATGAGCGATTCCGTGCCGGTGCTGTGCATCAGCGGCCAGGTGGCCACGGCCGTGATCGGCACCCAGGCCTTCCAGGAGAGCGATGCGCTGGGCATGTCGCGGCCGGTGACCAAGTGGAACTGCCAGCCGCGCAGCGCGGCCCAGGTCGGCGACGCGGTGCGCCGCGCGCTGACCATCGCCGCAGGTGGACGGCCCGGCCCCGTGCTGATGGACGTGCCCAAGGACGTACAACTCGCGCCCGTGGGCCAGCCCCTGGCGGCACGGCCGCTGCGCGCAGCACCGCGCCCAGCCCTGCCGCGCGGCAGCCTGCAGCGCGCGACCGATCTGATGTCCACCGCGCGCAGGCCCGTGTTCTACGGCGGGGGCGGCCTCGTCAACGCGGGGCCGGCCGCGTGCGCCGCCTTCGCGCGACTCGTGCGCCAGGTCGGCGGCCCCTGCACGCTCACGCTGATGGGCCTGGGCGCGTTCCCGGCTTCCGATCCCGCTTTCGTCGGCATGCTGGGCATGCACGGCACGCTGGAAGCCAACCTGGCCATGCACGAGGCCGACCTCGTCATCAACGTGGGCGCGCGCTTCGACGACCGCGTGACCGGCAAGCTGGACGAGTTCTGCCCGCACGCGCGCAAGATCCACATCGACATCGACCCGAGCGCGATCCACCGCACGGTGCAGGTCGACGTGCCCATCGTCGGCGACTGCGGCGCCGTGCTCGACGCGTTGCTGGCCCTGCCCGAACTGCGCGGCCTCGACCCGGCGCGGCTCGCGCCCTGGTGGCAGCGCGTGGAGCGCTGGCGCGCCCAGCGCTGCCTGGGCTTCACGCCGCAGCCCGAGGCCATCCTGCCGCAGCAACTCATGGCCACGCTGCAGGCGCAGATTGCCGGGCGTGACGCCATCGTCTCCACCGACGTGGGCCAGCACCAGATGTGGGCCGCGCAGTACCTGCGCTTCGAGCGCCCGCGCCGCTGGCTGACCTCGGGCGGCGCCGGCACCATGGGCTACGGCCTGCCGGCCGCCATCGGGGCGCAGGTGGCGCACCCGGATGCGCTCGTCGTCTGCGTAAGCGGCGACGCCTCGGTGCTCATGAACATCCAAGAGCTGTCCACCGCCGTGCAGCACGCCACGCCCGTCAAGCTCGTGCTGTCCAACAACGGCTACATGGGCATGGTGCGGCAGTGGCAGGAACTGAACCACGGCAACCGCCTCTCGCACAGCTGGAACGCCGCGCTGCCCGACTTCGTGGCGCTGGCCAGGGCCTTCGGCTGGGGTGCGCGGCGCGTGTCCGATCCGGCCGAGCTCGGTGCCGCGCTGGCCGAATGCCTGGCGCACGACGGGCCCTTCTTCCTCGACGTGCAGGTGGCCGCGCAGGAGAACTGCTTCCCGATGATGCCTGCCGGCGCGGGCCACCACCACGTGATGCTGGGCAAGGACCGCTGGTACCGGGACGAGCAGGCTTGACGGTAGCCTGCGCCCGCACCGTCGCAGGCTGCGCACCTACATCCGGTGAAGCGCTTGTCGCGGGCGCCGGGCGCGCGCCGTGCCTAGCATCCGGTTGCCCGTCATCTCGTGGGCACCCGAAGGCCCCTGCGCTGATCGCGACGGGCTGTCGGGGCGACAACAACCGATGCGAAAGACAGCCATGCTCGAACAAGCCGAAGGAACCCTCCACAAGATCGCAGGCCGCGTGCAGGACGCCGTGGGCGGCGCCACCAGCGACCGCGCGTTGCAGCTCGAAGGCAAGGCACGCCAGGTCGCCGGCGGCGTCCAGCAGGCGGCCGGCCAGGCGCTGGACCTGGTGCGCGATTCGGCTGGCAAGAACCCGTTCCTCGTCACCGCGCTGGTCGCCGGCCTGGCCTTTCTGATCGGCACTGCGCTGGTCCGTCGCTGACCGCCGGATCCCCTGCAACCTTCTAGGCACCCACCATGAACAACACCACCGTGGTCACCCCTGGCGCCCCGCTCGTCGTCCACGCGCCCATCTCCTGGGGCGCTGTTTTCGCCGGCCTGCTCCTCGCGTTGGCCACCTACCTCGTCCTTGGCACCCTGGGGACGGCCATCGGGTCGGGCTCCATCGACGCGATGCAGTCCGGCAATCCGCTCGCAGGATTCGGTACCGGCGCCGGCATCTGGGTCGGCGTGTCCACGCTGGTCGCGCTGGCCATCGGCGCGTATTTCGCCGGTCGCAATGCGCCCGCCAAGGGCACGCTGCACGGCGTACTGTGCTGGGCCGTGACGACGCTGGTGACGGTGTACGCGCTGTCTTCGCTGGCCACCGGCGTGGTTGGCGCCGCATCGCGCGTGGCGGGCAGCGGCATCGCACTGGCGGGCCAGGGCGTCGCCGCGGCCGCGCCGGGCGTGGCATCCGAAGTCAAGCAGCAGCTGCAGAAGAACGGCATCGACTTCGACTTCGCCGATGCCCGCAACCAGCTCGAAATCCTGATGCGCCAGACCGGCAAGCCCGAGCTCAACCCGGACGTGGTCAAGTCGCAGGCCGACAGCGCCGTGCAGGACGGCAAGGCGGCCGCCGCCGACGCCGCCACGGCGCCGCAGAATGCCGGCAACGAGCTCTCTGCGTTCTTCGATCGCCTGCGCAAGAAGGCCGAGCCGGCGCTGGACGCCGCCGACAAGGAGGCGCTGGTCAACGTGATCGTGGCGCGCACGGGCAAGAGCCGCGCCGAGGCCGAGCAGATCGCTGCCAACTACGAGAAGACCTACAACGATGCGGTCGCCAAGTACCAGCAGCTGAAGGTGCAGGCCGAGCAGAAGGCCCGCGAAGCCGCCGACGCGACCGCCAAGGGTCTGAGCCGCGCGGCCTGGTCGGGCGTGTTCGTGCTGCTGCTGGGCCTGGTGGTCTCTGCAGGCGCCGGTTTCCTCGGCCGGCGCTCGGCACCGGCCCGCGTGGTCGTGTAAGCCGCCAGGCGCCGGCACGGCGCGCGGTGTTTCGTGCAGACCCGGGCCCGTTCCGCCGCGTGCGGGACGGGCCTTCCCGCGTGGACGCTGGCCATCGCGCCATGCCGTGCCATTCGACCTTGCGGCCGCCGCCGTATCGCCAGGCGCAGCCTGTAGATTCCAGCGATGTCTTCTGCCACCTCTGCCACCCGCGCCACGGCGCGCGAATGGACCGGCCTGGCCGTGCTGGCCTTGCCCTGCCTGGTCTACGCGATGGACCTCACCGTGCTGAATCTTGCGCTACCCGTGCTGAGCCGCGAGTTGCAGCCGTCCAGCGCGCAGCTGCTCTGGATCCTGGACATCTACGGGTTCTTCGTCGCGGGCTTCCTGATCACCATGGGCACGCTGGGCGACCGCATCGGCCGGCGCCGCTTGCTGCTTCTGGGCGCGGGCTGCTTCGCGGGCGCGTCGGCACTCGCGGCGCTGGCCCACACGGCCGAGCTGCTGGTCGCGGCGCGTGCGCTGCTGGGCCTGGCCGGCGCCACGATCGCGCCCTCGACCATGGCGCTGATCCGCAACATGTTCCACGACGCGGGCCAGCGCCAGTTCGCCATCGGCGTCTGGATCGCGGCCTTCTCGCTGGGCAGCGCGATCGGCCCGCTGGTCGGCGGCGTGCTGCTGGAGTTCTTCCATTGGGGTTCGGTGTTCTGGCTCAACGTGCCCGTGATGGCGCTGACGCTGGTGCTGGGCCCGCGCCTGCTGCCCGAGTACCGTGACCCGCAGGCGGGCCGGCTCGATCTGGCCAGCGTGGCGCTGTCGCTGGCGGCCGTGCTGCTCACGATCTACGGACTGAAGCAACTGGCCGAGCATGGCTCCGCCGTGGCGTCCTGGGCCACCACGCTGCTGGGCCTGGCCGTGGGTGCGCTGTTCCTGCGCCGCCAGGGCCGCATCGCCTACCCCTTGCTCGACCTGCGGCTGTTCCGGCATGCACCGTTCTGCGCCGCGCTGGCCGCTTATGGGCTGACCTGCCTGGCGATGTTCGGCGTCTACATCTTCATGACGCAGTACCTGCAGCTGGTGCTGGACCTCACGCCGCTTCAGGCCGGCATCGCCACGCTGCCCTGGGCGCTGTCATTCGTCGCGGGTTCGCTGACGGCGCCGCGGCTGGCGGCGCGCTGGCCGCGAGCCCGCGTGATCGTCGTGGGCCTGGTCGCTGCAGCGCTGGGCTTCGGCCTGCTGGCGGCCGGGCAGGGCCTGTGGACGCTGGTGCCGGCCACCGTCGTCATGGCGCTGGGCATGGCGCCGGTGTTCACGATCGGCAACGAGATCATCATCACCACGGCGCCGCCCGAGCGCGCGGGTGCGGCCTCGGCGCTGTCGGAGACGGCCTCGGAATTCAGCGGTGCGTTGGGCATCGCGCTGCTGGGCAGCGCCGGCATGGTGGTCTACCGCCACGGGCTGGGCGGCGACTGGCCGGCCGGCCTGGAGCGGGCGTTGCTGCCGGCCGCCGGTGCTTCTCTGGGTGGCGCCGTGCACCTGGCCGAGGGCCTGCCCGCGGCCGCCGCGGCGGCGCTGCTGCAGACGGCGCACGCCAGCTTCACCCGTGCCTTGCAGGCCATCGCCCTGGCCGGCGCGGTGATGGTGGCCGGCGCCGCCTGGCTGGTCGCGCGCATGCTGCGCGGCGTGGACCTCTCGGCCACGCCGCAGCATTGAGCGCCTGGGCTACGCCTCCTCGCTGCGCACGAAGGACTCCAGTCCCTTGACCATGCGCGCGAGCTGCGGGCCGATCTCCTGCTCCAGCAGCGCGCGCGGGAATTTGCTGGCCTGACCGCCCGCGTTGAGCGTGACGACGCGGCCGTCGGGCTGGCGGATCGCCGCGGCCACGCCGGCGATGTCGCTCTGCCAGTCGCGCACCACCACCGTGAAGCCGCGCGCCTGCCAGTGCGCACAGCCGGCGGCGATGGCCTCGCGCACCTGGGGCCAGCGTTCTCCCTCGGCCTGGCGGATCTCGGCCAGCAGGCGCTCGCGCTCGCGGGGCTCCATGACGGCCAGCAGCGCGTGGCCCATGGCGGTGTCGGCGATCGGGATGCGCGAGCCGATGTCCAGCCCGAGCGAGAGCGGGGCGCCCGAGCGGCAGTTCTCCAGGTACAGCACCGACAGGCCGTGCCGGATGCCCAGCGACACCGAGATGTCGTAGCGGTCCGCCAGGTCCTGCATGTAGGGCCGCGCGATGCGCCGCAGCTTGAGGTTGGAGACCATGGTGATGCCCAGCGCCGCGACGCTGTCGCCCAGCGCGTATTTGCCCGTCTCGCGCGAATGCCGCAGGTAGCCCTGCACGCACAGCGTGTAGGCGAGCCGCACCACGGTGGGCTTGGGCAGGCCGGTGCGCGCGGCGATCTCGGCATTGCTGAGCCATTTCTCGTCGACCTGGAAGGCCGCGAGCACGTCCAGGCCGCGCGCCAGCGCGGTGACGAAGCGGCGGCTGTCCGCGCCTTCCTCGAAATCGATCTGCCTGGTCCGCCCCATCGCCGCATACCTCTTAATTTTGCTGAGCGGAATTATTTGGCCGGAATGTAGGGCGGGTCCGTCATGGATTTCCCTAGGAAGATCGTGGTGACGTGGGCCGGATACTTGAATCTGCCTGTTTCCGCTCGCCAAGAAGAATTCCGCTTAGAGAAACACGGCTCCAAAACCACCCCACAGGAGATGAACCCTTGAACGCCTTCACCACGCGTGGCCGGCTGGCCGCCACCCTTTCCGTCCTCGGCGCGCTGGCGCTGTCCGCCTGCGGGGGCGGCGACGACGGCCCGCCGCAACCGGAGGAGACCCGGGCCCAGGACGCCCGCCAGTTCAGCGTGGACACGACGAAGCTGCCGTTCGCCGCCCTGGCCGGGGCACCCGAGACCGACCGCTGGTGGGGTGTGCTGGACGGCGCCGGCTACCGCGTGGAGGTGCCCAAAAACTGGAACGGCATGCTGGTCATGTACGCCCACGGCTACGGCGGCACGGGCGCGGCCCTCAGCGTGAGCGACGCGCCCATCCGCGCGCACCTGATCGCCAAGGGCTACGCCTGGGCTGCGTCCAGCTTCTCCAAGAACTACTACGACGTGCGCGCCGGCATCGAAGACACCAACGCGCTGGCGCTGGCGTTCCAGAAGATCGGCACGCAGAACGGCCGCACGCTGGCCGCGCCGACGAAGACCTACATCATCGGCACCTCCATGGGTGGCCACATCGCCGCCGCGGCCGTCGACGCCGAGGCCCTGGAGACGGCCAACAACAAGCTGCGCTACGACGGCGCCGTGCCCATGTGCGGCGTGCTGGGCGACACCGAGCTCTACAACTACTTCGGCGCCTCGCAGATCGCTGCACAGCAGCTCGCCGGGGTGCCCGTCACGGCCTGGCCGGTGGCCAACTGGAGCACGCTGGCGCCGCAGGTGCGCGCGGCGCTGTTCACGACCTTCCCGAGCGCCACGACGCCGCTGGGTGACCAGTACAAGGAGATCGTCAAGCAGCTGACCGGCGGCGAGCGGCCGATGTTCAACGAAGGCTTCGCGGGCAGCATGAACGCCACCGTCTGGGGCACTTTCGGCCGCGACGGCACCATCAACGGCATCCTGAACGAGGACGGCTACGACACCACCGGCATCGTCTACCAGTTCGACAACGACCCGGCGCAGACCGCGGCCGAGGCAGCCTTCAACCAGGCCGCCTACCGGCTCAAGGCCGACCCCGAGGCCAACCGCCTGCGCCGCGATGGTCTGCGCTGGTTCCCCAAGACGAATGCGCGCATCAGCGTGCCAGTGGTGACCATCCACACGCTGGGCGACGTCTATGTGCCGTTCAGCATGGAGCAGATCTACAAGCGCCGCGCCGTGGCGGCAGGCACCGACCGGTGGCTGGTGCAGCGCGCCATCCGCGGAGTGAGCCACTGCGACTTCACGCTGGACGAGCAGACTGCCGCCTTCGACGCGATGACGAACTGGGAGCAGAACGGCGTCAAGCCCGCCGGCGACGAGGTGCTCGACCGCGCCACCGTGGCCGACCCGGCCTACGGCTGCAAGTTCTCCTCGCCCACGCGCACGCCCAACAGCTGCCCGGCCAGCTGAGCCTTTCCCCAACGGCCCGGCCTGCGCCGGGCCATGTTTCCCCTGGAAGTTGACACCATGAACGCACGTTTCCTGAAGCGCCGCACCCTGTCCCTGCTGCTGCTGGCCGCCGGCCTGGCGGCCGGTCCCGCCCTGGCGCAGGGCGACCGTTTCCCGAGCAAGCCGATCAAGATCCTGATCGGCTTCACGGCGGGAGGCTCCACCGATGTGCCGTTCCGCGTGCTGGCCGAGAACGCCTCCAAGATCCTGGGCCAGCCCGTCATCATCGAGAACAAGCCCGGCGCGGGCGGCATCCTGCCGGCGCAGATGATGCAGAGCCTGCCGGCCGACGGCTACACGCTGGCCCAGGTGCCGCTGCCGGTGTTCCGCCTGCCCTACACGCAGAAGATCAACTGGGATCCGGCGACCGACCTGCAGTACGTGATCGGCCTGGCCGGCTACGCGTTCGGCCTGGTGGTGCCGGCGGATTCGCCGATCAAGACCATGCAGGAGTACATCGCCTACGCGAAGGCCAACCCGGGCAAGCTCAGCTACGGCACGCCCGGCGCGCTCACCACGCTGCACCTGACGATGGAAAACATCGCCATGCAGACCGGCATCACGCTGAACCACATCCCGTACAAGGGCAACTCCGAGTCGTTGCAGGCCGTGATCGGCGGGCATGTGATGTCGGTGGCCGACACACCGGGCTGGGGCCCCTATGTGGAGCAGGGCCGCCTGCGCCTCTTGTCCACCTGGGGCGACAAGCGCTCGACCAAGTTTCCGAACGCGCCCACGCTCAAGGAGGTGGGCATCAACCTCGTGCAGACCTCGCCGTTCGGCCTGGTGGTGCCCAAGGGCACTGACCCCAAGATCGCGCAGCAGCTGCACGACGCCTTCAAGAAGGCCATGGAGATGCCCAACTACAAGGAGTCGCTGGCCAAGTTCGACATGGACACCTACTACATGGACAGCGCCACCTACAAGCAGTATGCGCTCGACACCATGAAGACCGAGAAGGTCATCATCGAGAAGCTGGGCCTGGCGAAGTAAGCCCGCAGCGCGCCAGGTGGCACTGGCGCGCCATGGACACGGCCCGCGCCGCAGGTGTACAAACATCCGTGGCCATTTTTGTGCGGTACCCACCATGAAGCAGCAGCAGCGTTTCTGGGAAGTCGACCTGATCGAACTGGTCAAGCGCTGGGCCGAGGACATGAAGACCTTTCTGCTGACGGTCCTGCTGTTCCTCGGGCTGTCGCTGCCTGTCGTGATTCCCACGCTGATCCTGTGGTACCTGGCCTCGATCGATTTCCGTGCCGTCGGCGGCATGACGCTGCCGCCCTGAGCGCGATGGGCGCAGGCGGCGCGGGCCTGCGGAGACAATGCGCGCATGGACGAACTCAAGACCATGCGCACCTTCGTCAAGGTGGTGGACGAAGGCAGCTTCGCAGGCGCGGCGCGTGCACTGAACGTGGCCAACTCGGTGGTCACGCGGGCCGTGGCGGAGCTGGAAGAGTCGCTCAAGTCGCGGCTCTTGAACCGCACCACGCGCGCGCTCTCGCTGACCGAGGTCGGCGCCCAGTACCTGGAGCGCGTGCGCAGCATCCTTGAAGACATTGACGACGCCAACAACCAGGCGAGCGAGGCCACCGGCATGGTGCGCGGCCAGCTGCGCGTGGCGGCGCCGCAGGAGTTCCTGACGGCCAGCCTGGCACGGCTGGTGCCGCGCTTCGCGCAGCGGCATCCCGGGCTCAACATCCAGCTGCTGCTGTCCAGCCCCGAGGCCAGCGTGCCAGACGATGCGGCCGATGTGACCATCCTGGTCCACAACCCCGACCCGCTGGATGGCAACTTCGTCGCGCGGCTGCTCGCGCATGCCGAGGTCGTGCTGTGCGCCACGCCCGACTACCTGCGCCAGCATGCGCCCATCGCCAAGCCCGAGGACCTGCTGCAGCACACCATCCTCGTGCCCGAATCGGCCTTCGAGCGCAAGGTCTGGCTCTTTCATTCCAATGGCCGCGATGGCACGCCCGAGACCGCCACGCTGCAGCCGCAGCGCTCGGCGATCACGTCGCACAACGCTTCCGTGCTGATCGCGGCCGCGCGCGGCCACTTCGGCATTGCCGGCGCGCTGTCGCTGAACGTAGCCGACGACCTGCAGGCCGGCGCGTTGCAGCGCGTGCTGCCGGACTGGGCCGCGGCCAGCTACCGCGTCTACGCGGCCGTGCCCAGCCGCAGCCACCTGCCGCGCCGCACGCGCGCCTTCATCGAATTCCTTGTGGAGCAGTACGGCGGCGAGCCGAGCGATCCCTGGCTCAGCGGCAAGGTGCGCTGAGCGGCAGCCGGCCCCGTGTCATCGCGGCGTCACGCCGCTGCCATACAACACCGCTCGCCTACAACCCGAGGAGAGCGTTTTGCACAAGAACTGGATGGCGCTGGCGGCAAGCGGCCTGTCGACCGTGGCCCTGTCGGCCGCGCTGGTGGCCTGCGGCGGCGACAACGACGAACCTGCCGCGTCGGCGCCCAATGCCGACAAATTCTTCAACCGCACCGCGACCTTCACGGTCTGCAGCCAGACCGGTGCATCCTGCGAAGCCGACGCGGTGACGGCGGCCGAGATCGTCGCGGCGAGCGAAGACGGCATGACGCTGGTCTACAGCAACAGCCCCAAGGGCGAGATCGGCTTCGTCGACATCGCCGACGTGAAGGCCCCCAAGGGCCTGGGCGCATTGGCCATGGGCGGCGAGCCGACCTCGGTCACCGTGCTGGGCGCACACGCCATCGTCGCCGTCAACACTTCGCCGAGCTTCGTCGCGCCCAGCGGCAAGCTGGTGGTGGTGGACATCGCCACGCGCAAGGTGGTCGCCGAGATCGCGCTGCCGGGCCAGCCCGATGCCATCGCGCGGAGCAAGGACGGCAAGTACCTGGCCGTGGCCATCGAGAACGAACGCGACGAAGACCTGGGCGACGGCGCGCCGCCGCAGTTGCCGGGCGGCAGCCTCGTGATCGTCGACGTGGCCGGCGCGCCCGGCACATGGAAGACGCGCACGGTGGACTTGACCGGCATCGCCACGCTGTACCCGAGCGATCCCGAGCCCGAGTACGTGGCCATCAACGACGACAACGTCGCCGTCGTCACGCTGCAGGAGAACAACCACATCGCGCTGGTCGACCTGGCCAGCGGCAAGGTCACGCGGCACTTCAGCGCCGGCACGGTCGACCTCACACAGGTCGACCTGACGGACGCGCCGCGTCCCAGCCAGGTCAGCTTCACCCAGTCCCAGGCGGGCCGCCTGCGCGAGCCCGACGGTGTGACCTGGCTGTCGAAGACCCGCTTCGCCACCGCCAACGAGGGCGACCTCAACGGCGGCAGCCGCGGCTTCACGGTCTGGAGCAGCGAGGGCAACGTGGTCTGGGATGCCGGCAGCACGCTGGAGCACCTGATCGCGCGCGTGGGCCACACCAACGACAAGCGCTCGGACGCCAAGGGCAACGAGCCCGAGAACGTGGCGTTCGGCCGGTTCGACGGCACGGACTATCTGTTCGTGGCCTCCGAGCGCTCCAGCGTGGTCTCGGTCTACGACATGAGCCAGCCGGACGTGCCGGCCTTCAAGCAGGTGCTGCCCACCGCGCTGGCGCCCGAAGGCGTGCTGGCCATCCCCGCGCGCAATCTGCTGATCGTGGCCAGCGAGGCGGACGACCGTGCCAGCCTGGTGCGTTCCAGCCTGAACATCTACCAGTACCAGACCGCCGCGCCGGCCTATCCGACCATCCAGTCGACCGACCGCGCCGACGGCACGCCCATCCCCTGGTCCGCGCTGTCGGGCCTGGCCGCGGCGCCCACGGGGTCCACCGTCTACGCCATCGACGACAGTTTCTTCCGCGGCAACCGCATCTTCGAGATCGACACGGCCAGCAAGCCGGCGAAGCTGCAGCGCGAGATCCGCATCACCGACCCGGACCGCAGGATCGCCGCGCTCGCGGCGACGCTGCCGGCCGCGAAGGACGCCAACGCCTTCGACGCGACCGACCTGGCGGCGCTGGTCAATGCCGACGGCACGGTCAACCTGGACCCCGAGGGCATCTCCCTGGCCAGCGACGGTGGCTTCTGGATCGCCTCCGAAGGCGCCGGCACGGTGGGTGACGCCGCGTGTCCGGTGCTGTCGGCCAACCTGGTGTTCAAGCTCACGGCGACGGGCGTGGTCCAGGAGATCATCCAGCTGCCGTCCGAGGTCAATGCCAAGCAGCAGCGTTTCGGCTTCGAGGGCATCGCCGAATCCAACGGCAAGCTGGTCGTGGCCTTCCAGCGCGCCTGGGCCGGCGAGACGCGGCCGCGCATCGGCGTCTACGACCTGGCGGCCCGGACCTGGCAGTTCATGTTCTACCCGCTGGACGCCGTGGCCTCGCCCAACGGCGGCTGGGTCGGCCTGTCGGACATCACGGCCATGGGCAACAACCAGTTCATGCTCGTGGAGCGCGACAACCAGGGTGGGCCGGATGCGCGCATCAAGCGCCTGTACCGCATTGACCTCACCGGCCAGGCCAATGGCGCCGTGCTGACCAAGACGCTGGTACGCGACCTGCTGCCCGACCTCAAGGCCCCCGGCGGCAACGTGGTCGAGAAGATTGAGGGCCTGGCACGCCTGGCCAACGGCGAGTGGCTCATCGTCAACGACAACGACGGCGTGGACGACGGCGCCAACAGCGGCGAGACGCTGCTGATCCGGCTGGGCCAGCTCAGCGGCGGCTGATTCCCGCCTTCGGACGGGCCAGGGCGCGGGGGCGGATACGGTACCCTCGCGCCTTTTCGTTCGGCCGGTCGCCCCGGCTCCTGAGCTGCCCCCGCGCCATGATCGTCCTGGATCTGCGTTCCCTGACCCTGATGGCGTTCATGACCAGCGTGGCCATGGGCTTTGTGCTGCTCATGCTCCGGCGGCACTACCCGGGCTCGATCCGCGGCATGTGGCTGTGGGGCCTGGCGCCCGTTGTGGCGGCTTCCTCGACCGTGTTCTACGGGCTGGAGAGGCTGTTCACGCCGCTCGTGACCGTCGTCTTCGGCAATGGCCTGCTCATGAGCGGCTGCGCGCTGTTCTACTTCGGCACGCGGCGCTTTTACGGCCTGCGCAGCGGCTGGCGGCCCTGGGCGGCGGTCGGCATGCTGCTGCTGATGGGGCAGGTGTTCTTTCTCGTCGGCCACCCGGACTACCGTCTGCGCCTGGCCCTGTTCGCCAGCACGCTCTCCGTCGTGCTGGTGCTGCACATCCAGCTGCTGCTGCAGCGCGCGGGGCCCGGTTTCGCAGCGCGGTTCACGGCCGGCGTGCTCGCGGTGCAGACCCTGGTGCTGCTGGCGCGCGCGGTCTCCACCTTCTGGCTGGACACGCCCACCAGCCACCGCTTCGCGCCCTCGCCCATGCAGTCGGTCTACATCGCCACCTACAGCTTCTCGGTGCTGCTGGTCAGCGTGGGCGTGCTGCTGATGGCCAGCGAGCGGCTGCGCTCGGAGTTCGAGCATCTGGCCAACCACGACAGCCTGACCGGTGCGCTGGCCCGGCGCGCGGTGCTGGAGGACTGCACGCGCGAGTTCGGCCGCTGGCAGCGCTTCGACCATGGCTTCGCGCTGCTGATGGTGGACGTGGACCACTTCAAGTCCATCAACGATGGCCACGGCCATGCCGTGGGCGACCGCGTGCTCTCGCGCGTGGTCGACGCGCTGGGCCATGCGCTGCGCAATGTCGACCGGCTGGGCCGCTACGGCGGCGAGGAGTTCCTGGTGCTGCTGCCAGAGACCGGCGCCGGCGAGGCCCGCATGGTGGCCGAGCGCATGCGCCAGGCCGTGGCGCGCCTGCCGGCCACCGCCAAGGTGCCGGCCTGCACGGTCAGCGTGGGCGTGGCCTGCGTGCGCCATGGCGACGCCAGCCTGGCCGCCGTGCTGGCGCGCGCCGATGCCGCGCTCTACGAGGCCAAACGGCTGGGGCGTGACCGCGTCGCGTTGGCGGCCGAGTGCTAGGATTTCGGGCATGAAGACCGAAACGATCCGTCGTGAAGCGCTCGCGCTTTCTGTCCAGGAGCGGGCAGAACTGGCTGAGCAGCTGCTGTCCAGCCTGGACATGTTGTCCGAGACGGAGATCGCCGAGCTTTGGTCGACGGAGGCGGCTCGACGCGCTGCCGAGATCGACCAGGGCCATGCGCAGCGCGTTCCCGCCGACGAGGTGCGCCGCCAGGCCCAAGCCCTGCTGAAGTGAGGTACTTCTTCGCCGAGGCGGCTCGGGTGGAACACCTGGAGTACGTCGCGTACTACGAGATGCAGCGTGCCGGCCTCGGGGCGCGCTATCTCGCAGCGTTCGACAAGGCGATGGAGGCGATCTGCGCGCATCCGGAACGGTTTCGCCTGGAAGACGAACCCGGGATTCGGCGCTACAGAATGGCCGGCTTCCCGTACAACATTCTTTTCCGCCAGTCATACGATGCTGTCGAAGTGCTGGCAGTTGCGCCGCACAGGCGCCGACCCCGCTATTGGTTGGGCCGGGGCTGAACTCAACCAGTCGCCGGAGAATTTCGATCCGAAGCCCGTGTGCCGTATCACTGGCTTGATCGTTCGTCGACGGCCTGCGCAGCAGCCTTTGCAACGCCTGCCGTAGCGCCGACGCGACCGCGCGCAGCAAGGCTTCGCGCCGACGTGGCGGATGCCTGGTCAAGCCGTGCGCCGCATCAGTCCCAGCACCACCAGCCCGCTGGCCAGCACGCCCA
Source organism: Variovorax boronicumulans (assembly GCF_007677875.1). Classification (GTDB taxonomy): domain Bacteria; phylum Pseudomonadota; class Gammaproteobacteria; order Burkholderiales; family Burkholderiaceae_C; genus Pseudorhodoferax; species Pseudorhodoferax boronicumulans_A. The sequence continues at coordinate 282,590 of NZ_VEDO01000006.1, read as the reverse complement.
CGCCGACCCAGGCCGCGTTGAAGCCACCCAGCTGCTGCGAGTACACATAGCCCAGGCTGGACCACAGCATGTAGGCGCTGCTGGCGCAGAACAGCGCGGGCAACACCGGGTACAGCGGCACGCGGAAGGGGCGCTCGCGCGTGCCGTCGATGGCGCGCAGCCGGAACAGGGCGATGCCCACCAGCAGGAAGAACAGCCAGAACACCGGCGAGGTGTACTCCACCATGGCCTGAAAACCCCCCTTGAAGGCCACGCCCAGCACGATCAGCACCAACGCCAGCGCGCACTGGATCGGCAAGGCGTTGCGCGGGACGCGGCGCTCTTCGTCCCAGGCAGCCAGGACCTTGAGCGCGGGCCAGTCCTGGCCCAGCGCGCTGGCGGTGCGTGCCCCCACGATCATGGTGGCGTTGATGGAAGTCAGCGCCGCCGCCGCGACCATGGCCGCGATGAGCTGGCCAGCGCCGGGGCCGAAGGCGGCCGCCAGCACGTCGGTCGCCACGGCCTGCGACTTGGCCATGCCCGCCAGGCCCAGCACGGACCAGTAGGCCCAGTTCACGAGCAGGTACAGCGCGGTCAGGAACAGCACCGAGATGAGCAGCGCGCGGGCGATGGCACGCCGGTCTTTCAGGTCGGCGCTGATGTAGGCTGCATCGTTCCAGCCACCGAAGGTCAGCAGCACGAAGACCATCCCGAAGCCCACGCCGGCCAGCGAGACCGGGCCGGGCGTCGCGGCCGGTGGCGGTGCGCTGCCGCCGCCGAGCGCGAACCACAGCGCCGCCCCGACGATCAGCACCAGCCCGCCGACCTCCACGGCCGTGAGCCAGGACTGCGTCTCGGCACCGCTGCGGATGCCGCGCAGGTTGATCAGCGTGAGCACCACGGTGGCGATGGCCGCCCACAGCGCGCTGCTGTAGGGCCCGAGCGGCAGCAGCTGCGTCATGTAGTCGCCGAACACGAAGCCCAGGAGCGCGATCGAGCCCGTGGTGATGACCGCGAAGCGCGCCCAGGCGTAGAGCAGCGCCGTGCCGCGGCCGAAGGCGCGCGAGAGGAAGTGGTACTCGCCGCCCGCGCTCGGGTAGGTGCTGGCCAGCTCGGCATAGCAGAGTGCGCCGACCAGCGCGATGAACCCGCCCGCCACCCACAGCGCGAACATCCAGCCCGCGCTGGGCACGCTGCCGGCGACCAGCGAGGGCGCCTTGAAGATGCCGGCTCCGATGACCACGCCCACCGTGATGGCGATGGCGTGGCGCATGGTCAGCGGCGCGGCGGCCGCCGGCGATGTCATCGGGCGGTGCTCACGGCGAACGCGCTGGCTTCCTGTTCCGCCGCGGCCGTGGTGGGCGCGATCGGTGCGGCATCGCCGTTGCGGCGTGCCTCGAACGGCACGCCGGCCTGGCCGGGACGCGTGGCCGTGCCGGTGATGCGCGCGCCATCCACCTTGCCTTCGAACTGCCAGAGCTGGCCCTTGGGGTCGCGCAGCCCGAAACCGATCTGCGCGCCCGTGATGCGCGGACGCACCAGGCTGGCGCGCAGCTCGCCGAATACCGCGTCGCCGCTGAGCATCTGGTAGCGCTGTGCGATCGACAGCGCGGCCTCGGGCAGGCCGGCGCCGGTGAGCTTCCAGTTGCCCGAGGCGTTGGCCGGCACGTGCCACAGGTAAACGTCGCCGTAGCCGGCGCGGGCGGTCTCGTCGGGCGTCCAGTCGCCCATCGTGAACGAGTGCGAGACCACGCGCGTGCCCGGCGGCATCTTGAACAGCAGCGGGCGCAGCCGCAGGTTCAGCGCGGGTAGCAGGTACATGGTGACCACGGTGGCGCTGGAGAAGTCCGCCTGGAAGATGTCGGCCTGGCGGAACTGCACCTTGTCGGCCACGCCGGCATCCTGGGCACGCCGGTTCGACAAGCCCACCATGTCGGGGTTGTATTCGAGGCCGGTGGCGCGCGCGCCGAACTCGCGTGCCGCGGCAATGGCGATCTTGCCATCGCCCGAACCGAGGTCGAACACGCGGTCGGTGGGCTGGACCTCCGCCATCTGCAGCATGCGCGTGACCGTCTCGTCCGGCGTGGGGATCCAGATCACGTCCTTGCCGGCTTGGCCGCGCTGCGGCTCGTAGCCGCTGTTCTGGGCCAAAGTGGCAGAGGCGGCGAGGCCGGCCAGCGAAAGCACGGCGAGCCGGCGGGACAGGGGAGCCTGGGCGGTGGTGGTCACTGGAGGTCCTCGGGTTCGGGCAACAGTCCGCGGTGCCCCGTGCAGCGCGGCTGGGCAGGCGCATTGTGGGGGGGCCGCTGCGCCGTGCGCGCGACGCCCCCAGGGTTTCTGCGGACTTCAGGCCGGTGCGGCAGGCGGTGGCGCCACCACCACGGTGGCCGGTGCGGCCATCGCGATGCCGGCATCGCGGAACGACTCGAGCATCGCGAACAACAGGTCGCTGCGCACGCCGCCGGCGTTGCGCGGCCCGTCCACGTAGCAGATGGACTGGAACACCAGCATGCCACTCTCCACACCCTCCAGCGACAGCGAGGGCGCAGGCGTGGGCAGCACCTTGGGGTGGGCCGCGCAGGCCGCCAGCATGAGCTCGCGCACCCTGGGTGCGTCGGTCGCCAACGGCATGGGCAGGCGGATCAGCACGCGGCCCTCGGCGTTGCTGAGCGTCATGTTGCGCACGGTCTTGGTGATGAACTCGGAGTTCGGCACGATCACGGTGGAGCGGTCGCCGAGCTGGATCTCGGTGGCGCGCACGTTGATGCGCTTGATGTCGCCTTCGGTCGTGCCCAGCACCACCCAATCGCCGACCTTCACGGGCCGCTCGGCCAAGAGGATCAGGCCCGAGATGAAGTTCTGCACGATGGCCTGCAGGCCGAAGCCGATGCCCACCGACAGGGCGCTGGCGATCCAGGCGATGCGGTTCACGCCGATGCCCAGCGCCGACATGCCCGCCGCCACCACCAGCACCATGCCCACGTAGTTGAGCAGCGTGGCGAGCGAACTCTGCATGCCCGGCTCCATCGTCGTGGTGGGTAGATAGCGCTCGCGCAGCCAGCGCTGGAACACGCGCAGTGCGACGAAGCCGCCCACCAGCACAGCAATCGCGCTGAACAGGGCGGCCGGTACCAGCTGGAACTCGCCGATCTTCAGGCCGCTGCCGATGCGGCCGGTCTGCTCCAGCACCTCGTCGGGTCGCGTGCCCAGCGGCGCCAGCAGCGCGATGACCATGTAGAAGAACAGCACCAGCCGCGCCAGCGCCGACAGCACCACGGCGGTCTGGTCCAGCGTCGCCGGCGCGAAGCCGAAACCGCGCTGCAGCCGCTGGCCGAAGTCGCTTTTGGAGGCCACCACGGCCATGCACAGGTCGTCGACGAACTTGAACAGCACGTAGAAAGTCACGGCCACGAGGCCGGTCCAGGCCAGCTGCGCGGCCAGCAGGCTGCCGATGGTCATGTAGCCCGCAGCGGTCAGCACGATGACGACGACCAGGGCCAGCGCCACCGCGCCCATCGCCAGGCCGACCCACAGCGGGCGTTCGGCCGGGGGTAATGCGGCCTCGCCCTCGGCCGCCGGTGCGGCCGCCTGCGGGCTGTGCAGACGCCGCAGCGCGCCCAGGATCAGCAGCGCCAGTGCCAGCGCCGTGACGGTCTGCACCAGGTGCACGGCGGCCAGGCTCGCGCCGACGATCTCGATGATCTGCGTGGGAATCCAGACGAGCACGCCCACCAGCGCGAACAGCCAGGGATAGGGGTTGAGCCGCAGCGCCAGCGCGTCCGGGATGCGCGGCAGCCGCCAGGACGGCCGCCGATTCGCCAGCAGCGCGCGGCCCAGGCCGGTGACGAAGGCGATGAAGAGCATCGAGTCGTCGGCAAGCGCCACCAGCTTGCTGCTGAGCGGACCGAAGGCGGCGTGGGTGCGCAGCTGCGACAGCAGGCCGCGCATGGCCACAGCCACGACCAGCAGGTTGACGGTCACGATGGCGATCACCAGCAGCGAGCGGCGCAGCCGCCCGCCGGGCAACAGGCGCTGCGCGAGCCGGGCCAGGCCGTGCTCGGCCAGCAGGTCGCCCACCGTGATGGCCAGCACCGCGAGCGCCAACGCCAGCAGCACCGGGCCGATGTGCTCGGGCTGGCCCATGCGCCGCACGGCGGCCTGCAGTTCGTCGAGCAGCGGGGCCAGGCGCGCCTGGTCCTGCGGCCAGGCGTCGGCCAGCTGCTGCCAGAACACGCTGCCCAGCGGCGAGGGCGCGCGGCCCGTGAGCTGGGCCTCGAACAGGTCGCGCTGGCGGTTGCGCAGATCGTCGCTGCGCTGCTGGGCGTCGACAACCACCAGGCGCGCGAGCCGGATGTCGGCGTCCACGCCGTTGCGCTCGCGCGTAAGGCTCTGGCGCTGGCGCGTGATGTCGGGGTCTTCGCTGGCGCCGGCGGTCGGCGCGGGGCCCAGTTCGCCCAGGCGCGCGTTGAGGTCGTTGAGCTGGCCGGTGCGCGCCGCGATGACCTTGTTGGCGCTGGCGATCAGCGCGCCGTAGCGGCCCTGCAGCGCGCGCACGGCATCGGCGCCGACGGCGGTCTCGGGCAGCTTCTCGAAGTCGCTGCGCAGTGTGGCCACGTCGGGCAGGGATTCGGCCGGCGCGGGCGTCGCGGAGGCCGGCAAGGCCGGCTGCGCCGGGGCCTGGGCCTGCACGGGGTGTGCTTGCAGCGCGAGGAACAGCGAAAAAACGGTGGCCAGGGCGGCCAGGCGGATCCTGATCATCCGCGGATCATAGGTAAGCTCGCGCCCGCGCCTTCTCGCGCTGCACCGTTCGTTTCCCATGCCTGCATCTGCTTTCCACGGGCGTTTTCTGGCCCGCGCCATCGGTCTGCTCGTCGTGCTGCTGCTGGGCGGCTGCGCCAGCACACGCGCCTGCGAGGCCGGCCTGTCGGCGTCGCCGCAGTACGAAACCGAGGGTTGCCGCTTCCGCAATGCGGCCAATCCGGAGGCGAAACCCTCGCAGCAGGGCTGGCGCATCTGGAGCCGCTTCTTCTTCGGCAAGAAGGAGGGCACGGTGCCGGTGGACGCCATCCCCGTGCGCCCGCTCACGCAGGCCCAGCTTGCGGCGCTGCCCGCCGACGCCAACCACATCGTGCGGCTGGGCCATTCCTCGCACCTGCTCAAGCTGCAGGGGCGCTACTGGCTGATCGACCCCGTGTTCGGCGAGCGCGTCTCGCCCTTCAGCTTCATGGGGCCCAAGCGCTTCCATGCGCCGCCGCTGGCGCTGACGGAGCTGCCGCCCATCGAGGGCCTGATCCTCTCGCACGACCACTACGACCACCTGGACGTGCCGACCATCGAGTACCTCAAGGGCCGCGTGCAGCGCTACTTCGTGCCGCTGGGCGTAGGCCGGCGGCTGGTGGAGATGGGCGTGGCGCCCGGGCGCATCACCGAGTTCGACTGGTGGCAGGCGGCCACGCATGCCGGCGTGCAGCTCACGGCCACGCCCTCGCAGCATTTCTCGGGCCGCGGCCTGTTCGACCGCGACAGCACGCTGTGGTCGTCCTGGGTGCTGGAGGTCGGCGGTCAGCGCATCTTCTACAGCGGCGACTCGGGCTACTTCGGCGGCTTCGCGCAGATCGGCGCGCGCTTCGGTGGCTTCGACATCGCGCTCATGGAGAACGGCGCGTACGACGCCTGGTGGCCCTCGGTGCACATGACGCCCGCCGAAACCGTGCGCGCCTTCGGTGACCTGCGCGGCAGGACGCTGTACAGCGTGCACAACAGCACCTTCGACCTGGCCTTCCACCGCTGGCAGGCGCCGCTGGCCGAGCTGGCGGCGCTGGCCCAGGCCGCGGGCATCGACCTGGCCACGCCGGAGATCGGGGAGGTGCTGACGGTGGGAGTGCCACGGCAGAACCGGCTGTGGTGGGAGGGCTTGAGGTAACCAGGGCACGGCCGAAGGGGTCGCTGCCGCTGAGTACCATGTCGCTGCCCGCAACCGGTCAGAGGGTAGGCATGCAACAGAACATCCGCTCGAACGTCAACGTCCTGAGAGGCTGCGCGCCACAGCGATGGTGCCTCGTCGAGGGGATACCGGCATGAGCGGTGTGCCGGCCCCCACGTCCACCAGTCTGCACGCTGAACTGCGCGCGCTGATCGCCAGCAGTCGCCAGCGACTGGCCGGCGCGGTGAACGCCGAGCTGACGCGTCTGTACTGGAGCATCGGCCAGCGGCTCGACGCCGAGGTGCTGGGCGGCGAACGTGCCAGTTATGGCCTGGCCCTGCTGGACCAGCTTGGCCAGCAGTTGTCGCAGGAATTCGGGCGCGGCTTCGAGGGGCGCAACCTGCGCCGCATGCTCAAGTTTGCACAGGCCTTTCCGGATGTCGGGATTGTGTCGACGCTGTCGGCAAAATTGAGCTGGAGTCATCTGGTGGCCATCGTGGGCCTCAAGACGCAACCGGCGCGCCAGTTCTATGCCGTGCAGGCGGCACGGGAAGGCTGGAGTGTGCGCGAGCTGGCCCGACAGATTGAGCGCAAGGTATTTGAACGCAGCGCCATTGCCAGCGCCCAGGCGCCGGCCGCGCTGCTGGGAGCGACGGCCGCAGATGTCGACGCTGCCCACGGCCCGATTTTCAAAGACCCCTACTTCCTGGATTTCCTGGGCTTGCGCCAAGGCCATGACGAGGCCGATCTGGAAGCCTCCATCCTGCGCCAGCTCGAAGCCTTCATCCTGGAGTTGGGCCGAGGTTTCGCCTTCGTCGAACGCCAGAAGCGCATGGTCATCGACGGCGACGACTTCTACCTCGACCTGCTGTTCTACCACCGTCGGCTGCGCCGCCTCGTGGCCGTCGAACTCAAGCTGGGCCGTTTCAAGGCGGCGCACAAGGGCCAGATGGAGCTGTATCTCCAATGGCTGGACAAGCACGAGCGCCAGCCCAGCGAGGAGGCGCCTATCGGCCTGATCCTGTGTGCCGAATCCAGCCGTGAACAGGTGGAATTGCTGCAGATGCACAAGGACGGGATCACGGTGGCGGAGTACTGGACCGAACTGCCACCGAGAGCGGAGCTGGAGAAGCAGTTGCACCAGGCACTGGTCGAGGCGCGGGAGCGGTTGGCGCGACGCGGACTGTTGCTGGACGGCGGACAGGATGGATGAATCGAGGCCTGCCGTGAACGACGAACGGCCTGTACCGGCACACGCATCGCATGGCAACCGTGGGCCGATGCCGTGGGATCGACACCATGCTGCTCCTATGATCCAAAGCTTGTCTTGCACCGGACTGGCCCAATGTCCTACTTGCTGCTGATCCACGAACCCGTCGGCCAGCGCGCCACGCGCAGCGAGGCCGAAGGCCGCGCGGCCTACGACCAGATGCTGCGCTTCGGCGCCGACCTCAAGGCGCGCGGCCTGCTGGTGGCCGCCGAGTCGCTGGCGTCCGAGCATGCGGCCACGCGCGTGCACAAACGCAACGGCAAGGTCAGCCTGCTCGACGGCCCCTTCGCCGAGGCCAAGGAGATGGTCGGCGGCTTCTTCCTGCTGCAGGGCGTCACGCGCGAGCAGGCGCTGGAGATCGCCGCGCAATGCCCGGCGGCCGAATGGTGCACGGTCGAGGTGCGCGGCCTGGCGCCCTGCTGGGACGACGGCCGGCCAGCCTGACACTTTTTTCGACGCGTCTGTCGATTCCGGGGCCGGCGTTTCGTCGTGCAGGCATGGTCACCAGGAGAACACCGTGCGCTTCATGATTCTGGTCCGGTCCGTGCCGGCCTTCGATGCCGAAACCCAGCCCGTCGCCGACGATCCGGCGCACGCCGCCATGTACGCGGCCATGGCCGCCTACCACGAGGAGCTGGCCCGCGCCGGCGTGCTGCTGGATGCGGCCGGGCTCAAGCCTCAGTCCGCCGGCTGGCGCATCCGCTACGGGGAGGGCGACCGGCGCACCGTCATCGACGGCCCGTTCGCCGAAGCCAAGGAGCTCATCGCCGGCTACACGCTGATCCAGGTGCGCTCGCGCGAGGAAGCGCTGGAATGGGCGCGCCGCTACCCCAATCCGGTCGGTGCCGGCCAGCCGGCCGAGATCGAGGTGCGCCAGCTCTACGAGATGGACGACTTCCCGCCGGGCGACACCACCGAGCGCTTCAAGAACATCGCAACACTGTAAACAGAGGAGACCCCATGACGCAGCAACACGCACAGATCTTCGTCAACCTGCCGATCAAGGACATGGCGCGCAGCCAGGCCTTCTTCCGCAGCCTGGGCTACGACTTCAATCCGCAGTTCACGAACGAGCAGGGCGCCGCGCTGGTGCTGGGCGAGAACCTGTTCGCCATGCTGCTGGTCGAGCCCTTCTTCCAGAGCTTCACGAAGAAGACCATCGTCGATGCGCACCAGAGCGTGGAGGTGCTGGTCTGCCTGTCCTGCGCTGGCCGCGAGGAGGTGGACACGCTGGTGCGCAAGGCCCGCGCGGCCGGCGCCACCGTGCCCGGCGAGCCGCAGGATTACGGCTTCATGTATTCCCATGGCTTCACCGACCTGGACGGCCATGTCTGGGAGCTGGTCCACATGTCGGGCGAACCGCCGCAGGCCTGATGCACGACGCTGCGCACGAGGTGACGCACCAGGCGATCGCGGCGGTCTGGCGGATCGAGTCCGCCAAGATCGTGGCCGTGGTGGCGCGCATGACGCGCGACATCGGCGTGGCCGAGGAACTGGCGCAGGACGCGCTGATCGCGGCGCTCGAGCACTGGCCGCGGGATGGCGTGCCCGACAACCCGGGCGCCTGGCTCACGACCACGGCCAAGCGCCGCGCACTGGACCACCTGCGCCGCGACAAGCTCGCAGCCGAGAAGCTCGAGCAGGTCGGCCATGACCTCAACGCACAGGAGGCCTTGATCGTTCCGGACTTCGTCGATGCGCTGGACGCCGCGCGTGCCGACCAGATCGGCGACGACCTGCTGCAGCTGATCTTCACGGCCTGCCACCCGGTGCTGTCTTCCGACGCGCGTGTGGCGCTCACGCTCAAGCTGCTGGGCGGCCTGTCCACCCAGGAGATCGCGCGCGCCTTCCTGGTGCCCGAGCCCACCATCGCCCAGCGCATCGTGCGCGCCAAGCGCACGCTGGGCGAGGCCGGCGTGGCCTTCGAGCTGCCGCAGGGCGATGCGCTGGCCGAGCGTCTGGCCTCGGTGCTGGAGGTGGTCTACCTGGTCTTCAACGAGGGCTACACCGCGACCGCGGGCGACGACTGGATGCGGCCCGAGCTCGTGCAGGAGGCGCTGCGCCTGGGCCGCATGCTGAGCGGCCTGGCGCCCGCCGAGCCGGAAGCCTGGGGCCTCATCGCGCTCATGGAGCTGCAGGCCTCGCGCGCCGCAGCGCGGCTGGACGCCGTGGGCCGGCCTGTGCTGCTGGCCCACCAGGACCGCGGCCGCTGGGACCGGCTGTTGATCCGCCGCGGCCTCGTAGCGCTGGAGCGCGCGGCCGCGCTGGGCGGGGCCGACGGCTTCTACGCGCTGCAGGCCGGCATCGCCGCCTGCCATGCGCGCGCACCCGCGGCGGCGGACACCGACTGGGCCCGCATCGCCGCGCTGTACGGCCGCCTCGCGCAGGTCGCGCCCTCGCCCGTGGTCGAACTCAACCGCGCGGTGGCGGTCGGCATGGCCGAGGGGCCGGCCGCGGCACTGGTGCTGGTGGACCGCCTGCAGGGCGACAGGGCCTTGCGCAGCTACCAGTGGCTGCCCAGCGTCCGCGCCGATCTGCTGGACAAGCTGGGCCGCCATGCCGAAGCCCAGGCCGAGTGGCTGCGCGCCGCCGGGCTGGCCGGCAATGGCGCGGAGCGCGCGCTGCTGCTGGCGCGCGCAGCGCAGGCCGCTGCGCGGAACTAGAAGCGTGCCGTGGCGCCGACGAAGTACATGCGCCCGCCGTTGTCGTAGTTGGCGCCGGTCTCGCGGGTCTGCTTGTCGCCCAGGTTGATGACGCCGGCGCGCAGCGTCAGGGTGTCGTTCAGGCGGTAGTTGGTCGCCAGGTCCACCGTGGTGTAGGCCTTGGCGAAGGTGGTCGCCGTGCCCGTCACCACCACCTCCTCGCCGGTGTAGCGCGCGCTGAGGTCGGCGCTCCAGTCCGGCCGGATCTGCCAGCTCACCGCCGAGGTGGCCACCAGCTTGGGCACGGCCAGCAACGCCGCGCCCGTGGTCAGGTTCTTGGATTCGAACATGCGCGTGAAGTTGTTCTTCCAGTCCAGGCCCTTGGCCAGCGGCACGTTCAGGTAGGCCTCCAGGCCGCGCGTGCGGGCACGCTGGGCGTTTTCCATGCGCGTCCACCAGTAGCCATTGAAGAAGCCCAGCGGCTGGTAGTCGATCTTGTTGCGGAAGTTGGTGTGGAAGTAGGTTGCCCCGGCCGACCAGCCGGCCCGCTCGTAGCCCAGGCCCAGCTCGTGGTTGATGCTGGTTTCGGGCTGGAGGTTCGGGTTGCCGGCCATGTAGCAGCCGCGCGTGCCATCGGCGTTCACGCTGGCGCTGGTCCAGCCCAGCCCGGCCAGCGAGCGGCAGCCGTTGCCTCCGGACTGCGTGGCCGCGCTGGCGGAGTTCTCCTTGAGGCCCGGCGCACGGAAGCCGCGCGACACGCCGCCACGCAGCGTCCAGGACTCGGCCGGGTGGTAGACCACATAGGCGCGCGGGCTCCAGTTGGTTCCGTACTTCCTGTGGCGGTCCATGCGCAGGCCCAGCGTCAGCGAGAGGTTCTCGCGCAGGAAGATGCTGTCTTCGCCGAACAGCGCCCAGGTGCTGTTGCGCAGGGCCGAGCCTTCGACCGGCTGGCCGCTGTAGTCGATCGGGGCCAGGCCGATGGTGTCGCGGTTCTCCAGTTCCTCGCGGCGCCATTGCATGCCCACCGTCAGCGCCTGGTCGAAGCCCAGCAGTCGGAGCGGCATGTCGACACGGCCGTCCAGTGTGGTCTCGCGCGCGTTGTTGCCGATGGTGTCGCCCTTGTCCTCGTAGCGGTGGTGCACGAGGTTGATTTTGGAGCGCACACCGCCCCACTTGCCGTCGTGGCTCAGGCCCAGGTTGGTGTGCACCAGCTTGCTGAGCCCCCAGGCGCCGACCAGCGGGTCGCCATCGGCATTCACGGCGTTGGAAGCGAGGGCGCGCTGCGTGCCCTGGCCGGCTTCGAAACCCAGAATCTGGTCGGGCGTGAGCTGCCAGTTCAGCAGTGCGTTGAGGCTCTGGTTCTTCGCGCCGGCGGTGGATTGGTAGCCGCCCGCGAAGCCGCCCGTGGACTCATCGGCATCGCGCTGGGTGTAGTTGCCGCCGATGCGCAGGCCAATGCGGTCGGACACCGGGCCGCTGATGTTGAAGCCGGTCTGCTTGCGGTCGCCGCGCTCCGAATCGCTGGGCCGGGAGTAATTGGCCGTGACCGAACCCGCCCAGCGCGTGCCGATCTTGCGCGTGATGATGTTGATCACGCCGCCCATGGCGTCCGAGCCGTACAGCGAGGACATCGGCCCCCGCACCACCTCGATGCGCTCGATCATCTCGGGCGTGATCCAGTCCAGGTCCTGCTGGCCCAGGTCGTCGCGGTAGTTCACACCGGCCGAGCTGCCCTGGCGCTTGCCGTCGACCAGGATCAGCGTGTACTTGTCGGGCAGGCCGCGCAGCTTGATCTTCGATTGCGGGCCGGTGGCGGCCGTGCCGCCCGTCACGCCGGGGATGGTCGAGAGCAGCTCGCCGATGCTGGTGACGGGCTTCTTCTCGATCTCTTCGCGCGTGATCACGCTGATGCTGGCCGGCGCCTCCTGGATGTCCACGGCCTGGCCCGAGGCCGTGACGACGACGGTCTGCAGCGACTGGGCAGTGCCCTGGTCCTGCGCAATGGCAGGGGACAGCGCCAGGGACAGAAGGCAGGGCGCCATGGCCAGGCCTCGGATGGTGTTTCGCACGCTCGGATTCCTCGTTGGATAGGGGGCCTGCCGCAGCAACACATGCGGCAAATGAGATTTATTCGCAACATGGATAATAGGAATCGGAAGCCTGCCGTTGATCTTTCTTATGAATTCTTTGCAAACCGTGTGGCGCGGCGCTGCCGGGGCGGTGGCAGCGTATGACCCGCTGCCGCGCGTTCTGCTCGTCGACGACGATCTGGAGTTGTGCCGCATGCTGCAGGAGTTCCTGCAGGCCGATGCCGTGCAACTGGACTGCGTGCACGACGGTGGCGAGGCTGTCGCGCGGCTGGCGCAAGCATGCTTCGACGTGGTGCTGCTCGATGTGATGCTGCCCACACTGGACGGCTATGCCGTGCTGCACGCCCTGCGTGCGCGGGCCCTGCCCGTGCCCGTGCTGATGCTCAGCGCGCGCGGCGCCGAGGACGACCGCATCAGGGGCCTGGAGGCCGGTGCCGACGACTACCTGCCCAAGCCCTTCAACCCACGCGAGCTGCGGGCGCGGCTGTTCGCCATGCTGCGGCGGGGCCTGCGTCCCGCGGCCGAGGCGCCGGCGCCCGAGCCGGTGCTGTCCCTGGATGCGCTGCGGCTGCTGCCGGGCAGGGCGTTGGCGGCCATCGGTGAGTTGACGGTGGCGCTGACCGCGGCCGAGGCGCGCATCCTGGAGGCGCTCATGCGCGCGCCGAACCGGCCGGTCTCCCGCGCCCAGCTCACGCGCTGGGGCTTGGGCCGCGCGCTGCTGCCGGCCGACCGCAGCCTGGACACGCACGTGAGCAACCTGCGCCGCAAGCTGGGGCTGGACGGGGTGCGCGGCGGCGTGCCCGTGCTGCGCAGTGCGCGCGGCGTGGGGTACGTGCTGCATGCGGCCGGCCCGCAACGCGATGGCGCCGAGGTGCCTGCCTGAACACGCGGCTGTTCCGTCGCATCTTCCTGTCCTTCTGGGCGGGGCTGGTGCTGATCCTGCTCATCGGCATCGGCGTGACACTGGCCGTGACCTCGGCCCGGCTGCATGCGCTGGATGGCGTCAGTTCCGCCCAACTCACGCAGGCCGCGCGCCATGCGGGCCAAGGCGGCGATGCTGCGCTCGCACGCTGGGTGCGCCAGACCGAAACCCTGCATCCGACGCTGCGCGTGTTTCTGGTCGACCGCGCCGGCCGCGAACTCCTGGGCCGGCGGCTGCCCGTGCGCCTGCAGGACTGGGTCCAGCTCAACCTGGCGCAGACCGTGGCGCAATGGGAAGGCGGGGGCGGCATGGCCCAGCACCGGGCAGCCGTGCCGGTGCCCGATTCCTGGTGGAATGTGCCCGCCATCGAGAGCGCTAATGGCGGCGTGCGCTTCGCACTGTTCCTGCCCTTCGACTCTTCGGCCTACGAGGTGCTGGGCGTGCCGCATGTGCTGGTGCTGCTGTTCCTGTGCGCGGTCTGCGTGAGCGGCCTGGCCTGCTGGGTGGTGGCGCGCCACATCATGCGGCCGGTGCTGGGCGTGCAGCAGGGCCTGCGCAGCCTGGCGCGTGGCGAACTCGGCGTGCGCATGGCCCCGGCCCTGGCAAGGCGCCAGGACGAGCTCGGCGCGCTCGCGGCCGACTTCGATGCGACCGCGCAGCGGCTGCAGGAGCTGGTGGCGGCACAGGAGATGCTGCTGCGCGACGTCTCGCACGAGCTGCGCTCACCGCTCACGCGCTTGCGGCTGGCCGTGGAACTGGCGCGCCGCGGCGGCCCCGCCATGGCCGCACAGCTGGACCGCATCGAACGCGAATGCGGTCGGCTGGATGCCCTGACGGGCCAGGTGCTGCAACTGGCGCGCCTGCGCGAGCCGCGCGCTCCCACCCTGGTGCCGCTGGACCTCGCGGCGCTGGTGGCCGATACAGTAGCCGACGTGACCTACGAGGCCGAGGCCGCCGGCAAGGCCGTGGCCTGGCAGGCGCCGCATCAGCCCGTGCTGTTGCACGGCGCCGCGACCGAACTGGCCAGCATGCTGGAGAACGTGTTGCGCAATGCGCTGCGTTTCACGCCGCGCGGCGAGCGCGTGGACGTGGCGCTGGACATGCAGGCGGGCCTGGCCGTGCTGTCGGTGCGCGACCGTGGCCCAGGCATCGCGCCCGCCCACCTGGACCAGGTGTTCGCGCCCTTCTTCCAGTCCGACCCGGCGCGCAGCAGCGGCCACGACGGTGTGGGGCTGGGCCTGGCCATCGCCCAGCGGGTGGCGCAGCGCCACGCGGGCCAGATCCGGCTGGCCAACCGTGCTGGCGGCGGCCTGGCTGTGGACATCCGCCTGCCGTGCTGAGCCGACTTACAGCACGCCCTGCGCCAGCATCGCGTCGGCCACCTTCACGAAACCGGCGATGTTGGCGCCGTCCACATAGCTCACGCTGCCGTCCTTGCGCGTGCCGTGCTTGACGCAGGCGCCATGGATGCTGCGCATGATCTCCAGCAGGCGCGCGTCCACTTCCTCGCGCGGCCAGCTGATGCGCATGGCGTTCTGGCTCATCTCCAGGCCCGAGGTGGCCACGCCGCCTGCGTTGCTGGCCTTGCCCGGGGCGAACAGCACGCCGCGCTCCTCGAACACCTTCACGGCCTCCAGCGTGGAGGGCATGTTGGCGCCCTCGGCCACGCACAGCACGCCGTTGTCGGCCAGGCGGCGGGCGTCCTCGCCGGTCAATTCGTTCTGCGTGGCGCAGGGCAGGGCCACGTCGACCTTCACGCCCCAGGGCTTGGCGCCCGCCTCGAAGCGGCCGCCGGCGCGCTTGGCGTAGTCGCTCACGCGGCCGTACAGCCGGTTCTTGACGTCCATGAGCTCGGCCAGCTTCTCGGTCGTGAAGCCGTCCTCGTCGACCACGGTGCCGCTGGAGTCCGACACCGTGACCACCTTGGCGCCCAGCGCCATGGCCTTCTCGATGGCGTATTGCGCGACGTTGCCCGCGCCCGAGACCGACACGCGCATCCCGTCCAGCGACTTGCCCTGGTGCGCCAGCATCTCCTGTGCGAAGTAGACCGTGCCGTAGCCCGTGGCCTCAGGGCGGATCAGCGAGCCGCCGAAGGCGAGGCCCTTGCCCGTGAACACGCAGTCGGCGCGGTTGGTGAGCTTCTTGACCATGCCGGCGATGAAGCCGACCTCGCGCCCGCCCACGCCGATGTCGCCGGCCGGCACGTCGGTGTCGGCGCCCACATGGCGGAACAGCTCGCTGGCGAAGGCCTGGCAGAAGCGCATAAGTTCGGCCGGGCTCTTGCCCTTGGGATCGAAATCCGAGCCGCCCTTGCCGCCGCCCATGGGCAGCGTGGTCAGCGCGTTCTTGAGCGTTTGCTCGAAGGCCAGGAATTTCAGGATCGACAGATTGACCGAGGGGTGGAAGCGCAGGCCGCCCTTGTACGGGCCGATGGCCAGGCTGTGCTGGATGCGGTAGCCGCGGTTGACCTGGACCTGGCCATGGTCGTCCTGCCAGCACACACGGAACACCACGATGCGCTCGGGTTCCACCAGCCGCTCCAGCAGGCTCTGCTCCGCATAGCGCGGATGCTTGGCGATGAAGGGCCACAGGCTTTCCATGACCTCGGTGACGGCCTGGATGTACTCGGGCTGGCCGGGGTTGCGCTGGGCAACGTGGGACATGAAAGCGTGGCAGTCGGCGTACGGCATGGGCGGATGCAAGGATGGAATGACGTTGAAGGGGCGCCATTCTCGTGCATGCATGCACCAACATGATGATTCTGGCTTCGATGTGTTCCGAATTGGTGCTCTGGTGCATCGATTCGGTGCGCTCAAAGATCCAGCAGCAGCACCGGGCTGCGTGCGCCCGAGCAGCAGACCATCATGGTCCGGTTGGCGGCACGTTCGGCTTCGCTGAGCACGCTGTCGCGGTGTTCGGGCTGCCCGTCGAGCACACGCGTCTCGCAGGCGCCGCAGATGCCTTGCATGCAGGAGTAGGGTGCTTCGATGCCGTGGACCAGCAAGGTGTCCAGGATGGTGGCGCCCGGCGCGACGGGCAGCCGCCGGCCCGATCGCGCAAGTTCCACCACAAAGCCGCCTTGCACGGCCGGCGCCTGCTGTGCGGCAAATCGTTCCAGGTGCACACGTTCTGCCGGATGGGCGGCCGTGGCGGCCTCGAAGGTCTGCAGCATGGCTTGCGGCCCGCAGCAGTAGAAGTGCGCGCCGGCCGGCGCCGCCTGCACGGTGCGCGCAATGTCCATGCGGCCGCTGGCAGCGTCGCTGAAGTACAGGTGCACCTGCGCGCCCAGCGCCTGCAGTTCGTCCGCGAACGCGGCGCCCGCGCGCGTGCGGCTGCCGTAGTGCAGTTCCCAGGGCCGGCCCAGCTGTGCCAGCCGGGTCTGCATCGCGCGCAAGGGGGTGATGCCGATGCCGCCCGCGATCAGCACGCTGTGGGGTGCGTCCTCTCGCAGCGGGAAGTGGTTGCGCGGCGGCCCGACGGACAGCCGCGCGCCGACGTGCAGGCGCTCGTGCACCCAGCGTGAACCGCCGCGGCCGCCGGCATCCAGCGCCACGGCCACCACATAGCGGTGGCGCTCGGTCTGCACGTTGGTGAGCGAATAGCTGCGCACGAGCCCGCCGGGCAGATGCAGGTCGATGTGGGCGCCGGCCTCGAACGGCGGCAGCGCCGCGCCGTCGGGCCGGCGCAGTTCGTAGGAGTGCACGTCATGCGCCTCGCGCCGCACGGCCTCCACGCGGACGGCGATCGTCTCCATCAGCCCAGCCCGCCCAGGCACACGTACTTCACGACCAGGTACTCCTCGATGCCTTGGCGCGCGCCCTCGCGGCCGAAGCCCGACTGCTTGATGCCGCCGAACGGCGCCACGGCCGTGGAGATCAGGCCGCTGTTGACGCCCACCATGCCGGTTTCCAGCGCGTCGATGCAGCGCCAGATGCGGGCGTGGTCGCGGCTGTAGAGGTAGGCGCCCAGGCCGAACTCCACGTCGTTGGCCGCGGCGATGGCCTCGTCCTCCCTGCAAAAGCGGAACAGCGGCGCCACCGGTCCGAAGGTCTCCTCGCGCGCGAGCAGCATGCCGTCGTGCGCGTCGGCCAGCACGGTGGGGCTGTACCAGGTGCCGCCCAGCGCGTGGCGCTCGCCGCCGGCCAGCAGGCGGGCGCCCCGGGCGCGCGCGTCGGCCACGTGGCGCTCGACCTTGGCCAGCGCGTCGGCATCGATCAGCGGGCCGATCTGCACGCCGGGCTGCGTGCCTGGCCCCACGCGGAGCGCCGCCACCGCGCGCGCGAGCCGGGCCGCGAAGTCGTCGTAGACCGCGTCGTGCACGTAGATGCGGTTGGCCGCGATGCAGGCCTGGCCCGCGTTGCGGAACTTGGCGGTCAGCAGGCCCTCGACGGCGGCGTCCAGGTCGGCGTCCTCGAACACGAGGAAGGGCGCGTTGCCGCCCAGTTCCAGCGAGAGCTTCTTGAGCGTGGGGGCCGACTGGCGCATCAGCAGCCCGCCGATTTCGGTCGACCCCGTGAAGCTGATCTTGCGCACGCGCGGGCTGGCGGTCAGCGCACCGCCGATGGCGACCGGGTCGCCGGTCACGACGTTCAGCACACCGGAGGGGATGCCCGCGCGCAAGGCCAGCTCCATGAGTGCCAGCGCGCACAGCGGCGTCTGCTCGGCCGGCTTGAGCACCATGGTGCAGGCCGCCGCCAGCGCGGCCGCCGCCTTGCGCGTGACCATGGCGTACGGGAAGTTCCAGGGCGTGATGGCCGCGCAGACGCCGACCGGCTCGCGCAGCGCGAGCAGGCGCCGGTCGCCGGCCGGGCCGGGGATCACCTCGCCGTAGGTGCGGCGTGCCTCCTCGGCGTACCAGGCGATGAAGGAGGCGGCGTAGCCCACCTCGGCACGCGCGTCGGCCAGCGGCTTGCCTTGCTCGGCCGTCAGCAGCCGGGCCAGATCCTCCGTGTGGTGCAGCACGAGGGCGTTCCAGCGGTGCAGCAGCGCGCCACGTGCGCCGGCGTCCAGCCGCTTCCAGGCCGGCAGGGCGGCTTCGGCCGCGTCGATGGCGCGCTCGGTCTCTGCCGCGCCCATGCGCGGCACCTGGGCCAGCAGCGCGCCGCTGGCCGGATCGTGCACGGCGAACCGCCCGCCGTCGTCGGCGTCGCACCAGGCGGCGCCGATGCGGGCCTGCTGGCGCAGCAGGTGCGGGTCGTCCAGGACCAGGGATGAAGGCATGGGTGTCACTCCAGTTCGATGCGGAATTTCTTGATCAGCGCGTCCCAGCGCGCGTGGTCGGCGCGCAGCAGCCGTGCGAAGTCGGCTGGCGTGGTGCCGGTGGGCTCGATCTCCAGTTCGCGCAGGCGCGCCGCGATGTCGGCCTCGCCGATCACGCTGCGTGCGTCGGCGGCGATCTTCTGCACCACGGCGGCGGGCGCTCCCTTGGGCAGGAACAGGCCGTACCAGCCGACCAGCTCGTAGCCGGGCAGACCCGACTCGGCCAGCGTGGGCACCTCGGGCAGCGAGGCCAGCCGGTGCGGGCCGGTCACCGCGAGGATGCGCAGCGAGCGGTCCCTGTGCCGCGCGGCGGCCGTGGCCGAGGAGACGAAGCCCGTGGTCACGCGGCCGGAGATCAGGTCGATCAGCATCGGGCCCTCGCCGCGGTAGGGCACGTGCGGCAGGTCCACCCCGGCGCTGGCCTTGAGCAGCTCGCCGAAGATGTGGCCCGTGGAACCGGTGCCGAAGGAGCCGTAGCTCGGCGGCGTGCCGCCCGCCTTGAGGCCGGCGAGCAGCGCCCCGACCGAGGTGTAGGGGCTGGCGTTGCCCACCGCCAGGCCCATCGGCTGGGTGCCGAGCTGGGTCACCGGCACGAGGTCGCTGAACGGGTCGTAGGGCAGCTTGCGGTACAGGCTCGCGTTCTGGATGAAGCCCGTCAGGTGCAGCAGCACGGTGTGGCCGTCGGGCTCGGCGCGCATCACGGCCTGCGTGGCGATGATGCCGTTGGCGCCTGTGCGGTTGTCCACCACGACGGGCTGGCCCCACAGGCGGGCGAGCTTTTCGGCGATGGGGCGGACCATGGCGTCGGCCGAGCCGCCGGCCGGGTAGGGCACGACGATGGTGACGGGCTTGGTCGGCCATACGGCGGCCGGGGCGGCGTGTGCGCAGGCGGCCGCGCAGAGGGCGGCGCAAAGCACGGCGCTGAGTAGGACGCGTCTGTAAAAAGAGGTCATGGTGGTCTTCCGGCTGGGTTCAGTGCGCCTCGGCCTGGGCCAGGCGCGCGAGGATGCGGCGCGTGGCCAGCGGCGCCTGGTCCACGGCGATGTCGAACATGGGTGCGTCCGGGCCGTCGGTGCAGGCGTTGCGCCACTGGTCTTCCATGAGCACCTTGTCCTCGTTCAGCGTGACGGCAAACGCGTCGGCCAGCTGCGCGGTGGTGGCCTCGTCGTCCTGCCCGAAGTCGCGGTACATGGTGGAGAACTTGAAGTGCGAGCCGCGCGTCTGCGGCGTGCAGGGGCCGACCACGCGGATGCGGCGCACCTGCGCCGGGTCGGTGTTGCCGACCGGCTCGGAGGTGATGTCCAGCCGGATGTTCGCGCCGGGCCAGAAGTGGATGGTCTGGGTGCGCTTGACCTCGTCCCAGCCGAACAGGCGGCGGAACACCGGCGGCGCGGCGATGCGCTCCCAGGCGCGGCGCACCACCACGGTGTCGCCGTCGACGCGTGTCTCGGGCCGGGTCTCGGCCACCAGGGGCGTGCCCACGGTCTGGCGGTGCGCATAGGAGACGTGCGAGAGGTCCATCACGTTCTCCAGGTTGTAGGTGTAGGGTGCGGCCACGTGCAGCGCGTCGGAGCGGCGGCCCACGTAGGCGGGGTTGCTGCAGATCTCGGCGTAGTCGGGCACCAGGGCGGCATCGGCAAGTGCCTGGTCGCCCATCCAGATCCAGAGGAAGCCGTCGCGCTCCACCAGCGCGAAGGCGCGCACGCAGGCCTTGGGCGGGATGCGCTCCTGGTTGGGGATCCGCACACAGGCGCCGCTGCCGTCGAACTCCAGGCCGTGGTAGCCGCACTGCACGCGGTCGCCGACCAGGCGGCCCAGGTGCAGTGCCACGCGGCGGTGGCTGCAGCGGTCTTCGATGGCGGCGGCGCTGCCGTCCTGGCGCCGGAACAGCAGCACCGGCACATCGAGCAGCGTGCGCGGGAACAGCGCACCGGGCAGCAGTTCGTGCGCCATGGCGGCCACGTACCAGCAGTTGCGGGGGATCATCGGTCGTCTCCTTCGTGGGGGTTCGGAAACTGTAGGATTCGCAGCCGCTGCGGCGCTTCACATATGTGAAAAGTGAGGCCGGGTTCACCCGCATGCAGGGACACTGTCGCCATGGACGAGAAGACACCCGCCACGATCAAGTCGGCTCGCCGCGTGCTGGAGGTGCTGGAGCTGTTCGCCGAACGCCGCGGGCCGGCCACGGTGTCCGCCGTGGCGGAGGCGCTGGACTACCCGCTGTCCAGCACCTCGGTCCTGCTGCGCAGCCTGGAGCGGCTGGGCTACCTGCAGCAGGACGCGGCCACGCGCGAATTCCGCCCGACCCTGCGGGTGATGCTGCTGGGCACCTGGATGCACGACGCGCTGTTCGGCCAGGGCAGTCTCTTGTCCAGCATGAACACGCTGCGCCTGCGCACGGGCCAGACCGTGATGGTCGGGCTGCGCCAGGGCGTGCACGTGCGCTTCATCCTGTCGCTGCCCAGCCTGCGCGCCAACGGACTCAAATTTCCGGTCGGCGTGATGCGGCCGGTGTGCCAGTCCTCGGTCGGCAAGATGCTGCTCACGCGCGAATCCGACCGCGACGTGCAGCGCATCGCGCGCGCCGCGAACGCGCAGGCCGAGCCGGCGCACCGGGTCGACGTGGCGGCGTTGGTCGACGAGGTGCGGCTGAGCCGTGCCCGCGGCTGGGCCGAGACGCGCGACTACCCGCGCCCCGGCTTCGCCACGCTGGCCGTGCTGCTGCCCGAGCTGCGGGGCCAGCCGCCCATGGCCGTCACGCTGGGCATGCGGCTGGAGACTCTCCAGGCCCGCGCCGATGCCCTGCGCCAGGCGCTGCAGGACGCGGCGCTGCGCCTGGCCGTCTGAATGCAGCCACAGCCCTTGAAGCGACGGCAAGCGCCCCTACCTCGTTTGGTCTAAAGTCCCGCTTTCCCTTTCGGAGATTCCGATGTACCAAGTCGCACGCACCCTCGCATTCACCCACCCCTGAGCCGTGCGCGCGCGGCTCGCCCTTGTCTTGGGGCCGGCCGCTTTCCTTTTCATGCGGGCCGGCTCCTTCCAGTGAGTTGTCATCATGTCCCGCAAGACCCCCATCCAGAACGTCCGCAACATCGGCATCAGTGCCCACATCGATGCCGGCAAGACCACGACCACCGAGCGCATCCTGTTCTACACAGGCGTGAACCACAAGCTCGGCGAGGTGCACGACGGCGCCGCCACCATGGACTGGATGGAGCAGGAGCAGGAGCGCGGCATCACCATCACCTCGGCCGCCACCACCGCCTTCTGGAAGGGCATGGCCGGCACGGGCGTGGAGCACCGCATCAACATCATCGACACGCCCGGCCACGTGGACTTCACGATCGAGGTCGAGCGCAGCATGCGCGTGCTCGACGGCGCCGTGATGGTCTACGACGCCGTGGGCGGCGTGCAGCCGCAGAGCGAGACCGTCTGGCGCCAGGCCAACAAGTACAAGGTGCCGCGCCTGGCCTTCGTCAACAAGATGGACCGCGTGGGCGCGGACTTCTTCCGCGTGCAGCGTCAGATCGCCGACCGCCTGAAGGGCAACGCCGTGCCGATCCAGATTCCGGTCGGCGCGGAGGACCACTTCCAGGGCGTGGTCGACCTCGTCAAGATGAAGGCCATCGTCTGGGACGATGCGAGCCAGGGCGTGCGCTTCACCTATGCCGACATCCCGGCCGACCTCGTGGAGACCGCCAACACCTGGCGCGAGAAGATGCTGGAAGCCGCGGCCGAGGCCAACGAGACGCTGCTGGACAAATACCTCAACGGCCAGGCCCTGACCGAGGAGGAGATCAAGGCTGCCTTGCGCCAGCGCACCATCGCCGGCGAGATCGTGCCCATGCTGGCCGGCAGCGCCTTCAAGAACAAGGGCGTGCAGGCCATGCTGGATGCGGTCGTCGACTACCTGCCCTCGCCGCTGGACATCCCGGCGATCGTGGGCCACGACGAACACGACCACGAGAAGCCCGTGGAGCGCCATCCCTCGGATGCCGAGCCGTTCTCCGCGCTCGCCTTCAAGATCATGACCGACCCCTTCGTCGGCCAGCTGGTGTTCTTCCGCGTCTACTCTGGCACGGTGAAGTCGGGCGACCAGGTCTACAACACCGTCAAGGGCAAGCGCGAGCGGCTCGGCCGCATCGTGCAGATGCATGCCAACACGCGCCAGGAGATCGACACCGTCTACGCCGGCGACATTGCCGCGGCCGTGGGCCTGAAGGACGTGACCACGGGGGACACGCTGAGCGACCCGCAGCACGTGGTGCTGCTCGAGCGCATGGTCTTCCCCGAGCCCGTGATCTCGCAGGCCGTGGAGCCCAAGACCCAGGCCGACCAGGAGAAGATGGGCGTGGCGCTGTCGCGCCTGGCGCAGGAGGACCCGTCGTTCCGCGTACGCACCGACGAGGAATCGGGCCAGACCATCATCTCCGGCATGGGCGAGCTGCACCTGGAGATCCTGGTGGACCGCATGCTGCGCGAGTTCAACGTCGCCGCCAACGTGGGCAAGCCGCAGGTGGCCTACCGCGAGGCGATCCGCAAGACCGTGGAGGATGTGGAGGGCAAGTTCGTCAAGCAGTCCGGCGGCAAGGGCCAGTACGGGCACGTGGTGCTCAAGCTGGAACCGCAGGAGGAGGGCAAGGGCTACGAGTTCGTGGACGCCATCAAGGGCGGCGTGGTGCCGCGCGAGTTCATCCCGGCCGTGAACAAGGGCGTGCAGGAATCGCTCAAGGCCGGCGTGCTGGCGGGCTACCCGGTGGTCGATGTCAAGGTCACGCTCACCTTCGGCTCCTACCACGACGTGGACTCCAATGAGAACGCGTTCCGCATGGCCGGCAGCATGGCCTTCCGCGAGGGCATGCGCCGCGCCACGCCGGTACTGCTCGAGCCCATGATGGCCGTGGAGGTGGAGACGCCCGAGGACTTCATGGGCAACGTGATGGGCGACCTGTCGTCCCGCCGCGGCATGGTCCAGGGCATGGAGGACATCCCTGGCGGCGGCGGCAAGCTCGTGCGCGCCGAGGTGCCGCTGGCGGAGATGTTCGGCTACTCGACCACGCTGCGCTCGCTGAGCCAGGGCCGTGCGACCTACAGCATGGAGTTCAAGCACTACGCGCAGGCGCCGCGCGAAGTGGCCGACAAGGTCGTGGCCGACCGTCGCTGATCGGGTGACCCAGCGCCGGCCGGGGGCATTGCGTCCCCGGCCGGTGCTTTTCCTTTCATGCAACTCATAATGTTGCATGAACAAGGACAGCCGACTGTCGGGCGTGCTGCACGCCCTGTTGCACATGGCCGAGATGCAGTGTCCGGCCACTTCGGAAACGCTGGCGCGCGCCATGTCCACCAACCCGGTGGTGGTGCGCCGCCTGATGGCCGGCCTGCGCGAGGCCGGCTTCGTCGCCTCGGCCAAGGGCCATGGCGGCGGTTGGGTGCTGTGCTGCCCCCTGGAGCGCATCACGCTGCGCGACATCCATGAAGCGGTGGGCGCGCCGGCATTGCTGGCCGTCGGCCACCGCAGCGAGAACCCCGAATGCCTGGTGGAACAGGCCGTCAACACCGCCCTGCAGGGCGCCTACCAGCAGGCCGAGGCGCTGCTGCTCGCGCGCCTGGGCGAGGTCACGCTGGCCCAGCTCTCCGCCGACTTCCACAGCCGCATGCTGGCCAGCGGCCGGCCACCTCAACAACTGTCAGCGGAGATCGGACATGGACATTGACGCGCTCGTCGTCGGCGGCAGCTTCGCCGGCATCTCGGCCGCCCTGCAACTGGCGCGGGGGCGCCGCCAGGTCTGCGTGGTGGACGCGGGCGCCCCGCGCAACCGTTTCGCCCACGCCTCGCACGGCTTCTTCGGCCACGACGGCCAGGAGCCGCTCGGGCTCATGGCGCAGGCACGCGCGCAGCTGCTGGCCTATCCCACGGTGCGCTTCGTGGCCGCCCAGGCCACCGAGGCTGCGCCGCAGGGCGAGGGGTTCGTGCTGACGCTGGACAACGGCGAACGCCTGATCGGGCGGCGCCTGCTGCTGGCCACGGGCGTGCGCGACCTCCTGCCCGAACTGCCCGGCCTGGCGGAGCGTTGGGGCCGAAGCGTTGCCCACTGTCCCTACTGCCATGGCTACGAATTTGACCGCCAGCCGCTGGGCGTGCTCTACCGCATGCCGCTCTCGCTGCACCAGGCGCAGCTGATCGCCGAATGGGGGCCGACCACGCTGTTCCTCGACGGCCACGCCATCGGCGACGACGAGCGCGCCCACATGGCGGCCGTGGGCGTGGCGGTCGAGCCGGGCAAGGTGCTGGCGCTGGAAGGCGAGGGCACGGCGCTGGCCGGCGTGCGGCTGGAAGGCGGCGTGGTGCCGCTGCGCGGCCTGTTCCTTGCGCCTACTGTCGAGATGGCCAGCCCGCTGGCCAGGCAACTGGGCTGCGCCCTCGACGCCTCGCCGGCCGGGCCATTCATCCGCGTGGAGATGGGCCAGACCTCGGTACCGGGGGTGTTCGCGGCTGGCGATGCGGCCATGGCCTGGAGCAATGCCACGCTGGCCGCGGCAGCCGGCACGACGGCGGGCGCGGCCATGCACCGCGCGATGGTGTTCGGCTGATCAGCCCAGGGTCACGCGCGCGAATTTGCGCTTGCCGACCTGCACCACGTAAGTGCCGGCTGGCAGCTTGAGCGCCTTGTCGCTGACCACGCTGGAGTCCACGCGCACACCCCCGCCATCGATCAGGCGGTTGCCTTCGCCGCTGGAGGCAGCCAGGCCGGCGGCCTTGAGCAGGGCGCCGATGCCCATGGGTGCGCCATCCTCGGCCAATGTGAGCTGCACCTCGGGGATCTCGTCGGGCACGCCGCCCTTGCTGCGGTTGATGAAGTCCTGCTCGGCCGCATCGGCCGCCTGGGCGCTGTGGAAACGGGCCGTGATCTCCTTGGCCAGTGCGACCTTGGCGTCCTTGGGGTTGCGGCCACCTTCGACCTCGGCCTTGAGCGCGGCGATCTCGGCCTCGCTCTTGAACGACAGCAGCGTGTACCAGCGCCACATCAGCACATCGCTGATCGACAGCACCTTGGCGAACATGGTGTTGGGCGCTTCGGAGATGCCGATGTAATTGTTCTTGCTCTTGGACATCTTCTCCACGCCGTCCAGGCCTTCGAGCAGCGGCATGGTCAGGATGCACTGGGGCTCCTGGCCGTACTCGGCCTGCAGGTGGCGACCCATCAGCAGGTTGAACTTCTGGTCGGTGCCGCCCAGTTCCAGGTCGCTCTTGAGCGCGACCGAGTCGTAGCCCTGCATCAGGGGGTACAGGAACTCGTGCACGCTGATGGGCGTGCCGGCGTGGAAGCGGTCGTGGAAGTCGTTGCGCTCCATCATGCGCGCCACTGTGTACTTGGCCGCCAGCTGGATCAGGCCGCGCGTGCCCAGCGGGTCGCTCCATTCGCTGTTGTAGCGGATCTCGGTCTTGCTCGGATCCAGCACCAGGCTGGCCTGCTGGTAGTACGTCTGAGCGTTGGCTTCGATCTGCTCGCGCGTGAGCGGTGGGCGCGTGCTGTTGCGGCCGGACGGGTCGCCGATCGTGGTTGTGAAGTCGCCGATCAGGAAGATCACCGTGTGGCCCAGATCTTGCAGTTGGCGCATCTTGTTGAGCACCACGGTGTGGCCGATGTGGATGTCCGGCGCGGTCGGGTCCAGGCCCAGCTTGATGCGCAGCGGCTGGCCGCTGGCCTCGGACTTCTGCAGCTTCTTGACCCAGTCTGCCTGGGGGATGAGCTCGTCGCAGCCGCGCAGTGTGACT
The DNA here is from genome assembly GCF_007677875.1 of Variovorax boronicumulans. Taxonomy (GTDB): domain Bacteria; phylum Pseudomonadota; class Gammaproteobacteria; order Burkholderiales; family Burkholderiaceae_C; genus Pseudorhodoferax; species Pseudorhodoferax boronicumulans_A. Next base: position 256,728 of record NZ_VEDO01000006.1, on the reverse strand, counting down.
GCCAGTGCCTGTTGTACACGATCGCTCAACGTTTGAATGCTTTCGCTAGTTTTGTCTACAGACGTGTCCATTAGGGTTATCCATTTGTTGCGGGCTGGTGACGTCGATATACTGCGCCCGGTTTTTTGGCGCAATTTTAGGTTGCGCTGTAAGACGAAAACCCGATCTCTTGCAATCCGCCGCGGCGGGTTCGCTTCCGTTTCTTCCTTCGTTCAGGGGACAAGCTTTTGAAAAACGGGCTGGCCACCGTTCTCGATTCCGTTGTGCCTTTCTTGCGGCGCCACCCCAGACGCCTGACCGCCTTGCTGGCTGCCGTGCTTCTGTGCGGCGGCGGCGGCGCCTTCGCCGTGGCCTCTCTGGGCCCCGATGTGTCCGACGTGCCGGTGCGCCAGCTCACGCAGAGTGTCACGCCGCTGGCGCTGGACGCGCAGCTCGAGGCGCTGGACCTGCACCGTTTCAACCTCTACCGCACGGAGACCACACGCTCCAGCGACACCGCGCGCTCGCTGCTGGACCGCCTGGGCATCGCCGACACGGCGGCCGTCGCCTACCTGAGCCGTGATGCGCGCGTGCGCCAGAACCTGCTGGGCCGCGCCGGCCGGCTGGTCACGGCCGAGGCCGCCGACGACCACAGCCTGCAGCGCCTGACCATGCGCTGGATCACCAGCCCCGACGCCACGGTGTTCCAGCGTCTGGTGGTCGAGCGCACGCCGCAGGGCTTCACGTCCCGCATCGAGCAGGCGCCGCTCACGGCCGGCAGCCAACTCGCCAGCGGCGTGATCACCTCCTCGCTGTTCGCCGCGACCGACGACGCCGGCCTGCCCGAATCGGTGGCCTCGCAGATCGCCGAGATGTTCTCTGGCGACATCGACTTCCGCAGCGCGCTGCGCCGTGGCGACCGCTTCTCGGTGGTTTACGAGACGCTGGAAGCCGACGGCGAGGTGTTGCGCGCCGGCCGTGTGCTGAGCGCCGAATTCGCCAACAACGGCAAGGTGTTCCAGTCCATGTGGTTCCAGGAGCCCGGCCAGAAGGGCGGCTATTACGGCCTGGACGGCCAGAGCCTGCGCCGCGCCTTCCTGGCCTCGCCGATGGAGTTCTCGCGCGTGACCAGCGGTTTCGCCAACCGCTTCCATCCCATCCTCAAGCAGTGGCGCGCCCACCTGGGCGTGGATTACGGCGCGCCCACCGGCACGGCCGTGCGCACCGTGGGCGATGGCGTGGTCGAGTTCGCCGGCGTGCAGAACGGCTTTGGCAACGTCATTTATGTCAAGCACCGCAACGACATGGTGACGGTTTACGCCCACCTCTCGCGCATCCTCGTCAAGAAGGGCGAGCGCGTGGAGCAGGGCCAGCACATCGGCGCCGTCGGTGCAACCGGCTGGGCGACCGGCCCGCACCTGCACTTCGAATTCCGCGTGAACGGCGAGCACCAGGATCCCATGGTCATGGCCCGGCAGGCCGAAGCCGGCACGGTCTCGGCCGCGGCCAAGGCTGCGTTCGAGCGCCAGGCCTCCGTCATGCGCCAGCAGCTGGCGACGGCCGGCGCGGTCCAGCAGGCCAGCGCACAGTAAGCCGGCGATGGCCGAGCGCTTCATCGGCCTGATGTCCGGCACCTCGCTGGACGGCGTGGACGGCGTGCTGGCCGAAGACGCCGGGCCCGGCCTGCGCGTGCTGGCCCATGTGGCGGCCCCGTTCGACGCCGCGCTGCGCGCCGAACTGCTGGCCCTGAACACGCCCGGCGACAACGAACTGCACCGCGCGGCGCTGGCCGCCAATGGCGTGGCACAGGCCTACGCCCAGGTCGTGCACCAGTTGCTGCAGCACGCGGGCCTGGCGCCCGCCCAGGTGCGCGCCATCGGTGCCCATGGCCAGACCGTGCGCCACCAGCCCCAGGCCTTCGATGGGGTGGGCTACACGCTGCAACTGCTCAACCCTTCGCTCCTGGCCGAACGCAGCGGCATCGCCGTCGTCGCCGACCTGCGCAGCCGCGACCTCGCGGCCGGCGGCCAGGGCGCGCCGCTGGTGCCGGCCTTCCACCAGGCACAGTTCGGCCAGCCGGATGCCGTGCTCGCGGTGCTGAACCTGGGCGGCATCTCCAACCTCAGCGTGCTGCCGCCACTGGGCCAGGAGGCCGCCGTGCTGGGCTTCGACTGCGGGCCCGGCAATGCGCTGCTGGACCTCTGGTGCCAGCGCTACCGCGGCCAGGCCTACGACGCCGACGGCGCCTGGGCCGCGAGCGGCCGCGTGCAGGCCGGCCTGCTCGCCGCGCTGCGGGCCGAGCCCTTCTTCGCGCTGCCGCCGCCCAAGAGCACGGGGCGCGACCTGTTCCACGCCGACTGGCTGGCAGCGCGGCTGGCGCCGTTCCCGAACTTGGCGCCCGTCGACGTGCAGGCCACGCTGGCCGAACTCACGGCCGGTGTCTGCGTGGACGCCGTGCGCGCCCATGCGCCCGCGGCCACGCGGCTGGCGGTCTGCGGCGGTGGCGCCTTCAACGGCGATCTCATGCGCCGCATGCAGGCTGGCCTGCCGCGGCTGCCGGTGGTCTCGTCCCAGGCCCTGGGGCTGCCGCCGCAGCAGGTCGAGGCGGCGGCGTTTGCCTGGCTGGCCGGCCGCACGCTGCGCGGCCAGACCGGCAGCCTGGCCAGCGTGACGGGTGCGCGCGGCGCACGCGTGCTTGGGGCGGTCTACCCGGCCTGAAGCGCCGCCACCGCGGTGGCTTTTTCCTTGCCGGAACAAAGGCTTTTTTGTAACGGGAGAAAGTCCACCCGGTTTGGAGCCGTCATGGGCCGGTGTCATCATGAATGGGTACTGCCGGCGGCTGGCCGGCTGTTTTTTCGAGAAAGATAGAGGATCGATGTCTTTGCTGGTGTTGGTGCTTGGCCTGTCGGGAATCGCGACCGCGGTGCTGGTCTGGTATGTGCGCTGGCGCCGCGAGCGGCGTGCGGAAGAGGCCCGCCTGTGGCGACAGCACCGCGAGTGGCAGTCGACGCGCCAGCACGAGCAATCCTGAGGCCATGCGGCGCCCCACCTGCGCTGCCGGTCGGGATCGCAGGCTGCTGCTGGCGCTGTGTCTTGGCGTATCAACTGTATCGGCGGCGGCCGCACCGTCCTGGCAGCAGCGGCTGACGGAGTCGCTTGCGCGCATCGACGCCGCGCCGGACGGTCCGCGCATCGGTGTCTACGCACGCGACCTCGCGAGCGGGGACAGCGTGTCCTTCCGCGCCGAGCAGTCGTGGTACCTGGCTTCCACCGTCAAGGTGCCGGTGGCCATCGCCGTGCTGCGTGGCATCGCGCGCGGCGATTACACGCTGGACACCCCCGTCACCCTGCGTGCGGACGACTACGTGGACGGTGCGGGTTCGACCAACCGCCATGCCGTGGGCGCGGCGCTGCCCATCCGCTTCCTGCTGGAGCAGATGGTCATCCACAGCGACAACACGGCCAGCGACATGCTGATCGGCCTGGTCGGGCTGGCGCAGGTCAATGCGGTTGCGGCCGAGGTGGCCCCGGGCGGCTTCGGTTCCATCACGCGGCTAGCCGAGGTGCGGCGCGCCACCTATGGCCAGCTGGTGCCGGCGGCGAACAGCCTGGCCGGGCGCGAGCTGCTGCTGCTGCGCCAGCAACGCGACGACACCGCGCGGTTGCAGGTCCTTGCGCGCCTCGTGCAGGTGCCGGTGCGCGAGTTCCGCCTGGCCACGCTGGGCGAGGCCTACGACGCCTACTACGCCACGGGCCTGAACACCAGCCGCCTCGACGCCTATGGCGAACTGCTGGCGCGGCTGGCCGACGGCCAGCTGCTGCCGCCTGCGCAGACGCGCTACCTGCTGGGCCTCATGGAGCGCGTGGTGACGGGGCCGCAGCGCATCCGCGCCGGCCTGCCCGCGGGCGCGCGCTTCGCCCACAAGACCGGCACCCAGCGCGGCCGCTTCTGCGACGCGGGCATCGTGCAGCCCGCCGGCGGCACGCGCGTGCTCGTGGTGGCCTGCACACGCGGAGAACTGTCTCTGGTGCGCGCCGAGCGTGCGCTGCGCGAGGTCGGCACGGCGCTATGCCGGTCCGGCGTGTTGACACAAGGAGTGCCCGATGCCCCGAGCTGCGCTGTCCGTCCGCCTGCTGTGCCTCCTGCTGGCGACGCTGATCCCCCTTGAGGCGGCGCGCGCCGACGACTGGCGCGCGCGGCTGGGGGCCGAGATCGAACGCCTGGACCAGGGCAACCCCGGCCGGCTCGGTGTGTACGTGAAGCGGCTGCGCGATGGCAGCGTCTTCGACCACGGCGCCGACCAGTCCTGGTATCTCGGCTCCACCGCCAAGGTGCCCATCGCCGTGGCCGTGCTGCAGCAGATCGATGCCGGTCGTCTGCAGCTGGACACCGCAGTGGCCCTGCGCGAGACCGACAAGGTCGACGGCTCCGGCCCGCTGGTCTGGAACAAGGTCGGCCAGTCCTACAGCATCGCCACGCTGCTCACGCGCATGCTGGGTGACAGCGACAACACGGCGGCCAACATGCTGGTGCGGGTGGTCGGTGTGGAGGCTCTGAACCGCAGCGCCCGGGATGCCTTTGGGCGCGACGAGATTGGCGAGCTGAGCGACTTCACGCAGGTGCGTCGCGCGGTCTATGCCCGGCTGCATCCCGATGCCGGCGAACTGAGCCACCGGCAACTGGTGGAGGTGGCGGCCGCTGCCATGCCGCAACGCGCCGAGGCCGTGCGCCGCGCGTTGGCGCTGCCGGCCGGCGCATTGCGCAGCACCATCGACGAGGCCTACGCCGACTACTACGCCGAAGGGCGCAACAGCGCCACGCTGGTCGGCTACGGCGCCATGCTGGAGCGGCTGGTGCGTGGCGACCTGCTGTCGCCGGCGAGTACCGAGCGCCTGTTCCAGGCGATGAAGTTCGGTACGCGCGGCAGCTACCGGCTCGAAGCCGGCCTGCCCGAGCATCTGCGCCTGATCCACAAGACCGGCACCCAGCACCAGCGTGCCTGCCACATGGGCGTGGTGCAACCGCAGGACGGTGGGCGCGATGCCACCGTGATCGCGGTCTGCGCCGCCGAACTCGATGAGCAGCGAGCCGCCGGCCGGCTCTTCGAGGCCGTCGGCCGCGCGATCGCGGGCACCGCTCTGGCCGAGCGGTAGGCGCGCAACACGCCTGAAAAAAAGCAGGCCCTCGGGGCTTGCGTTGCCAGGTTTTGCCGGCAAAATCGCACGACCGTTCGTTTTATTGCCTGCACCATGCCCCGTTCAACTTCCGCTGCTTTGAAGGCCGTGCCCGCTTCGGACAAGGTGCGCGTGCTGCCCAAGGGCCGCCAAACCAAGGCCGCCATCGTCGACGCCGCGCTGAGCCTGGCCTCGCAGATGGGCCTGGAGGGCCTGTCCATCGGCGCCGTGGCCGAACTCACGCAGATGAGCAAGTCCGGCGTGTTCGCGCATTTCGGCTCGCGCGAGGAGCTGCAGATCTCCGTCGTGCGCGAGTACTACCAGCGCTTCGAGCAGGAGGTGTTCTTCCCCGCGCTGCAGGTCGAGCGCGGTCTGCCCAGGCTGCGCGCGCTGTTCGCCAACTGGATGCAGCGCGTGGCGGTGGAGATCCAGTCCGGTTGCATCTTCATCAGCGGCGCGGCCGAGTTCGACGACCGGCCCGGTCCGGTCCGCGATGCGCTGGTCGACTCCGTCAAGTCCTGGCTCGGCGCGCTCGACAAGGCCGTGGCCCTGGCCAAGGACATGGGCGAGCTGCGTGCAGACACCGACGCGCGCCAGATGGCCTTCGAGATCCACGGCCTGATCCTCGCGCTGCACTACGAAGAACGCTTCCTGCAGAACCCCGGCGCCATCCGCCGCGCCGAGGCCGGCTTCGAGCACATCCTGGCGCGCTACGGCAGCCCGGCCGCCGTCGTCCCTCTTTCCCCCGCAGCCGCGCGCAAGCGCGCAACCAAGACCAACCGCCCTTCCCGCACCAAGGAGTAAAACAAGATGCCCAGCTACACGCCCCCCCTGCGCGACATGCAGTTCCTGCTGCACGAGGTGCTGCGCGTCAGCGACGAGTTCAAGGCCATGCCCCGCCATGCCGAGGTCGATGCCGACACCATCAACGCCGTGCTCGAAGAGGCCGGCAAGTTCGCCGCCGAGGTGACCTTCCCGCTGAACATCTCCGGTGACACCGAGGGCTGCACGCTGGATCAGGCCACGCACGAGGTCGCCACGCCCAAGGGCTTCAAGGAGGCCTACGCGCAGTTCGTCGAAGGCGGCTGGCCGGCTCTGTCCTGCGACCCGGCTTACGGCGGCCAGGGCCTGCCCTATGTGGTGAACCAGTGCCTGTACGAGATGCTCAACAGCGCCAACCAGGCCTGGACCATGTATCCCGGCCTCTCGCACGGCGCCTACGAGGCGCTGGCCGCCCATGGCACCGAGGAGCAGAAGAAGACCTACCTGCCCAAGCTCACGAGCGGCGAATGGACCGGCACCATGTGCCTGACCGAGCCGCACTGCGGCACCGACCTGGGCCTGTTGCGCACCAAGGCCGAGCCGCTGCCCGACGGCACGTACAAGCTCACGGGCAACAAGATCTTCATCTCGGCCGGCGAACACGGCCTGGCCGCCAACATCGTGCACCTGGTCTTGGCCCGCCTGCCCGACGCGCCCAAGGGCAGCAAGGGCATCAGCCTGTTCGTGGTGCCCAAGTTCCATGTGAACGCGGATGGTTCGCTGGGCGAGCGCAACCCCATCTTCTGCACCGGCCTGGAGCACAAGATGGGCATCCACGGCAACGCCACGGCGCAGATCGCCATCGACGGCGCCATCGGCACCATGGTGGGCGCGCCGAACAAGGGCCTGGCGGCCATGTTCGTGATGATGAACGCGGCCCGCCTGGGCGTGGGCAACCAGTCGCTGGGGCTGACCGAGGTGGCCTACCAGAACGCACTGGCCTACGCCAAGGACCGCATCCAGATGCGCTCGCTGTCCGGCCCCAAGGCCAAGGACAAGGAGGCTGATCCCATCATCGTGCACCCCGACGTGCGCAAGATGCTGCTGACCGCCAAGGCCTATGCCGAAGGGGGCCGCGCGCTGCAGATCTACTGCACGCTGCTGCTCGACAAGGCGCACCACCACCCCGACGAGAAGACGCGCAGGAACGCCGACGAACTCGTCGCGCTGCTGACCCCCATCGTCAAGGCCTTCATCACCGACAACGGCCACATCGCGACCAACGCCTGCATGCAGGTTTTCGGTGGCCATGGCTTCATCAAGGAATGGGGCATGGAGCAGTTCGTGCGGGACAACCGCATCAACATGATCTACGAGGGCACGAACACCGTGCAGTCGCTGGACCTGCTGGGCCGCAAGGTGCTGGGCGACCAGGGCGCGGCGCTCAAGAAGTTCGGCAAGCTGGTCGCGGCGCTGGTGGAGGAAGAGGGCGTCAACGAGAAGATGGCCGAGTTCATCAACCCCATCGCCGTGCTGGGCGAGCAGCTGACCAAGTTCACGATGGAGATCGGCTTCAAGGGCCTGCAGAACCCCGACGAGGTCGGCGCGGCGGCCGTGGACTACCTGCGTGTGGCCGGCCACCTGGTGTTCGGCTACTTCTTCGCGCGCATGGCGCAGGCCTCGCTGCGCGCCATCGCGGCCGGCAGCACAGACCCGTTCTACACCGCCAAGCTGCAGACCGCGCGCTTCTACTTCGCCAAGCTGTTCCCCGAGACCGCCACGCTGATGCGCACCGCGCGCGCCGGCAGCCGCGTGCTCATGGACACCGACGCGGCCCTGGCATGAGGCTGCTGCCGCTGACCCTGATGCTGTGCGGCCTGGCCGCGCAGGCGCAGATGACGCCAGTGGGCCGCTGGCAGAGCGTGGACGACAAGACCGGCGAGGCCAAGGCGCAGATGCAGATCAGCGAGCAGGGCGGTCAGCTCAGCGGCCGCATCGAGAAGCTGCTGCGCAAGGAGGCCGATCCGCAGGCGCGCTGCACCGAATGCAGCGACGACCGCAAGGACCAGCCCATGGTCGGCCTGGAAATCATCCGCGGCGCGAAGAAGGCCGAAGGCAAGAACGTCTGGGAGGGCGGCAAGATCCTCGACCCCGAGTCCGGCAAGGTCTACACGCTGCGCCTCACGCCCATCGAAGGCGGCGCCAAGCTGGAGGTGCGCGGCTCGATCGGCCCGTTCTGGCGCACCCAGACCTGGATCCGCCAGCCTTGAACAAGGAAAAGAACATGTCGAAATTCAGAATCAAGAAGGTCGCCGTGCTGGGCGCCGGCGTCATGGGCGCGCAGATCGCGGCCCACCTCGTCAACGTGCGCGTGCCCGTCGTGCTGTTCGACCTGCCGGCGAACGATGCCCCCACGCTCCCCGCTTCGCGAGGTTCGCTGCCCCCCGAGGGGGCCGGCGCCGCCTTAGGGCGGCCCGGCGGCGGCGCAGGCCCCAAGAACGGCATCGCGCTCAAGGCCGTCGAGGGCTTGAAGAAGCTCAAGCCTTCGCCGCTCGGCGTGGCCGACGAGGCTACGCTGATCCAGCCTGCCAACTACGAGGAGCACCTCGGCTTGCTGGCCGGCTGCGACCTCGTGATCGAGGCGATTGCCGAGCGCATGGACTGGAAGCTGGACCTGTACGCCAAGATCGCGCCGCACCTGGCGCCGCACAGCATCGTCGCGTCCAACACCTCGGGCCTGTCCATCACCAAGATGGGTGCGGCCCTGCCAGCCGCCGTGGCGCCGCGCTTTTGCGGCATCCATTTCTTCAACCCGCCGCGCTACATGCAGCTGGTCGAACTGATCCCCACACCGGCCACCGACGCGCAGGTGCTCGACGACCTGGAAACCTTCGTCACGAGCACGCTGGGCAAGGGCGTGGTGCGCGCAAAGGACACGCCCAACTTCATCGCCAACCGCATCGGCGTGGCCGGCATGCTGGGCACGATCAAGGAAGTCGAGAACCACGGCCTCACCTACGACGTGGTCGACGACCTCACGGGCAAGAAGCTGGGCCGCGCCTCCTCGGGCACCTTCCGCACGGCCGACGTCGTGGGCCTGGACACCATGGCCCATGTGATCAAGACGCTGCAGGACACGCTCACGGCCGAGACCGACCCGTTCTATGCCAGCTTCGCGACGCCGCCTGCGCTCCGGGCGCTGCTGGAACTCGGCAACCTGGGCCAGAAGACCAAGGCGGGCTTCTACAAGAAGGTCGGCCGCGACGTGCTGCGCTTCGAGCTCGAAAGCCGCGACTACGTGCCGGCCGGCCGCAAGGCCGACGCTGTCTACGAGCGCATGCTCAGAAAGCCCGCCGCGCAGCGCCTGAAGCTGCTGCGCGAGGCCGAGGGCGCCGAGGGCCGCTTCCTCTGGGCCATCCTGCGCAACAGCTTCCACTACGCGGCCGTGCACCTGGCTTCGATCGCCGAGACCGCACGCGACGTGGACTTCGCGATGCGCTGGGGCTTCGGCATGCGCCAGGGCCCGTTCGAGCTCTGGCAGGAGGCCGGCTGGCTGCAGGTCGCGCAATGGGTGCAGGAAGACATCGATGCGGGCAGGGCGCTGTCCAAGGCGCCGCTGCCCCGGTGGGTGTTCGAAGGGCCGGTCGCGCAGGCCGGCGGCGTGCACACGCCCGAGGGCTCGTTCAATCCGACGACCAACCGCTTCGAGCCGCTGCGCCGCCTGCCCGTGCACGCGCGCCAGCTGTTCCCCGAGGGCGTGCTCGGCGATGGCGCGAAGAGCTTCGCCCAGGCCGGCACCACGGTGCACGAAGACGCTTCGGTGCGCCTGTGGACGCTGGACGGTGAGGTGCTGATCGCCAGCATCAAGACCAAGATGCACGCCATCAGCCCCGAGGTGGCCGAGGGCCTCATGCAGGCCGTCGAACTGGCCGAGAAGGATTACCAGGGTCTCGTGGTCTGGTCCGGCGACGAACCGTTTTCGGCCGGCGCCGACCTGCAGGCCATGTTGCCGGCCTTCATGGCCGTGGGCGTGGCCGCGATCGAGGACGCCGAGGGCTTCCTGCAGCAGACCATGCTGCGCCTGCGTTATGCCGCTGTGCCCGTGGTTTCGGCCATCCGCGGCCTGGCGCTGGGCGGCGGTTGCGAACTGGCCATCCACAGCGCGCGCCGCGTCGCTGCGATGGAGAGCTACATCGGCCTCGTCGAGGTCGGCGTGGGCCTGGTGCCGGGCGCGGGCGGCCTGACCTACATCGCGCGCCGCGCGGCCGAGAACGCCGCCACGTCCACCGACAAGGATCTGCTCAAGTTCCTGAGCGAGGGCTTCACGGCAGCGGCCATGGCCAAGGTCGGCTCCAGCGCGCTGGAAAGCCGCAAGCTGGGCTACCTGCTGGAGTCCGACATCGTCGTGCCGCACAAGGACGAGCTGCTCTACGTGGCCATCGCCGAGGCCAAGGCCATGGCCAATGCGGGCTGGCGTCCGCCGCTCAAGCGCCAGTTCCCCGTGGCTGGCCGCAGTGGCAAGGCCACCATCCTGGGCCAGCTCGTGAACATGCGCGACGGCGGCTTCATCAGCCAGCACGACTTCCACATCGCCGGCCTGATCGCGGGCGTGGTGACGGGCGGCGACGTCGATGCCGGCACGCTGGTCGACGAGGACTACCTGATGGCGCTGGAGCGCCAGGCCTTCTGCGCGCTGATCGTGCACCCCAAGACGCAGGAGCGCATCCTGGGTCTGCTGAACACCGGCAAGCCGCTGCGCAACTGAGGAGAACAACATGAGCAAACAGGTTCAAGACGCCTACATCGTCGCCGCCACGCGCACCCCGATCGGCCGCTCGCACCGCGGCACGCTGCGCAACCTGCGCCCCGACGAGATGCTCGCCGCCGTGCTGCGCGCCGCGATGGCCCAGGTGCCGGGGCTCGATCCCAAGGCGGTGGAAGACGTGATCTGCGGTTGCGCGATTCCAGAGGCCCAGCAGGGCCTCAACGTGGCGCGCATCGGCGCCGTGCTGGCCGGCCTGCCGCACAGCGTGGGCGGCATCACGGTCAACCGCTTCTGCGCCTCTGGCCTGTCGGCCGTGCAAATGGCGGCCGACCGCATCCGCGTGGGGGAGGCCGACGTGATGGTCGCGGCCGGCACCGAGAGCATGAGCATGGTGCCCATGATGGGCAACTCGCCATCGCTGTCGCCCGTGATCTTCGCCGACACCGACAAGCTCGACGACTACGGCATCGCCTACGGCATGGGTCTCACGGCCGAGAAGGTCGCGCAGCAATGGAAGGTCTCGCGCGATGCGCAGGACGCGTTCGCGGTCGAATCGCACCAGCGCGCATTGAAGGCCCAGCAGGCTGGCGAGTTCGCGGACGAGATCACGCCCATCGAGGCCGTCGACCGCACGGCCGACCTGGCGAACGGCACGACCACCGAGAAGCGCAAGACCCTGTCGCTCGACGAGGGCCCGCGTCCCGACACCAGCTTCGAGGGCCTGGCCAGGCTGCGCCCCGTGTTCGCCGCGCGCGGCTCGGTCACGGCCGGCAACAGCTCGCAGACCTCGGACGGGGCCGGCGCGCTGATCCTGGTCAGCGAGCGCGCGCTCAAGCAGTACAACCTGCAGCCGCTGGCCCGCTTCGTGGGCTATGCCAGCCGCGGCGTGCCGCCGCACCTGATGGGCATCGGTCCGATCGAGGCGATCCCGGCCGCGCTGCGCAACGCCGGCCTGCAGCTGTCCGACATCGACTGGATCGAACTCAACGAAGCCTTCGCCGCCCAGTCCCTGGCCGTCGTCAACACGCTGGGCCTGGACCCGGCCAAGGTCAACCCCATGGGCGGCGCCATCGCGCTGGGCCACCCGCTGGGCGCCACAGGCGCTATCCGCTCCGCGACAGTCGTGCACGCGCTGCGGCGCAAGAATCTGAAGTACGGCATGGTCACCATGTGTGTGGGCATGGGTCAGGGCGCAGCCGGTATCTTCGAGAGAGTCTGAGGGACATGAGCGAGCATTTCTTCGACCAGGCCGTGGCCCTGACGCCCGACGGCGACAACGCCTTCCATGGCGCCGCGCACCCGGCCTGGGCCAATATGGTCGGGCCCTTCGGCGGCATCACGGCGGCCAGCGCGCTGAACGGCGTGCTGTCGCATCCGAAGCTGCTGGGCGCACCCATCGCGCTGACGGTCAACTACGCGGCCGCGCTCGGCCCGGGGCCGTACCGGCTCGCGGCCGTACCGGTCCGCACCAACCGCTCGACCCAGCACTGGACGCTGGCCATGACCCAGCCCGGTGCTGGTGGCGCCGAGGACACCGTGCTGACCGCCACGGCCGTGACCGCCGCACGGCGCGAAACCTGGAGCCAGAACGACCAGCCCATGCCTGCCGCGCCACCGCCGCAGGAGGCAGAGCGGCTCACCCCCTTCGGCGTGGAGTGGCTCAAGCGCTACGACATGCGTCCCGTGCACGGCATCGTGCCGACCACCTGGGATGGCAGCGGCGAGCACAGCCTCACGCAGCTGTGGGTGCGCGACGAGCCGGGCCGCCCGCTGGACTTTCTCTCGCTGGCCTCGATGGCCGACGTGTTCTACCCGCGTGTCTGGCTGCGCCGTGCCACGCGCGTGCCGGCCGGCACCGTGTCGATCACGACCTACTTCCATGCCGATGCCGCCATGCTCGCGCGCACGGGCACGGGCTTTCTGTTCGGCCAGGCGCGGGCGCAGGCCTTTCGCAACGGCTTCTTCGACCAGACCGCGCAACTCTGGAACGAGGGCGGAGAATTGCTGGCCACGTCCCACCAGATCGTCTACTACAAGGAATAGGCCATGAGCGAAGACATCCTGGTCCACGCCGAAGCCGGCGTCACCACCATCACCTTCAACCGCATCGACAAGAAGAATTCCATCACCGCCGCGATGTACGCGACGCTGGCCGATGCGCTGGCCGCGGTGGACGCCGACCCCGCCCAGCGCGTGGCGGTGCTCCAAGGCCACGAAACCATCTTCAGCGCGGGCAATGACATCAGCGACTTCCTGAACGCACCGCCGAGCGGCGAGACTGCGCCGGTGTTCCGCTTCCTGCGCGGCATCGCGGGATTCTCCAAGCCCTTGCTGGCGGCGGTCTGCGGACCGGCCGTGGGCGTGGGCACGACCATGCTGTTCCACTGCGACCTGGTCTACGCCGGCGACAACGCCGCCTTCTCCATGCCCTTCGTGAATCTTGGCCTGGTGCCCGAAGCGGCCTCCAGCCTGCTGGTGCCGCAGATGATGGGCTACCACCGTGCGGCCGAGGCGCTGCTCCTGGGCGAGCCCTTCATGGCCGAGGCTGCGCTCGAGGTCGGGCTGGTCAACCGCGTCGTGCCGCCCTCGGAGGCCAACGCGCTGGCGCAGGCCCAGGCCCGCAAGCTCGCAGCCAAACCGCTCACTTCCCTGATCGCGACCAAGCGCCTGCTCAAAAAGACCAGCGCCGACGCGGTGCTGGCGCGCATGGACGAAGAGGGCGCGCTGTTCCGCCGCATGCTGGCCGAGCCGGCTGCGCGCGAGGCCTTCGGCGCCTTCCTGGAGCGGCGCAAGCCCGATTTCTCCAAGCTCTGATCAAGCGCAGGCCCGGCGCCGCCATTGCGCGCGCCGGTGCATGGCGATCATCGCGACTGCGCCGCAGCCGCTGAGGTTGAGCAGCGCGATCAGCAGGAAGGGCAGGTCGCGCAGCACCAACATCCCATAGGCCGCGGTCGCGATGTTTGAGACCACCCAGGACCACCAGGTCAGCAGCGAGAGCGAGCGCGCGCCGTCCTCGCAGCGCCACACCGTCACGATCTGCGGCACATAGGTGAACACGCGCAGCGCGTTGGACAGCAGGTAGGTCCAGCCGACGATGGCGAGCGGACCTTCGGGCATGGCCAGCGACCACGTCGTCATGGGCGAGGAGCTGGCGCGACGGCCAGGGCGCAAGTCAGCATGGAAGTGTCTCCGGCCGCCACGCGGCGGCGCATGCAGGACTCTAGGAGGGCGCCGCAGCGGCGGGAATGCCGTCAGTGCGGCAGGCCATCGCGTGTTTGCGCGAGGGGCAGCTCGAGCCGCCAGCAGCAGCCCTGCGCACGGGGCAGCTGGTGCAGCCGCCCGCCCAGGCGCGCGGCGCGGGCGTGCATGTTGACCAGGCCATGGCCAGCGGCGCCGCGCGTGCACAGGCCCACGCCATCGTCGCCCACCTCCAGCTGCAGCAGGCCGTCTTGCCAGTCCAGTGTGATTTCCACGCTGCTGGCGTGCGCATGCTTGAGCACGTTGGTGAGCGCTTCCTGGACGATGCGCAACACCTGCAACGTGCTGTGCGGCGGCAGCACCAGCGCCTGTTCCGGCAGGCCCTGGCGCCAGCGCGTCGCCAGGCCGGCCTCCCGCAGCCGAGCATCCCAGCGGAAGCGGAAGTCGGTCCAAGCCGCGCCGAAGTCGCCCTCCTCGGAACCCAGCGCATCGAGCGCCACGCGCATCTCGTCAATGGCCGCGCGCAGCACGCCGGTCATCTGCGGCGCATCGAGGGCGCCGCGTTCGGCCCGCAGCAGCGAGGTGAACAGCTGCGCGCCCAGGCCGTCGTGCAGGTCCTGCATGATGCGCTGTCGCTCGTCGGTGGCAGCCTGCTCGCGCTGCAGCGCGGCGATGCGTGCGTAGCTCGCGGCGATCTCGCCTTCGCGCTGCGCCACGCGGGCCTCCAGCGTCCGGTGCGATTCTTCCAATGCACGCAGGTTGCGCACATAGCGCAGCGTGATCAGGCCGCCCATGGTCAGCAGCAGCAGGTTGGCGCCGTAGTGCAGGACGAAGAAGCGGTGCGCGCTCCAGCGCGGCAGCAGCGCTTCGAAGCAGGGAGAGTGCCAGGCCACCAGGTAATCGTGCACGCCAGACAACAGGGTCAGCACGAAGACCAGCGCGATCAGCACACGCTCGACGGAAGGCCAGCGGCAGGCCGCCACCACGGCCACCAGCGCCCCCATCACGCCGATCGGGATCAGCCCGGCCACCCACCAGCGCGCCACCCATTGCTCCGCGCCGCTGCTCGCGCCACCCAGCACATACACCAGCGGCCCCAGCGCCCACCAGCCGACCAGCCCGCGCAGCAGCCAGCGCGGCTGCCAGCGCGCCAGGTGCAGTGCGAACAGCGCCAGCAGGACGATGAAGCCGCCATTGCTGGCGTGGTACATCAGGCGCCAGATCGGCCAGGCCCAGGCCGGCAGCATGTCGAAAACGAAGGTGGTGGTCCGCAGCGCCCACACCACGCCGACCAGGCCGGCGATGGCGTACAGCGTCTCCTGCGGGCGGCGCAGCCAGATGTACAGCGAGAACAGCCCGGCCACCATCGACACCACGACCGTGATGACAGGCACCGTGCGCGAGAAGAACAGCCGCAGGTCGAATTGTTCCTGCACCGCGCTCTGCGGTCCCAGCACCAGCCGTGGCAGCAAGGCTGCCGCCGGCGCCTGCGAGGCCGCGACGCGCAGCTGCAGCCGGTTGGCACCCTCCCGCAGCAGGCTGGGCGGCAATGCCAGCAGATGCGGACGTTCCCATCGCACGCGCGTTTCGGTCGTGGTTTCGGGGACCGCACCGACCAGCTGCCCATTCAGCCAGATGCGCCCGCCGCCATAGAAATAAGGCAGGTACAGCATCCAGGCGTCCTGCTGCATGCGCTGCGCGGCGTCTGGCGGCAGCATGAAGCTGAGCTGGTACCAGACCACCGGGTCCGGCTGGGTGTCGGGCAGGGCCACGGTTTGCCAGCGCGGATCGGCCGGATCCGGTGGCAGCGTGTCGGCCGTACGCAGCAACTGTGCCTGGGCAGGCTCCAGCGTCTGCGCCTGTGCCAGGCCGGCCAGCAGCCAGCCGGCGAGCAGCAGCGCGCTACAGCAGACCCAGCTGCGAAGCTTCATAGACCGCTTCGCCGCGCGAATGCACGGCGAGCTTGCGGTAGATCTTTTTCACGTGCGCGACCACAGTGTGCGGCGAGATCTCCAGCAGCTCGCCGATCAGGTCGAACGACAGCCCCTTGGCCACCATGCGGAGCAATTCGGTCTCGCGCGCGGTCAGCGGCGAGGCAGGCTCCAGCGGCGTCGGCCGCGAGGGCGTGCCGGCGGGCGCGCCGCTGCGCAGCCGCGAGAGGATGCGCCGCGCGATGCTGGGACTGATCGGCGCACCGCCACCGTGCAACTCGTGCAGCGCGGCCGCGATGCGTTCTGGCGCTGCGTCCTTGAGCAGGTAGCCGGCCGCGCCAGCCTCGATGGCGGCCACCACATGGGCATCGTCGCCGAACATGGTGACCACCAGCACGTCGCAATCGGTGTGGCGTTGCTGCGCGTGTGCGATGACCTCGATGCCGCTGATGTCGGGCAGGCCCAGGTCGACCAGGAGCACGTCCGGCCGCTGCCGGTCCAGCACGGCCTTGGCGGCCTGGCCATTGGCCACCGCGCCGAGCAGGGCCAGGCCGGGATCGCCGAGCACGGCGTCGGCGAAGCGCCGCATGAACTCGGGCTCGTCCTCGACGATCAGCACCTCAATGGCCATGCATTCCTCCCTGGGGCCGGACCATTCTGCCAGCGCGTCGCGTCAGCGCCATCGCGCGGACGCGGGATGTCGCCAGCGTGGCCGGGCGGCTAAGGTGGCGTCATGTCCGATGCCCCCGTCCTGATCGCACGTGCCCGGTCCATGGTCGGCCGCAAGACCCTGTACTGGGCCGGCGAAGGGGGACTGGACCCACGGGCGCCGGACTGCACAACGCCGCTGGCCGTGGGCCGTGCCTGGCCCGGACTGCCTGCCGGCGAACGGGCCCGCCTGCTGCCGCTGGCCCGGGCCGCGGGCCTGGACCCGACCGACCCCGACCTGGTGCTGCCCGCGTGTGACTGCTCGGGCTACGTTTGCTGGGCGCTGGGCCTGTCGCGCCGCACGCCCGCGGGTGACTGGATCAACACCGACAGCATCTGGGCCGATGCCCAGGGCGCACGGCGCCGCTTCGCGCGCCGCGACCGGGCGGAGCCCGGAGATCTGCTGGTCTACCCGAAAGAGGGCAGCGGCGAGCGCTTTGGCCACATCGGCCTCGTGACTGCGGTCGACGCCGCCGGCCGCGCGCTGCGCTTGCTGCACTGCTCAGCCGACAATTTCGCGCTGGCACCGGTGGGCGATGCCATCCGCGAAACCGCGCCGGCCGCCTTCGACCGCCAGCCGCGCACGCTGTGCTGCCGCTACGTGGCCGCTGGCTGACACCGCGCCTCGCGCCGGGGCAGCCACGGTCCGCAGCGGACTGTCCGGCCCGCGCCGCCCCGCAGGCGGCTCATTGCCAGCCAAAGACGGCGCTGGCGGCCACGGTCTCCGGCAGGATGTAGACCACGCTGCGCCCATGGCCCAGCAGCGGCTCCACCTGGTGGGTGTAGAAGTCCACGGGCACCACCACGCAGCCCAGCGAGACCTTGTTGTCTTCCGGCGTGGCCGAGCGCAGGCGTTCGGCGCGGCGCTCGGCCGACGGGCCGGGACGCAGCCGGTGGATGGCCAGCGCGGCACCGTAGTCGACCCAGACCACGGGCTCGCCCTGCAGGTTGCGGCCGGGTTGGGCCACATAGCGGCCGGCCGGCGTCGTGCGCTCGTGCATGGCCAGGGTGGACAGGTCGCGCTGGTTCAGGTCGGGTGCGCCGCGGTCGCCCGGCGCGGCGCCCAGCAAGGCCGGCGAGGCGGCGCGCAACCGCCCGTCGGCGCCGAACAGGTACAACATGGCGGCCTTCTTGTCGACCAGCGCGTAGGGCAGGCCGGCGTTGTCGCCCGATTGCATGACCCAGTGGGCCACTTGGCGTGCATCTTCCGAGAACGAGGGCGGCGCCGCATGCGCAGTAGACGCCAAGGCCATAAGGATGGTGCAGCGCAGCAGAAGGTGTCGCATCGCGCCGCATGCTAGCGGCGTAGGAGGCGACCCACAAGTGCGGCACCCGCTGTCCTACAGCGACGTGCCGACCGATGGCCGGATCAGGACGATCAGCGGGAAGCGAGCTGGCGCTCCCCCGGGTCGTAGAGCCCGGCGAAGACCTGCTGCAGCGGCAGTTGCTCCGGCAGCACGTAGACGATGCCGCGGCTGTGCTGGAACACCGGCCACAGTGCGTTTTCGAAGAAGGCAACAGGCAGGTTGATGCAGCCGTAGGAGATGCGGTTGTCCTCCACGCTGGGTGAGGCCAGGCGTTCGAGCCGGCGCTCGCGCGGGTCGGTGGCGCGCACACGGTGCATGGAAACGGCGGCCGCGTAATCGACCCACACAACGTCCTCGGGCGTGGTATTGCGGCCGGCCTGGGCGACGAAGCGGCCGGCCGGCGTGGTGCGTTCCTCGGGTAGTACGGCATGGATGGGTTTGTCGCCCACGCCTGCCACGGTGTGGTCGCCGGGCGCAGAGCCCAGCAACACCGGCGTGGAAGCCAGCAGGCTGCCGTCGGGGCGGAACAGGAACACCTTGGCGCTGCGCTTGTCCAGGACCACGAAGTAAAGCCCCTCGTGGTCGCCGGAATCGATCACCCAATCGGCCACGCGATGCACGTCTTCGGAGGCGTCCTGACCAGCCAGATCCGCACGGCGAACCGCGCGTGGCCCGGCACTGAAAGTGTTGACGGCGGCTGGAGCGATCGACGGCACACTGGCAGCCACGGCCGCTTGCTGGACGCCGGCCGGCGGCAGTGCCAGCGCCAGGACGGTGCCCCCCAGCAGCAGGCCGTATTTCAGGCCGGCGAGCGTGTCGTCGCGTTGCGGGGGGCGCTCGGTGGACATGGCCTTGCCGTTCAGTTGCGGTCGGCTTGCGGCGGCAGCGGCTGCTGCGTGTTCATGTCGGGCGTCGCCTGGGTCTGGGCCGGCATGGTCTGCGGCGTTTGTGTCGTTGCGTTGTTCATGTTGCTGTTGTTGTTCGGCGTGCCGTCGATGGCGCCCATCTGGGCCTGCTGTGGCGTCTGGGTGGTTCCGCCCGTTGTTTGGGCGTAGGCCAGGCCGATGGCGCCGACCATCGAGGCGGCAGCAACGAGAGAGGTCAGCGTGGTGGATGCTTTCATGGCGGAATCTCCTAGGTGTTGAATGGAAGGTGATGGCCGGCGAAGCGCCGGCTGAAACTCAGCTTAGGCGGCCACCAACGGCGCTGCGTCGGCATGGCGCGACGCCCCGCGTAGGACGGAGCGGCCTGCAAGCCGTCGCCGACGCGCCGCGCTTCTGCAGGGGGGGCTGTAGGACTCCCGCGCCGCTGCTACGGGTGTTGGACGCCCCGTGGGCATTGCGCACAATGAATCGTTCCATCGGAGTCCGTCCATGTCTGTTCCCATTCACGACCTGGCCGTCTGCATCGGCCGCTTCCAGCCCTTTCACCTGGGCCACCGCAGCGTGCTGCTGCAGGCCCTGGCGTACGCGCGCCGCTGCCTAGTGCTGCTGGGCTCTGCCCACCAGGCGCGCACGCCGGCCCAACCCTGGACCTGGCAGGAGCGCGCCGAAATGCTCCGCCAGGCCCTGCCCGAGGACCTGCGCGAGCGCGTGGACGTGCAGCCGCTGCGCGACCACCACGAAGAGCAGCGCTGGGCCGACAGCGTGCGCGCGCTGGTGGCCGCAAGCCTGCCCGAGGGCGGCAACGTGCTGCTGGCCGGGCATTTCAAGGATGCCAGCAGCGCCTGGATCCGGGATTTCCCGCAATGGAAGCTGTGGGCCGTGCCCGGCTTTGGCGCCTACGACGCACGCACCCTGCGCGATGCGCTGCTGGGCGCCGGCTCCGGCGGCGCGCAGGCCGCGCTGCTGCGCATGGCGCCGCTGCTGCACACCAACACGCAGGAGTTCCTGCGCGACTGGCTGGACCAGGGCCATCTGCCCGCGCTCGCCGCGGAATGGCAGGCCCTGGCGCGCGGGCGTGCCGAATGGGCCGGTTCACCGTATCCGCCGGTGTTCGTGACCGTGGACGCGGTGATCCGTTGCCAGGGCCGCGTGCTGCTGATCCGGCGTGGCCAGGCGCCGGGCCTGGGCCTGCTGGCCGTGCCGGGCGGCTTCCTGGAGCAGCGCGACACGGTCTACCAGTCGGCCGTGCGCGAACTGGAGGAAGAGACCGGCCTGGCCATGCTGGAGCCCGCGCTGCGCCAGTGCCTGAAGGCCGTCACGGTGTTCGACCGGCCCGACCGCAGCCAGCGCGGCCGCGTCATCACGCATGCGCACTACTTCGACCTCGGCGACCGGGCGCTGCCCGCCGTGCAGGCCGGCGACGACGCGCGCGACGCGCAATGGGTGCCGATAGACCAGCTGGCGGAACTGGAGCCGCAGTTCCACGACGACCACTTCCAGATGCTGGACCACTTCCTGGGCGTGCTGCGCCCCTGAACTCAGGCGGTCGGGCGCGTCTCGAATCCGGCCGCCAGGCTGGCGTCGCCGCTGGCGGGCTGGGCCTGCACGCTGTCCACGCGCGCGGCCGGCGGGCCGCGCCGGCACCAGGCCAGCAAGGCATCCAGCACCGCGGGCTCGGCCTGCACCAGGGCCTCGACGCGGCCATCGGACAGGTTGCGCACCCAGCCGCGCACGCCGAGCGCACGGGCCCGCTCGGCCATGCTGGCGCGGTACGAGACGCCCTGCACGCGGCCGGCGACGAGCACATGCAGCATGCTCACGCCGCCACCTGCTGTTGCGCGGCTTCCCAGGCCCGCGCGATCTCGGCGTCGGCATCGCTGCCGCAGGCGGCCTGGGCGCGCGGCTGCAGCCGCGTCTCGATCAGCGAGAGGTGCGCATGCATGGCCTTTATGGCACGCGCGGCGTCGCCCTGGGCCAGCGCGCGCACGATGTCGTCGTGCTCCTCGCAGGCACAGGCCGAGGAGGCTGCCGGCTCGAAGAAGGCCACCAGCATGGCCGTGCGGCTGACCAGCTCCTGCAGCGCGCGCAGCACGAAGGGGCTGTCGGCGAAGCCGGCCAGGAGCAGGTGGAATTCGCCGCTGAGCTGGATCGAGCGGGCGCGGTCCTGTGCGTGCAGCGCAGCGTGCTCCTGCGCGCCATGCGCCTGCAGCGCGGCCAGCTGCGCGGCCGTCAGCCGGCCCGCGAGCCGGCCGACCAAGCCGCCCTCGACGATGCGGCGGGCCTCGTAGATCTCGCGCGCCTGGACCAGCGTGGGGCTGGAGACGAAGCAGCCGCGGTTGGGGATCAGCTCGAGCAGCCGCTCGTGGCCGAGGCGGTGCAGCACCTTGCGCACCCGTTCGCGCGAGACACCGAAGATCTGCGCCAGCCGCGTCTCGATCAGCTGCGTGCCCGGGGCCAGGCGGCCGGCCAGCAGGGTCTGCGCCAAGGTCGCGTGGATGGCCTGTTCCTGGGGGTGCATCCAGCGAATGTAGCGCAGCCCTTTCGTTCTCAAGCTGCTGGCGCGTGCGCGATCCAGTGCCGCGCGATCTGCGCGCGCGTGGCGATCCAGGCGCCGCCGCGCTCGCGCAGGTGGGCGAGGATGATCTCCAGCGCCTTCATGCGGGCGGGCCGGCCGATCATGCGCAGGTGCAGGCCGATGGACAGCATGCGCGGTGCGCGCGCGCCTTCCTTCCACAGCCAGTCGAAGGCGTCGCAGCAGTACTCGGCGAACTGGCCAGCCGTGGCGAAGCGCTGGGTGTGCTGGAACTGCATGTCGTTGGTGTCGAAGGCATAGGGCAGCACCAGGTGGCGCCGGCCGGCCACGGGCACGAAGTAGGGCAGGTCGTCGTTGTAGGCGTCGCTGTCGTAGAGGAAGCCGCGCTCGGCCAGCAGCGCGCGCGTGGCCGGCGTGCAGGCCGAGCGCGTGTGCCAGCCCAGCGGGCGCTGGCCGCAGGCGGCCTCAAAGGCGCGGATGCAGGCGTCCATGTCGGCCGCCTCACGCTCGGGCGCCATGCCGGCATGGCTTTCCCAGCGCCAGCCATGGGCCGAGAGTTCGTGGCCGCGGGCGATGGCGTCCTGCGCGAGCCAGGGGCTGCGCTCGACGGCACGGCCGCAGGCGCTGACCGTCATCGGCGCATCCCAGCGCGCGAAGGTGTCGGCGATGCGCCACCAGGCCGCGCGCGTGCCGTATTCGAAATGGCTGTCGATGCACGGGTCCCAGCCCGTGCGCGGGTCGATCACCTCGTAGACCGATTCGTTGCGCGCATCGCCGTCGGCGAACGAGAACTCCGCGCCCTCCTCGAAGTTCAGCACGAACGACACCGCCACGCGGGCCTGCTGCGGCCAGGCGATCGCCGGGGGCTGGTTGCCGTATCCGATGAGGTCGCGTGGTGTCACTGTTCTGCCCTGATGTTCCGCTCCTTCACCACCTTGGCCCAGCGCGTGAACTCGGCGTCGAGGTAGTCGCTCGACTCCTTGCGCGTCAGGCTGGCCACCTCGCCGCCCGTGCCCTCGACGCGGGCGCGGAAGTCGCTCGCCTGGGCCATCTGGCGCAGCGCGGCGTTGAGCTTGTCCAGGATGGGCGCGGGCGTCTTCGCCGGCGCCAGCAACATGTACCAGGACACGAACTCGAAGCCCGGCAGGCCGGCTTCGGCCACCGTGGGCACGTCGGGCAGCTGCGGCGAGCGCTGGGCGCTCGTGATGGCCGCGCCGTGCAGCTTGCCGCTTTTCACGAGCGGCAACGAGGAGGTGATGATGTCCACCGACAGCGCCACGCGGTCGGCCATCACGTCCTGCAACGCCGGCGCCGCACCCTTGTAGGGCACGTGCAGCATGTGGGCGCCGGACATGGATTCCAGCAGCGCCGCGCCCACGTGGCTCGTGGTGCCCACGCCCGAGGAGGCGTACTGCATCGCGTCGGGCTGGGCCTTGGCCTGTGCGAGGAGATCCTGCAGGGTCTTGCCCTTGAGCGCCGGGCCGGTCACCACCACGCTCGGGACCTTGGCGACCACGCCCACCGGCACCAGGTCGGCGCGCGTGTCGTAGGGCAGCTTGCTGTACATGAACGGGTTGACCGCATGGCCGATGGTCACCATCAGCAAGGTGTAGCCGTCGGCCGGCGCCTTGGCCGCCACGTCCGTGCCGATCACCCCGCCGGCACCGGCGCGGTTGTCGATGACCACGGCCTGCTTGCCGCCCCAGGCATCGCCCAGCTTCTGCCCGACCAGGCGGGCGTAGACATCGGCCGCGCCGCCGGGTGGGAAGGGCACGACGATCTTGACCGGGCGGTCGGGGTAGGCTGCGGCATCCTGCGCCGCGGCCGGTGCCATCGGCGCCAAGGCGGTGCACAGGGTGGCCAGCGCAGCCAGCAGATGCCGGCGGGAAAAGTGGGGCAGCAGGTCCATGCGGAGCTCCAGCGAGGGCGGGGAACAAGGCGCACCACGCTGGCGCACCGGCTTTGTGCACTTTTCAAAACAAATTGTGCACATTACGGGGATGGAGCACGTTCCGTGCCGTCGGCCGCCGACGCGCAAAGACCGGGCTTTCCGACACGCGGGCGCCCGCGTGTCGCGCAGCATCTCCAGCGATGCCCACCGCCACCCTCACCCCTGCAGCTGTCGACGTGCCTCCGGGCCTGGTCTATGTGCACGACGGCCTCCCCGGCATCACACGCCGGCGCAGCGGCAAGGGCTTCAGCTACCGGCGGCCCGACGGCACGCCGCTGGCCGACCCCGCGGCGTTGCAGCGCATCCGCTCGCTCGCCATCCCGCCGGCTTACACCCAGGTCTGGATCTGCACGCGCGCCAACGGCCACCTGCAGGCGACAGGCCGCGACGCGCGCGGCCGCAAGCAGTACCGCTACCACCCCGACTGGCATCTCGCGCAGGACGCCGGCAAGTACGCGCGGCTGCAGGAGTTCGCCAGCGTGCTGCCGCGCATCCGGGCCGCTGTGCGGCGCGATCTCGCGCTCCCCGGGCCGCTGCAGCGCGACTGCGTGCTGGCCACCGTGGTGCGGCTGCTGGACACCACGCTCGCGCGCGTGGGCAACGATGTCTATGCGCGCGAGAACGGCTCCTACGGCCTGACCACGCTGCGCGCCCGGCACGCCCAGGTGCGTGGCAGCGCCGTGCGGCTGCGCTTCAAGGGCAAGAGCGGCGTGGAGCACGCCGTGGCGCTGGACGATGCGCGCGTCGCCCGCGTGGTGCGGCGCTGCCAGGAATTGCCGGGCCAGGAGCTGTTCCAGTACCTGGACGATGCGGGCGAGCGCCATGTCATCGACTCCGACGGCGTGAATGCCTACCTGCGCCGGGCCAGCGGCGGCGACTTCACGGCCAAGGACTTTCGCACCTGGCATGCCAGCGTGCACGCGCTGGCGCTTGCACGCGCCCGGCCCTGCGCGCCGGACAGCTCTGTGGCGGCCCGGCGCATGGCCGCCAAGGCGGTGCTGGCCGAGGTGGCGGCACGGCTGGGCAACACCGTGGCCGTGTGCCGCAAGGCCTATGTACACCCGGCCGTGCTGGCGCTGCTGTTGCAGGAGGCGGCAGCACCGCCCTGCCTGGAGATGCGGCCACGGCGCAAGGCCGGCCTCACCGCGGACGAATGCCGGCTGCTCGGCTTCCTGGAGGCGCTGGTTTAGGCCGCTTGCACGTGGCGCGCGAAGTTGCGCAGCACGCGCGCCGCGGCTGGCGTGTCGGTCACGCCGGCCACCAGCGCGGCCGGGTCGTGCCCTTCGGCGCGCAGTTCGGGGCCGAGCCGCTCGACATAGGCGCGCATGGCCTGGGCGCTGAACTCGGGATGGAACTGCACGCCCCAGGCCGCCGGCCCGACGCGGAAGGCCTGGTTGGGCTCGAAGGCGTTGGCCGCCAGCCGCACGGCCCCTTCCGGCAACTGCTGGACGGACTGCCGGTGCACGACCTGGGCCGCGAACACCGGAGGTAGCTCGCCCAGCACGGGATCGTCGCCGACCGCCGGCTGCAACTGCACGGACACGGTGCCGACCTCGATGCCGCGCGGGTGGTAGCCGACCGCGCCGCCCAGGCTGTGCGCCAGCAACTGGTGGCCGTAGCAGATGCCCAGCACCGGCAGCCCGGCCTGCACGGCGCCGCGCAGCCAGGCGGCGGCGGCTTCGCTCCAGGGCTCCCGGTCGCTGACCATGGCGTGGGAGCCGGTGATGACCACACCGGCCAGGCTCTGCGCCGGCGGCAGTTCACCGTGGCGCGCATCGACCACGCGGATGTCGAGGCCCGGCGCGTCCAGGCCGGCGCGGATCCAGTCGTCGAAATCGCCCAGCGTCTGCGCGAGGGCCGGAAAGGTGGCGCCGGCCTTGAGGATCAGGAGAGGAAAGGTCATGGAAACGGGTCTGCGAAGCGGTCTCTCAGCGGCCGCAACTGTACGACCTGCCGGCCCCTACACTCGTCCGATGCAGATCTACAAGGTGGGCGGCGCCGTGCGCGACGCGCTGATGGGCTTGCCCGTGCATGACCACGACTGGGTGGTGGTGGGTGCTTCGCCGCAGCAGATGCTGGACGCCGGCTACCTGCCCGTGGGCAAGGATTTCCCGGTGTTCCTGCATCCCCAGACGCGCGAGGAATACGCGCTGGCCCGCACCGAGCGCAAGACCGCGCGCGGCTACCACGGCTTCGCCTTCCACGCCGCGCCCGACGTCACGCTGGCGCAGGACCTCGCGCGCCGCGACCTCACCATCAACGCCATGGCCCAGCCGGCCGACGCGCAGGGCCTGGACGGCCTGGTCGATCCCTTCGGCGGCGCGGCCGACCTGCGGGCCCGGGTGCTGCGCCATGTCTCGGACGCCTTCCGCGAAGACCCGGTGCGCATCCTGCGGCTGGCGCGCTTCGCGGCCCGTTTCGCCGATTTCACGGTGGCGCCGGCCACCCAGGCGCTGATGCGCGAGATGGTCGAGGACGGCGAGGTCGACGCGCTGGTGCCGGAACGCGTCTGGCAAGAGCTCGCGCGCGGCCTCATGGAGCGCCGGCCCTCGCGCACGTTCGAGGTGCTGCGCGCAAGCGGTGCGCTGGCGCGCCTGCTGCCCGAGGTCGACGCACTGTGGGGCGTGCCACAGCGTGCCGAGCACCACCCGGAGGTCGACACCGGCGTGCATCTGATGCTGGTGCTGGACATGGCGGCCGCCCTCGACGCCCCGCTGCCGGTGCGCTTCGCCTGCCTGTGCCACGACCTCGGCAAGGCCACCACGCCGGCCACGTTGTTGCCCCGCCACCACGGCCACGAGCAGCGCAGTGCCCACTTGCTGCGGCGCCTGACAGAAAGACTGCGCGTTCCGACCGAATGCCGGGATCTGGCCGACGTGGTCGCGCGCGAGCACGGCAATATCCACCGCAGTGGTGAGTTCGGTGCTGCTGCCGTGATGCGTCTGCTCGAGCGCTGCGATGCGATCCGCAAACCCGCGCGATTCGAGCAAGCCCTGTTGGCGTGCGAATGCGACGCACGCGGACGGGCCGGTTTGGAAAACCGCCCCTATCCGCAACGTGAGCGCTTGCGGCAATGTATGCAATCGGTGCTGGCGGTGGCAACCGACAGAATCTCCAGCGAGGCCCTGGCTGAGGGGCGCAAGGGGCCGGAAATCGGTGCCCGAATCCAGAAGGCGCGACTCGCGGCTCTGGAAGAATATCTGGCGCGGACTTGAGTCGCTGGGCCTTACCATTATCGCGGCCGGGCGCAATGGCGTGCGCTGCGGCCCGCGAATGATCAGTTGATCAGATACTCTTCGCGGTTCTTGCCTTCGATCCACTTCGGCGGCTTGCCGCGGCCCGTCCAGGTGGCGCCGGTGCTCTTGTCGCGGTACTTGGGCGCGACCTTCTGGCCGGCGGTGCTGCTTTTGCCGGTCTTGCGGCCAAAGACATCGTCGGGCGTCAATTCGAACTCGGCGACCAGGGCGCGCACCTTCTCGATGGCGGCCTGATTTTCACGTTGCCTGGCTTCCTCGATCTGCTTTTCGAGGCTTTCGCGCTGCTGCAGCAGTTCCTTGTAGGTGGTCATCGTTTTCCGTCCATAACTCCTGCCGAACCCTTGGCAGGCGGGCGGATTATAGGGATAAATCCATTCGCTGCAGAAACTGGATTTCTCGATCCGCCGTTGGGGATTATGCGTATGCCGCCCGGCCTCAGTCGGCCACCAGGGCCAGCGCCGCATAATCGCCCACGCGGTCCTGCAGTCCGGCGGGCGCAAGGATTACCCCTTGTGTGAGCGCCGGAAAATGCGCCTGGACCTCTGCCTGCAATCTGGGCAGCAAATACGCGCGGTGGTGCCAGAACACGCTGCCACCCAGGCTGATTCGATCCAGATCCAGTGTGGCGACCAGGTTGTAAAGCATGCGGCCCAATATGCGGCACAGGCCGTCCACCGTTTCCTGCGCTGCGGCTTCGCCGGCGCTGGCGCGGCCCAGCCAGTGGGCGGCATCGTGGCCGAAGCGGCGCGCGATGGCATTGCCGGCCACCAGCGATTCCACGTCGCCGCGGTTGCCGCAGCCGCACAAGGCCTCGTGGTCTTCGACCACGAAGCTGTGGCCCGCATGGCCGGCATTGCCGTTCTTGCCGCGCAGCACGCGGCCGTCCACGCACAGGCCCACGCCGATGCCGGTGCTCCAGGTCACGTAGGCGCAGTCGTCCACGCCTTGCAGCGCGCCCCAGCGGCGCTCGGCCTCCAGCGCGGCGACGCAGTCGTTCTCCACGCGCAGGCGGGCGAAGCGCGCAGCCAGAGGAGCCTCCACGGGCACGCTCATCCAGTCGTTGGGCAGGCCGCGCGCGGGACCCGCCAGGCCGCCGCAGATGTTGGGCGTGGCCAATTCGATGCGGCCGCCCTGCTTGACGAAGGGCCCGGCGGAAGACACGCCGGCCGTCTGCACCTGCGCCGGATCGACCTCGGCCTCGGCGCAGGCTGCATCGACGAGGCGCAGGATCTGCTCGGACAGTGCCAGCGGCGTGCCGGTCTTGGCCGTGGGTTCGCTCTGGCGCGCGAGGATCTCGGGCTTGGCGCCGTCGGGCGCCAGGCCCACGGCCACCTTGGTGCCGCCGATGTCGATGCAGGCTTTCATGGGCAGTTCTTGTCTCAGAGGATCTTGGAAATCAGGCTGACGAGGGCACTCAGCACGATGGTGCTGGTCAGCGGCACGAACCATTCGCGCCCGAACAGTCGGAAGCGCAGATCGCCCGGAAGTTTCCCGAAACCCAGCTTGGCCAGGAAGGGTTGGAGCCAGCTGATCAGCATGAGCGCGAGGAAGACGACGAGCAGCCAGCGCAGCATGGTTTGGCCTTACAGCGTGTGGCTGCGGTCGCCGTGGGCAAAACCTGGCGCGTCCCAGGGTTCGACCCCCTTGGACAGGGCCAGCACCTTGAACAGCTCGCCCATCTCGTGTTCGGCGACCAGGCGGTGCGCCATCGCGCGCTGCGCAAGAGGGGCCGCGTCCATCAGCGCGGGCAGGCCGCAGTTGATCAGGAAGCGGGCCTGGCTGGTGTAGCCCAGCACGTCCCAGCCGGCGTCCTGCGCGGCCACGGCGACGCCCGTGAAGTCCACATGGGCCGTGATGTCCTTGGCGCCCAGGTCCGCGAGCGGGTCGGCGTCGGCGCGGTGGCCCTGGTGGCACATCAGCGTGCCGGCGCTGCGCTGCGGGTGGTAGTACTCGGCCTCGGGAAATCCGTAGTCCAGCAGCAGCGCGGCGCCGCGATGCACATGGCCGGCCAGCGTGCGCACGAAGGCCTGGCCCTGCCGATGGATCTCGGTCAGGTAGTCGTGCGTGCCTGGGATCTCGGCGGGCGGGCGCAGCGTGGTCGGCCGGTCCTGCCAGGCCAGCGCGCCATGCTGCAGCACCACGCCGCGTTCGTGCCACTGGCCGCCCACCCGGTGCAGCAGCTGCACGGGCATGGCGTCCAGCACCTCGTTGCCGACCAGCACGCCCGCAATCTGCGCGGGCAGGGCGTCGGCCCAATGCACCTGGCCGGCATGCGCGGCCAGCCGGGCCTGCTGGCGCGCCCGCAGCTCAGCCGACAGGTCGACGATGGTGTAGCGGCGCACGCGGTCGCCCAGGTGCTCCAGCAGCTGCGCGGCCAGCGCGCCGGTGCCGGCGCCGAATTCCCAGACCTCGTCGGTGCCGGTGCGCTCCAGCATGTCGGCCACCTGCACGGCCAGGGCCTGGCCGAACAGCGGCGAGAGCTCGGGCGCCGTCACGAAGTCGCTGCCGCCCTGCGGCATGGTGCCGAACTTGCGGCCTGCATGGGCGTAGTAGCCCAGGCCGGGCGCATAGAGCGCCAGCGCCATGAAGCGGTCAAAGGGCAGCCAGCCGCCGGCCTCGGAAATGCTGCGCCGGATAATCTGGGCCAAGCCATCGGAGGGGGCTGCGGACAATGAGGATGACGCCATGAGTGACGAGGGGGAGCGGACTTCCAGCGAACTGATTCGCTGGCTCAAGCTGCTTGCGCTACCGACATGGGCCAAGCTGGGGTTGGCGGCGATTATGCTGCTCACGTTGGCCGGTGCCATGGGCCTGTTGCTGTTCGGGATGCTGGACAAGGACCGGGAATCGGTCGCCGCCGCGGTGTCCATCCTCACGGTGGGCTTGCCGCTCGGGCTCGTGGTGGTTGCGTTGGTCTTCGGCGATGGCGGCGCACGCAAGCTGCGCGAGTTCACGACGCAGGTTCTGGAGGGCGAGGTGCCGAAGGCCGTTCGCGAGAATCTCAACGGCATGGCGCCTCAGGGGGCCGGGCCGGTGCGGCTGGAGTACCAATCCAAGGGCTTCGTCACCGACTATGCGTTGTCGCCTGTGGCGCGTGTTGCCACGTCCGGCGCCTTCCGCTTTCGATTGGAGCTCAACGTGCGCAAGGTCAATCTCGTGGTCTGGATGCAGGCCCAGGCGTCTGACGGGGATGCTCGCGCGATGTTCGAAGCAACTCCGGCCCTGCACGCCTGCCTCTTGGGGGCCGAGCGCGAGGGCTATGTGCTCAATCCTGTGGCGCAGTGGGACGCGGAGCGGCGTGGTGCGAAGTGCGTGTTCATCAAGACCATGGGGGAGGACTTCCTGTTGAACCCGGCCCAGCGCCTGTATTTCGCACAGGATCTGTCTTTCTTCGTTCGCGGCATGTGGGAAGCGGTGGTCGATCATGGTCGATGAAGTGCTGGTCACAGGTGGGAGCCAGCGCCTGGGGGCGGAACTGGTGCGTGCATTCGCGCACGCGGGCTGGCGCGTGTGGTGCCACTACCAGCACTCGCACGAGGCAGCATTGGCCCTTCAGGCAGAACTGCGCGCGGCCGGCCGGTCGGTGGACACCGTGCAGGCCGACCTGGCGGACCCGCGGGCTGCAGTGGCCATGATGGACGCCATCGCCGCGCGCGGCGATGGCCTGCGCGCCGTGGTCAACAACGCCTCGCTGTTCGAGCCCGACACCGGCCTGGATTTCGCGCCGGAGCGGGCCCGGCGCCAGCTCGACGTGAACCTGCTCGCGCCGCTGCTGCTGGGCCGGGAACTGGCGCGTCAGCTGGCGCGCCGTCCGCGGCCCGATGCCTGTGTCGTGCATGTGCTGGACCAGAAGGTCGCCAACCTGAATCCCGACTACTTCTCCTACACCGTGTCCAAGCTGGCACTGGAGCGCGCCGTGGCACTGCAGGCCCAGGCGCTGGCGCCGGCCGTGCGCGTGTGTGGCGTGGCCCCGGGCCTCATGTACCTCAGCGGGCCGCAGAGCGCGGAGAACTTCGAGCGTGCCAGCCGCGTCAACCTGCTGCGCCGGCCGATCGATCCTGCCGATGTGGCGCAGACCTGCCTGTTTCTGGCCGGCATGCCGGCCATTACGGGCGAAACGGTCTGTGTGGACAATGGCCAGCATCTGGTGCCGTTGGAGAGGGATGTCATGTTCGTCGTCGATGCATGGTTCAAGGAGTCGCAGGATGCTGACGGCAGGAACTGAAGGCATGGGCCTGCTGCGGCACTGCCGCAAGCTGTTCCTGCGCCGCCACGAGGTGCAGGTGCGCATCGGCGCGCATGCGTTCGAGCTGCAGGCCCCGCAGCGCCTGTGGATCGACGTGGCGCTTTACGTGCCTTACGCGCAGTCCACGCCGGCCCACGACAGCCTGGACGAGGTGGTGGACTACGACTTCGTGCGGGCGGTGGTGGCCGAGCGCATCGCCCAGGGCCACATCGTGCTGCAGGAAACACTGTGCGACGACCTGGCCCGGCGCCTGCTGGCGCATCCGGGTGTGCAGGCCGTGCACCTGGCCACCAGCAAACCCGATGTTTACCCAGATTGCGAGGCGGTGGGCGTCGAGGTGTTCCTGTCCAAGTCCCAGACCCTTCCACCATCGCAGCCATGACGATCAACGCCGCCGGCACCCAGACGCTGCACCTGACCGGGCTGCGTTTCGACGCCAACCTGGGCATCCTGGACTCCGAGAAGACCGCGCCCCAGCCCATCCTCGTCGATGCCGAGCTCAACCTGGGCACACAGCCGCTGCGCCCGCGCGACGACGACATCACCCATGTGCTGGACTACCGCAAGGTGCGCCAGATCGTCATCGACGAGTGCACGGCCGAGCATGTGAACCTGCTGGAGAGCCTGATCGGCAAGCTGGCGCAGCGGCTCATGCAGCTGCCGGGCGTGCTGGGCGTGCGCGTGAAGATCGCCAAGCTGGAGATCTTTGACGACTGCGAAGTGGCGATCCGGGTCGAAGCCGGGCAGTGGTGAGCGAAAAGGCCCTGCGCGGCAGGCCAGGGCCGGCTTGACGGAAAATCCCGCCCTTGCCCGCAGGAAGCCCTATGAACGCCGTCTGGACCGCCGAAGAACCCGCCACCGAAGCTGCGCCCGCTGCCCAGCCGAAGATCGAGCGCGAAACCCACAAGCTCGAGAAGCGCCTGTGCCGCCTGATGGGCCAGGCCATCGTCGACTACAACATGGTCGAGCAGGGCGACAAGGTCATGGTCTGCATGTCCGGCGGCAAGGACAGCTACGCCATGCTGGACATCCTGCTCAAGCTGCGCGCGCGGGCCCCGATCTCGTTCGACATCGTGGCCGTGAACCTGGACCAGAAGCAGCCCGGCTTCCCCGAGCACGTGCTGCCGGACTACCTGCGCAGCGTGGGCGTGCCCTTCCACATCGAGGAGCAGGACACCTACAGCATCGTCAAGCGCGTCATCCCCGAGGGCAAGACCACCTGCGGCCTGTGCAGCCGGCTGCGCCGCGGCATCCTGTACCGCGTGGCCGACGAGCTGGGCGCGACCAAGATCGCGCTGGGCCACCACCGCGATGACATCCTGCAGACGCTGTTCCTCAACATGTTCTTCGGCGCCAAGCTCAAGGGCATGCCGGCGAAGCTGGTCAGCGACGACGGCCGCCACATCGTGATCCGTCCGCTGGCCTATGTGCCCGAGCGCGACCTGGTGCGCTGGGCTGCGCACCGGCAGTTCCCCATCATCCCGTGCACGCTGTGCGGCAGCCAGGAGAACGCGCAGCGCAAGCAGGTCGCGGCCATGCTGCAGGAGTGGGAGAAAAAGTACCCGGGCCGCGTGGAAAACATGTTCACGGCCTTGCAGAACGTGGTGCCCTCGCACCTCATGGACGGAACCCGCTACGACTTCAAGGGTCTGAAGACCACGGGCGTGCCCGATCCCTCCGGCGACAAGGCGTTCGACGCGGAAGACATCGCGCCGCCCATCGCACCGCTGCTGCAGGTCGTCCGGCTCTGAGCGGGGACGGTGCGTCGAGGAGGCATTGACATGCGAGTCCCTGTGCGAATCCAGACGCGAATGACCCTGGCGCTGGCCGTCGCGGCCACCGTGCTGCTGTCCGGCTGCGCCACGAGCTACGTGGTCGACAACCAGGTGCAGACCTTTTCCGAACTGCGCACGGTGCCCCAGCCTGCCACCTACCGCTTCGAGCGGCTGCCCTCGCAGCAGTCGGCCGCGGGCGCGCAGGCCCAGCTGGAGGCCGCGGCCGAGCCCGCGCTGGCCAAGGCCGGCTGGGTGCGCAGCGAGGCCGCGGCGCGCTACAGCGTGCTGATCGGCAGCGACGTGGTCAGCACCACCCAGCTCGTCGACCCCTGGGTCTACAGCCGCTTCGGGCCCTGGGGCCCCTACTACGGCCGGCGCTGGGCCGGCGGCGCCGGCTTCTACGGCTGGGGGCCGTACTGGAGCTACCGCAACGACATGTGGGACCGCAGTTACGCGCAGCGCCAGGTCAGTGTGGTGATCCGCGATCTGTCCAACCAGCAGGTGGTCTACGAGACGCGCGCCGTGCACGAATCGCGCTGGCCCAACGATCCGTCCCTGCTCGCACCCATGTTCGACGCCGCGCTGAGCAGCTTTCCGCAGCCGCCCGCCGGTGTGCGGCAGGTCAACATCGAAATCCCGCTCAAGAAGTGATGGCGCCGTAGGTGGCGGCCAGGCGCTGGCGCAGGTGCTCGCCGGCCGTGATGGGCGCGTGCCGCGGCGTTGCGCCGGCCGGCACGCAGCCCGGGATGGCGCTGACCAGCGCGGCCGGGTTCGGGTCCAGGAAGAAGGCCACCGAATAGCGCTCGCGCGCGGGCGGCAGCACGCGGTGCGGTGTCGAGACGTAGACGTCGTTGGACCAGCGCATCAGGCAGTCGCCGATGTTGCAGATCAGGGCGCCCGGCAGCGCCGGCACGTCGGTCCAGCCCCCGCCACGCCGCTGCACCTGCAAGCCGGCGACGCCGTCGGTGGCCAGCAGTGTCAGGTTGCCGTAGTCGGTGTGGGCGCCGGCACCGGCCCGGCCCGCGGGCGCATCGGCGTCGAAATGCGCCGGATAGCGCAGCAGGCGCAGCGTGGCCTGCGGACGGTCCAGCTTGTCGTCGAAGAAGTCTTCGGCCAGGCCCAGGTCCAGCGCGAAGGCGCGGTGCAGGCGCCGTCCCACGGCCAGCGCGGCATCGAAGTAAGCCTGGACCTGCGGGCGCCAGCCATCGATGGGGGGCCAGATATTGGGCGGGCGCGTGGCCCCGTCGGTCCAGATGAGGTTGTAGGCTTCCTTGAGGTCGGGTGCGGAGGCCTCGTCCAGCGCTTCCACGCCCAGGCCCACGTAGCCTCGGTTGTGGCCGTGGTGGGCGATGGCGAGACCGCGCTTGGCCGCAGCCGGCAGGGCGAAGACCGCGTGCGCGGCGTCGAAGACGGCGGCGCTGCAGGCCGGGGGCACACCGTGGCCGGTGATGGCGAAGAAACCGATCTCGCGGCTCGCGCGGCCGATGGCCTGGACCACGCTCTGCCGTGCGGCGGCGTCCGTGCCGGCGAGGGCCGCGATGTCGATGCGGGGGATGCTGTCCATGCCGCAGCATAGCCGGCACCCGCTCCTAGAATCCCGCGATGGACGCCACCCGCATCATCGCCATCCGCCACGGCGAAACCGCCTGGAACGTGGACACCCGCATCCAGGGCCATCTGGACATCCCGCTCAACGGCACGGGCCGCTGGCAGGCGCGCCGCGTCGGCGCGGCGCTGGCCGGCGAGGAGCTGTCGGCCATCTACGCCAGCGACCTGGGCCGCGCGCACCAGACCGCCCAGGCCGTGGCCGAGCGGGCCGGCCTGCCGGTGGTGGCCGATGTCGGCCTGCGTGAGCGCGCCTTCGGCAACTTCGAAGGCAAGACCTTCGCCGAGATCGAGGCGGACTGGCCGGACCAGGCCCTGCGCTGGCGCAAGCGCGACCCGGCCTTCGAGCCCGCCGGCGGCGAATCGCTGCTGCGCTTTCGCGAGCGCATCGTCGGCACGCTGAACCGGCTGGCGGCACGGCACCCCGGCGGGCAGATCGTGCTGGTCGGCCACGGCGGCGTGATGGATGTGCTGTACCGCGCCGCGACCGGGCAGGAATTGCAGGCCCCGCGCACCTGGGCGCTGGGCAACGCCGCGATCAACCGCCTGCTCTGGACGCCCGAGACGCTGACGCTGGTCGGCTGGGCCGACACGGCGCACCTGGACGACGCCGCACTCGACGAAGTCAGCGCATGAACGCCCCTGCAACGATCGGCCAAGCCGTCGCGGACATCGACACGCCCGCCCTGGTGCTCGACCTCGATGCCATGGAGCGCAACATCGCGCGCATGGCCGCGTTCGCCCGCCAGCACGGCGTGCGCTGGCGGCCCCACGCCAAGATGCACAAGTGCGCCGCGCTGGCGCAGCGCCTGGTGGCAGCCGGCGCCGTGGGCGCCTGCGTGCAAAAGACGGCCGAGGCCCAGGCGCTGGCCGCCGCCGGCGTGCTCGACCTGTACATCAGCAACGAGGTGATCGCGCCGGCCAAGCTCGCGCGCGTGGCGGAGCTTGCCCGCAGCTTGCAGCAGCGCGGGGGCCGCCTCGCCATCGCGGCCGACAGCGCCGAAGGCGTGGACCGGCTCGCCGCCGCGCTGGCCGGCGCGCAGGACGCCATCGACGTGTTCGTGGAGATCGACGTGGGTCAGGGCCGCTGCGGTCTTGCGCCCGGCCCCGAGGCGGTGCAGCTGGCGCAGCGCATCGCCGCCGCGCCGGCGTTGCGCTTCGCCGGACTGCAGGCCTACCACGGCAAGGCGCAGCACCTGCGCAGCGCCGAGGACCGGCGCTCCGCCATCGCCGCCGTGCTGCTGCTCGTGCGCGACCAGCTCGACGCCTTCGCCCAGGCCGGCCTGGCCGTGCCGCTGGTAACGGGCGCGGGCACCGGCAGCATGGTGCACGAGGCGGCCAGCGGCCTGTACGGCGAGCTGCAGTCCGGCTCCTTCCTGTTCATGGACGCGGACTACGCTGGCAACGACGCCGACCCGGAGCAGCCAGCGTTCGAACACGCGCTGTTCCTCAAGTCCCAGGTCATCAGCCGCAACGCCCGCCATGCGGTCTGCGATGCGGGCCACAAGAGCCATGCCATCGATTCGGGGCTGCCGGTGGTGCACCGGCCCGAAGGCGGGACGCCCTGGCGCTATGCCAATGGCGGCGACGAGCATGGCGTGCTGCATGCCGAGGACGGCCAGCCCTTGCCCGAACTGGGGCAGGCGCTCTGGCTGATCCCCGGCCACTGCGATCCGACCGTCAACCTGCACGACTGGCTGATCGGTGTGCGCGGTGGCCTGCTGCATGGCCACGTGGAGGAACTGCTGCGCGTCGACGCGCGCGGGGCTCTTGCATGAGCGGTCTGGCGCGCCGCCGGTTCTGCGCGCCCTGGCGTGCGTCGGGGCAGCTGGCGCCCGGGCGGACGGGCCGGGCGTGGTGCACGCGGTCGGCCCCGGCCGCTCCTTCTCCACCATCGGCCAGGCTGCGCGGGTCGCGCGCGACGGCGATACGGTCGAGGTGCAGGCTGGCGCGTACCGCGGCGATGTCGCCGTCTGGGCCCAGCGCCAGCTCACGCTGCGCGCCGTGGGCGGCCGGGTGCGGCTGCTGGCCGATGGCGCCAGCGCAGAGGGCAAGGGCATCTGGGTGGTGCGCGGCGGTGACATCCGCGTCGAGGGCTTCGACTTCGAGGGCGCCCGCGCGGCGGCGCGCAATGGCGCGGGCATCCGGTTCGAGCAGGGGCGGCTCAGCGTGGTGGACTGCCGCTTCAGCGACAACGAGAACGGCATCCTGACCGCGAACGACCGGACGGCCGAGCTGGTCATCGAGCGCACCCTGTTCCAGGCCAACGGCGCCGGCGACGGGCAAAGCCACAACCTGTACGTGGGCTGCATCGCCGCGCTCACGGTGACCGACAGCGCCTTTCACGACGCCCGCGGCGGCCATCTGCTCAAGAGCCGTGCCGCGCGCAGCGCGGTCCACCGCAACCAGCTGACCGACAGCGATACGGGCCAGTCCAGCTATGAGCTGGAATTCCCGAGCGGCGGCCTGGTCCAAGCCAGCCACAACCGGCTGCGCCAGGGGCCGGGCACCACCAATTCGACCATGCTGTTCTACGGCGCCGAGGGCTACGCCTGGCCTGAGAACCGGCTGGTGCTGCACGACAACCTGTTCATCGACGACCGCCCTCAGGCGGCATCTACCTGCGCGTGGCGCCCGGCGAGCGGGAGGTGGAGCTGCAGGGCAACCGGCTCGAAGGCGCGAGCGGCACACGGGCGCGCGAACTGCGCTACTGAGGCAAGGCCTACCGCCGCGCCCCGACCAAGGCCCGCAGCAATTGCCGGTTGGCCTCCTCCACGCCGATGCCATGCGCGCGGCAGACCGCGCGCAGTGCCGGCGTGTCGTCGCCTTCCATGGCGCGGGCGGCCTGCAGTGCCGGGGCGTAGGGGCCGCTGCGCTTGACCGCGGCGGCGTAGATGCGCTCGGACAGCGGCAGCCGGTTCAGCACCTGGCCCAGCGGCTCGTGCAGCAGCAGATCGAGCTCAGCGAACAGGCCGCACAGGTAGACCTCGCGGCGCAGGCCGTCTTCGGCGCCGGCGTCCAGCAGGTGTTCGGTCAGCCGCGCGCGCAGCACCATCTGGGCCTTGACCGGGCGCAAGTCGATGTCGGTGGCGGCATGCGCGCCCTGCTCGGCGAGCCAGCGGCCCAAGGCGCCATAGCCCAGCATCATGAGCCCGTGGCGCACGGATTCGATGCCGCCGCGCCCGGCCATGGCAGCCGAGTTCGTGAACGACAGGAAGCGGTAGGCCAGCACCGGCTCCTCGCGCACCACGGCCTCGATCTGCTCCATGGACTGGTCGTCGTCCACGGCCTTGCCGGCGCGGCGGATCACCGCGCCGTCCGGTGCCACGGGCTGGTGGCGGTGGGCGTGCAGCACGTCTTCGGACGGCCAGCCGGCAATGGCCAGTGCACCGGCCCGGTCCAGCAGCAGGTCCGCCAGGGCCCGGCTCTGCACCTCTTCGTAGATCTGGCCCGGCGCGATGCTGCCGTCAGGCTGCCGGCCGGCAGCGACTTCCTGCAGCGCCGTGGCCGCGGTCAGCGGCGCCAGGGTCAGCAGGCGCAGGAAGAAGCAATCCTGCAGCGGCGTCTTGGGCCAGTCCTCCAGCGCGCCGCGCCACACCAGCTTGAGGCCGCGTTCATGGGCTTTCTGGGTGCGCTCGTAGATGTCGGGCTCGCTGAGCCACTCGCCGCGCACCTCGATCCAGTAATCGCCGGCCGGCGCGTGCGCCAGCATGTCGGACAGCAGGCGCTTGTTGTGCATGGACAGCAGCAGCTGCGGCGTGGCCATGGACGACAGCTCCTGCAGCGCCGCGACCAGGTGCACGGCGTCGATGGCGCCGCCCTGTGCGGCCTCGACAAACAGCTGCACGGCCTCGAGCTCGCGGGCCCGGTTCCAGAGCGGGCGGTAGCCCAGGGTGATGCTGCCGACGACCGATTGCGTCATGTCTCCTCGCGACCAGAAAACTCAAGTGCCCATTGTGCCGGCACGCGGTCCGCAGCAGACAGCCCCCGCCTGCAAGCCACTGGTCGAACGGCCGCGGAGCAGGCCATGCGAGCAGGCGCCGCGGAACTGGCTCTGCCAGGCCGCTGGCGGCGCCCCCTGGGGGGGATGGGATTTCTACACGCCCTTCGAAATCCAAACGGGGGAGGGCTCATCTCAACGGAGGAAGTCGAACAGCGAGAGCTTCTGGATCGAGGCGTAGGTCTGCAACGCGACCTGGTAGCTCGTCTGCTGGTTCTGGAAGTCCGACAGGCCCTGGATCATGTCCATGTCCTCAGCGCGCGAGCGGTCGCCTTCGGCCTGCACGTTGCGGTCTTCCTGCGTGTCGTGGATGCGGTCGGCGCGGTTGAGCAGGTCGCCCGCGCGGCCGCGCATGGCGCCGATGCGTTCCAGGCTGGTGTCCACCTGGGCCAGCGAGATCGCCAGCTCGTGGTTGAAGTTGGCGTTGGCGCTGGCCGCGCCCTTGGTGGTGCTGCCGGGCTCGAACATGCCGGCGATGGCGCGGTCCAGCACGCCGAAGATGCTGGGCCGGTCGGCCGGCACCGTGGCGTCCACCTCGAGCTGGTCGCCCTCGGCCGGCACGCCCTTGACCACCATGGAGATGCCACCCAGCGTGATGGTCTGGTTCTCCTTGTAGGGCAGGCCCGTCGTGGTGACGCCCATGGTGTTGTTGGTGGCGTCGTAGGTCATGGCGCCGGTCGTGGCGTCGACGTGGAAGGTCAGCGTGAAGTCCGTGCCCTCGCTGCCCATCAGCGCCGCGTCCTTGACGATGCCCACGTCGGTGTACATCTGTCCGCTGTTGCCCGCGCCCAGGCTGACCTTGAACACGCCGTTGCTTTCGGGCACGTCCATCCACGTGGCGCGGCCGTCCAGCGTGCCGGGGATGGCCACGTCGTTGGAGCCGGCCTGGCCGGGCAGGCCGTTGAAGCTGTAGTCCGGGTCGGGCACGGTGCCGTCGGCACTGACCTCGAACGGGGCCGAGGTGCTGCCCAGGCCGTGGAACAGCGGCAGGCCGTTGGCGTCCTTGCGGTTGGCCAGCGTGACGAGCTCGTCGCGCAGGCCCACCAGCTGCTTGGCGATGGTCTCGCGCTCGGTCGGGCTGTTGACGCCGCTGCCGGCCTGCACCAGCAGGTCGCGGAACTGCTGCAGCAGCGCGGTCGCGTCGCCGAGCGTGGATTCGCCGAGCTGGATGGCGCTCTTTTGCGTCTCGAGCGCGCGCTGCTCCACGGTGATGCGGGCGATGCGCGTCTGCGCGCGCTCGGCCTGCGCGGCCGAGGTCGGGTCGTCGCTGGGGCGCACCACGCGCTTGCCCTCGGTCAGCTTGGCCTGCAGGTCGGCCAGGTTGGCCTGGCGCGTCTGCAGCGTCTGGCGTGCGGCGTCGAAGGTGTTGGCGGTGCCCAGGCGGGTGAAGGTATTGGCCATGGCTCGGGCGCTCAGCGTGTGATGGTCGAGATCAGACTGTCGAAGATGCTTTGCGCCACCTGCAGCATCTTGGCCGAAGCCTGGTAGGCCTGCTGGTACTGGATGAGCTTGGCGGCCTCTTCGTCCAAGTTCACACCCGAGACGCCGGTGCGCTGGGCCTCCAGGTCTTCGGCGATGGACTTGGACACGTCGGCCGCGTATTGCGCGCTCTGGGCCCGCACGCCCACATTGGCGATCAGCGCGGCGTAACCGTCGGTCAGCGGCGCGCCGTCGAACAGCTTCATGTCGCGCAGGTCCATCAGCGCCTTGGCATTGCCGGCGTCCAGCGGCGCGTAGGCCGGGTTGATGGCGCCCACGGTCAGCGTGTCGCCGGGTTGCGGCGCGCCGCTCAGCGTCAGGGTCCAGGCCGAGGGGTTGGCGCCGTCGTAGCTGATCGGCGTGCCGGGGCTGTAAGTGAAGGTGCCCGGCACGTCCGAGCGCGTGTACTGGGTGCCGCTCGTGAAGGTGATGGTCACATTGGCCGGTGCCGGCACCGAGCCTGCCGCCAGCTTGCCCACCGCCAGGCCGCCGGTGTTGGTGGTGCCCATACTGGCCTGCACCGGGCTCGCCACGGCCAGGTCGCGCGGCGAGGCGAACAGCGTGTGCATGTTCCCGGCCGCTTGCGCGTAGGGCCGCAGCAGGAAGCTGTCGCCCGTGGCGGCTGCGCCAGTCATGTCCAGCGCCAAGCCGTCGACAGTCGGTGGCGGCCCTGGCGCCACGGCGGGTGTGGCGCCATCGGACAGCCGGGTCACCGTGTAGGTGGTCGGCGAAGTGAACGTCACGCGGTAGTCGGAGGCGCGCAGCTGGCTCGCGTCGGCCACACTGATGCCGATGGCGGCGCTGCCCGTGTTGCTCGCGAAGGCCGCGCCGTCGGCCATGGCGACGGGCGTGAACAGATCGCCGCCCGGGTCGCCGTCCAGGTCCAGCCCGAGCTTGTGCTGTGCATTGATGGCCGTGGTGATGGACACCGCCATGCGCCCGAGCAGGTTCTGCGCCTCCACCAGGTCCTCGTTCTGAAAGCGCATCAGGCCCGACAGCGAGCCGCCGCCCAGCATGCTGTCCTGCAGCTTGACCTCGGTGCTGCCGTTGACGAGCCGCAGTTCGCTGCGGGTGGGGTCCAGCGGGTCGTTGGCCACCTTGAGCTCCAGCGCGCGGGTACCCAGCACCACGGGCTGGCTCTGCGCCACGAACACGCTGACGGTGCCGTCGTTGTTCTCCAGCGTCGTCGTCTGGACGTACTTGTTCATCTCGCTGATGAGCTGGTCGCGCCGGTCCAGCAGGTCGTTGGGCGGCTGGTCCAGACCGACGACCGCCTGGATCTGACGGTTGACGTCGGCGATGCCGGTGATCAGCGTGTTCAGCGTGGACACGCTGTTCTCCAGCTCCTCGGTCAGCCCGCGCTGCAGGTTGGCCAGCTGGGTGGCGGTGTCGTTGAAGCGCGAGGCCGTTTCCGAGGCGCGCGTCAGCACCACGGTGCGGGCCGTCAGGTCGGTCGGTGCGCTGACCACGTCGGAGAACGCGTTCATCATCTCGCTGACCGAAGCGCCCAGGCCGGTCTTGCCGGTGCCGAACAGCTCTTCGAGCTGCAGCAGCTTCTCGGCGCGCGACACGTCCTGCGCCGAAACCGACTTGGACAGCGCGGCCTGGCGCGTCAGGTAGGCGTCGTAGACCCGCTGGATCGACGCCACCTCCACGCCCTTGCCGATGTAGCCGCCGCCCGTGTACTGGCCCTCCACCGTGGCGAGGTTGACCACCTGGCGCGAGTAGCCCACGGTGGCGTTGTTCGCGATGTTGTGGCCGATGGTCGACAACGCGGCCTGGTTGGCCTGCAGCGCGCGGACGCCGACGTTGAGGATGTTGCTCATGGCGCGCCGCGGGTCATGCGTTCAGGGCACGCTGGACCTGCAGCGTGCTGTTGATCACGCGGCTGAGCTTGCCCGCATAGTCGGGGTCGGTGGCATAGCCGGCGCGCTTGAGCTCGGTGGCGAAGCTCAGCGGCGAGGCCGTCTTGGCCAGCACCTTCTCGTAGCGCGGGCTGTTGGTGATCAGGTTCGCGTAGTCGCGGAACGAATCCTCGTAGGAGTCGTAGGCGCGGAACTTGGCCTTGACCTTGCGCGCCTCGCCGTTCACGTATTCGGTGGTCGTCACCTCGGCCACCTTGCCGGTCCAGCCCGGGCCGGCCTTGATGCCGAACAGGTTGAACGAGGGGCTGCCGTCGGCATGCTTGATCTCGCGCTTGCCCCAGCCGGTCTCGTGCGCGGCCTGGCCCATCATGTAGTGGGCCGGGATGCCGCTTTGCTGTTCGATGCGCTCGGCCGCCTCCTGGTGCTGCTGCACGAAGTCCTGCTTCGTGCCGGCGCTGCCCGCGGGCATGCGCGACACCTTCGCGCCGTCGCTGGCCGGTGGCAGCACACGCGTGTTGTCCATGGCCACCGTGTGGCGCGAAAGCTGGCGCTCGATGGCCGCCGAGATGCCGCCCGGCAGGCCGGACATGGAGACCGAGAGCTGCTGGTCCAGCAGGTCCGAGCTGATCTCGCTCTGCGGGCTGTCGAGCAGGCCGGACTTCATGGTCGCGTCGCGCATGCTCTTGATCAGCTCGCGCATGAAAAGCGATTCGAGTTGTTTCGCGGCTTCCTTGATGGCGCCGGCGCCGTCCTTGTTGGCCTGGGCCTTGAGCGCGTCCAGCGAGCGCGCGTCGGCGGCGAGGGCATTGTTCTTGGTGACCAGCGGTGACAGAGACATGTCAGTTCTCCGCAGCGCCGCAGCGTCGTGCGCAGGACACAGAGCCGGCACGCAAGCCGTTGTTCCGAAGGCCGCGGAGCAGGCCATGCCAGCAGCCGCCGCGGGACTGGCGCTGCCAGGCCGCTGGCGGCGCCCCCTCAAGGGGGGATGGAATTTCTACACGCAGTGAGAAATTCAAACGGGGGTGTTTCATTCAAATCACCTCCAGCTCTGCGTTCAATGCGCCGGCGGCCTTGATGGCCTGCAGGATGGCCAGCAGGTCCTGTGGC
Source organism: Variovorax boronicumulans (assembly GCF_007677875.1). Taxonomy (GTDB): domain Bacteria; phylum Pseudomonadota; class Gammaproteobacteria; order Burkholderiales; family Burkholderiaceae_C; genus Pseudorhodoferax; species Pseudorhodoferax boronicumulans_A. Next base: position 214,201 of record NZ_VEDO01000006.1, on the reverse strand, counting down.
GTGGCGCCCAGCGCGTTCAGCGCGCGCACCACGTCGCCCAGCTGCGGCGCGCCTTGCAGCTGGATGAGTTTGCCCGGTTCCTGCTTGACCGAGATGTCCGATTGCTGGCCGACCACGGTCTGGCCCTGCGAGAACGGCGCCGGCTGGCTGATCACGGGCGTCGTGGCGATGCTCACCGACAGGTTGCCATGCGCGATGGCGCAGGGCCCCAGCGTCACGGCCTGGTTCAGCACGATGGAGCCCGTGCGCGAATTGATGACCACCTTGGCCGAGGGCGCGGCCATGTCGAAGCGCAGTTCCTCCAGCTCGGCGATGAAGTTCACGCGCGCATGCGGCGTCGTGGGCGCGCGCACCTGCACGGTGCGGCCGTCCAGCGCCTGGGCCAGGCCCTGGCCCAGCTTGTCGTTGATGACGCTGGCCACGCGGCGCGCGGTCTGGAAGTCCGAGGCGTCCAGGCCCAGCACGATGTGGTCGCCGTTCTGCAGCGGCGTGGGCACGCTGCGTTCGACCTGGCCGCCGCCCGGAATCCGGCCTGCCGACAGGTGGTTGATCTGCACCTTGCTGCCGCCGGCAGCAGCGCCCGCGCCGGCCACGACCAAGTTGCCCTGCGCCAGCACGTAGACCTCGCCGTCCGCCCCGCGCAGCGGTGTCGCGATCAGCGTGCCGCCCTTGAGCGACTTGGCGTTGCCCATGGAGGAGACGGTCACGTCGATGGCCTGGCCCGGCTGCGCGAACGGCGGCAGCTCGGCCGTGACCAGCACCGCCGCCACGTTCTTGAGCTGCAGCTGCGAGGCCTGGTTGGCCGGCAGCACGATGCCCTGCTGCTGCAGGTAGTTGGACAGGCTCTGCGTGGTGTAGGGCATCTGCGTGGTCTGGTCGCCCGTGCCGTCCAGGCCCACCACCAGGCCGTAGCCCGTCAACTGGTTGCTGCGCACGCCCTGCACCGAGGCCACCTCCTTGATGCGCATGGCCTGCACCGGCTGGGCCAGCAGTGCGAAGGCGAGCAGCGGGAGCAGGAGGCGTGGCAGGAATGTCATGGCAGTGCTCGGAAAGAGAGGGCTGCCGCCATTGTGCGAAGCCTCAGAACGGCAGAACGCTCAAAAAGAACCGTGCCAGCCAGCCAATTGCCATGGCGTCCTGCTGCTGGCCGCGGCCGCGCGACTCCACGCGCACGTTGGCCACGGCCGTGGACGGCACGATGGAGCCGGGCAGCACGGCGCGCGGGTCCACCGTGCCCGAGAAGCGCAGCACGTCCACGTTCTGGTTCACGCCGATCTGCTTTTCGCCGAGCACGGCCAGGTGGCCGTTGGGCAGCACGTCGACCACGGTGGTGGTGATGGTGCCGCTGAAGGTGTTGGTGGCGGCGGTGCCGCCGCTGCCGGCGAACTTGTTCTCCGACTCGGCACCCACGCTGAGCTTGCCCAGCAGGGAAGACGAGAGGAACGGGAAGCCGGTGATGCCGCTGCTCACGTTGCCGCTCTTGTCGACCGAGGCGGTGCTGGTCTGGCTGGCGTTCAGGTTCTCGACGATCTGGACCGTCAGCGTGTCGCCGACCATGCGCGGGCGCCGGTCTTCGAACAGAGGCCGGTAGCGCACCTGCGAGTACAGCCCGCCCGTGGCCACGGGGGCGGCCTGCGGAGCGATGGCCACGGGGCGTTGCGTGGCGATGTCGGGAAACTCGACCTTGGGGGTTTGCCGCAGCGACTCGCACCCGGACAACGCGAACAGGGCCAAAACCGGCAGCCAAAGGCGCAAGGATGTGCGTGCCATGCCTGCTCCTACAGCTGTGCGAGCTTCTGCAGCATCTGGTCGGAGGTCTGCACGGCCTTGGAGTTCATCTCGTAGGCACGCTGCGTCTGGATCATGGTCACCAGCTCCTGCACCACGTTGACGTTGGAGGTCTCCAGGTAACCCTGGCGCATGATGCCCAGGCCGTTGGTGCCCGGCGTGCCGCCCTGGGGCTGGCCCGAAGCGGCCGTCTCGGTGAAGATGTTCTGGCCGCGCGGCTCCAGGCCCGGCGGGTTGATGAAGGTGGACATGGCGATGGTGCCCACCGTCTGCGGCGCGGTGTTGCCCGGCAGCATCACGGTCACGGTGCCGGTCTCGCTGATGTTCACCGACAGCGTGTTCGGCGGGATGGTGATGCCGTTGGCCACCGGCAGGCCGTTGGAGGTGACCAGCCGGCCCTGCGAATCGACCTCGAAGCTGCCGTCGCGCGTGTAGCCCACGGTGCCGTCCGGCAGCTGGATGTTGAAGAAGCCGTTGCCGTTGATGGCCACGTCGAAGTGGTTGTCGGTCAGCTGCAGCGAGCCCTGCGAGAACTGCCGGCTGGTGGCCACCGTGCGCACACCCAGGCCCAGCTGCAGGCCGGTGGGCAACTGCTCGGCCTCGGTGTTGTTGGCGCCGACCTGGCGCAGGTTCTGGTAGATCAGGTCTTCGAACACCGCGTTGGAGCGCTTGAAGCCGGTGGTCGAAACGTTGGCCAGGTTGTGCGAGATGACGTCCAGCTGGGTCTGCTGGGCTTCCATGCCGGTCTTGGAGATCCAGAGCGAATTGATCATGGCGGTTCCTTGTTAGCCCTGGGTGCCCAGGAGCTGGCTCGCGCTCTTGTCGCCGGCTTCGGCGAGTTGCAGCAGGCGCATCTGCGTTTCGAACTGGCGGGCGACCTGGATCATCCCGACCATGGTTTCCACGGCGTTCACGTTGGAGCCCTCCAGCGCGCCGGTCGCCATGCGGGCGTTGGCGTCGTTGGGCAGCGGGTCCCCCGATGCCGTGCGGAACAGGCCGTCGTCGCCGCGCTTCAACGGATCCTCGGGCGTCGGCGTGGCCAGCTTGAGCCGGCCCAGGTTGGTGGGCGGCAGGTTGCCAACCTTGGCGCTGATGCTGCCGTCCGAGCCGAGCGTGACCTCGGCGTTGGGCGGCACGTCGATGGGCGCGCCGCCGTCGCTGAGCACGGGCAGACCCTGCGGATTGACCAGCGTGCCGGCGGCCGTGACTTCGAAGGCGCCGCCGCGCGTGTAGGCCTCGGTGCCGTCCAGGCCCTGCACGGCGAACCAGGCGTTGTCGCGCGCCATCGCGTCCAGATTGCGGCCGGTGCGCTGCACCGGGCCCGGCGTGCTGTCGTGGCCGCGCGTGGTCTCCAGCGCGAACACCCGGCTGCTGGAACCCGGGCCGTTCAGCGGCACCGAGCGGAAGGTCGACAGCTCGGCCCGAAAGCCGTTGGTCGAGACGTTGGCGAGGTTGTTGGACAACACCGCCTGACGGCCCGCCGCGGCGGTGGCGCCGGTCATCGCGGTGTAGATGATGTGGTCCATGGCTCAGTCCCGCGCGTTGGTCTTAACGGATGTTCAGGATGGTGTTGAGCACCTGGTCCTGCGTCTTGATGGTCTGCGCGTTGGCCTGGTAGGTGCGCTGCGCCGTCATCATGTTCACGAGCTCCTTGGTCAGGTCGACGTTGGAGTCCTCCAGCGTGCCGGCGCGCACCACGCCCAGGTTGCCGGTGCCGGGTACGCCGGTGGCCGTGGGCTCCAGGCCCGAGGACGGCGTGGCCATCCACAGGTTGCCGCCGATCGGCGACAGGCCCTGCTCATTGGTGAAGGTGGCCAGTTGGATCTGGCCGGCCGCCAGCGTCTTGCCGTTAGAGTACACGCCGAGCACCACGCCGCTGTCGTCGATGTTGATCGCCGTGAGCTTGCCCGAGGTCTGGCCGTCGGCCAGCGCCTTGGTCACCGAGAAGCGCGAGGAGCCGTACTGCGTGGCGCGTTCCAGGTTGAGGTCGATCGGGAAGGTGGTGCCATCCGACTCCGGGATGTTCAGCTGGGTCAGCGCGTTGGAGGAGGTCAGTTCGCCGTCGTTGCCGAAGGTCATGGAGCCACTGTTGGTCAGCGCGCCGCCGTCCACCGAGGTCCAGACGTCCCAGGTGTTGTTGGCGGTCTTGGTGAAGTAGATGCCGATCGGCACGGCGGTGCCCAGCGAGTTGTAGGTCACGGCCGAGGTGCCGTAGGTCTCGATCGGCGGTACCAGCGCGCTGGGCGCTGTGCCGGTGGGCACGGCGGCCGAGGCGTCCAGGTTGAAGCGCAGGTTCAGTTCGGTGCTGCGGTCGGCCTTGATCTCGCCGCCGGCCGGCAGGATCAGCGGGCCGATGGTGCCACCGGTCGGGATCACGCCGTCCGGCGTGGCCGTGATGCCCAGCAGGCTGCCGCCGTCGTTGGTCACGATCTGGCCGTCCTTGGTCAGCTTGAACGAACCGTCGCGGGTGTAGGCGCGCGTGCCGTTGGGCTGGTCGATCTGGAAGAAGCCGTTGCCGTTGATGGCCACGTCCAGCGAGCGGCCGGTCACCGACAGGTTGCCCTGGGTGAACTGCTGCGACACGGTGGCCACCTCGACGCCGATGCCCTGGTTGATGCCGCCGGCCGAGCCCATGGCGTTGGCATACAGCTCGGCGAACTCGGCGCGCGAGGCCTTCATGCCGGTGGTGTTGGCGTTGGCGATGTTGTGGCCGATGACGTCCAGGTTCTTGCTGGCGGCGCTCAGACCGGAGAGACCTTGTTGAAATGCCATGGAAAGCTCCTGAGGCGTGGGGGTTCAGAGAATGGCCTTGACGCTGCTGTAGGGCAGCGTCTTGCCGCCAGCCAGCTGCAGCGTGAGCACGTTGTTGTCGTTGCTCACGCCTTCGACGCGGGTGCGCTGCAGCGCAGTGGCGGTGACGGCGGTCTTGTTGGCCGTGGGCATCACCGTGAAGGTCAGTGCCTCGCTGCCGCTGTACTTGGTGGCGTCCCACTCGAAGGCGTGGCGGCCGGTGGCCAGGGCGCCCATGTCGATGGTGTCCACCAGCGTGCCGCCGGCGGTGCGCACCTGCACCTTCACGCTGTCGGCATTGGTGGCCAGGTCGAAGCCGCCGCGGCCCACCTTGTCGGTGACCTGCAGCGCCGAGCCCTCGGTCAGCACGTCGTGGCCGACCATGGCCGCGCCCTGCAGCGCCTGCATGGAGGCCATCTGCGCCAGCACGTTGTTGACGGTGGAATTGAGGTTCTCGATGCCGGTGACGGTGTTGAGCTGGGCGATCTGCGAGGTCATCTGCGCGTTGTCCAGCGGGTTCATCGGGTCTTGGTTGTTCAGCTGCGCGACCAGCAGCTTGAGGAAGCGGTCCTGCACCGCCTGCGCGCTCGAGTCGTTCTTGTTGGTGCCGCTGGTGCTGCCGGTGCCGGTGCTGCTCGCGCCGTTGACGGAGTTCAGGACGTCGGTGGAAATGGCCATGGTTAAGGTCTTTCGGATGGAGCGGGCTCACTGGCCCATCTGCAGCGTCTTGAGCAGCAGCGTCTTGGCCGTGTTCATGACTTCCACGTTGTTCTGGTAGGAGCGCGAGGCCGAGATCATGTTGACCATCTCCTCGACGGCGTTGACGTTGGAATGCGTGACATAGCCCTCGGCATCGGCGAGCGGGTGGTTGGGATCCAGCACCTTGCGCGCCGGTGCCTCGCTCTCGGTCACCTGGCGCACGGACACGCCGGCGGCGCTGTCGGCGCCCATCAGGGTGGTCTGGAACACCACCTGGCGCGCCTTGTAGGGCTGGGCGTCGGGCCCGGCCACGGCGTCCACGTTGGCCAGGTTGGAGGCCACCACGTTGAGCCGCTGCGACTGGGCGCTGATGCCGCTGCCGGAGACGCCGAAGATGGAGAACATGGACATGGCGACGCTCCTTACTGTCCTTGGATCGCGGTCAGCATGGTCTTGGCCTGGCCGTTGATGAAGCGCAGCGCGGCCTCGTAGCGCACGGTGTTGTCGACGAAGTTGGCGCGTTCGCGGTCCAGGTCCACGGTGTTCTGGTCCAGGTTGGGCTGGGCCTGCACGCTGTAGCCGAGCTCGGGATCGTTCTGGTGCGAGAGCTCGCCGATGCGCGAGAACGGCAGGTGGCCGGCCGCGGTGCGGGCCTGGCCGGTGGAGACCACGTAGCCCTTGTCGCCCTGCATCACGTTCTTGAGTGCGTCGCCGAACTTGTAGTCGCGCGCCACGAAGCCGGGGGTGTCCACGTTGGCGATGTTGCTCGCGATGGTGCGCTGGCGTTCCGAGCGCAGCAGCAGGGCGCGGGCCTGGAAGTCCAGCGTGCCGGTCAATTTGTCCAACATGGGCATCACCTCGTGCAATGGTTGGCTCCGCCACAGGTGCGGACGGAGCAGGGGGTGCCGGGAATTGTGAAAGTCCGGCGGCCGGGCGAAGCCGCGATGAGGGCTTGGTTTGGCGGGCAGTTCGGAGCTTCGACCTGCGCCGGCCTGCCTACAGTTGCGGCTGTCCCATTCACGCTTGCAGGAGGTATGGCCATGGGTTTTGCACGAACGCTCCGACAGGGCCTGTGGCCGCTGGCCGCCGCGCTGTGCGCACCGGCCTGGGCGCAGTACGAACAGATCAGCCAGCAGTGGGTGGAGCAGGCCCTGGCCCAACTGCCGGCCGAGGCCAAGGGCCCGCTGCGCATGGAAGTCAGCATCGGTGCGCTGGACAGCCGGCTCAAGCTGGCGCCGTGCGGCCAGGTCGAACCTTACATGCCGCCCAACACGCGGTTGTGGGGCCGCACACGGCTGGGCCTTCGCTGCGTGGACGGCGCCACGCGCTGGAGCGTGTTCCTGCCGGTGACCGTCAAGGCCTTCGGGCCGGCCTGGCTGCTGCGCGGCCAGGTGGCCCAGGGCGCGGTGCTGACCGCCGACGACGCCGAGCAGGGCGAGGTCGACTGGGCCGAGGACCGCTCGCCCGTGCTGGCCGATCCGGCGCTGTGGGTCGGCCAGATCGCCACGCGCAGCTACATGCCCGGCCAGGCCATCCGCCAGTCCATGGTGCGCGCGCCGCTGGCGTTCCAGGCCGGTGCCCAGGTGCGCGTGGTGGCCCAGGGCTCGGGCTTTTCGATCAGCTCGGACGGACAGGCGCTGACGGTCGGCGTGGTCGGCCAGGCCGCGCGCGTGCGCATGGACAACGGCCGCATCCTGACCGGTACGGTTCTGGATGCCCGTACAGTCGAACTGGCCATGTGACGCCTGTCGGCAAGGAATTCACATGTTGGCCCTCAAGTCGCTCTCGAAACTGCCGATAGCATCTGCACGATGCCCTTTTCACGGGGGCCATGGAGAGTGCAATGAAGATCGGACAGACGCCCGACCCGAACCCGGGAATCACCCCGGCCAAGCGGCCCGGGCCAGAAACGGAAGCCGCCGCCCAGGCGAAGGCGGCCGCTGTCCGCACGCCCGCGGCCACGCCGGGCGCCTCGGTCAGCGTTTCCACGCTGGGCAAGACGCTGGAAGCCACACGCCGCGCGGATGCGGGCGACATCGACCAGGCCAAGGTCGACGAGATCAAGGCGGCGATCGCCGATGGCAGCTACCAGATCAATCCCGAAGCCATTGCCGACAAGATGCTCGCCAATGCGCAGGAAATGCTGCAGCCCCCGCGCGGCACCGGCAGCCACTGAGGCCGGGCCACTGCCTGAACCGGAGCCACCGCCATGGTGGCTGACAGCTTTCTCCACCAGCTCGCCGAGGCCGAGGCGCAGCTCGATTCCCTGACCCAGTTGTTGCTGCAAGGCGATGCGATCGCCTACGAGGCCGGCGTGCTTGCGTTCCGGCAGGCGCTGGTGCAGCTGGCCCATGCTGCGGCAGACCAGCCGCGGCCGGTGCCGGATGCGCTGGCCACGCGGCTGGCGCGGCTGGCGCGTGCGCTGGTTCATCAGCGCGACCAGCTGGCGCGCCGCACCGTGGTGGTGGCACGCGGCCTGGCCGTGGTGCTGCCGCACAAGCAGCCGACCTACCACGCACCGGGGCGGCGCGCAGGCTTCAGCGGGGCTGCGCCACAGATCTACTCCGCACCGGCGCGCTGAGTTGCACCAGCGCAGCATGCAAAAACGCCCTGCATCGCAGGGCGTTTTTCTTGCATGCGGATCTGGGCGTGTTCAATGTGCGCGCATCTTGGCGCGCAGCCGCGCCACCGACTGGCTGTGCAGCTGGCACACGCGCGATTCGGTGATGCCCAGCACGGCGGCGATCTCCTTGAGGTTGAGATCCTTCTCGTAGTACATGCTCATGATGTACTGCTCGCGCTCGGGCAGCGACTTGATGGCCTCGACCAGCGCGCTGCGCAGGCGGTCGTTGCGCAGCAGGTTCAGCGGGTCGGCCTCGGCGTCGCCGGTGTGGCGGTCGAGGAAGCCCTCGGCATCCTCGTCGCCGCCCATGTCCTCCAGGTACACGAGCTGCGTGCCGCGCACCTTGTCCAGCAGTTCCTGGTATTCACCGAGCGCCATGCCGAGCTCGGCCGCGATCTCGGACTCCTTGGCGCTGCGGCCCAGGCGCTGCTCCACACGCTGCACGGCGCGCTCGATGTCCTTCTGGCTCTTGCGCGAGCCGCGCGACATCCAGTCGCCCTCGCGCAACTCGTCGATCATGGCGCCGCGGATGCGCTGCGTGGCGAAGGTCTCAAACTGCACGCCCTGGGCCGCCTCGTAGCGCGTCAGCGCCTCGGACAGGCCGATCATGCCGACCTGGATCAGGTCGTCCAGCTCCACGTTGGCCGGCAGCTTGGCGATCATGTGGTGTGCCAGACGGCGCACCAGCGGCACGTACTGCCGGATCATGTGCTCGCGGTCGAGTTGGCCTTTGGCGGTGTACATGTCAGTTCACTGCGCGGGCGCGCCATCCACAGGGCTCAACACAGGATGGCAAGCAAAGGTTCAGAAGGCCGCGGAGCAGGCCATGCCAGCGCAGCTGCGAAACTGGCTCTGCCAGGCCGCCGGGTGCGCCCCCTTGAGGGGGGATGGGACTTCTGCACGAAGTGAGAAGTCCAAACGGGGGTGGTTGCATGTCGTCGCCTCCCTTCGCCGGCAAGCGGTGATGGGGATGGACAGGTGAGATGGAGCGTACGCGCAAGTGCACCTCAGACCATGAAGGGAACGGCGCCGTTCTCGAGCAGGCGCAAGGCCAGCCGGCGCACGTCGTCGCTGCGCTGCTCGGCTTGCGGTTCACTGCGCACGGTGATCATGTCGGTCTCGCAGCCCAGGAAGGTCAGGGCGCATTTTTGCAGACTTCGGCCGGTCGTACGGGCCAATTGGTCTGCGTTTCGGAGCGATGAGGTGATCAGCGAAACCAGCGTGGGGGCCAGCCGCCCCTCGTGCTGGAATTGCTTGAGCGTGCGGTAGCCGCGCAGCAGCGCATGGCGGCCCGGCGCCACGGCCAGCACCGGCTGCGCCGCACTGTCGGCCAGCACCGGAATCAACAGTTCGGCGCGGGCATAGAGCACCAGCACGCCGCAGCCCTGGAACAGCGAACCCAGCAGATCCAGTGGCCGCGGCCGGGACCGGCCCAGCGCCCGCAGACCGGCGGCGGCGGGCATCACGGCCCAGTCGGAATCCTCGGTCGCGCCAAGGGCGCCCCAGGGCGTGTGCTGCATGAGGTCCACCAGGCCCGGGCGTTCGGCGGATTCCAGGCTGGTGCCGTCCAGCACAACGGGCGGGTAGCCGTAGCTTTGCAGCGCCTGGCACAGCTGCCACAGCAGGGCCTGCTCGTGCGCCTCCTCGCCCTGGCTCACCAGTGTGATGAGCCGGGCCGGTGCGGGTGGGCGGGCCTGGCGCAGGCCGGCGCCCTGGTCGGCGAAGGCGTCAAGCATGGGCGCGCTCGGCACGCAGCGGGGCGGCGCCGGCCGTGGAGAAGATGAAGCTCAGGTCGGCCGGCTTGGGGTCGTAGGCCGAACGCACGTTGCTGCGCATGGAGGCCGCGACCAGCTTGGCGGCGTCGGCGCGCTCGAAATCCTCGGGCACGCGCTGGCCGTTGCAGATGCCGCGCACCAGCAGCTGGTGGCGGATGGTGGCGTCCAGCGCCGGGCCCAGCTTCACTGCTTCGTCGACCTTGGACAGGATGGTCTGCTGCACGCCGCCGGTCTTGAAGGCGCCCATCACGTCGTCGAGCTGGTCGCCCTGGCCGCCGGCGTTGACCACCAGCAGGCGCTGCACGTCGGGCAGGTCCAGCATGTCCAGCATGCCCTGCTTGCGCGGGTCGCGCGGGGCCACGCCGGTGGTGTCCACCAGCACCATTTTCTTGCCGGACAGCAGGCCGAGCAGGTCCTGCAGCGCGGCGCGGTCGTGCGCCAGGTGCGCCACCACGCCCAGCATGCGGCCGTAGCTGCGCAGCTGCTCGTGCGCGCCCACGCGGTAGGTGTCCAGCGTGATCAGGCCCACGCTCGCCGCACCGTGCTCCTGCACGCAATGCGCGGCCAGCTTGGCGGCCGTGGTGGTCTTGCCCACGCCGGTGGCACCGACCAGGGCGAACACGCCGCCTTCGCTGTACAGCGGCGCAGCTCCCGCGTCGGTGTGCAGGTTGCGCTGCAGCACCTCGATGATCCAGTGCACGGCTTCGGCGGCCGAGCACTCCGCGGGCATGCGCTCCAGCAGGGCACGCGCCAGGCTGGGCGAATAACCCGAGCGGATCAGCTTGAGCATGAGATTGGACTGGATCGGGTCCTGCTTGGCCTGGCCCAGCCAGGCCAGGGTGCTGAAGCGCTCCTCGATCATTTCCTTCATCGCGTGCAGCTCGTCGACGATGCCTTGCGAGGCCGGTGCGGCCACGGGCGCGACGGGGCCGGGCTGCGGCCGGGTGCGCAAGACCTCCTTGACGAAGGGCAGGGCATGCGGCGCGGGCTTGGCCGCCACCGGTTTGGCCGCAGCGGCGGCCTGCGCCGCGTTGGCGGCCTCCAGGCGTTCGGCCAGCTGCGCGAGCTGCACCGAGGCCGGCGGCTTGCGCAGCGTCTGCACCTCGCGTTCGGCACGCTCGGACAGCGAGGAGGGCTTGGCGACGATCGGCGCGATCGCTGGCTTGGCCGTGCTGGTGGCAGCGGGCTTGGGCGTGGCGGCGGCGCCCATGGCTTCGTGTCGGCGGCGCAGCATGCGCTCGCGCACGTAGTCCTGGAACGACAGCGTGCTCATCGCCAGCTGCTCGGCGTCCTCGGCCACGGGCGTCTTCTCGGCGGCCATCGGTGTGCGGCGCGGTGCGGGGCGGGCCTGGGCGGCCGGGCCCTGCGCGGGCGGCGCAGCGACGGTGTCCTCGGCCGTGGCCATGACCTCCACACCGGTGGCGGTCTGGCGGTTCGACAGGATCAGCGTGCCCTCACCGAATGCCATCCGGGCCTTGGCCAGGGCTTCGCGCGAGGTCGCGGCGGTAAAGCGTTGGATGTTCAATTTGCACCTCTGAGGATGGGGCCGATACGGATGGAATGCGTTTCAGGGATTTCGCTGTGCCCCAGCACCTGCAGCCGGGGCGCGACGCGCCGCACCAGGCGCGAGATCGCGTTACGGATCTGGTCGGGCACCAGCAGGCAGGCCGGCACGCCGAGTTCCTCCTGCTTCATGGCGACGTCGGCTGCGTTCTTGGTCAGCAGCTCGGCGACGCTCGGGTCCAGCGAGGGGCCGGCCGCACTGCCCAGGGCCTGCACCAGGAGGCGCTCGAGCGCGGGTTCGATGGCGATCACGTTGAGCTCGCGGGTGGGGCCGTAGATCTGCTGCACGATGGCCGGGGCCAGCGCGATGCGCACGCGGCGCGCCAACTCCAGCGGGTCGCTCACGCTGCTCGCATGCTCGGCCAGCGATTCGACGATGCTGCGGATGTCGCGGATGTGCACCGACTCCTCCAGCAGCAGCTGCAGGACCTTCTGGAACGTGGCCAGCGGCACCATCTTCGGTACCACTTCCTCGATCAGTTTGGGAGCCAGGCGCGTCACGTGTTCCACCAGTTGCTGGGTCTCGGTGCGGCTGAGCAGACGGGCCGCCTGCACCTGCATCAAGTGTGACAAGTGCGTGGCCATCACGGTCTCCGAATCAACGACCGTAAAGCCGGCCATTTGGGCGGCTTCCTTCTGGCGCTCGTCGATCCAGTGGGCCGGCAGGCCGAAGGCCGGGTCGGTGGTAGCGGTGCCGATCAGCGGGGTGCTGATGCCGCCCGGATTGATGGCCAGGTACATGCCCGGGTAGGCCTCGCCCTCGCCGACCACCACGCCGCGCAGCGTGATGCGGTAGGCGCTGGGCTTGAGCTCCAGGTTGTCGCGCACGTGCACGGCCGGCGGCAGGAAGCCCACCTCCTGCGCGAACTTGCGGCGCACGCCTTTGATGCGGTTGAGCAGGTCGCCCTGGCGCGTCTTGTCCACCAGCGTGATGAGCCGGTAGCCCAGTTCCAGGCCCAGCAGGTCCACGGGCTGCAGGTCGTCCCAGCTGGCTTCGTTGTCGGCCGGTGCCGGCGGCGGGCCGGCCACCAGCGTGCCTTCCTTGGGCTTGTTGGCCATCTTCCAGGCCATGTAGCCCAGCACCGAGGCCACGCCCAGGAACACCACGTGCGGCATGTTGGGCACCAGGCCCAGCAGCGCCAGGATGCCGGCCGTGATGGCCAGCGCGCGCGGCGAGTCGAACATCTGCGCGACGATCTGCTTGCCGATGTCCTTGTCCTTGCCGACGCGCGAGACCACCATGGCCGCGGCCACCGAGATCAAGAGGCCCGGGATCTGCGCCACCAGCGCGTCGCCCACGGCCAGCAGGATGTAGCTGTTGGCCGCATCGCCGGCCGACAGGCCGTGCTGCAGCATGCCGATGGCGAAGCCGCCGACGATGTTGATGACAAGGATCAGGATGGCGGCGATGGCGTCGCCACGCACGAACTTGCTGGCACCGTCCATGGAGCCGAAGAACTCGGCCTCCTCGGCCACCTCGGCACGGCGGCGCTTGGCTTCCTTGTCGTCGATGAGGCCGGCGTTGAGGTCTGCGTCCACCGCCATCTGCTTGCCGGGCATGGCGTCGAGCGTGAAGCGGGCCGAGACCTCGGCAATGCGCTCGGCGCCCTTGGTGATCACGATGAAGTTGATCACCACCAGCACCATGAAGACGATCAGGCCGACGGCGAAGTTGCCGCCGATCAGGAAGTGGCCGAAGGCCTCGATCACGGCGCCGGCCGCGCCCGCGCCGGTGTGGCCCTCCATGAGCACCACGCGCGTGGAGGCCACGTTCAGCGACAGCCGCATCAGCGTGGTCAGCAGCAGCACGGCCGGGAAAGCCGAGAAGTCCAGCGGCCGCACCATGTAGGCCGCCACCATCATGACCATCAGCGCCATCGCGATGTTGATCGTGAAGAAGGCGTCCAGCATCCAGGGCGGGATCGGCAACACCATGAGCGACAGCACGGCCACCACCAGCACCGGCGCGGCGATGCCGCGCAGGTGGGTGCCGTGGCGCTGGAGCCAGGCTTGCAGGGCTTGGGGGGAGGTCGGCATCAGCGGGGCTCCACGGGGCGCAGTTCATCCAGCGGCGCGTCGGGGTCGGCAGCGCCGCCGACGGTGCTGGACGCGGCCACGACGGTCTTGCCCAGCGGGTCCAGCTCGGGCGGCACGAAAGGCTCGGGCTGTTCCTCGGGCATGGGGCCGTCGCCGCGCATCGCGGCCTTCAGGCGGTAGACGTAGGCCAGGATCTGGGCCACGGCGGTGTACAGCGCGGACGGGATCTCGCCCTCCAGCTCGGCATGGGCGTACAGCGCGCGCGCCAGCATGGGCGACTGCAGCACCGGCACAGCGTGCAGCTGCGCCACCTCGCGGATGCGGAAGGCCAGCAGGTCGGCGCCCTTGGCGATGACCTGCGGCGCGGCCATGGTCTTCTCGTCGTAGCGCAGCGCCACGGCGAAGTGGGTCGGGTTCATGAGCACGAAATCGGCCTTGGGCACGGCCTGGATGCTGCGGCGGTTGGCGATCTCGCGCGCGCGCTGGCGCAGCTTGCCCTTGAGCTGCGGGTTGCCCTCGGACTCCTTGTGCTCCTGCTTGACCTCCTGGTGCGACATCTTCAGCCGCGACTTGTGCAGGAACAGCTGGATCGGCACGTCGAACATGGCGACCGCGAAGACCACCAGCAGCAGCAGCGCCACGCCCTTGGTCAACCAGTCGCCCAGCAGCACGATGGAGCGCGGCGAGGGCTGCAGCACCATCATGGCCACGGTCTCGATGCTGCCCTTCAGGTAGAACCAGGCCACGATGCCCAGCACGATGGTGATGGCCAGCAGCTTGCCGGTCTCGACCAGTTTTTCCTTGCTGAACATCTTGCCGAAGCCGCTGAGCGGGTTCAGGCGGTTCAGGTCCGGCGTGATGGGCTTGGTGGTGACGACCCAGCCACCGGCGGCGACCGTGCTGCCGACCGCGGCCACCGAGACGATGGCGGCCAGCGCCAGCGCCACGATGAGGCCGGCCAGCGTCATGCTCTGCAGCCGGTCCAGCATCTGCAGGGGCTGCAGCAGTGTGTCGGCGGAAAAGCGCAGCTGGTGGTGCACCGCCAGCTGCAGCCGGCCGAACATCCAGGGCGCCAGCGCCAGCAGCGCGAAGGCGCCCACGCCCAGCACCGCCAGGTTGGACAGGTCGCGCGAGCGGGCGACCTGGCCGTCCTTGCGGGCCTGCTGGAGCTTGCGCTCCGACGCGGGCAAATTGCGGTCTTGGCTGCTGGATTCCATGGATGGGGCTCGGGGTGAGCCGCATTGTCGGAACCAGGGGGCGCGAGAAAAGCGCGATAAGAAGGGGCTTGGCGCCCCTAATCAGCCGGCCCGCGCCCGAGGCGGGCGCGGTGGGGTCAGAAGCCCAGGCTGGCCAGCAGGTCGTCGACCTGCGACTGGTCGGTGACCACGTCGTCGCGGCCTTCGCCGTTGACGACCGGGCCCTGCAGCGGGGCCTGGGCGGTCACCGGCTTGGCGGTGGGCGGCGCCGTCTGGATCAGCAGCGCGACGAGCTGCTCCTCGATCGTCGCGGCCAGGTTCACCACGCGGGCGATGACCTGGCCCGTGAGATCGTGGAAGTCCTGCGCCATCATGATCTCGGTCAGGTGCTGGTCGATCTCGCGCGAGGCCTTGTCGACATCGCCCAGGAAGTTGTAGACCACGCCGCGGGCCACGGCCGCCACCGGATCCTTGACCAGCAGCTCGCCCACGCGCCGCGTCTCGGCCGCGATGAAGTCGTGCTGGGTCTTGGCCTGCTCCACGCGGCTCAGCACCTTCTCGGCGGCCTCGCCCGTGAGCCGGGCGATATAGGTCAGCCGGCTCTGGGCGTCGGGCAGTTCGTCGACGCTGCCGCGCAGCTTCTCGGCGTAGCCCAGCTCGGCCAGGCTGTCGTGCAGCTGGCGCGTGAGCAGGCCGAGCTTGTGGTGGACGTCTTGCGTGGCGCCGTCGGACGCTGCAGGGGCGGGCGAAGCAGGCTGCGGAAGCGATTCGCTGGTCTGCATGGCTGCCCCTACAGACCGAGCTTCTTCAGGATGTGGGCCACCTTCTCTTCGAGCGTGGCTTTGGTGAAGGGCTTGACGATGTAGCCGGCCGCACCACCCTGGGCCGCCGCCACGATGTCCTCCTTGCGCGCCTCGGCCGTGACCATCAGCACCGGCAGGTGTTTGAGCTTCTCGTCCGCCTTGATCTGGGTGAGCAGCTCGAAGCCGTTCATGTTGGGCATGTTGATGTCGCTCACCACGAAGTCGAAGCGGCCGTTGCGCAGCTTGTTCAGCGCGGCGACGCCGTCCTCGGCCTCCTCGGCATCGGTGTAGCCGGCTTCCTTGAGCAGGTTGCGCACGATGCGGCGCATGGTGGAGAAATCGTCGACGATCAGAAAGCGAAGTTCGGCCACGGTTGCCCCTCGTGATTGGCGTTGACGGAATGAAGGCGCATGGATCGAGCTCTCGGTGTCCTCATGGTGGGTTGCCCTTGCGAGCCGGGCCGGGCCCGGTCTCCTGCATCGGTGCGCCCTGCGTGGGCGCAGGCTGGGCTATTGTGGCATCACCGGCCGGCGCGCCGCCCATCAGCCGTTCCTCGGCTTCGCGGGTCAGCACGGTCAGCGTGATGCGGCGGTTGACGGGCGCATTGGGCGTCCTGGGCTCCAGCGGGCTGCTGGCGGCCAGGCCGACCACGCGGCCCAGCTTGGCATCGGGCATGCCGGCGGCCACCAGTTCGCGGCGCGAGGCGTTGGCGCGGTCGGCCGACAGTTCCCAGTTGCTGTAGCCGCGCTCGCCGTTGCCGTAGGGCGTGGCATCGGTGTGGCCGGCCAGGCTGATGCGGTTTTCCACATCGTTCAGCGCAGCCCCGATCTCGCGCAGGATGTCGCGCATGTAGGGTTTGACCAGCGCGCTGCCGCTGTCGAACATGGGCCGGTTCTGGTCGTCCACGATCTGGATCTGCAGGCCGTCCGGCGTGGTTTCCAGCCGGATCTGCGAGCGGTACTCGTTGAGCTTGGGCGTGTTGGTGATCAGCGCCTCGATGCGGGCGCGCAGGTCGGCGATGCGGCGGGCGTCCTGGCGTGCCGCTTCGGCCTTGGTCTGCTCGGCGCTCTGGCGCTTCTTGGCGGTGTCGTCGGCCTGGCCACGCGCGGTCTGGCCGACCTTCTCCGTCAGGTCCTTGCCGCCGCCCGGAAGAATGGAGTTGCTGGCGCCGGCACCGGTGCCACCCATCAGCGCCACCTTGAGTGGGGCGTTGAAGTAATCCGACAGGCCCTTGCGGTCGCCCTCGGACGTCGAACCCAGCAGCCACATCAGCAGGAAGAAGGCCATCATGGCCGTCACGAAGTCGGCGTACGCGATCTTCCAGGCCCCGCCATGCGCCGCATGGCCGGACTTCTTGATCTTCTTGACGATGATCGGTTGCAGCTTCTTGGCGTCGCCGGCCATGGCTCAGGCTCCCGCTACTTCTTCTTCACGTGCGCTTCCAGCTCGGCGAAGCTGGGTCGCTCGGTCGAGAACAGCACCTTGCGGCCGAACTCGATGGCGGTGGACGGGTTGTAGCCCTGCATGCTGGCCAGCAGCGTGGTCTTGATGCACTGCAGTTCCTTGGCTGCGTCCTCGCTCTTTTGCTCGAGCAGGCCGCCCAGTGGCTCGACCACGCCGTAGGCCAGCAGGATCCCGAGGAAGGTGCCGACCAGGGCGGAGGCGATCATGCCGCCCAGCACGGCCGGCGGCTGGCCGACCGAGCCCATGGTGTTCACCACGCCCAGCACGGCGGCCACGATGCCGAAGGCGGGCAGCGCACCTGCCAGACGGGCGATGGCGGCCACGGGGGCATGCGCTTCCTGGTGGTGGGTTTCGATCTCGCTGTCCATCAGCGATTCGATCTCGTGCGCGTTGAGGTTGCCCGAGACCATCATGCGCAGGTAGTCGGTCATGAACTCCACCACGTGGTGGTCGCTGCCGACAACGGGGTACTTCTTGAAGATCTCCGACTGCTCGGGCTCCTCCACGTCCTTCTCGATCGCCATCAGGCCCTCCTTGCGGGCCTTCTGCAGGATGTCGTAGAGCAGTGCCATGAGCTCCAGGTAGCGGTCCTTGGTGAACTTGGAGCCCTTGAAGGCCGTGGGCAGCGCCTTGAGCGTGGCCTTGAGCACCTTGGGCTGGTTGTTCACCGCGAAGGCGCCCAAGGCGCCGCCGAAGATGGTGATCAGCTCGAACGGCAGCGCCGTCAGGATCACGCCGATGTTGCCGCCGTGGAAGACGTACACCCCGAAGATGCAGCCCATGGCGACGACGTAGCCGATGATGACGATCATGGGGCGTGGCGGCTGGTGTTGGGCCTGGCCGAAGCGGGCGCAGACAAGCGGGGGGGGCTCATTGGGTTGCAAATGTATCGGATGGGGCGGAAGATACGAAGCGACCAATGAGCCAATAAGCGGCGGAAACACGACGTACATCGGGTGGCAGTGCTTGTGGGGCCGGGTCCTTCGAAGTGGTGTGGAAAAGCGGGCCACATCCGGGCTTCTCGGCACATGCCGGCCCCTATCCTTTGCGTTGCTTTCGTGGGCATGGCCTGCCTACCCGACACACAAGGACCGATCCCAATGCACGGCGACATCGACGCAGCGACACCCTCCGAGGGCCCCGATGGTTCGGCCATTGCGCCATTGCTGAGCGGAGCCATCGGCCACCACCGGGCATGGGAGTTCGCGCAGGCGGAGGAAGGCTATCGGGCAATCCTGGCGCAATGGCCAGGGCATGCCGACGCCAGCCACAACCTGGGCGTGCTTCTCGCCGTGCACCTGCTGCGCCCAGCGCAGGCGCTGCCGCTGCTGGAGGCGGCCATCGACCGGCAACCGCAGCGTCGGCAGTTCTGGCTGAGCTATGTCGACGCACTGATCAAAGATGGGCAATTTTCGGCTGCCCGCCAGGTGTTGCCGTTGGCGCGGCTGCAGGGGGTCGAGGACAACCTGATCCATCGCCTCGAGGACGAGATGGCGCAGGCCGAGCAACCCCTGCCGGCCATCGAAGGCGTGCGCTGGAGGCCGCAGATGTCCCTGCCCCCGGCACCGCAGCCTCATCGGCCGGCCAAGCCCGCAGGCCGCATGCCCGGTCCCGGCCTGCAGGAGACCAACGAGCTGGTGACGCTCTTCAACCGCGGCGCTTATGAGAAGGCCGAACGGCTGGCGCGACGGCTGGCGGTGCGCTATCCCGCGTCCGGCGTGGTGTCCAAGATCCTGGGTGCCGTGCTGCAGCAAATGGGGCAACATGCGGACGCGTTGACCGCCAAGCGGCGTGCGGCCGAGCTGCTGCCCGACGACCCGGAGGTCCACTGCAACTTGGGCAATACGCTGGTCAGCCTGGGCCAGCCCGGGGATGCGTTGGAGTGTTTCCAGCGCGCGATCGCGCTGCGCCCGGATTACGCGCAGGCCTATTTCAACCGGGGCAATGCCTTGCTGGCGCTGGACCGTCCGGCGCAAGCAGAAACCGACTTCCGCTCCGCACGCGACCTCGCGCCAGACTGGGTCGACGTGCACAGCAATCTGGGTTTCGCACTGAAGGCGCAAGGGCGCCTGGGCGACGCGGTGGAAAGCTACCTCCACGCGTTGGCGCTGGCGCCACAGGACGCGACCACGTTGGGGAACCTCGGCATCCTGTACGACGCGTTGGGGCAGGGCGACAAAGCGCTGCAATGCTTGGGCTTGTCGCTTGCCCAGCAGCCGGGCGACGCGCAGACCCACAGCGCGCACGGTGCGGCCTTGCACCGGCAAGGAAAACTGTCCATGGCCGAAACGGCCTACCGCAAGGCCTTGCAGCTGGATGCGCAGTGCCTGCCAGCGCTCAAGCGGCTCGGATTGCTGCTGCAGCAGCAGGGCCGCCTGGAGGAGGCCGAAACCTGCCTTCGGCGCTGCCTGCTCGCGGAGCCCGATTCGCCGAGCGCGCACTTCGACCTGGGCACCAATCTGATCGAGCAAAAGCGCTGGGACGAGGCAGAGGCCGCCCTGCGCGCAGCGCTCGCGCTCAAGCCGGACTACGCCGAGGCCCACATCAACCTGAGCAAATCGATCTACGAACGTGGCGACTACGACCGCGCCGTCGTCGTGATCGAGCAGAGCCTGCAGGTGCTGCCCGCAGTGCCGTCGCTGCACACGAACCTCGGCGTCTCGCACACGATGCAGGGATTCGTGGACAAGGCCATCGCCTGCTACAGGCGTGCGCTGGCCATCGATCCGCAGTTCGACTACGCACGCAGTTGCATGCTTTACGCATTGAGCCACAGCGCGCAAGTCGGCGCGCAGGAGCTGGCGCAGGAGCATCGTCGGTACGGCGAGCTGCTGGAAGCGCGCGTCGGCGCTGCGGCCACCGTGCACGCCAATGGCCGCCAGGCCGGACGCCAGCTGCGGGTCGGGTTCGTGTCGGCCGATTTCCGCGACCATGCGCTGGCAAAGTTCTTCGAGCCCTTCATTGAACGCTTCGCGCGCCTGCCAGAGTTCTCGTGCGTCGCCTACTACAACCATGCCGCGCGGGACGCCACGACACGCCGCATCGACGCCAGCTTCGAAACATGGCGGCCGGTGGTCGGGCTGTCCGATGAGCGCCTGTTCCGGCAGATCCAGGACGACGGGATCGACATCTTGATCGACCTCACCAGTCACACGGCTGGTAACCGGCTGGCTGTCTTCGCGCGCAAGCCCGCTCCGGTGCAGATCACCTGGATGGGCTACCCTGGCTCGACCGGCCTGCGCAGCATGGACTACCGGTTCGTTGAACATTTTTTCCTGCCGTCGGATGCGTTTGGCGCGCAGTTCACGGAGCGGCTGGTCCAACTGCCGCTTGTATCCCCGTTCAACGGGGTCGAAAGCATGCCTGACGTGGGACCGGCGCCGGCGCTGGCCAACGGCCACATCACGTTCGGTTCCTTCAATCGTCTCAGCAAGATCAACCACGACGTGGTGATGGCGTGGGCTGAAGTCCTGCGTGCGGTGCCGGATTCGCGCCTGCTGCTGGCTGGCCTGCCAGCACATTCCGAGCCCGAGCAGATCCTGGCGTGGCTGCACGATGCCGGCGTGGTGCGCGAGCGGGTCATCCTGCAGCCACGCACCGGCTTTTACGATTACATGCAACTGCACAACCGCGTCGACATCGGCCTGGACACCTTTCCCTACACGGGCGGGACCACCACCAACCATGCGCTGTGGATGGGTGTGCCGACCTTGACGATCGCAGGCGACACGCTGCCCAGCCGGCAATCCGCCATGTTCCTGAACCGTGTCGGTCTGCGGGACTTCATCGCGACCGACGTTGCCGGCCTGGTCGATCGTGCGACGGCGTGGTCGCGCAACGTGGCGGGTCTGCAGACCATCCGTGCCCGGCTGCGGCCGCAGCTTCAGACGGCCAACGCGACGCAACTGGAAACGGTCGTCGCTGGCGTTTCGGTCGCGTTGCGCCGCATGTGGTCCCGTTGGTGCGAAGGTCTGCCGACGCAGGCGTTCAGGGTGGAGTACGAAGAGGTTGGAGCGCACGACCCGCATGCTGCGCGCGGGCAGGAGGAACTGGCATGAAACACGAACCCGAGCCGCGCATGGTCTATGTGGCGCAACCCAGCCTGCCGCCGCTGGAAGACTTCATCCCTTATCTGGAGAAGATCTGGAGCAGCCGCATCCTGACCAACAACGGCCCGTTCCACCAGCAGTTCGAACATGCGCTGTGCGAATACCTGGGGGTGGCCCACATCTCGCTGTTCGCCAACTGCACCATCGGCCTCGTCACGGCCTTGCAGGCCTTGCGCATCACGGGGGAGGTCATCACCACTCCATACTCGTTCGTCGCCACGGCGCATTCGCTGCTGTGGAACGGCATCAAGCCGGTGTTCGTCGATGTCGACCCCCAAACGCTGAATCTGGATCCGGACAAGATCGAGGCGGCGATCACGCCACAGACGACGGCAATCATGCCCGTCCACTGCTACGGCCATCCCTGCGACGTCAAGCGCATCGAGCAGATCGCCGACAACTACGGTCTGAAGGTCATTTACGACGCCGCGCACGCCTTCGGAGTGCGCTGCGAGGATGCGAGCGTCCTGCAGTACGGCGACCTGTCCGTCCTGAGCTTTCATGCCACCAAGGTGTTCACCACCTTCGAGGGCGGCGCCATCATTTCGCCCGATGCCAAGACCAAGAAGCGCATCGA
This sequence comes from Variovorax boronicumulans, assembly GCF_007677875.1. GTDB lineage: Bacteria > Pseudomonadota > Gammaproteobacteria > Burkholderiales > Burkholderiaceae_C > Pseudorhodoferax > Pseudorhodoferax boronicumulans_A. Next base: position 192,777 of record NZ_VEDO01000006.1, on the reverse strand, counting down.
CCACCTGAAGAATTTCGGCTTCGTGGACGAAGTGACGGTTGTGGCGCCCGGCATCAACGGCAAGATGAGCGAGGTCAACGCCGCGATGGGGCTGCTGCAGCTCAAGCACATCGACGCGGCATTGGAGAAGCGCCGCGTGATCGATGCGATGTACCGTGAAGGGCTTGCATCGGTCAAGGGCGTGCGCTGCGTCGACGACGCGGGCGAGTCTCGTGCCAACCACGCCTACTTCCCGATCATGGTGGAGCATCCGGTCTATCCGATGAGCCGCGACCAGCTCTACCAGGTGCTCAAGGAACGGGGAATCTATGCGCGCAGGTACTTCTACCCGCTGATCAGCGACTTCCCCATGTACAAGGGGCTGCCTTCCGCCGCACGCGACAACCTGCCAGTCGCGGCACGCGCATCCAGCCAGGTCCTGTGCCTGCCGATCTACTCGGAACTGGACCTGGACGTGGTCGAGCGCACCATCCAGCTGATCCGCCACCCTTGGTGAGCGGCGCCGCCGGCGTTCAGCCGGCCTTGCGGCAAATCAGGAGAGGACGCGCGTAGAACTCGCTGACGCGTGTCAGTGGGCGTGCTCCGATCAACTCCTGAACGCCTGGTTGTGCCAACAGTTCGTCGGAGGGCGCCATCAATGCAGGCAGACCGGGATCGGGGGAAATCTCGACCATGCGGGGATCGTCCACGTCGAAGCGCAGTGCCGCGCTTTCCATGACCCAGCCGGCGGCTTCCATGACCGGTTGCAAGTAGTCCAGCATTGCATAGGGCTCGCGCACTCCTGGAAACACCGGCGTGGCCTTGTTGCCGCACCAGTTGTAGCCCAGCTGAAACACCATCCGCTCCGTTGTGCGCGCCAGTCGGCTCAGGTACTCGGTCATGTAGGCGGCCAGTGCGCCCGGCTCGGACACGTGGCGACGGTCGAAATCGTCGCCGGCATGGTGCAACACGTTCAGCAACAGCACCAGGTCGGACGTAGGCAATGCGGCCACGGTTTCCAGCGTGACGGGTGTGCTGCTGGTCTGCATCTGGCTCAGCCCGTAGTGTCGTGCGACCGCCCTCAGAAAGTTGCTGTTGGCCGGGTCCGGCTCGACGGCCGTCACTTGCGCTGCATCGTCATGCGCCAATGTGAGACTGAAGAAGCCGGTATTCGCCCCGATGTCCACCACGCGAAGCCCGCGAAAGTCGATGCGCGTTCGCAGATAGTCCAGACGGGTCCGGTCACCGCGCCAGCGTTCGTCTACCGGTGCGGTCACGCCGAAGTCTCGGACAAGGAAGGCGGGAAGCTGCTGGTAGACGCCGTGCTTGCCGGTCGAGTGCCATAGGTCGAGCAGCGAGTCTTGGGTCAGCTGGGCAGGCATGTCGGTCATCTCAGGCTTTCGTTGTCAAAAGGGTTTCAGGGTCTGCGCAGTTCGCGTGCAGCCATGGGCAGGCTGGCCGGCGTGCTGCAATAAATGTCCTGCCGGACGAACGACCACAGATGCCTGTAGAAGTCGCGGCGCTTGCGCGGATACCACCGAATCTTGCGGCCGGCCAGGCGGGTGGTCAGCATGCCCGACAGCCAGGCATAGCGCACCGTGCGGTGCGGTGGTGCAGGGGGGGACATGGTCTCCGGTGCGCCGAGCCAGGCGATCCGGAATCCGGCGCGCAGGGCCAGCGACAGCGGGCCCCATAGCCGGGGGTTGAGCTCGATGAGGTAGCTGCGCTTTTCCACCGTGATCGCCTCCACCATGCAGAAGCCGTAAAAGCCCGTGGACCCGATGCAGCGGGTTAGCCGCTCCAGGAAATCCGGCGACGGGCAGTCGCAGCTTTGCGCCGCCAGGATGGACTTTCCGCCAGGTTGCTGGGCCATGTTTTCCTGGAACAGGCTCGCGCAGCGTCCGTCACGGTCGAAGAACATCAGGTAGTAGTGGCTGGAGCCCTGCACGAAGCGCTGGAAGAAGTAATTGGAGACGTTCTCCTTGGCGAAGAACGCGCGCCGCTCGTTTTCCTCGAACATCAGCACCGGATAGAGCTTGCGCTGTGTCGCCGCGTCGAACTCGGCATGCGGTTTGGCGACCAGCGGCAGCGGTGCTGTGCCGGGGGAGCTCTCCGTCGGCGGCAGTTCCAGCCCGAACTGCCGGGCCAGCGCATTGAAGCTGGCCTTGTCAGACAGTCGTTCGTAGGTGGCCAGTGAGGGCAGGGGAATCTCCAGCCTGCACTCCTTGGCAATCCGCTCGCGGTGCAGCAGGATGAGCCTGTTCAGCGCCTCGGAGGCTGGCAGGTAGATCAGCCTCGTTGGCATCCGATCGCGTACTGTCAGGATGGTCTGCACCAGATCGTCCACGTCCAGCACGTCCTGCGTGCGCGTGGCCACGATGTGAGGAGACAAGAAACTCCGGGCGATCGGATCATGCCGGGGACGCGCGATGATCGAGAACCCGATGCCGTCGCTGCTCAGGTTTCGACATGCCGCGACGATGGCGCGTTCGTTGGCACCCGAGAGAATCAGAAAGTGCATGGCGGGCAATTCTCACGCGGGGCCGCGCACGAGGTCGGCCCATACCTTCGTTCGGCCGCGGGCTGTTTCAGGACTGCAGCAGCTGGAGCACCTGCTGCGGCAACTGGTTGGCCTGGGCGACCATCGCCGTGCCGGCCTGCTGCAGGATCTGCGTGCGCGACAGGTTGGCCGTTTCCTTGGCGAAGTCGGCGTCGACGATGCGCCCGCGGGCCGCGGCGAGGTTCTCGATCTGGATCTCGACGTTGGCCACGGAGTTCTCGAAACGGCTTTGCAAGGCGCCCAGATCGGCTCGGGCCTCGTTGACCTGGTCCAAGGCACTGTCGATCTTCTTCAGCGCCACCCAGGCGTCGGCCTGCGTGGCGATGGTCAGCGTGTCGATGCCGGAGGTGGCGGTGCCCGAAGCCGCCACGATGGCCACGGAACTGATGCCCGTGCCCGCTGCGGTGAGGCCAGCGAAGGTGATGCCGGTCACGGCGTTGCCCGAGGCGTCCACGCGGGACGAGCGGAAGTCCACCGAGAAACCGTTCACCTGGTCGCCGGACAGGAAGGCCGTCACGCCGGTATCGGCCGATTTGCGGTTGATGGCTTCGATGACCTGGCCCAGGCGCTCCGTGCTGGAGTTGGCAGCCTTGATCGGCCCCAGGTCCGTGGTGACGCCGCCAATCGTGATCGACAGCGTGCTGCCGCTGATTGCGTTGAGCGAGGTGATACCGGCGGCGGCGATTCCGGTGATCGTGGAGGTGCCATATGCGATCCGCGACAGACCCTTGGCCGTGGTATCCGTCAGTGCGCCGACCGTGATGTTGTCGCCCGAATTGGCGCCGACCTGGAACACGGCGCCCGAGAACGTACCGTCCAGGATCTTGGTACCGTTGAAGCTGGTCTGCTTCGCCACCCTGTCAACTTCGTCGCGCAACTGCGCCACCTCAGCTTGGAGCGCGGCACGGTCCGCCTTGCTATTGGTGGCGTTCGACGCCTGCACCGCCAGCTCGCGCATGCGCTGCAGCATGTCGCCGACCTTGCCCAGCGCGCCTTCTGCCGTCTGGCCCAACGAGATGCCGTCGTTGGCGTTGCGTGCTGCCACCGTCTGCCCGCGCACCTGGGTGTTCATGCGCTCGGCGATGGCCAATCCGGCTGCGTCGTCCTTGGCGCTGTTGACGCGCAGGCCGGACGACAGGCGCTGCATCGAGGTCGCCAGCGAGCCTTGTGAAGCGCTCAGGTTGCGCTGCGCGTTGAGCGAGATGGAATTGGTGTTGATCGTCGAGGCCATGGAAGGGTGCTCCTGCTTGTCCAAGGGGGTGGAACCGTGTCGGTCGCGCCTGATCAGCGCGCCGTCGGCGCCCACGTTCCTGGGCGTGCTCGGAATTCTGGACACGCGTCGACGTCGCATACGGCTGAAAAGCGTCCAAAAGTTGCACCTTTTCTGCGTCAAGACTTAAACGGGCCCTCAAGTTTTCCGAGAGCGGTCCGAAAACCTGTGCAATGGGTCCCGAAGGACCCGTTGGCCGGCAAAGTGGCAGAGAAAAAGCCTTGGAAATCAAAAGCTTTCTCGCCGCCACCGGTCAGGGCGGCCAGCGCGGTGCTGGCGTTGTGATCGGCGTTTTGCCGCTTTTTTGGAGTTTTTTCATGGCACAGACCATCAACACCAACGTCATTTCGCTGAATGCGCAGCGAAACCTCAGTTCCTCGCAGAGTTCGTTGGCGACCTCGATGCAGCGCCTGTCTTCCGGCCTGCGCGTGAACAGCGCGAAGGACGACGCAGCCGGCCTGGCCATCGCCGAGCGCATGAGCACGCAGGTCCGTGGCAACACGGTGGCCGCGCGCAACGCGAACGACGGCATCTCGCTGTCGCAAACGGCCGAAGGCGCGCTGGGCAAGGTGGGCGACATGCTGCAGCGCATGCGTGAACTGGCGGTGCAGTCCTCCAATGCCACCAACAGCACTGCAGACCGCAAGGCCCTGCAAGCCGAAGTCAAGCAATTGACCGACGAAATCGACCGCGTCGCCAAGCAGACGAACTTCAACGGCACCAAGATCCTGGACGGCAGCTTCTCCGGCGCCGTGTTCCAGGTCGGCGCGAACTCCGGCGACAACATCACTGTCGGAGCGCTGACGAACTCCACGGCGAAGGGCCTGGCGAATGTCAACTACGGCACGTCCTCGATCACGGGCATCGCGGCGTCCGGCATCACCACGCTGACGGCCATCTCCGCCAACACGCTGTCCATCACGGTCGATGGCGTCACCACCGACCTCGGCGCGATCAAGGCCGCCAGCTCGGCGCAGGAGCGCATGGGTCAGGTCGTGGAAGCGATCAACCGCGCGTCGGCCGATACCGGTGTCACGGCTTTCCTGTCCGGCGACAAGGTGACTGGTTTCAGCGTGGAGTTCCGCTCTTCCAAGGTCGACGCATCCGGCAACGCTGTCACGGCCATCACGTTCTCCGGGCTGAGCGCGGCAAGCACCGGCTTCTCGTCGGTCGCGATCGCGGCTGCCAGTGGCACTGCAGTATCTGGCATCGACACGCTCACGGTGGAGACGCAGGCTGACGCCTGGGTGGCCCTCAAGAAGATCGACAACGCGATCGACCAGGTCAACAACTCCCGCGCCGATCTCGGTGCTCTGCAGAGTCGCTTCGAGAACGCGGTGGGCTCGATCGAGATCCAGGTGGAGAACCTCTCGGCATCGCGTGGCCGCATCGTGGACGCCGACTTTGCGAAGGAAACCGCCAACCTGTCGCGGACCCAGATCCTGCAGCAGGCCGGCACCGCCATGGTGGCCCAGGCCAACCAGCTGCCGCAGGGCGTGCTGGCCCTGCTGCAGTAAGCAGCAACCGGCGAGCGCCCCGCAAGGGGCGCTTTTCGGCGCTTTGGATGGCGGGCATGGGTGCTACCCTGTCCGCCGTTTTGCGTTTGTGCGCCTTGAGCGCTAGGAGATTGGCATGGCAATCACATCGGTTGGTATCGGCAGTGGCCTCGAGGTCGAGGACATCATCAGCAAGCTGGTGGCGCTGGAGAAAAAGCCGTTGGAAGGATTGCAGGCCAAGGCCGAGAAGATCCAGACCAAGGTGTCGTCCTATGGGGAGATCAAGTCTCTGGTCTCCACACTGCAGGATGCGGCCTCCAAGCTCGCTCTGGACAGCGGCTGGAACACGCTGGCCGTCAAATCGTCCAAGGAGTCGGCAGTATCGGTCAGCGTCTCCGGCATCGCGGCGGCCACCAGTTTCTCTGTGGGTGTGCAGAAGCTGGCGCAGTCGCAATCTACGGTCTCCACGGCCGTCTCTGCAGGTGGCAGCATCGGCTCGGGCCAGCTGACGCTGGAACTGGGCAGTTGGAACGCCGGGGTGTTCACCGCAGGCACCGCCGCAGCCGTCAATGTCACCGTGGGAGCGACCGACACGCTGGCCCAGGTGGCCGCCAAGATCAACGACTCCGGTTCCGGGGTCGTGGCCACGGTGTTGAGCGACGCCTCCGGTGACCGGCTCATGTTGCGCTCGAAAGAGACGGGCGCGGTGTCGGGCTTTCGCATCACCACGGCCGACGACGATGGCAACAATGCCGATAACGGCGGCCTGTCACGGCTGAATTTCGACCTGTCGCAGCCCGCCGTAGGCATGGCGGCCAACACCTACCAGGCGGCCCAGGACGCGGTGGCGACGATCAACGGCATCACCGTGACGTCGGCCAAGAACCAGCTGGTCAATGCCGTGCCGGGCTTGACGATTTCGCTGAACGAGGTCACGGCGGTCGGTGCTGACGCGCTGATCACGACCACCGTGGACAAGGAGGCGATGACCAAGAACATCCAGGAGTTTGTGGACGCCTACAACGCGGTCAACACCTTCCTGAGCACGGCGACGAAATACGACAGCGAGACCAAGACGGCCGGTGACCTGCAGGGCGACTCCACGGCGGTCGGCCTGCGCAACAGCCTACGGTCCGTGCTCACGGCGAACGGTACAAGCGGCAACGTGTTCAATTCCCTGTCCGACATCGGCATCACGATGGGGCGCGACGGCAACCTGACCGTCAACGGTTCCAAGCTCAGCACCTCGCTGGGCGACTTGGAGAACGTCAAGAAGCTGTTCATCCAGCGCAACGACGATGGAACCAGCACGGGCCTGGCCGCGCGCATGAAGAGCTATGTGGGCGACCTGCTGGCGTTCGACGGCCAGCTGAACAACAAGACCGACGCATTGGGTCGCGAGTCCGACCGCAACCTCAGCGAACAGGACAAGGTCAACGACCGCGCCACGCTGGCCGAAGCCCGCCTGCGCAAGACCTACACCGCCCTGGACGTCAAGATGGGTACGCTGCAGGCCCTGGCCAACTACATGGACCAGCAGGTCTCGCAGTGGAACAAGAAGAACGACTGACCCCGGTTTTTCACGCACGCAGCTCTTGAGTCCGGGCCCGTCCTGCCGATAACCACAACATCAACGACAGTTTCATGGGCTCTTCGATGTTCACCTCGGTCAGTTCCCGCTCCGCAGCCGCCTACAAGCGCGTTGGCACCCAGACCAGCGTGGAAGGCGCCAGCCCCCATCAGCTGATTTGCCTGCTTTATGAGGGCTTGCTTGCCGCATTGCGCCAGGCCCACGCCGCCACAATGCGGGGTGACATGGAGACCAAAGGCAAGGAAATCGGCAAGGCCGTGCGCATCCTCGAGGAAGGCCTGAAGGCCGCCCTCAACGATGCCGCTGGCGGCGAGCTGGCGACCAACTTGCGCGGTGTCTACAACTACAGCATCAGCCGACTCACAAGAGCCAACATCCACAACGACGCGCCGATGATCCAAGAAGTGATTGACCTGATCGTGCCGGTCTACGGCGCCTGGAAGAGCATTGCCACCCCCGCCGGTCAGCCGGCCGCTTCCTGAGCCGCAACACCATGTCGCACATGCTGATCGACTACTACAAGGCCATCGAGGACAGCAGCGTCAAGATGCTGCGGGCCGCCCAGCAGGAAGACTGGGACGAGGTGGTGCGCCACGAGGGCGCCTGCGCCGTGCTGATCGAACAGCTGCGCCACCAGGCGCAGACCGAGCAGCTCACGGCCGAGCAGCGCAAGGAGAAAGCGCGCATCATGCAGCGCATCCTGCGCAACGACGCCGAGATCCGCTGCCTTACCGAGCCCTGGCTCACGCAGTTCGAGTACATGCTGGAGAGCCGGCCGCAGCTGCTGCACTGAGCGCCGGCCGCGGTGGCCTGGCGCCACCGCCCCAATGCAAAGAGCCGCCCGATGGGCGGCTCTTGTCGTTTGGGGGGCGCGGGTGGCGAGGGTACTCAGACCTGCATGTTCATGATGTCGGTGTAGGCCTGCACCATGCGGTTGCGCACATGCAAGGTGGCCTGAAAGCCGATCTGGGCCTTCTGGATCGCCACCATGGTCTCTTCCAGGCTCACCTGAGGGTTCTCGAGCTGCACTTCGCGCGAGAGCCGGCCGGATTCGCCCTGGGCGCCGCTGACCGAGACCAGCGCGCTCTTCAGCGCCGAGGAAAAGCCCGCCTGTTCCTTGGGTTCGGTGGCGACGCCGCGTGCGGCCGCGCCCGCCGCCGGCGCCGGGCGGGCGATGGTGGAGCCGATCGAGGGGGTGAGGCGCAGGTCCATGGTGGCGTCCAGGCGTGGGGGGATGGCGGCAATCCTAGTGGCCGCCGGCCGCCGCCATGGTCTGAAATGCCGGCCAATCCGCGCGCTTATCCGGCGAAGAATCCGGGCGGATCTCAGAATAATCCGCCGCATCTCCCCCATTGCGCACGTCCGTCCCCGCGGCGTGCCCCACGACGATGTCTGCCGTTGCCGAAGTTCCTGCCGGTCCTCTGGTCCCCGCCCCCGCGGAACCCGCTGCCGCGGGTGCGCTCGCCAAATCGCCGCTGGCCGAGCGCCTGGCGCGGCTGGACCGCGCCCAGCGCATCCGGCTGGGGCTGGGCATCGGCCTCATGCTGCTGGTGATCGTGGTCGGCTTCATGATGGGCAACCGGACCGAATACCGCACGCTGTACAACGGCCTGACGGACAAGGATGGCGGCGCCATCGTGGCCCAGCTCACGCAGATGAACGTGCCGTACAAGTACTCCGAGGGCGGCGGCTCCATCATGGTGCCGGCCGACCGCGTGCACGACGTGCGGCTGCGGCTGGCCTCGCTGGGCCTGCCCAAGGGCTCGGTGGCCGGCTTCGAGCTGATGGAGAACAACCGCTTCGGCATGACCCAGTTCCAGGAGCGGCTGGGCTACCAGCGCGGCCTGGAGGGCGAGCTCACGCGCTCGATCCAGTCCATCGCATCCGTGGAAAGCGCGCGGGTTCACCTGGCGCTGCCGAACCAGAACGGCTTCTTCCGCGAGCAGCAAAAGCCATCGGCCTCGGTGCTGGTCACGCTGCGCGCCGGCCGCACGCTGGACCGCACCCAGCTGGCCGGCATCGTGCACCTCGTGGCCTCCAGCGTGCCCGAGATGAACCCCACGGCGGTCAGCGTGCTGGACGACACGGGCAAGCTGCTGTCGGGCACGCCCGAGGCCAGCGGCGGTGTGGACGCGCAGCAGCTGCAATATGTCTCCCTGATCGAGCAGCAGTACACACGCCGCATCATGGACATCCTGGAACCGGTGGTCGGCCGCAACAACGTGAAGGCCCAGGTCACGGCCGAGGTCGATTTCTCGCAGACGGAGCAGACCAGCGAACAGCACCGGCCCAACCTGGCAGCCGATGCCAGCGCGGTGCGCAGCCAGCAGGTGGTGGAGACCACCACAGGCCCGCAGCCGGGCCAGCCCTCGGGCGTCCCGGGTGCGGTGTCCAACCAACCGCCGCAGCCGGCCAACGCGCCCATCAATGGCCAGGCCCAGCCGCTGCAGGCTTCCGGCGGCGCCCAGGGCGGCCCCAGCAACACGAAGCGCGAATCCATCACCAACTACGAAGTCGACAAGACCGTGCGCACCGTGCGTGGCGGCTCGGGCAGCATCAAGCGCCTGTCGGCCGCCGTGGTGGTGAACCACCAGACGGCCACCGACGACAAGGGCAACCCCACCACGCGCGCGCTGTCGGCCGAGCAGATCGCCCAGATGACCGCGCTGGTGCGTGAAACCATTGGTTTCAGCCAGGACCGCGGCGATTCGGTCAACATCATGAACGCCGCCTTCGTGCAGACGGTGGAGCCGACCGACACGCGGCCGCTCTGGCAGCAGGTCGCCACGCCGGAGAACCTGCGCAGCTTCGCCTGGCCCATCGGCATGCTGCTGCTGGCGCTGATCGTGCTGTTCGGCCTGGTGCGGCCCGGCTTCAAGGCCATGCAGCCGCCCAAGCCCGAGCCGGCGCTGGCCGACGGCAGCGGCACGCCGGGCGGCCCGGACGGCGGCGGGCAGCTCGACGCGCTGGTGGCCGACGATGCCGAGCGCCCGGCGCTGGGTGGCCCGGCCTTGAGCGACACGGTGGACCTGCAGCCCACCGACCACCAGCTGCGGCTGGAGGCAGCGCGCAAGCTGGCGCTGGAAAATCCGATCGCGGTGGCCAACATCGTGAAGGACTGGATCAATGGCGAAGCCAGCGGCTCGTCCTGACGGGAGACCAAGACCATGGATGAAGAAGGCCTGACCGACTCCGCCATCTTCCTGATGTCGCTGGGCGAGGAAGAGGCGGCGGAAGTGTTCAAGCACCTGTCGCCCAAGGAGGTGCAACGCCTGGGCGAGACCATCGCGCGCACACGCACCGTGCCGCGCGAGCGCGTGGAGGCGGTGGTCAGCAAGTTCACCGAGACCGCCAGCCGCCAGAGCCTGCTGGTGTCCGACACCGGCGACTATGTGAAGAACGTGCTGCGCCGCGCGCTGGGCGACGACAAGGCCTCGCTGCTGATCGACCGCATCCTGCAGGGCGGCGACATCTCCGGCATCGAGAGCCTGAAGTGGATGGACCCGTTGTCGGTGGCCGAGCTGCTGCGCAACGAGCACCCGCAGATCGTGGCCGCCATCATCGTGCACCTGGACCACGAGCAGGCCTCCGGCGTGCTCAAGCACCTGAGCGAGCGCCTGCGCAACGACGTGCTGCTGCGCGTGGCCACGCTGGAGGGCATCCAGCCCACGGCGCTCAAGGACCTGAACGAGGTGCTGTTCAAGGTGCTGGCCGGCGGCGACAAGGTCCGCAAGTCCTCGCTGGGTGGCGTCAAGGCGGCGGCGGAGATCATCAACTTCCTGGGCACCAACCTGGAGAGCACGGTCATCGAGTCCATCCGCGGCCACGACCCGGACCTGGCGCAGAAGATCATGGACAAGATGTTCGTGTTCGACGACCTCATCAACCTGGACAACAAGTCGATGCAGGTCATGCTCAAGGAAGTGCAGTCCGACGCGCTGATCGCCGCGCTCAAGGGCGCGGCGCCCGAGCTCAAGGAGAAGATCCTGTCCAACATGTCCAGCCGCGCCGCCGAGTCCATGCGCGAGGACCTGGAATCGCGCGGCCCGATGCGCCTGTCCGAGGTCGAGGCGCAGCAGAAGGAAATCCTGAAGACCGTGCGTCGCCTCGCCGACGAAGGCCAGATCGTCCTCGCCGGCGGCGGCGATGACGCCTTGATCTGATGTCCACTGCCCACCACCGCATGTACACCCGCTTCATCCCGGGTGAGGAGATCGGCGCGGTCGCGGCCTGGAAATTCGGCCGCCTCGGCGCGCCGGAGCCCGAGCCCGAGCCGCTGCTGGAAGCGGAACTGCCCGGACCGCCGCCTGAACCCGAGCCCGAGCCGGAACCCGAGGAAGCCCGCCTGCAGCGCGCCTACGACGCCGGCCATGCCGCCGGCTACGCCAGTGGCCATGCCGACGCCGCGCGGGTGGGTCACGAGCAGCTGGACGCCTACGTCAGCGGCCAGGGCCGCGAGAACGCCGCCCAGCTGGCGGCCGTGGTGCAGCAGCTGCAGCAGCGGCTGGCCGAGTGCGAGCAGCGCCAGGCGCGCCAGGTTCTGGACCTGGCCGCCGAGCTGGCGCGCCAGATCGTGCGCCGCGAACTGGCCGTGCAGCCCGATGCCGTGCTGCCCGTGGTGCGCGAGGCGCTGGCGTTGCTGGGGGCCGAGCACAAGGTCGCCACCATCACGCTGCATCCCGAGGACCTCGCCGTCGTGCAAGCCGCGCTGCGCGAGGAGCATGCCGCATTGCAGCTGAACTGGACCGCCGACGCGCAGGTGGAGCGCGGCGGCTGCCTGGTGGAGGCGGCGGGCACCGTGGTCGACGGCCGGCTGCCGGCGCGCTGGCGCCGTGCGCTGGCCCAGCTGGGGCTGGACGCGCCCTGGCAGCAGGAGCCTGGCGATGCCTGAAGCCGAGGCGCCCACCGCCTGGGACGGCCTGCTGGACACGGCGCTGGCGCGCGTGCGCGCCGGCACCACGCTGGAGGTGCGCGGCACGCTCACGCGGCTCGCGGGTCTGGTGCTGGAGGCCACGGGCGTGCGCGTGCCGGTCGGCTCGCAGGTCCACATCCAGATGCCGGGCCAGGCGCCGGTGCTGGCCGAGGTCGTGGGCTTCGCGGGCGAGCGCGCGTTCCTGATGCCGGCCGGCGACGTGCACGGCCTGTCGCGCGGTGCCAGCGTCACGCCGGCCCCCCCCTATGTGCCCGTGCCGCGCCTGGGCGATGTGCCGGACGGTGCCGCGCCGCCGGCCGAGGGCGTGCTGCGCCTGCCGCTGGGCGATGGTCTGCTCGGCCGCGTCGTCGATGCCCAGGGCCTGCCCATGGACCACCAGGGGCCGGTGCGCAACGTGCGGGCCCTGCCCATGGACCGCCAGCCCATCAACGCCATGGACCGCGACCCCGTGCGCACGGTGCTGGACACCGGTGTGCGCGCCATCAACGCCATGCTCACGGTGGGCCGTGGCCAGCGCCTGGGCCTGTTCGCCGGATCCGGCGTGGGCAAGAGCGTGCTGCTGGGCATGATGGCGCGCTACACCGCGGCCGACGTGATCGTGGTCGGCCTCATCGGCGAGCGCGGCCGCGAGGTCAAGGAGTTCGTCGAGGACATCCTGGGCGAGGACGGCCGCGCGCGTTCGGTCGTGGTCGCCGCGCCGTCGGATGCGCCGCCGCTGCTGCGCATGCAGGGCGCGGCCTATGCCACGGCCGTGGCCGAGTACTTCCGTGACCAGGGCAAGCACGTGCTGCTGCTCATGGATTCGCTGACGCGCTACGCCATGGCCCAGCGCGAGATCGCGCTGGCCATCGGCGAGCCGCCCGCCACCAAGGGCTACCCGCCGTCCTGCTTCGCCAAGCTGCCAGGCCTGGTGGAGCGCAGTGGCAACGGCAAGGACGGCCATGGCTCGATCACGGCCTTCTACACCGTGTTGTCCGAAGGCGACGACCAGCAGGACCCGATCGCCGATGCTGCGCGCGCCATCCTGGACGGCCACATCGTGCTGTCGCGGGCGCTGGCCGAGTCCGGCCACTATCCGGCCATCGACATCGAGCAGTCGGCCTCGCGCGTGATGCACAACGTGGTGAGCCAGGAGCACTTCCTGCTGGCCCGGCATTTCCGCGCCGTCTACTCGCGCTACCAGAAGGGCCGCGACCTGGTGCAGATCGGCGCCTACGCGCCCGGCGCCGACCCGCAGCTCGACGAGGCCGTGCGGCTGGCACCCGGCATGGCCGAGTTCCTGCAGCAAGACATGTTCGCCTGTTCGCCGCTGCAGCAGAGCGTGCGCCAGATGGCGATGGTGCTCGATCCGGATGGGGCGTGAAATGAAACCACCCCCGTTTGGACTTCGAAGGGCGTGTAGAAGTCCCATCCCCCTTCAAGGGGGCGCACCCGGCGGCCTGGCACAGCCAGTTCGGCGGCTGCGCTGGCATGGCCTGCTCCGCGGCCTTCTGAACCGCTGCTTGCGCGCCGGTTTCGTGTCCTGCGGGTGGCGCGCCAGCGCCGTGGGCAACTGAAATGTCCAAACAACTGCTCAAGACGCTGGCGCTGGCCATCGACCTGGCCGAGCGCCGGCGCGACGCGGCAAGCCAGGCGCTGGGCCAGGCCCAGCAGCGCCGCGTCGCGGCCGAGCAGCAGCTCGCGCAGCTGACCGGTTATGCGCAGGAGACCGAGCAGCGCTGGGAATCGCAGGCACGCATCAGCGCGCTGCCCGAACTCATGCTGCATCACCACCGATTCATGGCCCGGCTGGACGAGGCCATCGCCATGCAGCGGCGCGCGGTGGCCGAGCAGCTGCGCCGCGAGGAGATGGCCCGCCAGGCGCTGCTGCAGGCCGAGCTGCGCGTGGCCACGCTGCGCCAGGCCGTGCGCCGCAAGGAAGAGGCGATCGCCCTGGTGCAGACACGCCGCGAGCAGCGGCAGACCGATGAAATGGCCGCCGTGCGCCACGTGCTGACGCAGCGCCAGCAGGCCGAGGAGCAGGAACATGGGCATTGAAAAAGGGGCGGCCGCCGGCCATGCGGGCGCCGCGGCGGCACAGCGGAGCGGTGGCGGCGCCAAGACGGCCGCGCAGGCCGCGGCCGGCGGCGATTTCCTGGCCATGATGGCGGCCCTGGAAGACGGCGTCGACCTGGCCGAGGGTGACGTGGCGGCCTTGCTGCCCGGTGGGGCGCAGGCCGAAAGCCGGCGCGGCCGGCGCGACGCCCAGGCGCTGCCGGCCGATGCCCAGCCCGCCGATGCCGCGGCCCTGGCCGCGCTGCTGCCCGCGCCGGCCACGCCCGTGCCGGCGCAGCCGGTGCCTGCCTCGCCGGCGGCCGAGGTGTCCGCCACGCGCCTGGCAGTGCAGCCCGAGGGCGGCCAGCCCGCCGACCGCGGCGAGCGCCCGGGCGCACAGGCCGCCGGGCCGGTCGACGGCCAGGCGGGGCCGGCCGCCGCGGCGGCGACCGATCCGCGGCTGGCGCCGCAGTACGCCAGCGTGTTCGAGCAACTCCAGCAGCACCTTGCCGCACGTGAGCAGGCGGCGCCCGAATCGGCCCTGCGGCAAGCCGCCCCCGCCGCCGCAGTGGCCGGTCAGGCGCGCGAGCTGCGCGATCCGGCCCGGGCAGAGCGTGGTGCGGTCCAGGCACTGCCAGGGCCTGCGCGCGCGGAGGTCCAGGTGCTGGTTCCGGAGCCGGCCGGCCTGGCGGGCGGCGCCCGCCGCGGCGGGCAGGAATCGGCCGGCGATGGCGCGGGCCAACACGGCAACTCCCATGGCGCCGCCGGCTGGGCTGCGCCGGATTTCACTCCCACCGTGCAGTACGACGCCGCGCTGGCCGGCCTGGACGCGTCGGCGCAACCCGACACGGCCTTCGACCGGCAATTGGCCGACCAGCTGCGCCATTGGGCCAGCCAGGGTGTGCGCAGCGCCGAGCTGACGGTGGGCACCAGCGAGCCGGTGCAGGTGCGCATCGCGCTGGACGGCAACGAGGCCCAGGTGCAGTTCCGTGCCGAGCATGCCGCCACGCGCGACATGCTGGCCGGCAGCGTGGACCAGCTGCGCGACCTGCTCGGCGCGCAAGGCCTGGTGCTGTCCGGCGTGTCGGTGGGTGCCCACGGCGGCCATGAAGGCCGCGGCCAGGCCGGGCCGGATGCCGGCGCGGCCGGCGCGCGCCGGCCGGCGGTGCAAGCCGCACCGGCCACCGAGACGGCGGCTGCGGCACCGCGCCGGCCCACCGGCGCACTGGACCTCTACGTGTGAGAGGCGGGGTATATATGCCTGTTTTCCCAGCCTAATCCGCTGATCGGTCTGTCGATCCGGGTCAATAATCCGGCAAGAACCGATCTCAGCCCCGAAGACAAAGGAAACCGCCGTGTCCGCTCCCGCTGCCGCCGACGCCGCACCCAAGCCCAAGGGCAAGAAACCCCTGATCCTGGGTGCCGTGGCCGTGTTGTTGCTGGCCGGGGCCGGCGCCGCCTGGATGCTGCTCGGCCGTGGCCACGCCGAGGAGGAAGAGGCTGGCGCCACCCCGCCGCCCGCCGCCCACGCGAAGAAGGGCAAGGAGGCGACGCCGCCCGTCTACCTGCCGCTGGAGAACATGGTGGTGAACCTGGCCGACGCTGGCGGCGAGAAGTTCGCCCAGGTCGGCGTGACGCTGGAGGTCATGGACCAGAAGACCTCCGACCAGGTCAAAGCCCACCTGCCCGGCATCCGCAGCGCGGTGCTGATGCTGGTGTCGCAGCGCACCTCGGAGGAACTGCTCACGCGCGACGGCAAGGAGAAGCTGGCCCACGACATCCTGCGCGAGGCTTCGGCGCCGCTGGGTTACGAGGTCGAGGAGGACGAACCGCCCGCCCAGGAAGGCAAGCCGCGCAAGCGTCCGCGCCCGGCAGCGTTCAATCCAATCTACCGTGTGCTGTTCTCCAGCTTCATCATCCAGTGAGGCCCATGGAGGCGCGCCATGAGTGAGTCGTTCCTTTCGCAGGAAGAAGTCGACGCCCTGCTGGAGGGCGTGACCGGCGAGAGCCAGAAGGCGGAGGAGGAGGTCGTCGAGACCGGCGAGATCCGCAATTACGACATCTCCAGCCAGGAGCGCATCGTCCGTGGCCGCATGCCGACCATGGAGATCGTGAATGAGCGCTTCGCGCGCAACTTCCGCGTCGGCCTGTTCAACCTGATCCGCCGCAGCCCCGAAATCTCGGTGGGCACCGTCACCGTGCAGCGCTACAGCGCCTTTCTGCGCGAGCTGGCCGTGCCGACCAACTTCAACATCATGGCCGTGCGCCCGCTGCGCGGCAGCGGCCTGGTGGTGTGCGAGCCCTCGCTGGTGTTCGGCGTGATCGACACGCTGTACGGCGGCGCCGGCAAGTACCACACGCGCATCGAGGGCCGCGAGTTCTCGGCCACCGAACAGCGTGTGATCAACCGGCTGCTGGACGTGATCTCGGGCGAATACAAGAAGGCCTGGCACGGCATCTATCCGCTGGAGCTGGAGTACCAGCGCTCGGAGATGCAGCCGCAGTTCGCCAACATCGCCACGCCGAGCGAGATCGTGGTTTCCACCGCGTTCCAGCTGGAGATCGGCGACATCGCCGGCGTGATCCACGTCTGCATCCCGTACTCCACGCTGGAGCCGATCCGCGACGTGTTGTATTCGTCCACCCAGGGCGATTCGGTCGAGGTGGACCGGCGCTGGGTCACGGTGCTCTCGCGCGAGATCCAGTCGGCCGAGGTCACGCTGGTGGCCGAACTGGCCCGGGCCGATGCCACGGTGGAGCAATTGCTGGCCATGAAGCCGGGCGACTTCATCGAACTGGAGCGCCAGCCCAGCATCACCGCCACCATCGGCGGCGTGCCCATCTTCCAGTGCCAATACGGCACGCACAACGCCAAGTACGCGATCCGCATCGAGGAATGCCTGCGCGGCAACGACATCCATCCGGAGGACCGCCATGGCCATTGAAGACCCCAAGGACAACACCGAAGAAGATCCCATGGCCGCCTGGGCCGAGGCCCTGGAAGAGCAGAAGTCCGCCGCGCCCGATCCGGAGCAGGGCGGCCCCTTGTCCGGGGCCGAGCCGCCGCCAGCGCGCCAGGCCTTCAACAAGGACGGCACCATGCAGGACATCAACATGGTGCTGGACATCCCGGTCACCCTGTCGGTGGAGCTGGGCCGCGTGAAGGTGCCGATCAAGTACATCCTGCAGCTGGCCCAGGGCTCGGTGGTCGAGCTCGACGCGCTGGCCGGCGAACCCATGGACGTGCTGGTCAACGGCTACCTGATCGCCCAGGGCGAGGTGGTGGTGGTGAACGACAAGTTCGGCATCCGCCTGACCGACGTGGTGACGCCCTCCGAACGCCTGCGCCGCGTCAGCCGCGGGGGCTGACCGCACGATGTCGATTTCCTCGCAGACCCTGCTGGTCGTGGCCCTGTTCGTGGCCGCGCTGTGCACGCTGCCCTGGGCTGTCAAGTGGCTGCAGCGGCGCGTGCAGGGCGGCATGGCCGCGGCCGGCCCTGCCTCGCGCCTGGTCGGTGCGCTGGCCGTGGGGCCGCAGCAGCGTGTGGTGACGGTGGAGGTGGGCCCGCCAGGCGCGCGCACCTGGCTGGTGCTGGGGGTGACGGCGCAATCCGTCAACCTGCTGCACAGCATGCCGGCCAGCGCGCCCGACTTTGCCGGTGCGCTCGTGAAGGCCGAGGCCACGCCGGTGCCGGCGCCCGCGCCAGAGGTCCGGCCATGACCCGGCGCCTGGCCGTGCTGGCGGGCCTGGCCCTGCTGGCCGGGCCGGCGCTGGCGCAGAACAACGCACAGCTGCCGCTCATCATCGGCAGCGGGCCCGGGGGCAGCAGCTACTCGGTGCCGATCCAGACGCTGCTGTTCTTCACGGCGCTGTCCTTCCTGCCAGCGATCCTGCTCATGATGACGGGGTTCACGCGCATCGTGATCGTGCTGTCGCTGCTGCGCCAGGCGCTGGGCACGCAGTCGGCCCCACCCAACCAGGTCGTCGTCGGCCTGTCGCTGTTCCTCACGCTGTTCGTGATGGGGCCGACGCTGGACAAGGTCTACCAGGAGGCCTACGTGCCCTACACCACCAACCAGCTCAACTTCGAGCAGGCGGTGGCGCGTGGCGAGGCGCCGATGCGCGAGTTCATGCTCAAGCAGACGCGCCAGTCCGACTTCTCGCTGTTCGCGCGGCTCGCGCAGCTCGATGCCTCGGTCACGGCCGAGACCGCGCCGCTGCGCGTGCTGGTGCCGGCCTTCGTGACGAGCGAACTCAAGTCGGCGTTCCAGATCGGCTTCATGATCTTCATCCCCTTCCTGGTCATCGACATCGTGGTAGCCAGCGTGCTGATGTCGCTGGGCATGATGATGCTGTCGCCGGTGCTGGTGGCGCTGCCGTTCAAGCTCATGGTCTTCGTGCTGGCCGATGGCTGGAACCTGTTGATCGGTTCGCTCGCTTCCTCGTTCGCCAGATGAGCCCGCAATTCGTTCTCACGCTGGGCCAGGAAGCGCTGACGCTGCTGCTGATGGTGTCGGCCCCTGTGCTGGCCATCGTGCTGGTGGTGGGCCTGGTGATCAGCATTTTCCAGGCCATCACGCAGATCCACGAGGCCACGCTGTCCTTCGTGCCCAAGCTCATCGCGGCCCTGCTGGTGCTGGCCCTGGCCGGCCCCTGGATGCTGACCACGCTGGTGGACTACGTGCGGCGCATGATCGAGATGATTCCGCAACTGCCCCAATAAGTTGCCGCAGTGATCACCTTCAGCGAAGCGCAGCTGGTCGCCTGGATCTCGCCGGTCCTGTGGCCGTTCCTGCGCGTGTTGGCGCTGTTCACGGCCATGCCCATCCTCTCCATGCGCGCCGTGCCCATGCGCGCGCGCGTGGCGCTGGCCTTCCTGATCGCGGTGGCGGCGCAGCCCACGCTGGTGGGCCAGCCCATCATCGGCATCAACAGCCCGCAGGCCCTGGGCGCCGTGGTGCAGCAGGTCGGCATCGGCCTGGCCATCGGCTTTGCCGTGCGGCTGGTGTTCACGGCCGTGGAGCTGGCCGGCGAACTCGTGGGCCTGCAGATGGGCCTGAATTTCGCGGCCTTCTTCGACCCTGCCAGCAACGCGCAGGTCAGTGCCGTGTCGCGCTTCATGGGCACCATCTCCATGCTGCTGTTCATCGTGGTCAACGGTCACCTGATGGTGTTGATGGCCGTGGTCCGCAGCTTCGAGGCCTTCCCGGCCGACGGCAACTTCCTCGATTCGCTGGCGCGGCTGCAGATGCACGGCCTGGGCCGCGAGATCTTCGCCAGCGCGCTGTGGATCGCGCTGCCCATGGTCGGGCTACTGCTGTTCGTCAACCTCACGCTGGGGATCGTCTCGCGCGTGGCGCCGCAGATGAACGTGTTCGCGGTGGGCTTTCCGGTGACGCTGGTGATGGGCCTGATCGGCATCGCGGCCACGCTGCCGCTCATGGACCAGCCCATGATGGCGTTGATGGAGCGCACCATCGCGCTGTTTGGGCCGAGGTAGTGGCCCAAGGCGCGCTGTTCGACGAGCCAGCCCAGCAGGGCATCGTGGCCTTGGGTCCAGAGGCCCGCGTGCTGCGCGGCTTCGCGCTGCCCTGGGTGGACCGGCTGCTCGCCGCGCTGGCCGAGGTCGAGCGCGCCGCGCCGCCGCGCCACATGCTTACGCCGGGGGGCCTGGCCATGTCGGTGGCCAACACCAACTGCGGCGCGCTGGGCTGGGTCTCGGACCGGCGCGGCTACCGCTACAGCGCGACCGATCCCCAAAGCGGCCAGCCCTGGCCGGCCATGCCCGCGGCATTCGCCGAACTGGCGCTGGCGGCGGCCGCCGCGGCCGGCTTCGCGGACTATGCGCCCGACGCCTGCCTCATCAACCACTACCGCCCTGGCACGCGGCTGTCGCTGCACCAGGACAAGGACGAGCGCGACCACCGTGCGCCCATCGTCTCGGTCTCGCTGGGCATGCCGGCGGTGTTCCTGTTCGGCGGGCTGGCGCGCGCAGACAAGGCCTTGCGCGTGCCGCTGCAGCACGGCGACGTGGTGGTCTGGGGCGGCGTGGACCGCCTGCGCTTCCACGGTGTGCTGCCGCTCAAGGAGCTGCCGCACCCGCTGCTGGGCGCGGAGCGGATCAACCTGACGCTGCGTCAGGCCGGCTGAGGCGCGCTGGCCGCGTCCAGCGCCGCGCTCTGCGCCGCCGTAAGCTGCAGCCGCGCGGCCTTGGCGAAGCTCTCGACCTGGCGCACGCTGGTGGCGCTCGCGATCGGCGCCGTCACGCCTTCGCGTCCGATCAGCCAGGCCAGCGCGACTTCGGCCGGCGTGGCGCCGTGGGCGGCGGCCACGGCGTCGAGCGCGTCGAGGATCGCCGTGCCGCGTGCATTGAGGTACTTGGCCACGCCCCTGCCGCGCGCGCTGCCGGCCAGGTCGGCCTGGCTGCGGTACTTGCCCGACAGGAAGCCCGAGGCCAGGCTGTAGTAGGTGACCACGCCCAGGCCTTCGCGCACGCACAGGTCGCGCAGCGGGCCTTCGTACGAGGCCCGGTCGGCCAGGTTGTATTCGGGCTGCAGCACCTGGTAGGCGGGCAGGCCCTGGCGGCGCGCTACGGCCAAAGCCTCGCCGAGCAGCGCTGCGTCGTAGTTGGAGGCGCCGATGGCGCGCACCTTGCCGGCCGCCTGCAGCCGAGCGTAGGCGCCCAGCGTTTCCTCATGCGGCGTCTCGGGGTCGGGCCAGTGCGAAAAATACAGGTCGATGCGCTCCACACCCAGACGGCGCAGCGAGTCGTCCACCGCGCGCGCGATCCAGCCCGCGGCCAGGCTGCGCTTGCCCAGGCCCATGTCGGAGCCGACCTTGGTGAACAGCACGACCTGGTCGCGCCGGCTGGGCCTGGCCTTGAGCCATCGGCCGATGATCGTCTCCGACTCGCCACCCTGGTTGCCGGTGGCCCAGCGCGAATAGACGTCGGCCGTGTCGATGGCGTTGAAGCCGGCATCGACGAAGGCGTCGAGCACCGAAAAGCTGGTGGCTTCGTCGATGGTCCAGCCGAACACGTTGCCGCCGAAGACGACGGGGGCGATGGCGAGGCCGGTGGCCCCCAGGGGACGCAGTTGCATGGTGTTCCTTCAGACGAGGCCGTTGCGGATGGCGTAGACGGTGAGTTCGGCGTTGTTGCCCAGGTTGAGCTTCTCCAGCGCGCGGGTGCGGTACACGCTCACGGTCTTGGGGCTCAGCATGAGTTCCTCGGCGATGTCGGACAGGCGCTTGCCGCTGGCGATCTTGACCACGGTCTGCAACTCGCGCTCGGACAGCGCCGCGTGCAGCGATTCCTGCGCCGGCTTGGCCAGGCTGTCGACCAGCATCTGCGCGACCTCGGGCGTGACGTAATTGCGGCCCTGGGCCACGGTGCGCACGCCGCGCACCAGTTCCTCGGGCTCGCCGGCCTTGCTGAGGTAGCCCTTGGCGCCGGCACGCAGGCAGCGCAGCGCGTACTGGTCTTCCGGGTACATGGAGACCACCAGCACCTTCACGGCGATGCCCGATTCGCCGAGGCTGGTCAGCACCTCCATGCCGCCGCGGCCGGGCATGTTGAGGTCCAGCACCAGCACGTCGCACGGCGTCTTGCGCAGCACATCGCGGACTTCGGCATAACTGGAGGCCTCGCCCACCACCTGGATGTCGACGGCCTCGGCCAGCGTGTCGCGGATGCCGCGGCGCACCACGGCATGGTCGTCGCAGAGCACGACGCGGATCATGCGGACTCTCCTTGGGCGAAACGCTCGGCTGCCGCGGCGTCGAGCGGGATGGACAGGACGATGGTGGTGCCCGCACCGGGCCGGCTCGAAATGTCGAGCCAGCCGCCCACGGTCTTGGCTCGCTCGGCCAGGCCGCGCAGGCCGAAGGACTTGGGCTTGGCGAGTGCCTCGGGCGCGATGCCGCGGCCGTTGTCGCTGACCTCCAGCGTCAGCACGCCTTCGCCGTCGGACAGGTCGATCGCCACCCGGCTGCACTCGGCGTACTTGGAGGCATTGGTCAGCGCCTCCTGCGCGGTGCGGTAGGCCACCAGGGCCAGGGTCTTGTCGATGTCGAGGCCGCCCGGCGGTGCGGCCAGCACCGTGGCCACGCCGGTGCGGCGCTCGAACGCCTCGGCCAGCCAGCCGATGGCGGCCACCAGGCCCTGGTCGAGGATGGGCGGGCGCAGGTTCATCATGATGCGCTGGCTGGCTTCCAGCGCGTGCTGCAGCATCTCGCTGGCGGCCTGGGTGTGCGACTGCATCGCCGCATCGTCCTGGCTGTGGCGGGCGATCCAGGCCAGGTCGAGCCGGATCGCGGCCAGCGAGCCGCCGATGTCGTCGTGCACCTCGCGCGCGATCGCCGCGCGTTCCTGCTCGATCGAGGTCTGCAGATGTTCCGTCAGCGCTGCCAGCCGGCGCTCGGAGGCGGCCAGCTCGGCATCGGCACGGGCCTGGTCCTGGCGCGCCTGCCAGACCTCGATGGCGCGCATGATCACGTGCGGCAGCTTGCCGATGTGGTCCTTGAGCACGTAGTCGGACAGGCCGATGCGGATGGCTTCCACGGCGGCCGCCTCGCCGATGGCGCCGGACAGCAGCACGAACGGCGGGCGCTCGGCGCGCGTGCGCAGCAGGGCCCAGGCATCCAGCGCGGTGAAGCCGGCCAGGTGGTAGTCGGCCAGGATCACGTCGAAGCGGGCCTGCTCCAGGCGCAGCGCGAAGTCCTCCAGCGTTTCCACGCGCTCCATGGCGAACGCCATGCCATGCTTTCGCAGCGTCAGGGCCACGAGCTGGTGGTCGATCTCGGAATCTTCCAGGTGCAGGACCCGGATCGGAGCAGAGGTGGCGTTGTCGGCCATGACGGGCGTGCGGCGGTGGTGGGGCTGTGCGGCGCGCAACGCCTGTCTGCCCGGCGCCGCACTTCGTCGCCCCATCCTACACATTTGGTGAGCCTGTACCCAAACCGCACTAATATCCGCCCTACATTCGCTCAGTAATGCAGCTTCTCCCGTGTTATGGAGACACCCATGTCGGCAGAGTCAGAACCGTCCCAGACGCCGGCAGTGCAGCTGCCGGTGATGGTCGTGGCCGACCTGCAGGACTCGCTGATGGTCGTGATGCACGATCTGCAGCGGCTGGACAGCCTGCTGGCCCACACCATGGACAACCTGATGCAGCGCTTCGACAAGGTGCACAGTGCCCTGGCCGAGCCGCAGCACCACGAGGCCATGGTCCAGGTCCGCGGCACGCTGCGCGACGCCGTGACCGAACTGCAGTTCCAGGACATGGCGTCGCAGCTGATCGCCCACACCACCAAGGTGCTGCAAGGCTGTGCCTACAAGCTGGCGGCCGAGTCCATGGGGCAGGGTCCTGAGGAAGAGGAAGCTGCCGCCGCGCCGTTCGGCGCCTCGACCAACGGCCGCCCCAATCCCGTCACCCAGAGCGAGATGGACGCTGGCTCGATCGAGCTGTTCTGATCCCTCGTTGCACGCCCTGCCTACCTCGCCCGGAGTTCTTCCAATGCATTCGATCCTCGCCGTAGACGACTCGCCTTCGATGCGCAAGATGGTGTCGTTCACCCTGACCGGGGCCGGCTACAACGTGGTGGAGGCCGTGGACGGCCAGGACGCCTATGAGAAGGCGCAGGCCCAGCCCATCGACCTGGTGCTGGCCGACCAGAACATGCCGCGGCTCGATGGCCTCGGACTGACCCGCAAACTGCGCGACGACCCCAAATTCAAGACCGTGCCCATCCTCATCCTGACCACCGAATCGAGCGACCAGATGAAGCAGGCCGGCCGCTCGGCCGGTGCCACTGGCTGGCTCGTCAAGCCCTTCGATCCGGCACGCCTGATCGAGGTCATCCAGAAGGTCATCCGCTGACCGCCCCGAGGAGCTTGCATGGCTGAACACACGCAGGAAGCCGGTGGCGGTGGCGCCGACTTCGACCTGAGCCAGTTTTACGAAATCTTCTTCGAAGAAGCCGGCGAGAACCTGGACCAGATGGAGCAGATGCTGGTCGGGCTGGACCTCTCGCAGGCCGACGACGAGGCGCTGAACGGCATCTTCCGCTGCGCGCACTCGATCAAGGGCGGTGCGGCGACCTTCGGGTTCCGCGACGTGACGGAGCTCACGCACCACATGGAGTCGCTGCTGGACAAGCTGCGCCGCCACGAGATCACGCCGGTGCCGCAGATGGTGGACGTGCTGCTGGAGTCGGCCGACACCTCGCGCGGCCTGTTGGCGCGCCACCAGAACGGTGGCCAGGGCGAAGTGCCGTCCACGGCCGACCTGGTGCGCCGCATCAGCGACCTGGCCGCGGGCAACGTGCCGGCGGTCGCAGCGCCCGCACCCGCGCCGGCGCCTGCCCCGGTGGCGGCGCCCGCTCCGGCCCCCGTCGCCGCGGCGCCGGCGGCGGCACCCGCCGAACCGCTGCCGGCCGGCATGCGTCGCCTGACGATCCACATCGGGCCGCTGCCGCAGCCCGAGCTGGCCGACGCGCTGCAGGACCTGTTCCGCGACATCCCGGGCCTGGGCACCATGACGCCGCTGGAGTGCGCGCAGCCGGACCGGCGCATCTATTCGGTGGTCACCGGATCGACCAACGAGGACCTGCTGGACCTGTTCGTCTTCCACGTGGCCAAGGAGCTGGTGGACATCCGCGAGGAGGGCGGCGCGCCGGCGGAAGACCCGATCGCCGCCGAGGAAGCCCGCGCCGCCGCGCTGGACCAGGCCGCGGCCCAGGGCCGTCCGGCCGCCACGCCGGTGCCTGAGAGCGAGAGCTTCGGCTTCTTCCAGGAGCCCCCGGCGCAGGCGCCCGCAGCGCCGGCCCGTGCGGCCGGCACGCCCGCCGCGCCTGCTGCGGCAGCGGCCGGTGGCGCCGGCGGCGCGGCCAGCCAGTCGTCGCTGGAGGCGACCTCGATCCGCGTGGCCGTCAGCAAGGTCGACCAGATCATCAACCTGGTCGGCGAACTCGTGATCACGCAGGCCATGCTGGCGCAGAACAGCCGCGCGCTGGACCCGGCGCTGCACCAGCAGCTGTTCGCGGGCCTGGCCGACCTGGACCGCAACACGCGCGACCTGCAGGAATCGGTCATGTCGATCCGCATGATCCCGATGTCCTTCGTGTTCAACCGCTTCCCGCGCATGCTGCGCGACCTGGCCAACAAGCTGGGCAAGAAGGTGGACTTCGTGACGCAGGGCGAGGCGACCGAGCTGGACAAGGGCCTGGTGGAGAAGATCACCGATCCGCTGACCCACCTGGTGCGCAACAGCTGCGACCACGGCATCGAGATGCCGGCAGACCGCCTGAAGGCCGGCAAGCCCGAGCACGGCACGATCACGCTGGCGGCCTCGCACCAGGGTGGCTCCATCGTGATCGAGGTGCGCGACGACGGCAAAGGCCTGTCGCGCGAGAAGATCCTGGCCAAGGCGCGCGAGCGCGGCCTGAACGTGTCCGACAGCATGCCCGACAGCGAGGTCTGGCAGCTGATCTTCGCGCCGGGCTTTTCGACCGCCGAGGTGGTGACCGACGTCTCCGGCCGCGGCGTGGGCATGGACGTGGTCAAGCGCAACATCGCGGCCCTGGGCGGCACGGTGGACATCGATTCGGACTTCGGCCGCGGCATGAAGGTCTCGGTGCGGCTGCCGCTGACGCTGGCCATCATGGACGGCATGTCGGTGCGCGTGGGCGACGAGGTCTACATCCTGCCGCTGTCGGCGGTGGTCGAGTCCTTCCAGGTGCAGGACGATGCCGTGAGCACGGTGGCGCAGGGCGCACAGCTGGTGAAGGTGCGCGACGAATTCATGCCCGTGATCGAGCTGGAGCGCCTGTTCCAGGTGCCACCGTCCACCGACAACGGCGGCAGCGGCATCATGGTCGTGGTGGAGTCCGAGGGCAGCCGGGCGGCTCTGCTGGTGTCCGAACTGCTGGGCCAACACCAGGTGGTGGTGAAGAACCTGGAATCCAACTACCGCAAGGTGGCGAACGTCTCGGGCGCCACCATCCTGGGCGACGGCAAGGTCGCCCTCATTCTTGACATCGGCGCACTGGTGCGCCGCTCGCGGCATTGACGGGGATATCGGCATGGCAGCAGTTCTGGAACAGAGCGAAGGTGCGAACGCAACGGTGGCGGGCGAGTACCTGACCTTCCGGCTCGGCCAGGAGGAATACGGCATCGACATCCTGAAGGTGCAGGAGATCCGCGGCTACGAGCAGCCCACGCGCATCGCGCATGCGCCGCACTTCCTCAAGGGTGTGGTGAACCTGCGCGGCACCATCGTGCCCATCGTCGACATGCGGTTGAAGTTCAACTGCTCGCAGGCCGAATACAACAGCTTCACGGTGGTCATCATCCTGCACCTGCGTGCGCGCATCGTCGGCATCGTGGTGGACTCGGTCAGCGACGTGCTGCAACTGCAGTCCGACCAGATCCGTCCGGCGCCCGAGGTGGAGACATCGGTGGACGCCAACTGCATCGTCGGCCTGGGTGCGCTCAGCGAGCGCATGCTGATCCTGCTGGACATCGAGCGCCTGATGTCGGGCGTGGACATGGGGCTGGTGGCGGCCTGAGCCGCCCCGCGCGCACCGTGGCGGCTGTCATGGCAACCGGTCAGGACGCTTCGGTCGGCCGCGAGTTCGCCTGGACCCAGGCGGACTTCACGCGCGTGCAGCGCCTGATCTACCAACGCGCCGGCATCTCGCTGCACGACGGCAAGCACGCCATGGTCTACAGCCGGCTGTCGCGCCGCCTGCGCGACACCGGGTACAACAGTTTCGACGACTACCTGAGCTGGCTGGAGCGCGACGACGGCGCCGAGTGGCAGGAGTTCGTCAACGCGCTGACCACCAATCTCACCGCGTTCTTCCGCGAGCAGCACCACTTCGTGATGCTGGACCAGCACCTGCGCCAGCACAAGCCGGGCGGCAACGGCTGGCGCATCTGGTGCAGCGCGGCCTCCACCGGCGAGGAGCCGTATTCCATCGTCATGACGGCGATGGAGGCGCTGGGCGGTGCCAACGGCTTCGGCCTGTGGGCCAGCGACATCGATTCCAAGGTGCTGGCCACGGCGCAGCGCGGCGTGTACCGGCTCGAATCGCTGAAGGGCGTGAGCCAGGAGCGGCTGCAGCGCTTCTTCCTGCGTGGCAAGGGCAGCAACGAGGGCCTGGTGCGCGTGCGGCCCGAGCTGGTCAAGGCGGTGGAATTCCTGCCCGTGAACCTGATCCGCAACGACTGGCCGTTCCGCGAACCCTTCGACGTGGTGTTCTGCCGCAACGTGATGATCTATTTCGACGCACCGACCCAGCGCCAGGTGCTGGAGCGCATCCACCGCGTGATGAAGCCGGGCGGCCTGCTGTTCGTGGGCCATGCCGAGAATTTCAGCGAATCGCGTGATCTGTTCACGCTCAAGGGAAAGACTGCATATGAGCGTCGCTGAAACAGGCCTCCTCGGCGGCCGCCGTGCGCCGCCCCCCGTCGCCACGCCCGCGCCGCGCAGCGGGCCCGGGGCGGTGTCGCTGCAGCAGCTCAAGAGCGCGCCGCGCAAGCCCGGCGAAGCCTCCTTCTTCTACCTGGACCACCACTTCCAGTACAACGCGGTGAAGGTGCTGCCGGGCGAGTACTTCGTCTCGGGCGACGACATCGTGATGATGACAGTGCTGGGCTCGTGCATCTCGGCCTGTCTGTGGGATTCGCGCGCGCGCATCGGCGGCATGAACCACTTCATGCTGCCCGAAGGGGGCGGCGAGGATGGCTTTGGCCGCTATGGCTCCTACGCGATGGAACTGCTGATCAACGAGTTGCTCAAGAGCGGCGCGCGGCGCGAGTCGCTGCAAGCCAAGATCTTCGGCGGCGCCCAGGTGATGGCCAACTTCACGACCATGAACGTGGGCGAGCGCAACACCAAGTTCGTGGTGGACTACCTGCAGACCGAGCGCATCCCGCTGCTGTCGCAGGACGTGCTGGACATCTTCCCGCGCAAGGTCTGCTTCTTCCCGGTGACGGGCAAGGCCATGGTCAAGCGGCTGGCCCATGCACATCCGGAGCAGATCGAGATCCACGAGAAGAATGGCAATGCCGCCACTGTGGCCAAGTCCAACGCCGGCGGTTCCGTGGACCTGTTCTGAGATGGCCAAGATCCGTGTCCTCGTGGTGGACGACTCGGCGCTGGTGCGCAGCCTGCTGGCGGAGATCATCAACCGCCAGCACGACATGACCTGCGTCGGCGCGGCCAACGATCCGCTGGTGGCGCGCGAGATGATCCGCGAGCTGAATCCCGACGTGGTGACGCTGGACGTGGAGATGCCGCGCATGGACGGCATCGATTTCCTGGGCCGGCTCATGCGGCTGCGGCCCATGCCGGTGGTGATGGTCTCCACGCTGACGGCGCAGGGCGCCGAGGTGACGCTGCGCGCGCTGGAGCTGGGCGCGGTGGACTTCGTCGCCAAGCCGCGCATCGGCCTGGCCACCGGCCTGCAGGAACTGGCCGGCGAGATCGTCGAGAAGGTGCGCGTGGCCTCGGTCGCGAAATTCCGCAAGCCGCCGCCGGTGGTCGCTGCGCTGCCCGGAGCCGCTGCGCCGGCCAGCCCGCCGCCGCGCAGCGGCCTGCTGGGCCGTGTGTCGACCGAAAAGTTGATCTGCATCGGCGCGTCCACGGGCGGCACCGAGGCGATCCGCGAGGTGCTCGTGGCGATGCCGGCCGATGCGCCGGCCATCGTCATCACCCAGCACATGCCGCCGGGCTTCACGACCAGCTTTGCCGCGCGGCTGAACGGGCTGTGCCGCATCACGGTCAAGGAAGCGCAGCACGGCGAGCGCATCCTGCCGGGCCATGCCTACATCGCGCCGGGCGGACGCCAGTTCCGCATCGAGCGCAGCGGCGCCAACTACATGGCGGTGGTGGAGGACGCGCCGCCCGTGAACCGGCACCGGCCTTCGGTGGAGGTGCTGTTCCTGTCGGCCGCGGCGCTGGTCGGGCGCAATGCCTACGGCATCATGCTGACCGGCATGGGCAACGACGGCGCGCGCGCCATGCGCGAGATGCGCGACAAGGGCAGCTACAACTACGCCCAGGACGAAGCCAGCTGCGTGGTGTTCGGCATGCCCAAGGAGGCCATCGCCCACGGTGCGGTGGACGAGGTGCTGCCGTTGAACCAGATCGCGCCGGCCCTGCTGGCGCGGCTGGGCAGCGCGACCGAACGGCTGCACCACCGCATCTGATCACAGCATCTCGTCGGGCGCGAGCGGGCCGATGAGCTTGAGCAGCCACTGCATGCCCAGCCCCGCGTCGGGCTCGAAGCGGGTGCGGATGGGCGGACCGTCGGGCGCGTGCCAGACCAGTTGGCCGTCCTCCAGCCCCATGCGGTAGGCGTCCTGTTCCAGCACGGGCTTGGCCATCTCTTCGGCCTGGCGCGCCAGCGTGCCGCTGCGGATCAGCAGCGCGATCTCGCTGTTCTGCAACTGCGAACGCAGGTCCAGGTTCATCGATCCGACCACCAGCAGGCTGTGGTCCAGCACCAGGGTCTTGGCGTGCAGACTGGCGCGCGAAGTGCCGACGCTGCCGCCGGTACCCGCCTCGCGCGGCGCGCTGCTTTCCGAGCCGCGCTGTGCCACGCGGGCCATGCTGGCGGAGCCTGCGGTCAGCACCGAGTCGCCTGCGCCGAGCTCGGCGCGCATCTCGTAGATCTCCACGCCCATTTCCAGCAGGCGCTTGCGGTAGCGCGCGTAACCCACATGGGCCAGCGGCGCATCGGTGGCGGCCAGCGAGTTGGTCAGCACGCGCACGCGCACGCCGGCGCGGCGCAGCTGGGCGAACACGTCCATCATGGGTTCGCCGGGCACGAAATAAGGCGAGACGATGAACAGGTCTTCGCGCGTGGTCGCCATCAGGCGCAGCAGGCCGTCAACCACGGTGTCGGCCTGGCCTTCCTGCTCGGAGGCGATCTTGTCGGCCTTGTCCACGAGCAACAGCGCGGGAGCCCAGGTGAGCCGGGCAGGCGAGAGGTCCAGCGGCGAGGCGCCGGGGTCGGGATCGGGCCGGTCCAGCGGATCGTCGGGCTTCTTCAACGCGTCGAGCTCGTCGGGCGTCAGCAGCGACTGCACGGGGTAGGCGAGTTCGTTGTTCCAGTAGGCGTCGAAACTCGCGGACATGGCGCGCACGATGCGGCCCGCCGCCAGCACGTCCAGGTCGATGAAGTTGCTCTCCTGCCCCTGGCCGAAGTAGGCATCGCCGAGGTTGCGCCCGCCCGTGATGCCCAGCGCGTTGTCGGCGATGAACATCTTGTTGTGCATGCGCCGCTGGGCCTGCTCGATGTTGCCCAGCGAGCCCAGCAGCCGGCCCGCGAGCGAGCGCCGCGAGCCCGGCAGCGGGTTGTACAGCCGCACCTCGATGTTGGGAACGAAGGCCAGCCGCAGCACCTGGGCGTTGGCGCCCGTGGTGTTGAAGTCGTCGAGCAGGATGCGCACACGCACGCCGCGCGCGGCGGCCTCGCGCAGGCGCTGCAGCAGCTGGCCGGTGCTGGGGTCGGCGAGGATGGCGTAGTACTGCAGGTCCAGCGTGCGGTCGGCGGCGTCGATCAGGCTGAGCCGGCTGCTGTAGGCCGCCTCGGTGGCGCCCAGCAGCCGAAAACCCGAGGCCTGGCGCTGGCCGGAGCGCGCGACGTACTCTGCGATGCTGCGGCCCAGGCGGGTGTCTTCGCTGTGCGCCAAGGCATGGGAGACGGGGCGCTGCACCTCGCTCGGCAGGCTGGCGCAGCCCGTGAGCCACAGCGCAAGCAGCACGATCAGCAGCTGCAGGGCCGGCAAGCGGCGGCGGACGGCGGGGAGGAAGGGCGGCTGCTGCATGGCGCCATGACGGTAGCCACGCCCAGCCCGCGCGTCTGTAGGCGCAACCGCTGCGCCGCTGTGGGCTCAGCCCGCTTGCTCGAGCGCCTCCCAACGCTCCAGCGCTGCCAGCAGTTCCTCGTCCAGTGCGCTGTGGCGCTGGGCCAGCGCGGCGGCGCGCACACCGTCGCTGGCGTACAGATTGCCGCCGTCGAGCTCGGCATCGATCTGCTTCTGCTCGGCCTCGAGGGCGGCGATGCGGGCCGGCAGGGCCTCCAGTTCCCGCTGCTCCTTGTAGCTGAGCTTGCGGCGTGCGCCGGCCGCAGCCGGAGCGGGCGCGCTGGGCTTGGGCACCGCCGGAGCCGGCGCGGCAGCTGCGGCACTGGCCGCCTCGTGGGCACGCACACGGCGCGACTGGTCCAGCCAGTCCTGCACCGAGCCTTCGTACTCGCGCCAGCGCGCCGGCTCCTGCGGCGTGGGCTCGTGGGCGATGATGCTGGTCACCACGTTGTCGACGAAGGCACGGTCGTGGCTGACCAGAAACACGGTGCCGGGGTAGTCCTGCAGCAGCTCTTCGAGCAGTTCCAGCGTGTCGATGTCCAGGTCGTTGGTCGGCTCGTCCAGCACCAGCACGTTGGCCGGCCGCGCGAACAGCCGGGCCAGCAGCAGGCGGTTGCGCTCGCCGCCCGAGAGCGAGCGCACGGGCGAGTTGGCACGGGCCGGCGAGAACAGGAAGTCGCCCAGGTAGCTCTTGACGTGCTTGCGCTGGTTGCCGATCTCGATCCACTCGCTGCCCGGGCTGATGAAGTCCTCCAGCGTGGCGTCGAGGTCGAGCGCGTTGCGCATCTGGTCGAAGTAGGCCACCTCCAGGTTGCTGCCGCGGCGCACGCTGCCGCGGTCGGGCTCGAGCTGGCCCAGGATCAGCTTGAGCAGCGTGGTCTTGCCCGCGCCGTTGGCACCCAGCAGGCCGACCTTGTCGCCGCGCAGGATGGTGGCGGAGAAGCCCTCGACGATGCGGCGCTCGCCGAACGACAGGCCGACCTCGGTCAGCTCGGCCACGATCTTGCCGCTGCTCTGGCCGGTGGCCAGGTCCATGCGCACGCGGCCCACGGCGTCGCGCCGCGCCGCGCGCGAGGCACGCAAGGCCTCGAGCCGGGCGATGCGGCTCTGGCTGCGCGTGCGCCGCGCCTCCACGCCCTTGCGCACCCAGACCTCTTCCTGTGCCAGTAGCTTGTCGGCCTTGGCGTTGATGACCGCCTCCTGGGCCAGTTGCTCGGCCTTGTCGCGCTGGTAGGTGGCGAAGTTGCCCGGGTAGGACATGAGCTGGCCGCGGTCCAGCTCGACGATGCGCGTGGCCACGCGGTCCAGGAAGCTGCGGTCGTGCGTGATCGTCACGATGGCGCCCTTGAAGTCGATCAGCAGGTCCTCCAGCCAGGCGATGGAATCGAGGTCCAGGTGGTTGGTGGGCTCGTCGAGGAACAGCACGTCGGGCCGCGCGACCAAGGCCTGCGCCAGTGCGACGCGCTTGCGCGTGCCGCCCGACAGGTCGCCGACGCGGGCCTGGGCGTCCAGGTGCAGACGCTGCAGCGTCTCTTCCACGCGCTGCTCCCAGTTCCAGGCGTCGAAGGCCTCCACCTGGGTCTGCAGGGCGTCCAGGTCCATGCCCTCACCGCCTTGCAGATAGGCGTCGCGGGCCGTGATCGCCGCGGCCAATCCCGCGCTGGCCGCCTCGAACACGCTCGCATCGGGGGGCAGCACGGGCTCCTGCGCCACATAGGCCAGACGCAGCCCCTGCTGCACATGGAGGCTGCCGTCGTCCGCCTTCTCCAGGCCGGCGAGGATCTTCAACAGGGACGACTTGCCTGCACCATTGCGGCCGATCAGGCCGACGCGCTCGCCGGCCTCGAGGGAAAACTGGGCACCGTCGAGCAGCGCCACGTGACCGAACGCCAGATGGGCGTCCAATAGGGAAATCAATGCCATAGCCCGAAATTATCCTGGCATCGGCGCATGCAGCCGGCGTGGCTGCGCGTGGTGAGGTCAGTCTTTGGGCTTGTACGCGATGACGTCGATCTCGACCTTGGCGTCCACCATCAGCCGCGCCTCGGTGGTCGAACGCGCGGGTTTGCCGTTCGGGAAGTACTCCAGGTAGATGCGGTTGAACGCGCCGAAGTCGCGCGCGTCGTGCAGCCAGCAGTTGCACTTGCAGACGTCGTCCAGCGTGGCGCCGGCCAGCGCCAGCGCGGCCTTGAGGTTCTCCATGACCTGGCGCGTCTGCGCCTCGATGCCACCCACGACGATCTCGCCCTGGGCGTTGCCAGGCACCTGGCCCGACACATAGATGAAGTCGCCGGCGCGCACGGCGGGCGAGAAGGGACGAACCTGGCGGTCGGAGGCGACGGGCGGGTTGCCCAGGTATTCGAGCGGCATGGATAGGACTCCTGTGGAAAGTGGAGAAAGTTTATTTCAGAAAGGACGCAAAGACACCGGGAAAACCCTGGTGCGGAACTTGCAATACTCGCGCAAAGTTCGTTTGTCTGAAATTTACTTTCACACTTCCGGTGCATCCGGACCCCACAGGAGAGCTCGATGAGCATGACCCCCACCCTCCGCCGCCGCCATCTGGTGCATGCCGCCGCGGCGCTGGCACTGTTGGCACCCGCCGCCCAGCAGGCTCTGGCGCAGACGCCGCGTGCGCACGCCACGTTGGCCATGGTGGCCGAGCCGCAGACGCTGGACCCGATGGCCAGCACGGCCGACCTGGTGGGCACCATCATGCAGCACGTCTACGAGACGCTCTACACCTTCGACGGCCAGTGGAAGGTGGTGCCCATGCTGGCCGAGGGCATGCCCAAGATCTCGGCCGACGGCAAGGTCTACACCATCGCGCTGCGCAAGGACGTGCAGCTGCACAGCGGCCGTGCGCTCACGGCCGATGACGTGGTCGCCAGCCTGCAGCGCTGGGTCGAGCAGGCCCCGCGCGGCAAGGCGGTGGGCAAGCAGCTGGCGCACATCCAGGCCAAGGGACCGGGCACGGTGGAGATCGCCTTGAACTCGCCCTACGCACCGTTGCTGGCCCAGCTGGCGCTGCCCAGCGGCATGGCCGCCATCATGGCCAAGGAGTCCATCGCCACGCCGCTCAAGGACTTCGTCGGCACCGGCCCCTACAAGTTCAAGGAGCGCCGGCCCGACCAGTACCTGCTGCTGGAACGCTTCGACAAGTACGCCGCGCGCAAGGAACCGGCGAGCGGCTACGGCGGCAAGCGCGAGGCCCTGATCGGCGAACTGCGCTTCGTGCCCGTGCCCAATGCCAACACGCGCGTGGAAGGTGCGCTGGCTGGCCAGTACGACTTCGCCGACCTGCTGCCCACGGAAGCCCTGACCCGCCTAGAGAAGGCCGCCGGCAAGACCGTGCCCGTGCTGACGCCGTCCTTCGGCTTCCCCTACCTCGTGCTCAACACCAAGGAAGGCGTGCTGGCCAACCAGCCGCTGCGCCAGGCCCTGCAGACCGCGCTGGGCGAGGGCGAGATGCTGGCGGCCGGCTTCGGCGACACGCGCTTCTTCACGGTCGAAGGCAACCACTTCCCCAAGGGCTCGCCGTTCTACTCCACGGCCGGCACCGACCAGTACAACCAGCGCAACGCGGCCAGGGCCAAGGAACTCGCGGCCAAGGCCGGCTACAAGGGCGAGCCGATCCGCGTGCTGACCAGCCGCCAGTACGACTTCCACTACAACATGGCGCTGTTGATGGCCGAGCAGCTCAAGCGCGCCGGCTTCAAGGCCGACCTCAACGTGGTCGACTGGGCCACGCTGGTGCAGCGCCGCAACGACGCCAAGCTCTGGGACATCTACGTGACCCACTCGGGCCAGTTCCCCGAGCCCATGCTGTCGCCGCCGCAACTGGGCGACGGCGCACCGGGCTGGTGGGAGACGCCGGCCAAGCAGGCCGCGCTGGCCGCCTTCAACGCCGAGACCGACCCGGCCAAGCGCGGCGCGCTGTGGGGCAAGGTGCAGCAGATCGTCTACGACGAAGTGCCTTACATCAACGTGGGCAAGTTCAGCGGCCTGTCGGCCAAGAGCCCGGCGCTGGACGGCTATGTGCCGGCCACCTGGCCGTTCTTCTGGAACGCAAGAATCAAGTAACCCCCCAGGCGCCTGCGGCGCTCCCCCCAAGGGGGGCGCACCCAGCGGCCTGGCAGAGCCAGTTCCGCGGGTGCCCTGGCATGGCCTGCTCCGCGGCCTTCGGTCGCGTGGCAGAGCCAGCCGCGCAGGACCCTGACAACGACACGTTTCATCGACCCGGAAGGAGGCGCCACCGTGCACCGTTTCGTCCTCTCCAAGGCCGCCGGCATGCTGGCCGTGCTGGCCATCGTGGCCGTGCTGGTCTTCATCCTGACACGCGCCGCCTCGGGCGACCCCGTGGCCGTGCTGCTGGGTGAGCAGGCCACGGCCGCCGACATCGCGCGCGTGCAGCAGCAGTACGGGCTGGACAAACCGCTGCCCGTGCAGTTCGGCTACTGGCTGCGCGAGGTGCTGCAGGGCAACCTGGGCGATTCCATCTTCCTGCAGCAGCCCGTCACGCAGGCCCTGGCGCAGCGCGCCGAACCCACGGCGCTGCTCACGCTGATGGCCGTGGGCCTGGCGGCGCTGATCGGCATTCCCTGCGGCATCGTCTCGGCCGTGTTCCGCGGCAAGGCCGTGGACCAGGCGTTCACGGGCATCGCGATGCTGGGCGCCAGCGTGCCGAGCTTCTGGCTGGGCATCGTGCTGATCCAGATCTTCGCCGTGAAGATGGGCTGGTTCCCGGTCTCGGGCTACGGCGACCCCGGCGCGCCGCTGGCCGAGCGCCTGCATGCGCTGGTGCTGCCGGCCACGGTGCTGGGCCTGCTCAACTCGGCGCTCATCACGCGCTTCACGCGCGCGTCCATGCTCGACGTGCTGGGCGAAGACTACGTGCGCACCGCGCGCGCCAAAGGGCTGGGCGAGGGCATCGTCGTGCTCAAGCACGCGCTGCGCAACGCCATGGTGCCCATCGTCACGGTCGTGGGCCTGACCACCGCGCTCATGATCGGCGGCGCCGTCGTGACCGAAACCGTGTTCGGCCTGCCCGGCGTCGGCAACCTCGTGGTCAACGCCGTGCTGCGGCGCGACTACCCGGTGATCCAGGGCGCGCTGCTGGTCATCGCGGCGATCTACGTGTTCATCAACTTCGCGATCGACATGCTGTACGCCGTTGTCGACCCGCGTGTGAAGGTTTGAGATGAAAGCCGTCCTCACCCGCCTGTTCCGCCGCCGCATCGTGCTTCTGTCGGCCATCGTGCTGGCCGCCATCGTGGTGCTGGCGCTGGGCGCCTCGGTGTTCGCCAGCGCCGACCCCAACGACACGGCGGTGCTCCACCGTCTCAAGGCCCCGAGCGCCGAGCACCTGCTGGGAACCGACGAACTGGGCCGCGACCTCTATGCCCGCGTGGTGCACGGCGCGCGCTACTCGC
Source organism: Variovorax boronicumulans (assembly GCF_007677875.1). GTDB lineage: Bacteria > Pseudomonadota > Gammaproteobacteria > Burkholderiales > Burkholderiaceae_C > Pseudorhodoferax > Pseudorhodoferax boronicumulans_A. The sequence goes on along the minus strand of NZ_VEDO01000006.1, from coordinate 156,605 downwards.
TGTCGATTGCCGCGATGACGGCCCTGGGTTCGGTGGTGTTCGGCACGCTCGTGGGCCTCGTCGCCGGCTTCTTTCGCCGGCTCGACGCGCCCATCATGCGCGTGGTCGACGCCATGATGAGCTTCCCCGACATCCTGCTGGCCATCGCGCTGGTCGCCATCCTCGGCCCCTCGCTGACCAACGTGGTGCTGGCTCTGGTGCTGGTCTACACGCCGCGCGTGGCGCGGGTGGTGCGGGCCTCCACGCTGGTGGTGCGCGAGCTGCTGTTCGTGGAGGCGGCCCGGGCCATCGGCGCGCGCACGCCGCACATCCTGTGGCACCACGTGCTGCCCAACCTGCTCTCGCCCATCCTCGTGCAGGGCTCCTTCATCTTCGCCTACGCCATCCTGGCCGAGGCCGGCCTGTCCTTCCTGGGCGTGGGCGTACCGCCGGAGATTCCCACCTGGGGCACCATGGTCGCGGGCAGCCAGCAATACGCCGACCGCGCGTTCTGGGTCGTGCTGTTCCCGGGCCTGGCCATCATCCTGACGGCGCTCTCGCTGCAACTGCTGGGCGACGGCGTGCGCGACATGCTCGATCCCAAGCTCAAGAAGGCCGCATGACCATGGACGCTACCGTCACCCTGGAGCGCGCGAACGCCGCGCTCGCCATGCCCGACAGCCGCGTGTTGTCCGTCGACGGCCTCAGCGTGCGCTTCCGCACGCCCGAGCGCACGGTCGACGCCGTGCGCAACCTGGCCTTCGACGTGGACCGCGGCCGCACCCTGGCCATCGTCGGCGAATCGGGATCGGGCAAGTCCGTCACCTCGCTGGCGCTGATGCGGCTGATCGAGCACGGCGGCGGCCAGATCGCGGGCGGCAGCGCGCTGCTGCGCCGGCGCAACGGCCAGGTGCTGGACCTGATGCAGGCCCACAAGGCCCAGATGCGTGCCGTGCGCGGCGCCGACATTGCGATGATTTTCCAGGAGCCCATGACCTCGCTGAACCCCGTGTTCACGGTCGGCGAGCAGATCGCCGAGTCCGTGCGCACGCACCAGGGCAAGGACCGTGCGGCCGCCAGCGCCGAGGCGCTGCGCATGCTGGAACTCGTGCGCATCCCCGAGGCGCGCAACGTGCTGGGCCGCTACCCGCACCAGCTCTCGGGCGGCATGCGCCAGCGCGTGATGATCGCGATGGCGCTGTCGTGCAAGCCGCAGCTCCTGATCGCCGACGAGCCCACCACCGCGTTGGACGTGACCATCCAGGCGCAGATCCTGCGGCTGATCCGCCAGCTGCAGGAAGACATGGACATGGGCGTGATCTTCATCACGCACGACATGGGCGTGGTGGCCGAGGTGGCCGACCGCGTGCTCGTGATGTTCCGCGGCGACCGCGTGGAGGAGGGCACGACCGACGACGTGTTCGCGCGCCCGGCGCATGCCTACACGCGGGCGCTGCTGTCGGCCGTGCCGCGCCTGGGCGCCATGCAGGGCACGGACTTGCCGCGGCCCTTCGAACTCTTGCAGGTGGACGGCGCGAAAGCGCCCGAACCGACCTTGCTGACCGACACGCGCACGCCGGGTGCCGCGCCCGTGCTGCGCGTGAAGAACCTGGTCACGCGCTTCGACCTCAAGAACGGCATGTTCGGCAAGGCCACGCGCCGCGTGCACGCGGTCGAGCAGGTCAGCTTCGACCTGCACCCTGGCGAGACGCTGGCCGTGGTCGGCGAATCGGGCTGCGGCAAGTCGACCACGGGCCGCTCGCTGCTGCGCCTGGTCGAGAGCCAGGGCGGGGCCATCGAGTTCGGCGGGCGCAACATCCTGGAGCTTCCCGTGCACCAGGTGCAGGCCCTGCGCCGCGACATCCAGTTCATCTTCCAGGACCCGTTCGCCTCGCTGGATCCGCGCAAGACCGTGGGCTTCTCGCTGGCCGAGCCGCTCATGGTGCACAGGATCGGCACGCCGGCCGAGCGCGAGGCGCGCGTAGCTTGGCTGCTGCAGAAGGTGCAGCTGCCGCCCGAGGCCGCGCAGCGCCACCCGCACGAGTTCTCGGGCGGCCAGCGCCAGCGCATCGCCATCGCCCGGGCCCTCGCGCTGGAGCCCAAGGTCATCGTGGCCGACGAATCGGTCTCGGCGCTGGACGTCTCGATCCAGGCGCAGATCGTCAACCTCATGATGCAGCTGCAGCGCGAGATGGGCGTGGCCATCCTGTTCATCTCGCACGACATGGCCGTGGTCGAGCGCATCAGCCACCGCGTGGCCGTGATGTTTCTGGGCCAGATCGTGGAGATCGGCCCGCGCCGGGCGGTGTTCGAAAATCCCCAGCATGCCTACACGCGGCGCCTGATGGCGGCCGTGCCCGTGGCCGATCCGGCGCGCCGGCATGCCAAGCGCGCGCTGATCGAGGGCGAGATCCCCAGCCCCATCCGGGCCGTGGGCGACGAGCCCGTGGTGCAGCCGCTCGTGGAAGTCGGGCCTGGGCACTTTGTCGCGCGCCATCCGATCGCGGGAGGGTTTTGAGATGAAACTCTTCGCACAGCGGTTGCGCGAGGCCCCCGCCGACGGTGTACTCCACTCCGCGAATGTCCCCCGGCCTTGCCCGCCTTGCCGGCCGGGGGCCGGCAAGGCGGGCAAGGCCTCCTCCTTTATTTCGCTGCGTGGAGCACACCATCGACGTGGCCCATCGACGTCGCGTCGCACGTCGCCGCACGACGCGAGATGTCCAAGGTCGAGGGTACTGGGTGGCCCCTGCAGCGAAATCAAGGAGGAGCCTGGGCCGCCTGCGGCCCTGGCGGGGGACATTCGCGGAAGGGGCTACCCGGTGGCCTCGACCTACGCGCCACCCTTGTGCCTGTGTATTCGATGAGTTGACCTATATGACCACTGACCCCATCCTCGACACCAGCTACAAGGGCTTCCCCCGCACCTCGCCGCCGCTCGCGCGCAGCGCCATTGGCAGCGCAGGCTGGCATGTACTGGACGGCAAGCTGCCGCTGCCGCTGGCCGTGATCAAGCGCAGCGCACTCGGCCACAACCTCGCGTGGATGCAGGACTTCGTGCGCGAGCGCGGCATCGAACTCGCACCGCATGGCAAGACCACCATGTCGCCCGAGCTGTTCTCGCGCCAGCTGGCCGCCGGCGCCTGGGGCCTGACCTTCGCCACCGTCACGCAGCTGGCCGTGGGCGTAGCCGCCGGCGCGCGCCGCACGCTGATCGCCAACCAGGTCGTGACCGACGACGACCTGGCCGGCATCCAGGCGCTGCTGGCCGCGCACGACGGGCTGCGCGTGGTCTTTCTCGTGGATTCGCTGGCCCAGCTGGCGCTGATCGAACAGTGGTTCGCAGCGCACCCGGGCAGCCAGCCCTTCGAGGTCATGCTGGAGGTCGGCGTGCCCGGTGCCCGCACGGGCTGCCGCACGCAGGACGAGGCGGCCACACTGGCCCGTGCGCTGAAGGCGAGCCCCGCTGTGCGCCTGGCCGGCATCGAGTGCTACGAGGGCGGCGGCGCCACCGGCCGCAGTGACCATGATGCGGCCTACGCCGACGAACTCATGACGCGCGTGGAGGCCATCGCCAGGCTCTGCGCCGAGGAAGGCCTGTTCGAGAACGACGAGGTGCTGCTCTCCGCCGGCGGCTCGGCCATCTTCGACCTGGTGGCCGACCGCCTGACGCCCGCGCTGGGCCGGCCCGTGCGCGGGCTGCTGCGCTCGGGCTGCTATGTCACGCACGACCACGGCAACTACAAGCGCCTGCTGGCGTCCGTGGCCGAGCGCTGCGGCTGCACCGAGACCCTGCGGCCCGCGCTCGAGGTCTGGGCCGCCGTGCAGTCGCGGCCCGAGCCGGGCCTGGCCATCCTGACCTGTGGCCGGCGCGACATTTCCTACGACCTGGAGATGCCGATCCCGTTCGCGCGTGCACCGCGCGGCGTGCTGGCGCCGCAGTCCATCCCCGCCAGCTGGAAGATCACCGCCCTCAACGACCAGCACGCCTACCTGCGCTGGGACGCTGCCGACGAGGCCAGCGCCCCGGTTGTCGGCGAGCGCATCGGCCTGGGGATCTCCCACCCCTGCACCACCTTCGACAAATGGCACTGGATGCCCATCGTCGAGGACGACTACCGCGTGACCGACGCCGTCACGCTGCACTTCTGATGAACGCCTCGACCCCATTGCTCGAACGCATGGCGCTGGCGCGCGAATCGGCGCCTGCCACGCGCCGCGCCATCCTGCAGGCCATGCTGGAGGACCCGGACCGCACGCTGGAGGAGAGCTTCGAGCAGCTCGCCGAGCGCAGCGGCAGCTCGGTGCCCACCATCATGCGCACCTGCCGCGACCTGGGCTTCGCCGGCCTGCGCGAGTTCAAGCTCGCCCTGGCGCAGGAACTCGCGCTGGGCGGCTCGCCGCTGCACCGGCGCGTGAACATCGCCGACGCCGCTGACGAAGTGGTCGGCAAGATCGCGCGCAGCGCCGCCGCCTCGGTGGCCGGCGTGCGCAACCAGCTGGACATGGGCGTGCTGCAGGCCGCGGTGGACGCCATCGCCGGCGCCACGCACATCGACATCGTGGGCGCGGGCAACACCTCGTGGTTCATGGCGACCGACCTGCAGGCGCGGCTGTTCCGGCTCGGCCTGTCGGCCACGGCCTGGGCCGACTACCACCTGCAGCAGGTCGCGGCGGGTGCGCAGAAGGCCGGCGGCGTGGTCATCGCAATCACGCACGTGGGCGGCATGCCCAGCCTGCTCGACGCGGTGGACATCTCGCGCGCCCAGGGCGCCAAGGTGGTCGCCATCACGCGGCCCGGCACGCCGCTGGCCGCGCGGGCCGACTGGCTGCTGGGCCTGACGGTTCCGGACGACGCGGTCATGCACGTGGGCATCGACGCCTACCTCGTGCACCTGACGCTGATCGAGGTGCTGACCGTGCTGGTCGCGCAGCGCGTGGGCGAACCGGCCGTGCGCCGCCTGCGCGGCGTGCGCGAGGCGCTGCAGCGCCATGGCGTGGACGTGCGGACCCATCCGCTGCAGAGCTGGGATGGCGGAGGAGTGCAACGTGGCTGACGCAACCTTGTTTGAAAACGGCCTCATCGTCGACGGTTCGGGCGGCCCGTCGTGGACGGGCGACCTGCTGCTCGCGGACGGCCACATCGCGGCGCTGGGCGCAGGCCTGCGCCAGCGCCTGCCGGACGGCCTGGACATCGCCGACGTTGACGTGGTGGACTGCCGCGGCCAGGCCATCGCGCCCGGCTTCATCGACTGCCACACGCACGACGATGCCATCGTGCTGCACACGCCCGAGTACCTCGCCAAGCTCTCGCAGGGCATCACCACCGTGGTCACGGGCAACTGCGGCATCTCGCTGGCGCCCTATGCCACGGCCCAGGCGAAGCCGCCGCTGACCCTGCTGGGTACCGATTCCTTCCGCTACGCCACGCTGGCCGCCTACCGGGAGGCCGTGCAGGCCGCGCAGCCCGCGCTCAATGTGGCCGCGCTGGTCGGCCACACCACGCTGCGTTTCGCCGCCATGGACGATCTCACGCGGGCCGCCACGGCAGCACAGCGCGCCACCATGGCGACGCTGCTCGATGCGGCCATGGCCGAGGGCGCGCTGGGCCTGTCCTCGGGCCTGTTCTACGAAGAGGCCTTCGCCGCGCCGGCCGACGAGGTGACCGATCTGGCGCGCGTCGTCGCGCGCCACGGCGGTGTCTATGCCACGCACCTGCGCAGCGAGATGCAGACCATCCTGGAGGCCATGCACGAGGCGGGCGACTGCGCCTTCGAGGCCGGCGTGCCGCTCGTGCTTTCGCACCACAAGTGCGCCGGCCCCACGCAATGGGGCCGCACGCGCGAGACCCTGCCGCTGGTCGACGAACTGGCGAAACGGCAAGACGTTGCACTCGACGTCTATCCCTATGTCGCGGGCTCCACCGTGCTGCGCGAAGACCTGGTCGACGGCGTGATCGACGTGCTGCTGACCTGGAGCGACACCCACCCCGAGTTCACGGGCCGGCTCGTCGCCGACATCGCGGCCGAGTGGGGCGTGGACCAGAAGGCCGCGGCGCGCCGGCTGATGCCGGGCGGCGCCTGCTACTTCCAGATGCGCGAGGACGACGTGGAGCGCGTGATCGCCCATCCGCGCGCCATGGTCGGCAGCGACGGCCTGCCGCACGACCGCCACCCGCACCCACGGCTGTGGGGCGCGTTCCCACGTGTGTTCGCGCGCTACTGGCGCGGCCGCGGCCTGTTCACGCTCGAGCAGACCGTGCACAAGATGACGGGCATGACCGCGAAGAACTTCCGCCTCTCGGGCCGCGGCCTCTTGCGCGTGGGCCATGCCGGCGACGTGGTGGTGTTCGACCCCGCGCGCATCGCCGATGTGGCGACCTACGACCAGCCGGTGCAGGCCAGCGTGGGCGTGGTCGCGGTCTACGTGAACGGGCGCTGCGCCTACCGCGAAGGGGCGCTGGAGGTGCTGGCGCGCGAGGGCAGGATGCTCGCGCGCGGCGAAGCCTAGGCTCTCAGCCCGCCTGCTCGGCGCAGTGGCGCGGCGCCGCGGTGGCGCGCCGTGCCTGGGTCCGCGCATTGGCCACCGCCCAGAAGTACACGGCCAGCCCGGCCAGCGCGAGCGCCACGCCGACCCAGCCCGTGGAGGTCCAGCCGAAGCCGGCGCTGATCGCCACGCCGCCCAGCCAGGCGCCCACGGCGTTGGCCACGTTGAAGGCCGAGTGGTTGAGCGCGGCGGCCAGGGTCTGCGCATCGCCGGCCACGTCCATCAGGCGCACCTGCAAGGCCGGGCCGATGGCGACCACGGTGCCGACCAGGAACAGGTTGATGGCGGCCGTGACCGGATGGTGCGCCGCCACCGTGAACAGCCCCAGCACCAGGCCGGACCACAGCAGCATGGCACCGATGCTGCGCATCAGCGCACGGTCCGCCAGGCGCGAGCCGACCAGGTTGCCGGCCACCATGCCCAGTCCGAACAGCGCCAGCACCACGGGCACCCAGGACAGCGGCATGCCCGCCACCTCGAGCAGCGTGGGCTTGATGTAGCTGAACACCGCGAACATGCCGCCAAAGCCAATGGCGCCGATGCCCAGCGTGAGCCAGACCTGGGGCCGGGCCAGTGCGCCGAGCTCGCGCAGCGGGCTGGCACCGGCATCGGGCTGCAGTGCGGGCACGTTGCGCTGCACCAGCACCGCGGCGGCCAGCGCGATCGCGCCGACCAGCACGAAGGCGGCGCGCCAGCCCAGCCACTGGCCCAGCGCCGCGGCGATCGGCACGCCGACCAGCGTGGCGGTGGTCAGGCCCAGCATCACCAGGCCCACGGCCTGGGCCCGGCGCCCGGGCGGGGCGAGCGCAGCCGCCACCAGCGCGGCCACGCCGAAGTAGGTGCCGTGCGGCAGGCCGGCGGCGAAGCGCAGCAGATTCAGCGACCAGTAGCCCGGCGCCGCCGCACTTGCGAAGTTGCCGAGCGCGAACACCGCCATCAGCGCGACCAGCAGTGCCCGCCGGCCCATGCCGGCCGCCAGCACGGCCAGCACCGGCGCACCGATCACCACGCCCAGCGCGTAGGCGCTGATCACGTGGCCGGCCTGCGGGATGCTGGTGCCGATGTCGGCCGCCACTTCGGGCAAGAGGCCCATGATCACGAACTCGCCGGTGCCGATGGCGAAACCGCCCACGCCGAGCGAGAAGACGGCGCGGGCAAAGCCCGGGGCGGCGGGAGCAGGCGTGGCTATGCCGCCGGTGGTGGGAATGCTGTTCAAGACGGGAGACTCCTGGGCGCGGACTGCGTGGCGCGGTCCGGTCGGCCGAATCTTCTAGGGGAAAACCCGGGGTGCCGACCTTACCACGCGAGCCACTTTCGCGCTGCCGCGCTCACGGCGGCGCCGCAGCGTCCCAGCGCACGGCGGCCCAGTGCAAGGGGTTCCAGCCCGGCGCACGCGCAATCTGCACCGTGCCGGCGGGCAGGCGCCAGCGCAGGGCGGCCACAGCCTGGCCGTCGGCGGCGACGGCCTCGTCGGGCGGGCCCAGGCGTTCGCTCAGCATGCCGACGGCGTGGTGGTGCTCCCACCAGGGCAGCAGCAGCTCCACCGACTGCAGCCGCGCGTCCTCGAAGCGGGCGCGCAGCGCCGCGGCGGGCAGTCCGTTGGCCCGGGCCAGGGCGGCTTCGCAGACGCTGGCCTGGGCCTGCGCCTGGCAGGTCAGCGGCAGGCCGCCGAGCTGCCGGGCCAGCGCGGCCGGGTCCAGTTGGCGCGACAGGCGGGCGTGGTCCAGCGCCAGGTCGGCGCGCGCGCCGCTGCCGGTCCAGCGCGCCAGCTGGGCCGGCAGTTCGGCGCGGCCGGCCCACAGCAGGGCGGCCAGCGCCAGCAGTGCCGCGAGCATCAGCGCGCCGTTGCGGCGCGGGCGCGGTTCAGGGCGGGGTTGGGGGTGCAAGCGCAGGCTTTCGCGTGGCAGGAAGGGGCGCGCGGCGCACGGATTCGGCCAGTTCGCGCAGCGCCTGTTGCATCTGGCCGGACAGCTGCGCGAGCTGTGCCGCCGCGTCGGCCGGCAGGTCCGGGTCGCGCCGCAGCATGGCCTGCTCCAGCGCCAGCGAGCGCGTGGTGGTGGCGCAGATCTGCAGGTACATGTGCACCAAGCGGCCGGTCGGTTCCCAGCGCGGCACGCGCAAGGGCGCCAATTCGTCGACGATGGCGCTGCAGGCCGGGCCGATCGCGCGTTCGGCGTTCTGCAGGAAGACCGGCTGGCGGATCTCGCCGCGCTGCAGGCGTTGGGCCTCCAGCGCCATCTGGCGAAAGCCCTGGTCGAAGCGGCGCGCGGTCTCGGGCAGCAACTCCTGTGCGGCGTAGACCTGGGCGTGCCAGACGCGCGGTACCGGCGTGGCCAGCACGCTGTAGACCACCGCGGCCGCCGCCAGCACGCCCATGGCGGCGGCGCGCTTGTGGCGCCGGCGCGCGGCCACCTGGCGGTCGATCGGGGCCAGCAGCACCAGGCCCAGAAGCATGCCGCAGACCAGGCCGCCGACATGGGCGGCGTTGTCCACGTTCTCCTGCGTGAAGCCGTGCAGCAGCGAGTAGCCGATGAAAAAACCCAGCCCGGTCCACAGCCGGCGCAAGTTGGTGGCCGGCACCAAGTGGCGGTAGTGCCAGCTGGCCGTCACCAGCGCGCCCAGCACGCCGAACACCGCGCCCGAGGCGCCGACCGAGACAGCGTTCTGCGCCGCGTAGTGCAGGCTGGCGGCGCTGCCGGCCAGCGCGCTGGCGAGGTAGACCAGCGCGAACTGCCCGTTGCCGAGCAGGCGGCACAGCTGCTTGCCGGCTTCCCACAGGCCCAGCATGTTGAAGCTCAGGTGCACGATGCCGCCGTGCAGGAAGGCGGCCGTGAGGAGCCGCCACCACTGGCCGTCCAGCACCACGGCCGAGGCCGCGTTGGCGCCCCAGGCGAAGAGTTCGGGCGACGAGGGCCGGACCGGGCTCAGGCCAGCGGCCCAGTTCATGGCCCAGACCAGCACGTTCGCCGCCACCACCGCGTACAGCGCCCAAGGCGTGGGCACCAGGGTGTCCAGGTGGCTTTCGAAGGCGTCCTCGTCGCGCGTAGCGCGCCGGCCGGCGGCCTCGCCGGCGCCCGCGCGCAGGCGCAGCACGTCGAGCCGGGCATGGATGGCGTCGTAGGCGATGTCCTGCTGGCGCGGGCTCAGCAGGTGCAGGCTCACGCGTGGGCGCGCCGGGTTGCGGCGCAGCCAGCCCTGCGGCTGGTCGGGGTGCGTGGCGTCGGGCCGGCGCTGCAGGCGCAGCATGCCGCCGCGCTCCAGCTGCGCGTCGTCCAGCACATGCCAGGGCACGGGCGGCTGCAGCGTGGCGCCCGAGATGCCGCGCCCGTCCAGCCGCAGCACCGGCGCGTTGCTGGCGGCGTGGCGCCACAGCGTGCGCGCCAGCCACCAGCAGGGCAGCAGCACGGCCAGGCCGGCCAGCACGCGCCAGGCCGGCGCCAGGCCGGGCAGCTGCGCGGCCGCAAACCAGGCGAGTCCGGGTCCGGCCAGCACCAGCAGCGCGGCCAGCAGCAGGCTCTCGCGCCGGCGCGTGGGCGCGAACTCGAGCGGGGTGAACAGCCCGGTGTCGGGCGCGTCCTGCTGCATCAGAAGAGATCGGGCGCGGCCTGCGGTGGCGTCACGCCCAGGTGGCGGAACGCCGCCTGGGTGGCAATGCGCCCGCGCGGCGTGCGCTGCAGAAAGCCCTGCTGGATCAGGTAGGGCTCGATCACGTCCTCGATCGTGCCGGACTCCTCGCCGATGCTGGCGGCGATGTTGTCCAGGCCCACGGGCCCGCCGTCGAAGCGGTGGATCACGGCCTCCAGCAGCTTGCGGTCCATCACGTCGAAGCCCTGCGGGTCCACGTCGAGCAGCGCCAGCGCGCGGTTGGCGATGTCCTGCGTGATGGTGCCCGTGCCCTTCACCTCGGCGAAGTCGCGCACGCGGCGCAGCAGCCGGTTGGCGATGCGCGGCGTGCCGCGCGAGCGCGTGGCGATCTCCAGGCTGCCGGCGGGCTCGATCGGCACCTGCAGCAGCCCGGCGCTGCGCGTGACGATGCGCGACAACTCCTCGGCGGTGTAGAACTCCAGCCGCGCGACGATGCCGAAGCGGTCGCGCAGCGGGTTGGTCAGCATGCCCGCGCGCGTGGTGGCGCCCACCAGCGTGAAGGGCTGCAGGTCCAGCTTGATGCTGCGCGCAGCCGGACCCTCGCCGATCATGATGTCGATCTGGTAGTCCTCCAGCGCCGGGTAGAGGATTTCCTCGACCAGCGGGCTCAGCCGGTGGATCTCGTCGATGAACAGCACGTCGTTGCGTTCCAGGTTGGTCAGCAGCGCCGCCAGGTCCTTGGGCTTCTCGAGCACCGGGCCGCTGGTCTGGCGCATGTTCACGCCCAGCTCCTGCGCAATGATGTGCGAGAGCGTGGTCTTTCCGAGGCCCGGCGGGCCGAACAGCAGCACATGGTCGAGCGCCTCGCTGCGCTTGCGGGCCGCGCCGATGAAGATCTCCAGCTGCTCGCGCGCCTTGGCCTGGCCGACGTATTCGTCCAGCAGCTTGGGCCGCAGCGCACGCTCGATCGCCTCCTCGTTGGGCGAGGCGGGCGCGGCCGACACCACACGGCGCTCCGGTGGCATGGCGAAGTTGTCAGTCTGGATGGACACGGGGAGGGCGCAAGGCGGGATCGGGGGAAAGCGGGCACTATAGCCCGGCATCCGGCCGGTCTGCGGGCGCCATTTGCACATCGCCGCGCTCAAGTCGCGGCCATCCGCGCCGATATCGCAAGAGGGGCGCACGGGCGCCATCCATCCACCATGCGCACCGCCTTGCCCATCGCCTTCCCTTCGCCCCGTTTCCTGTTGGCCGCGCTGCTGGGCGGCGTGCTGGCCTGCGGGGCCGCGCGGGCGCAGACGGCGCCGGCGCCAGGCGGCAACGAACGCATGTCGCAGCAGCTGCGCGAAGCCATCGAGCGGGCCAACGGCCAGCGCACCCCGCCGGCCACGCGACCCGCCAAGGGCGCGCCACCGCCTGCCGCCCCCACGCCCAGCGTCACCGTCAACGTGGGGCAGGGCGGCGCCTTGCGCGTGGGCCCCACGCCGCCCCAGGCGCCGGCCGCCGCGTCGTCCGCGCCGGCGCGCCGGGTCCAGGCGATCGCTCAGGACGAGGTGCCGCCGCTGCGCCAGGCACCGGCGGCGCGTGCTGCCGAGGCCGCGCCCCCGCCGGTGGCCGCCCGGCCACCGGCGCGCGCCAGCGACGAGCAGGTCCAGCGCCAGTACGAGCGCGCACGCGCCATCGCGCTGGGGCTGCCGGTCCCGGTCCATGCCCGCCTGCCGCGCGACGGCGCGTCGCCCGATGAGCGCAAGCCCGCGGGCCCGCCGCCGCCCTGGTCGTACAGCGGCCCGGGCGGTCCGCAGGCCTGGGCCCGCCTGCGGCCCGAGTACCAGCTCTGCGGCAGCGGCCAGCGCCAGTCGCCCATCCACATCGAGGCCTCGGCCGCGCTGCAGGGGCCGAACGAGGCGCTGGGCTTCGACTACCGCCCCAGCACCGGCACCGTGGTGCACGACGGGCGCACCATCCGCGTCGAGGTGCAGGGCGAGAACCTGCTGCAGGTGCGGGGCAGCAGCTGGCGGCTGGAGTCGTTCGACTTCCAGCACCCGGCCGAGGAAGTGGTCGACCACAACGGCTTCGCCATGGGCGTGCACCTGGTGCACCGCAACGCCCAGGGCCAGACCGCCATCGTGGCCGTGCTGCTGCAGCCCGGCGAGGAGAACCCGTTCATCGAACGGGTCTGGACCTACATGCCGCTGGACGCCGGCGACATGGTGCGCATGCCGCTCGCCTGGCTAGACCTGTCCACGCTGCTGCCCGCGGACCAGCGCTACTACCAGTTCTTCGGCTCGCTGACCCAGCCGCCCTGCACCGAGGGCGTGCTCTGGATGGTGCTCAAGCAGCCCGTAACGCTGAGCGCCGCGCAGCTGCGCCTGTTCGCCCAGATGTTCCCGGCCAATGCGCGGCCGGTGCAGGCGCTCAACGGGCGCATCGTGCGCGACGCGCAGTAGTCGCACACCGGCGGCGGCCAGGGCCACCCGGCTTTGGCTTAGAGTACGCTCCCCTCGCCGAGCCGCACCCCGCCATTCCCATGCCCACCCGACGCGACACCTTGCACCACGGCCTGGCCGTGGCCGGCCTGCTGGCCAGTGCCGGCCTGCTGCCGCGCGCGGCCCTGGCTTTCAACAAGGCCGCCTTCGAGGCCAAGAGCCTCGCGGAGGCGGCCAAGGCCTTCGGCGGCAGCGTGCCGGTGGAGAGCCGGGACGTCACGCTCGCCACGCCCGAGATCGCCGAGAACGGCGCCGTCGTGCAGATGACCCTGGGCACCACGCTGCCCGATGCACGGCAACTGCTGCTGCTGGTCGAGCGCAATCCCAATGTGCTGGTGGCCATGTTCGAACTGAACGATGCGCTGGAGCCGAACTTCTCCATCAACGCCAAGATGAGCCAGAGCTCGGACGTCTACGCCGTGGCCATCACGCGCGATGGCAAGGCCTTCTTCGCGCGCCGCGACGTGCGCGTCACCCTGGGCGGCTGCGGCGCCTGAGCCGCCGCATCTACCGACCAGATTTCGAGGACCAGCAGCCATGGCCGAACCGAGCCGCATCCGAACCCAGACCAGCGGCGCCAACACCGTCGTGCGCGTGCTGATGGCGCACGAGATGGAAAGCGGCCAGCGCAAGGATGCGGCCGGCAAGCTGCTGGCGGCCTGGCACATCACCGAGGTGACGGCCCTGCTCAACGGCAAACCCGTGCTGCGTGCCCAGTGGGGCCCGGGCGTGTCCAGGAACCCCTTGCTGCGCTTCACGCTCAGGGGCGCCAGGTCCGGCGACAAGCTCAGCGTGAGCTGGACCGACAACCGTGGCGCCACGCGAACCGACGAAGCCACCGTCGCCTGATGCAGCCCGCCCGCGAGTGACGAGCGCCAGGCCATGCGCACGGTCCGCGCCAGCGTGCGCGCGGCGTCGCGCCGGCCCGCCGCGACGAGGCCTGCCCTACGCCTTGCTCAAGGCCTTCAGCGCGAGCTTGATGCCCTCGCTGACGCCCACGTCCTTGGGCAGCGCCTTCAGCGCGGCGGCGGCTTCCTTGTCGCTGTAGCCCAGCGCCAGCAGCGCCTGCAGGATGTCGGCCTGGTGGTCGGTGGTGGCGCCCTGGTGCGGGCCGATGTCGGCGCCGAGCTTGCCCTTGAGCTCCAGCAGCAGCCGCTCGGCGATCTTCTTGCCGATGCCGGGCACCTTGATGAGCCGGCCGCTCTCCTGCAGCGTGACGGCCTGCGCCAGATCGGCCACGCCCAGGCCGGACAGCACGCCCAGCGCCGTGCGCGGGCCCACGCCGGTGATCTTGATGAGCTGGCGGAAGGTGTTGCGCTCGGCCGCGGTGCCGAAGCCGAACAGCAGTTGCGCGTCCTCGCGCACGATGAAGTGCGTGAGCAGGGTCACGCGCTCGCCCAGCGCGGGCAGGTTGTAGAAGGTGCTCATGGGCACGTCGACCTCGTAGCCCACGCCCTGGCAGTCCACCAGCACCTGGGGCGGGTTCTTCTCGGCCAAAAGGCCTTGCAATCGTCCGATCATGGGCGCGGATGGTACGCGGCGACAATCGCGCCCCATGATCGTCCGCCACAACTTCACGCCCCCCAACAACACCCGGCTGGACCATGTGTGCGGCCCCATGGACGCGCACCTGCGCCAGATCGAGGCCGCCCTGCAAGTCAAGATCGCGCACCGCCATGAGCAGTTCAAGATCGACGGCCCCAAGGCCCGGGCCCAGCGCGCGCTGGAGGTGCTCCAGGCCATGTACGAGATCGCCGCCCGGCCGATCGCCACCGACACTGTGCAGCTCATGCTGGCCGGCGACGGCGATGTGTCGGGCGGCCCGGAAGGCCCGTCGCTGCTGACGCGCCGCGGCGACCTGAAGGCCCGCACGGCCAACCAGGCCACCTACCTGGACAACATCGCCCACCACGACATCACCTTCGGCATCGGCCCGGCCGGCACCGGCAAGACCTACCTGGCCGTGGCCTGCGCGGTCGATGCGCTGGAGCGCTCGGCCGTGCAGCGCATCGTGCTGACGCGCCCGGCCGTCGAAGCCGGCGAGCGCCTGGGCTTTCTGCCGGGCGACCTGGCGCAGAAGATCGACCCCTACCTGCGCCCGCTCTACGACGCGCTGTACGACCTGATGGGCGCCGAGCGCGTGGCCAAGTGCTTCGAGCGCAACGCGCTGGAGATCGCGCCGCTGGCGTTCATGCGCGGGCGCACGCTCAACAACGCCTTCGTGATCCTGGACGAGGCGCAGAACACCACGCCCGAGCAGATGAAGATGTTCCTCACGCGCATCGGCTTCGGCGCCAAGGCCGTGGTCACGGGCGACGTGAGCCAGATCGACCTGCCCAAGCAGCAGTTGTCGGGCCTGATCGATGCCGAGCGGGTCTTGAAGCGCGTCAAGGGCATCGCGATCTCGCGGCTGACCAGCGCCGACGTGGTGCGCCATCCGCTGGTGGCGCGCATCGTCGACGCCTACGACGCGCGCGGCCGCGGCGGCGAGCTGGACGACACCGGCCGCGATGCGGCCGAGCAGGTGGTGCGCGCGCGGCGGGGTGCGCGATGAACGCACTGCAGCTGTCGCTGCAATTCGCCGCCTTCGACGGTGTGTCCGAACACCGGGCCGCGCTGCCGCGCCACAAGGTCGCGCGCTGGATCCGCCACGCGCTGGAGCGCGATGCCGAGATCACCGTGCGCATCGTCGGTGGCGAGGAAGGCCAGGCGCTGAACCGCGACTACCGCCAGCGCGACTACGCCACCAACGTGCTGACCTTTGACTACACGCAGGAGCCCGTGGTCACGGCCGATCTCGTGCTGTGCGCGCCCGTCGTCGCACGGGAGGCGCGCGAGAACAGCAAGACGCTGCAGGCGCACTACGCGCATCTGCTCGTGCACGGCACGCTGCACGCCCAGGGCTGGGACCACGAGACCGGCGAAGCCGACGCCGAGGCCATGGAGGCGCGCGAGCGCGAGATCATGGCGCGCCTGGGTTTCGACGATCCCTACGCCTGAGCTGTCACGGCGCGTCGCGTGCCGTAGGCCGCGATGGTCAGCCGGCCGGTCGGCGGGTGTAGGCCGCGATCGCCGCGCTGGCCTGCTCCATCGCCAGTGCCAGAGCGTCCAGCGCGTCCAACGCGGCCCCGCCTGGCCGGTTCTCGCCCAGGGCGCGCTCGTAGGCGGCGGCCTGGGTGGCCACCTGGTCCAGCCCCAGCTGGGCCGCCACGCCGCGCAACCGGTGCGCCAGCGCGGCCGCCTCTGCCGGGCCGGCGCGGCGCAGTTGCAGCACGGCGTCGCCATGCAGGTGCATGAAGCGGCCCAGCGCCTGGGCCAAAGCGGGGGCGTCGCCGCAGACGGCCAGCCCCCGCTGGACGTCGATGGCCGGGCCTTGTTCGGTCGGCGCTGGCGCCTCGCCGCGGCGGCACACCTGCAGCAGCGTCTGCACCAGCTGGTCGACCAGGAAGGGCTTGGCGACGAAGGCGTCCAGCCCGCTGGCCAGCGCCTTGTCGCGTTGTGAGGCGAAGGCCCCGGCCGTGAGCGCCACCACGGGGAGCCGGCGCAGGGCCGGGGTGGCGCGGATGCGCCGCGTCGCCTCGTAGCCGTCCATGCCCGGCATCTGGATGTCCATGAGCACGGCGTCGAATGCCGTGGGCTGCCGGGCCAACAGTGCGAGCGCGCTGCTGCCGTCGTCGGCCAGCGTCACCGTGGCCCCTTCGCCACCCAGGATGCGGGCTGCCACCTCGCGGTTGATCTCGCTGTCGTCCACGACCAGCAACGCCATGCCCTGCAGCCGGCGCGCTGCGGGGCCGGTGGGCAAGCTGGAAGAGTCGCGGGGCAGCGGCGGGCAGCGCTCGGCCACGGTGGTGCCGAATTCGAGCGTGAAGCTGAAGGTGCTGCCGGCGCCGCGCACGCTGGCGACGGTGAGGTTCCCGCCCATCAGCGCCACGAGGTGGCTGCTGATGGTCAGGCCCAGGCCGGTGCCGCCGAAACGTCGGGAGGTCGAGCTGTCGGCCTGGCTGAACGCTTCGAAGATGTGCGCCTGCTGCTCGGGCCCGATGCCGATGCCGGTGTCGCGCACCCACAGGCGCAGCCGCACCCGGCCGGGCGTGCTGCCGTCGTCCTCGCGGGCCACGCCCAGACGGACCTCCCCGCGCTCGGTGAACTTGATGGCGTTGCTGAGCAGGTTCATGAGCACTTGCCCCAGGCGCAGGCTGTCGCCGATGAGGTAGCGTGCACCGGGCGGGAGCAGCTGCACGACCAGTGCCACCGGCTTGTCGCCGCGGGCCGCGGCCATGACCGAGGCCAGGTTGTCCAGCACCGCGCCCAGGTCGAAGGGCTCCTGCTCGATCTCCAGCCGGTGCGCCTCGATCTTGGACAGGTCCAGGATGTCGTTGATGATGGCCAGCAGGCCGCGGCCGGCGTCCTGGATGCGTTGCAGCATGCCGTGGGCATCGGGCGGCAACTGCTGGCCGGCCAGCAGGTAGCACAGCCCCAGGATGGCGTTCAGGGGCGTGCGGATCTCGTGGCTCATGTTGGCCAGAAATTCGGATTTGGTGCGCGTGGCCTGCCGCGCTTCGTCCAGCGCCTGGTGCAGCTCCTGCGTGCGCAGCGCCACCTGTTCCTCCAGCGAGGTGTTGAGCTCCAGGATGCGCTCCTGCGCCGTGATCTGTGCGGTGATGTCGCGGTTGATGCCGACCAGGCGCTGCACGCGGCCGTCCGGCCCATGTTCGACGATGGCAGCGGCCTGGATGTGGCGGGTTTCTCCCGCGCGCGTGATGCGAAAGTTCGCCTCGTAGCTGCCGCCTTCGCTGCGCAGGCGCTCCAGCCCTGGCTGCAGCGCGAGCAGGTCGTCCTGGTGCACGCGCGACTGCCAGAACGCGACCCAGCCGCCCGCCGAGCGCTGTGCGGGCGGCACGCCGTAGATCTCGAACATGCGCTCGTCCCACTCCATCTCCTCGTCGTCGAGCCGCCAGACCCAGATGCCCACGTCGGCGGCGGCCACCGCCAGGCGCAGCCGGTCCAGCGTGGCCTGCAGCTGCTCCTCGAGCCGGCGCCGTTGCGAGATGTCGGTGATGGAGGCCAGGGTCGCCGGCCCCTCGCGCGTGCGCACCGGGTTCAGGCCGATCTCGACCGGGATGTCGCGCCCGTCGCGGTGGCGTGCGTACAACGCGCGGCCCTGGCCCATGGCGCGCGGCTGCGGCGCGCGCAGGTAACTGGCCACGTTGTCGGCGTGGTCGGTGCGGTGGCGCTCGGGGATCAGCGCATCCAGCGACAGGCCGCGCAGCGCGGCCGCATCGTGGCCGAACAGTTCTTCGGCCTTGCGGCTGGCCAGCACGATGCGCTGCTGCGCATCGACCATCAGCATCGCCGTCGGTGCGGCTTCCACGGCCAGCTGGAAACGCTCGTCGGCGTGCAGTTGCTCGGTGATGTCGCGCACCGTCACGGCCAGGCCCAGGCTCTGGCCGCTGCGGGCGACCACGGGCGCGCTGCGGATGTCCAGGTCGACCAGGCGTCCGTCGCGCTGCAGCTGGGCCGTGAACTGCGTGCGCGTGGTGGCCGGCAGCGGTCCGGCGCTGGCGCCGTCCGTGCCGCGGAGCAGGTCGTGCAGTCGCTGCCCCAGCACCTGCGCCGTGCTGCGGCCGAAGATGCTCTCGGCCGCGCGGTTCCAGCGCGTGATCCGGCCCTGCGGATCCAGGCCGACGATGCCGTCACCAGCGTTCTCGGCGATGGCGGCCATGTGGGCGTCCTCCACCATCGCCTGGCGGCGGTGCTGGCGGTCGCGCAGGAAGAAGTAGAGCAGGGTGGCCAGCAGCACGCTGGCGCCCAGCACGAGCTGCGCCGTGCGCTGCGGTGGCGGCAGGTGCAGGCGCGCAGAAAACACCGGCGTGGCCTTGAACTCGGCGATCCACTGGCGGCCGTACACGGGCAGATCCACCCGGCGCACCAGGCCGGCGTGCGCCGCGTCGTCGGCATGGGCCTGAGCGAAAAAGCGCTGCGGCGGCCCGGTGCCGTCGGTGTCGTACAGCGCGAGCGAGAGTTCGTCGTGGATCAGCGTCTGGCCGGCCAGCACCTCGTGGATCACGAGCGGCGCGAAAGCCAGGCCGTCGGCCGTCTGCACCGAGGGCTGCGGCGGCGCTGCGCCGTCCTGGGCGGTGTAGATCGGCAGCAGGAAGAGGAAACCCTGCGACGGCTGCCCGCTGGCCTGCACCAGCGTGATCGGGCGCGTCAGCGTCGGCTTACCGCTGCGCAGCGCCTGCAGTGCCGCCTCACGTCGGTGCGTCTCCGAGGCGATGTCCAGGCCGATGGCTTCACGGTTCTGGGCTTCGGGCTCGATGTACTGGATGATGAGCAGGTCATCGCCGTGGGCGCCCTGTTGCTGGAGCGTGAAGTCGGGCCGTTCCATGCGCGCACGCGCCAGGAAATCCTGCAACTGCGCCTGCGGCACGCGGCGCACGAGACCGAAGCCGCGCGCCCCGGGGAACTCGCGCTCGAGCTCGCGCGATTCGGCGTAGCGGCGAAAGCGCGCCCGCGTGATCTGCCCGCTGCCGGCCGAGATGACCGCGCCGCGCGTGCCGCGCAGGCCGTACTCGTAGACGTTCAGGCGCTGGCGCAACTCGTTGGTCGCGCGCTCGACCAGTGCGTCGAAGCGCTGCTCGCGCAGGGTCTGCTGCACGGTGGTGGTGCGTTGCGCCTCGGCAAGCGCCAGCGCGCAGCCCATCGCCAGCGTGACGAGGGACCAGACCCATGGGGCGGATGGGCTGCGCATGGTTCGCTCTTGCGGTTCCCTTTGCTCGAAAGTTGCACCAATTTTTTGGCACAAATGTAGAGATACCCGCGCCAATGCACAACGCGGGTTTGCACATCCCGCTCTGCAGCGTGCCGAGGGCTTTCCACCAAAATGCGGATGCGGGCGCTACCCCAACCGCACCTCGAAGCGGGCATGGGCAGCCGCTGGCGGCAGGTCCTGCACGGCGCACTGGCGCGCCGCATGGTTGGCCAGCCGCCACTGCACCAGCAGGGTCTGGGCTTCGGCGCCGGGTTCGTCCTCGAGCGCGGCCACGCGCGCGATCGCGCGCAGCGCGTGGGCCACGTCGTCCGGCGTGCCCAGCCGGCGCTCCAGTTCGCGGCAGTAGCGCAGTTCAGCCTGCATGCGGATGCGCTCCGGCAGGGCGGGTTCGACCAAGGCGACCAAATAGGCGGTGTCGAGCAGGGTGTCCATCGAAAGCTCCTTGAATGGCTGTTCAAGCATACAGCTTTTCGACGAAATACTGAAAATATATCCAGCTCTAATAGTGCAGCCTGGGGTACCAATCGGCGGGGCGGCCGGCAGGCGTGAGGTCCAGGATGGACCACAACGCAGCGATGTCCGGGGCGTCTCTCGGGTCCTGGCCGGGATCGGCCATCTCCTGGGTCATGGCGCTCGCCCAGAACAGGCGCACGGCGTCGCCCTCGCGCGCGTAAACGACCAAGGCAGGGTATTCGCTGCCGTCACGCAGCAGCACGCCGAGGTCGCGGGCATAGTCGTCGCCCATGGTCTGCACGAATTGCAGGTCCCGCCAGCCCCGTTCCTGCGCGAATGCCTGCTGCCGTTGCACCGGGGAACGGCCGAGGATCCGCAGTGCCACCTGCTGTTCGATGTCGGCCGCATTGCCGTTCACGGCGCCCAGCCAGTTGGTGCACATGGGGCAGGGCCGCTCGCGCTGTGGCCCGTACATCCAGAAGTAGGTGACCAGCGTGGTCTTGGTGCCGAACAGGTCGCGCAGGCCGACGTCGCGTCCCTGGCTGTCCTGGAAGCGGTAGTCCTTGCGGATCAGCGGGCCGGGCGGCAACGCGCGGCGCTGCGCACTCACGCGCGTCATGTGACGGCGCAACTCGATCTCCTCGGCCAGCAGGGCGCGGCGCGCCTCCTCGTAGGCTGGCGAGGCGCCTGGAAATGGCGTCCTCGCGCTGGCGGCCAGGAGGGAGGCAGGCTTGAGCGCGTCGGTCATGGCGGACTCCTCGGGTGCGGGCTGCCCACTATAGGCCGTTGTGGGGCGCGCCATCGTAGGCGCTGCCGACGGGTGGGCGCAGGCGCACTCCTGCATGCAGGCAGCGGATCGCGGCAAGCCATGCGTTGCCCATCCGCCGGGGCGGGCGCGCGCTTTTCGGGCGGTGGTGGCCCGGTCCTGGGTGGGGCACCCGGTGTGCGGGCGGCCCTCACCGCGGCCGGCATCCCGATCGGCCATGCCATGCAGCACTGTCTCGGGATCACTTCGGCACGGCGCGCCGCTCGGCCGGCGGTAGGTATTGCGCCGTGAACACCTCGGCCGTGTCGGGGGCCGCGATGTTCAGCGCCGATGCCACTTCCTGCATCGATTTGCCCAGCCGCACCGGGTCGACGCCGCCCAGGCCGTTGGCGCGGGTCCAGGGGGTCACGATGGACCAGTCGAGTGACAGCTGCAGGCGCTCCTGCTCGACCTCGCGGTTGATGAGCTTGTCGCGCTGGTACAGGGCCTCAATGGCGCTGGCCGGCTGGCGGATGCTGGTCACGATGCCCTCGGCGACGCACTGGGCCAGCGCCGTCAGCGCCGGCCCATGGCTGGCGGCGAATGCGCGCTTGGCCACCAGCGCGCTGCCGTACAGCGTGGAGCCGAACTGCGGGAAGCGCATCACCACCAGCTCGTCCTTGGGCACGCCGACCGCGCGCGCGCCCATGTAGCCCGTGAAGGCCGCGCCGCTGATGGCGTCGGCCTGCTTGCGCGCGAGCATGGTCTCGCGCAGCTCGGGCGCCACGTTCATCCATTTCACGGCGCTGGCGTCGAAGCCATTGGCCTGGGCCAGCGCCGGGAACAGCCGGCGCGAGGCATCGCCGGGCGGCGCGGCGATGGTCTTGCCGACCAGGTCGGCCGGCTTGGCGACGCCGGTGTCCTTGCGCGTGATGATGGACAGCGCGGCGCCGTCGTAGACCATGAAGAAGGCGATCAGCCGGTCCTCGGGCCGGGTCTGCTTGGCGTTGTACTCGACCATGGCGTTGATGTCGGCGAAGCCGACGTCGTAGGTGCCGGCGCCGACCTTGACCACGGTGTCGCCCGAGCCGAAGCCGCGGTCGGTGGTCACGTCCAGCCCGGCCTTCTGGTAGCAGCCGTTCTGGTGCGGCACCAGGAACGGCGCCTGCGGCCCCTGGAACACCCAGTCGAGCGCGAAGCGCAGCTTCGTCGGCTGTTGCCCGCCGGCGGCGCCGGCCAGGGTGGCCAGCGTCAGCAGGGCGGCCGTGCGCAGGCGGGAGAGCGAAGTCAGCTTCATGGCGTGGGTCCTTCAGCGGGGGAGGGGATGGAACAGGGCAGGGTCCGGTGCGTACCAGCCGCGGCCGATCAGGCCGGCCGCGCCGGATGCGTCGAGCACGGCCAGGTTGACCAGCGGCGGCAGGCCGCTCGCGGCGACGCTGTCGGGCGCGACCAGGCCCGTGGCGGCGTCGCTGACGGCCGCGCGGCGCTGCGCGAGGTCGGACGGCAGTGAAGCGCGCCATTCCTCGCACAGGGCCGGCGCGGCCAGCAGGGCCTGGCCGCCCAGGCCGCAGAAGTCGAGCACCGCGCTGTCGCCGATCGCACCCAGCGCCGCGGCGCCCGCGTGCGCGGGAAAGCGCGTTCCGGTGGGCGGCGTTGCAGCCATGGCGCGCCAGTGCGTCTCGCCCTTCAGGCGCAGGCCGAAACGCAGGCCGTTGCCGCCGGCGGCTGCGATCGGCGCGCCAGGCTGGCGCATGCGCCAGGCCGCGGCCGCCATGAGGATGGTCAGCACGAAGCCGGGGCTGCCGGCCAGCAGCGCGCGGTCGGCGTCCGGCAGCCCGTCGAGCCGCTCCAGCAGCGCCGCGTTGGCGGCGCCCGTGCGGCCATGGCATTCGTCGCCTTCGGCCAGCGCCTGGGCGATGACCGGCTCCAATGGGAGTGGCCGCGCCTGCAGCAGCGGTGCCAGGCGCTGCAGGCCCAGTTCGGTGATGGCCTGCAAGCGCGGCAGCGCGGCCGGGTCGCTGGTCCCGAAGCGCAGCGCGGGCGGCGGCCCTTCGACCAATGGCGCCCAGGCCTGGGTGCTGCCATCGCCGACCTCGGCCAAGGGCATCGCGGCCGAGACCACCTGGGCCAGCGGCGTGGCCACGCCATGGTCCTGCGCGGGCGCGAGGCGCACCGCGCCCGTGGCCAGCAGCCCCTGGGCACCGGCCACATCGTCGGCGAGGCCTTCGAACAGCAGGGCCTGCACGGCGGCCTGGCGCACGGGTGCGGGCGGCGGGCCCTCGAAGGGCGGGCCGGCGTGCAGCAACACGTCACGGCCCAGATGCGGCAGCGCCACGTGGCGGCGCACCACGTTGCGCCAGGCGGCGCCTGCGAACGGCGTGGCCCACGCGGAGAAGTCGGTGGGCGTCATCTCATACTCCTGCAAGGCGCTGCGCAAGAAAGGCGCCAGGCCGGCTTGCACGCAAAGGTTCGAAAGGCCGCGGAGCAGGCCATGCCAGCGGACGCCGCGGGGCTGGCTCTGCCAGACCGCTGGCGGCGCCCCCTCGAGGGGGTTGGCGGAGCGCGCAGCGCGCAGACTGGGGGTGTTTCATCAATACGCGGCGACGGCGCCGTCGGAGCGGGGGTCGAAGCCGCCGGTGCAGGTGCCTGCGGCGTCGCGCAGGATGCAGCCGGCGTGGCCGAAGGTTTCGTCGAAGGCGCCCAGCACCTCCACGTCGTGCCCACGGGCGCGCAGTTCCTGCACGGTGGCCTCGGGGAAGCGGCTCTCCAGCTTGAGCGTGTCGCTGCTCTGGCCCCAGGTGCGGCCCAGCAGCCAGCGTGGCGCTTCGATGGCGGCCTGCGGATCCAGCCCGTGCACCACGCAGCGCGTGAACACGGCCGACTGGCTCTGCGGCTGGCCGTCGCCGCCCATGTTGCCGTAGACCATGGTGCGTCCGTCGTCCAGCAGCGCCAGCGCCGGGTTCAGCGTGTGGAAGGGCTTCTTGCGCGGCGCCAGCACGTTGATGTGGGCCGGGTCCAGCGAGAACGAGGCGCCGCGGTTCTGCCAGTTCACGCCGCTCTCCGTCAGCACCAGGCCTGAGCCGAACTCGTGGTAGATGCTCTGGATCATCGAGACCGCGTTGCCCTGGCCGTCCACCACGCCCATCCAGATGGTGTCGGCCGGGCCCTTGCCTTGGCCCCAGGCGGCGGCCTTGTCCATGGCGATGCGTGCGGCCATGGCGTCGAGCGCGGCCGGTTGCAGGAAGCTGGCCGGGTCCACCGCCATGCAGTCGGGGTCGGTGATGTGGCGGTCGCGCACGGCGAAGGCCTGCTTGACCGATTCGGCCGCCGCGTGCACGTAGTCGGCGCCGAGGTGGTCGAAGTGCTCCCCGCCCAGCCGGTCCATCAGGCCCAGGATGATCAGCGAGACCAGGCCCTGCGTGGGCGGCGGCATGTTGTAGACAGTGCCGGCACGGTGCTCCAGGCGCAGTGGCTCGACCAGGCGTGCGGTGTGCTGGGCCAGATCGTCCAGCGCCAGCGGGCTGCCCACGGCCTGCAGGTCGCCCGCCAGGCTGCGGGCCAGATCGCCGCGGTAGAAGTCGTCCAGCCCGGCGCGGGCCAGCTGCTCGAAGGTGGCCGCGAGCCGCGGCTGGGGGAACAGGCTGCCCACGCTGGGGGCCTGGCCGCCGGGCAGGAAGGTCTCGGCGAAGCCGGCCACGCCCTGCAGCTCGGCGTGCTTGGCGGCACTGTTGCGGTGCTGGCTCACGGTCACGGGCACGCCGTGGCGCGCTCCGTCGATGGCGTCTGCCAGCAGCCGGGACAGCGGCAGCCGCCCACCCAGGCGCGTGCGGCTCAGCGCCAGCGCCTGGTCCCAGCCGGCCAGCGTGCCGGCCACGGTGATGGCGGCCGTGCCGCCGCGGAACGGGATCGTGCTGCGCCCGGCGTAGTCCTCGCGCCGCACGGCCGCGGCGCTGGCGCCGCAGGCGTCGATGCCCACCACCTCGGTGCCGCCAGCGCCGGGCAGGCCGACCAGCCAGAAGCTGTCGCCGCCGATGCCGTTCATGTGCGGGTAGGCCACGGCGATGGTGGCGGCGGCGGCCACCATGGCCTCGATGGCGTTGCCGCCTTCGCGCAGCACCGCGAGGGCCGACTGCGAGGCCAGTGCATGGGGCGCCACCGCCATGCCGCGGCGGCCGCGTGCGGGCTGCGTCATGCTTCTTGCGCCACCGGCAGGATGGAGGCATCGGCCTCGAAACGCCGTCCCGCGCGCAGGCAGAAGGCCGGCGTCAGCAGCCGCTCGGCAATCACCTGCGTGCCCTCGTTGTCGGCCAGGCGCCAGCGGCCCCGGTCGTCGTGGAGCACGCTCACGTCGGCCACGCCGCCGACCTGCAGCGTGCCGAGCTCGCCTTCCAGGCCGGCCATGCGCGCCGCGTTGCGCGTGACCATGTCCACCACGTGCGTGAGCGGCAGGCCCAGCGCCAGCATGCTGGTCATGGCCGAGACCAGGCCGAAGCGCGTCTTGCCCTTGAACATGTGGTCTTCCTCGTCCGGGTGGCTGTCGGGCGTGCCGGCCGGCTGGGGCACGGCCGTGTTGTAGCCGTGCATGTCGGCGCCCAGCGTGTCGGGCACGATGCCGGCGTCCAGCACGATGCGCGCGGTCTTGTAACTGAAGTGCGAGCCGTGGCCCACGTCGATCTTGAGCCCGCGCGCCACAGCCTCGGGCACCAGCGGGTGCAGCTTGCCGTCTTCCTCGACGAAGCCGCCCGGGTGCCGGCTGAAGGGGTGCGCCAGGATGTCGCCGGGTTTGAGCATCTCCACCACCTGGTTGAAGATGGAGTCGGGGTTCACAGGCAGGCCGCCGGCTTCCGGCTTGGGCCACAGCTGGCCGAAGTGGATGTACACGGGCAGCTCGGCCTCGCGGCCGATGCGCGCCGCGATGCGCATGACCTGCACACCCCAGCGCGCGAAGCCGCCGATCTCGGCATGGGCCTTGAGGCCGCGCACCAGGTCGCGGTTCTGGCGCGCGGACTTCACGGTGGCGTCCACGTCCAGGCACTCGGGCCGGTACAGCTCGGGGTAGTAGTGGCCCTCCAGGCCGCCGACCAGGTAGGCCGACAGGAAGGCCAGCACGCGCGTGTGCGAGGGCTCGGCCACGTACTGGCGAAAGCCCGGCAGCGTGATGCAGCTCGGGCCGCCCTGGTCGATGAGCGTGGTCACGCCCGAGCGCACGCCGCACAGGTCGGCGTTCATGCCGAAGCGGCCCGTGACGCCCTGGTAGACGTGGCCGTGGGTGTCGATCAGGCCGGGCAGCACCAGTTTGCCGCGGCAGTCCACCCGCTGGGCGTCGGCCGGCACGGCGGCACCCAGGTCGTTGCCGATGGCGGCGATGCGCCCGTCGGTGACGAGAACGTCGAATAGGCCGTCGCGGCCGGCGCCGGGGTCGATCACCCGGCCCCCTTGCAGAACCATGCTGGTCATTTGTCTTGCCTGCTTCCTGTGCGGTGGAGAGAACTGATAGGTGGTGTACCGCACAATTTGTGCCAGCCCCAAGGCGCCGTTCTGGTGCAGTCGCCAAGGCGGGGCACGGCTAGACTTTGCGCATGACAGAAGAACACGATCCCGTGCCGGTCCGCGCCCAGCTGGACCACTACTGCGAGCGCTCCGCGCTGTTCGCCCGGCCCGGCTTCCTGATCCGCCGGCTGCACCAGATCCACACCTGGCTGTTCGCCGAGGAAACCCAGCAATACAACGTCACGCCCGTGCAGTACAGCCTGCTGACCGTGCTGGCCGAGCATGGCGAGATGGACCAGAACACGCTGGCCTACGAGGTCGGCCTGGAACGCACCAGCGTGGCCGAGGTGCTGCCGCGGCTGGAGGCGCGCGGCCTGGTCGAGCGCCGCCAGTCCGAGGCCGACCGCCGCGTGAAGCTGGTGCGCATCGCCCGCAAGGGGCGGGCGCTGGCCAAGCGCATGGACGGTGCGGCCCAGCGTGCCCACGACCGCACCATCGCCTATCTGCCGGAGGGCGAACGTGAGCGCTTCATGCTGCAGCTGATCCAGCTCGTGGAATCGCACAACGACACCAGCGTGGTGCCCTGGAAGCTGCGCTGACGGACAGGGACCGGTGGTGTGCCCCGTTTTGGTTTGAAGGCGGCGGCGGCGCGCCACATCGGTGCACCCCAGGCCTCGCGCCGGCCCCATATATGTGGTGCACCACGTAGTTGAGCGCAGAAAAAATCTTTTTGTTTCAATGACCTGGATCAGAGACTGCTGCATGCCATTGCCTTAGTGGCATGGCAGTTGCTGTGTGCCGTGCAACTGACAGGAGCACGGTGAACATGGGTCTGGAACAAGCGGTGGCGATCGTCACGGGGGCGGCACAGGGCATCGGCTACGCCGTCGCGCAACGGTTCGGCGCGCGCGGCGCCAAGGTGGTGGTGGCCGACCGCAATGGCGCCGACGCCGCGGCCGAGCGGCTGCGCGGGCAGGGCGTCGACGCGCTGGGCGTGACGGTGGACGTCTCCAGCCCCGAGCAGGTCGAGGCCATGGCCGCCCAGGCCGAGGCGTTGTACGGCCGCATCGACGTGCTGGTCAACAACGCCGGCATCTATTCCTCGCTCACGCCCAAGCCCTTCGAGCAGCTCACGGTGGCCGAATGGAACCAGGTGCTGGGCGTGAACGTGGTGGGCGTGTTCCTCACCTGCAAGGCCGTGCTGCCGGCGTTCCAGCGCGCCGGCGGCGGGCGCATCGTCAACATCTCCTCGGGCGTGGCCTTCAAGGGCAATCCGGGCATGGCGCACTATGTGGCCAGCAAGGGCGCGGTGATCTCGCTCACGCGCGCGCTGGCGACCGAACTGGGTGTGCACAAGGTGCTGGTCAACAGCGTGGCGCCGGGTTTCACGCTCAGCGACGGCGCACTGGCCAACCCGGTGCTGGTCGAGGGCGTCAAGGGCCCCTCGCTGCGCGGCCGCGTGCTGGCGCGCGACATGCTGCCGGACGACCTGGTCGGCGCCATCGAGTTCTTCGCTGACGCGCCGTCGGCCTTCATCACCGGCCAGACGCTGGTGGTGGACGGCGGCGCCTACTTCCACTGAGGCGGCCATGACGACCAGTGCCATCCCTGTCATCGACCTGGCCGCCGCCTTGCACGGCCGCGCCGACGAGCGCCTGCGCGCCGCCCGCGCGATGGAGGCCGCCTGCACCGACATCGGCTTCTTCACCATCCGTGGCCACGGCGTGCCGTTGCAGACCATCGATGCGCTGCGTGGCCATGCCAAGCACTTCTTCAACCTGCCGCTGGCCACCAAGCTGCAAGCTGCGCCGCAGGACCCCAGGGTGCCGCGCGGCTACCGCGCCCTGGGCTTCGACGCGCTGTCGCGCGCGAATGTTGGCCAGGCGGGCGAGGCGCCCGGCGACCTCAAGGAGTACTACCACTTCGGCCGCGAGCACTGGCCCGACGAGCCCTATTTCACGGGCGAGGAGGGCCGCGGCTATTTCATCCCGAACCGCTGGCCCGCCGCGCCCGCCGGCTTCGCCGAAGCCGCCGCGGCCTACTACGCGCACATGGAGCGGCTCACGGGCGAGATGATGTCGCTGGTCGCGCTGGCGCTCGGCATCCCCGAGGACTTCTTCGACGACAAGATCGACCGCCACATCACGGCGATGCGCATCAACTTCTACCCCGAGCAGAAGGTCGCGCCCGAACCCGGCCAGCTGCGCGCCGGTGCCCACACCGACTACGGCCTGCTGACCATCCTGAACGGCGAGAACACCGCGGGCGGCCTGCAGGTCTGCACGCGCCAGGGCGAGTGGCTGCCCGTGGAGACCGCGCCCGACACCTTCGTCGTCAACATCGGCGACCTCTTGATGCGCTGGACCAACGACCGCTGGGTCTCCAACGTGCACCGCGTCGTGAACCCGCCGGCCGAGGCTGGGCCGGCCGCGCAGCGCATCTCCATCGCCTTCTTCCACCACCCGAACTACGACGCGCTGGTCGAGTGCGTCGCGCCGCCCGGCGAAGCCAAGTACCCACCCGTGCGCTCGGGCGACTACCGCACCGAAAAGTACCAGCAGACCCGCGTCTGAAGCGCCACCCCACACACCACGATGAACGCACCCACTTCGCCCCATCTGCTGCAGGCTGCTGGCCAGGGCATCGGCCAGCGCGTGCAGCGCAAGGAAGACCAGCGCCTGTTGCTGGGCCGCGGCCAGTACGTCGGCGACATCCGCATGCCCGACATGCTGGACGTGGCCTTCGTGCGCGCGCCGCTGGCCCATGCGCGCATCGGCGGCATCGCCAAGCCGGCCGGCTGCGAGGCCATGGTCTACACCATGGCCGACCTGGCCGGCGTGCAGCCCATCCTGGCGGCCTCGGCGCTGCCGGGCTTCAAGCGCTCGGTGCAGTGGCCGCTGGCGCAGGACAAGGTCCGTCACGTGGGCGAGCTGGTCGCGGCCTGCGTGGCGCCCACGCGGGCCCGCGCGGAGGACATCGCAGCAGGGGTCGAGGTGGACTACGCCGAACTGCCCGTGCTGGCCGACATGCACGCCGCGATGGCAGCGGCCACGCGCCTGCACGAGGACTGGGCCGACAACGTGTTCGCGGAAACCCAGGTGGACCGGCGCGTGGCCGAGAGCAGCGCCCCCAGCCACACCGTGCGCCGCCAGCTGCGCACCTCCCGCCAGTGCATGGCGCCGCTCGAAGGCCGGGCCGTGCTGTGCTGGTGGGACCACCGCCTGGACCAGTTGGTCATGTACTCGGCCGCCCAGCTGCCGCACATCAACCGCACGGGCCTGGCGGAATGCCTGGGCCTCGACCAGGGCCAGGTGCGCGTGGTTTCGCCCGACGTCGGCGGCGGCTTCGGCTACAAAGGCATCCTGCTGC
The DNA here is from genome assembly GCF_007677875.1 of Variovorax boronicumulans. Classification (GTDB taxonomy): domain Bacteria; phylum Pseudomonadota; class Gammaproteobacteria; order Burkholderiales; family Burkholderiaceae_C; genus Pseudorhodoferax; species Pseudorhodoferax boronicumulans_A. The sequence goes on along the minus strand of NZ_VEDO01000006.1, from coordinate 127,183 downwards.
CCGAGGAGATCTGCTGCGCCTGGCTGGCGCGGCACCTGGGCCGGCCGGTGCGCTGGCTCGAAGACCGGCGTGAGCAGCTCAGTGCGAATGCCAACTGCCGCGAGCACGCCTACGACATCGCGGTCACGGTCGAGCCCGATGGCCGGCTGGTCGGCATCGAATGCGATGCGGTGGTGGATTCCGGCGCCTACTCGTCCTACCCGTTCACGGCCTGCCTGGAGGCCGCGCAGGTCGGCTCCATCCTGCCCGGCCCCTATGTGATGGACTGGTTCCGCTGCCGCACGCGTTCGGCCGCCACCAACAAGCCGCCCATCCTGCCCTACCGCGGGGTGGCGCGCACGGGCGTGTGCTTCGCGCTGGAACTCATGCTGGACGCCGCCGCGCGCGACCTGGGCATCGAGCCGCACGAGGTCCGGCGCAGGAGCCTGGTGCCGGCCAGCGCCATGCCGTACACCAACATCACCAACAAGCTGTTCGACTCGGGCGACTACCTGCAGGCCATGGACCAGGCCATCGCTGCGCTGGGCTGGGACGCCTGGCGCGCCCGCCAGCGCGAGGCCCATGCCGCGCCGGGTGGCCGTCGCATCGGTCTGGGCCTGGCCGTGTTCTGCGAGCAGGGCGCGCACGGCACCTCGGTCTACCACGGCTGGGGCATCCCCATGGTGCCGGGCTACGAGCAGTGCGCCGCGCGTTTCACACCCGATGGCGTGCTGGAGCTGCGGCTGGGCGCACACTCGCATGGCCAGGGCATGGAGACCTCGATGGCCCAGGTGGCGCACAGCGTGCTGGGCATCCCGATCGCCCAGGTGCGACTCGTGCACGGCGACACCGCGCAGTCACCTTACTCCACGGGCACCTGGGGCTCGCGCTGCGCCGTGATGTCGGGTGGCGCGGTCGGCACCGCCGCCAGGGCGCTGGCCGAGCGCATGCGCGCCATGGCCGCGGTGCTGCTGGAGGCACCGGCCGAGACGCTGCGCCTGCAGGGCGGCAGCTTCCACACGGCGGACGGTGCCAACGCGCTGACGCTGGCCGAGATCGCGCGCACCTGGTACCGCGCGCCGCAGAAGATCCCGCACGGGATCGACTCCGGCGGCCTGGAGATCGTGGTGGGCTACAAGACCCAGCCCGACACCGGCACCTTCAGCTACGCCTGCCACGCCTGCGCGGTCGAGGTGGACACCGCCACCGGCCAGGTGCGCCTGCTCGACTACGCGATCTGCGAGGACGGCGGCGTGCTGCTGAACCCGCTCATCGTCGAAGGCCAGCTGATCGGCGGCCTGGCCCAGGGCATCGGCACTGCCCTCTACGAAGAGATGCCGTTCGACGCCGAGGGCCAGCCGCTGGCTTCCACGCTGGCCGACTACATCCTGCCCGGCGCCGGCGAGATGCCGCCGCTCAAGGTGCTGCACATGGAAACGCCCAGCCCGCACAGCCTGTTCGGGCAGAAGGGCATCGGCGAGGGCGGGGCCATCGCGCCGCCGGCCGCCATCGTCAACGCCGTCAACGACGCGCTGTTCGCGCTGGGCGCCGAGCTGACGGAATGCCCTGCCAGCCCGGAGCGCGTACTGGCCGCGCTGGCTGCCGCCAAGGAGGCCCGCGCATGAAAGCCGCTGCCTACGCCCTGGAGCGGCCGGCCGCGCTGGCCGCTCTGAACGCCCGCCTGGCCGACGGCGGCTGGGGCGTCAAGCCCATCGCCGGTGGCCAGTCGCTGGGCGCCATGCTGAACCTGCGCCTGGCCCAGCCGGAGACGCTGCTGGACCTCGATGCGCTGGAGGAACTGCGCGCCGTGCACGAGACGCCGGAGGCGGTGCGCTTCGGCGCCATGGTCACGCACGCCCAGATCGAGGACGGCCAGGTGCCCGACCCCACGCGCGGCCTCATGCCTTTCGTGGCCCGCGGCATCGCCTACCGCGCCGTGCGCAACCGCGGCACGCTGGGCGGCAGCCTGTGCCATGCGGATCCCGCGGCCGACTGGGTCAACGCCATGCCGCTGCTGGGCGCCACCTGCCTGCTTGCCGGCCCTGGCGGTGCCCGCGAAGTGCCGGCCGCCGACTTCATGGCCTCGGCCTTCGAGACCTGCCTGGCCGAGGGCGAGCTGCTGACCGCCGTGTGCGTGCCGCGCCGCTCGGCTGCCACGCGCTGGGCCTGGCGCAAGTTCTGCCGCAAGACCGGCGAGTTCGCCAACGCGCTGGCCGGCTGCCTGCTCGACCCGGCCGACGGCACCGAGCGCGTGGTGCTCGGCGCATTGGACGGTCCGCCCCGCGTGGTGGCGGAGCCGGGCCTGCTGGCGCGGCTGGCCTCCGATGCCGAGCGCGCACGCTGGCTGGACCAACAAGACCTGGGCCTGGACGCCACCCGCCAATCCATGCTTGCCGAAATGCTGCGGCTGGCGCTGCGCGACCTGGAGACACCGCGATGAACGCCCCCTTCCTCGAATTTCCGCCGGTCGCGACCGAGCGCATCACGCTCAGCGTCAACGGCCGCACCCACCAGCTCGAACTGGAGCCGCGCACCCACCTGGCCGACGCGCTGCGCGAGCACTGTGGCTTGACCGCGACCCACCTGGGCTGCGAGCACGGCGTCTGCGGCGCCTGCACGGTCGAGGTGGACGGTGCGCCGCAGCGCAGTTGCCTGCAATCGGCCGTGCGCTTCGTCGGCCGCCAGGTGCGCACGCTGGAGGCCTTCGACGACGACGCCGTGATGGCCCAGCTGCGTGCCGCCTTCTCGGCCGAGCATGCGCTGCAGTGCGGCTACTGCACGCCCGGCATGTTGATGACGGCGCGCGACATCGTGCTGCGCCTGCCCCAGGCCGACGAGGCGCGCATCCGCGAGGAGCTGGCCGGCAACCTGTGCCGCTGCACGGGTTACCAGGGCATCGTGCAGGCGATCCAGCGCGTGCTGCGCGAGCGCCAATCCCAACCCCATGCGGAGACTGCGCATGCAGCTTGAGCAATCCTTCACCCTGGCCGCCGAGCCCGCGCGCGTCTGGCAGGCCTTCCACGACGTGCGGCTCATGGTCGAGTGCCTGCCCGGCGCATCGATCAAGCCCGGGGCCGAACTCACCGAGGGTGCAGAGATCCCGCTGCTGTTCAAGGTCAAGCTCGGGCCCATCGCGGCCGGCTTCGCGGGCCAGGGCCAGCTCGTGCTGGACGAGGCCGCGCAGAGCGGCAGCTTCGCCGGCGGCGCCGTCGACGCCAAGACCAACAGCCGCGTGAAGGGCCAGGCCAGCTTCGCGCTGCTGCCCGATGCGGTCGGCACGCGCGTGGCGCTGAGCGTGGATTTCGCGATCACGGGATCGCTCGCGCAGTTCAGCCGCGAAGGCATCGTGCGCGCCCTGGCGGAGCAGCTGACCCGCCAGTTCGCCGACAACCTGCAGGCTCGGCTGCCGCAGGCCGTGCAGGCGCCCGCGCCGGCGCCGGACGATGCGCACACCGTGGCCGCACACGCCGCCGCCGCCTCGGTCGCCTGCGCACCCACGGTCTTCCCGGCACCGGTGCCGCCGGCCGCGCCGCGCGCCGCAGCGCCTGCGCCGGCCGCCGCCATCGACCTGTGGAGCCTGCTCAAGCTCTGGTTCCGCGGCCTGTTCGCGCGGCGCGGTTGAGCCACCCCATTCCCCAACGTCCCCAAGGAAGCATCGCCATGACCTCGCCCACCACCCTGCGCAACGCGCTGGCCGCCGCGGCCCTCGTCGCCCTCGCCGTTCCCGCGCTCGCGCAGGACACCGTCAAGATCGGCATCACCCAGCCGCTGACCGGCCCCGTCGCCGCCTCGGGCACCTACGTGACCAACGGCGCGCGCATCGCCGCCGAACTCGTCAATAAGAAGGGCGGCGTGCTGGGCAAGCCGATCGAGCTCGTGATCGAGGACAACAAGTCCAACCCGCGCGAGGCCGTCAACTCGGTCGAGAAGCTGATCCTCAAGGATAAGGTGCCGGTGCTCATGGGCGCCTGGAGCTCCACCTTCACGCTCGCGGTGATGCCCAAGCTCATGGAGTACGGCGTGCCCATGGTGGTGGAGACGGCCTCCTCGGGCAAGATCACCACGGCCGGCAACCCCTGGATCTTCCGCATCAGCCCGACCTCGGCCATGGAGGCCAGCGCCTTCGGCAAGAAGATCGACACCTTCACGCCGGCGATCAGGAAGGTCGACTTCCTGTCGGTCAACAACGACTGGGGCCTGGGCGCCGCGGCCGAGTTCAAGAAGATGTTTGAGGCCAAGGGCGTGGCCGTGGGCCGCACCGAGACCATGGCGCCCGATGCGACCGACCTGTCGGCCCAGCTGGCCGCGCTGAAGGCCACCGGTTCGGACACCGTGATCGTCACCTCGGGCATCGAGCAGCTCACGCTGGCGATCCGCCAGGCCGGCGAGCAGCGCCTGCCCCAGCGCATCATCACCACCGGCGGCTCCTTCCCCGAGCCGCTGCTCAAGACGCCGGGGCCCAAGGGCTATGCCAGCCAGCACCTGCTGTTCTTCGCACCCTGGGAAGTGGCGCGCGCGCAGCACCCCGCGGTGGCCAAGGAATTCGCCGACGCCTGGGACGCGAAGAAGTTCGACTTCGCCGGCCAGACCGAGGGCTTCCGCGGCTTCGACGGCATCCTGACCATCGTCGAGGCGCTCAAGCTCGCCGGCAAGGCCGAGCCCGCCGCGATCCGCGATGCGCTGTGGAAGGTGCAGGTCAAGGGCGTCAACGGCGACGTGCACTTCCTCAAGGAAGGCCCGGCCGGCAAGGAAAGCGGCCAGAACGAGCCCAGCATCTACGTCGTCGAGCTCAAAGACGGCACCGTCTCCGTCAAGTAAGGCACAGGGCACTGGCGTGGACCAGTTCCTCCAACACCTGCTCAACGGCCTCGTGCTGGGGGCCACCTATGCGCTGCTGGGCATCGGCCTGACGCTGATCTTCGGCATCATGAAGGTCGTCAACATGGCGCACGGCGAGCTGTACACGCTGGGTGCCTACGTGGCCTTCGGTTTCGTCTCGCTGCTGGGCCTGAACTATTTCGGCGCGGTGCTGATGGCCGCCGCGGTCGGCCTGGCGGCCGGCGCGGCCATCGAGTGGCTGCTGCTGCGCCGGCGCAATCTGGCGGCCATCGACGAGGTCATGCTGATCATGATCGGCGTGATGATCGTGCTGCAGAACGCCGAGCTGCTGGCCTGGGGCGGCGTGGCCAAGGCCGTGCCCTCGCCGTTCTCGCAGGAGCCCATCGTGTTCGGCGCGGTGTCGGTCTCGCCGATCCGGCTGTTCGTGCTCGTCACGGCGCTGGTGCTGCTGGTGGCCTTCTACCTGCTCATCGAACGCTCGCGGCTGGGGCTGTCGATGCGCGCCACCTTCCAGGACAAGGACGCGGCCAAGATCGTCGGCGTCAACGTCTCGCGCATCTACACGCTGACCTTCGCGCTGGGCTCCTGCCTGGCGGCGGTGGCCGGCGCGCTGCTTGCGCCGGTGTTCGTGGTCAACCCGACCATGGGCGACCTGGCGAGCCTGAAGGCCTTCGCCATCGTGATCCTGGGCGGCCTCGGCAACCTGGCGGGCGCCGCGCTGGGCGGCTTCGCGCTCGCGCTGATCGAGGAGTTCGGCGCGGGCTACATCTCCACCGCCTACCGCGACGCGATCGGCTTTCTCGTGATCCTGGGCGTGATGCTGCTGCGGCCCCAGGGTCTGTTCGTCATGAAGGAGCGTGTGGGATGAAGCCCTCCGTCGTCTTGTTCGCGGCCAGCGTGCTGGTGCTGGCCGGCCTGCCGTTCTGGTGGCCCGATCCCTACGTGCTGTCGGTCGTCGCCTCGGCCGGCATCTTCATCGTCGCCGCCATCAGCCTAAACCTGCTGCTGGGCTACACGGGCCAGCTGAGCCTGGGCCACGTGGCCTTCTTCGGCATCGGCGCTTACACGAGTGCCTTGCTGTCGCTGGGCTTCGACGTGTCGCTGCCGGGCCTGGACGACCCCTTTGTCGTCGCGCCCAAGCCCGTGTGGCTGGCGTTCGGCAGCGGCATCGTGGTGGCCGGCCTGTTCGGCTGGCTGGTCGGCAAGCTGGCCTTCCGCGTGCGCGGCGCCTACTTCGTGATCGTGACCATCAGCTTCGCCCAGGTCATGCGCATGGTGGCCACCAACTGGGTCGACCTGACCGAAGGGCCGATGGCGCTCAACAGCATCCCGCCGCTGACGCTGTGGCTGCCTTCTGGCGTGGTCGATCTCGTGACCAAGGCCCAGACCTACTGGCTGGTGCTGGCCGTGGCCGTGCTGGCCTGGCTCGTCGTCGCGGGCCTGGTGCACAGCCGCACGGGCCGCGCCATGGTGGCGCTGCGCGAGAACGAGACGCTGGCCCGCTCCATCGGCGTGCCCGTCACGCACTACCTGCGCATCGCAGCCGTCGGCGCCGCCGCCATCGCGGGCGCCGCGGGCGGGCTCTATGCGCACACGGTGCGCATCATCGACCCCGACGTCTTCATGTTCATGTTCACGATCACCATGGTCATCATGGTCATCGTCGGCGGCAAGGGCACGCTGGCCGGCCCGGTGGTGGGCGGGCTGCTGTTCGGGCTGTTGCCCGAGCTGCTGCGCGGCACGCTCAAGCCCGAGGTGCAGTGGATGCTGTACGGCGCGCTCATGATCATGATCCTGGTGTTCATGCCGCGCGGCATCGTGCCGGCGCTGTCGGCCCTGTTCCGCAAGCGGCCCGACGCCAAGCCTGCGGCACCTGGCGCTGCCGTGGCCGGGGAGGCCGCATGAGCGAAGTCCTGCGCCTGGAAGGGCTCACGGTCCAGATCGCCGGCCTGCGCGCCGTCGACCAGCTCAGCTTTGCCGTCGAGTCCGGCCAGATCGTCAGCCTGATCGGCCCCAACGGGGCCGGCAAGACCACCACCTTCAACGCGATCTCGGGCTACATGCGCCCGACCGCGGGCCGCGTGTTCCTGTTCGGCGAGGACGTGACGGGCCTGTCGCCCGACCGCATCGCCCAGCGCGGCCTGGTGCGCAGCTTCCAGCGCACCAGCGTGTTCGCGGGCTGCACGGTGTTCGACAACCTGCTCACCGGCCTGCACCTGCGCGGCCGCAGCGGCGTGCTGCAGGCGCTGCTGCGCGGCGCGGGGTTTCGCCGCGAGGAAGAAGCGCTGCGTGCGCAGGCCTGGGAGATGCTCGGCTTCCTGGGCCTGCAGTCGCGCGCCGACGAGCTGGCCAGCGGCCTGTCGTACGGCGAGCAGCGCCTGCTGGGCGTGGGCCTGGCGCTGGCCGCGCAGCCGCGCGTGCTGCTGCTGGACGAGCCGGCCGCGGGCCTGAACCCGTCGGAGACCGACGCCTTCAAGGAGATGGTGCGCCGCATCCGCGACAGCGGCGTCACCGTGCTGCTGGTGGAGCACGACATGCACATGGTGATGTCGATCTCCGACCACATCGTCGTGCTCAACCACGGCAAGCTGATCGCCACGGGCGGACCCAAGGCCATTCAGCAGGACCCGGAAGTCATTCGCGCCTACCTCGGATCGGGGCTGCAGCATGCTCAAGCTTGAACAGGTGTCCGTGCGCTACGGCGCCACCCTGGGCGTGGACCGCCTCACGCTGGAAGTGCACGAGGGTGAACTCGTGGTGCTGATCGGTGCCAACGGCGCCGGCAAGTCGACCACGCTGCGCGCCATCAGCGGGCTGGAACCGCTCACGACCGGCAGCATCCACTTCGACGGCTACCGCATCTCCGGTGCCCTGCCGGCGCAGATCATCGACCGCGGCATCGCGCACTGTCCCGAGGGCCGGCGCGTGTTCCCGCAGCTCACCGTGCGCGAGAACCTGGAGATGGGCGGCTACCGCCGCAGCGATCGCCAGCGCATGCGCCAGGACATGGAGCGCCTGTTCGACAAGTTCCCGCGCCTGCGCGAACGCGCCGGCCAGGCCGCCGGCACGCTGTCCGGCGGCGAGCAGCAGATGCTGGCCATCGCACGCGCGCTGATGTCGCGCCCGCGCCTGGTGATGTTCGACGAGCCCTCGCTGGGCCTGGCGCCCAACTTCGTCGAGATGATCTTCGCGCTCGTGCAGGAGGTGCGGCGCGAGGGCACGACGGTGCTGATGGTCGAGCAGAACGCCTATGCCGCGCTGCAAATGTGCGACCGCGCCTACCTGCTGACCAACGGCCGCATCGTGCGCCAGGGCACGGGTGCCGAGATGCTGGCCGATGAAGGCGTGCGGGCGGCCTATCTGGGCGGTTGAGCGGTGCGCAGGTGCAACGCCCGCGCTAGACCGCGTGTCGGCCCGTGGTCCCGGCCATGCACCAAGGCGTGGCCGGACAAGGGTGGAATCCTTCCCGCATGGCCCGATCCGGTGCACGTTTTCGCCATCGCGGTGCAGATGGCGCGCGCTGCGGATTTGCTTGAAACAGCTTCCAATTTATTTCGCTTGGACGCAGCCCGCGCGCTCGGCACAGTGCAGGGCATGTCTTGCCTTCCGTCCTCTGCCATGTCCCTCGTTTCCCGCTCTGCCGTGCCTGCTGCCGCGATAGCCGCCCTGGCCTTCAGCCTGGTCGCCGCACCCCGCGCCCAGGCCCAGGACGCTGCCGCCAGCTACCCCGCGCGCCCCGTGCGCATCGTCGTGGGCTACACGCCGGGCGGCGCCACCGACGTCATCGCGCGCCTGGTGGCGACGCGGCTGGCCGACAAGCTGGGCCAGCCCTTCGTCGTGGACAACAAGCCCGGCGCCGGCTCCAACATCGCCAGCGAGCAGGTGGCGCGCGCCAAGCCCGACGGCTACACGCTGCTGGTCACGACGATCCAGAACGCGACGAACATGTCCATCTACAAGAACCTGCGCTACAGCACCGAGCGCGACTTCGTGCAGGTGGCGCAGTTCATGGCCTCGCCCAGCGTGCTCGTGCTCACGCCTTCGCTGCCCGCGCGCGACCTGGCTTCCTTCATCGCGCTGGCCAAGGCCAGGCCGGCGACGCTGAGCTATGCGTCCACGGGCGTGGGTGGCTCGCCGCACTTGGCCGGCGCCATGCTCAACGCGCGCGCCGGGCTCGACCTGCTGCACGTGCCCTACAAGGGCACGTCGCCGGCCATGGTGGACGTGATCTCGGGCAACGTGTCGGCGAGCTTCATGACCACGCTGGGCGTGCTGCAGCAGATGAAGAGCGGCCAGATGCGGCCGATCGCCGTGGCCTATTCCAAGCGCCTGGCCGAGCTGCCCGACGTTCCCACCATGGCCGAGGCCGGGCTGCCCGACTTCGAGGTGGTGTCGTGGAACGGCCTGGGCGCGCCGGCCGGCACGCCGCCGGCCATCGTCGCCAAGCTCGGAACGGCCGTGACCGAGATCCTGCAGACGCCCGAGATGCAGGAGCGCGTGAAGGGCCTGGGCGGTGAGGTCGTGCTGCGCGCCGGTCCGGTCTTCTCCGACTACGTGCGCAGCGAGATCGGCAAGTGGCGCCAGGTCGCAGAGTCCGCCAGGATCGAACTGGAGTGATGCAGCCCATGACGATCGCACTGGTCACCACGGGCGGCACCATCGTCTCCCAATTTGCGGCTGACACCGGCCTGGCCGCCGCCCGACTGGGTGGCGCGGAGCTGCTGGGCGCGTTGGGCCGCTTCGGGCCGGTCGGCCCGGTGGAGGTGGTGGACGCGCTCAAGGTCTCCTCGCCGCAGATCGGCCTGCAGGACTGGTGCGCGCTGCAGCGCACGGTCGCCGCGCTGCTGGCGCGGCCCGACATCGCGGGCGTGGTCATCACGCACGGCACGGCGACGATGGAGGAGACCGCCTGGTTCCTGGACCTCACGCTGGCCGCCGACAAGCCCGTGGTGCTGACCGGCGCCCAGCGCAACGCCTCCGAGCCCGACAGCGACGGGCCGCGCAACCTCTACAACGCGCTGGGCGTCTGCGCGGCCGCGCGGCCCCTGGGTGCGGGCGTCATGGTCGCGCTCAACGACAGCGTGCACGCGGCGCGCGAGGTGGCCAAGACGCAGACGCTCAATGTCGAGACCTTCCAGTCCGGCCTGTGGGGCGCGCTGGGCCAGGTGCGCGCGGGCCGTGTGGTGTTCCACCGCCAGCCGCTGCGCCGGCTGCATGTGCCGCTGCGGGATGCGCCGCTGCCTGCCGTGCCCATCGTGCCGATGTACGTGGGCGCGACGCGTGCGCTGGTCGACGCCGCCGTCGCGGGCGGCGCGCAGGGCCTGGTGGTCGAGGCCATCGCCTCGGGCCATGTGAACCAGTCGTTGCAGGACGGCATCCTCGACGCGCTGGCGGCCGGCGTGCCGGTGGTGGTGGCCACGCGCATTCCGCACGGCGGCACGCGCGTGGGGTACAGCTTCCCGGGGGCCTCGCACCACCTGGTCGCGGGCGGCGCCGTGCTCAGCGAGGATCTTTCGCCCTGGAAGGCGCGCATTCTGCTCATGCTGGCGCTGCAGCAGGGCTGGCGCACGCCGGCCGCGCTGCAGGGCCTGTTCGCCGACGACCGCGTGCCGGCGGTAGAGTCGGGTCCGCCCGCGTAGCCGCCCCGATCCGGAAGCGGCCGCTGCCGGCCCCGCCGCTTCCCGCATGAAACTCGACACCTTCGCCACGCTGCAGGCCGTCATCCGCCACGGCAGCCTGTCCGGCGCGGCCGCCGAGATGCACCTGACGGCCAGCGCCGTCAGCATGCAGATGAAGCAGCTCGAGGCCTATTTCGGCCAGCCGCTGTTCGACCGTTCGGGCCAGCAGCTGCGGCCCACGCCGTTGGCCGAAGAGGCCTGCCGGCTCATGGGTGACACGCTGGCGCAGCTGCAGGCGCTGCGCGAGGTCTCGCAGCTGGCGGTGCGCGGCGTGATGACGGTGGGCATCCTCGAGTCCATGCTGCCCGCGCTGCTGCCGCCCACGCTGGCCCATGCCAGGGAGCGCCATCCGCAGCTGGAGATCCGCATGGTCTCGGGCCGCACAGTGGCGCTGACGGCGGCGGTCAAGGCCGGCGAGCTCGATGCGGCGCTGGTCGCGCAGCCCGAGGACGGCGGCTCCAGCCGCCTGCTCTGGCACCCGATGGAGCGGCGCGAGATGGTGCTGGTGGCACCGCCCGGCAGCCAGGAGGACACGCTGGCCGGCCTGTTCGCGCGCTACGAATGGATCCGCTACGACCGCAAGACCATTTCGGGCGCGCTGGCCAAGCGCCACGTCGAGGCCACCCAGCTGCCCACGCGCGTGCTGCGCGAGTTCGACAGCGCCGCCGCCATCCTGTCCATGGTCAGCGCCGGCCTGGGCGTGTCGGTGCTGGAGATCTCCGAACCCGGCCTGCTGGCCGCCTACCCGGTCCGCGTGCTGTCGCTCGGGGCCAACGCGCCCACCTACCAGCTGGCGCTGGCCGTGCGCAAGGCCGATGCCGACAAGCGCACGCTCGCCGCGCTGCAGGAGGTCCTGGGGCACGCGCTGACCCGGGCGCGGCAGCGCCGGCAGCTGCTGCTGCAGGCCGGCGGTGGGCCCGGCGCACGCTAGGCCGTGCTGTCCACGAGCTCGCGCGACAGCGTCTCGGCACGCTGACGGGCGCGCAGCGCCGCGGCGCCGAGCTGCTGCGCCACGCCGGCCTGAGCCAGGTGCTCCAGCGCCGCGAAGGTGGTGCCGCCCGGCGAGGTGACCCGCTCGCGCAGCCGTGCCAGCGGCTCCGGGCTGTCCAGCGCCATGGCCGCCGCGCCCGCGAAGGTGCGGCCCACGAGCTGCAGTGCGTCGGCCGGCGCCAGCCCCATTTGCGCACCGGCCTGCACCAGCGCCTCCATCAGGTAGAACACGTAGGCTGGGCCCGAGCCCGACAGGGCGGTCACGGCGTCCAGGTCGGCCTCGCGCGGCACCCACAGCAGCGCGCCCGTGGGCGCCAGCAGGCGCGCCACGCGGGCGCGGTCGTCCGCACCGACCGCCGCATCGGCGTACAGCCCGGTCATGCCCTGGCCCACCAGGGCCGGCGTGTTGGGCATGGCGCGCACCACGCGCTGCGCGCCGGTCCAGCGCGCCACGGCCGCGCAGGGGATGCCGGCCGCGATGCTGAGCTGCAGCGCGCCCGCCACGCGGCCCGCGCAGGCCTGCGCCGCGGCCTGCAGCTGCTGCGGCTTGACGGCCCAGACCACCACCGCGCAACCAGCCAGTGCCGGCACCGGCAGCGCGTCCGCCTGCACGCCGAGCGTTGCGCGCAGCTGGGCGCGCGCCGGCGCATGGGGTTCCACCACCGTGACCGCCGCGGGGTCCATGCCGCCGCGCAGCAGGCCGCCCAGGATGGCACTGGCCATGTTGCCGCCGCCGACGAAGCCGATGCGTTCGTGCGCCTGCATCACTGCGTCCGCCCGCCCAGGTACAGCGCGCGCATCTGCGGGTCGCGCAGCAGCTCCGCGGCGCGGCCTTCCAGCGCCACCTGCCCCATGGACAGCACGTAGGCCCGGTCGGAGATGCGCAGTGCCTCCATCGCGTTCTGCTCGACCATGAGCACCGTCACGCCCTCCTGCTCGCGCACGCGCACGATGGCGTCGAAGACCTCGTGCAGCACCTTGGGCGACAGGCCGGCCGAGGGCTCGTCCAGCAGCAGCATGCGCGGGCGCGGCATCAGCGCGCGCGCCAGCGCCAGGATCTGGCGTTCGCCGCCCGACAGCGCCGCGGCCGGCGACTTGAGCTTGCGGCCCAGCACGGGGTAGAGCGTGCAGAGCTCGTCCATGCGCGCGGCGACCTTGTCGCGCGGCAGGTAGTGGCCGCCGACCTGCAGGTTCTCGCGCACCGAGAGCACGCTGAACACGTTCTCGGTCTGCGGCACGAAGCCCACGCCCAGATGGCGCACCTTGTCCGGGGCCGCGCGCTGCGCCACTTCGGCCCCTTCGAGCCGGATGCTGCCCTCGCGCGGCAGCAGAAAGCCGGCGATGGTCTTGAGCAGCGTGGACTTGCCGCAGCCGTTGGGGCCCAGCAGCGTCACGATCTCGCGCTCGCGCGCGTGCAGGGCGATGCCCTTCAAGATGTCCACCTCCCGGCTGTAGCCGGCCACCACGTCGCGCACCTCGATCATGCGAACGCCTCCTGCGCGGCTTCGGCGCGCTGGTGCGCGGCCGCGCCCAGGTAGGCCTCGGCCACGCGTTCGTTGGACGCCAGCTCGTCGGGCCGGCAGCTGGCCACGATGCGGCCGCGGTCCAGCACCACGCAGCGCGTGCACAGGGATTGGATGAAGTGCATGTCGTGTTCCACCACCACCAGCGTCATGCCGGCGGCGTTCAGTCTCAAGAGGGCCTGGACGATGTCGTTGCGCAGGTTGGGGTGCACGCCGGCCGTGGGTTCGTCCAGCATCAGCATCTGCGGGTCGCCCATCAGCGCGCAGACGATGCCCAGCAGCTTCTTCTGGCCGCCCGACAGGGCTGCGGCCGGCAGGTCGCGCACGGGCTCGAGCAGCAGCTCGCACAGCAGCCGCGCGGCCTTGTCGCGCGCGGCCTGTTCGGCCTGGCGCGCCGGCGCCGGGCGCAGCAGCGTGTCCCAGACGCCGTGGCGCGCGGTGCTGGCGGCCATGGCCACCGCCATGACCGACATCCTGGTCGGCATGGAAGGCAGCTGGAAGGTGCGCGCGATGCCGCGGCCCACGATGCGGTGCGCGGCCAGCTTCTCGATGGGCGTGCCGTCGAACACGATGCTGCCGCGGTCCAGCGCCTCGAAGCCGGTGGCGATGTTGAGCAGCGTGCTCTTGCCCGAGCCGTTGGGGCCCAGCAGGCCGACGATCTCGCCGCGCGCCACGGCCATGTCCACGCCGTCGAGCACGACGTTGCCGCCGAAGGCCTTGCCCAGGCCGGCGATGTGCAGGAGGTTCTCGCTCATGGGATCTTCCGGAGTTTTTCGGGCACCAGGCCCTCGCTGCGCCACAGCAGGCAGGCCAGCAGGATCAGGCCGATCAGGCCGATGCGCATGGCGCCGGCCGTGTCCGAGCTGAACTGGAAATGGTCCTTGGCGAACGGCACCAGCGTGTGCGCCGCCTGCACCACCAGCACGCCGACCAGCACGCCAGCGATGTTGCCCAGGCCGCCGATCATGACCATGGTCCAGAGCAGGAAGGTCTCGGCCGCCAGCATGTAGTCGGGCCCGGCGAAGCTCATGTAGTGGGCGTAGAGCGAGCCGGCGATGGCCGTCAGCGCGGCGCCGCCCATGACGGCGCGCGACTTGAGCGACTGCAGGTCGTAGCCCATGCAGGCCGCGAGCTTGGGTTCCTCGCGCATGAGCCGCAGCGCGCGGCCGAAGCGGCCGCTGCCCAGCCGGCTGCAGCCCCAGGCGGCCAGCGCCACCAGGCCCAGCACGAAGGCCAGGAAGGCCACCGCGTTCCAGGGCCGTGCCAGGCCTTCGAACAGCGAGGGGATGGAGGTGATGCCGTTGGCCCCGCCCGTGAGCCAGCCCTCGTTGGTGGCCACGGTGCGCAGGATCTCGGCGATGGCCAGCGTGGCGATGCCCCAGTAGTCCGAGCCGAGCTGGCGCCCGAGCCGCGCGATGCACCAGCCCAGCGCCATGGCCAGCGCGATGCCGGTGGCCGCGCCGGCCCAGGCCGGCCCGCCGGCCTGCACCACGATGCCGGTGGCGTAGGCGCCCAGGCCGGCGAAGGCGATGTTGCCGAAGTTCAGCAGACCGGCGTAGCCGGCCTGCAGGTTCAGGCCCAGCGCCATCAGCGCGTAGATGCCGGCGAAGGTCAGGGAAGAGAGCAGGAAATCAAACACGGCGCACCTCACGGTCGAACAGGCCGTAGGGCTTGAACAGCAGGGCCAGCAGCAGGATCAGGAACGAGGCGGCACCGATGTAGGCCACCGGCAGGAAGGCGAGCTCCTGGCCGACCGCCCAGCCGAAGTTCAGGTTGGTGAACAGCGTCTCGGCCAGCGCGATCAGCACCGCGCCGGCCACCGCGCCCAGCGGGTTGCCCAGCCCGCCCAGGATGGCGGCGGCGAACACCGGCAGCAAGAGGTCGTTGCCCAGCTGCACGTGGGCGCCGGTGGACAGCGCCAGCAGGCTGCCCCCCAGGCCGGCCAGCGCGCCGCTGCCGAAGCTCACGCCCAGCGTGAGCCGGCCCGCCTGCAGGCCCGAAGCGGCGGCCAGCGGCGCGTTGGAGGCCATGGCCCGCAGTGCGCGGCCGGCCCGCGTGGCGAACAGCAGCAGCGCGAACAGCGCCAGCAGCACCCCCGTGACCGACATGGCCCACAGCTGGGTCTGCGAGATGCGCGCCGTGCCGAGCACGATGGGCTGGGCCAGCGGCAGGTTGAACATGCGCGGGAAGGAGCCCGCGAAGCCCTGCACGCCGGCCACGATCAGCATGGCGACGGCCAGCGAGCCGATCATGGCGATGGCCGGGCCGCCGCGCAGCAGGCGCTGGAACACGGCCACGTGCAGCGCCAGCGCGAGCGCGCCGGTGGCCACGCTGGCCAGCGCGATGGCCAGCGGCAGCGGCAGCGCCGCGGCGTGCAGCGCGAAGGCGGCGTAGGCACCGACCATGGCGATCTGCACATGGGCGATGTTGGGGAACTTCACCAGTCCGTAGACGGTGGACAGGCCAAGCGCGACCAGAGCCAGGTCGGAGGCGCGCAGCAAGGTGTCGATGAGGAGTTGGAGCATGGGTTGCGGCCGTGCGGCGGATGCGGGAAAGCCGCGCCCGGCATGCGCCGGGCGCGGGCGTGGCGCAGGATCAGCGCGGGACGACCTTGCCGTCATACTTGAGCTTGGCGTACGGCGGGTCGACGCGCTGGCGCTCGGCGTCCAGCACGATGGGGCCGGTCACGCCCACGTAGCCGCCCTTGCCGATCTCCTTGAGCGCGGCCTGCACCGCAGCGGTGTCGGTGGACTTGGCCTTGTTCATGGCGGCGGCCGTCAGCAGCACGGCGTCGTAGGCGTAGCCGGTGTAGGAGGTCTTGATGCCTTCCTTGTACTTGGCGGCGAAGGCCTCGGCATAGGCCTTTCCGGCCTCGCCGTAGACGTTGCCCACCTCCATGCCGAGCTGGCCCTTGGCGATGTCGGCGGGCGTGTCCGACAGGCTCATGCTGAGCAGGATGGCGTACCAGGGCTGCTGGCGCAGGCCCAGCTCGAAGGCCTCGCGGTTGATGACGGCCGACTCCTGGCCGTAGGCGGTGTAGATGTAGGCGTCGGGCTGACTGCGCGCCATCTGCTGCAGCTCG
Organism: Variovorax boronicumulans; assembly: GCF_007677875.1. GTDB lineage: Bacteria > Pseudomonadota > Gammaproteobacteria > Burkholderiales > Burkholderiaceae_C > Pseudorhodoferax > Pseudorhodoferax boronicumulans_A. The sequence continues at coordinate 111,092 of NZ_VEDO01000006.1, read as the reverse complement.
CGGCGGTAGGTGGACTGGCCCTGCGTGTAGAGCAGCTCGGTGACGATCTTGCCGCCCAGCTTCTCGAACTCTTCCTTGAAGCCGTGGGCCACGCCCTGGCCGTAGGCATTGTTGGGCGCCAGCATGGCGACCTTGCGGTAGCCCAGGGCCCAGGTGTCGGCGGCCGAGAACTTGTTGCCCAGGTTCTCCAGGCCGATCAGGTTGAACGAGGTGGCGCCCAGGTCGCGGATCTTCACGCTGGTGCTGGCGATGTTGATGTGGGCCACGCCCTCCTTGACGATGTACTGCGCCATCGGCAGCGTGATGCCCGAGGAGTACTCGCCGATGATGACCGGCACCTTGTCCACCGTGACCAGCTTGCGCGCGGCGTTCAGGGCCGTGGTGGCGTTGCCGCCCGAGTCCTCGATCACGACCTCGAACTTCTTGCCCATCACGCCGCCCTGGGCGTTGACCTTGTCGGCGGCCAGCGCCACGGCGCGGCGCACGTCCTCGCCCACGGTGGCGTTGGAGCCGGTCAGCGACAGCACGGCCCCCATGCGGATGCTGTCCTGCGCGTGGGCATGGGAGGTCCAGGCGCAAAGGCTCAGCGCGGCGAGGGCGAGGGCGTGGCGGCGGTGCAAAGACATGGTGGCGAGACTCCTTGGGTGCTCGTTGGTTGGAAAGGATGCGGCCGGTGGCCGCGGGTTGGGAAACGGGGTGCGCGGCATCAGCCGATGGCCATGAGCGAGGCGTTGCCGCCGGCGGCCGCGGTGTTGGTGCTGACGGCGCGCTCGACGACGAGCCGCTCCAGCGCGTAGCGGCCGCGGCCGCTGGCGATCTCGTCGCTGGCCAGGCCCTGCACGGACAGGATGGGGCCGTCGCGCTGTGCCAGCTGGCAATTCAGCGCGCGCAGCGCGTCGGGGTCGCCCTCGAACAGCGCGGCGTGGATGTCGGCGGCCAGGGCCTGGTCCGCTGCCAGCACACGCGCCTCGGCGCGCTCGGCCTCGGGCAAGGCCGCGAGCTGCGCGCGCGCGGCCGGCGTGTCGGTCCACAGCACGCGGTTGCCGGTGGCACGCGCGGCCTCCCACTGCGCCTGCGCACCGGCCGGCGTGGCCGCCACGCAGAGCACGGTGCCGCGCGGGGCCAGGCTGTACAGGTTGCGCTCGCCGGTCGGACCGGGCAGCACGGTGGGCTCGCGCAGGCGCAGCGCGGGGCGCGGGCCGGTGGCCAGCAGCCGGTGCAGGTACAGCGGGCCGCCGGCCTTGGGGCCGGTGCCCGACAGGCCTTCGCCGCCGAAGGGCTGCACGCCGACCACGGCGCCGACCACGTTGCGGTTCACGTACACGTTGCCGGCGTGGATGCGCGCCGTCACCTGGGCGATGGTCTCGTCGATGCGCGTGTGCAGGCCGAAGGTCAGGCCGTAGCCGGTGGCATTGATGGCGTCGATGAGCTGGGGCAGGGCCTCGCGCCGCCAGCGCAGCACGTGCAGCACGGGGCCGAACACCTCGCGCTCGAGCCGGGCCGGGCTGTCGATCTCGACCAGGGCCGGCGCCACGAAGCTGCCCTGCGCGCAGGCGGCCGGCAGCGGCAGCCGCTCGACGCGGCAGCCGGCCGCCGCCATGGCCGCCACGTGCTTCTCGATCGCCTCGCGCGCGGCCTCGTCGATGACTGGGCCCACGTCGGTTTCCAGCCGGTCGGGGTTGCCCACGGCCAGCTCGTGCAGCGCACCGCGCAGCATGGCCAGCATGCGGTCGGCCACGTCCTCCTGCAGGCACAGGAGGCGCAGCGCCGAGCAGCGCTGGCCGGCCGAGTCGTAGGCCGACTGCAGCACGTCCAGCACCACCTGCTCGGGCAGTGCCGAGGAATCCACCACCATGGCGTTCTGGCCGCCCGTCTCGGCGATCAGCGGGATGGTGCGGCCCTGGTCGTCCAGGCGTTCGGCCAGCTGGCGTGCGATGAGGCGCGCCACCTCGGTGGAGCCCGTGAACATCACGCCACGCACACGCGCGTCGGCCACCAGCCGTGCGCCCACGGTCTCGCCGGGGCCGGGCAGCAGCTGCAGCGCGCCGTGCGGCACACCGGCGGCATGCAGGATCTCGACCGCGCAGGCGGCGACCAGCGGCGTCTGCTCGGCCGGCTTGGCCAGCACCACATTGCCGGCCGCCAGCGCCGCGGCCAGCTGCCCCGTGAAGATGGCCAGCGGGAAGTTCCAGGGGCTGATGCACAGCACGGGGCCCAGCGGCAATTCGGTGCCGGCGGCCAGCTCGGTGCGGGCCTGTGCCGCGTAATAGCGCAGGAAGTCCACCGCCTCGCGCACCTCGGCGATGGCGTTGGGCAGGGTCTTGCCGGCCTCGCGCACGATCAGGCCCAGCAGCTGCTGCATCTGCCCCTCCAGCGCATCGGCGGCCCGCTCCAGGCAGCGCGCGCGCTCGGCCGGCGGAGTGGACTGCCAGATCGGCGCGGCATCCTTGGCCGCCGCCAGCGCGGCGTCGACCTGGTCCGCGCTGGCTTCGAGCACGTGGCCGACCACGTCGCGCCGGTCGGCCGGGTTGCGCACGGGCTGGGCGCGGGCGGCGTCCCAGTCGCAACCGGTCGGGCCGGCCTGCCAGGCCCGGCCGGTGCTGCCCAAGAGTGCGGTGGCCAGCGAGGCCAGGCGCTGCTCGTTGGACAGGTCCAGCCCGGCGGAGTTGGCACGGTCCGGGAACAGGTCGCGCGGCAGCGGGATGCGCTCGTGCGGCGCGCCCAGCGGTTGGGCGCGCTCGGCCGCGGCCACTGGGTCGGCGACCAGCGCGTCCACCGGCACGCGCGGGTCGGCGATCTGGTTCACGAAGGAGGTGTTGGCGCCGTTCTCGAGCAGCCGGCGCACCAGGTAGGCCAGCAGCGTCTCGTGCGTGCCGACCGGCGCATAGATGCGGCAGGGCCGCGCCAGCTTGCCGTCGGCCACGGCGCCCACCACCTCCTCGTAGAGCGGCTCGCCCATGCCGTGCAGGCACTGGAATTCGTACTGGCCGGGGTAGTAGTTGTTGCCGGCCATCTGGTAGATGGCGGCCAGCGTGTAGGCGTTGTGGGTGGCGAACTGCGGGTAGATGGCCTGGGGCTGGGCCAGCAGCTTGCGCGCGCAGGCCAGGTAGGAGATGTCGGTGTGCAGCTTGCGCGTGAACACCGGATAGTCCTCCAGGCCGTCGACCTGGGCGCGCTTGATCTCGCTGTCCCAGTAGGCGCCCTTGACCAGTCGCACCATCAGGCGCCGGCCGCTGCGCTGGGCCAGCTCGACCAGGTGGTCGATCACGAAGGGGCAGCGCTTCTGGTAGGCCTGCACCACGAAGCCGATGCCGTCCCAGCCCTGCAGTTCGGGGTCGAAGCACAGGGCCTCGAGCAGGTCCAGCGAGAGTTCCAGCCGGTCGGCCTCCTCGGCGTCGATGTTCAGGCCGATGTCGTAGCGGCGCGCCAGCAGGGCCAGCTCGCGCACGCGCGGCAGCAGCTCGCCGACCACGCGCTCGTGCTGGGCGCGCGCGTAGCGCGGGTGCAGCGCCGACAGCTTGATCGAGATGCCGGGGCCTTCGTAGATGCCGCGGCCCGCGCTGGCGCGGCCGATGGCGTGGATGGCCTGCTCGTACAGGCTCAGGTAGCGCGCGGCGTCTTCGGCCGTGGTGGCGGCCTCGCCCAGCATGTCGTAGGAGTAGCGAAAGCCCCTGGCCTCCAGCTTGCGGGCGTTGGCCAGCGCCGCGGAGATGGTCTCGCCCGTCACGAACTGCTCGCCCATCACGCGCATGGCCGTGTCCACGCCCTTGCGGATCAGCGGCTCGCCGCCCTTGCCGATCAGGCGCGACAGCGCGGAGGACAGCGACTTCTCGCTGCTGGTGGACACCAGCTTGCCGGTCAGCAGCAGGCCCCAGGTGGCGGCGTTGACGAACAGCGACGGCGAATGGCCCACATGCGACTGCCAGTCGCCCTGGCTGATCTTGTCGCGGATCAGCGCGTCGCGCGTGGCCCGGTCGGGGATGCGCAGCAGGGCTTCGGCCATGCACATCAGTGCCACGCCCTCCTGGCTGGACAGGGAGAATTCCTGCAGCAGGCCTTCCACGCCGCCGCTGGTGCCGCGCGCGCGCAGCGCCGTCACGAGCTTGCGCGCCAGGGTCTCGGCCTTGGCGGTGGCCGCGGCCGGCTGGCGCGCCAGGCCCAGCAGCAGCGGCACGCATTCGGGCTCCGGACGGCGGTAAGCGGCCGTGATGGCGGCGCGCCGCACCGACTGGGGTGCAACTCCCTGGGCGAAGACCAGAAAAGGTTGCACCGTTGTGGAACTGCTGAATGCTTCGGTTGCACCTTCGAGGTGCGCAAGGCCGTCCATGGCGGTGCCCAACTCGCCCGCGCCCACCAGCCGGCCGGGCACGAAGCCGCCTTCGACCTTCTCGATCGCGCTCAGCACGGCCTGCTTGATGAACCAGTGCGGGCTGCGCCCCACGGCCTCCGCAGCGGCTTTCAGCCGGGAGCGGAATAGTTCATCCACCTTGATGCCCAATGTCGTCAAACTCATCTTTCGCCTGCAGCGCGCTCGGAACGCGGGTTGCACCTTGTTAATGCCGAAGGTGCAACCATATTGCAAGCGGCGTGCCAGGGCATCCGGGTTGATCCCGATGGGCACGCGCTTGTTTGCTGTTTTGGAAACAGCGCGTTGCTCGCCATGGGATTTATCTGCAGGCGCGGGCGGCCTACAGTCCTTCCATCATGAAAAACGCCCTCGTCCTCACCTTCGCCATCCTCGGTAGCACCGCCAACATCACCTGGGCCGGCAGCCAGTCGTCCGAACCTTCCTCGCCCGCGCACCCGCCACTGGAGTGCGCCTGCGTGATCGGCGACCCGGTCGCCTGAGGCCGTTTCCCTTCTTTTCTCTTCAGCCCACGGAGTTCCCGCCATGCAAGCCTTGTCGTCACTGATGGTCGAGTACGGGCTGTCGCTCGTCTTCGCCGTCACGCTGGCGGCGCGGGCCGGGGTGCCGCTGCCGGCGGCGCCGCTGCTGGTGGTGGCCGGCGGCGTGGCCGTGGGCGCGCCGGGCGGCCTGCTGGCGCTGTGGCTGCCGGCGCTGGCCGTGGCCACGCTGGCCAATGTGCTGGGCGACGGGCTCTGGTATGTGGCGGGCCGGCGCTATGGCCAGCGCATCATGGGCCTGCTGTGCCGCTTCTCGCTGTCGCCCGATTCCTGCGTGGTCGGCGGTGCCTCGCTGATGGCCCGCCATGGCGGCGGCGCGCTGCTGGCCGCCAAGTTCGTGCCGGGCGTGTCGGTCGTCGCCGCGCCCATGGCCGGTGCGGCGGGCATGTCGCCACGCCGCTTCCTCGTCAACGACACGCTGGCCAGCGCGCTCTGGTCGGCGCTGTACCTCGCGCTGGGCGCGGTCTTCAGCCGCCAGCTCGGCACGCTGCTGGATGGCCTGGCCGCGGCCGGCATGGCGCTCGCCGCCCTGGCCGCGCTGGGCGTGGCGGGCTTTCTGGCCTGGCGCTGGTGGCACCGGCACGGTGCCACGTTGGGCGAGGACGAGGCCCCGGGCATGGGCGCCGCCTAGGAGAGCTCCTAGCGCAACTGGCGCCAGCGGTTCGGCGCCATCCCCTTCATCTGCCGGAACACCCGGGCGAAGTGGCTCTGGTCGGCAAAGCCGCTGGCCGCGGCGACCTCGGCCAGCGTGCGGCCCGGCTGCGCCATCAGCGCGCAGGCCGCGTCCACGCGCTGCACCTGCAGCCATTGCGTGGGCGACTGGCCGGTGCTGGCGCGGAAGGCCCGCGCGAAGTGGCTGCGCGACAGGCCGCAGGCGGCCGCGATCTCGGCCACCGACAGCTTGCCGTCGAGCCGGCTGGCCAGCATCTCCTTGGCCAGGCGCTCGTGCCGCCGCGCCAGGCCGCCGATGGCCGGCGCGTCGGCCAGGCCGTCGCCGTGGCGTTCGATCAGGTGGGTTTCGATGACCGTGGCCATCTGGCCCAGGAACAGGGGGCTGGCCTCCTGCGGCCGCGCCAGCGCCGGCAGCAGCGCCCGGCCCAGCCCGGCGAGCACGGGATCGTCCACCGCGGTGCTGGCGCGCAGGCCGGCCACGCGCCGGCCGCAATGGCTGCTGCTCGCGCGGTCGAACAGCGTGGGCGGCAGCTCCAGCAGCACGAAGTCGAAGGGCGTGCAGATGTCCGCGCGGTAGTCGTCGGCGAAGCTGCGGACGTAGACCGCGCTGCTGCCGAAATGGTGGGTGTCGCCGCCATGCCGTTGCAGCACGCGGCGCGCATGGCCGGCCGCCAGCGAGATGCCGACCAGGTAACCACGTCCGCTGGCGGCCGTCGCCACCTGCCCCATCTGCCGGTCGGCCGAGCGACGGCGGTAGATCTGCATGCCTTCGGCCTGCAGGTCCTGGCTGGCGTGCAGGCGGGCGGCAGTGCAGCCGAGGGTGTCGGCGGTCGGGGCGGGGAGGGCGGGGAGGTCGGCGGACACCCGCCGATTGTGGCGGCCGCGCCCGAGGGGGGCGGCCCGCCTCGGCGCTTCAATGCGTGTGGCCGGGCACGGCGGTGTTGGCCTGCGGCTGGCGCGGGTCCAGCGCCAGGAAGTGGTGGACGACGGGCTTGTCCGGCCCGATGTGCCAGCGCAGGGCCTGGGCCTGCAGGTCGGCATCGGCCTTGGACACGCGGTGGTGCTGGCGCAGGTGCTCGGCCCAGGACTCCACCATGAACCACTCGATCACGCGCTCGGGCTCGCCGGTGTGCTCGGCCACGCCCCAGGCGTAGGCGCCGTCGCGCCGGCGTTCGCGCTCCACGGCCTGCATGGCCTGCAGGAAGGCCGGCAGGTCGGCACGCCGCACGCGGTACTCCACCTGCACCACGACCGGGCCGCGGTCGTGCGCGACGGGCGCCGTCAGCATCGGCTCGGGCCAGTGGTTGGCCGGCTGCAGGTCGGCCTCGCCCGTGGGCAGCTTGACGCGGTGGAACACGAAGCCGATGGCCACCAGGCCGACTGCGCCGACCAGCAGCGCGAGCGGCACGCCGATCTGCTGCGCCACCAGGCCCCAGGCCAGGCTGCCGGCGGCCATGGCGCCGTTGAACACCATCAGGTAGATGGCCAGGCCGCGGCCGCGCACCCAGTTGGGCAGCACGGCCTGGGCCACGCCGTTGAGCGTGGTCAGCGCCACGATCCAGCCCACGCCCAGCACCAGCATCAGCAGCACGGCCAGCCACTGGGGCGGCGCGAACGACAGCGCGGCCATCACGCCGGCCGCCAGCAGCGCCGCCAGCAGCACCAGGCCGTCGGCGTCCAGGCGCTGGCGCAGCCGCGGCAGCAGCAGCGCGCCGCCGATGGCGCCGGCACCCACGGCGCCCAGCATCACGCCGTAGAAGCCCGCCGTGCCGTGCAGCATCTGGCGCGCCACCAGCGGCAGCAGCGCCCAGACGGCACTGGCGAACAGGAAGAACATGGCCGCGCGCAGCAGCACCACGTGCAGCTCGCGGCTGGCCCGCGCGTAGCGGATGCCGGCGCGGAAGGCGCCGAAGAATTGCTCGGACAGCGCGCTGTCCACCGCGGGCGGGCGCTTCCACCAGAGCAGCGCGGCGATCACGAACACGTAGCTCAGCACGTCGGCGCCGTAGGCCGCCGCCGCGCCGAAGCTGGCCAGCAGCAGGCCGCCGACCGCCGGGCCGAGCGCGCGCGCGATGTTGATGCCCAGCGAGTTCAGCGCCACGGCGTTCTTGAGGTCCTGCCGCGGCACGAGTTCGGGCACGATGGACTGCCAGGTCGGCCCCATCAGCGCCGCGCCCACGCCGCCCAGGAAGGTCAGGGCCACGAGGTATTCCACGGTCAGGGTGTGCGTATGGGCCAGCACCAGCAGTGCGCCGCTGACGATGGCCAGCAGCACCTGGATGCCGATCAGGAAGCGGCGCCGGTCCAGGATGTCGGACAGCACGCCTGCGGGGATGGCCAGCAGGAAGATCGGCAGCGTGGCCGCGGTCTGGATCAGCGCCACGGCCGTGGGGCTGGCCGACAGCTCGGTGACCATCCAGGCGCTGGCCACGTCGCGCATGAAGCTGCCGATGTTGCCCAGCACCGTGGCGGCCCACAGCACGGCGAAGATGGGTTGGCGCAGCGGCGCGAAGCTGCCGGAAGAAGCGGGTGCGGTACTCATGGCGTGGTGCCCAGGTCGTGGATGGCGACCAGCAGGAAAGCGCCTGCGAGCCCCAGGTGTTCGAAGAAGGTGTTGGCCATGGGCCGGCGTTGCGGTGCCGGCACGGACCAGAAAGGCGCCGCGAGCAAGGTGGCCAGCAGCGTGAAACCGCACAGCGCCAGCGCGCCGAGCCAGCGGTACCAGCCGCCGACCACCATCACGGAGGCCACGGCCTCCAGCGCGATGGTGGCCGCGGCCAGCGGTGCTGCGGGCGCCAGGCCGAACTGCCGCATTTCGGCCACGGCGGCGGGAAAGTCGCGTGCCTTGTCGAACGCGCCCTGCAGGTAGGCCGAGCACAGCAGCAACAGCGCCAGGCCCTGCACCCACGGCGACGCGACGACTTGCATCAGACCGCCCAGCACGCGCAGCCCAGCGCGCCCCAGAAGCCCTTGAGGTCGCTGATCGGCAGCTGGCTGCTCCAGGCCGTGGCGTGCTGGTGGCCGTGCACCTGGCAGTCGTTGGCGCAGGCACAGGCCGCGGCGGCCTGGCGCAGCGTGGCCTGCAGCGGCGCGCCCTGTTCGCCCCAGTTGCCATACCCGCCGAAGCGGCGCACGGGCGACCAGTCCGGCATGGCCGGCGGCGGCGCGCCGGCATCGCGGGCGGCGAAGTCGCCGGCCGCGTAGACCACCTTGCCGCCCACCATGGTGAGCAGCGCTGTGGTGTCGGCGATCTCGGACTCGGGGCAGGCGAAGAAATCGCGGTCGGGCACCACCAGGTCGGCGAACTGGCCCACCTCGATGCGGCCCTTCTTGCCTTCCTCGTTGCTGAACCAGGTCACGTTCTCGGTCCACATGCGCAGCGCGGTCTCGCGGTCCAGGCAGTTGCGCTGCGGGGTGATCTGCAGGCCGCCCACGGTCTTGCCCGTGACGAGCCAGGACAGCGACACCCAGGGGTTGTAGGAGGCCACGCGCGTGGCGTCGGTGCCGGCCGAGACCCTGGCGCCTTTCTCCAGCATGCGCTTGACGGGCGGCGTGGCCTCGGCGGCACCGGCGCCGTAGCGTTCGACGAAGTACTCGCCCTGGTAGGCCATGCGGTGCTGCACGGCGATGCCGCCGCCCAGCGCCGCGATGCGGTCGATGGATTTCTCGGAGATGGTCTCGCAGTGGTCGAAGAACCAGTTCAGGCCCGCCAGGGGCACCTCGCGGTTGACCTTCTCGAACACGTCGAGCGAACGGCTGATGGTCTCGTCGTAGGTGGCGTGCATGCGCCAGGGCCAGCGGTTCTGCGCGAGGATGCGCACCACCTCTTCCAGGTCGCCCTCCATCTCGGGCCCCATGTCGGGCCGCGGCTGGCGGAAATCCTCGAAGTCGGCGGCCGAGAACACCAGCATCTCGCCTGCGCCGTTGTGGCGGAAGTAGTCAGTGCCCTGCTTGTACTGCGAGGTGGCGGTCCAGTTCAGGAAGTCGGCCTTCTCCTGCTGGGGCTTTTGCGTGAACAGGTTGTAGGCCAGGCGGATGGTCAGCTGGTCCTGGTCGGCCAGCTCCTGGATGACCTGGTAGTCGTCGGGGTAGTTCTGGAAGCCGCCGCCCGCGTCGATCGCGCCCGTCACGCCCAGGCGGTTCAGCTCGCGCATGAAGTGGCGCGTGGAGTTGAGCTGGTAGTCGTAGGGCAGCTTGGGCCCCTTGGCCAGCGTGGCGTAGAGGATGCTCGCGTTGGGCTTGGCCAGCAGCAGGCCCGTGGGGTTGCCGGCCGCGTCGCGCACGATCTCGCCGCCGGGCGGGGCGGGCGTGTCGCGGGTGTAGCCGACGGCACGCAGCGCCGCGCCGTTGAGCAGCGCGCGGTCGTACAGGTGCAGCAGGAACACAGGCGTGTCGGGTGCCACGGCGTTGAGTTCGGCAATCGTCGGCAGGCGCTTCTCGGCGAACTGGTGCTCGGTGAAGCCGCCCACCACGCGCACCCACTGCGGTGCGGGCGTGATCGCCACCTGGGCCTTCAGCATGGCCATGGCGTCGGCCAGGCTCTTCACACCGTCCCAGCGCAGTTCCAGGTTGAAGTTCAGGCCACCGCGGATGATGTGCAGGTGGTTGTCGATCAGGCCGGGCAGGGCGGCGCGGCCCTGCAGGTCGATGACCCGCGTGGCCGGGCCGGCCAGGGCCATGGCCTCGGCGTCGCTGCCCACGGCGGTAAAGCGCCCGCCGCGGATGGCCACGGCAGTGGCCGTGGGCTGGGCGCGGTTGAGCGTGGTGAAGCGGCCACCGCGCAGCACCACATCGGCGAAGTCCTGGCCGGCAGTCATCGCGTCAGCCTTGGATGAAGGCCAGGATGTCGGCGTTCAGCACGTCGGCGTTCACCGTCAGCATGCCGTGCGAATAGCCCGGGTAGACCTTGAGCGAGCCGTTTTTGAGCAGCTTGACCGATTTGAGCGCGGAGTCGGCGATCGGCACGATCTGGTCGTCGTCGCCGTGCAGCACCAGCGTGGGCACGGTGATGGCCTTGAGGTCTTCCGTCTGGTCAGTTTCCGAGAAGGCCTTGATGCCGTCGTAGTGGGCCTTGGCGCTGCCCATCATGCCCTGGCGCCACCAGTTGCGGATCACGCCTTCGTGCACGGTCGCGCCGGGCCGGTTGAAGCCGTAGAACGGGCCGGTCGGCACGTCCAGGAAGGTCTGGGCGCGGTTGCCTGCCACGCCGGCGCGGAAGCCGTCGAAGACCTCCATCGGCAGGCCTTCGGGATTGGCTGCGGTCTTGAGCATGAGCGGCGGCACGGCCGACACCAGCACCGCCTTGGCCACGCGGCCCGCGGGCTGGCCGTGCTTGGCCACATAGCGCGCCACCTCGCCACCGCCGGTGGAATGGCCCACGTGCACGGCGTTGCGCAGGTCCAGGTGCTCGGCCACTGCGAAGGCGTCGGCCGCGTAGTGGTCCATGTCGTGGCCTTCGCTGACCTGGGCCGAGCGGCCGTGGCCGCGCCGGTCGTGCGCCACGACGCGGAAACCGCGCTGCACGAAGAACAGCATCTGCGCGTCCCAGTCGTCCGAGGACAGCGGCCAGCCGTGGTGGAACATGATGGGCTGGGCGTCCTTGGGGCCCCAGTCCTTGTAGAAGATCGCGGTGCCGTCGGCGGTGACGATGGTGCTCATGGTGTGTGCTCCGGTGGTGATGAGGGTGGACGCGGAAATGCCGGTTAGCCTTCGTGGGCGCCGAACATGGTCTTGGCGTAGGTGATGCCGATGCCGTAGCCGCCGCCGAACTTCTTGGCGATGCCGGTCGTCATGTCGTAGGTGTCGGTGCGGGCCCAGTCGCGCTGCATTTCCAGCAGGTACTGCAACGCGGTGATCGGGCGGGCGCCGGCCTGCACCATGCGGTCCATGGCGCGGTTGTGGGCTTCGGTGGAGATGTCGCCACAGGCGTCGGCGATCACGTAGACCTCGAAGCCCTGGTCCAGCGCCGACAGGGCCGGGCCGACGATGCACACGCTGGTCCACAGACCGGCCAGCACGATGCGGCTCTTGCCGATCTCGTTGATGCGGGCGATCACGGCGGCATCCTCCCAGGTGTTCATGGAGGTGCGGTCCAGCATCTTCAGGCCCGGGAACGGCGCCGTCACTTCTTCGAACATCGGGCCCGAGAAGCTTTTCTCGGCCACCGTGGTCAGGATGGTGGAGGCCTTGAATCCTGCGGCGGCGTTGGCCACCAGCGCGGCATTGGAGCGCAGCTGCACGGGGTCGATCGAGTGCGTGGCGAACGCCATCTGCGACTGGAAGTCGATCATGACCAGCGTGTGGTCCTGGGGCGTGAGCAGCTTGGCGCCGGGGGTGGGGGTTGCGGTGATGGCCATGGTGGTACTCCTTGGTGGTGGGGGGAAAGGCTGGGGCGCACCATAGGTGCTTGCCCCGGGATGGACTAGATGCTTTGTGCTGTGCCTGGAACGCTTGTGCTCAGGCGGCGGAGTCGACGAGCACGACCTCGGCGTCGGACAGTGCCGTCACCGTGAAGCGCTCGACGTCCTTGATGGCTGCGCCGTCGCGGGTGTCGATGCGCACGCCGTCGATGTCGACCGCGCCCTGGGCCGGCACCAGGTAGGCGCGGCGGCCGGCACCCAGTGCATAGGTGGTGGACTGGCCGGACTTGAGCGTGGCGCCCGAGACACGGGCGTCGGTGCGGATCGGCAGCGCGTCGCTGTCGCCCTCCAGCCCGCTGGCCAGCGCCACGAACTGGCCGGCGCGGTCGGTCTTGGGGAAGGGCTTGGCGCCCCAGGCCGGCGGCTTGCCGCGGCCGTTGGGCATGATCCAGATCTGGAAGATGCGCGTGGTGACCGGCTCGCGGTTGTACTCGGCGTGGCGAATGCCGCTGCCCGCGCTCATGACCTGCACGTCGCCGGCTTCGGTGCGGCCCTTGTTGCCCAGGTTGTCTTCGTGCGTGATGGCGCCTTCCCGCACGTAGGTGATGATTTCCATGTCGGCATGGCCGTGCGGCGGGAAGCCGGTGTTGGGCGCGATGGTGTCGTCGTTCCATACGCGCAGCGCACCCCAGTGCATGCGGGCCGGGTCGTGGTAGCCGGCGAACGAGAAGTGGTGCTTGGCGTCCAGCCAGCCGTGGTTTTCTCCACCGAGTTCAGCGAAGGGGCGGCGTTCGATCATGGTGTTTCTCCTGCGGCGGATGCCGTTGCGTGTTGCGATGGAGAGACTGTAGAAATCCTTGATCAATAAGAGAATAGAAAAGATGGAAAACGATCTATTCCGAAAGCTGCATGTCCAAGCTGCCTGACCTGGAAGCCTGGGCGATCTTCGCCAAGGTGGCCGAAACCGGCTCGTTTGCGAAGGCAGCGGCCGATCTGGTGGTCTCGCAGCCCACCGTGTCCAAGGCCATCACGCGTCTGGAGGCGCGGCTGCGTGTGGTGCTGTTCCACCGCACCTCGCGCAAGATGTCGCTGACGGCCAGCGGCGAGTTGGCACTGGAGCGTGCGGCGCGCATCCTCGCGGAAGGCGAGGCCGTGGAGGCCGAGGTGACCGAGCAGTCCAAGAGCCTGCGCGGCAGCATCCGCGTGGCCGCGCCCATGTCCTTCGGCGTCACCCACCTGGGGCCGGTGCTGCCGGGCTTCATGGCCCAGCATCCCGAGGTCACGCTGGACGTGCACTTCAGCGACGCGCTGACCGATGTGGTGGCCGACGGCTTCGACCTCGCGCTGCGCATCTCCAGCCTGCCCGATTCCAGCCTGCTGGCGCGGCGCCTGTGTGCCGTGCGCATCCTGCTCGTGGGCGCGCCGGCCTACTTCGCGCAGCATGGCCAGCCGGACCATCCGCGCGACCTGGCCGGCCACCGCGCGCTGCGCTACGTGCATGCGCGCGTGGGCGAGGCCTGGCGCTTTCGCCATGCGCAGGGTGGCGAGTTCGCCCAGGTCGTGCCCTCGGCCCTGCGCGTGAACAACGCCGAGGCGCTGGCCCCGGCCCTGCGCGCCGGGCTGGGCCTGGCCCTGCAGCCCGAGTTCCTGGCCTGGGAAGACTTGCGCGCGGGACGGCTCGTGCAGGCCATGCCGCACTGGCAGGTCGACCCGATCGCGCTGCACATCGTGACGCCGCCGGGCCGCGCCAAGCCGGCGCGCGTGCAGGCGTTGACCGACTACCTGGCACAGGCCTTCGCGCGGGCGCCCTGGGCCCGTTGAGCAGCGGGTCGCGCGCGTTCACCGGGACGACAACGACAGCGGTAAGAATGCAACCAGATATTTCCTGACCAGGTTCTGTCGTGCCGCTGCTTCCCGCCCCCCCGCTCACGCCAAGCGCGCTCTTCGTGTTCCTCGGGCTGTTCGCCCTGCTCACGGCGACGTTCTCCTGGAGCGCGGCCCGCGGCATGCCGGGTTTTCGGCGTCCGCTGCGCCTGTGGGCGCTCGCGCTGCTGTGCGTGGCCATCGCGGCCGCTGCGTTCCTGGCCCGGCCGCTGCTGCCGGGATTCCTGGCCTACGTCGTGCCCAATTTGTTCGTGCTGAGCGCCGTGGCCATGATGGGCATGAGCTTTGCCGCCCTGGACGGCGGCAGCCCGCGCCGCGCGCGCTGGAACTGGGCGCTGGTGGCGCTCACCATGGCCGCGCTGCTGCTGGCGCAGGCGGGGCGGGCGTCCTATCCCGTGCTGGCGGCCATCGCTTCGCTGGGGCTGGGTCTGTTGCTGTTGCACGGCGCCTGGCTGTTCCTGCCCCAGTGGCGCCAGCGCACGGCGCCGGAAGCCTGGCTCCTGGGCCTGCTGCTTGCGGTGGCCGCCAGTTTCGTGCTGCGCGCGCTGTCTTCGGCCAGCGGCATCTGGCGCCCGGACGACCGGGGCGTGCTCTCAGGCCATCCCATGCTGGTGGTGGGCCTGGTGTTCGTGGCCAGTGGCTCGCTGGCTTTCTTCTCGGTGCTGCACGAGCGTCAGCGCGTCGCACTGCAGCACAGCTACCAGCGCGACAGCCTGACCGGCCTGTACGCGCGCGGCGTGTTTTTCGAGAAGGCGCAGTCCGTGTTGAAAATGGCGAACGTCGGCGATGCCTTCGCCGTGGTCATGCTGGACCTGGACCACTTCAAGCGCATCAACGACACGCATGGCCACCTGGTGGGCGACAAGGTCATCGCCCATGCGGCGCGGCTGCTGAGCGGCAGCATCCGGCTGCATGATCTGGCTGGCCGCTACGGCGGCGAGGAGTTCTGCCTGCTGCTGCACGATTGCGACAGCGAGCGCGCGCACCGCTTCGTGCAGCGCGTGCTGCACCGTACCGAGCAGCCGCTGAGCCTGCGCGATGGCCGCAGCCTGCCGTTCAGCTTCTCGGTGGGCTTCACGATCTTCCGAATGGAAGACCGGGCGCCGCCGCTGGAGCAGCTCCTCGACCGGGCCGACCAGGCCTTGCTGCAGGCCAAGGCCCAAGGGCGCAACTGCGCCGTGCAGGCCTGCAGCGCCAGCGCCGGCCACTGCGCCGTGCCCTGATTCAGGGCGGCAGCACCCGCCGCGGCGCGTCCAGCACCTCGCGCACGCGCGTGGCCAGTTCCTCGATGGTGTAGGGCTTGCCGATCAGCTGCACGCCGGGGTCGAGCACGCCGTTGTGCACCACCGCGTTGCGCGTATAGCCCGTCGTGAACAGCACCTTGAGCAGCGGCCGCCGCTTGAGCGCCTCGTCGGCCAGCTTGCGGCCATTGACTTCGGGCATCACGACGTCGGTGAACAGCAGGTCGATGTCGGGATGTGCGTCGATCAGGCGCAGCGCGGCCGCGGCGCCATCGGCTTCCAGCACGCGGTAGCCCAGCTCGGTCAGCGCATCGATCGACAGCTGGCGCACGGCGGGCTCGTCCTCCACCACCAGCACGAGCTCGAGGCTGTCGCCCTGGGGCACCGCCTGCTGCGACTCGGCCAGGTGGACGTCCTGGTGCGGCCCGAGCAGGCGCGGCAGATAGACCTTCACGGCCGTTCCCTGGCCCGGCTCGGAATAGATCTTCACGTGGCCGCCGGACTGCTTGACGAAGCCGTAGACCTGGCTCAGGCCCAGACCGGTGCCGCGGCCGACCTCCTTGGTCGTGAAGAAGGGATCGAAGGCCTTGGCGATGACCTCGGGCGACATGCCTGTGCCGGTGTCGCTGACGGCCACCAGCACGTACTGGCCGGCGGCCAGGCCCAGGTGCTCGGACGCGTAGCGCTCGTCCAGGTGGCAGTTGGCGGTCTCGATCGTCAGGCGGCCGTGCTCGCCCATGGCATCGCGGCCGTTCACCGCGAGGTTCAGGATCACGTTCTCCAGCTGGTGCGGGTCCACGTGCGTGCGCCACAGGCCGCCGGCCAGCACGGTCTCCAGCCGGATCGCGCCGCCGAGCGAGCGGCGCAGCAGGTCGGACATGCCGGCCACGAGCTTGTTCGCATCCACTGCCTCGGGCTTGAGCGGCTGCTGGCGCGAAAAGGCCAGCAGGCGCTGGGTCAGCTGCGCAGCACGCTTGGCACCGTCCTTGGCGGCCTCGACATAGCGGCGCGCGCGCGGATCGCCGTCGACGAAGCGCCGGCCCAGCAGGTCCAGCGAGCCGATCACCACGGCCAGCATGTTGTTGAAATCGTGCGCGATGCCGCCCGTGAGCTGGCCCACGGCCTCCATCTTCTGCGCCTGGCGCAGCGCCTCTTCGGTCTTGCTGCGCGCGGCCACCTCCTCGGCCACGCGGCGCTCCAGCGTGTCGTTGAGCTCGCGCAGCGCGCGCTCGGCACGGTGGCGCTTGGTCACGTCCTGGAACAGCACGGCCACCTGCAGGCGCTCGACCGGCTCGACGCGAAAGGCCGCCAGCTCCAGGTAGCGCCCGGTGCGCACGAGCTCGCGCTCGAAGCGCACGGGCTCGCCGCTCAGCAGCACCTTGCGGTAGATCTCGACCCAGCCGTCGGCCTCCTGCGGCACCATGTCGCGCACGCGCTGGCCCACCACGTCGGGGATGCCGGCGTTGGCCAGGTAGGCCGGGTTGGCCGCGATGTGCACGTAGTCGCTGAGCGGGCCGTGCGGCCCGTCCAGGAACTCGATCACGCAGAAACCCTCGTCGATGCTGTCGAACAGCGTGCGGAACTGGCGCTCGCTTTCGCGCAGTGCGGCCTGCGTCGCCTTGCTCTCGGACAGGTCCGAGGCGGTGCCGAACCATTCGATGATCCGGCCTGCGTCGTCGAGCACGGGCACGGCGCGCGACAGCGTCCAGCCGAGCGTGCCATCGCTGCGCACCACGCGGTGCTCCAGCTCGAAGCGGCTGCGTGTGTCGATGGCCTGGCGCACGGCGGCCATCACGTCCGCCCGGTCCTGCGGCGGGATGTAGGTGTGGAGCCAGTCGCGGCTGGGCGTGGGCAGCTCGGCCAGGAAGCCCTGGGTGTTGATTTCCAGCGCCTCGCTCCAGTCGGCGTTCATGCGGTAGGTGAGGTTGGCGCTGGCCAGCGTGAGCGCGCGCAGGCGCGACTCGCTGGCCGCCAGCCGGCGCTGGGCCTGGACCTTCCCCGTGGTTTCCCAGACCGTGCAGAGCAGGCCGCGCACGCTGCCGTCGTCGTCGCGCAGCGGCGTGTACCAGAAGCTGAACCAGGCGGTCTGCATGCGCTCCGAGCGCAGCACCTGCAGCTCCATGTCTTCGCGGTAGACAGCCTGGCCCTGCAGTGCGGTGGCGATCAGCGCCTCCACCTCGGACCAGACCTCGCCCCACACCGTGCGCAGCGGGGCGCCCTGCGCCTGGGGATGCTTGTTGCCCAGGATGGGCACGTAGGCATCGTTGTAGACCAGCGTCAGGGCGTCGCCCCAGGCCAGCCACATCGGCACGACCGAATCCTCCAGCAGGCGCACGGCAGCGCGCAGCGGCCGGCACCAGGTGCCTGGTGGGCCCAGGGCCGATGCCGCCCAGACACCACCGTGCCGCAGGCTTGCGTCAAGGCCTTCGTCATCGGATGGAGTGTGGTCGGGCCGCGATGCGCCCAGGCCCTCCTGCATGCGGCTACCTTTCGTGGTTGCGCCGGTCGGGCAGCGCGCCTGTGGTGCGAACAGCACCGCACGGAAGTATCGCATGCTGGTCGGCGGCCTTAATCGAAGCCTAAGCTTGCGTGCCGACCATGCGTCCGGGCTGTGCCGCCGGCGTTCGGCGGCATTGATTCAAGGAGTTTCGCAATGGAGCATCGAAGGCAGGCGGAAGGTGGCCTCTGGCCGCTGTGGAATGGGCTGCTGATGGCCGCGGTGGCGGCCGGCGCGGCCGTCGGCGTGGCGGCCGTGGTGTGGGCGCTGTACGCGTCGCTGGACGAACAGGGCTTCGCGCTGCGGCATGCCGTCGTGCAGCCTGTGGCGACCTGGTTCACCGGTGCGTCGCCACCGGCCCCGGCCCCGCCGGTCGCCGCCGCCCCGGCGCAGCCCGGGGTCAGCGCGGTGGTGGCACGCCAGCGCAGCAGCGAAGCGCCACAGCCGTGAAGCGTTCTGCGCACCGCCACGCCGAGGGGCACCGCGGCGAACGGGTCGGCTGGCTGCGTGCCGCCGTGCTCGGCGCCAACGACGGCATCGTCTCCACCGCCAGCCTGATCGTGGGCGTGGCGGCGGCCGGTGCCAGCAGCGCCACCGTGCTCATGACCGGCGTGGCCGGCCTGGTGGCCGGTGCGATGTCGATGGCGGCCGGCGAGTATGTGTCCGTGCATTCGCAGGCCGACACCGAGCATGCCGACCTCGCCCGGGAGCGGCGCGAGCTGGCCGAGACCCCCGAGGCCGAGCTGCGCGAGCTCACCGCGATCTACATCGCCCGCGGCGTGTCGCCTGGGCTCGCGCGCGAGGTGGCCGAGCAGCTCACCCGGCACGACGCGCTGGGCGCCCATGCGCGCGACGAACTGGGCCTGTCGGAGCAATCCAGCGCCCGCCCGCTGCAGGCGGCGCTGGCGTCGGCGGCCAGCTTCACGGCCGGGGCCGCCTGGCCGCTGGCGGTGGCCTGGCTGGCGTACGGGCCGTGGCTGCTGCCCACGGTGGCGCTGGCCTCGATCGCCGCGCTCGCGCTGCTGGGCATGCTGGCAGCGCAGGCCGGCGGCGCGCGCATGCTGCCGGCGGCGGCCCGCGTGGCCGTGTGGGGCGCGCTCGCGATGGCCGTCACGGCCGGGGTCGGCCGGCTGTTCCCGGGTGTGGCGTGAGCCGTGCGCCGTGCCGATGCGGCGCGGCTTCGCATAATGCGCCAGCGGGCCCGTCGGCCCGGCGGGAGACCTGCGGCATGCGACTGCTCATCGTGGAGGACGACGACCTGCTGGGCGATGCCCTGGCCACGGGCCTGCGCCAGCTCGGCCATGCGGTCGACTGGTTCGGCGACGGCGCGCAGGCCGACGCGGCATTGGCCGGGGCCGCGTTCGATGTCGTCGTGCTCGACCTGGGCCTGCCGCGCGGCGACGGCATGCTGTGGCTGCGCCGCTGGCGCGGGCGCGGGCTGCTGCTTCCGCTGCTGATCCTGACCGCGCGCGACGGCGTGGAGCAGCGCATCGAGGGGCTGGACGCCGGCGCCGACGACTACCTCGTCAAGCCCATCACCATCGACGAACTGGCCGCGCGGCTGCGGGCCCTGGTGCGCCGCAGCGCCGGCCAGGCGCAGGCCGCCTGGCAGCACGGCGCGCTCGAGTACGACCCGGCCACCAAGGCGGTGCGCTGGCAGGGCCAGCCGGTCGAGCTGACGGGGCGCGAGCTGGCGCTGCTGGAGGCGCTGATGGCGCAGTCGCGGCGCGTGTTGTCCAAGGCGCACCTGCTCGAGAAGCTCTACGACTGGAGCGGCAGCGAGCCCGAAAGCAATGCGCTGGAGGTCCACATCCACCACCTGCGCCGCAAGATCCACCCGAGCATCGTGCGCACGGTGCGCGGCGTGGGCTACGCGCTCGGCTCGGGCGAGGGCGCCGCGTGAGCCTGCAGCGCCGCCTGCTGCTGTACCTGCTGGTGTGCGCGCCGCTGGTCTGGGGTGCGGCGCTGTACTTCTCCGTGAGCCGCGCGCGGCTGGAGGTCAACGAGCTGTTCGATGCCGAACTGATTCGCCTGGCGCGCCAGGTGCAGGCCACACTGGGGTCCGAGCTGCCGCTGCGGCCCGCGCCGCTGCCACCGGCCCCGCACGAGGGCGCCCGCGACGGCGGGGCCGGCGACGTGCGCGACCTGGCCGTGGCCGTGTGGGACCGCCAGGGCCGGCTCGTGGTGTCCGACCGCGAAGGCGTGGAACTGCCGTACCGGCCCACCCGGAGCGGCTTCCTGGACGAGACCATCGGCGGCGCGGCCTGGCGCGTGTACTACCTGCAGTCGTTCGACGGACGCTGGCTGGTGGCCTCGGGCCAGCGCGCCTACGAGCGCGACGAACTGGTCTACGGCCTCACGCTGTCGCAGGTCGGCCCGTGGCTCGTGGTGCTGCCCGTGCTGCTGGCCGTCATGGCCTGGGCCGTGCGGCGCGCACTGGCGCCCATGGGGCGGCTCACGCGCGAGCTCCAGCAGCGCCCCGCCGACGATCTGCAGGCGCTGCCGCAGGACAGCGCACCGGCGGAGCTGCAACCCATGCTGGGCGCAATGAACGGCCTGTTCCAGCGCATCGACCGGCTGCTGGTGCGCGAGCGCCGCTTCACCGCCGATGCCGCGCACGAGCTGCGCACCCCGCTGGCCGTGCTGCGTGCGCAATGGGACGTGGTGCGCCGCGCCCAGACGCCCGGCGACCGGGCCCGCGCCGAGGCCCGGCTCGCCGCCGGCCTGGACCGCATGGACCGGCTCGTCACCCAGATGCTGGCCCTGTCGCGCGTGGAGTCGGGCAGCCCGCCGCCGCAGCACGAGATCGACTGGACGCCCATCGTCGAGCAGGCCATGAGCGACTGCCTGGCCCTGGCCGAGCGCCGCCGGATCGAACTGGCCTGCGAATGGCCGCCCGCCGGCCGGTACCCGATGCCGCTGCTGGGCGACGCCAACCTGCTCACCGTGCTGCTGCGCAACCTGCTGGACAACGCCGTGCGCTACGCGCCCGAGGGCACGGCCGTGACGCTGCACCTGGAGCAGGACGGCCTGGCGGTGGAGAACGGCGGGGCGGTGCTGGGCGACGAGCAGCTGGCGCGCCTGGGCGAGCGCTTCTACCGGCCGGACGGCCAGGCGGAGGCCGGCTCTGGCCTGGGCGTGTCCATCGTGCGGCGCATCGCCGAACTGCACGGCCTGCAGCTGCACTACGGGCCGCGCGCCGACGGCACCGGCGTGCGCGTGGTGCTGCGCTTCGCGGCGGCGCCGCGCTGAGTCAGCAGGCTCAGGCGTTCACTGCGCCGCCTTGGCCTTTTGCAGCAGGTCGCGCGCTTCCTCGCGCCGGCCGGTGTCGGCCACCTGCCGGCCCGGGCGCGGCGGTGCCTGCAGCGCGCGTTCGAGGTAGGTCACGGCCTGCTGCGGCTGCTTGGTCTCCACCAGGTATTCGCCGTAGAAGTAGTTCGGGTCGATGCCGTTGGGGTTGATCGCCAGGGCCTTCTGCAGCAATTCCCGGGCCTTGGCCTTGTCGCCGAAGCCCACGGGCCAGCCGGGGACCTTGTAGTACAGCACACCCAGGCTGTTGTAGGCCGAGCCTTCGAGCGCGTTGCCGTCGATGGCGATGGCCGACTCGTACAGCGCCCTGGCCTGCTTGACCAGGCCCAGCGCGCCCAGCCCGCCTTTCTCGCCGGCCCAGGAGCTCACGATGATCCCTTCCCAGACCAGCGGCTCGGCGCGGTTGGGAAAGGCTTCGCTGACCTTGTGGGCCTTGGCCGCGAGCGCCTCGAACGCCTTCTCGCGCTCGGACGGCGGGCTCTGGTAGCGGATGCGCTCCCAGTCGTGCTGCAGGTCGGTCACGGCATCGGCCACGCCGGTCTGGGCGTGCAGGGCCGGCAGGGCCAGCGCACCGAGCACGAGGGCCAGGCCCTGCAGCAGGCGGCGGCGCGGGGCGGGGGAGAGGAACGGGGCGGAGATCATCGTGGCCATCCAGTGAGATTGAAGGTGTGCATGCGGGTCATGGTGCGCCGTGGGCCAGGCCGCCGCCCGGGGCGGTGTCGGGCCGGGCCGGCGGCAGGCTCTGGCGGTGTTTGGCGAAGGCGCCGTCCAGCAGCCCCGGCGCGAGGCCGTTGAGCCGCACGGCCAGCCGCTCGGGAAACCCGAGGAAGCGCTCGGCGGCACCGCTCTCGATCAGCTGCACCAGCGCGCGCGCGGCGGTCTCGGGGTCGTCCATCGCGGTGCCCGTGGCGCGGTTGTAGGCCGCCACGGCGTCGTCGTTGAAGGCGGTGCGCGTGCTGCGCGGGCCCAGGTACTGGACGCCTACCGGGCCATCGCCCAGTTCGCGCCGCAGGGCCTCAGCGAAGCCGCGCAGGCCGAACTTGCTCGCGCCGTACACGCTGTAGCCGGGCAGCCCCAGGCGGCCCAGCACCGAGCCCACGAAGACCACGCGGGCTTCGCCCTGTGCCCGCAGGTGCGGCAGCAGCGCCTGCGTGAGCAGCATGGGCGCCAGCAGGTTCAGCTGCAGCACCTGCTGCAGGGCCGCGGGCGTGAGGCTTTCCAGCCGCCCGAACCCCGGCACGCCGGCGTTGTGCACCACCACGTTGCAGCCCCAGCGGCCGGCGGCGTCCGCCAGCGCGCCCAGGGTGTCGGCGTCGGCCAGGTCGCAGGCATGCCAGGCCGCGGGCGTGGCCGCATCGGCCGATGGCAGGGCGCGTGCCAGCGCGGCCAGCTTGGCGGGCGAGCGGCCCTGCAGCATCACCTGCGCGCCGGCGCGCAGCAGCGCGCCGGCCGCGGCCTGGCCGATGCCGCCGGTGGCGCCGGTCAGCAGCACCCGTGCGTCGCGCGCTTTCATGCCGGCACCGCCTGCGCCGTCGCGGCCTGTGCCTGGGGCAGCGGCAGGCTGCGGAACACGTCGCCGTAGAGCCGGTAGAAGGCCCGGGCGGCGTGCACGATGTCGTCCTGGTCGCGCGGCGATTCGATCTGGTCCATCAGCAGTTCGAAATGCGCGGTGTGCTCCTGGTCCAGCGTGCCGTGCGAGCGCAGGTAGCTGAAGGCCGCGTCGGGCAGGCCCAGCGGCTTCTGGATCTGGTCGGCCGCCATCAGCGCGAGCGAGACGCTGGTGCCTTCCAGCACGTGCACCATGCCGAAGAAGGCGAGCGGGTTGCGCCGCGCGATGCTGTCGTAGGCATAGGCCACCATGACCTCGGTGGCGTGGCCGGGCTGGCCGTGCCGCACGGCCTCGGCGTCGCCGCCGCAGGCGCGGATGTCGTCGAGGATCCACGCGTCGTGGCCCTGCTCTTCTGCGATGTATTCGTCCAGCGGCGCTTCGAGCCACGCGTGCGTGGCCGGCAGCGCGGCCTTGCAGGCGTGCAGCAGCGGCACGGTGTGGCGCACGTGGTGGTAGGCCTGCGTCAGGAAGGCGAGGTAGCTGGGCAGCGACACCTCGCCGCGCAAACAGCCCTGGATGATGGGCGTGGAGATCAGGCCCATGCGGGCCTCGGCGGTGTCGCGCACCAGGCGTTGGTAGAAGCTCATCGGAGGGTCCTGTTCAGACGGTGGCCTGCGGCGCCAGGCCGAGGGCGTCCGCATGGCGTTGGAGGATGGCTGCCCGCTGGGGGCGGCCGTTGGCGGTGGCCATGCCGCTGGCCACATCGAAATCGGCGGTGGCGCGCGTCCAGCGGCGCACGCGGGCGTAATCGGGCAGGGTGGCGTTGGCGGCGTCCACGGCGGCCTGCAGGGCGTCGTCCGGCAGCCCGGCGCGCAGCGGCCACAGCACGGCCGAGAGCGCCGGTGCGCCGTCTCCGAACACCACGGCCTGCGCCACGGCGTTCTCGCCGCGCAGCGCCGTCTCCACCCATTCGGGCGACACGTTGCGGCCGTAGGCGGTGATCAGCACGTTGCGGCGCCGGCCCTCGATGTGCAGGTAGCCGTCGGCGTCGAGCCGGCCCAGGTCGCCGGTGGGCCACCAGGCCGGCGGGACGGCGTCGCTGCCCAGGTAGCCGAGGAACAGGCTGCCGGCCACCAGCACCTCGCCATCGGCGCCGATGCGCAGCTGCGCATGCGGCAGCGCCCGGCCCGCGCTGCCCGGGCGGCTGGCGCCGGGCAGATTCAGCGTCTGCACCGACGCGCCCTCGGACAAGCCATAGCCTTCGCAGGCCGGAATGCCGACCGCCTGCGCCATCTGCAGCAACTTGCCGCCCACGGCGGCGCCGCCCACGGCCACGATGCGCAGGCCGGGCGGCACGCGCTGGCCGGTCTGCAGCAGGTGCCCGGCCCAGGCCCGCAGCATCTGCGGCAGCAGGATGATGCTGTGCGGCTGCGTGGCCAGCACGGTGGCGTGGAAGCGGGCCGCGTCGAAGTTCGACGATCCCGCCAGGCCGATGCGTTCGAGCGGCAAGGCCACGCAGGTGGCGCCGCGCAGCAGCGGCGCCATCGCGCCGGCGATGTTCTCGAGCAGCACCGCGAACGGCAGCGCGCACAGGTGGCGCCGGATGTCGAGCGGCTCCAGGGCCGCCACCAGGCCCTGGGCCACGCTCGCCATGGCCGCGGCCGACAGGCACACGCCCTTGGGCGCGCCCGTGGTGCCCGAGGTGAAGGTGATCTTGGCCGTGCCCGCGGGCAGTGGCACCGGCACGGCCGGCAGGCGCAGCAGGGCCAGGCCCGCGCCGGCCACGCCGCAGTCGGTGGCCGGTGCGCCGGGCCAGCGCTGGGCGAGGGCGCGTGGCACCAGCAGGCTGTCCACGCCGGCCGCTTGCAGCGCGTGGGCGATCTGCTCGCCCGTGAAGAACAGCGGCAGCGGCACGTGCACGATGCCCGCCGCGCCGGCAGCCAGATCGGCCACGACCCAGGCCGGGCCGTTGTCCATCACCGTGGCCAGCACGCGCGTGCCCTGCGCCACCAGGCGTGCCGACAGCGCGGCAACCTCCGCGGCCAGCGCATCGAACGACCAGGTGCGGGTGCCGTCGTCCAGGGCCGGCTGCGGGCCGGTGGGCCACGCCGTCATGCCGCGCCCCCGGCCGGCGGGGTCCGGCGTGCCATGTTGCGCAGCGCCAGCCCCAGGTGGCCGGCCAGCACCACGGGGCTGTGCTCGTAGTAGCTGCCCCAGTGGGCGGCATCGTCGCCCAGCGCCGCCGGGTGGGCGGTGCCCAGCGCCAGCGGCGTCACGCCCAGGCGGATGAACAGCTGGCGCAGCTCGGCCGTGATGGTGCCCACCACCCACTGCACGTTCTGCGCAGCGAGGTGGCTGCCCAGCAGCGCGATCAGCCGCCGGCCTTCGCCGGCACGGTCGGAGGCCAGGTGGCCGACCTCCACCACGCTGTGCCGCGCAGGAGGCTCCGGCGCGGCAGGGGCCAGCAGCGTCTCGACCGGCGCGCTGAGGTAGCGTTCGAGGAACAGCGGCGCCTCGCCCGCGTTGCGGTATCCCGCCGCGGCGACGACCTGGCCGCGGTCGCACAGGCTCACCAGCGTCGGCGCGAAGTGCCGCACGTCGGCGCCATAGCGCTGCGCGAACACCTGGCGGATGAAGCCTTCCACCTCGGCGCGGCCGGGGTCGCCGACTTGGTGCACGGCGAGCCGGGGCCGGGTGGCGACGACGCCGTGCATCGGCGGCGCCTCGGTGGCGGTCTGGGGACATGCCATGGACATGCGTTCTCCTTGGGCACCCGCACCAAGTGGCGGGTGTTGTGCGCGCATGGTCCCGGGCCAGGATTAAGCGCGGATTAAGCGCTGCCCGCGCGTGCGCCGGCCCTGCGGAACAACGTCCGGGAGAATCGGGCCACTTGCGACCCACTTCCCATGCTGCGCTACCACACCATCCCCGTCACCGCCTTCCAGCAGAACTGCTCCCTGGTCTGGGACGACGCGAGCCTGCAGGCCGCCGTCGTCGACCCCGGCGGCGACCTGGACCGCATCCTGGCCGCCGTCGAGGAACGGGGCCTGAAGCTCGAACAGATCTGGCTGACCCACGCCCACATCGACCATGCCGGCGGCACCGGCGAGCTGGCCGAGCGGCTGGGCCTCCCCATCGTCGGCCCGCACCCGGGCGACCAGTTCTGGATCGACGGCCTGCCGCAGCAAAGCCGCATGTTCGGCTTTCCGCCGGCCAAGGCCTTCACGCCCACGCGCTGGCTGGCCGACGGCGACACCGTGACGCTGGGCGCCCACACGCTGCAGGTGCGCCACTGCCCAGGCCACACGCCGGGCCACGTGGTGTTCCATGCTCCGCAAATCCAGCGCGCCTTCGTCGGCGACGTGCTGTTCGCCGGTTCCATCGGCCGGACCGACTTCCCGCAGGGCAATCACCAGCAGCTGCTGGACAGCATCGTCCAGCGCCTGTGGCCGATGGGCGACGACACGGTGTTCATCCCCGGTCACGGGCCGGAGAGCAGCTTCGGCCGCGAGCGGAAGGTCAATCCCTACGTGGGCGGGACCTGAGAACGGGTGAACGGACCGCTCACGCCCACGCGAGGCCCGCGATGAGCAGCGGTTTCCATCATGTTCGTTGCGCCCGGGGCCTCGCCCTTCGGGCCGGGGCGCGATCGGTTCATTCACACGTTCTGAGCGGTCTTAGAAATCCAGGATCACGCGCCCCGTCGTCTGCCGCGCACCGGCCATGGCAAAGGCCTCAGCCGCCTGCGCGAGCGGGAAATGCGCCGCGATGCGCGGCCGGACGCGGCCCTGGCCGTGCAGGGCCGTCACGTCGGCCAGCAGCCGGTGCATGGCCTCGGGCTGGCGTTCGCGGTACTGGCGCAGGTCCACGCCGACCAGCGCGGCGCCCTTGACGATGCACAGGTTGGCCTTGAGGCTGCCGATGCTGCCGCCCGCAAAGCCCACGACGAGGTGGCGGCCGCCCCAGCCCAGCGTGCGGAAGGCCGTGTCCATGGCTTCGCCGCCGACCGGGTCCAGCACCACGTCGACGCCGCGCGGGCCGGCCAGCGCCTTCACAGCGTCCTTCCAGTCGGCGGACCGCAGGTCGACCACCTCGTCGGCGCCGGCCAGCCGGGCCGTGGTCTGCTTGGCCGGGCCGGAGACCGCCGCGATCACGCGCGCGCCCAGCGCTTTGGCGGTCTGCACGCCCGCATCGCCGATGCTGCCGGTGGCGCCCAGCACCAGCACGGTCTCGCCGGCCTGCAGCTGGCCGCGTTCGCGCAGCGCGTACAAGGCCGTCCCGTAGGGCGTCAGCAGCACGGCGGCCTCGTCGATCGCGGCCTGCGGCGCCACATGCTGCAGCGCGCTGGTGGCCACGCAGAGCTGGTCGGCCCAGCCGCCGATGGACAGCGAACCGCAGACCCGGTCGCCGATGGCGAAGCCGGTGGCGCCCGGGCCCAGCGCATCGACCGTGCCGGCGAATTCGCTGCCGACCGTGAACGGGAGCGGCGGCTTCCACTGGTAGGCGCCGCGCGCGATCAGCAGATCGAAGTACGAGATGCCGCAAGCCTGCACGCGCACGCGCACCTCGCCGGCGGCGGGCTCCGGGGCGGGCAGGGTGTCCAGCCGCGGCGGCTGGTCGAAGGCGTGGACGCGCAGGGCTTGCATGGCGGGGGCAGGGTGATAAGACCCGCAGATTCTGGCGCCGGACGCAGGCTGGAGGCTGTCGCGCAGGCGGCCGGCGACGGGCCTCGGGCTGCCCGCGGCGACGAGCGGACGTTGGCTGGCGACCGCTTCGCGCACGTCCCCGGACGACGCGTGTCAGTAGCTCAACTCCAGCACCGACACGTGGTTGTCGGCCAATGGCCAGCTGCGTCCGACCACCCGTTCGCCGTTGAATTCGGCCACCAGGGTGCGCGGCAGCCCGGCTGGCTTGATGCGCGACACCGCGACACCGGCGCCCGGCAGCGCTCCCGGCGGTGGCGACTGGCCGTCGAAAGCCATCCTGTCACGGGCCGGATCCAGGTAGCCGCGCGGCCGCGTCATCAAGGCCAGTGCCGGCGCAGTCCTGTCGGCGTCGGGCACACGCTCGGGCCGCAGGTTGAGCACCGTGGTCGAGCGCGGGAACGGGCTGCGGTAGAAGTGCGTGGTGGCGTAGCCGGGCGCGCTGACCACGAACTCGTGGCGGGTCTGCGGGTCGGTGGCCACCGGCCCCCATTCGCCGCCCGCGGCCACGACCGCGGAGTACTGGGCCGGGCCGAGACGCTCGCCCGTGCGGGGGTCGATGGCGAAGACCTCGATGCGCGCGCCGGTCAGGCCGATGTTGGTGCCAGCGCCACTCACCTTGCCGGCCAGCGACACACGCGCCTCGGTGGCGATGTCGCTGCGTGCGGGCGCGCGCCCGGTGATGAAGCGGTAGGCCGCGTCGAAGGCTTCCGGGGAGAACGAGGTCTCCCGGTGGTCGATGCGCGGGATGACGACGTTGGTCGCGCCCTTGAGTTCGGGCCCGGCCGCCGTGACACCGGTGGCCACGCCGCGTTTGCCGAGCCACAGGCCATCGGGCTGGGCGAACTTGTCGTTGCCGTCCGAGCGCACCGTCATCCAGCGCACCGGGCCGGTGACCTCGTCGCCAGCGGCGTTTTTGGGCGCATTCAGCGCGCGCAGAAAGGGGCCGTGGCCGGCGAACTCGCTGCGGTCCGACAGGCCCTCGATGGGCACCGCCCAGACGCCGTGGTTGGGCGTGCCGCCCAGAATGGCGTGCGAGACCGTCTTGTCGCCACCGCCATGGGCGATGTAGTTGCGGATGGCGTTGCCGCCGCGCGAGTTGCCCATCAGCACGACCTGGCGCGCACCGGTGCGGGCCAGCACCTTGTCGACCTCGGCGCGCAGGTAGTCCCGGTGCTCGGCGGTCGAAGAGCGACCGGGCTGTTCGCGCGTGTCGTCGTCGCGCGCGGTGGGCAGCGGCAGGTCGATGGCGTGCAGCCGCTCGCGCG
The DNA here is from genome assembly GCF_007677875.1 of Variovorax boronicumulans. GTDB lineage: Bacteria > Pseudomonadota > Gammaproteobacteria > Burkholderiales > Burkholderiaceae_C > Pseudorhodoferax > Pseudorhodoferax boronicumulans_A. The sequence goes on along the minus strand of NZ_VEDO01000006.1, from coordinate 82,705 downwards.
GCCAGCCGTTGGACTCGAAGCGCCACATCGTCGTCGACCACAGCCCGGCGGTGTCGCCGTTGCCGTGCACGAAGACGATGGGCGGGCGGGTGTCCGCGTCCCCGCCGAAAGGGGGATGGGCACACGAGGACAGCAGCAGCGCGGCTGCAGCGAGCACGAGGCGTCGGGTCGGATGGGGCATGGGCATGGAATCTCCAGAAAGCGCACGAAGCGGGCGAGAAGACGTCAATGGCCGCAGGAGGCACGCGGCCAGGCCGATGCGTTCACCCCGCCTTGGGCAGCGTGATCCCCGGAAAGATCTTGATCACGGCCGAGTCGTCCTCGGCCGCATGTCCGGCCGTGGAGGCCTGCATGAACATCTGGTGCGCCGTGGCAGCCAGCGGCAGCGGGAATTTGCTCGCGCGCGCGGTGTCCAGCACCAGGCCCAGGTCCTTGACGAAGATGTCCACGGCGGACAGCGGCGTGTAGTCGCCGGCCAGCACGTGGGCCATGCGGTTCTCGAACATCCAGCTGTTGCCCGCGCTGTGCGTGATGACCTCGTACAGCGCGGCGGCGTCCACGCCCTCGCGCAGGCCCAGGGCCATGGCCTCGGCCGCCGCCGCGATGTGCACGCCGGCCAGCAGCTGGTTGATGATCTTGACCTTGCTGCCCGCGCCGGCCTTGTCGCCCAGGCGGTAGACCTTGCCGGCCATGGCGTCGAGCACGGCGCCGGCCTTGGCGTAGGCCGCGGGCGTACCGGCCGTCATCATGGTCATCTGGCCGCCGGCCGCCTTGGCGGCGCCGCCCGAGATCGGGCCATCGATGTAGAGCAGGCCCAGCGCGGCCAGCCGCGACTCCAGTGCGACCGACCAGTTCGGATCGACCGTGGAGCACATCACGAACACGCTGCCGGGCGCCATCGCGGCGGCCGCGCCGTGCTCGCCGAACAGCACGGCCTCGGTCTGCTGCGCGTTGACGACCACCGAAACCACCACCGCGCTGCCCTGCGCCACTTCGGCCGGCGTCGCGCAGGCCGTGCCGCCCTCGGCCGCGAAGGCCGCCGCCACGCCCGGCCGCGCGTCGCACACGCGCAGCGCATGGCCATTGCGCCGCAGCGTGGCGGCAATGCCGGCGCCCATGGCGCCCAGGCCGATCAGTCCCACCGTCTCCTTGCCCATGTCGTCTCCTCTCGTTGTGTCAGGCTTGCATCGGAATCGTCACCGGCCCGTCGTTGACCAGGTGCACCTGCATGTCGGCGGCGAAGCGGCCGGTGGCCACGACCGGGTGCAATGCCCGCGCGCGCTCCACGACATGGTCGTACAGGCGGCGGCCGTCCTCGGGCGCGGCCGCGCCGGAAAAACCCGGCCGGTTGCCGCTGCTGGTGTCGGCCGCCAGCGTGAACTGGCTGACCAGCAGCAGCCCGCCGCCGACGTCCTGCACGCTGAGGTTCATCTTGCCGGCATCGTCCGAGAAGATGCGCAGCTTGAGCATCTTGGCCAGCAGCTTGTCGGCCTTGTCCTCGGTGTCGCCGCGTTCGGCGCAGACCAGGACCAACAGGCCCCGCTCGATGGCACCGATGGTTTTGCCTTCGACGACGACCTGGGCCTGGCGCACGCGTTGCAGCAGCAGTTTCATACGGGACAGTGGTTTCGGCTCGACACGGGACAATGCCGGCAGACCCTTTGCCCGTCCCGGCGACCGCGGGACTTTACGTCAACCCTGCCACCCACGAGGACCCATGCACGCCACCGCACTCCGAACCGCCAGCCATCTGCACGCCGTGACGCCCGAGGACGCCGTCCGCCAGGCGCGCGTGCACCTGGCCGCCGCCAACCGCCTGGCCGTGCACGACGGCCTGGAGGAGGGCATCGACAACCACTTCACCATGGTCGTGCCGGGCACGACGGACCGCTTCCTGGTGCTGCCGTTCGGCCTGCATTGGTCCGAGGCCCGCGCCAGCGACCTGATCGTGTTCAACGAGCAGGGCGAGATCCTCGAAGGCCAGGGCAGCCTGGAGCTCAGCGCGCTCAGCATCCATGCGCCGCTGCACCGGCTCACGGGCGCCAAGGTGGTGTTGCACACCCACCAGACCTGGGCGCTCGCGCTGAACATGCTGCAGGACAACCGGCTGCTGCCTGGCAGCCAGACGGCCGCCTTCCTCGCCAAGAACATCGCCTACGACGACGGCTACACGGGCCTGGCCGCCGAGCTCAGCGAAGGCGAGCGTCTGGCGGGCATCATCGGCGACAAGCACGTGCTGTTCATGAAGAACCACGGCGTCGTGACCGTGGGCGACACCGTGGCCCAGGCCTACCGCCGGCTGTACCGTTTGGAGCGGGTCTGCAAGGCGCAGCTGCTGGCCATGGCCACGGGCCAGCCGCTGGCGCTGCTGTCCGACGAGATGGTCGCCAAGGTCGACAAGCCGAACCCGAACGACAGCCACCCGCGCGCCGAGCGCGAGGCCCTGTACTTCGCCGCCATGATGCGCGTGCTGGACCGGGTGAATCCGGGCTACGCGGACTGACGGAACCCCGTCCTCCAGGCAAGCGCTTTCTGGCCTGGAGGGGGCGGGTCGCACCGGGCCCGTGCACGCGGCCGCCGGCCGTGTCCATGCGCCAGCCGTGCGTGCGCAGCGCCGCCAGCGTGGCGCCGCGGGCCAGCGCGCCGACCTGCGCCTGTCCCGCAGCCGCCAGCCGCGTGCCGATGAAGCCGCCGATGGCGCCGATGAAGCCGCCGATGGCGTCGGCGCCGACGATGCAGACCTTCATGCCTGCGACGCCTTGGCCGCGCGCAGGTTGGCCTTGAACTGCTCCGGCACGCGCTCATCGAAGCCCAGCGCCACGCGCCGCACCTCGGGCGTGTCGGTCGGCATGTGGCCGACGCCGAGCGCGGCGGCGCGCGGCGCGTCGATGGCCACCACCGTGCCCTCGACACGGCCGATGCCGGTGATCTCGCAGGCCACCACGTGGCCGGGGTCGACGCTGCGCGAATGGCAGGGCGTGCCCATCAGGATCACGTCGCCGGGCACCAGGGTGATGTGGCGCGCGATGTCGGCGATCACGTAGTGCGGGCCCCAGATGGTCTCTTCGCCGATGTGCGCCTCCTGCACCGTGAGGCCGTCCACCGTGGTGCGCAGCGTCTGCGCGAACAGGTTCACGCCGCGCACGATGCCCGGGCCGATGGGCAGCAGCGTGTCCGCCCCCTTCACGCGCAGCATGCTGCCCTGGTCGGTGTCGCGGAAGTCCTGCAGGCCCATGTCCAGCGCGGGGCAGAAGCCTTCGATGTAGTCCCAGGCTTCGTCGGGCGTCACGTTGCGGCAGGTGCGGCCGATCACCACGGCGTACTCGCCCTCGTAGTTGAGGTATTTGCAGTCCGCCGGCTTGAGGATCTGGCCCTTGTGGCCGTTCAGCGACGTGGGCGGCTTGGTGAAGTAGGTGGGCGTCTCGGTCGGCTTCGGCTTGTTGCGGGTCTCCATGCTGCGCGAGCTGTAGCTGATGTGCACGGCGATGATCTTGCTCGGCGACACCGGCGGCAGGTAGGTCTGCGCCTCGGCATCGAGCAGCCGGCCGTCGTCCAGCCGCAGCTGGCCATCGTCCTGCATGGTGCCCCAGAAGGCGCTGCCTTTCACCAGCACGCGGCGGCGCTCCACGCGCGGGCCGCGCATCACGGCGGGGAGTTCCTGGAAGGGAAATTCGAAGTTCATGCGACGGTCTCCGTGTCGAACCAGATGTGGATGTTGCCGGTGCCGCGCGCGTTCTCGTACGCGGACAGCGCCTCGCCCTTGGCGCGGCAGGCGGCGCCGCCCATGGCGCCCAGCATCTGCAGGTAGTGCGCGCCGAAGGCCTCCCAGGGCTTCTTGCGGTAGTCCTCGTCCCAGCGCGCGAGGATCTCGTCGTGCCGGCCTGCGGCCATCAGCGCGATGGCCTGCTTGTCGCTGGCGATGTTCTCCTCCGACGAGACATTGCTCTCGTGGAAGATGCGCGGGTGCTTGGGCTTCCAGTCGATGCCGTTGAACTTGTGCGAGAGCGCACCCGAGCCCAGCAGCACGACGCGCAGGCCGCTGGCGCGGATGCCTTCGGCGATGTCTTCGCCCGACTGCAGGAACTGCTCCCAGCGGCAGTTCTGGCAGGAGCTGACGGTCACCACCGGCGTGTCGTCCAGCTCCAGCCGCAGGTGCTTGACGAGGTTGACGGTGGCGTAGTGCCGGCCCAGGTCGGGGTGGTCGATCACGCGCACATAGCCCTGGCGCGCGCGCGAGGCCGCCTCCAGCGCCCGCGCCAGCCGGGGGTGGCCGCGGTAGGCGAAGGGCACGCCGTGCAGGTACCAGGGCATCTCGTCGGAGGTGTAGGTGCCGCTGTAGCCTTTGCCGCCGTCCACCAGGTGGTAGCCGGTGGTGAACCAGTGGCTGTCGAAGATCATGACCACGTCGGGCTGGGCGGCGGCGATCTTCTCGCGCAGCCGCGCGTAGCCGGCGATGAGGTCGGAGTCTTCGCCCGCGCCCATGGCGCGGCGGAACTCCTCGCACTGCATCAGGCCGGGGTGGTGCGACACGATGGCCGCACCGGCGATCTGTCCATTCATGTTCAATCCTTTCAACGGTGGCTGAAGCTGGCGCGGAAGGGCTTCTTGGGCACGACCACGTCCTTGATGTCGCAGAAGAACTCGAAGCTCCAGTCGCCGCCCTCGCGGCCCACGCCCGAGCGCTTGATGCCGCCGAACGGCGCGGCCAGGTCGCGGATGCCGAAGCTGTTGACCCAGATGAAGCCGGTGCGCACCTGCTGGGCCACGTCCGTGGCGTGCTCCGTCTCGCCGTAGCACACGCCGCCCAGGCCGTAGTCGGTGCCGTTGGCTAGTTGGATGGCCTCGTCGTCGCTCTGGAACGTCTGCAGCGTGAGCACGGGGCCGAACACCTCGTTCTGCACGATCTCGTCGTCCTGGCGCAGGTCGGTCAGCATGGTCGGCTGGAAGTACTGCGCGCCGAAGGGATGCGGCGCGCCGCCCCACAGCAGCCGCGCGCCGCCATCCACGGCGCGCTGCACGAAGCCTTGCACGCGCTCCACCTGGCGCGGATGGATGATGGGGCCGACCTCGGTGGCCTCGTCACGCGGGTCGCCGATGGCCAGCTTCTCCACGTAGCCGCGCATGGCGGCGACGAAGCGGTCGGCGACTTTGGCATGCACCAGGAATCGCGTGCCCGCCAGGCAGACCTGGCCGGCGTTGCGGTACATCAGCGCGCCGGTGGCGGCGGCGTTGTCCAGGTCGGCGTCCTCCAGCACGATGAAGGGGCTCTTGCCGCCCAGCTCCAGGCTGCAGGGCACCAGGTTGGCGCCGGCCGCCTGGGCGATCCACTTGGCCGTGGGCACGCTGCCCGTGAACGAGATGCGCGCGATGCGCGGGTCGCTGACCAGGCGCGCGCCGGTCTTGGCGCCCGTGCCCTGCACCACGTTGAACACGCCGGGCGGCAGGCCCGCGGCGTCGGCCGCCTCGGCCAGCAGCGAGCAGGTCAGCGGCGCCCATTCCGGCGGCTTCAGGATGCAGGTGTTGCCGGCGGCCAGCGCCGGCCCGAGCTTCCAGGTCGACAGCATCAGCGGCGCGTTCCACGGCGTGATGATGGCCACCACGCCGGCCGGGTCGTGCCGCACGATGTGGCGCGCCTGCTCGGTCTCGATGGGCCGGTTCTGCAGGGTGAGCGCATGCTGGGCGAACCAGGTGATGTTGAGCATGGCACGCGGCACCACGCCGTGGCGCATGCGCGAGAGCAGCACGCCGGCATCGTTGCTCTCCAGCCGGCAGAAGGCGTCGGCACGCTTGCCGATCTCTTCGGCGAAGCGGTCCAGCATCGGCTTGCGCTGGTCCGCGCTGAGCGCGCTCCAGGCCGGGAAGGCCTGCTGCGCCGCGACGATGGCGGCCTCGACATGCGCGTCCAGGCCCTCGGCCACGCGGCCCAGCAGGCGCTGGTCGATGGGGCTGTGCAGCTCGAAGTAGCCCGTGGACGGCACGCGGCGGCCGCCGATGTAGTGGTCGGGCGAGACGGACAGGCCGTCGACGACGATGGGGTCGGAGGTGGTCATGCGTTTTCCAGGGGCAGCAGCTTGGCGGGGTTCATCAGGTGGTGCGGGTCCAGCGCCTGCTTGATGGCCTGCATCAGCGCGCGTTCGGTGGGGCTCTTGTAGCGGGCGGCCTCGTCGCGGCGCAGCACGCCCAGGCCGTGCTCGGCCGAGATCGACCCGCCATGCGCGGCCACGGCGTCGTGCACGCAGCGGTTGATCGGCGCCTCCAGCGCGGTGAAGGCCTCGGCATGCTCTGCGCCGAGCCGGTCGGCCGCGGGCGAGAGGTTGTAGTGCAGGTTGCCGTCGCCGAGGTGGCCGAACACCACCAGCCGTGGCTCCGGCCACTGGCTCTGAATAGCGGCGTCGGTGGCGGCGATGAAGTCGGCGATGCGCGAGATCGGCAGCGCGATGTCGTGCTTGATGGTGCGGCCCTCGGCGCCCTGGGATTCGGAGATGTCCTCGCGCAGCGCCCACAGCGCCTGGAACTGCGCCAGGCTGCTGGACAGGGCCGCGTCGGTGACCAGCGCCTGCTCCATCGCCTGCTCCAGCAGTCCCTCCACGGCGGCGCTGGCATGGGCCTCGTCCACGTTGTCGCTGACTTCCAGCAGCACGTACCAGGGCGAGCGCTCGGCCAGCGGCAGCCGGGCGGCGTCGACGTGCTTTTCGACCAGCGCGATGCAGGTGTCGCTCATGAGCTCGAAGGCCGTGAGCCCTGCGCCCAGGCGCGCCTGGGCCAGCTGCAGCAGGGCCAGCGCGGCGGCCGGGCCGGGCACGGCGACGAAGGCCGCCACCTGCGCGGCCGGCAGCGGGAACAGCTTGAGCACGGCGGCCGTGATGACGCCCAGCGTGCCTTCGCTGCCGATGTACAGGTCGCGCAGGTCGTAGCCGGTGTTGTCCTTGCGCAGGCCGCGCAGGCCGTCCCAGACCTCGCCCTGCGCCGTGACCACCTCCAGGCCCAGGCACAGCTCGCGCGCATTGCCGTAGCGCAGCACCTGCACGCCGCCCGCGTTGGTGGCCAGGTTCCCGCCGATGGTGCAGGTGCCCTCGGCCGCCAGGCTCAGCGGAAACAGCCGGCCGGCCTCGCGCGCGGCCTCCTGCACCTGCTGCAGCGTGACGCCAGCCTCCACCGTGATGGTGTTGTTGATGGGGTCCAGCGCCCGCACCTTGTTCAGCCGCGTGAGCGAGAGCACCAGCGCGCGGCCCGAGGTGTCCGGCGTGGCGCCACCGGACAGGCCGGTGTTGCCGCCCTGCGGGACCACGGCGATGCCGTGTTCGGCGCACCAGCGCACCACGGCGGCAACGCCCGCGGCGCTGTCGGGCTGGGCCACGGCCACGGCCCGGCCCGTCCACTTGCGGCGCCAGTCGGTCAGGAAAGGGGCCATGTCGTCGGCCGCCGTCAGCAGGCGGCCCGTGAAGCCGGCGCCCAGCCGGTCGAGCGCAGCGTCGTCCATGCTCAGTAGCCCGAACTGCCGGCTGGCTGGGCCGCTGCGTTGTCGCGGAAGCGGGCCGACAGCGCGCGTGCGGCCTGGGCCAGCAGCGTGGCCTCGACGCCGACGGCGACGAAGCGTGCGCCGCGGCCGATCCAGTGGCGCGCCAGCGTCTCGTCCACCGCCAGGATGCCGGCCGCCTTGCCGGCCGCCTGGATGCGTTCGAAGGCATGCTCGATGGCGGCCCGCACGTCCGGGTGGCCGGTCTGGCCCAGGAAGCCCATGGAGGCCGACAGATCGGACGGGCCGATGAACACGCCGTCCACGCCTTCCACGGCGGCGATGGCGTCGATCTGCGCCAGCGCCGACGCGGTCTCCACCTGCACCAGCAGGCACATGCGCTCGTTGGCGGTCTGCAGGTAGCCGGTGTCCGCGCTCCAGTGCGAGGAGCGGGCCAGCCCGCTGCCCACGCCGCGGATGCCCTGCGGCGGGTAGCGCATGGCCTGCACCAGCGCGCGCGCCTGCGCGGCGGTCTCCACCATCGGCACCAGCAGCGTGGTGGCGCCGATCTCCAGCACCTGCTTGATCAGCGCGGCGTCGCCGTGCGGGATGCGCACCACGGGATGCGAGGGGTGCGGCGCCACGGCCTGCAGCGCGCCGAGCATGCTGCGCAGGTCGTTCGGCCCGTGCTCGCCGTCGATCAGCAGCCAGTCGAAGCCGGTGGTGGCGCACAGCTCGGCGCTGTAGGGGTCGGCCAGGCCGAGCCACAGGCCGATCTGCGCCTGCGGACGAGCCAGCGCGGCCTTGAAGGGATTGGTGGGAGCAGTCATCAGACGAACCTCAGCGAGATGGAACCGAGCGGGCCGTAGTCGGCATGGAAGGTGTCGCCGGCGGCGCAGGCCACCGGCCGCGTGAAGGAGCCGCCCAGCACGATCTCCCCGGCCGCCAGGTGCTCGCCGTGCGGCGCCAGCTTGTTCGCGAGCCAGGCCACGCCGTTGCCGGGGTGGTTCAGCACGGCCGCGCCCAGGCCGGATTCCTCGATCACCCCGTTCTTGAACAGCAGCGCGCCGGCCCAGCGCCAGTCGACCTGGTCGGGCTTCATCGGGCGCCCGCCCAGCACGATGCCGGCATTGGCGGCGTTGTCGGCGATGGTGTCCAGCACCTTGCGCGGCGCCTTGGTCTCGCGGTCGAACTGCTCGATGCGCGCGTCGATCAGCTCCAGCGCGGGCACCACGTAGTCGGTGGCGTTGAGCACGTCGATGAGGGTCACGTGCGGGCCCTTCAGTGGCCGCGCGAGGATAAAAGCGAACTCCACCTCGAGCCGCGGCACGATGAAGCGCGCCGCCTCGACCTCGCTGCCGTCGCGCAGCAGCATGCTGTCGAGCAGCGTGCCGTAGTCGGGCTCGGTGATCTGCGAGGCGATCTGCATGGCACGCGAGGTCAGGCCGATCTTGTGGCCAATGGCGCGGCGGCCCTCGGCGAGCTGCAGACGCACCCATTCGCGCTGGATGGCGTAGCTGTCGCCGATCTCCATGCCGGGGTGGCGGCGCGAAAACTGCGTCACCTGGACGCGGCTGGCCTCGGACTGTGCGAGTTCGCGCGCCAGGGCGGTGTGGGTGGGGGTGTCGAGCATCGTGTCTCCTCGCCGGCCGTGCGGCGTCCGTGTTCGTCTGGGGCGCCGCAGTGTCGGCGCGCAGCCGCATGACCACAATCAATGCATTCAGCGCAGTTATCAAGCTGCGCTTGATAATGAGGCCATGTCCCTGACCCGCTTCACCCTGCGCCAGATCGAGGCGTTCACGGCCGTGGCCGAAACGCGCAACTTCGGCGCCGCGTCCGAGCAGCTCGGCATGACGTCGCAGGCCGTCAGCCAGTTGATCGCCGAGCTGGAATCGGTGCTGGGCTTTCGGCTGTTCGACCGGACCACGCGCCGCGTCGACCTGTCCAGCGCGGGGCGCGACTTCCTCGGCTCGGCCGAGACCCTGCTGCGCCATGTGCACTCGGCAGAAGGCGTGGCCGCGGACGTGCGCAACCGCGCGGCCGGCGTGGTGCGCATCGGCGCACCGCTGGTGCTGGCCAGTTCCGCCGTGCCGGCCGCCATCCGCGCCTACCAGGCCACGCACCCCAAGGTGGTGGTGCGGGTGCGCGACATCGCGGTTGACGCGCTGGTGGACGCGGTCTCGGCCGGCGACGTGGACCTGGCCCTGGGCCCGGACCGTCCGGTGCCGGCCAGCGTCTCGCGCGTGGTGCTGTTCGACAGCCTGTGGGTGCTGTGGTGCGCCCCCACCCATCCGCTGGCGCGGCAGCGCGTGCTGCGTTGGGCCGACCTGAACGGCGCGCCGCTGGTGTCCGCCGGGCGCGACCACGAGCGCAGCGTGGCGCGCATGCAGCTCAGCGTGCCCGACGGCGAGCGGGTCACGCCGGTCGACGTGGTGGACAACGTCAGCACCGCGTTGGGGCTGGCGGTGCAAGGGCTGGCCGCCACGCTGGCGCCGGCCTACATCGGCGTCGTGGCCCAGCCCTTCGGCCTGGTGATGCGGCGCGTGGTCGACCCGGAAACCGTGCGCAGCGTGTGCCTGTACCGGCACACCACGCGCGCCGCGTCGCCCGCGACGCAGGGCTTCGCTGAGCATTTGACGCAATGGTTGCCGCAGTGGGCTCCGCAAATCTTGGAGAGCCCGGCAGAGCAGCCCAAGGCCGCCAGGCGGCCACGGCACGCGCGCCGCTCGTTGCCTTAGCGTCTGGTACGGGCCAGCCGCGATGGACCAGCAGGGCCAGCGTCGGTGCAGGTCAACGGCGCTGCCGCCGTGCTGGCGACGACCTGGGCTGTGCGGTCAGCGGCGCGCGGCGGCCTCCTAGGCTTTGGCGCTCCTGGCGCGCTGGCGCAGGGGCGCCACGGCAACCGGGTCATCGGCCGGCGCGGCGGCCCGCTGCGGCATGCTGGCGATCGCATCCGCATAGACATTGCCGCCACTGGAGATGTGGTCTGTCATGGCCTGGAAGGCGGCGTTCTCGTCGCCCGAGACGATGGCCTGCAAGATCACCGCATGCTCGGCCAGCGAATGGCGGATGCGGTTGGGCCGGTCGAACAGCGCGCGGCGCGGGTGCCGCATGCGCAGGCGCATGGCGCGCAGCTGGCGCGCCAGCACCTCGTTCAGGCTGCCGTCGTAGATGATCTCGTGGAACACGCGGTTGGCCTGGCCATACTCTTCGGCATCGTTTTTCGCCGCCGCGCGCCCGCAGGCGGCGTGGGCCTCCTCGAGCTGCTGGCGCTGCGCGGTGGGCATGCGGCGCGCGGCCAGGCGCGCGGCCAGGCCTTCGAGCTGCATGAGGATCTCCAGCATCGCGACGTACTCGGGCACCGAGAGGGAGGCCACGACGGCGCCCTGGCGCGACAGCGGCGTGACCAGCCCGGCGGCGGTCAGGTGCTTGATGGCCTCGCGCGCCGGCGTGCGCGAGACGCCGAAGCGGTCCATCAGCACCTGCTCGTCGATGCGCGAGCCGGCGTCGAGCTTGCCGGAATGGATCTCTTCTTCCAGGGTCTGGCGGATCTGATCGCCGAGGTTGATGCGGGCACTGGCCATGTCGTCGTGAACTCCTGGCCGGCATCTTAGCGATGGCGTTCAGGCGGCCGCGCGCGCCCTCAACACGGCATCGAAGCGCTCGAGCCGGGCCTGGGCGAAGGCCGGCCGCTGCTGTACGGCCTGCCACCAGGCGTGCACGCGCGGATGCGCTTCTGCGCCCAGCGCCTGCGGCGCCAGTTCGGCGATGCGCGCGATGAAAGGCACGGCTGCGATGTCCGCCAGCGTGTAGCGATCGCCCAGCAGCCAGGGCGCTTGCGCCAGCATGTCCTCCATGCGGGCCGGCAGTCGCAGCAGCTTCTCGAGCGCTGCGGTCTTCTCCTCTTGCGTGTAGGGCCGGCGGGCGATGCGCAGCCAGGCCTCGCGCCGCTCGGCCGTGGGGATGCGGGCGAGCTTGGCCTGCAGTTCGTCGTCGCTCCATTGGCTGGCGGCCGGCTGCAATGCCAGACTCCAGTTGAGGATGAGCAGGTGCGGCAGGCAATGCTCGTCGGTCCAGCGCACGAAGTTGCGCATGCAGGCGCGTTCGTACGGGTCGTCGGGCCGCAGGGGGGGGATGGGCTGGATCTCGTCCAGGTACTCGCAGATGGTGGAGCTCTCGTGCAGGAAGCGGCCGGGCGCCAGCTCCAGCGCGGGCACCACGCCGTTCGGGTTCATGGCCAGGAATTCGGGCGAATGGTGCTCCTGGCGGCCCATGTCGATGGCCACGCTCTCGTAGGGCATGCCTTTCTCCGCAAGGCACAGGCGCACGCGGCGTGAGGCGCTGGAGAGCCAGCCGTGGAACAGCTTCATCATGGCACCAGCACCGGCGCGCCCGTGGTCGCGCGGCCCTCCAGGTCGCGGTGGGCCTGCTGCACGTCGGTCAGCGCGTAGCGGCTGCCCACCTCCAGCCGCAGCTGCCCACTTTCGACGGCGGCGAAGAAGGCGGCCGCCGAGCGCTGCAGATCGTGTGGCGTGGCGATGAAGCTGCGCAGCGTGGGCCGGCACACGCTCAGCGATCTGGCGTGCAGCAGCTGCAGGTCCAGGCCCTCCACGTCGCCCGAAGCCGTGCCGTAGTTGATGGCCATGCCCAGGGTGCGCAGGCAGGCCAGCGAAGGCACGAAGACGTCCTTGCCCACCGCGTCGTAGACCACGGCCACGCCCTGGCCGTCCGTCAGCGCCAGCGTGCGCGCCACGAAGTCCTCGCGTCGGTAGTCGATCACGTGGTGGCAGCCATGGGCCAGCGCCACATCGGCCTTGGCAGCGGAGCCGACCGTGCCGATCACGGTGGCGCCCAGCGCGCGCGCCCATTGCGACAGCAGCACGCCCATGCCGCCGGCGGCCGCGTGCACCAGCACGGCGTCACCGGGCTGCACGACGTAGAGCCGGCGCAGCAGGTACTCGGCCGTGAGCCCGCGCAGCAGGTTGGCGCCGGCTTGCTCCTCGGAGATGCCGGCCGGCAGCGCCAGCACGCGCGCGGCCGGCACGTTGCGCACGTGCTGGTAGGCGCCGGGGTGGAAGTACGCCACCGACTGACCCACGTGCCAGCCTGCGACGCCGGGGTCCAGGGCCTCCACCACGCCCGCCCCCTGCGCGCCCAAGGTGATCGGAAACGGCGTGGGCGCATGCGGCCCGTGCGCGCCCTTGCGTTGGTAGATGTCGGCGAAGTTGAGCCCGATCGCGCTCTGGCGGATGCGGACCTCGCCAGCGGCCGGCGGCGGAACGTCGACCTGCACGCGCTCGAGAACGCCGGGATCGCCGTGGCGATGGATGTGGATGGCAATGCTTTGCATGGGCGCAGATGTTGGCGCAGGCCCGTTCAATAAGAATACGGATAAACGCTATGTGGATTCTTTGAATCGTTGTTCGTACACTTTTACGACGACAACGAACGATGGAGACCTCCCATGGCACTCACACGCCGCCGTTTCGGCGCCCTTGCCGCCACGCTGGCCGCGCCGGCCCTGGTGCGGGCGCAGCCGCTGGACGCCCTCTATGCCGCCGCGAAGAAGGAGGGCGAGCTGACCTGGTACGTCGTGCCCTATCCCTCCGAGCTGGCCGAGACCATGGGCCGGCGTTTCAGTGAGCGCTACCCGGGCATCCGCGTGAATGCGGTGCGCACGACGGCCCAGGTTGCGTTCCAACGACTGAACCAGGACCTCAAGGCCGGCACGCCGGCCTGCGACGTGTTCTCCTCCACCGACCTCGCGCATTTCCTCGACCTCAAGGCGCGCAAGCTGCTGCTGCCCTACACGCCGCCCTCCGTGGCCAAGGTCGACCGTCACCTGCAGAACGTGGACCCCGACGGCGCCTACCACGTGACCAGCGCCTTCCCCATGGGCCTGGTCTACAACAAGCAGAAGGTGCAGGGCGCCGACGTGCCCAGGAGCTGGAACGACCTGCTGGACCCCAAATGGCGCGGCCTGGCGTCGGTCGCGCATCCCGGCTTCAGCGGTGCGGCGGGGGCCTGGGGCCTGGAGATGCGCCGGCTGTACGGCGATGCCTGGTTCAAGAAGCTGGCCGACAACAGGGTGCAGGTGGGCCGCTCGACCATCGACACGGTGACCACCGTCAACTCGGGTGAGCGCTCGATCTCGGCCGGCCCGATCACGCTGGCGGCGCGCGTGGCCGACCGCGGCAACCCGGTCGGCTGGGTCGTGCCGCAGGAGGGTCTGGTCATGGTGGTGTCGCCCTCGGCGATCCTGGCCAGTTCGAAACGGCCCAATGCCAGCCGCCTGTTCATGGAGTGGCTGATCGGCAGCGACGACGTCGTGGAACTGGGCCGCGCCGAGTTCGGCATCCCGTTGCGCACGGGGCTGCAGCCACCGGGCGGCCTGCCTGCCATGGGGTCGGCCAAGACGCTGGCGCCCACGCCCCAGCAGATGCGCGACGAGCTGCCGCAGGTGGTCGAACTCTGGAAGGACGCATTCGGTGTCTGAACTCGCCCTGGATGCGCAGGCCCGCCCGCGCGCCGCACCGAGCCGCTGGGCCGATCCCGCGCTGTGGCTGTTCGGCCTGCTGATCGCTCTGCTCGTGCTGTTGGTCGCCAACCCCATTCTGCGCCTGGTGGCCGAGAGCCTGCGCGGCGCCGACGGCGGCTTCTCGCTGGCCAGCTACGCAGCAGCGCTAGGCCGTAGCAGGCACCTGCAGGCCTTGCTCAACTCGCTCTACCTGGGTGGGGCGGTCACGGGGCTGGCCGCGCTGCTGGGCGTGCCGCTGGCACTGGCGGTGTCGCGCACCAACATGCCGGGGCGCGGGCTCACGCACCTGTCGGTGCTGGCGGCCTTCGTGATGCCCAACTTCCTGGGCGCCATCGCCTGGATCCTGCTGGCCGGGCCCAACGCGGGCTGGCTCAACCGCGGGTGGATGGCGCTGACCGGCGCCGACAGCGGGCCCGTGAACATCTTCAGCTTCTGGGGCCTGGCCTTCGTCATCGCGCTGTACACCTACCCGCTGGTCTACGTGTTCACCAAGTCGGCGCTCGATCTCGTCTCCACCGAGCTGGAGGATGCCGCCGCGATCCACGGCGCCGGCAAGTTCCACACCCTGGCGCGCGTGACGCTGCCGCTGGTGCTGCCTTCCGTCGTCGGGGCCGGCATCCTGATCTTTCTGGAGACGATCGCGCTGTACGGCACGCCGGCGCTGATCGCCATCCCCGCGGGACTCAACCTCGCGACCACGCAGATCGTCTCGTTCTTCGAGTACCCGCTGCGCGTGGAGCAGGCCGCCGCCTTTTCCATGCCGATCCTCGCGCTGACCGTCGCCATGCTGGTGCTGCAGCGCCGGCTGCTGGCCAGGAAGGGCTTCGTCTCGGTCTCGGGCAAGGGCGGCGAGCGCCGGCCCTTCGACATCGGCGGGTGGAAGTGGCCGCTGGCCGCCTATGCCGCGCTGGTGGGCCTGCTGTCGGTGCTGCTGCCGCTGGCCATCCTGCTGCTGGCCTCGGTCTCCAGGGCCTGGGGCCGCGGCGCCGTGGCCGGCAACTTCACGCTGGCCAACTTCCACGCCATCTTCTTCGAGCAGCTCACGGTGCGCGCGGCCCTGCTCAACACGGTGCTGTACTCCGCGGCCACCGCACTGGTCTGCGTGGGCATGGGCCTGTGCGTGGCCTACGCCACGCAGCGCCGCATCACGCCCTTGCCGAAGCTGCTGGAGTTCCTGGCGCTGGCGCCGGTCGCGGTGCCGGGCCTGGTGCTGGCCATCGGCCTGTACGCGGCCTATGCGGGCCCGCCGTTCTCGCTGTACGGCACGGGGCTGCTGATCGTGATCGCGTTCACCACGCGCTTCCTGCCGATCGCGGTGGTGGCCAGCGGCGCCTCGATCCGCTCGCTGAACCCCGAGCTCGAAGAGGCCGGCCGCATCCTGGGCGCGGGCCGGCTCACGGTGCTGCGCCGCATCGTCGTGCCGCTGCTGTCCAAGCCACTGGCCGGCGTGTTCATCCTGGTCTTCGTGATCTGCACCAAGGAACTGTCGACCGCGGTGTTCCTGACCGGGCCGGCCTCGCGCGTGGTGTCGGTGCTCACGCTGGACCTCAGCGAGCAGGGCAACTACGAGGTGCTCGCGGCCATGGGCGTGGTGCTGGTCGTCATCGTGACGGCCGTCGTCGGCCTGGGCATGCGCATCGCCGGCCGCGACTTCATGCTGCGCCGGTCTTAACGAGGAACACCATGTCGAAACTGGAACTCTCCCACGTCAGCAAACGCTACGGCAGCACGGCCGTGGTCGACGACCTGAGCCTGCAGCTGCGCCAGGGCGAACTGGTCACGCTGCTGGGCCCCTCAGGCTGCGGCAAAACCACCACGCTGCGCATGGTCGCGGGCTTCGTCGAACTGAGCGAGGGCGCCATCGCGGTGGATGGACGCGAGATCTCGGGCGCGCGGCGCACCGTGCCGCCCGAGCACCGCGGCATGTCCATGATCTTCCAGAGCTACGCCATCTGGCCCAACATGACCGTGGCCGAGAACGTGGCCTTCGGGCTCGCCGTGCGCAAGACGCCGGCCGCGGAGGTCGAGCGCCGCGTGGGCGAGATGCTGGACGTGGTCAAACTCGGCCCGCTCGCACAGCGTTATCCGGCCGAACTCTCGGGCGGCCAGCAGCAGCGCGTGGCACTGGCCCGGGCCATGGTGGTGCGGCCCGAGGTGCTGCTGCTGGACGAGCCGCTGTCCAACCTGGACGCCCACCTGCGCGAGGAGATGGCCGGCGAGATCCGCCGCCTGCACGACGAGTTCCGGTTCACCACGGTCTACGTCACGCACGACCAGGCCGAGGCCATGACGATCTCCGACCGCATCGCCGTGCTGAACCAGGGCCGGCTCGAGCAGATCGACACGCCCTGGAACCTCTACAACCGCCCCCGCACGCCCTTCGTGGCGGGCTTCATCGGCCAGACGAACCTGGTGCAGGGTGAGCTGCGGGGGGGCCACTTCCAGCTGCCGGGCCTGGCCGGCGCCGTGCCCGTGGCCGGGAACGACCAATCGCAGGCCCAGGTGTCGATCCGACCGCAGTCGCTGAGCCTGGGCGCAGAGGGCGGCGGCACGCTCGCGCTGGGCCAGGTGGCCGTGGTCGCGCGGACTTACCTGGGCGGGTACTGGGACTACCTGGTGCGTCCGCTGGCCGGCGGCGCACCGCTCAAGGTGCATGCCGCGCCCGGCCATGTACTGGAGCTGGGCCACGAGTCGCTGCTGTCCATCGACCCCGCCGGCGTGGCCGTGTTGGCGTGACATGAAACCACCCCCGTTTGAACTTCTCACTGCGTGTAGAAGTTCCATCCCCCTTCCAGGGGGCGCCGCCAGCGGCCTGGCAGAGCCAGTTCCGCGGCGTCCGCTGGCATGGCCTGCTCCGCGGCCTTCGGAGCACTGCTTGCGGCCGGCTTCGTGTCCCGCGGGTGGCGCGCCAGCGCGGCCGATCACTGAATCATGAAGGAGAGTCCATGCAGGAACATCCCGGCGGCCTGTCACGCCGCCACTGGCTGGGTGCAACGGCCGGCCTGTTCGCGGGCGGTGTCCGCGCCATGAGCGAGCACCCGGTCTTCTCCGTCGTCGAGACCGCGCAGGGCAAGGTCCGCGGCCTGAAATCCGGCGGCATCCACGTGTTCAAGGGCCTGCGCTACGGCGCCGACACCGCAGGCGCCAACCGCTTCATGCCGCCACAGCCCGTGGCGCCCTGGGCCGGCGTGCGCGACGCCACGGCCTACGGCAACTACGCGCCGCAGATGCCGGCGGACCGCCGCCGCGCCTATGCCGACCTGATCGCCTACGACCTGCAGCCCGGCGGCATGGGCGAGGACTGCCTGGTGCTGAACCTCTGGACGCCCGGGCCCGACCGGACGGCCAAGCGCCCGGTGCTCGTGCACCTGCACGGCGGCGGCCACTACGCCGGCTCGGGCAACTCGCCGCAGTTCGACGGCGAGATGATGGCCCGCTTCGGCGACGCGGTCTTCGTCACGCTCAACCACCGGCTCGGCGCCTTCGGCTACCTGCACCTGGCCGGCCATGGCGGCGAGCGCTATGCGCAGTCCGGCGCCGCCGGCATGCTGGACATCGTGGCCGGCCTGCGCTGGCTGCGCGAGAACGTGGAGGCCTTCGGCGGCGACCCGGCCCGCGTGCTGGTGTTCGGCCAGTCCGGCGGCGGGCTCAAGACCAGCACGCTGATGGCCATGCCATCGGCGCAGGGCTTGTTCCACCGCGCCGGCGTGATGAGCGGTTCGGGCATCCGGGCCATGCCGCAGGCGACCGCGCACGATATTGCCGCGCGCTTTCTCGCCGCGCTCGACATCCAGAGCGGCGCCCTGGACAAGCTGCAGCAGCTGCCCATGGAACAGCTGCTGGCCGTGCAGCTGGCCTTCGAGCGCGTCGACCGCCAGCAGGGCGAGGCGCCGCGCGCCTTCGCGCCCGCGGTGGACGGCGTGGCCATCGCGCGCCACCCCTTCGATCCGGATGCACCGGCCAGCTCCGCCCGCGTGCCCATGCTCATCAGCACCACACTGGACGAGCGCGCCTACCGCCAGGTCAACTTCGACCTGGACGAGGCCGGTCTGCGCAAGTTCGCCGAAGGCAAGCTGGCCGGGCGCAAGGGCATCGACGCAGACGCGCTGGTGGCCATGTACCGCGATGAGGATCCGCGCGCCACGCCCTTCGTGCTGCAGGCCCGCATCGACACCGACACCACGTTCCGGCTGGGCGCGCAGCTGCAAGCCGAGCGCAAGGCCGCACAACATGCCGAACGAGGGGGCGCGCCGGTGTGGACCTACCTGTGGAAGACCCCCAGCCCGGCCTACGGCGGCCGCTACGGCGCGCCGCACGGCGTGGACATCGGCCCCAGCCTGCACGACATCCGCATGGGCCTGAACGGCCCCAGCGCCGAGAACCTGGCGCTGGCCGACCAGCTCGCCAGCGCCTGGCTCGCCTTTGCTGCCACGGGCGACCCCAACAACGCGCGCACGCCCGCCTGGCCGGCCTTCACGCTGTCCCGGCGCAGCACGCTGGTGTTCGACGGGCCGGCTGCACAGACCCGCGCCGTGGACGACCCGCGGCGCGCCTTCCGCGAACTCTGGGCCACGCCCGGCCCGAACCGTTGAACCACCCGGAAAGAACCATGGACACCACCGCTTCCTCGCTGCCGCTCTCGGGCTACCGCGTGCTGGACCTCACGATCGCGCGCGCCGGCCCCGCGGCCGTGCGCCTGCTGGCCGACTGGGGCGCCGACGTAACGCGCCTGGAGGCGCCGCCGCCCAAGGACCGCGGCTCCGTGACGGGCCGGCGCCGCGGCTCGGACGAGCAGAACCTGCACCGCAACAAGCGCAGCCTGTGCGTGGACCTCAAGACGCCCCAGGGGGCAGAGGTGCTGGACCGCCTGATCGCGCGCAGCGACGTGGTGGTCGAGAACTTCCGCTCCGTCGTCAAGGACCGCCTGGGCCTGAACTACGAACAGCTGCGCGCGCGCAACCCGCGCATCATCCTGGCCAGCATCTCGGGCTTCGGCCAGGACGGCCCCTACGCCGGGCGGCCTGGCGTGGACCAGATCGTGCAGGGCATGTCGGGCCTGAGCTCGGTCACGGGCGAGCCCGGCCGCGGCCCGGTGCGCGCCGGCATCGCCATTTCCGACACCACGGCCGGCATGTTCCTGGGCCAGGGCATCCTGCTGGCGCTGCTGCACCGCGAGCGCACGGGCCAGGGCCAGTGGGTCCACACCTCGCTGATCGAGGGCATGCTCAACAAGCTCGACTTCCAGGCCGCGCGCTACACCGTCAACGGCGAGGTGCCGGGGCAGGAGGGCAATGCCCACCCGACCCAGGTGCCCATGGGCACCTTCGAGGCCAGCGACGGCCAGGTCAACATCTGCGCCAGCACGCAGGCGATGTGGGCCGGGTTCTGCCGCGCGCTGGAGGCCAGGCACCTGGCCGACAACGACGACTACCGCGAGTTCGCGGGCCGCGTGCAGCACCGGCGCCGGCTCGATGCCGAGATCAACGCCGTCACCCGCCGGTTCACGGTGGCCGAACTCGTGCAGCGGCTCAACCCGGCCGGCGTGCCCTGCGGCCCGGTCTACGACATCGGCCAGGCCTTCGAGGACCCGCAGGTCAAGCACCTGCGCATGACACGGCCCGCGCAGCACCCGGTGCTGGGCGAGGTGCAGCTGATCCGCTCGCCGATCAACCTCTCGGCCTTCCCGCACCCCGAGCGCTTCCACCATGCCGCGCCGGACCCGGGCGAGCAGACCGATGCGCTGCTGGCGGAACTGGGCTATGCGCCCGAGGCCATCGCCGCCATGCGCGCGTCGGGAGCGGCGGCATGAGCGCCGCGCCGGGCCGCACCCAGCAAGCGCGCTCCCGCCTGGCGGGACAGGCCGCAGGCCGAAGGGTGCCGACATGACTCTGGAACTGGGCACGACGAAGATCCTCGCACGCGTGGAGGATGGCGTGGGCTGGATCACCATCAACCAGCCCGAGCGGCGCAACGCCATGTCGCTGGCCATGTGGCAGGGCCTGGGTGCGGCGGCCGAAGCGATGCAGGCCGACCCGGCCGTGCGCGTGGTGGTGCTGCACGGCGCGGGCGGAAAGTCCTTCGCGGCCGGGGCCGACATCAGCGAGTTCGAGCAGCACCGCGCCAACGCCGAACAGAAGTTGCGCTACGCCGAGATCGCCTCGCGTGCGCACCGTGGCCTGGCGCGTCTGGACAAGCCGCTCATCGCGATGGTGCAGGGCTTTTGCATCGGCGGCGGCCTCGCGCTGGCGCTGGCGGCCGACCTGCGCTTCGCGGGCCAGGGCTCGCGCTTCGGCATCCCGGCGGCGCGGCTGGGCCTGGGCTACGAGTACGAGGGCCTGGCGGCGCTGGCGCGCGTGGTCGGCCCGTCGGCCGCCAAGGACCTGCTGTTCAGCGCGCGCCAGCTCGAGGCCGACGAGGCGCTGCGCATCGGCCTCGTCAACCACCTGCTGCCGGCCGAGGAACTGGAGAGTGCCGTGCGCGCCTACGCGGCCCGCGTGGCCGCCAACGCGCCGCTGACCGTGCAGGCCGCCAAGGCGGCCGTTCGCCTGTTCGAACGCTACAGCGCGGCCGACGACAGCGCCGTGGCGGCCGCGGTGGACCGCTGCTTCGACAGCGCCGACTACCAGGAGGGCCGCCGCGCCTTCATGGAAAAACGCAACCCCGTTTTCCAGGGACGATGAACATGGACCTTCCTGAACTGCAGTGCACCGGCCCCGTCGCCACCATCACGCTGCGCCGCCCCGAGCAGGCCAACCGGCTCACGCCCGAGGACCTGGCCACGCTGGCCGAGCAGATCGCCGCTGTGAACGCGCGGCCCGAGGTGCTGGTGCTGCAGCTGCGCGGCCTGGGCAAATACTTCTGCAGCGGTTACGACATCGGCCAGATCGGCGCGGCGCGCAAGGTCAACTTCGAGGCCGTGGTCAACGCGCTGGAAGAAGCGCGACCCGTGACCATCGCGGTGCTGCACGGCAGCGTCTACGGTGGCGGCACCGACCTGGCGCTGGCCTGCGACTTCCGCCTGGGTGCGCAGGGCATCGACATGTTCATGCCGGCCGCGCGGCTGGGCCTGCACTTCTACCAGGGCGGGTTGGAGCGCTACGTGAGCCGGCTGGGCCTGGACAACGCCAAGCGCCTGTTCCTGACGGCTGAGAAGATCGGCGCCGAGGAAATGCGCGCGATCGGTTTTCTCACGCAGCTGCTCGCGCCGGACGAACTGCCCGCCGCGGTGGAGCGGCTCACGCAGACCTGCGCGGGCATGGCGCCCATCGCCATGCTGGGCATGAAGCAGCACCTGAACCGCATCGCGCGCGGCCGGTTGGACGTGGACGCGCTGCACGCCGACATGGCGCGCGCCGCCGACTCGGCCGACCTGCGCGAGGGGCAGGCCGCCTGGCTCGCCAAGCGCGCGCCCGTGTTCCACGGCACCTGAACCGGAGACCGACGATGAAGACCCTGCTGCTCGCCGCCGCACTCGCCGGCCTGTGCAACTGCGCCGCGGCGCAGTCCGAGTCCTACCCGAACAGGCCGATCCGGCTGCTCGTGGGCTACTCGCCCTCGGGCGCGGCCGACCTCATCGCGCGCATCGTGTCCGACGCGCTGGGCAAGGAACTGGGCCAGTCCATCGTGGTGGACAACAAGCCCGGCGCCGGCAGCACGCTGGCCTCGTCCCTGCTGTGGCGCGCGCCGGCCGACGGCTACACGCTGGGCCTGGCCACGGCCACGCTCTACGGCATCGACCAGCACCTGTACAAGGTGAAGTACCAGCCTGCGGACTTCACGCCGATCACCCGGCTCACGGTCTCGCCGCTGGTGCTGGCCGTGAACAAGGACCTCAAGATCGGCACGGTGCAGGAGCTCGTGGCCAAGGTCAAGGCGCAGCCCGGCAAGCTGAACTATTCGTCGTCGGGCATCGGCGGCTCCCCGCACATCGCGGCGCTGACGTTCGAAAAGGCCGTGGGCGCGCAGATGGTGCACATCCCGTTCAAGGGCGGGGCGCCGGCGCTGCAGGCGGTGGTGGCCGGCGACGTGCAGCTGTCGTTTGGCACGGCCGCCTCGGTGCTGCCGCTGGGACGGCCCGGCACCGTGAAGATGCTGGGCGTGACGACGGAGCAGCCCTCGGCCGTGGTGCCGGGGCTGCCCACGCTGGCCGCGCAGGGCCTGCCGGGCTTCGAATTCAGCTTCTGGTTCGGCCTGTTCGGGCCGGCCCAGCTGCCGGCCGAGGTCACGCAACGGCTCTACGCCGCCGCGACCCGCGCGCTGGCCGATCCGCAGGTCCAGCGCAAGCTGCTGGACACGGGAAACGAGGCGCTGGCGTCCAGTTCCCCGGCCGAGTTCGACCGCTGGGCGGCCGGCTCCGGGCGCGAGGCGCTGGAGCGCATCAAGGAAGCGAACGTGAAGGTGGAGTGAGGGCGCGCCGGCCCATGGGCATGGCAGGCGGCGCGTTGCCCGACCCGCCCGGCCTCGGCGATCGGTCCGGAGCGCTCAGCGCGGCTGCTGCCGCGACGCCTCGGCATGGATCCAGGCCAGGAACGCTTCCAGCGCGGGCCGGCCCGCATGGCGCGGCGGGTAGACCACGAAGTGCGCCTTCACGCGGATGGCCCGTTCCAGTCCGAAGACGGGCTTGAGCTGGCGCTGCGCGAGGTGCCCGCCCGCGTTGACGACGCTCTCCAGCGCCACCCCCAGCCCCTGCGTCGCCGCGTCCAGCGACATCTGCGCGCGGTCGAAGCGCAGCGCGTAGCGCTCGGGTGCCCGCTGGTCGGAGAACGCGACCAGCCAGTCGGGCCACTGCACGATGCTCACGTTGCTCTGGATCAGGGGCACGTCGAGCAACTGGTCGATGCGGCGCAGCCCGTGTTCGCGGATGAAGGCCGGGCTCGCCAGCGGAACGATGCTTTCCTCGAACAGCGGCTCGACGACCAGGTCGCCCCACTGCGGCACACCGTAGCGGATGTCCACGTCGGCCTGGCCCAGGGCGAAGTCGCTGTGCGTGTGCGCGGCGGAGAGGTTCAGCGAAATGTCCGGGTGCGCCTGGGCGAAGCCACGCAGGCGCGGCATCAGCCACAGGCTCGCGATGCTGGGCGCGCAGTGCACGTACAGGCTGTTGCGCACGCCCTGGCGCAGGTCTTCCGTGGCCGAGGCGATCGCGGACAGCGCGCCCCCCACGCGCTCGAGGTAGCGCGTCCCCGCATCGCTCAGGTGCACGCCGTGCGCGCTGCGCTCGAACAGGCGCACACCGAGTTCCGATTCCAGCCGGGCGATCTGGTGGCTGACGGCCGAGGGCGTCAGGTGCAGTTCGGCCGCTGCGAGCGCGAAGCTGCGGCGCCGTGCCACCGCGTCGAAGGCCAGCAGGGTGGTGGTGGCGGGCAGATGGGGCACAGGGTTATCCCCGCAGTTGAATGAAGAACCGTCATCTTAGCCTGAGGAGATATCGCTTGTCCTCATGTCGGGCGGCCACGAACATCCGCCCCGACACGCCAGTACGGACACACCGCTGGCGCTTCGCACCCCACCACAGCCAAGGAGATCGCAGCATGCTGCTCAAGGACAAGGTCGCCATCGTCACCGGCGGCGCAGGCATCAACGGATTGGGCTTCGCCACCGCCCGGCAGATGGCCGCCCAGGGCGCGCGCGTGGTCGTCATGGACCTGGCGCGGGCCGAGCCCGCGGCCGCCGCGGCGCGGCTCGGCGAGGGCCACCTGGGCGTGGTCGGCGACGTCACTGACAAGGCCGCCTGCGAGGCCGCGGCGGCGGCGGCGATGCAGGCCTTCGGCCGCATCGACATCCTCGTCAACAACGCCGGCATCACGCAGCCGGTCAGGACGCTGGAAATCACCGGGGCGGACTACGACCGCATTCTGGACGTCAGCCTGCGCGGCACGCTGTACATGTCGCAGGCCGTGCTGCCGGCCATGCGCGCGGCCAGGAGCGGCGCCATCGTCTGCATCTCGTCCGTGTCGGCGCAGCGCGGCGGCGGCATCTTCGGCGGCCCGCACTACTCGGCCGCCAAGGCCGGCGTTCTGGGCCTGGCCCGCGCCATGGCGCGCGAGTTCGGCGGCGAGGGCATCCGCATCAACTGCATCACGCCCGGCCTGATCGAGACCGACATCACCCAGGGCAAGTTGAGCCCGGAACGCAAGAAGGACATCGAGGACACGATCCCGCTGGCCCGTCTGGGCCGTGCCGACGACGTCGCCGGCGCCTGCGTGTTCCTGGCCAGCGACCTGTCGGCCTACTGCACCGGCATCACGCTCGACGTGAACGGCGGCATGTTGATCCACTGACGCCGCATCCCCCTTCCATACCGCACGGAGACAAATCCCATGAACCGCTACCATTTCGTCCGCTCGCTGCTGGCCGCATCGCTGGGCCTGCTGTGCGCCGCCGGCGCCTCGGCACAGGCCGTCAAGCTCACGCTGGGCCACGGCGCCGCGCTGGGCAACCCGCGGCATGAGGCCGCCGTCAAGTTCGCCGAGGTCGTCAAGGCCAGATCGGGCGGCCGCATCGAGGTGCAGGTCGCGCCGTCCGGCCAGCTCGGCGACGACGCGGCCATGGTCACCGCGCTGCGCACCGGCGCGCTGGACCTGAGCGCCAATTCGCAGGGCGCCGTGGCCAACGCCGTGCCCGAGTACGCGGCCTACGGCATGCCCTTCCTGTTCGCCAGCCCCGCGGCCGCCTTCCGGCTGCTGGACGGCCCGCTCGGCAAGGAGCTGGCCGAGCGCTCGGCCGACAAGGGCATGGTGCTGCTGGGCACCTGGGACAACGGCATCCGCCAGATGACCAACAGCAAGCGCGCGATCAACGCGCCCGAGGACCTCAAGGGCCTGAAGATGCGCGTGCCGCCGGACGCGACGCTGGTGGACATCATGAAGGCGCTGGGCGCCGAGGCGCAGCAGATCAAGTTCGCCGAGCTGTACGTGGCGCTGCAGCAGGGCGTGGTGGACGGGCAGGAGAACCCGCTCGTGAACTTCCACGCCAGCAAGCTCTACGAGGTGCAGAAGCACCTGGCCATGACCAACCACCAGTTCCAGATGACGCCGTTTCTCATGAGCAAGCGCAGCTGGGACCGCCTGTCCGAAGCCGACCGCAAGGCCGTGCAGGAGGCCGCCGCCGAGGCCACGGCGCTGCAGCGGCGCCTCGCGCAGGAGGCCGACGAGAAGCTGCTGGCCGACCTGAAGGCCAAGGGCGTGCAGGTGACGACGCCGGCCACGGCGCCGTTCGCCAAGGCCACCGCGGAGGTCGTGACCAAGTGGGCCGGCGGCCCGATCGGACCGTACGTGAAGAAGGTCGTCGCGGCCGCCCAGCCGAACTGACCGGCCACGCCCTCAGGAGACCCCCATGGCCCAAGCCCGTACCGGCTGGGTCGATGGCGCCATCACCGGCATCTGCCGCGTGGTGCTGTGGCTGTCGACCTCCGTCATCTTCGTGATCCTCGTCGCCAACACGGTGCTGCGCTACGCCACCGGGTCCAGCCTGGAATGGGCCAACGAGGTGCCCGAACTGCTGTTCCCGTGGCTCGTGATGGCCGGCGTGGTCATCGCCGCGCAGCACAGCGCGCACATCGCCACCACCTTCCTGATGGACGCGGTGCCCGCCGGCGTGCGCCGCGTGGTGGCCGTGCTCGCCTGGCTGGTGGTGGCCGGCATGTACGCCACGCTGTCCGTCGCCACCTTCCGCATGCTGGAGATCGTGCACGACGAGAAATCGCCCATCCTGCAGCTGCCCGGCTCCATCACCTATGGCTGCGTGATGGGGGGCATGGCGCTGCTGGCGGCGCTGGCCCTGCAATCGGCCTGGCAGGCCTGGCACGCCGCGCCGCAGCACGACGCCGTGGCCGACGCCGCCGTCCCCACCGCCCACTGGTAAGGAGCCGCCATGAGCGTCCTCATTCTGTTCGTCTTCATGGTGGCCGCCGTGGCCGCCATGCCCATCGCCCACGCCCTGCTGGTGGCCGCCATGGCCGCGGCGGCCAGTTCCGACAAGGTGCCGCTGGACCTGCTCGTGCAGCAGATGGTGGCCCAGGTGCAGAGTTTCCCGCTGATCGCCATCCCGTTCTTCATGCTGACGGGCAGCCTGATGATGGGCGGCAAGCTCGGCGAGGCGCTGGTCGGCGTGCTGTCCGCGCTGATCGGCCGCTTCCACGGCGGGCCGGCCCAGGTGGGCGTGCTGTCGTCCACGCTGTTCGGCGGGGTGTCGGGCTCGGCCGTGGCCGATGCGTCAGCCATCGGCTCGCTGATGATCCCCTGGCACAAGCGGCTGGGCTACCCGGCGGCGTTCTCCGCGGCCACGCTGGCGGCGGCCGCCACCATCGACATCCTGATCCCCCCGTCGATCCCGATGATCCTGTTCGCGCTGACGGCCAATGCGTCCATCGCCGACCTCTTCGTCGCCGGGGTGGCGCCGGGCCTGCTGATGTGCGCCGGCTTCATGGCGGCCTGCTGGTGGGTGGGCAAGCGCCGCAACTTCCCGCGCGACACCGCGCCCTTCGACGGCGCCGCCTTCCGCCGGCACCTGGCCTATGCGTTCCCGGCGGTGCTGCTGCCCGTGCTGATCATCGTCTTCCTGCGCTTCGGCATCGCCACGCCGACCGAGGTGGCCGTGCTCTCCACGCTGTACGCCGGGGTCGTCTCCGTGCTTGTCTACCGCGATCTGGGCTGGCAGCGGCTCAACACGGCGGTCGTGCACGCCGGCTTGGCCACGGGGGTGGTGCTGCTCGTCATCATGGCCTCGGCCGCCATCGGCTGGCTGCTGACCTTCGACCAGATGCCCCAGGGCATCGCCCAGTGGGTGCAGCAGAACGTACACGCCAAGGTGCTGGTGATCCTCATGATGAACCTGCTGATGCTGTTCCTGGGCATGTTCATCGACCTGCCGGCCGCGATCCTGCTGCTCACCCCGGTGTTCGTGCCGCTGGCCAATTCCATCGGCATGGAGATGACGCAGCTCGGCATCATGATGGTCGTGAACCTGGCCATCGGTCTGTACACGCCGCCGGTGGGCACCACGCTGTTCATCACCAGCGCGCTGGCCAACGTCAAGGTCGGCGCCACGGTGCGCGAACTCGGGCCGTTCTACCTCGTCGCCTTCGGCGTGCTGGCGCTGGTCTCCTACTGGCCCAGCCTGATCCTGAACTGAACCCCCACCGTTTTCCAAGGAGACTTTCCATGAACGATTCCACCGCGTCGCCGGCGGCCGGCCCGCACGCGCTCGCCCAGGCCGCCTGGCGCATCCGCCGCTTCGCGCTGCGCATGGGCGAGGTGCAGGGCCAGGGCTACATCGGCCAGGCCCTGGGCTGGGCCGACGTGCTGGCCGTGGCCTACCGCCACGCCCTCACGCTGCGGCCCGACGATCCCACCTGGGAGGGCCGCGACCGATTCCTGCTCTCGCACGGCCACTACGCCATCGCGCACTACGCCGCGCTGATCGAGGCCGGCGTCATTTCCGAGGCCGAACTCGAAACCTACGGCAGCGATGACAGCCGCCTGCCCATGTCGGGCATGGCCAGCTACACGCCCGGCATGGAGATCTCGGGCGGCTCGCTGGGCCAGGGCCTGGTCATCGGCGTGGGCATGGCGCTGGGACTCAAGCAGAAGAAGAACCCGGCCTTCGTCTACAACTCGATGTCCGACGGCGAACTTGATGAAGGCTCCACCTGGGAGGCGGCGATGGCCGCGGCCCACCACCGGCTGGACAACCTCGTCTGTCTGGTGGACATCAACAACCAGCAGGCCGACGGCCCCTCCAGCAAGGTGCTGGGCTTCGAGCCGCTGGCCGACAAGTGGGCGGCCTTCGGCTGGCACGTGCAGCGCGTGGACGGCAACGACCTGCCGGCCGTTCTGGCAGCGTTCGATGCCGCGCGCACGCTCGCCGAACCCAAGCCGCGCGTGATCCTGTTCGACACGCTGATGGGCAAGGGCGTGCCCTTCCTGGAGCAGCGCGAGAAGAACCACTTCATCCGCGTCGACCCGCCCGAGTGGCAGCAGGCCCTCGCCATCCTGGACGCCGCCCGTCCGACCCAACCCACCGAAGGAGTTGCAGCATGAACCAGGCCGTTGCAGACAAGAAGCCGCGGCTGACCACCTCGGCCATGATCGCCTCGATCGCCTCCGAGGGCCAGCGCGTGCAGGCGGCCCCGTTCGGCAAGGCCCTCGTGGAGTACGCCGCCAGCCGGCCCGAGGTGGTCGGCCTCACCGCCGACCTGGCCAAGTACACCGACCTGCACCTGTTCGCGCAGGCCTACCCCGAGCGCTTCTACCAGATGGGCATGGCCGAGCAGCTGCTCATGGGGGCGGCCGGCGGGCTGGCCAAGGAAGGTCTGGTGCCGTTCGCCACGACCTACGCGGTGTTCGGCACGCGGCGCGCCTACGACTTCATCCACCAGGTGATCGCCGAGGAAAACCTCAACGTCAAGATCTGCTGCGCGCTGCCCGGCCTCACGACGGGCTACGGCCCCAGCCACCAGGCCACCGAAGACCTGGCCATGATGCGCGGCGTGCCGGGGCTGACCATCGTGGACCCCTGCGACGCGCTGGACATCGCCCAGGCTGTGCCGCAGATCGCGGCGCATCCGGGGCCGGTCTACATGCGGCTGCTGCGCGGGCAGGTGCCGCTGGTGCTCGACGAGATCGAAGGCTACCGGTTCGAGCTGGGCAAGGCCAAGATGCTGCGCGAAGGCGCCGACGTGCTGGTGGTCTCCAGCGGCATCCTGACGATGCGCGCGCTGGAGGTGGCGGCCGACCTGGCTAGCGATGGCATCGGCGTGGCCGTGCTGCACTGCCCGACGATCAAGCCGCTGGACGAAGCCACCATCGTGGCCGCCGTGGGCGCCAGGCCGCGCCTCGTGGTCGTGGCCGAGAACCATTCGGTGGTCGGCGGCCTGGGCGAGGCCGTGGCCTCGGCGCTGCTGCGCCACCGCGTGCAGCCCGCCGGCTTCCAGCTCGCCGGCCTGCCCGACGCCTTCCTCGATGCCGGCGCCTTGCCCACGCTGCACGACCGTTATGGCATCAGCCGCGAAGTGCTGGGCCAGCGCATCCGCGGCTGGCTGGACTGAGCCACTGGCGCGCCGCCACCGGCGCGCCTGCGGCCGGGCATGGCCCGGCGCCGCCTCCGTACCTGACCCAAGAACCCGAGGGGCGCCGATGTGGCTCGGTCGGTGGTTCCCAACACAAGAGCCGATGGGAGACATGCATGAAGAAACGTTTCGCACTGGGCCTGCTGGCCGCGACCAGCCTGGCCGCCTGTGGTGGCGGAGGGGATGACGGCGACGCGCCGCGCCTGACCGGCCTGCAGGTGACGACGAGTGCGCACAACGGCGAGAAGCTCGAGCCGGCCTTCGATCCGGACGTGCGCAACTACACGCTGCGGGTGCAGAGCGACATCTACGGCGTGCTGCTGCAGCCCACGGCCAACGCCGCGGCCACGCAGACCACCGTCACGGCCGCCACGACGGCGGGGGCCTACAGCACGACCGTTGCGAACACCGACGTGGCCGCGCCCGAGGCGGTGCCGCTGGCGCAGACGCTGGGCAACACCGGCTACATGGTCAAGCTGTCGCAGAGCTACGCCGCCTTCGATGTCGAGTATGTGCAGACGGCCACCATCAACGTCGCCGACCCGGCCACCGGAGAAGCGGCGAATTACACCGTACGCATCGTGCGGGACAACGATGCGGCGCTGCGCGCGAAGTTCGGCGCGGAGCAGACCTTCACCAGCGCCGCCGGAACGGCGATCAAGTACCACATCTACTATCCGCCCAACTACGCCACGAGCACCAAGACCTACCCTGTGGTGCTGGCGCTGCACGGCGTGGGCCAGCGGGCGGCGGGCGGCCAGCCGTCCGACATGGTGCTCAAGCGCACGCGGCAGGCCACGGTCTGGGCCGCGGATTCCGAGGCCAATCCGGCGAAGGAGGCGATCGTCATCGCACCCCAGGCCAACACCGCCTGGGTGGCGGGCGCCGACCCTGCCGGCGCGCTGTCGGCGGACGGGCAGGCGGCCTACGAACTGCTGCAGAGCGTGCTGGCGACGCAGAAGGTCGATGCGGGCCGGGTCTACCTGACCGGCCTGTCGATGGGCGGCAACGGCGCGCTGGTCATGGCCGAGAGTTACCCCCAGACCTTCGCCGCGCTGTTCCTCAACGCGGCATGGGCCGGATCGCCCACCACTGGCGGCGGCGATGCGTACAACTGGGCCGGGCTCAAGCAGTACCTGGACGGCCGCATCCGTGTCGTCGCTGCCGAGGACGATCCGGACGTACGGCAGCCGGCCTACCTCAACCTGATCCGGCTGCTCGATGCCAACGGCATCCGCTACCAGACCCGGCTGTATCCCACGGGGACCTTCTTCTCGCCGACGGCCCACTTCGTCTGGATCGCAGGCTATGCAGACCAGAGCGCCCGCGATTGGGTGTTCAGCCAGCGCCGGTAACGAAAAAAGGCGGCCGGGTGGCCGCCTTGCTGCTCGCGCTCGCGCGTCACGCGACGCTGGGCATGCCCTTGAGCAGCTTGTCCAGCGTCACCGGGTAGTCGCGCACGCGCACGCCGGTGGCGTTGTAGATGGCGTTCGCCACCGCCGCGCCCACCCCGCAGATGCCCAGCTCGCCCACGCCCTTGGCTTTGAGCGGCGTGGACATGGGGTCGACCTCGTCCAGGAACACCACCTCCTGGTGCGGGATGTCGGCGTGCACGGGCACCTCGTAGCCGGCCAGGTCGTGGTTCACGAAAAAGCCGCGGCGCGTGTCCACGGCCAGGTCTTCCATGAGCGCGGCGCCCACGCCCATGGTCATCGCGCCGATCACCTGGCTGCGCGCCGTCTTGGGGTTCAGGATGCGGCCGGCCGCGCAGACAGCCAGCATGCGGCGCACGCGGATCTCGCAGCTGGCGACGTCCACACCCACCTCGACGAAGTGCGCGCCGAAGGTCGATTGCTGGGCCTTTTCCGAAAACTCCTTGGGGTATTCGATCTTGTCCTCTGCCACGAGCTCGCGGTCGGCCGTGGCCTGGGTGATCGGCAGGCTGCGGTCGCCCACGCGCACCTGGCCATCGGCGAACGCGGCGGAGGCCGGGTCCAGGCCCAGCCGCTCGGCCACCTGCCGGCGCAGTGCCATGCAGGCCGCGTAGACGCCGGCCGTCGAGTTGGCCGCGCCCCATTGCCCACCCGAGCCGCAGGACACGGGCAGCAGCGAGTCGCCCAGCCGCACCGTGACGCGCTCCAGCGGCAGCCCCAGGGTCTCGGCCGCGGTCTGCGCGATGATGGTGTAGCTGCCGGTGCCGATGTCGGTCATGTCGGTGTCCACCGTGAGCATGCCCTTGCTGTCCAGCCGCACGCGCGCGGCGGAGGTCTGCAGCAGGTTGTTGCGGAAGGCAGCGGCCACGCCCAGGCCGACGCGCCAGCGGCCGTCGCGCTGCTGGCCGGGACGGCTCTGGCGTGCGGCCCAGCCGAAGCGTTCGGCGCCCAGTTGCAGGCAGCGCGTGAGCTGGCGCTGCGTGAAAGGCCGCTCGGGCTTCTCGGGGTCCACCTGTGTGTCGTTGAGGATGCGGAACGCGATCGGGTCCATGCCCAGCCGTTCGGCCATCTCGTCCATCGCCACTTCCAGCGCCATCATGCCGGGCGCCTCGCCGGGCGCGCGCATGGCGTTGCCTTCGGGAAGATCCAGCACCGCGAGCTTCATGGCCGTCATGCGGTTGGCACCGGCATAGAGCAGACGCGTCTGGTTCACGGCGGTCTCCGGGCCGCCGCCGGGCAGGTCGCCCGACCAGCTTTCGTGTGCCACGGCCGTGAGCTTTCCGTCCTTGCCGGCGCCCAGGCGGATGCGCTGGATGGTGGCCGGCCGGTGCGTGGTGTTGTTGGCGATCAGGGGGCGCTGCAGCGCGACCTTCACCGGCCGCTTGGCGGCGCGCGCACCGAGCGCGGCCAGCACGGCGTCGGCCCGCACGAACAGCTTGCCGCCGAAGCCGCCGCCGACGAAGGTGGAGATCAGCCGCACCTTGTCCTTGGGCAGACCCAGCGTACGTGCGAGGTCGCCGGCGCCCCAGTCGATCATCTGGTTGGCCGTCCACACGGTCAGGGCGCCGTCGTCGTTCCAGACCGCCAGCGTGGCGTGCGGCTCCATCATGGCGTGCGACTGGTCGGGCGTGGTGTAGGTCACGTCGAGCTGCACGGGCGCGGTGGCGTAGGCGCCATCGAAGTCGCCCACACTGGTCTCGATGGGGCCGGTGTTCTCGTTCGGCTTGGGCGGCTTGGCACCGTCCTTGGCCAGCGAGAGATCGAAGCTGCCGCGCGTGGCTTCGTAGCGCACCTGCACCAGCGCTGCCGCGGCACGCGCCTGCTCGAAGGTCTGGGCCACCACCAGGGCCACGGCCTGGTGGTAGTGGTCGATCTGCGGCCCGCCCAGCAGCTTGGCGGTGTTCATCTTGCCTTTGCCCAGCTTGCCGGCATTGCGCGCAGTGACGACCGCCAGCACGCCGGGGGCCGCGCTGGCCGCGCGGGTGTCCATGGAAGCGATACGGCCCTTGGCGATGCCGGCGCCGACGACCACGCCATAGGCGGTGCCGGGCAGCTCGTGGTGCTCGTAGGCGTAGGGCGCCGTGCCGGTGGTCTTGAAGGGGCCGTCGATGCGGTTGAGGGGCTTGCCGACCAGCTTCAACTGGTCGATGGGGTTGGTGGTGGCGGGGGCGTCGAATTTCATGTGGTTCTCCCGGTCTCCTGCAGCACGTCGGACAGCACGCGAGTGACCAGCGGGGGCTTGAAGGCGTTGTGTTCGGTGGTGCGCGCGCCGGCCAGCAGTTGCGCCGTGAAGGCTTCGGCGCCCTTGGGCAGCAGGGGTTCGGCCGCTTCCATGCGCCAGGGCTTGTGTGCCACGCCGCCCAGCGCCACGCGGCCGCGGCCGTCGCGCTGCACGATGGCGGCCACCGAGACCAGCGCGAAGGCGTAGGAAGCCCGGTCGCGCACCTTGCGGTATTCGTGGCGGCCACCGACCGGCGCTGGCAGTGTCACGGCGGTGATGAGTTCGCCAGGCTCCAGCGCGGTCTCGCGCTGCGGCGTGTTCCCGGGCAGGCGGTGGAAGTCGGCGATCGGGATGCTGCGCGTGGCTCCGTTGGGCCGCACCGTCTCGACCGTGGCGTCGAGCACGCGCATGGCCACCGCCATGTCGCTCGGGTGCGTGGCGATGCAGGAGCTGCTGGTGCCCACGATGGCGTGCTGGCGGTTGATACCGTCCATGGCCGCACAGCCGCTGCCGGGCTTGCGCTTGTTGCAGGCCTGTGCGGTGTCGTAGAAGTAAGGGCAACGCGTGCGCTGCAGCAGGTTGCCGGCCGTGGTGGCCTTGTTGCGCAGTTGGCCCGAGGCGCCGGCCAGCAATGCGCGCGACAGCACAGCGTAGTCCTTGCGCACGCGCGCATCGGCCGCCAGGTCGGTGTTGCGCACCAGCGCGCCGATGCGCAGGCCGCCACCGGGTGCCGGCTCGATGCGGTCCAGCGCCAGGCCGTTGACGTCGATCAGGTGAGGCGGCGTCTCGATCTGCAGCTTCATCAGATCGACGAGGTTGGTGCCGCCCGCGATGAAGCGCGCGCCCGGTGTGCGCGCCGCAGCGGCGGCGGCCTCGGCCGGGGTGCGGGCACGCTCGAAGGTGAAGGCTTTCATGCCGCACCTCCTGCCACTTCGGTGATGGCGTCGACGATGTTGGAATAGGCGCCGCAGCGGCAGATGTTGCCGCTCATGCGTTCGCGCAGCTCCTGCGCCGAGAGCAATGGCTTGGCATTCAGGTCGGCGCTGACATGGCTCGGAATGCCGGCGCGCACCTCGTCGATCACCGCCACGGCCGAGCAGATCTGCCCCGGCGTGCAGTAGCCGCACTGGTACCCGTCGTGCTTGACGAAGGCCGCCTGCATGGGGTGCAGCGACTGCGGCGTGCCCAGGCCTTCGATGGTGGTCACGCTGCCGCCCTCGTGCAGAACGGCCAGCGACAGGCAGGCATTGATGCGCCGGCCGTCGGCGATGACGGTGCAGGCGCCGCACTGGCCATGGTCGCAGCCCTTCTTGCTGCCGGTCAGATGCAGCTGCTCGCGCAGCAGATCGAGCAGGGTGGTGCGGGTGTCGATCTCGACGGCGTGGCGCTGTCCGTTGACGGTCAGCGAGAGGGGGTGCAACGGCATGGGGTTGGGCGTGGGCTGTGCGGGCGCAGGTATGGGGGCGGCTGCGACACCGCCCGCGGCCACGCCGGCCGCGCCGGACAACAGCAGATCGCGGCGCGTGAGCGCGAGGTCGCAGGCCACACCGTCGTCACGGGGGTCGGTGGTTTGCATCGTGGGGCTCCTGCCGCGCGCGGGATCTGCGCACGGTCGTTATGAGCCGCCAGCTTGTGGCATGCGCACCGCCAGCGCAGCAGGCGGGCAGGGCGCCTGCGCGTAGGCAGCGGCCGACGGGCAACCGGCGTAGCCGGTCAGGCCCCGCTTGCGACCGCCTGGCGCAGACCCCACAACGACGGCAGGGCCAGCTTCATCAGGCCCGCCCGGTGGCCTGGCGCAGCAGATCGACCGCTGCGTCCGCTGGTACCGACTCGCCAGCCCAGGCGACGAACTGGTCTGGCCGTACCAGCACGAGGCCGGCCGCATAGCGCGCCCGCTCGCCCGCCCGAGTGTCCTCGACCACGCGCAGCGGCAGGCCCAGGCCCTGGGCGGCCTGCACGAAGGCCTGCACCTGCGGCGCGGGCGCGTCCAAGGCCAGCAGCGTGAAGTCCGGCTCAAGGCGGTCGTAGACGTTGCCACCGACGGACAGTGCCGCCGGCGCCAAGTGGTGACCGGCGCGTGCCTCGAAGCGGTGCCCGCCGACAGCGCTGCCGCCTTCGCCCTGGGTTCCGGGCACGATGGGCGAGCCTTCGTAATGGGGCTCGAAGGCATGCACCTCGCCCACTGCGCCTTCGCTGCGCGCCCGCCAGGCCTGCTCGAAGGCGGCGCGGTCGCGCGCCGGGTCGTGGGCGTGCAGGAAGGCCCGGTCCACCTCGATGGAGCGGGCGATGAAATCGCCCGCCGTGGAAGCGAACACCGGCCGGCGTTCGCGGTCGTAGGAGTCCAGCAGCGCCTCACTCCCCCAGCCTTGCAGCGTCGCCGCGAGCTTCCAGCCCAGGTTGCGCGCGTCCTCGAAGCCGGTGTTGATGCCGTAGCCGCCATAGGGCGGGTGGCTGTGCGCCGCGTCGCCCGCGACGAACACGCGGCCGGCGCGGTAGCGGTCGGCGATGGCGAAGCGCAGGTCCCAGAAGCCAATGTGGTCGAACGCCACCTCGAACTCGGCGCCCACGGCCTCGTGCAGGTAAGCCGCGAAGTCGAAGTTGTCGCGCGTGGTGCCGGGCGGAACCGGTGCATGGAAGAACCAGGTCTCGCCCAGGTCCACGCGGCCGAAGAACTTCCAGTAGCCGTTCAGCCCGGGCTGCAGCACGTTGTAGTAGGACTTGCCGGGGTAGCGTGCCAACAGTTCGTGTAGCTCGCGTGAGCGGAACACCACCAGCGCCATCAGCCGGTCGTGGTCCGAGAGGGTCTGCGTGATGCCGGCCTGCGAGCGCACCAGCGAGCGGCTGCCGTCGCAACCGACCACGTAGTCCGCATGCAGCGTACGGCAGGCGCCGCCTTCGCGTTCGCGGACCACCACCTCCACGCCGCCCGCCGAGGGCGTGACGGTCTCGGCCGTCCAGCCGTACAGCGTCTGCACGCTGGGCAGCGCGGCCGCGCGGGCGCGCAGCACGGCCTCGGTGGCGTACTGCGGCAGCCGCTCGTTGGCCTGGAAGTAGTAGGGCCGCACCAGCTCGCGCTGCAGCCAGTCGTAATGGTGTTCACCGAGCAGCGTGCCGTGCGCCGTAAGGCCGCCGATGCCGTAGCCCGGCGGGATGGTGCGGGCCGCGCGCAGTGCCGGCTCGGCGCCCCAGAAATGGAAGTGCTCCATGGTGCGCTGCGTCAGGTTCTGCCCCTTGGGAATGGGCTGCGGGTGCGCGTGGCGCTCCACCACCGTGCAGGCGATGCCGCGCTGGCCCAGCTCGATGGCCAGCCCCATGCCGACGGGACCCCCGCCGACGATGAGCACCTGGGTGTGCGCCTGCTGGTCGTGGGTCTGTGCCTGTTCTGCCATGTCCTGTCTCCGTCTGCGGTGCGTTGCGTGAAGACAAGATTGAAACCGGCGACGTGTGATTAGACAAGTTTAGATGTGACATGCACTCATAAAATCGCCATATGAACCTTTCCATGCGCCAGATCCGCGCCTTCCTCTACGTGGCCCATGCCGGCAGCTTCACGCGGGCGGCTGAGCGGGCCCACATGACGCAGGCCGGCCTCAGCATCCTGGTGCGCGAAGTCGAGCGCCAGCTCGGCGCGCGTCTGTTCGACCGTACCACGCGCGCCGTGCAGTTGACGGACGCGGGCCGGCGTTTCGCGCTGGTGGCCGAATCGGTGCTGCAGCAGCTGGACCATGCAACGGCCGAGGTGGACGCGCTCGGCCAGCTGTCGCGCCAGCAGCTGCGCATCGCGGCCACGCCGCTGGTCTCGGCCCACCTGTTGCCGCAGCTGCTGGCGCACTTTCGGGCGCAGCATCCGGGCGTGCGCCTGCAACTGCTCGACAGCGACCTGCCGGGCGTGCAGGCCATGGTCGAGTCCGGCGAGGCGGATCTGGGCCTTGGCTTTTTCTTCAAGGTCGCCTCGGGCCTGGTGCGCCGGCATGTGGCGGACTTCCCGCTCATGAAGGTGTCGCCTGCGGCTAAGGTACCCGGCGCGCTGGGCCGCGCGACCTGGGCCTCGCTCAAAGGCGCGGCGTTGATCGCGCTCCCCTCGGACAACCCGATCCAGCGCGCCATCGACACCCACCTGCACAAGATCGGCGTGTCGCGCGACGCCGCGGCCAGCCTGTCGGTCAGCTTCCTGGCGACCCAGATCTCGATGGTGGAGGCCGGCTTCGGCCAGGCGGTGATGCCGACCTTCGCGGTGGCGGCCTGCCGGCGCCACCGGGTGCAGATGGAGGTGCTGGGCAGCCCGCAGCTCAAACTGGGCTTCTACCGCGTGGCGCGACGCGGCGTGGCCGAGACCGAGGCCATGCAGGCCTTCGACGCGGCGATCGCGCAGCACCTGCCCTCGATGTCGCGCTGAGGCGCGCCTTCTCGGGCGCGCGCTGTCGCCCAGCGGGATGCTGGATCACTCCGCCGTGATGTTGCCGCGCCGCACCACCTCGGCCCAGCGCTGCGCGTCCTTGGCCACCAGGGTGCCGAACTCGGCGGGCGTGGCCGTGGCCGGCACCATGCCCTGCGCTTCGAAGGCCTTGGCCACTTCCGGCTGCTTCAGCACGGCGGCGATCTCCCGGTTGAGCCGCTGCACCACCTCGGCTGGCGTGCCCTTGGGGGCGAACACGCCGTACCACATGTCCACGTTGTCGATCCTGGCTCCGGCCTCGGCCAGCGTGGGCACGTCGGGCAGCTGCGGCAGCCGCTTGGGGCTGCCGGTGGCAATGGCGCGCAGCTTGCCGGCCTGGATGTGCTGCAGCGCCACGTGCACGGGCAGGAACATGGTGTCGATGCGCCCGCCCAGCAGATCGGTCACGGCGCCCGCCGTGCCCTTGTAGGGCACGTGCAGCAGTTCCATCCCCGTGGTCTGCGCCAGAAGCGCCATGGACAGGTGGTGCGGCGTGCCCACGCCCGGCGTGGCGTAGTTGAGCTTGCCGGGCGCGGCCTTGGCCGCCGCCACGAGATCAGCCAGCGTGGTGGCCTTTTGCACGTTGGGGTTGGTCACCAGCAGGAGGCTGCCCCAGGAGGTCAGCGCCACCGGCGTGAAGTCGGTCACCGGGTCGTAGGAGAGCGACTTGTACAGGCCCTTGTTCATGACCAGGGTGTTGACCTGGACCATCAGCGTATGGCCATCGGGTTTGGCGCGGGCCACGCGGTCGCTGCCGATGTTGCCGCTGGCGCCCGCCACGTTGTCCACCACGACCGGCTGGCCCAGGGCCTTGGGCAGGTGCGCGGAGAGCTGGCGCGCGATGAGGTCGATGCCGGTGCCGGGCGTGTAGGGCACGACGAGGGTGATGGCCTGGTCCGGCCAGGCGAAGGCCTGTCCCGCCAGCGCGGTGGCGGCGCAAAGGACTACGGATCGGAAAAGCCGGCGCATGCTGTGTCTCCTGTGCGGTGGGCGCGCCGGTGTGGCGCGCCCGGTGCGGCGGGATTAGGCCTTGACGTCGGTCATAGTGCAAATTTAGGGTTCACATGGTTTCATAGGGCTGCCAAATGAATGGCGCGCCGGCCTCTGTAGGACGCCGCGCCTTGCAAACCCACGGGTGCGCCCCCACCATGGCGGCATCTTCCCTTTCTCGCCAACCCCATGGAATTCAAGGATTACTACAGTGCCTTGGGCGTGCCGAAGACCGCCACGGACGACGAGATCCGCAAGTCCTACCGCAAGCTCGCCCGCAAATACCACCCCGACGTCAGCAAGGAAGCCGACGCGGACCAGCGCATGCGCGAGGTCAACGAGGCCTACGACGTGCTGCGTGACAAGGACAAGCGTGCCGCCTACGACGCGCTGGCCGCGCGCGTGGCCAGTGGCCAGCATGCTGGCGCCAGCGGGGGCGGCTTCACGCCGCCGCCGGGCTGGGACCAGGGCTTCGAGTTCAGCCGCGCAGGCGGCGGGCCGGCCGACGACGTCGACTTCAGCGACTTCTTCTCTTCGCTATTCGGCGCCGCGCAGCGGCGCCAGGCCGGCCGGCAGGAGCCGCGCATGCGTGGCGAGGACCAGCATGCCGCGATCGAGATCGACGTGGCCACGGCCTTCCGCGGCGGCGAGCGCCAGCTGCAACTGCGTGCGCTGGAACTCGACGCCCACGGCGAGCCGCAACTGGTGCAGCGCACGCTGGAGGTCCGCATCCCCGCGGGCGTGCGGCCAGGCCAGTACATCCGGCTCGCGGGCCAGGGCCTGCCCGGGCACGGCGGCGAGCCGGCGGGCGACCTGTTCCTGGAGGTGCGCATCGCGCCGGATGCGCGCTGGCGCGTCGAGGGCAAGGACCTGACCATGCGCCTGCCCGTGACGCCCAGCGAGGCGGCGCTGGGCGCACAGGTGCGCGTGCCGCTGCCGGCCGGCGGCGAGGTCGAGGTCGCGGTGCCGCCGAACTCGCGCAGCGGCCGCAAGCTGCGGCTCAAGGAGCGCGGCTTCGGGGGCAAGACGCCCGGCCACCTGTACCTGGAGCTGGAGATCGCGCTGCCGTCAGCCGATTCCGCCGCCGCCCGCGCGGCTTACGAAGCGCTGGCCAAGGCCACCAGCAATTTCGACCCGCGCGCCCAACTGGCCACCACGGGAGCCTGAACATGCAGATCCGTCAGACCACGGTGTCCGTCTTGCACTGCCAGCCGGTGGACGAGGACCATCCGCTGCGCGCCGAGGAAATCGCCCGTGCCGCGGGCGACCGCATCGAGTG
This sequence comes from Variovorax boronicumulans, assembly GCF_007677875.1. Taxonomy (GTDB): domain Bacteria; phylum Pseudomonadota; class Gammaproteobacteria; order Burkholderiales; family Burkholderiaceae_C; genus Pseudorhodoferax; species Pseudorhodoferax boronicumulans_A. Next base: position 43,286 of record NZ_VEDO01000006.1, on the reverse strand, counting down.
GGTGATCGAATTGGTCGAGGCCGGCGTGATCGCGCCGACCGCGCCCGAGGCGCCCCGTGCCCAGTGGGCTTTCCATGGCGAGGCGCTGCGCGGCGCGCTGGAGGCGCGGCGCCTGCAGCGCGATTTCGACGTGGGCGTGGACGCCGCCGCGCTCATCATCGAACTGCAGCGCGAGGTGCGGCGGCTGCGCGGGATGCTGGGCGGCCGCTGAGCGCGGGGCCGGCGGCTCAGCCTGCCGCCTCCGGCGGCCGGTCGTTCTCGATCCAGACCTTGGTGGCGCCGCCCACGCGCGAGAGCTGCATGTGGTACTCGTAGCGCGTGGGGTGGTAGAGCCCGGTCAGGAACTGCACGGGCCGGCCATCCCGGTCGAAGGCCACGCGCGCCACGCGCAAGAGCGGCGTGCCGGGCGGCACGCGCAGGGCCTCGGCCACGTGCAGGTCGGCCAGCGCCGCGCCCAGCGTCTGCTCGGCCGACTCCACCTGCACGCCGTGCTGCTCGAGCGCGACCAGCATGGGCACGTCCTGCAGCGTGGGCTTGTCGACCGCGTCGGCCAGGTCGGCCGGCAGGAAGACCTCGGTGTAGGCAATCGGCTGGCCCTTGAACTTGCGCACGCGCACGACCTTGAGCACGCGGCTGCCGGGCACCACGCGCAATGCCTCGGCCGCGTGCGAGGGGGCGGGCAGCAGGCGCCGCTCGAGCACCGTCACGCGCGTGCGCTTGCCCATGTTGACGATGTTGTCCAGCAGGCCGCCGCGCAGCCGCAGATGCCGTGGCGGCTCGGCCTGCGTGGCCGGCAGCGTGCCCTTGCCGCGCAGGCGCACGACCAGGCCTTCTTCTTCGAGCCGGGCCAGCGCCGAGCGCACCGTCACGCGGGCCACGCCGAACTCGTCGGCCAGCTGGCGTTCGCCGGGCAGCGGCAGGCCGCGCTCGTAGACGCCGGTCTTCAGGCGTTCGCGCAGCACCAGCCGCACCTGGTGGAAGCGCGGCAGCGGGGCGTCGTCGGTGCTCATCTGGCCACTGTACGCGGCCGAAAGCTCACTCGTACTTTTTCCCTTCAGCCAGCATCTCCGGCGTGCCGATGAGCCGGTTCAGCTGGTCGAACTGCAGCATCTGCGGCCACCAGGGCTCGGTCGTGCCGTGCTGGCGCAGACTGGCCAGGTAGCCCTGCAGCGCAAAGCTCAGCGCGCGCACCGTGCCGCCCGGGAAGATCGCGATGCGGTAGCCCAGGGCCTGCAGCTGCTCCGCGGGCAGGATGGGCGTCTTGCCGCCTTCGACCATGTTGGCCAGCATGGGCGCGCGCGGCGCCAGGCGCCGCAGGGCCGTGGCCATGTCGGCCGGCGTGCGCAGGGCTTCGACGAACAGCACGTCGGCGCCAGCGTCGGCGTAGCGGTCCATGCGGTCGAGCGCGGCGTCCAGGCCTTCGACGGCGACCGCGTCGGTGCGGGCCACGATGAGCGTGTCGGTGCTGCGGCGGGCGTCGACGGCGGCGCGGATCTTGCCGGCCATCTCGGCCGCGGGCACCAGGGTCTTGCCGTCCAGGTGGCCGCAGCGCTTGGGGCTGGTCTGGTCTTCGAGCTGGATGGCGCTGGCGCCCGCGCGTTCGAGCAGGCGGACCGTGCGCTGCACGTTGAGCGCGTTGCCGAAGCCGGTGTCGGCGTCGACGACGAGGTGCAGGCCCACGCGCTCGCGGATGCTGCCCGTCACATGGGCTACGTCGTCGAGCGAGAGCAGGCCGATGTCGGGCCGGCCGAAGCGCGTGTAGGCGATGGACGCGCCCGAGAGGTAGGCGGCGTCGAAGCCCGCCTGCTCGACGAGCAGCGCGGAGAACGCGTCGTAGACGCCGGGGGCGGTGACGATGTCCGGCGACTGCAGCCGGGTCTTCAAGGTGGTCATGTCGTTGGGGCGGCGCGCTGCGCGGCCAGGCGGTGGGCGAGATGGGGCACCAGGCCGCCGGCGCGGACCATGGCGATCAGGTGGGCGGGCGGCGCCACGCAGGCCAGCACGCGGCCGCTGCGGTGGTCGTGCACGGTGGCGCTGTCCAGGTCGCAGGCCACGGGCGCGCCGGGCGCCACCGTGGGCGCCTGGTCGCAGACCAAGAGCGGCAGGCCCAGGTTGAAGGCGTTGCGGTAGAAGATGCCCGAGAACGACTGCGCGACCACGCAGGCGATACCCAGGTGGCGCAGCACCTCGGCCGCCTGCTCGCGCGAGGAACCGGCGCCGAAGTTGCGGCCCGCGACCAGGATGTCGCCAGGGCGGGCCTCGGCGGCGAAGCGCGGCTCCACCGATTCCAGGCAGTGTTGGGCGATCTCGGCGATGGGCAGCTTCATGTAGCGGCCCGGCGCGAGCAGGTCGGTGTTGAGATCGTCGCCGAACAGCCACGCCTGGCCGGTGGCGGGGTGGAGTTGCGTGTTCATGCCAGCATCTCCCGTGGGTCGGCGACGCGACCAGCGACGGCCGAGGCCGCCACGGTCCAGGGTGAGCCCAGGTAGATCTGCGCCTGGGCCGAGCCCATGCGGCCTTTGAAGTTGCGCGCCGTGGTGCTGATGGCCACGGTGTCGTCGCCGAAGGTGTGGGCGCCGTAGCCGGCGCAGGCGCCGCAGCCCGTGGGCAGCAGTTCGGCGCCGGCGTCCGTCAGCGCGCCCAGCACGCCTTCGGCGGCGGCCTGCTGCTGGTCCTGCAGGCTGGCCGGCGCCACGAGCAGGCGCACGCCGCGCGCCACCTGGCGGCCGCGCAGCACCTGGGCCGCCATGCGCAGGTCCTCCAGCTTGGCGCCGGTGCAGGCGCCCACGTAGGCGAGGTTGATGGCGGTGCGGGCCAGCGCGTCCACGTCGTGGCCGCGCGCGGGGCTGTGCGGCTCGGCCACCTGGGGCGCCAGCGTTGCCGCGTCGAAGCGGTGCTCGGCCAGCACGGGCGCGCCCGCGTCGCTGTGCCAGGGCGCGATGTCCACGTCGCCGGCGCCGGCCTGCGCGAGCCAGGCCTGCGTGGTCGCGTCGGGCGCCACCAGGCCGGCCTGGCCGCCGAGTTCGGCCGTCATGTTGGCCAGCGTCATGCGCTCCTGCATGGGCAGGGCCTGCACCGCGCTGCCCGCGTACTCGACGGCCTGGTACTGGCCGCCCTCCATGCCGAAGCGCCGGCACAGGAAGAGCATCATGTCCTTGGCCGAGACGCCGGGCGCGAGCCGGCCGTCCCAGACCATGCGGATGGTGTGCGGCACCTGCAGCCAGATCTCGCCGGTCACGAGCACGCCCAGCATGTCGGTGGCGCCCACGCCGAACATGTAGGCGCCGAAAGCCCCGCCCGTGGGCGAGTGGCTGTCGCCGCCCACGGCGAACATGCCGGGCCGCAGGTAGCCCTTCTGCGGCACGACCACATGGCAGATGCCCTCCATGTCGTGGAAGCGGGCCACGCCGGCCTCGCGCACCCAGTCGCGTGCGATCTGCACGATGGCGCGGCTGTCGGCGTCGTGCGCCGGCACGTAGTGGTCGGTCACGACCACCACCTTGTCGGGGTCCCAGACGGTGGCGCCGAGCTTCTCCAACAGGGGCTTGACGCGGCGCGGACCACCCGAGTCGTGCATCATGGCCAGGTCGACCTTGCAGGTCACGGTCTCGCCCGGCGTGACCTGCGCCACGCCGGCGGCGCGGGCCACGAGCTTTTGCGCCAGCGTCTGCGGCACGGTGGAGGTGGCAGTAGCGGTGGCGGTGGCGGTGGCGGCAGTGCTCATTCGACGGTCGCGCCCGAGGCCTTGATGATCTTCGCCCAGTCCTGCACGTCCTGCGCCACGAACTTGGCGAACGCATCAGGCGCCATGTCGACGGACGTGGCGGCCTCGGTCTGCATGCGCTCCTGGTAGGACGGCGACTCGATGGCTTTCTTGATGGCGGCGTAGAGCCGGTCGGTCGTCTCCCTGGGCATCTTCGCGGGGCCGAACAGGCCGAACCAGGCCTGCGACTCGAAGCCCTTGACCGTCTGCCCCAGCGGCGGCACGCCGGGAAACTGCGGCAGCGCCGCCTTGCTGCTGACGCCCAGCAGCTGGATGGCGCCGGTCTTCTGGTGCGGCAGCACGTTGACGGTGCTCGCGAACATCAGGTCCACCGTGCCGGCCAGCACGTCGGCCAGCGCCGGGCCCGTGCCCTTGTACGGCACGTTGACGATGTCGGTGCCCGTCATCATCTTGAACTGCTCACTCGCCAGGTGCAGCGAGGAGCCCTGCGCGCCGATGGCGAAGTTCAGCTTGCCGGGGTTCTTCTTCGCATAGTCGATCAGGCCGGCGGTGTCGGAAAACGGCAGGCCCTTGCGCGCGATCAGCACGCTCGGCACCCGGGCGACCATGGTGATGGGGGTGAAGTCCTTGACCGGGTCGAAGCCCAGGTTCTTGTACAGCGTGGCGTTGATGGTGTGGCCCGTGAAGCTCATGAGCAGCGTGTTGCCGTCCGGCGGGGCCTTGGCGACGAAGCTGGCGGCGATGTTGCCGCCGGCGCCGGCGCGGTTCTCGACGACGACGGGCTGGCCCAGCGTGTCGCCCACCATGCGGCCGATCACGCGGGCCAGCGTGTCGGTGGTGCCCCCGGCCGGGCTGCCGACGACGATGGTGATGGGCCGGCCCTGGGCCGTGGCATGGAAGGGGGCGGTGGCCGTGGCGGCCAGCAGCAGCGCGGCCAGGCCGGCGCGCCGCGTGAACAGGAAAGGCATGCTGTCTCCGGGTCTGTGGGGAATGCCCGCATGCTAGGCATGCCAGGCCCGGGACTCAATGGAACCTGCTGGTCCTGTGGTGCAGACCAGTGGCCGGCGGAATCAGCCCGCCCGGCCCACCAGCGCCACCGCGAACACCAGCGTGCCCAGCACCAGGTTCACCGCCACCAGCTGGCGCACCGTGCCCAGCGCTGCGCCGGCCTGCGGCCACTGCTTGTCGGCCACGGCGTGGCGCATGCGCGGGAACGCACGGCCGCGGACGAAGCCGTAGACGACCGTCATCACCAGCGCCAGCGTGAACATGGCGTGGATGCGCCAGTGCGCGCCGCGAAAGCCGCCGACGGCCATGAACATGGCCAGGCCGCTGATCCACAGGGCTGCCAGTGCCACGTCTACCCCGCGCAGGAAGCGGCTCAGCGCCGCGGCCATGAAGGGCAGCCGCAGGGGAGGCTCCAGCACGGCCGCCGCGGCCGGCCGCACGGCCAGGTGCATGGTGGCCATGCCGCCGACCCAGAAGGCGGCGCCGGCCAGGTGCACGAAGAGGAGGAAGGCGTAGATCGTGGGGTTCATGCGGCAATGATCGCGCATGCGCCGCGGCGGCCCGTGGCACGGGGCGTTTCGCGCATGGGAGGCAGGGCCATCGGCCCCAGTACCATCCCCGGCTGTCGTTTGCCCAAGGGTCTCCATGGCGCTGTTCCGCCGTCTTCCTGGTCTGTTCCTGTGCATGGCGCTGGCCGCGCCCGTGCTCGCCCGCACCGAGGCGGCGCCGCGCCCCGTCACGCCGCGCGGCCCGCTCGGCGCCGACGAGCAGAACCACATCGCCGTGTTCAAGGCGGCTTCGCCCTCGGTGGTCAACATCACCTCGCTGGGCCTGGAGCGCGAACTGTTCTCGCGCAACGTGCAGCAGGTGCCGCAGGGCACGGGCACGGGTTTCGTCTGGGATGCGCAAGGCCACATCGTCACCAATTTCCATGTGATCCAGGGTGCCAGCGGCGCCCGCGTGACGCTGGCCGACCAGAGCCACTACGCGGCCAAGCTGGTGGGCGTGTTCCCCGATCGCGACCTGGCCGTGCTCAGGATCGACGCACCGGCCGGCCGGCTGCGGCCGCTGCGCATCGGCAGCAGCGCCGAGCTGCAGGTGGGCCAGTCGGTCTACGCCATCGGCAACCCCTTCGGCCTGGACCAGACGCTGACCACCGGCATCGTGAGCGCGCTGAACCGCGAGATCGAGTCCGTCACGCGGCGCACCATCCGCGGCGCGATCCAGACCGATGCGGCCATCAACCCGGGCAACTCGGGCGGGCCGTTGCTCGATTCGGCCGGCCGCCTGATCGGTGTCAACACCGCCATCTACAGCCCCTCGGGCGCCAGCGCCGGCATCGGCTTCTCGATCCCGGTGGACGAGGTCAACCGCATCGTGCCGCGGCTGATCCGCGACGGCCGCTTCGTGCGGCCCGCGCTGGGCGTGGCCTACGCCACCGAGCCCTTCAACCGCGCGCTGGGCCTGCCCAGCGGCGTGGCCATCCTGCGCGTCCAGCCGGGCAGCCCGGCGGCGCAGGCGGGCCTGCGGGCCTTCACGCGCAGCGAGCGCGGCATCAACGCCGGCGACGTGATCACCGCCGTCGACGGCGAGGCCGTGGCCAGCCCCGACGACGTGTTGAACCTGTTGGAGCGGCGCCAGGCCGGCGACCGCGTCGAACTCACGCTGTGGCGCGGCGGCAGCACGCGCAAGGAGCGCGTGACCCTGGTGGCTTCCGAAGAATGACGCTGTAGATGGCGCTCACGTCCCGGACCCGCCGCATGGCGATGCTGGCGCACAGCACCGTGCTGGCCACGGCCGCCGCCGCGCAGGACTGGCCGCAGCGCCCGGTGCGCATCGTGGTGCCGTTCGCGGCCGGCCCCCTGGCCCGACATCCTGGCGCGCAGCGTCAACGACAAGCTGGGCGCGCTGGCGGTGACCGCGGCCGAGCGCTCGGCGCTGCTGCCGGCGCTGCCCACGCTGCGCGAGGCCGGCCTGCCCGACATCCAGGCCGTGCCCTGGTTCGCCTACATGGCGCCCAGGGGCACACCGCCGGCCATCGTGCAGCGCATGGGTGCGGCCATCGCCCAGGTGCTCAAGGACCCGGAGACCCAGCGCCAGCTGCAGACCGCCGACTTCGACCCGGTGGGCAGCACGCCGCAGGGGCTGGCGGACTTCATGTTGAATTGCGGCTGTGGCTGCCCATGATCGAGCGCGCCGGCCTCAAGCCGAGCGACTGACATTCCCCGACAACGCTGAGGAGACGGCATGCAGGAATCCACCATCACTGTGACCACGCGCGACGGCATCGCGCTGCAGACCTGGCGCTGGGCGCCCGCGGGCGCGCCGCGCGCGGCCGTGCAGCTGCAGCACGGCCTGGGCGAGCATGCGGGCCGTTACCGGCGCTTCGGCGAGGCGCTGGCGGCCGCGGGCTATGTGGTCTACGCGCCGGACGGGCGGGGCTCCGGGCGCAGCGCGGCCGGCGCCTACGGCCGCTGGGGGCGCGATGGCTGGCCCGGCTGGGTCGACGACGTCTGGCAGCTCAACCAGCGCATCCGCACCGAGCACCCGGACCTGGCGCTGGGCCTCGTCGGCCACAGCATGGGCTCGTTCGCCACGCAGCAGTTCCTGCTCGACCATTCGGATGCCGTGCAGGCCGCCGTGCTGCTGGGCACCAGCGAGCCGGCCGGCATCGCGGCCATGCTGAGCGCCGAAGGGCCGGTGGATCTGAGCGCGCTGAACCAGGGCTTCGCGCACCGCACGGGTTTCGAGTGGCTGAGCCGCGACCCGGCCGAGGTCGACAAGTACTGCGCCGACCCGGCCTGCGGCTTCGTGCCCGAGCCGTTCCGGGGCCTGCAGACGCTGGCGCGTGCGGCCGACCCCGCCGAGCTCGCACGCGTGCGCAAGGAGTTGCCCATCCTGCTGCTCTCGGGCGATGCCGACCCGATCGCCGGGCCCGGCGGCGCGGCCGTGCAGCTGGTCGGCCAGCGCTACCGCGACGCAGGCGTGCACGACGTCGAGGTCGTGCTGTATCCGCAGGCGCGGCACGAGCTGCTCAACGAAACCAACCGCGCCGAGGTGACGGCGCGCCTGCTCGCGTTCCTGGACCGCACGCTGCGCCGCTGAGGGTCAGGGCCCGGCCGTGCGCAGGATGCGGTGCGCCAGGCCCGCGTAATCGCCGTCGAAGTGGTGGTTGCCCTTGATCGTGACCACCTGGGCCTGCGCGGGCGAGAGCTGCGGGCAGAGCGAGCGCTTCTCCTCGCTGCCGTGCACGCACAGGGTGCGCGCGGCGTCCAGCCTCTGTGCCTCGGGCAGCACGGGCTTGTCGCCGCTGGGTCCCAGCCAGTTGCTGACGTGGAACTCGAACGAGGCCTTCTCGGCCGGGGCCAGCAGCACCGACAGGCGCACGGCCGCCCGCGTGCGCTCGGGCAGGCGGTTCAGTGCGAAGGGCAGCACGTCGGCGCCCTGCGAGAAGCCGATCAGGATCACCTCGCTGCGCTGCCAGCGCGCGGCGTAGTAGCGCACCAGCCGGTCCAGGTCGGCCGCGAGGCCCTCGGGCGTGCGCTTGCTCCAGAAGTAGCGCAGCGAGTCGAAGCCGGCCACGGGCACGCCCTGGCGCGCGAGCGCGGCGGCGATGTCCTTGTCGATGCCGGCCCAGCCGCCGTCGCCCGACAGCAGCACGGCGAAGCGCTTGCCGGCCGCCTGGGTCGGCACTTCCACCACGGGCAGATCGGCCAGCTGCGCGGGCGCGGCCTCGAGCGCCGGGCGCTGCGCCGCGAGGGCGGCCGCGGCGGCGTCGAAGCTGGGTTGCGTCTGCGCCTGCGGCACCTGGGCGACGAAGGCCTGGGCCGCGCCCGCATCGCAGGCGGCTGGGGTGGCGCCTGGCGCGGCCATCCACGGGATGCCGAGGGCCACGGGCGCCATGTCCACGGATCGGCCCTGACCGGACCGCCAGCTGAGCTTGTTGACCGCGCACAGCGGCGGCTGCACCACGAGCCGCGGACAGAAGCCCGCCGTCAGCAGCGCGCCGAAGGAGCCGGCGGGCGCCTGCGCGACCAGGCCATAGGCGTAGGCCGCGTAGTCGCCCGCGCCGACCACGGTGCTCTCGAAGTAGGCCGGCAGCTTGAGCATGGCCTGGATGTGGCGCGCCAGGTTCTCGAAGTCGCCGCCCGCGTAGCCACACTTCTCTTTCTGCGCGCGCACCTTGGCCTGGTAGGCCGCCATCGAGACCTCGGCCACCATCGCGCCACCGGCCAGCAGGCGGTTGCGCATGGCCTGTTCCTGGGTCGAGGGCGTACTGCCTTCGACCATCAGCAGGGCGAACTGGCGCACCGGCCCGCTGGGCGCATGCACCTGCACGCGCTCGAACTGGCCGTGGCTGATGCTTTGCACGGGCGGCTGCTGCGCCAGTGCCGTGCCGCAGGCAAGCAAGGCCAGCGTCCATGCCGTCTTCATTTGGAGACCACGCCTTTCACGCCACCGCCGATCAGCGTGGCGACATCGGCCAGCACCAGCACGGGCTCCAGCCCGCCCGGCGCGGCCAGGTAGCGGGCGTCCCACACGGGTTCGAACTTGTCCTTGAAGCTGTGCAGGCCGCGGAAGTTGTAGAAACGCTCGCCATGCTCGAACAGCAGCCGGCCGATGCGCTGCCAGCGCGGCGCCTGCCGGCGCTCGGCCATGCCGGCCATGGGCGCCATGCCCAGGCCGAAGCGCTGGTAACCCTCGGCCTGCAGGTGCAGCATGGTCTTGGCGAAGAGGTAGTCCATGGTGCCGGGCGGGGCGTCGGGCAGGTAGCGCATGAGGTCGATGCTGGCCTCTTCCTTCTGGCCCGTTACCAGCAGGTTGGCGAAGGCGATGATCCGGCCCTCGCGCCGCACCACGGCCACGGGCAGGCGGGCGAGGTAGGCCTCGTCGAAGCGGCCCACGGAGAAGTTCTTCTCGCGCGCGCTCTGCTTGCGCAGCCAGGCGTCGGAGACGGCGCGCAACTCGGCCAGCAGCGGCGGCACGCCCTCGGCCGGCACCACCTCGAACATCAGGCCCTCGCGCTCGCCGCGGTTCACGCCCGAGCGCAGGTTGGCGCGCTTGGCGCCCTTGAGGTTGAACTCGGGCAGCGGCACGTGGGCGTACTCGCCGAGCTTGAAGGCCTGCAGGCCGCAGTCCAGGAACAGCGGGAGCATGGACGGGCGCACCTGGTAGAAGGCCGGCCGCCCGCCATGCGCGTTGGCATGCTCGATGAAGCGCCAGACCAGGTCGGCCCACTCCCGGCGCTCGCCGATGGGGCCGAACAGCGCGACCCAGGAGCGGCCCTGTTTGCCGTACATGATGAAGCTCTTGCCCGACGGCGAGAACATCAGGTTCTTGTCGCCGACCAGCGCGAAGCAGCCGGCCGCGCTGGGGCTGGCGCGCACGATGGCGGCGGCGCGCTCGATCTCCTCGCGCGTGGGCGGCGCCACCGCGCCGGCCGGGGGGCGCATGAGCTGCCACAGACCGATGGCCAGCGCGCCCAGCGCCACGCCCAGCAGCGCGCGCAGCGAGCGCGGCGCCTGCGCATCGAGCTCAAACTGCCACCACAGGCGGTTGCTGTAGGCCACCTCCTGGTAGGCGAAGAACAGGATCCAGACGCAGGCCGCCAGCACGCCGCCCACGGCCAGCAGCCAGCCCGGCTCCAGCCGCTGCGCGAACAGCGAGGAGGGCCGGTCGAACTGCCGGCGCGAGGCCACCAGCAGCACGGCCAGCACCGACAGCAGCGCGGCCTCGCCCCAGGCGATGCCCTTGGGCAGGGCCAGCAGCCCGGCCACGATGGACAGCGCCAGCGCGGCCCACCACGCCGCGTCGAGCCGGTGCAGCAGCCCGCGCGCCACCAGCAGCAGGCCCAGGCCCGCCACGCTGCCCAGGAAGTGCGCGGTCTCCACCAGCGGCAGTGGCACGTTCAGCGATTCCAGCAGCAGCTGGCTGTCCTCGGTGAACGGCGTGACGCCCGAAACCAGCAGCCACAGGCCGGCCACGAGCGTGAGCGCGGCCAGCAGCCGCGGGCCCAGCCGCGCGGCGGCGCGCACGGCGGGCGCCGCGGCCCGGCCGACCTGCGCGCCCACGCCGGCGCGCAGCTCGAAGCCGGCCAGCAGCGCCGTGGCCAGCACCAGCGGCAGCACGTAGTACAGCGCGCGGTACAGCAGCAGCGCACCGAGCATGGTCTCGGTCGGCAGGTAGGGGCCGCTGGCCAGCAGCATCACGGCCTCGAACACGCCGATGCCACCCGGCACATGGCTCAGCAGGCTGGCGCTGATGGCGATCGCGTAGAAGGCCAGGAAGGTGGGCAGGGGCAGGTCCGACGTGGGCAGCAGCACCCACAGCGCCAGCGCCGAGGCGCCCAGTTCCACGGCCGAGATCGCCAGCTGGCGCAGGGCGAGACCGAGCGGCGGAAGGCGCAGTGTCCAGCGGCCCGCGATCCGCAGCACGCGCTGGCGCCCGCACAGCCACAGCAGCGCGGCCACGCCGCCCAGGAGCACCGCGGCCGCCCCGCGCAGCACCCCGGCCGGAATGTGCAGCAACCGCGCCACGTCGGGCGCGCCCCACAACAGTGCAAGCGCACCGAACACCGACATGCCGAGAAGGAAGGCACTCGCATTGAAGGCCACGACCTGGGCGATCCTGGCCGGCTCCACGCCGGCAGCGGCGAACAGGCGCATGCGCACCGCACCGCCGGTCAGCGTGCCGAGGCCGATGGTGTTGCCCAGCGCATAGGCCACGAAGGAGGTCAGCAGCAGCATGCCGCGCGCGACCCTGGCCTGAGCGTAGGCCAGCGCCGAAGCGTCGTACCCCGACAGGGCGAGGTAGCTCGCGGCGGTGAACGCCAGGCCCAGCAGCACCTGCAGCGGCGGCGTGCCGTGCACGGCATGCATGATCTCGGCGTAGCGCACCTCGCGCAGCAGGCCGTGCAAGGCGATGCCGACCAGCAGGATCAGCAGGGCGGCGGTGGCGCCGATCACCCAGGGCTGCCAGCGTTGCAGCGCGTCGCGCAGCCAGGGCGCCGGCGGCCGCGGGCCGGCCTGCTCGGCGAGCGGAGGAGACGGCGCGGTGTTCGCGGAGTTCGACATGGAAGTTCAAAAACACTATAGCCACGCCCGTCGGACCAGCGGGCGCACGCAAGGCCCCAGCGTCTGTGTGCCTTTGCGCCGGGGCGCAGTAAGGTGCCGCCTGCGCTGCCTGCGACCGCTCCCATGCATCCCGAAGACCTGCAACGCCTGACCACACTCGCCATGCCCTTTGGCCGCTACAAGGGCCGCGTGATCGCCGACCTGCCCGGCAATTACCTGGCCTGGTTCGCGCGCGAAGGCTTTCCCAAAGGCGAGCTCGGCCGGCTGCCGGCGCTGATGCTGGAGATCGACCACAACGGGTTGCGCCACCTGCTCAAGCCGCTGCGTTGAGCCCCTGCTGCCGCAGATTTTTTTCCCGTGCCGGGCGCGGCGCGGTCCTGCACTTGCTAGCATCAGCCCACCCACACCAGCCGCGTTCATTCACCGCGCAAGCGACGGAGCCCGTTCCATGCCTTTGCCCGCACTCAGATCCCTGGCCCTGACGGTCCAGGAGTACCGCAGCGGTGAATACCGCTGGGTCGTCCTGGAGCGGTTCGCAGAGGACGAGCCCTTCGAGGTGCTGCTGGCCGCCGAAGAGAGCTGCGCCACCTACGGCGATGCGTTCGCCAACGGCACGGCCGTGCTCAGCGCGCTGGCCGACGACAACATGGCCATCGGCCCCCGCGTCAACGAGGAAGAGCAGCCCGTGTTCGTGCAGACCGACCGTCCCGGCCTCTACGAACTGCGCGACGAAGACCAGTGAGCGCCCACCCGCCGCTGCAGCCCGTGCTGGACGGGATCGTCGCGGCACTGGCCGATTCCCGTGGCGCCGAAGGCCATGTCGCCAGCTACATCCCGGCACTGGCCCGCATCGACGCGCGCCACTTCGGCATGGCGCTGGTCACGGCCGACGGCCAGGAGGCCGTGGCCGGCGACGGCGCCGTGCCGTTCTCGATCCAAAGCATCTCCAAGGTGTTCACCTTGACCCTGGCCATGCAGCACCTGGGCGAGGCGCTGTGGGAGCGCATCGGCCGCGAGCCCTCGGGCAGCGCCTTCAACTCGCTGGTGCAGCTGGAGTTCGAGCAGGGGCGGCCGCGCAACCCCTTCATCAATGCCGGCGCCATCGCGGTGGCCGATCGGCTGGTCACGCTGTTCGGCAGCCAGGCCAAGGCCGAGCTGCTGGCGCTCATGGCGGCACTCGCGGGCGAACCGGTCGCCTTCGACGAGGAGGTGGCGGCTTCCGAGGCCGCCACGGGCTTCCGCAACCTCGCGCTGGCCAACTTCATGAAGAGCTTCGGCAAGCTCGACAACCCGGTCGAAGAGGTGCTGGACCTGTACTTTCACCAGTGCGCGCTGCGCATGGGCTGCCTGCAGCTGGCGCGCGCCGCGGCCTACCTGAGCCGCGACGGCCACCATCCGCTGTGGGCGGGACGCGCCGTCTGCACCGAGCGCCAGACGCGCCGCATCAACGCGCTGATGCTGACCTGTGGCACCTACGACGCGGCGGGCGAGTTCGCCTACCGCATCGGCCTGCCCTGCAAGAGCGGCGTGGGCGGCGGCATCGTGGCCGTGGTGCCGGACCGGCTCACGCTGGCTGTGTGGTCGCCCGCGCTGGACGCGACCGGTAATTCGGCGCTGGGGCGGCAGGCGCTGGAGATGTTCGTGGCGCGGACCGGCTTGTCGGTGTTTTGAGCGGCGCTGCTGCGGCTGCCTCAGGCGGCACCGATCCGCTGCAGGGCCTCGGCCACACCGATGATCCGGACGCCCTGGTACGCAGCGACCGACAGCAAGGCCTTGTCGCCGGTGACGATGCCATCCGCCTGGGCGGCCAGTGCCGTGCCCACGACGACGTCATCGTCCGGGTCGGGCGCGATGCGCGGCGTCGACGCGGGCCGTACGGGCGTCGCCAGCGCCACGTAGCCGTCTACGATCTGGTTGACGGTCAAGCCGGATGCGGCGATCTTCCGATCGAACTTGCGCCGCCCAAGGATGTCGGTGAGTTCTGCGAGCAGCGCCGTGCTGGTGAACAGCCGCACGCGCTTGTCCCGCGCGGCCTGCAGGACCATGCGGGGTGTGCCGCCCCAAAGGATCGCGGATGCGACCACATTGGTGTCCAGGACCAGCCGCATGGCCTGGCCTTGTCAATGTGCGTTGTCAGCGCCCCGCTCTGCGCGCATGGTGGCGATCTCCCGGGCCAGATCCTCGGGGGCCATCGCAGCGGGTTCATCGACACCGGCCATGCGGTCCATCGCCGAGAAAAGTTCCTCCACGCGCTGGTCTGCCAGCTGGTCCCGCAACCACTTTTCCAGCCGTGCAGGTGACAGCAGACCGGCACGCTGTGCTTCCTGCGCGAGCTGATCGGGCAAGGTGATCTGCACGGTCGTCATGGTGGTCCTTTCTGGTGTGGTTGCGTGGCGGGGGCGCAGCCCGTCGAGCCGCCATTGTGGGGCCGCCTCGAACAATCCGGCCCGCAGCGGGGCTACCAGCCGCTGAACCGCGGCCAGGTGGCCAGCCTGCCGTCTGCCGCCAGCACCTGGTAGGCCGCATGCTGCGCCCCGGTCGCGCAGGCATGGTTGGGCACGATGCGCAGCTGGCTGCCGAGCGGAAAGTGCTGCTCGAGGTCGGTGCCGGGCGCGCCCTTCCACTGCAGCACGCCGTGCTCCTGGTTGGCCTCGCCGAAGCCCAGTTCGGCGATGGGCCGGCCCTGGAGGTCGGCGACGAGGCCGTAGCCGTGGTCGTGCCCCTGCCTGGACGTGCCGCGGTCGCGGCTCATGGCCATCCAGCCCGCGTCGGTGATGACCCAGCCGGCCTCAGGCCGGTGGCCGATCACGGTGGTCAGCACCGACAGCGCGATCTCGTCCACGCCGCAGACGCCGACACCGGCCATCACGAGGTCGAAGAACACGTAGACGCCGGCACGGACCTCGGTCACGCCGTCCAGCCGGCGCGCATGCAGCGCGGTGGGCGTGGAGCCCACGCTGACCACGGGGCAGGCGTGGCCGGCGGCGCGCAGGCGCTCGGCCGCGCGCACGCAGCCGGCGCGCTCCTGCTCGGCCATGGCCTCCAGCGCTTCGGGGGTGTTCAGGCTGTAGGAACTGCCGGCATGGGTCAGCACGCCGGCGAGCTCGGCGCCATCGTCCACCAGGGCGGCGGCCACGGCCAGCAGCCGCGCGTCCTCGGGCGGGATGCCGCTGCGGTGGCCGTCGGTGTCCACTTCGATCAGCACGCGGTGGCGGTGGCCGTTGGCGCGGCCGTGCGCGGCCAGTTGTTCGGCCGCCGCGACCGATTCGACCAGCAGCGTGAGCCGGCAGCCCGCGCGCACCAGGCGCAGCGCGTGGTCGAACTTGGCGGGCACGATGGCCACGGCGTACAGGATGTCGTCGATGCCGGCGGCGAAAAACTGCTCGGCCTCCTTGAGCGTAGAGACCGTGATGCCCTGGGCGCCGGCCGCGATCTGGCGCTGCACGACCTCCACGCACTTGCTGGTCTTGGCGTGCGGACGCAAGCGCACGCCCAGCGCGTCCATGCGCTGCTGCATGCGCGCGATGTTGCGCTGCATGCGCGCTTCGTCGAGCAGCAGCAGCGGGGTTTCCAGCCCTGCGAGGTCTGCGGCGTTCATGCGGCCTGCGTCCCCAGCAGTTCGCACAGCCGCGCGAGGTCCACGTTGCCGCCGCTCAGCAGCACGCCGATGCGCTGGCCGCGAAGCGCGCTGGCCTCGCGTCGCACGGCGGCCAGGCCCAGGCAACCGGTGGGCTCGACGACGATCTTCATGCGCGCGGCGGCGAAGGCCATGGCGTCCACGAGCTCGGCGTCGCTGGCGGTCTGCACGTCGTCCACGTCGCGCCGGATCACGCCGAAGGTGTAGTTGCCCAGGTGCTGGGTCTGCGCGCCATCGGCGATCGTCTTGGGCACGTCGATGTGCACGATCTTCCCGCTGCGGAAGGACTGCTGGCCGTCGTTGCCGGCCTCGGGTTCCACGCCCACGATGAGGGTGCTGGGCGACAGCGCGCGCAGCGCCAGCGCCGAGCCCGACAGCAGGCCGCCGCCGCCCAGCGGCGCGTAGAAGGCGTCCAGCGGGCCGACCTCTTCGATGAGTTCCTTGGCGGCCGTGCCCTGGCCGGCGATCACGTCGGGATGGTCGTAGGGCGGGATCAGCGTGAGGCCGTGTTTCTGTGCGAGGTCGCGGCCGATCTGCTCGCGGTCCTCGGTGTAGCGGTCGTAGCTGACGACGGTGGCGCCATAGCCCTTGGTGGCGGCGACCTTCACGGCCGGCGCGTCGTTGGGCATCACGATGGTGGCGGGAATGCCCAGGATGCGGGCCGACAGCGCGATGGCCTGGGCATGGTTGCCCGAGGAGAAGGCCACGACGCCGGCGCGGCGCTGGGCCGCATCGAACCTGGACAGCGCATTGAAGCCGCCGCGGAACTTGAAGGCGCCCATGCGCTGCAGGTTCTCGCACTTGAAGAAGACCTCGGCGCCGATGGCTTCGTTGAGAGTGCGCGAGGTCATCACGGGCGTGCGGTGGGCATGGCCTTCGATGCGGCGTGCGGCCGCGGCCACGTCGTCGAAGGTCGGCAGGGTCAGGTCGTTCATGGCGGTACGGAGGTGGGTGGGAAAACGGGTGTCACCAGGGCCAGGCGATGTCCAGGCCCAGGCCTTGCGCTTCGGCGCGGGCCAGCACCAGGCGCGCGACGGCCAGGTCCTGCAGCGCCAGGCCGGTCAGATCGAACACGGTGATGGCGTCGGGCGCGCGCGGCTGGTCGGGCAGGGCGCCGATCTCGGTGCACGGCACGTCGGGCGCCCACTGCGCCTCGCCCAGTGCCCGTGCCTGCGTGCGGTCGTCGACCACGAGCAGGGCGCGCGCGAGCAGGCCTTCGGGCAGCTCGCGCTTGCCGCGCGTGTCGGCGCCGACGGCGTTGATGTGGGTGCCGGGGCGCACGGCGTCCAGGCCGAACAGCGGGCCGGCGCCGGGCGTGGCGGTCACGACCACGTCGCTGGCGGCCACGGCGGCGTCGGCATCGGGCGCGAACTGCAGCGCGCAGCGGTCCGCGAACATGGCCTCGAAGGCTGCGTCGGGCCGGCCGCGGTGGGTGCAGTAGCGCACCTGCGCCAGCCCGGGCAGCACGCGCAGCGCCTCGGCCAGATGGGCACCTGCCTGCACGCCGGTGCCGAACAGGCACAGTGCGCGGCTGTCGGGCCGGGCCAGGCGCTGCAGGCCGATGGCGCCGGCGGCGGCCGTGCGCGCCGTGGTGATGGCGTTGCCGTCCAGCACGGCGAGCGGCCGGCCCGTGGCCGGGTCGTGCAGCACGATGGTGGCCTGGTGCGGTTCACCGCCCCGGCCGCGGTTGCCCGGCCAGAAGCCGGCGGCCTTGTAGCCCAGCAGCGCCTGCGCGGGCACGGCGCCGGACTTGATGCCGAACACGCCGCCGTCCAGCGGCTCGCGCACCACGGGGAAGCTGCGGCCCGCGCCCTGGCTGTGCAGCGCGAAGGCCTGTTGCACGGCCGCGCGCACGGCGGCGGGCTCCAGCAGCGCCGCCACGGTCGGCCCGTCCAGCAGGCGCAGTCGGGCCTCAGCGCGCATCGCTGTACACCGTGGCGCGCGACACGCCCAGGTGGGCGGCCACGGTCTGCATGGCATGGCGCAGTTGCAGCAGGCCCTCGGCCTTGAGCTCCTGCAGCAGCGCGCGGCGCTCGTCGGCCTTGAGCGCGCGCGGCGTGCTGGCGCGCGCGGCGGCGTAGCGGTCGATGCGTGCGCGGATCGCGTCGGCACCGGCCGGGTCCAGCGATTCGGGGGGCGCGGCCTGGGCGTCGACCTGCACGAACTGGCCCATCGCGCTCTGCAGGCTCTTGAACAGCGTGAGGTCCACGTTGAGGCACAGCGCAGCGACGTAGCGCCCTTCCGCATCCTTGATGCCGATCGATGTGCTCTTGGCCTGGCGCCCATCGGCGAAGCGGTTGGCGTAGTTGGCCAGCACCGGCGCATAGGCCGGGTCGGCGATGCGGGCCAGGCCGAGCTCGGTGGCCGGGTCGCCGACGGCGCGGCCCGACAGGTTGTTGTGGATCGCGGCGATCGCGTGCTGCGGGTCCAGCAGGTCGTGCACCACGACCTCGCAGAACGGCGCGAAGGTTTCGCCCAGGCCCTGGGCGATGTGTTCGAGCTGGCCCAGCAGGGCGCGCTGGGCTGCGGTTCTGGACGGTTTGGCAGTCGACATCTGGATATTTTGTCCAGATGTAGACGTTTTGTCTAGATGTGCTAGCGCGCCTGCAGGTAGGGCGTTCTGGCGAACAGCTCGGTCGCCCAGTCCACGAAGGCGCGCACCTTGGCAGAGAGGTGGCGGTTGGGCGGGTAGACCACGTGCAGCGGGATCGGCGGGTGGCCCCAGTCGGGCAGCACGCGCACCAGCGCGCCGCTGTCCAGATGGTGCTGCAGGCCGAAACGCGCCACCTGCGTGATGCCCAGCCCGTCGAGCACGGCCGTGGTCAGCGCATTGCTTTCGTTGACCGCGAGCTGGTAGGCACCCAGGATCTCCAGGTGCTCGTCGCCCTGCTGGAAGATGTGCGGGAACTGCCGCCCGGTGCGCGAGGAGAAGTAGTTGATGAGCCGGTGGCCCTTTTCCAGCTCGTTCGGATGGGCCGGCGTGCCGTGCCGGGCCAGGTAGTCCGGCGTTGCCACGGTGATGAGTTCCACGCCGCCGATGCGCCGCGCCACCAGCGACTGCTCCGTGAGCTCGCCGCCGCGGATCACGCAGTCCACGTTGTCGGCGATCAGGTCCACCGGCCGGTCGCTGACCCCCAGGTCCAGCTGGATGTCGGGAAAGCGCTCGAAGAAGCTGTGCAGCTGCGGGATCACGAGCAGCCGCGCGACCGAGGCGCCCACGTCCACGCGCAGCCGTCCGCTCGGGCGGGATTGGGCGTTGCTCATGCTGGCCTCGATGTCGTCGAAGTCCGACAGCAGGCGCACGGTGCGCTCGTAGTAGGCCGCGCCGTCCGGTGTGACGGTCACGCGGCGCGTGGTGCGGTTGAGCAGCTTGACGCGCAACCGCGCCTCCAGGTACTGGATCTGCTTGGTGACGGTGCCCTTGGGAATGTCGAGCGACTCGGCCGCCTTGGTGAAGCTGCCAGCCTCGACGACGCGCGTGAACATGCGCATGGACTGGATCTGGTCCATTCGTCTTTCCTGTGCTGTTGGGGTGCCCGCGGGTGCGGTTGGGGGCGCGACTGTAGCCGGGAACGCGCGATCCTGTCAGCGAACCTGCATGTAAGGGTTTTTGGCGAAAAGTTCGGCCGCCCAGTCGACGAAGGCGCGCACCTTGGCCGAGAGGTGGCGGTTGGGCGGGTAGACCACATAGAAGGGCAGGGTGCGGCGCTTCCACTCGGGCAGGATCTGCACCAGCGCGCCGCTCTCGATGTGCGGCTTCACGTCGAAGCGCGTGAGGCCCACGATGCCCAGGCCGGCCAGCGCGGCCTCCGCCAGCGCGTTGCTCTCGTTGACGGCGAGCTGGTAGCGGCCTGCGATCTCGTGTGTTTCCCCCTGGCACTCGAAGTAGTGGCTGTACTGGCGGCCTGTGCGCGAGGAGAAAAAGCTGACCATGGTGTGGCTGGCCTCCAGCTCGGTCGGATGCGCGGGCGTGCCATGGCGCGCCAGGTAGGCCGGCGAGGCCACGGTCACGAAGTCGATGTGGCCGATGCGCCGCGCCACCAGCGACTGCTCGGTCAGCTCGCCGCCGCGGATCACGCAGTCCACGTTGTCGGCGATGAGGTCCACCGGCCGGTCGCTCACGCCCAGGTCGAGCTGGATGTCGGGGTAGCGCTCGAAGAAGCCCTGCAGCGCCGGGATCACGAGCAGCCGCGCCACCGAGGCGCCGATGTCCACGCGCAGGCGGCCGCTGGGCCGGGCCTGGGCGTTGCTCATGCTGGCCTCGATGTCGTCCAGGTCCGAGAGCAGCCGCAGCGTGCGCTCGTAGTAGGCCGCGCCGTCGGGCGTGACGGTCACGCGGCGCGTGGTGCGGTTCAGCAGCCGCACACGCAGCCGCGTCTCCAAGGCCTGAATCTGCTTGGTGACCGTGCCCTTGGGCACATCCAGCGACTCGGCCGCCTTCGTGAAACTGCCTGCTTCCACGACACGCGTGAACGTTCGCATCGCCTGGATCTGGTCCATTGGCTTCCTTCTTGCTTTTGCTTGGGGTTCAGTAGATACCCGTAGATCGGAAAGGTTCTGCCGGCTTGTCCCCTGTCATTCTCGGGACATTGTTGGCGGCTCGGAAACAGTGAAGCGGTGTGTTGCGCATTTATCCGACACGGCGACGGCTCTACATTCACCAGCATCGTCAACGTCAGTTTTCTCTCCACGCTGTTCCAGGAGCCTGCCATGTCCGCCGCCACCGCCACCTTGTCGACCACCGCTGCTCCGCAGGGCAACGGCTTTGCGAGCTGGCGTGAAACCGTGGTCGAGCTCAAGGGCCTGGCGCCTGTGCCGACCCGCATCTACGGCGACAGGAAGCGCGGCCAGGTGGCCCCGCTCGTGGTGCACTACCACGGCGGTGCCTTCACGGCCGGCGGGCTGGACTGTGGCGTCAAGCTGGCCAGCATGCTGGCCGAGGCCGGTGCCATCGTCGTCTCCATCGCCTACCCGCTGGCGCCGGCCCATCCGTTCCCGCAGGCGCTGGACGTGGGCTACGGCGTGCTCGAGTGGGCCTACAAGCAGCGCAGCAAGCTGGCCGGGACCGGCGCCCCGGTGTTTCTGGCTGGCGAGGAGGCTGGCGGCAACCTGGCCGCGGCGACTGCGCTGATCGCACGCGACCGCGCCCATCCGCCGCTGGCCGGCCAGGTGCTGGTCTCGCCCATGCTGGACCCGTGCACGGGCATGGCCTCCGTGCGCGAATTCAACTGCAGCGAGACCCAGGGCAAATGGGCCGAGGGCTGGCGCAACTACCTGCGCTGCCCGCAGGACGCCACCCACCCCTACGCCGTGCCGGGCGGCTCCCTGCGGCTGGCCGGCATCGCGCCGACGCTGGTGCTGACCTCCAGCGACGACCCGATGCGCGACGAGGCCCGGGCCTATGCCGACAAGCTGCGCGCCGCCGGCGTGGCCGTCGATTTCGAGATGCTGACCCCGGCCACGGGTTGGCCCAACACCTTGCTGGCCAGCGAGCCCATGGAGTGCGCGTGCGCCGCCGTGGTGCGGCCACGGCTGGAGAGCTTCTTCGCGGCCCACCTGCCCGCGAAGAAGAGCGCCGAATAGCGTTGCGCCCCGCCTGCGGGCTGGGGCTTGTTTTCCGATCCGCCTGAGCCGGCTGCCCCAGAACAGCCGGGGGGCTTTTGTTTTCTCGTTTTTTTGTTCGAGGGAGTCACCATGTCCGATCCGACCAACGATCCGTTCGCCGATCCGTATTCCACGCGCCGCCCGCGGCGCAACCGCCTGCTCGCCGTGGGCACTGCACTGGTGCTGGCCATGGCCGTCGCCGGCGTGGGTTTCATGCTGCAGTCGCCCCAGGTGCATGCCGACGCGCTGCCGGCCGCGCCCCAGGCCACACCGGTCACGGTGGCCACCGTCGCCCAGCGCGAGGTGGCGACCTGGAACGAGTTCTCCGGCCGCCTGGAGGCCGTGGACCGCGTGGACCTGCGCTCGCGCGTCGCCGGCACCGTGCAGTCGGTGCACTTCCGCGAGGGCGCGCTGGTCGGCAAGGGCGACCTGCTCGTCACCATCGACCCGGCGCCCTACGCCGCCGAGGTCGAGCGCGCCGAGGCCCAGGTGGTCGCCGCGCAGGCGCGCCAGTCCTTCACCAAGAGCGAACTCGACCGCGCCACGCGATTGCTGGACGAACGCGCCATCGCCCAGCGCGAGCACGACGAGCGCGCCAACGCGCTGCGCGAGGCCGAGGCCAACCTGCGCGCGGCCCAGGCCGCGCTGCAGTCGGCGAAGCTGAACCTGTCGTGGACCCAGGTGCGCGCGCCGGTCGCCGGCCGCGTCGGCAAGGTGGAAGTCACGGTCGGCAACCTGGTCTCGGCCGGCCCCGGCGCGCCGGTGCTGACCACACTGGTCTCGGTCAGCCCGATCTACGCCAGCTTCGATGCCGACGAGCAGATCGTCGCCGGCGCCAACCGCAACCAGCTGGACCGCATCCCGGTGCAGATGGGCACGACGGCGCAGGAGGACACCCCCCTGCAAGGCCGGCTGCAATGGATCGACAACCAGGTCGACGTGCGCAGCGGCACGGTGCGCGTGCGGGCCCAGTTCGACAACAAGGACGGCAGCCTGATCCCGGGCCAGTTCGCCCGCCTGCGCCTGGGCCAGCCCAAGAGCAATGCCGCGCTGCTGGTCAGCGAGCGCGCGGTCGGCACCGACCAGGACAAGAAGTTCGTGATCGTGGTCGACGCCGAGAACAAGGCGCAGTGGCGTGCCGTCACGCTGGGCGCCCACACCGGCGGCCTGCGCATCGTGACCTCGGGCCTGAACCCGGGCGAACGCGTGGTCGTCAACGGCCTGCAGCGTGTGCGGCCGGGCATGCTGGTCGCACCGCAGGAGGTGGCGATGGACGCCGCCACCCAGCAGGCCAAGGCCGACAGCGCGCCGGCCCCCAAGTCCTGATCTAGCACCCAGCCCATTCCAGAACAACCATGCCTGCCGGCGCCCTGCGCGCCGGTGGCAGGGGGGAACTCCGCCATGAACCTGTCCAAATTCTTCATCGACCGCCCGATCTTCGCGGGCGTGCTGTCGGTGCTGATCTTCCTGTCCGGCCTCATCGCCATGCGCGTTCTGCCGATCTCCGAATACCCCGAGGTCGTGCCGCCGCAGATCGTGGTGAACGCGCGTTACCCGGGTGCCAGCCCCACCGTGATCGCCGAGACCGTGGCCACGCCGATCGAGGAGCAGATCAACGGCGTCGAAGGCATGCTCTACATGAGCAGCCAGGCCACCACCGACGGCCTGATGACGCTGACCGTCACCTTCCGGCTGGGCACCGACCCCGACAAGGCCCAGCAGCTGGTGCAGAACCGCGTGGCCCAGGCCGAGGCGCGGTTGCCCGAAGAGGTGCGCCGCCAGGGCATCACCACGGTCAAGAGCTCGCCGGACCTGACCATGGTGGTGCACCTGGTCTCGCCCAACGGCCGCTACGACGCGAACTACCTGCGCAACTACGTGCTGCTCAACGTCAAGGACCGGCTCGCCCGCATCGAAGGCGTGGGCCAGGTGCAGACCTGGGGCGGCGGCGAGTACGCGATGCGCGTCTGGCTGGACCCGCAGAAGGTGGCCCAGCGCGGCCTGTCGGCCAGCGACGTGGTGGAAGCCATCCGCGGCCAGAACGTGCAGGCCGCGGCCGGCGTGGTGGGCGCCTCGCCGGGCCTGGCGGGCGTGGACGTGCAGCTCTCGGTGAACGCCCAGGGCCGCCTGCAGACCGAAGAGGAGTTCGGCGACATCATCGTCAAGACCGGCAGCGACGGCGCCGTCGTGCGACTGCGCGACATCGCCCGCATCGAACTCGGTGCGGCCGACTACGCGCTGCGCTCGCTGCTGGACAACGACCAGGCCGTGGGCACGGGCGTGTTCCAGTCGCCGGGCTCCAACGCGCTGCAGATCTCGGCCGCCGTGCGCAAGACCATGGACGAGCTGGCCAAGTCCATGCCCGAGGGCGTGGAGTACCGCATCGCCTACGACCCCACGCAGTTCGTGCGCGCCTCCATCGAATCGGTGGTGCACACGCTGCTGGAGGCCGTGCTGCTCGTGGTGCTGGTCGTGATCCTGTTCCTGCAGACCTGGCGCGCGTCCATCATTCCGCTGCTGGCCGTGCCGGTGTCGGTGGTCGGCACCTTCGCGGTGCTGCACCTGCTGGGCTTCTCGATCAATGCGCTGTCGCTGTTCGGCCTGGTGCTGGCCATCGGCATCGTGGTGGACGACGCCATCGTGGTCGTGGAGAACGTGGAACGCAACATCGAGGCCGGCCTGTCGCCGCGCGAGGCCACCTAC
This sequence comes from Variovorax boronicumulans, assembly GCF_007677875.1. Taxonomy (GTDB): domain Bacteria; phylum Pseudomonadota; class Gammaproteobacteria; order Burkholderiales; family Burkholderiaceae_C; genus Pseudorhodoferax; species Pseudorhodoferax boronicumulans_A. The sequence continues at coordinate 19,537 of NZ_VEDO01000006.1, read as the reverse complement.
CAGGCCATGCGCGAGGTGTCCGGCCCCATCATCGCGATCGCGCTGGTGCTGGTGGCGGTGTTCGTGCCGCTGGCCTTCATGAGCGGGCTCACGGGCCAGTTCTACAAGCAGTTCGCCGTGACGATCGCGATCTCCACCGTGATCTCGGCCGTCAACTCGCTGACGCTGTCGCCGGCGCTGGCGGCCATGCTGCTGCGCGGCCATGACGCGCCCAAAGACGCGCTCACGCGCGGCATGGACAAGGCGTTCGGCTGGCTGTTCCGCGGCTTCAACCGCGTGTTCCAGCGCGGCAGCGACGCCTACAGCGGCGGTGTCGGCGGCGTGCTCAAGCGCAAGAGCCTCATGATGCTGGTCTACCTGGTGCTGGTCGGGCTGACCTTCGGCCTGTTCAAGGCCGTGCCTTCGGGCTTCGTGCCCATGCAGGACAAGCAGTACCTGATCGGCTTCGCGCAGCTGCCCGACGGCGCCACGCTGGACCGCACCGACGCCGTGATCCGCCGCATGGGCGACATCATGAAGAAGAACCCCAACATCGAGGGCTCGCTGGCCTTCCCGGGCCTGTCGATCAACGGCTTCACGAACAGCTCGAACGCGGGCATCGCGTTCGCCATGCTCAAGCCCTTCGACCAGCGCAAGAACCCCGACCAGAGCGGCGGCGCCGTGGCGCAGCAGCTCAACGCGGAGTTCTCGCAGATCCAGGACGCCTTCATCGTGATGTTCCCGCCGCCGCCGGTGTCGGGCCTCGGCACCACGGGCGGCTTCAAGCTGCAGCTGCAGGACCGCGGCGCGCTCGGCTATGCCGAGATGGACAAGGCGGTCAAGGCCTTCATGGCCAAGGCCTACCAGACGCCCGAGCTGCAAGGCATGTTCACGAGCTGGCAGGTCAACGTGCCGCAGCTGTACGCCGACATCGATCGCACCAAGGCAAGGCAACTGGGCGTGCGCGTGACCGACGTGTTCGAGACCATGCAGGTCTACCTCGGTTCGCTGTACGTGAACGACTTCAACAAGTTCGGCCGCACCTACACGGTGCGCGTGCAGGCCGACGCGGCCTACCGGGCGCGCGCCGAGGACATCGGCCTCTTGAAGGTGCGCTCGGCCACGGGCGAGATGGTGCCGCTGTCGGCGCTCATGAAGGTGCAGCAGGGCGCGGGCCCGGAACGCGCCATGCGCTACAACGGCTTTCTGACGGCCGACATCAACGGCGCGGCCGCGGCCGGCTATTCCTCGGGCCAGGCGCAGGACGCGATCGAGCGCATCGCCAAGGAAACGCTGCCGCCCGGCGTGGGCTTCGAATGGACCGAGCTGACCTACCAGGAGATCCTGGCCGGCAACTCCGCGCTGTTCATCTTCCCGATCGCCATCCTGCTGGTGTTCCTGGTGCTGGCCGCGCAGTACGAAAGCCTGACCCTGCCGGCCGCCATCGTGCTGATCGTGCCCATGGGCCTGCTGGCCGCGATGACCGGTGTGTGGCTCACGGACGGCGACAACAACGTGTTCACGCAGATCGGGCTCATGGTGCTCGTCGGCCTCAGTGCCAAGAACGCCATCCTGATCGTGGAGTTCGCCCGCGAACTGGAGCTGGCCGGCCGCACCCCCGTGCAGGCCGCCATCGAGGCCAGCCGGCTGCGGCTGCGTCCCATCCTGATGACCTCGCTGGCCTTCGTCATGGGCGTGCTGCCCCTGGTGCTGGCCTCGGGCGCCGGTGCCGAGATGCGCAGCGCCATGGGCGTGGCCGTGTTCTTCGGGATGATCGGCGTGACCGCTTTCGGTCTGTTCCTGACGCCGGTGTTCTACGTGCTGATGCGCAAGCTGGTCGGCAACCGGCCGCTGGTTTCGCACGGCGAGATCCATGCGCCGTCGCTGCCTGCGCCCCCTGCCGGCCACGGTGGTGGCGCCGGTGCCCACGCGCTGCCGGCCGCACCGCGCCACCCGATCGAGTGAGGAGAAGAACCATGCGACTGAACGCCATCGTCACGCCCCTGCTGGCCGCGCTGATCCTGGCCGGCTGCGCCAGCGGGCCGCTGCCCGCCACCCCGGCCGAGCATGCGCTGCCCGCCGTGCCCACCGCCTTCAAGGAGGGCGACGCACGCTTCACCACCGTCGCGCCGGCCGAGCAGGCCGAGCGCGGCGCCTGGTGGCTGGGCTTCAACGACCCGGTACTGAACGACCTGGTGGAACGCGCCGCCGCGCGCAACACCAGCGTGCAGGAAGCCGCCGCGCGGCTGGCCCAGGCGCGTGCGCTGCTGCGCAACGCCGAAGCCGACCGCGCGCCGCAGATCGGCATCGGCGCCGGCGCCCAGCGCGGCGCCGGTGCCGACACGGCCCAGGGCAGCCAGCCGGCCAGCGTGCTGACGGCCAAGGCCAACTTCTCCTACGAGCTCGACCTGTTCGGTCGCCTGGCCCAGGCCCGCGACGCGGCCGGCCTGGACGCCGACGCGCGTGCCGCGCTGCTGCAAAGCACGCGCCTCCTGGTGCAGGCCGAGACCGCGCAGACCTATCTGAGCCTGCGCGCGCTGGACGACGAGCGTGCACTGGTGCGCCAGACCGTCGCCGCCTACGACGACACGCTGCGGCTGACGCAGCGGCGCTACGACGCCGGCGACGTGGCCGAACTCGACCTCGTGCGCGTGCAGAGCGAGGTGGCGGCCAACGAGGCCGAGGCGCTGGCGCTGGACCGCCGCCGCGCCGAACTCGAGCATGCGCTGGCCGTGCTGGTCGGCGAGGCCGCCTCCAGCTTCCAGGTGGCGCCGCAGGACTGGCGCAGTGCGCTGCCGCGCATTCCGGCCGGCGTGCCGTCCGCGGTGCTCGCGCGCCGGCCCGACGTGTCGGCCGCGCAGCTGAGCCTGCAGGCCGCCCAGGCCCGCGTGGGCGTGGCGCGCACGGCCTGGTTCCCCGACATCGCGCTGACGGGTTCGGGTGGCTTCGCCTCCACCGACCTGGGTGATCTGTTCAAGTGGTCGGCACGTTCGTGGGGCATCGGCGCCCTGCTGTCTCTGCCGATCTTCGACGGCGGCCGCCGCGAGGCCAACCTGCAGAACGCCGCCGCGCAGCTGGATGTGGCGGCCGCCGGCTACCGCGCCCAGGTGCTCTCTGCCTTCCGCGACGTGGAGGACCAGCTGGCCGCGCTGCGCCTGCTCGACGAGCAGTCGCTGGCCCAGGGCCGCGCGGTGACGGCGGCGGCACGCGCGTCGGCGCTGTCGGAAACGCGCTACCGCAACGGCCTCGTGAGCCAGATCGAACTGCTGGACGCGCGCCGCAGCGAGCTGCGCAACCGGCGCCAGGCGCTGCAGGTCAAGTCGGCCCAGTACCAGGCCACCGTGGGGCTGGTGCGCGCGCTGGGTGGGGGCTGGGACCGCGGCGCCTGAGTGCCACGCTGGCCGGTGTGGCCAAAGGCCGCACCGGCAACAGGGCTTCAAATGAGAGTTTTTCTCAATTAAGGTACAGTGGCGCCATCGGGAGTGCAGCAGCCAACGGTGGCACTCCCACCGGTTTCATCGTGGGGCGACCCGAGACTTCGGTCTCCAAGGTCGTTTTTGCTAGCCAACTGTTCAGGCCAGCCAAGCATTTTTTCCACGCGTAGACCGGCGATCCTGGCGCTCAGCGCTTGTCGCGGAACTGCCGCGGGTCCATGCCGATCTCGGTGCGCCGCACGCGGCCGGCCGGGTCGAAGTAGACGTAGAACATCTGGTCCACCATGCCGCCGCGCCAGCGGTAGGTCCAGACCGGGCCGTCCCAGCGCCCTACCGCACCCACCGAGCCTGGCGGGCCGAACTCGCGGCCGATGTCCGCCTGGGTCCAGCTGCCGTCCAGCGGGATGCGCGCGAAGTCGTTCTCGTTGAGGACCTGGCGCGCCTGCAGCACGCGGCCGCTGGCGTCGATGTCCACCATCACCACCTCCTGGCCCTGCGGCTGGAAGCTGTACTGCAGCCGCTCGCCCTGGGCCAGCGGCACGACGCGTGTGGGCTGGCCCCAGCGCGCCAGCACTTCGGCCCGTGGCATGCCGGGTTGCAGGCTTTGGACGGTGCCGCAGGCGGCGAGCAGGGCGGCCAGCACCGGGGCGCTCCAGCGCAAAAGGAGTTGTCTCATGGTGACGGGCAGCTTACGGCTTATCTGTTCTGCACGCTTGCACATGCGAAAGCCTTCGTTGTTGTAGGCCGGGACGCCTTCGAAGATGGACGCACCGATTCCATCCAAGGAGCACCCGCGTGAACACCCGCCTGAACCCCGCCAGGGCCTCGCGTTCGGCCGCCGTCAAGGCGCGCCTGGACCACCCCGTCATCGACACCGACGTGCACGTGAACGACTACGCGCCGGTGCTGGAGGACTACATCGCCCAGTACGGCGGGCCCAAGCTGGTCGATGCGCTGCGCAAGGCCCTGGGCGGACGCTTCGTCACGCGCGACGGCGCTGGCAAGGACTGGTACCAGCAGAGCCCCGCCGAGCGCGCCCACCACCGCACGCTGCGGGCGCCCTGGTGGGCCCGCGTCACGCGCAACACCTACGACCTGGCCACCTACACCATCCCGGCGCTGCTGTACGAGCGCCTGGCCGAGCAGGGCTCGGACTACTCCGTGCTGTTCCCCAACGACGTGCTCTCGCCGGCCGCGGCCGGCAGCGAGTACCGCCAGCCGCTGCACCGCGCGCTGAACCACTTCCACGCCGACCAGTACCGCGCCTACGCCGACCGGCTCACGCCGGTGGCGGGCATTCCGATGCACAACCCGAAGGAAGCCATCGAGGAGCTGGAATTCGCGGTCAACACCTTGAAGCTCAAGGTCATCAACATCCCGGGCGGCGTGCGCCGGCCGATCCCCGCCATCGCCGAGAAGTACCCGGCCAGGGAGCATCCCGAGATCGCCAAACACGTGGGCTACATCGACTTCTATGGCATCGACAGCCCGCACGACTACGACCCGTTCTGGGCCAAGGTGGTCGAACTCGGCGTGCCCGTGACCACGCACTACGGCAGCCAGGGCTGGACCGGCCGGCAGTCCACGAGCAACTACATGTTCAACCACATCGGCCACTTCGCCGATGGCTCGCAGGCCTTCGCCAAGGCGCTGTTCTTCGGCGGCGTCACGCGGCGCTTCCCGGGCCTGCGCGTGGGCCTGCTCGAAGGCGGGGCCGACTGGGGCTCGCATGTGTTCACGCACCTCGTGGACCGCTGGGAGAAGCGCAACCGCCATGCCGTGCGCCACTACGACCCGGCCGCCGTCGACGTGGACCTGCTGGCCGCGCTGTTCGACCAGCACGGCGCCGATCTGCTGCAGGGCCGCGCCGTGGACAAGGCCACCCTGGTGCGCGACAGCCTCGGGATCTCGGCGCTGCCGCACAGCCGCGAGCCCACGCTTGAGGAGATCGACGACTTCGCGCTGGCCGGCATCGGAAGCGTGGACGACATCCGCGCGCGCTGGGTCGACCCCTTCTTCTTCGGCTCCGAGGCCGACGACCGCACCGTGGCCGCCGCCTTCAACCACCGCGTGCACCCGGGCGGTGTGAAGATCAACGCGATCTGGTCGTCCGACGTGGGGCACTGGGACGTGCCCGAGTTCACCGAGCCGCTGGCCGAGACATGGGACCTCGTGGAGCAGGGCGTGATCTCGGCGCAGGACTTCCGCGCCTTCACCTTCGGCAACCCGCTGCGCTTCTACACCGAGGCGAATCCGCACTTCTTCGACGGCACGGCCGTGGGCCGCCAGCTCGGCCTGGCCGCCTGAACCCGACCCCAAGGATCCCGCATGTTCTCGACCAAGCAAGTCTTCAAGGGCTGGGCCGCCGCACTGGCGCTGTTCGGCGCATTCACCGCGGCGCAGGCCGCGCCCGAAGTCATCCGCATCGGCGTGGCCACGGCCGGTGGTGGCGATCCCGTCACCTGGGGCGGCTCGCCCGGCGGCGTGGCGCGCAACCAGCAGTGGCTGGAGGAGGAGTTCAAGGGCTCCGGCATCAAGATCGAATGGCTGTTCTTCAAGGGCGCGGGCCCGGCCGTGAACGAGGCACTGTCGAACAAGCAGATCGATTTCGCCTACCAGGGCGATCTGCCCTCCGTGGTCGGCCGCGCCAATGGCCTGGACACCAAGCTGCTGCTGGCCAGCGGCACGCGCAACAACCTCTACGTGGTGGTGCCACCCAAGTCCGACATCCAGTCGATCAAGGACCTGAAGGACCGCAAGGTCTCGATCTTCCGTGGCACCAATGGCCACCTGGTCGCGATCAACGTGCTGGCCGCCAACGGCCTGACCGAGCGCGACATCAAGGGCGTGAACCTGGACACCGGCAGCGCCCAGGCCGCACTGGTCTCCAGCGGCGTCGACGCGGCCTTCGGCGGCAGCGAGTGGTTCAAGGTGCGCGACCAGGGCTTGGCCCGCATCGTCTACTCCACCCAGGGCCAGGATCCGGCCTTCACGCGCCAGGCCGCGCTGCTCGTGCACGGCGCGTTCGAGAAGGCCAACCCGGCCGAGGTGCAGCGCGTCGTCGACGTGTTCGTGCGCGCCGCCAAGTGGGCCTCGGACGAGAAGAACCGCGCCGAGCTGTTCGCCACCTGGGCCAAGAGCGGCACGCCGGCCGCCTCGTACCAGGCCGAGTTCGAGAACCAGTCGCTGGCCGAGCGCAACACGCCGCTGCTCGACGCCTTCCTGCGCGCGCGCTACAAGGCCGTCGTGGACGACGCGCTCAAGCTCAAGCTGATCCGCCGCAGCGTGACCGTGGACGACTGGTTCGAGCCCAAGTACCTGCAGGCCGCGCTCAAGAAGCAGGGTCTGGAGAACCACTGGACCGCCTACGACGCCAAGGGCAAGCCCATTGCGGGTAGCGCCTCGGTGGCCGCGCGCTGAAGAATGGGCGTCGAGCAGACCTTCGTGCCGCTGCTGACGGGTGGGGCGCTGGCCGCGTCCTCGTTGCCGGCGCCGGCTGGCGCCGCAACGCCGGCGGCCGCGCCGCGCAAGGCGCCGGCCCGCCGCCGCGGCGATGCGCTGTTGCCCTGGCTGCTGCCGGCCGCGCTGCTGGGCCTGTGGTTCCTGGGCGCGGCGCAGGGTTGGATCTCGCCGCAGGTGCTGCCGCCGCCGCAGTTCGTCTGGGAGACGCTGCGCGACCTGGCCTTGAGCGGCGAACTCTGGCTGCACGTGTTGGCCAGCCTGCAGCGCGTGCTGGTCGGCTTCGCGGCGGGCGCACTGCTGGGGCTGGCGCTGGGCTCGGCCATGGGGCTGTCGCGCAGCGCCGAGGCCTACCTCTTGCCCAGCTTCAACGCGCTCGTGCAGATCCCGGTGCTGGGCTGGCTGCCCTTCGTGCTGCTGCTGGTGGGCATCGGCGAGCCGCTGAAATACATCCTGATCGCCAAGGCCGCGCTGGTGCCGGTGGCGCTCAACACCTTGCAGGGCTTCCGGCAGACGCCTGTGTCCTTGCGCGAGGTCGGCCGCGTCTATGGCTACACGCCGCGCCAGCAGGTGCTGGAGATCGTCCTGCCGCATGCCGTGCCCACGCTGTTCACGGGCCTGCGCCTGGGCTTCACCAAGGCCTGGCTGTCGCTGGTGGTGGTCGAGCTGGTCGCCTCCAGCGAGGGCCTGGGCTACCTGATCGTCTACGGCCGCCAGCTGTTCCAGCTGGACCAGGTCATGGCGGCCGTGATCGTGGTCGGCGCCATCGGCTATGCCATCGACCGGGTGCTGGACTGGGCCGAGCGCCGGGTGAAGGGAACGGCATGAGCGCGGCGACCGAACGGGCCGAGCTCTCCGCGCTCGCGCCGCTCCGACCGCAGGCCACGGGCCGCTGGCGCGGCTTCGTGCTGCCGGTAGCCGCCATCGTGTTGTGGTCGCTGGCCGCGCGCTTCGAGCTCGTGAACTCCGCGCTGCTGGTGGCACCGGCCAAGGTGCTGGCCACGGCCTGGGAGCAGATCGAGACCGGGCGGCTCTGGCGTGCGCTGTCGGCCAGCCTGGCGCGCGAGGCCACGGGCTTTTTGATCGGCACACTGGGCGGCCTGGTGCTGGGCGCGCTGCTGGGCTTGTCGCCGCTGTTCAACCGCCTCGTCGGGCCGAGCTTCAACACCTTCAAACAGATCTCTCTGTTCGCCTGGATACCGCTGATTTCGGTCTGGTTCGGCCTGGGCGACGTGGCCAAGGTGGTGTTCCTGTCGCTGGCCGCGCTGGTGCCGGTGGTGGTCAATACCTGCGATGGCATTCGCACCACGCCCAAGGCCTTGCTGGAGGTGGCGCGCGTCTACGGCTTCACACGCTGGCAGACCGTCACGCAGGTGGTGCTGCCCTCGGCGCTGCCGGCCATCTTCACGGGCGTCTACCTCGCGCTGATCTATTCCTGGCTGGCCACCATCGGCGCCGAGTACCTGCTGGTGGCCGGCAAGGGCATCGGCAACACGCTGATCGAGGGCAGCGAGCACTTCCGCATGGACCTCGTGCTGTTCGGCATGGTGGTCATCGGTGGCGTGGGCTGGGCGATGAACGCTTCGGCCCGCTGGTTGGAGCGCCGGCTGGCGCGTTGGTTGGGACGATCCTCATGACTGTTGTGGTTGCCGAGAACGAACTGCGCATCCGCGCCCTGGGCAAGCGCTACGCGAGCACCCAGGCCGCCGGTGGCGAACTGCAGGTGCTGCAGGACATCGACCTGCACGTGCCGGCCGGGCGCTTCGTGAGCATCGTGGGCGCCAGCGGTTGCGGCAAGTCCACGCTGCTGCGGCTGGTGCTGGGCCTGGAAGACCAGTACGAGGGCCGCATCGAGCTCGACGGCGAGCCCATCGCGGGCACCGGTCCCGAGCGCGGCATCGTGTTCCAGGACCACCGGCTGTTCCCCTGGCTCAACGTGGAGCAGAACATCGCCGTGGGGCTGCGCAACGCGCAGCTCACACCGGCCGAGAAGCGCGAGCGTGTCGCCGAGCATGTGGCGCTGGTCGGGCTGGAGGGCTTCGAGCAGTCCTTTCCGCACCAGATCTCGGGTGGCATGGCACAGCGCGTGGCGATCGCGCGCGGCCTCGTGAACCGGCCGCGCGTGCTGCTGCTCGACGAACCCTTCGGCGCGCTCGATGCGCTGACGCGCGCGCGGCTGCAGAACGAGCTGCAGCGCATCTGGCAGGCCGAGCGCATCACCATGCTGCTGGTCACGCACGACGTGGAGGAGGCCGTGTTCCTCGCGAACCAGGTGGTCGTGATGCAGCCGCATCCGGGCCGCATCCGCCGCATCGTCGACGTGGACCTGCCGCACCCGCGCCACCGCAGCGACCCGCGCTTCATCGCGCTACGCGACGACGTGCTGGCTGACTTCCTGGAGCCCGGCGCACTGCCGGTCGAAACGCCGCCGGTGCCGGTCGGCCCGGGCGGCTGGCGGCTGGCCTGGTAGTTCAGGTTGTAGCCAGCGGCCGTCCGGCGGCCAGCCAGGCGTCCACCCCGCCCAGCAGCGGCAGCACGCGTGTGAAGCCGCGGCGCTGCAGGCGCTGCGCGACCAACGCGGCCGACACCTCGTTCGGGCAGGCGCAATAGACCACAAGAAGGGTGTCGCGCGCGAGCGTGTCGAGCTCGGCCGGCAACTGCTTGCCATGCATCTGCAGCGCGCCCGGAATGCGGCCGTGCGGCAGGCTGCCGGGCACCCGCACGTCGACCAGCACCGCCGGCTCGCCACGTTCCAGCCGCGCGGCCAGTGCATCGACGCTGATGCGCTCGCTGGCCAGCTGGCGCTGGAACTGGCGCCGCTGCCACCACTTTTCCGCCACGAAGGCCAGCACGGCCGTCACCAGCAGCGCCAGGCCCCAACGGCCGAGTTCGCCCAGCGTGGCCAGCGCCTCCTAGATGGCGGGTGCGAACAGCCAGCCCAGTGCCACGCCCAGGCCGATCCACAGCGCGCTGCCGATCGCGTCGAACAGCACGAAGGTGGCGCGCCGGATGTGCAAGGCGCCCGACATGGCCGTGGACACCGAGGCGAAGCCCGGCACGAACTTGGCCACCACCAGCGAGGCGGGCCCGAAGCGCAGGAAGATGGATTCGGTCTGGCGCACGCAGCCGTCCGGCGTCAGCGACAGCTTGCACATGAGCCGCAGCACGCGCCGGCCCAGCCGCTCGCCGGCCCAGTACCACAGGTTGTCGGCGATCAGCGTGGCCGCCATGGCGGCGGCGAACAGCGGCGCCAGCCCGAGTTCGCCGCGCGCGGCCAGCGCGCCGCCCAGCATCAGCACGGGAAAGGCGGGGATCGGCGCGCCCAGCTGTTCGATGAGCACCATGGCGAACACGAAGGCGACGCCGTACTGGGCGAGGGTCTGGAGCAGGAAGTCCACGGAAATGGAGGGGGCGCAGTTGAAGGCTGCGAGTGTGCCCTGACCGCAGCGTGCGCGCAGCGTGCTGGTGGCGCTCGACGGCGGGAATTGGCGCGTAGCCCGAGAGCGCCGGCGCGACGTGCTTGCGGCCGAAGCCCAGCGTGGCCGCCACGTGCAGCGGGCCGGCCGGCTTCCCGCTGTTGCCCGAGACGGCGCGCTGCAGCGCCTCCAGAACGGCCAGCACGCGCTGGCTCTCGCGGTTCCGCCATCGCGGGCACGCGCATGCAGCGTGTGGCTGCTGCTCACTACCGCGCGCAGACCGAGGCCTTCGCGAAGCGCCACTGGACGCAGCAGCCCTGGTTGCGCGATGTGGCGGGACGCACGCGCCAGCGGCTGGACGGTTCCCACGCTCCTAAGATCGCACCATGACGGACACCCCCCTGTTCCCGGGCTTTCGCCCACACCGGGCCGCGGTCGGCGACGGCCTGCACATCCATGCGCTGGTCGGTGGCGAGGGCCCGCCCCTGCTGCTGCTGCACGGCCACCCGCAGACGCACGCGATCTGGCACAAGGTGGCGCCCCAGCTGGCCGAGCGCTTCACGCTGGTGCTGGCCGACCTGCGCGGCTACGGCGGCTCGTCCAGGCCGGCCGGCGAGGCCGACCACGCCAACTACAGCAAGCGCACCATGGCGCGCGACATGCTGCGCCTCATGCAGTCGCTGGGCCATGCGCGTTTCGACGTGCTGGCGCACGACCGCGGCGCGCGCGTGGCGCACCGGCTCGCGGTCGACCGTGCCGATGCCGTGCGCAGCCTGGTGCTGCTGGACATCGCGCCCACGCTGGCCATGTACGAGCAGACCAGTGAGGCCTTCGCGCGCGCCTACTGGCACTGGTTCTTCCTGATCCAGCCCGCGCCGCTGCCCGAGCGCCTGATCGAAGCCGACCCCGGCGCCTACCTGCGCGACGTGGTGGGCCGGCGCAGCGCCGGCCTGGCGCCGTTCGACCCGCGCGCGCTGGCCGCCTACGAGGCCGGCCTGCGCCAGCCAGGGGCGGCGCACGGCCTGTGCGAGGACTACCGCGCATCGGCCGGCATCGACCTCGAACACGACCGGGCGGACCGCGCCGCGGGCCGACAACTCACGGTGCCGCTGCTCGCGCTGTGGGGCGAAGAGGGCGTGGTGCACCGCTGCTTCGATCCGCTGGCCGAATGGCGGCGCGTGGCCACCGACGTGCGCGGCCGGCCGCTGCCCTGCGGCCACTACATCGCCGAGGAAGCACCGCAGGCGCTGCTCGACGAAGTGCTGCCCTTTCTGATGGCCTCCTAGCTAGAGCTGCAGGCAGATCCCGACCAGCCCCAGCAGCACCAGCGCCAGGCCCCAGCGTTCGCCGGCGCGCAGCTTCTCGCGGAAGATCCGGCGCGAGACCAGCAGGCTGAAGAAGACCTCGACCAGGCCCAGCGTGCGCACGTCGGCCGCCGGCTGGATCGCCATGGCCGTGAACCAGCCCGTGGAGGCCAGCGCGCCCATGGCGCCGGCCAGGATGGACACGCGCCAGACCCGCGCCGTGGTGGCCAGCGCCACCGGGTCGCGCGCGGCGAGCCAGCCGCCCAGCAGCAGGCTTTGCAGCAGCTGGGCCCAGAGCACGCCCCAGCCGCCCAGCAGCCAGGGCGCCACATCGGGCATGGCCAGGGCCGCGCCGCGAAAGCCCACGGCCGACAGCGCGAAGCAGGCGCCCGAGGCGATGCCGTACAGCACGGCCTGGCTGGCGCCGCCGGCCGCCACGCCGCCGGCGGCACCCGCGCGGGCCGGCAGCGAGAGCAGCACCACGCCCAGCGTGGCCGCGAGCATGGCCAGCGCGGCCAGCCAGGTCGGCACCTCGTGCAGGAACAGCGTGGAGAACAGCGCGACCTGCAGCACCTCGGTCTTGGAGAACGCCACGCCGACGATGAAGTTGCGCTGCTGCATGGCCTTGAGCAGGCAGGCCGTGGCCAGCAGCTGGGCCACGGCGCCCATCGCCACCCAGCCGAAGTAGCCGGCATGGAAGGCCGGCACGGGCCGGGCCGAGAGCTGCTGCGCCAGCGCCACGAAAACCAGCGCGAACGGCAGGCCGTAGAGGAAGCGCGCCAGCGTGGCGGCCAAGGTGCCGGCCTGGCTGACCAGGCTGCGCTGGGCGGCATTGCGGATGGTCTGCGCCAGTGCGGCGGCCAGCGTGATCGGGATCCAGGCCCAGGCGGGCAGTGTCGGAATGTCCATGGTGGGGCGGCGAGGGTAGCGCAGAACCCGCGGCCCCATGCCTCGTGCTTGGCGATGCGTGCCATGCTTGAAAACGGCGACCACGCCTCCAGTTGCCCGGATCACGCTGCCGCCCGATCTGCATGCCCACGCTCTCCCAGTTCCTGTTCGGCGCCGTCCTGCTCGGCGCGCTGGCGGCCGTTCTGGGCATCGCCCTGGCGCCGGCCTGGCGGGCCTGGCGCCGCCGCGCGCTGGCGCGCCAGCCCTTTCCTGCCGCCTGGCGCCGCGTGCTGGCGCGCCATGTGCCGCAGGTGCGCCGCCTCCCGGTAAACCTGCAGCTCCAGCTCAAGCAGCACATGCAGGTCTTCATCGCCGAGAAGCCCTTCATCGGCTGCGACGGCCTGGTCGTGACCGAGGCCATGCGCGTGGTCGTGGCCGCCCAGGCCTGCCTGCTGCTGCTGGGCCGGCCGGGCGGGCACTTCGGCAACCTGCGCCAGGTGCTGCTGTACCCGGGGGCCTTCCTGGTCGACCGCGTGCGCACCGAGGCCGGCGGCGTGCTGCGCGACGAGCGCCAGGTGCTGTCCGGCGAGTCCTGGTCGCAGGGGCAGGTCGTGCTGTCCTGGGACGACGTGCTGGCCGGCGCGGCCGATCCAACGGACGGGCGCAACGTGGTGGTGCACGAGTTCGCGCACCAGCTGGACCAGGCCGACGGCCGGTCCAACGGCGCACCACCCTTGCCGCGCGGCATGAGCGCGGCGCGCTGGACGCGCGTGCTGCAGGCCGAGTTCGACCGCCTGCAGCGCCAGCTGGCCGCGGGCGAGCCGAATCTGCTCGGCGACTACGCCGCGACCAACCCGGCGGAATTCTTCGCCGTGGCCTCCGAGGTGTTCTTCGAGCAGGGGCCGCGGCTGGAGGCCGAACGGCCGGCGCTGTACGCCGAACTCCAGGCCTTCTACGGCGTCGATCCGACAGCCTGGTGAGCGTTGCCTGCGGCAGCCGGCTCGTTCTGCTGCAGCGCCCACATGCGCGCGTAGCGCCCACCGGCCGCCAGCAGCTGGGCATGCGTGCCGCGCTCGGCGATCCGGCCGGCCTCCATGACCAGGATCTCGTGCGCATCGACCACGGTGGACAGCCGGTGCGCGATGACCAGCGTGGTGCGCCCGCGCGCGACCGACTGCAGTTCGGCCTGGATGGCGCGCTCGTTCGCCGAGTCCAGCGCCGAGGTCGCCTCGTCGAAGATCAGGATGGGCGGGTTCTTGAGCAGCGTGCGCGCGATGGCCACGCGCTGCTTCTCGCCGCCCGAGAGCTTCAGACCCCGCTCGCCCACCATGGTCTGGTAGCCCAGGGGCATGGCGGCGATGAAGTCGTGGATGTGCGCCGCGCGGGCCGCCGCCTCGATGTCCTCCTGGCTGGCACCGGGCCGGCCGTAGCCGATGTTGTAGGCGATGGTGTCGTTGAACAGCACGGTGTCTTGCGGCACGATGCCGATGGCGCGGCGCACGCTGGACTGGGTCACGGCGCGGATGTCCTGGCCGGCGATGCGCACGCTGCCGGCCTGGACGTCGTAGAAGCGGTAGAGCAGCCGCCCCAGCGTGCTTTTGCCCGATCCCGACGGGCCGACCACGGCCACCGTCTTGCCGTCCGGGATCTCGAAGTGCACGCCGTGCAGGATGGGCCGGGCCGGCTCGTAGGCGAAGTCCACCTGCTCGAAGCGGATGCCGCTGCCGCGCGCGGTGTCCAGTGGCTGGGCGCCGGGGGCGTCGGCCACCTCACGGTCGCGTTCCATGAGCGTGAACATCTTGTCCAGGTCGGTCAGGTTCTGCTTGATTTCGCGGTAGATCACGCCCAGGAAGTTGAGCGGGATGTACAGCTGGATCATGAAGGCGTTGACCATGACCAAGTCGCCCAGCGTCATGCGGCCGTCCGCCACGCCCTGGGTGGCGCGCCACAGCATGCCCACCAGCGCCACCGCGATGATGAGCTGCTGGCCGGCGTTGAGCAGGGACAGCGTGGTCTGGCTCTTGAGCCGCGCGCGGCGCAGGCGCTGCAGGCTGTCGTCGTAGCGCTGCGCCTCGTAGCCTTCGTTGCCGAAGTACTTGACGGTTTCGTAGTTCAGCAGTGAGTCGATGGCGCGCGTGTGGGCCGTGGAGTCGAATTCGTTGACCTGCTTGCGAAACTGCGTGCGCCATTCGGTCACCAGCACCGTGAAGGTGATGTACAGCGCCAGTGCGGCCAGCGTGATCCAGGCGAACCAGGCGTCGAACTTGACGGCGAGGATGCCGAGCACCAGCGCCACCTCGATCACGGTGGGCACGATGCTGTAGAGCGAGTAGGAGATCAGCGACTCGATGCCGCGCACGCCGCGTTCGATGTCGCGCGTCATGCCGCCGGTCTGGCGCTCCAGATGAAAGCGCAGCGAAAGCGCGTGCAGGTGCGTGAAGGTCTGCAGCGCGATGGAGCGCGCCGCGCCCTGGGTGGCCTGCGCGAACACGAGGTCGCGCAGCTCGGTGAACAGCGAAGTCGACAGCCGCAGCAAGCCATAGGCCAGCAGCAGGCCCACGGGCACCACAAGCACGGCCGCCGGATCGCCGGGCTTGAGGGTCATCGCGTCGACCAGGTTCTTGAGCAGCACCGGCACGCCCACGTTGGCGAATTTGGCGCCCACCATGAAGGCCAGCGCGAACACCACGCGCCACTTGTATTGCCACAGGTAGGGCAGCAGGCGGCGCAGCGTGGCCCAGTCCGAGCGGGGCGGGGCGCCGGGTGGGAGGCTGGGGGTGTCGGGGGCGGCGGGGGCGTAGGAGCGCATGGATGACAATCGCGGACGTCGTTCTCGTTCTGCGGAGATTGTCCCGGATGTCCACCGATTCAAGCGCCCCCGTCCAATTGCCCACCGACATGGAGCTGGTGCTCAAGGTCATCCCCATGCCGGCGGACACCAACGGCAATGGCGACATCTTCGGCGGCTGGGTCATGGCCCAGGTCGATCTGGCCGGAGGCGTGCTGCCGGCGCGGCTCATCGTCGGCAAGTTCGCCACCGTGGCCGTCAACGAGTTCATCTTCAAGCAGCCGGTGCGCGTGGGCGACCTGCTGTCGTTCTTCGCGGCCATCACGCGCGTGGGCCGCACCTCGGTCACGGTGCAGGTGGAGGTCTACGCCGAGCGGCGCCACACGCCGCAGCGCTACGTCAAGGTGACCGAGGCACGGCTGACCTACGTGGCCATCGGCGACGACGGACGGCCGCGTTTGGTGCAGCCAGCGGCGCCGCCGGCCACCAGCTGAGCCCGCCAAACCCCTAGACTGGGCCGCGTTGCCCGGTGGATGCGGAACAACCCTGAGCGCCGTGGCGCGGGGCACGGCTATAAACCCGGGCACGACAAGAGGGGGATCCGGGTGCAGTTTCTCCAACTGGTGATCAGTGGCGTCGCGCAGGGCTGCATCTATGGCCTGATCGCGCTCGGCTTCGTGCTGATCTACAAGGCCACGGAAACCGTGAGCTTCGCCCAAGGCGAACTCATGATGCTGGGCGCCTTCGCCGGGTTCGCCGCGATGACCTGGCTGGGCCTGGCGTTCTGGATGGCTGCGGTCTGTGCCGTGGTGGCCGTGGCGCTGCTGGGCATGCTGCTCGAGCGCGTGGTGGTGCGCCCCATCCTGGGGCAGCCGGCGTTCTCCATCGTCATGCTGACCATCGGCATCGGCTACGTCGCGCGCGGTCTCGTCACCATGGTGCCCGGCATCGGCACCGAGACGCACACGCTGCCCGTGCCCTACAAGGACGAGATCTACCGCCTGGGCGAGCTCGTGCTCAACGCCGAGCAGCTGGTCGTGATCGGCGCCACCGGGGTGCTGTGCGCGCTGCTGTTCGCGCTGTTCCGCTACAGCAAGCTGGGCATCGCCATGCAGGCCTCTTCGCAGAACCAGCTGGCCGCCTATTACATGGGCATCCCGGTGCGCCGGCTCAATGGGCTGGTCTGGGGCCTGGCGGCGGCCGTGGCGGCGCTGGCCGGGCTGCTGCTGGCGCCCATCACCTTCGTGCACGCCAACATGGGCTTCATCGGGCTCAAGGCCTTCCCGGCCGCGGTGGTGGGTGGCTTCGGCAGCCTGCCGGGCGCCATCGTGGGCGGGGTGCTGATCGGCGTGGTGGAGTCGCTGGCCGGCTTCTACCTGCCCGACGGCTTCAAGGACACGGCCGCCTACATCGTGGTGCTGGTCATGCTCATGGTCCGGCCCAACGGCCTGTTCGGCGAACGCCTGCGCAAGAAAGTCTGAGGGCCGAGCACGATGCGCTTTCTGTTCAAGACCAGCTACGCGCAGGACATCGCGCTCGCCAAGCATGAGGGCCATCGCTTCTGGTATGGCCTGCTGCTCGCGGCCCTGGTGCTGGCGCCGCTGGCGCTGCCCGAGTACTGGCTGGCGCAGCTGACCTTCGTGCTGATCTACGGCATCGCCGGGCTGGGGCTGATGCTGCTGTCGGGCTTCACGGGCCAGTTCTCGCTGGGCCATGCGGCCTTCCTGGGCGTGGGGGCCTACACCCAGGGCGTCCTGACCAACCTGGGCTGGCCGTTCCCGGTGGCCATGGTGATGGCCATGCTGCTGGCGGCGGCGGTGGGCGTGGTGGTGGGGCTGCCGGCGCTGCGTGTGAAGGGCATCTACCTGGGCATGGCCACGCTGGCCTTCGGCGTGATCGTCGAGGAGGTTCTGGCGCGCTGGGAGAGCGTGACGGGCGGCAACGCCGGCTTGCACATGAAGCCGCCGGCCATCGGCAGCTTCAAGCTCGACAGCGGCGAGGGCTTCTACTTTTTGTGCCTGCTGCTCGCGGTGGTCGCCACGCTGGCCATCCTGAACCTGCTGCGCGCGCCGACCGGCCGGGCCTTCGTGGCGATCCGCGATTCCGAAGTCTCGGCGCAGAGCATGGGCATCCACCTGGCGCACTACAAGACGCTGTCGTTCGCGCTGTCCGCCGCGCTGGCCGGGCTGGCCGGCGCCCTGTACGCGCACAAGATCAGCTTCCTGTCGCCCGACCAGTTCAGCGTGCTGCAGTCCATCGACCTGTTGCTGATGGTGGTGATCGGCGGGCTGGGCTCGGTGCACGGGGCCTTCCTCGGCGCCGTCTTCCTGATCGCCATGCCGCAGCTGATCGCGCTGGGCAAAGGTTATCTGCCCGAGGCCATCGCCATGGCGCCCGGCCTGCAGGGCTTCGTCTACGGCCTGGTGCTGATCGTGTTCGTGCTGTTCGAGCCGCTGGGGCTGTATGGGCGCTGGCTCAAGGTGCGCACCTACTTCAGCATGTTCCCGTTCTACCGCAAGGGCATGTTCAAGCGGCAGAAGTCGTTCCAGAAATCCGAGAGGTTGAAGTGAGCACGGCGCTGTTGCAGGTGCAGGACGTCAGCATGCGCTTCGGCGGCGTGCTGGCCGTCAACCGCGTGGGCTTCAAGGTTCAGGAGGGCGAGGTGTTTACGCTGATCGGCCCCAACGGCGCGGGCAAGACCACGGTGTTCAACCTGATCAGCCGGATCTACACGCCGACCTCGGGCGGGATCCTGTACCGCGGGGACTCGCTGACGGCGCAGCCCGCGCACCGCATCGCCGCGCTGGGCATCGCGCGCACCTTCCAGAACATCGAGCTGTTCGAGCACGCCACCGTGCTGCACAACCTCTTGGTCGGTCGCCACACGCACCGCCAGACCGGCTTCTGGGGCGATGTGCTGTTCACGCCGCGCGCGCGCCGGGCCGAGCTTGCGGCGCGCGAGAAGGTCGAGCGCGTGATCGAGCTGCTGGATCTGCAGCACCACCGCGACGCCATGGTCGCCGGCCTGCCCTATGGTGTGCGCAAGGTGGTGGAGCTGGCGCGCGCGCTGTGCGCAGAGCCGAAGCTGCTGCTGCTGGACGAGCCCTCGTCGGGCCTGAACGTGGAGGAGACCGACGACATGGCCTTCTGGATCCAGGACATCCGCGACGAGCTGGGCGTGACCGTGCTGATGGTGGAGCATGACATGTCGCTGGTGTCCAAGGTGTCCGACCGCGTGCTGGCCATGAACCAGGGCGAGTTGCTGGCGCTGGGCACGCCGGCCGAGGTGCAGGCCGATCCGGCGGTGGTGGAGGCCTACCTCGGAACGGTGGACGACGTGGCAGGGCTGCGGAGAACGGCATGAGCGACGTTCCACCGGCCGTCAGCGACCAGCCCGTGCTGAAACTGCTCAACGTGGAGAGCGCCTACGGCCCGATCAAGGCCATCCGCGGCGTGAGCCTGCAGGTGCGGCGCAGCGAGATTGCCACCGTGCTCGGCAGCAACGGCGCCGGCAAGACCACCATCCTCAAGACCATCTCGGGCATCCTCGACCCGCGCAAGGGCTCGGTGGAGTTCAAGGGCGAGGACATCACCGCCAAGGATCCGGCGCTGATCGTGCGCCTGGGCCTGTCGCACGTGCCCGAGGGGCGCGAGGTGTTCCCGCTCTTGAGCGTGCGCGACAACCTGGCCATGGGCGCCTACACGCGCAGCGACCGCGACGGTGTGGCGCGCGACCTGGAGGCCGTGTTCGGCTACTTCCCGATCCTGCACGAGCGCGCGGCGCAGGACGCCGGCCTGCTCTCGGGCGGGCAGCAGCAGATGCTGGCGATCTCGCGCGCACTGATGGCCGCGCCCGACCTGATCCTGCTGGACGAACCCAGCCTGGGCCTGTCGCCCAAGCTGACCAAGGAGATCTTCGAGATCGTGGTGCGCATCAACCGCGAGCGCGGCACCACCTTCCTGCTGGTCGAGCAGAACGCCAACATGGCGCTCAACGTGGCCGACTACGGCTACGTGCTGGAGAACGGCCGCATCGTGCTGGAAGACACCTGCGCCCGGCTGCGCGAGAAGGACGATATCAAGGAGTTCTACCTCGGCATGAAGGAAGCCGGCGTGCGCGGCGAGCGCCGCTGGAAGAAAAAGAAAAATTGGCGGTGACATGAGACCACCCCGTTTGGATGGCTCACTTCGTGTAGCCATCCCATCCCCCTTGTATCTTCAGCCGAGGAGTCTTTCATCAGTTTGCGTCAGTGCGCCAAACCTGTTTCC
>NZ_VEDO01000069.1 GCF_007677875.1 Variovorax boronicumulans | reverse complement strand
GGGAGGGATGGGTTGCTGGAGCACGGGGCGCAGCTCGTCGAACGAGGTTGGGTGTTGGATCTGGCGGGGGGAGTGTTCGATGTTGGTGTGGTAGGTGGTGGTGGTGTGGGTGATGAGGGAGAGGGGGTGGAGGAAGGTGGGGAGGAGGTGGGGGATGTGGAGGTGTGGGTGGTAGGGGGGGGGGTTGGGGTGGGTGTGGTTGAAGATGAGGTGGTTGAGGGGGGGTTGGAGGTTTGGTTGGTGGAGGGAGGGGTTGAAGGGGGCTGTGTGGTTGTGGATGGTGATGTGGTGTAGGTTGGGTGGTTGGGTTGAGCGTACGCAAGGGGGTG
>NZ_VEDO01000068.1 GCF_007677875.1 Variovorax boronicumulans | reverse complement strand
CATCATCTCCCCCAACCCCCCCCAACCCCTCCTCAACCCCTACTCCCACACCTCCGACCCGCACAACCTCTTCACCATCCCCCCCCCCAACTTCCTCCACAACACCCTCCCCTACCACCCCCCGCTCCCCTTCATCAACCGCCACGCCAACACCATCCTCACCCCCATCCAACCACACTAACCACCCTCCCCATCTCCATCTTCTCCATCTTCCCCCTCTCCGCCACCCCCATCACCACCCCCCCCACCATCCCCATCCCCCCCCTCACCCTCTCCACCACACCCTTCCCACCCACCCCCGAGAACCCGATCGCGTCCAGCGCTATGCCCCAGGGCG
>NZ_VEDO01000067.1 GCF_007677875.1 Variovorax boronicumulans | reverse complement strand
CCTCCACCTCCCCCCCCCCTTCCCCACCCTCCCCCCCCCTCCCCACTTCATCCCCCAACCCCCCAACAACCACACCCACCCACCCCTCTTCCCCAACCTCCTCAACACCTCCTCCACCTCCCCCCTGCCCACCTTCTCCCCACCCCTCTTCATCATCTCCTTCTTCCCCTCCACCACCCTCACCTACCCCTCTTCCTCCACCCCCTCCCTCACCACAACCACCTCCACTCCACCTTCCTCTCCCCCTACCACCCCCTCCCCCCCCAACTCCACCGCCCACAACCCCCGCACCTCCTCCTCCACCCCCGCCACCATCTCCCCGCCGGGCAGCGGGTTCACG
>NZ_VEDO01000066.1 GCF_007677875.1 Variovorax boronicumulans | reverse complement strand
CCCCCCTCACCACCATATCCACCCCACCCCTCTACACCTCACCCTCCTCCCCCCCCAACTCCTTCAACATCTCCTCCCCCCTCCACACCCCCCGTCATCTACCTTCCTCCCTCCTTCTCACCTCCAACCACATCCCCCAACTCACGCACAACCCCCGCGTCCACTTTCTCCCTCTTCCCCAACTCCCCCATCCACTTCGCAAAGTCACCCCTCTCCCCACCCTTCATACCACCAACTCCAATCCCTCCCTCCTCCACACCCATCACCACATCACCCTCCTACCCACCCCTCGCTTCCAGCACCACCAGATCCATCTGCTCAACCTTCAACTGCTCCACCAACTCCTTCCACCCAT
>NZ_VEDO01000065.1 GCF_007677875.1 Variovorax boronicumulans | reverse complement strand
CCCCACGCCCCCCCACCGCTGCCCAGCAGCCCCAGCATCGCCAGCCCCATCGCCACCATCTGCTCTTCCAACATCACCCCCCACAAGCACGCCGAACACCTGCTCCCCCACCCCCACCAACAACCCGCCCACCCGCCCCCCTTTTTTCCTTACCCCCCCTCACTCAACACCCAATCCCCCCCCCTCTCCTCTCCATCCACAACCCCCACATCATCCTCAACCCCCTCAACCTCACCCATCCCAACACCCACCTCCCCAACCTCCCCTCCAACCTCCCCATCCCCACCTGCCTCCCCTGCGCATTCCCCTCCTCCCCCCCCACCTCCCCCTTCACCCTCTACCCCCCCCCCTCCAACTCCAC
>NZ_VEDO01000064.1 GCF_007677875.1 Variovorax boronicumulans | reverse complement strand
CCCATCCACCACCACCCCTACACCCATCCCTCCACCCCCCGCAACTTCCACGATCCCCTCCCTTCCCCCTACCACCCCCACCTCCTCCTGCCCCACTCCCACCTCCTCATCCACCCCCTCTTCCACCACATCCAACTCAACAACCCCCTCTTCCCCATCCTCCTCTCCACCTCCCCACCCCACCTCCCCCCCAACCGCATTCACCTCCCCCACCCCCACCAGCCCCCCCTCGAAGCCCTCGCACTCTTCCACCTACCCCGCCACCCTCTCCTCCACCATCCTCACCACCTCCACCCCCTCCACAACTATCCCCTCTTCACCCCCAACCTCCACACCCACATCTCCTACCTCCCCTCCGCCCCCA
>NZ_VEDO01000063.1 GCF_007677875.1 Variovorax boronicumulans | reverse complement strand
CCCACCCCCCCTTCCACCCCCCACACCCCCTCATCCACTCCCCCCCCATCCACCACCACCTCCCACCTCTCCCCCACCCCTTCCACCCCCACCCCCTCCCTCTCTCACCCATCCCCCTCCCACTCCTCCCCCTCAACCCCACCCCTCCTCCCCCATCACTTCCACCCCCCTCACCTCTCCCCCTCCCCCCCTCCACTCCTTCAACCCCCGCCTCACCTCCACCCTCCCATCCCCCCACCACCCCTCCCCCTCCTTCATCCCCTTCCACCCTTCCACCCCCCAACTCACATCAACCCCCACCCACACCCCCCCTCCCCCCACCTCCAACATCCCATCCCTCACCTTTCCACCCCTCACTCCACCAC
>NZ_VEDO01000062.1 GCF_007677875.1 Variovorax boronicumulans | reverse complement strand
CCCCTCCCTCTCCCCAACGACCACCAACCCCATCACCCCCTCTCCCCTCCACCTCCCCCTCCCACCCTCCACACCCCCACTCTCCCCCCCCTCTCACAACCCACTCCCAACACCCCCCCCCCCTCAACATCATTCCCCCCCCCAACCCTCCCCTCCACTACCTCCCACCAAACCCCATCGTTCACACCCCCCCCCCCCAAACCCCCTTTCTCCCACACCCCCCTCAACCCTCCCCTCTCCCCCCCCGACCCCCTCTCCTCTTCCCTCACCCCAACCTGCCGCCCCCACCCCCGCTCCCACCCCAGCATCGACGAGGCCTTCAGCCGACCGCGCGAGGCCCACGCCCAGGAGCGCATCCTCGTGAACTGCGCT
>NZ_VEDO01000061.1 GCF_007677875.1 Variovorax boronicumulans | reverse complement strand
CCAAGTCCCTGCACCCCCCCCCTGCCACCCCATCCCCCATCCCTTCAACCCCACCCTGCACCACCGCCCCCACAAGCCTCCCATCATCTCCCACCTCCCCGAATCCCCCCCCATCCACCACCACCCCACCCCCCAAACCCACCCCAATCCCCATCTCCAACTACCCGTCCTACACCATCTCCTTCCCATCCACCCAACCCTTCACCACCCCCAACTTCTTCACCCCATCCACCCCCCCCTTCATTCTCCTCATCATCTCCACCCCCCCCGCCCCCGTCTCCTCCCCCCCCCCCCCGGCCTGCGCCCCGCCCCCGGTCACGATGCCCACGCCCGAGATGCTCCCGGTCCTCCCGATGGCAGCGCCCAGGATGCGCCC
>NZ_VEDO01000060.1 GCF_007677875.1 Variovorax boronicumulans | reverse complement strand
ATCGGGGCGATCAGCTTGACGGTGATCGACACGTTGTCGCCAGGCATGACCATTTCCTTGCCTTCGGGCAGGCTGATGGCGCCGGTCACGTCGGTCGTGCGGAAGTAGAACTGCGGACGGTAGTTGTTGAAGAACGGCGTGTGACGGCCACCTTCGTCCTTGGACAGCACGTACACCTCGGAGGTGAAGTGCGTGTGCGGCTTGATCGAGCCGGGCTTGCACAGCACCTGGCCGCGCTCGACTTCTTCGCGCTTGGTGCCGCGCAGCAGGATGCCGACGTTGTCGCCCGCCTGGCCCTGGTCCAGCAGCTTGCGGAACATTTCCACGCCGGTGCAGGTGGTCTTGAGCGTGGGCTTGATGCCGACGATCTCGATTTCTTC